>JANBVI010000073.1 GCA_024239075.1 Fischerella sp. CENA71 | reverse complement strand
CCTACATCCAGTTATTTAGAAAACATGGTAAGGTCATCCATCCTGCTTCCCCTTGCTGGGAACTTACACTAGATAACTTAAATGAAGTTGTTTGTGCAATCAAGAAGAAGATTGACAACCCGCAAAAAGCGTTAACTGTAGCAGTGTACAACAACAAAGGTGGGGTAGGGAAAACCACTACCACAGTTAATTTGGCTGCGACGTTGGCAATGCAGGGGAAGCTATCACTCATTGTTGATTTTGACCCCAATCAACAAGACTTAACAAACTCACTAAGGCTCAAACCCAAGGAAGATACTTTATATTCGTGGCTGGTCAATAAGAGAGATCAGTTAGTTAACGAATTGATAACAGCGTATCAATACCCCAATAAATCCGGTGGGTTATTGCGGTTTGACATTATTACTGGTGATGAAAAACTCCTAAGTTTGGGGGAGGAAAAACTGCGCCAAATGTTAAGTATTAACAGATTGCGGCAAGCATTAGAAGTATTCAAATCGCAATACGACTACATTTTGATTGACTCTCCGCCTAACTGGAGATTCTTTAGCCAATGTGCTGTTTACGCCGCAGATGTGGTTTTAATCCCTACAAAGCATAACAGTATCTATTCACTGGAGAATGCAGCTATCGTCATTAAGCGTTTTATTCCCGAAATCCAAAACGAAAGAAAAGACGGAGGGCCAATAGCTCTGCCCATCTTTTATAACGGTGAATTTATTAGTGAAGCTCAAAAGCTTACCGCAGAACAGGCGATAGATGAAATCATAGAAAAAGGCAAAAAGGATAAAGTTAATTCTATTGACCTTACGCCATTCTTTTACCCTAAATACACTCAGGCGAGGAAAGACCGACATATTTTTGATATACCTAGTTACGCGCATATTGCAAGCGCTGCGTTTGCTCGTATACCTGCTGTTTATAAAAACCGAACAGTCTGCGACCATTATTTAGCACTAGCCAAGGAATACTTTTTGCAATAGGAGGGCAAATATGAGCTTAAGTAATGTTGGAAATTTGATGTGCCTTTACATGCATGAAGTTAACCCAGGTAAAGGCACAGATGCACCAGAGTTTTTAATCAAAGCAGCTGCAAAAGCGCTGCTTGAATCAGATGGACGTAATTGGGTTCCAGTAATTGTTAAAGAAATCACTGAAGACCAGTATGAGGTTATTGGCAATTCATTTATTTATGCGATCGCTGAGGAAGCTGGGCTAGAAAGAGTTTGGTGTATTATTGCAGATAAGAGTCAAAAAACATTTGAGTTAACCAAGATTCTTACCGGAGAGTCCATACCTCAAATTAACCTATCAACTGCAACTAGAGACGAAATTCAGTCTGCGTTGCAGTACCTGATAGAAAAACCTGGTAGTGAGTTAAAAGGTGTGAAGTTGGCGATCGCTACCAATCGTATTGATGAATCTCCACGCCAATACTGGAAAAGCTTAGAGCCAATCACAAAACTTAAATGCGGTATCACTAAGGGGAAAAAGCTGGTAGCACTCAAGGAAGTTTTCTACCTGACTCCTCAACCAACTCCAGAAGTTATCACAGATGGTAATACTTTGAATAGTTTAACTGTTGCACAACTCAAAGACATGGTGAAAAAACAAGGAATTACCGGATATACCAAGAAGAAAAAGCAAGAATTAGTTGACTTGCTATCGAAAAATTAATCTGAAAACAAAACAGGACACAGCAAGGATTTGAGGCTTTTAAATTTCAGACAGATCAATTGGTACAGTTTAAACCCTAGTGATCGCGATATTGAAAACCGCTCATCAATTTCTTAGCGTAACTTTCGGAATCACTGGTTAATAGGTTTACGAAGTTATAAGGTTTTACCGGATCTTATTGACTCTATTCTCAATTAAAACTATGTGCAGCAACGTGCAGAATACATATCAAAGCTTAGGGAAGATTTGACATGACGGCAATGATTCTGTGACAACAATATTCATTCTAAGCGAGTAGGGTTTGAGAATGGGAAAATGTCGTCATATGGAAGTTTGTTGACGTAAACTCTATGTCTGAGACAGAAAGAGTTTCTAGGGATTAGCAGTTAAGTTATGCTGTTGTACCAACGTTGTATTTTCATTGTCGTTTGTTTGCTTACATTGGTAGTTTATTTTAGGGAATCAAGGAAAGTTCCCTCTTCTATTTTTACCTTACTGCTTGAGCGAATTGATTTTTCAGCCAGACTTGGAGCTTTGTGTATTATCTTCACAAAGCTCCTTTTCTATAACTGGGTTTTGTTGGATAACAGATGATATTAAGTTAGCTGTTAAAATATTGATTTTCGCTGGTGAAAATAATTTGTAATGACCACAATTTTGATTAAGGCGTGTCTAACGCTTATCCTGTACACTTTTATCCCTCTGTAGTTTCAGGAGGGATTTTTTTAGTCAGCAGATCAACTACTAAGGGGTTTCGGTGAAAATAAAAAACTGTCATGGACGACTAGAGCCACGACAGCAGCAGTATAGTTAGGGTTAGGTTAACCACCTCAAAGTATTATCTTTTAACTCAGATAAATATACAACTATCTGCTGGTTGATAAAGTGTTGATAGATGATGTAATTCTAGATACAGTTGTATTTTCATTGCCGTTTGTTTGCTTACATTTCCCGACAACTCTATTATTTGGTGTATAAATAATAGCTGTTAACATCATCTTAAACGACAATGAACAAGAAATGGGCAGTCAGACGGATGACTTTAAATCTGGCATCATCTGAAGCTGAAAGACTTGAAAAATATAGCCAAGAAACCGGAAGACCAGTAACAGATATTATCAGAGAATTGATTCGACACTTACCTGAAACACCAGAAACTAATTTTTCAGCAACCGCATAATATACTATGACTGCAAGATAAACTGCTAAATCTACAAACTTGACCCTGATACCCATTACAACTGCCCCTCCCTTTGCCATGTGGAGGGGTTTGTTATTTCTTGCGAGCGGAATGTACCTGCAAGTTGATGTAAGGCATTTTCGTGTGTTGTGTGGTTGGTAAGTGCAATATAACCAGAGAAAACGCTTAGTTTACCCTTATTTTTGGTTTATAGACTTATGAGTGTAAGATAAACGGCTAAATCTACGAATTTACTCCTGATGCCCATGCCGCCGCCCCTCCTTGTGAGGGGTTTGTTATTGGTAGGCGCCAGATTACCGGGGGGCGGTCGTTAGTGTGGTCGTTGGCGCGAGCGGGCGACAGTATACAAGGGCGAGATTGAGGGACGCATCAAGATTTATTGATATGTCGGGCGGTGCTGGTGAGATTGGGACTTGGGTGCGATCGCACTTAGGGATCTCGGTGAAAATAAAAAGGAGCGTGCTCTATCAAATATATTTCGGCTCAACCCAAAGACTGGTGGGCGTTGCGCCCCCAGGCGCAACGCGAGGGCACCGACATTTTCCGCCCGAGGATTGGCCTTACCCAATACTCGAAGTACGCTCCTGTCTTGCTATGTTTTTCGCCCAATTTACTCCTACAATGGAAACCTCCGCATCATCTCCTGCAATTCCACCGCCTCTGTTGATGCGCCCAAGTAAACCACTGGCTGACATCGGATGTTACCACATTCTTCCCTTTAGCTCCAAAGAATGCAGCTGAGGCGTGAATAAACCAGTGGGATTATCACACCACCCCTGTTGCAGCGCTTGTTTCACTCGTGTGATCGCTCTTGGATATCGAAAAATATTTGCCGACCATTGGTCGGCAAATTGCAATGGTGAGCAACTGTAGTCGGCTTATGCCAAAGACGACATTGGTATCAATCAACCTCACCAATGGCAAAGAAATACTGGTAGAGACAGCTTGGCGTTAGGATGCTCCCGCGAATGCTCCAATATGCCAGTACTTGAAGTGCGATCGCACCTTGCATATTCCCCTAATACTTCTTGTAAATTCGAGAACAAAGAGCCACCGTGCTACCAGGACGATGCTCATGTACGAAGGTTGAACTGTATCTATTAAGGCCTTTCCAATTAGGTAGTGGTAAATATGTAGTGATAACAAATTTAGGCGCTACAACAAGAATTATAATGATGAATAAAATACCCGCGGAGCACCAATATGATTATCTAACTTTTTAGAAAAGGATAAAGTTTTTCTAACTAAACGAGAAATTCGTTGGCGCATTGTATTGTTAAAGCGTTCAATATAATTAGTCTTTCCGTTTTCTTTACCGAGTGCTTTGTGACGTTGATGGGGAAGAATTTTTTCATAAGCAGTCCAAAAATCAGTATAACAAACAGCACATTGACGATAAACTGGTGGTAGAGAATTCCATAACCCTCTAGCTCCATCTTCGCTGCGCTCGCCAATGTAAAGCCCAACTATTTCTCTAGTCTTCTTATCTAAAGTTAACCAAATCCACTGCTGATTACTTTTACTAGCTACGAACCTATCCCACTATTATTTTTTGAGGTACAAAAGCTTGGTTTAATTGATAATAAAAACGAGAAATTAAGCTTCTAAGCATCTCTTATTGCCAATCAGTAAGCATTTTTACATTAGTGGG
>JANBVI010000072.1 GCA_024239075.1 Fischerella sp. CENA71 | reverse complement strand
ATTCAGGCAATATTGTCATTAGATAGGTCTTATTGACACTCATGAGACCTATCTTTTCTTACCATAAATTGCTACATACTTTATCTCATGAGCTTTTCAGGCTATTTTGTCGCCCCGTCAGGGACTTTAGTCCTATTTTATTACATCTTTAAGGACTAAAGTCCTCACTACAAATTCTGCAAACTTGGTATAACAACCCTTATAACAGTTTGTTCTTGAGGTTTGCTTTCTATCATGAATTCGCCATTATATAATTTCATTATGTATTGAACGATCGCCAGTCCTAAGCCAGAGCCTTGTTGTTCATATGACTTACGATGAAATTGCATAAAAGCTCCTATTCTCTCAATCTCATCAACTGTCATTCCTCTCCCATGATCAATCACATATAAATTTAATTTACTGGCAGTCACATTACTCACTACTCGAACTTCGCTACCTGGTAAAGAAAATTTAAAGGCATTGTCTATTAGTTCTTCAATAAGATTATCCAATTTTGACTCTGGAATTTTTATAATAGATTCTTGGAGTTCGAGCTTTAAATCTTTCTCTCTACCGAAATTTTTAGCTGTCTTAAGAGACACATTCATGATCATCTCTTGAGAAAGGCACTTTTCTGATTTTTCTCTAATAAGACGTGTTTTTTCCGAATCTTTGAGTATTAATTCAAGATTACTATAAAGTAAAAATCTTTTAGTTAATTTATGCAATCGATGAGCAGACGTGTAAATTGATTCTGCAATATTAATTTCTTCAGATTCATCCATTAGTTCACGATTTTCTATGAGCAATTGTGACATACCAAGAATGCCATTCAAAGGCGTATTTAATTCATGAGGTAATGAATGAGCAATATTATTTCGTAATTCATCTAGTTTAGCTTGAGAATGACGTTCAACCGCAGCTTGTTTTTCCAAACGAATAGTCACCGCGCTGAGTAGTTCTTCAGTTGTAAATGGTTTTGTCAAATAATCATCAGCTCCTAGTTGCATTCCATGACGAAAATCTGAACGTTCTGCTTTCGCAGTCAAAAGAATCACAGGAATATTAGTAGTTGCTTCATCTTGATGTAGAGCAGACAGTACACCATAACCGTCTAATTCTGGCATCATGATGTCACAGATAATTAAATCTGGTAGTTGTGTTTTTGCCATTTCCAATCCAATCTGACCGTTCGGAGCTGTCAAGGTATCAAAATCTGCTAGTTGGAGAATTTCCTCTAAATTTGCTCGAATTTGAGGTTCGTCTTCTATAATTAGTATTCTGTTCATTTTAACTAAACCAAATATATTAAAGTTTTTGTTTATACTGTTTATCTATTTAGATTTTGCATTAGCTTTTTTGTACACTAATAAATTTCTGGAAGCATCCTAAATTTTCAAAAACTCCTGCGATTCAAATCGCAGTCTCATAGCTAAGTCTGCTTAAACAGACAGTTTGATTTATTGAGCCGTCATTCACACGACTTATGCTATGAGAGCTACGGATTTAAACCCTCAGTGGTATATTGAAGAAATTGGGATGCTCCCGTAAATATATGTTTCCCTAAAATGATTTACGACTAACAAAGAAGCAAGCGATGAAACAGGTCACTTCATTTCGTCTGTGGAACTGTCGGATGTGGCAATGAATGGAACGTATTCGAGCAATGCAATATCTTATCTTAGCAGCGCACCAGATCGAGCCAGCACGCTCAATCCAATTCTGTCGTATTTTTGATGGATTAGCCCCCGCACAATATTTCTCGGTTAAGGATTTTTCGTCATAATTTGGGCCATGTAGAGACGCGCCATGGCGCGTCTCTGGTGGGTTTAAATGTCAATCGATTTGTCTTATCCGAGCAGTATTGAGCCCCCACACCACACGCACCACATACAACATACCCCTCACTCATCGAAGGTCAGAGGATAATGTTGGAGGATGATTCAAGTGTTTCAGCTTCAAGATACCAGGTTTACACTGATACGTTTAACTGCCCACTTATTGTTCATTGTCCGTATATGTAATGCTAATAACCATCTTTTATACTCTACATAATCTGTTTTTGGGTAAAATGTTCACTTTAGTAGTTGATGGGCTAACTACAAAAATTCCCTCCTGTTAGTACAGGGGGGAATAAAAGTATACAGGATAGGCGTTAGACACCTTGATAAAAACATACTAAATAGAAGTAAGAAAAATATAAGTATTTTCTCTATTTAAATAAAATCCCTCCTACCAACAAGAGGGAATAAGGAGGTATTGAAGTTGTTGAGAAACACAAAACAATTTCAATAAACTTAGTAAATGATAATAAGAAAGTTCTAAGGGTTTTGAGGTGCGATCACACCACTCATATACTACTTATATAAAGTTTGTCAAAAGTAAATTTTAAGTTTTACGCCACAACAACTATTTTTGTCAAAATCTCGACCTATCAATGTTATAAATTTTTATGACAGTTTATTAAACTGCTAATAAACTGTCGACTTTCGGTCAAGTAAGTAATTAGTCCACTTGTTTTTCAAGTGGATTTTTTCGTACCATAACAAATAAAATTGCGCTTATTGGCAAATAATCTTCATTTCTTCTATGTCAATCACAAAACAATCAGCATTGTAAGCTTCCGTCGCATGGCGATGACTGGATGCGCGATCGCTATGTCTCCATCGTGCCGTTTTAACTAGATATAATCTCGGACTGTCTACGACCAGTGAGAATCATTAGGGCGATCGCAACTTGATGCCAAAGTCATGGTATTTCTGGTAAGTTTGTTAAACGATTTGGGTGCGGCTCTTCTAGAAAGACACAGAGTAGGGTTTAGACAGGTATTACAATAAAGTTTTTTCTTTCTTTGTATGAAACACCCTGCGACCCTTGAAAGAGTCAGGGGGATGAGTCCTTGGCTTAGGCATCCACCTAGTTGGCTTCAAAACGGCTGATACTGTAATAAAAAGTAAAGACCTTTATCTTGCAGTGTATCTCCACGATCATCAATTGCCCTTAAAGGAATACCATAGTCTAAACGCAAGTTCAAATCTCGGCTTGGCTGCCAAAGCAAACCTAAGCCCAAACCAGCAATTGTCTGCGGTTCGGGGGTTCCCCCACGATGATTCCAAGCTGTACCTACATCAAAAAAAGGCGCTATCTGTAAGGTATTAGGGTTAGATATCAATGGGATGCGAATCTCGATACTAAAGGTGATACCGTTATCAGCAACTATTTCATTTTGACGATATCCCCGTACAGTATCTACTCCTCCAATTACAAATTGTTCTATCGGTAATAAAGAATCTGGCGTCAGTTGAGCATTGACTCGTGCTACCAGTGAAGTTTGAGGTGATAGGCGCTGCACCCACTGAAATTGCCCTAACCAAGAGAAAAAACGCCCATCAGTACCCGTATTATTGATTGTAGCATCAAAAGCATCTATACCTAGACTAAATTGAGAGCGTGCTGCTAACACTCTTGTGGCAGTACGTTCTACCCAATCTTGGGAAAATCGAATTACTGTAACTTTTGATTCGCCATTTTCCGGTCCTTCTGAAAAAGAAAAGGGAATGTCACCCAGGAGGAAGGTTTGGCTGCGACGTAAATCTAAAGCGATACCAACAGCAAATTCAGTTTGAGCAGACCTGTATAAAGGCTGACGAAAACTTAGAGAATAAGTTTGTGTCTCACTTTTGATATCTAAGTTGCGGAAAATATTTTCGATAATACGACTGTCACTATTGCTGACTCTCAAGCCAATAGTACCATTCATCGCATTCACAGGGATGGAGTAGTTGATGTCATATAGATTTAGTCCTTCTGTAATTCCATACTCAGCATTGAGGCGATCGCCTAAACCAGATAAGTTATCATGAGCGATAAAGGCCCCAATTTGCACTGAACCAATGCTGGGAGATTGATTATTAGCCGTAAATACTCCAGCATGAAAAGCAGGAGCTTCTGTGATTTTTACCTGTAAGATATTACGACCAGGACTGCTACCTGCCGTCAACTCAGCGTTCACCCGTTGAATTAAGGGATCAATTTGTAATAGTTGTAGTGCTTTTTCCAAGCGTTGCTGCTTTAAGGGAATAGTAGCAGCTTTTTCTAAGCGCGATCGCACATATCCTGGTTGCAACCTTTTGAGTCCACTCAGTTCAATTTTCTCAAGTTCCCCTTCGACTACCTGAATTTGCACTACACCATCAGTAATATCCTGATTGCTTGGTAAAAATGCACCACTAGTAATATATCCATTTTTAATGTAGAGTTTAGTAATTCCCGAACGTAATTGAATTAACTCTGCAAAAGTTACTTGCTTATTTTCAAAGGATTGTTTTAACTTTGTAATTTCATTTTGTAAAACAGTACTTCCTAAGACTTCAATTGTTTTGACAAAAAAACTTTCAGTGGTGGGAAAAGTAACATCAGGTGGCTGTGGCGTTGGGGAAGAGGGGAAAGGCGTGGGAGAAGGAGAAGGGAAGAGTGGGGGAGGACTAGGTGAGATAGTTGGTTGTGGAAGAGTGCGTTCAATAATATCTGGAGTGGTGGGGGGAATTTTTACTCCTGGGGGTGTGGATTGAGCATAGCTAAAGTGCGGGAAGAGAATGAAACTGGGGGTGAAAATAAGCAAAGCAAAAGGTAACAGATATTTGGCTTGCGTAAATGAGCTAATGTCAGAAAATATATGATTAGCTTGCCTTCGGTATTGTTGAAAAGCTAGCAGACAAACCTCACACCAAACGTGATATCTGGGCATTTATTGCCCCCTCCTATCTTCGTTAAATACACTCTCGACTCATTACTAAGGAGCCATTTTCGAATCGATACACCCCTGTTGGCTCAATAATGGGATCACCTTTTTTCCAAGGAGTTGATGTATTAGGTTTTACACGCTGTATATCACCAGTGGGATAGGGTGAAATGAATGCATCTCCAGGATGATAGGGTAAACCACCGGAACCCGTAATTGTGAAAGTGCCTTCTTGCCTTGAGCTGCGCGCAATACAGCTGTTGGCAATTAAGGTATTAGTGTCGATGGTGTTTTGGGGTAACTCTGTCAGGCTATTTTGCAGAAAGCTCCTTTCAGGCAAGGTGATAACTCCAGATACTGCACCACTAGCATTAATATCAACACGATCATTGCCATCAAGGGTAGTAAGGTCAGTGCCAACAGGTACAGGTTGATAGCGATAACCGAAAAAAGCAGGAGTATTCAAGGTTATATCTCCACCTTTGCCATCACGAGCAAATGCCAAAATATCGTTATCATTAAGAGCAATGATCGAATCGGCAGTTAGGTTAATATTACCCCCACCCCCTCTACCAGTAAAAACGTTGGTAGTGATATCACTGTCATTCTGTAGGTGAATATTTCTAGCAGTTATGTCAATAGCACCACCTGAAGATTGAGTGGAAGTAGTAGAGATATCACCATTATTGGCTTGTAAGGTTCTGTTGACATTAACAGTGATATTGCCTGCGCTCTTTTGTCCTTCACTGCTACTAGTGATTATACCACCATCTCTAATGCTGATGTCTCTAGTTTCAATTGCTATACGTCCGCCGCGACCTGTGCTATTTTGCCCAACCGCAGCACTCAATTGACTCTTAAACTGATTATCTGATGATGTACCTACAACTTCTACAAAATCCCTTGCTTGTAAGAACAAATTTCCTGCATTGCCAGCACCAAAGGTATTCACTGACACTTGTGCTCCATCTTTGACACTCAAACGTCCAGTTTGAATTTTGAGGTTGCCTCCTCTTCCTGTAGCTCCTTCTTTAACCTCTGCACCTAAGAAACTAACATTTCTAAAATTTCTAAATGTACTGTTATCTTCTATCCCTAATACCTCAATTGAATCACTAGCTTTTACAGTTAAAGTACCAGCATTACCTAAATTATAAGTAGAAACTGATACTTGACCGCCATCTCTAATTCTTAATCGTTCGGTTTCAATTGTTAAATTACCAGCATTACCTTTACCTCTTGCTAAGATTTCAGGCGAATTAGGAGTTTTTGCTAGAGAAACTTCCGAAAAAATGCCAGTAGAAAAAAAGTTATTAATCGATGTCTCAAAAATGTCTATGTCAGAAGCACGAATAAATAAATCTCCTGAATTTCCTTCTCCAAAGGTAGAAACTTGAATTTTACTACCATCGCTGACACTCAAACGCTTTGTTTCAATTATTAATTTGCTTCCGTTCCTTTGTCCTTCTATGTCAATTTGAGCAAATAAACCACCAGGAAATCCGGTAGGATCTTCTCCACTTAACTCCACAGATTCTGAAGCATGAACTGTTAAATTTGCTGCATCTCCTTTACCAAAGGTACTGGCACTTATTTGACTATTGAAGACACTAAATCGTTCAGTCTGTATGAGCAAATTTCCAGCATTTCCCTGAGCGCTTGTATCAGAAGTTATCCTTGCCCCATCCCTTACTATCAAATTCCCAGTAGTGATTGTTAAGTTGCCTGCATTGCCAGTATTGCTGGCTCCAGTATACAAACCACTTTTAAACAAACCTCTTCCTATAATATCCACAGAATCTGAAGCTTGTATAGTAAGATTTCCTCCATTTCCTCCAGAAAAAGAATAATTTTGGATATATGCACCATCTGTGATGATTAACTTTCTTGTATTAATCTTCATATCTCCGGTGGAGCCATTACCTTGTGCTTCAGTAGAAAAACTGCTGGCATACCGATTATCTGATGATTCTCCAATAAGTTCGACGGAGTCTTTCGCGTTGATGGTGAAACTTTTGCCTGATTTTGAACCTTGAGTTATAGACAAAATTGCTGAACCATCACGTAACGAAAGTTGACCACTTTGCACCTGGATTTTGCCACCACTCTCACCACTAACATCTGCTAAAGCTGTTTTAGAAAGTAGAATTTTCCCAAAATTCTGCACATCTGAATAACCCAAAGCAAATCCAGAATCATTCTGAGCCAGACTTACCAATCCGGGCAAAGCTACACTTCCTAATTCAATTCTTCCTGACTCTGCCCTAAGATTACCGCCTTCTAAAATTACATCACCACCCACAAGCGCTAAAGTTTTCTGTGGTTGCACTTGCAGTCCCGGAACCTGAGATCGAATAGTCGAGCCTGTTTCTGAATAACTGAGATTATGACCTGACCCTTGTACTTGAATTTTTCCTGGATTTGCCCCAAATTGCAAACCAAGAGGCACACTAATAGTCAGTAGGGATGGAGCTTGGGAAGAAATTGCTTTGAATTGTTGACCATTCGCAAAGTTGATAGCTTCCGCCGTCGTCGCTATAAACGAACCACCAACATCCAGCCGCGCATTTCGCCCAAATACAATTCCATTGGGATTCATCAAAAATAAATTTGCACTACCCTGCGCGCGAATCAATCCTTGGATATCAGAAGGCGTTTTCCCAGTGACTCGCGAAAAAATATTAACAGTTCCTGACTCATTGAGAAAATTAGCAACACCTTTGTCAGGAACATCAAAACGACTGAAACTGTGAAATAAGTTTCTACCACCAACATTTGTTCCGCCTGTAATTTGATAGGTTGAGTCGTTTTGGTTGACGGTGGTGCCAAGGGATGGGTCGGCAATTACTTGAGCAAAGACAGGAGTGGTGATGTTGACATTCGCTCCCACACAACCCAGTAATCCAACTATCACCTCTAACAAAATAAAATTTTTAGAGTGGGTACTTTTCATCCCAAGTTTCTCTCAAACACTTCAAAGATTTTGGATAATCTAAAGGAGTTAAAAAAAGAGAAAGTAGTATTAAGTTACTAACTTGATACAAATCGTATAAAGTTATTAACCTAACCTTATAAAATGCACTTAAATAGGCTATTGCTGTACAATTCTGTCGGAACTCATTTTAGCTTAACGTTGACTTGAATTTCAGCATCAACAATCTATCTAAAGAAAGAGAAATTTGATTTGCGAAAGCTAAAATTCTCTTTGGTATTAACAATACAACGTGACATCTTCACCGAGTTCATCTGCTAAATAAGTTAAAGCTTTGAAGCGTAGTTCAACTAACTGTTCGTAGAAAGGATTAAGCTTACATAAAGGTGGAATGTAAAGAATTGTATGATCGCGGAATTTAAATTCTCTTTCAAAAGGACAGCTAGTAGGAATAATTGTGCAAATCAACCGTGCTAATTGGCAATTTTTGATTTTTATAGATTCCAGCCATTGACGAACTGGTTGGACTAAAATACTGCTAGCAATTTTAGTAGCTACTAGCGCAAGTTTGAATAAAGACGTGATTAAAAAATAGGCTTTCATGGTTATCTCCTTGAAATTTAAGTTAGTTAAAATGATGATTGAGAATATTTTTTATCTCTACAAACCTCGACTGAATCATTGCTTTCTTAATTACCAAAATAGAAAAATTATATTGGAGATTCATCTACCATTTCTGCTTATTGGATTGCAATTTTTAAGTGGGCTATTTGCACTATAATGCATCTACTTTTGCATAAAAATGCACATACTTTAAGGTCAGTTCGATAAATTTCATTAGCCGAACATCTCGCCCTCAAATAAATAGTTGGTTCATAGCTAAAACATATTTGAAGTCGGTTGTAAGGGTTTAGGATCTACGCAAGTGTCACAAAAATTTTATTTTTTGCTTGTAGTCAGGACTACTCTGCGAGAACGCTACGCGTACAGCCCTTATTTTGAGGACTAAAGTCCTCACTACGAACTTAAAATAATCTGCCAGTTGCGTTACATAGTTTGTGTTTATTAAAAAATTTTTTATTTTCACAACTTTTTAGAAAAAGTATCTGAGTAATACTACACTGCTAATGGAGTAAGCCTGTGTTCAATCGGTTTTACAAATTAACTAAACTTCGCTTTTTGGGAATCCTTTTCCTTATCAGTCTGACATTTTGCTTTTGGTTGGGTTATGTTCCATCAACAACTCAGCAAGCAGGACAATTAGTAAACGCTCAAATTGCCGATCCTGCTCAACTGGTAAACCAAGGTGTTGAACGCTACTCTGGAGGAGATTTTCGCGGCGCGATCGCACGCTGGCAAACAGCCTTAAATGTCTATCAAAAAAGTAATAACCGTGCTGATGCAGCAATTGTTAGTGAAAATCTAGCAAGAGCATATCAACAGCTAGGAGAGAGTCAGGTAGCACTGGGCTATTGGGAAGACGTGATTAACTATTATCGCGCCTCTGGCGATCGGCAGCAGTTGGGGCGAATGCTCACCGAACAGGCACAAGCTTATAGTAGTTTAGGACAACCAGAAAAAGCTATACAGCTACTATGTGGTGCATCAAAAGAAAAACGAGAGTGTGTGCAAGACAGCGCTTTACAAATTGCCCGCAAACAAACAGATCAATTGGGAGAAGTCGCAGCACTAGGTAGTTTAGGAGAAGCTTATCGCCTCACAGGAAATTATGAGCAAGCGATTGAATATCTGGAAGTAGCGAAAAATTTTCAGAATCCAGCTTATAACTATTTAGTACTAAATAGTTTGGGTAATACCCATGTTAGTCAGGCACAACTTTGGAATCTGCGTGCTAAGTCTGCCCAGCAACGAGGTGTTCCAAAGGCTAGTGAATTTCAGCAAAAGGCTACTAATAATTACAAGCAAGCTTTAGAATATTTTCAATATAGTCTCCAACAGGCTCGTCAGCAAGATAACAAACCTGCTGAAATGCGAAGTCTGCTAAATTTAATTCAGTTATATTACCGTAGCCAAGCCATAAATTTAGTTGATACTGCCCAAATTAACGCAGATATCCAACAAGCTTTAGCTTTGTTGGACAGATTGCCCGATTCTGTTGATAAAGTATATGCTGCTATCGATTTAGCGAATCTACCTGCTGTCGGTATTGAACTCACTTCAGCATTAAGTCAGTGTTCGCAGCGAAAATTACCACATGCACAGATACCGCAATTGCTCAAGGAGGCGATCGCGATCGCTCAAATATTACAAAACTCTCGTGCCGAATCTTTCGCGATTGGGGCGCTCGGTCATTTTTATGAATGTCGATCAGAATACAAACAAGCTTTAGAATTAACCGAAAAGGCGTTGTGGGTGGCTGACCAAAAATTGAAAGCTAAAGATAGCTTATATTTGTGGGAATGGCAAGCAGGAAGAATTTTACAAGCACAGGGAAAAACGTTAGATGCACTCCCTTTTTATCAAAGAGCGTATAATACCTTAGAGAAAATCCGCAGCGATATTTTGATTGCAGACCGCGATCTTCAATTTGACTTTCGAGATATTGTTGAGCCTATCTATCGTCAGTTAGCACATTTTCAACTTGAGCTGGCTGCTGTGGGATCACTGGGTAGTGAAAATCATATTAAAGAGCTTAATAGCGCTCTGGAAACAATTAATTCTTTGAAATTGGCAGAACTACAAAATTATTTTGGTAATGATTGTATATTGAATGCACTCACTGACCAAAAAATTGATGAGCTTATCAAAGAAAATACTGCGGTTTTTAGCTCAATTATTCTAGAAGATACCACTGCGATTATTCTTAATCTAGCTAATCATAAACAACGGTTACATTTGATAAATCAGAAACGAAAAAATTTGCAAGAGCAAATCGAAAAATTCCGTGAAGATTTAACTCAAGGACTAGTATCAATTAACTATGATACCACTTTAGCCCAAAAATTATATGATTTGATGATTCGTCCTTTGGAAGCTGATTTAAAATCACACAAAATAAAAACAATAGTTTTTATTCAAGACGGATTTTTACGTAACATACCTATGGCAGCATTATATGACAAAATTGAAAATAAATACTTAATAGAAAAATATGCGATTGCTATCAGCCCTAGCTTACGTTTAACAGCACCTCAAAAACTAAATACTCAAGCCAGTCGAGCTTTGATTGTAGGTGTAAGTAGAGAAGCCACGGTTGATGAGCAAAAATTTCCCGCCTTGACAAGCGTTCCCATAGAAATTAAGGAAGTTCAAAAAGAATTTCCTAAGAGTAGACAACTTGTCAATGAAAATTTTGATTTCAAAAACTTAGAAAAAGAACTTGAAAAAACAGCTTATCCCATTGTTCACATGGCGACTCATGCTCAGTTTGGCACAATTGCAGAAGATACTTTTCTCGTCGCAGGAAATAATAATAAACTCACCATTAATCAATTAGAAACCATCCTACTTCAAGTCAATGGCAGTTCCAATTCAATTGAACTTTTATCATTAACCGCTTGTCAAACTGCTACGGGAGATGACCGCGCTACGTTGGGTTTAGCTGGTGTCGCCTTACAAGTTGGTACGAGAAGTGCTATGGCTTCATTATGGTCTGTAGGAGATGAATCCACAGCAGATTTAGTAGCAGAGTTTTATAGAAAGTTACGCCAACCAGGAATAAGTAAAGCACAAGCTTTACAAGCTGCTCAAATCAAACTAATTGAGGCGAAAAAAAGACCAGAAATTAATGACCAATATGACAATCCTTACTATTGGGCGCCATTTATAATTATTGGCAATTGGTTGTAATAATATCAAATTTTTACCCATATAATTAACCCAACTTTCGGGAAGGCTAACGCCAACGAAATCCACGTTTTGAAAAATGTGGAGAATTCAAAACACCACCCCATCTTGAATGTGAATCACTCTTTTCGTTTGAGAGGCTATGGCAGATTCATGGGTAACTAGTACGATTGTGATGCCTTGCTCATTGAGTTCAGTGAGGAGATTGATCACATCTTGAGAGGTTTTAGTATCCAATGCACCAGTTGGTTCGTCGGCTAATACTAACGCTGGATGATTCACGAGTGCTCGTGCAATTGCCACTCGTTGTTGCTGTCCTCCTGATAACTGATTCGGACGGTTATGAAGCCATTCACTTAAGCCAACCTGAATCAGCGCTTTCTTCGCACGCTCTCGACGAATCGATTTTGGGACATTGGCATATACCATTGGCAACATGACATTTTCTAGCGCAGTGGCACGTGGAAGTAAATTAAATTGCTGAAACACAAATCCAATACGCTGATTGCGAATGTAGGCAAGTTGATTGTCATCATAAGCAATTAGGTTATTACCTTCAAAAACATAATGTCCACTCGTAACGCGATCAAGACAGCCCAAAATATTCATCAGTGTTGTTTTTCCCGAACCAGATACGCCCATAATGGCAACATATTCGCCTTCTTCGATGTTTAAATCTATTCCTTTGAGAACCGGAACAGTAATTTCTCCCAATCGATAGGTTTTAGTAATTCCTTTCATCCAAATCATCGTTGTCATTAAATACCTCTACAAAAAGTTACTCACTACGAAGCGCTGCAATCGGATCGAGTTGAGCAGCATTTCGCGCCGGAATTACACCAGCGGCTAACCCAACTGCTACTGATAAACCAAATCCAACTGCAATTGACCAAACTGAGATAACTAACGGGAATTTGAAAAGCATAGAAGCAATGCAGGTAAGCAAAATTCCCGCACCCGCACCGACGCTACCTCCAATTGTGGAAATTGCGATCGCTTCGACTAGAAACTGCATCAAGATTGTGGAATTAGTTGCACCTAAAGCTTTACGAATGCCGATTTCGCGAGTGCGTTCTACAACAGACACTAACATAATGTTGGCAATGCCAATGCCACCTACTAGCAGAGAGATACCCGCGATCGCAACTACCATGAGTGTGAGTAGTTCAACTACAGTCGTGAATGTGCTGATAATATCAGCCTGATTACTGATACGAAAATCATCATTTTTAGGATTGTAGATGTTATGTCGTAACCGTAATAAATTTCCTACCTGAAATTGGGCAGCAACAAGGGCAGCTTGATTTTCTCCTTTAACATAAATTGTATTGACAGAAATACCTGCTAAAGCGTTATTGCCAACAATGCGGGCAGACATGGTTGTCAGGGGAATGTAAACTGCATCATCACGATCGACAGGCCCCTGATTGCCTTTGACTTCCATAATGCCGATCACACGATAAAGTTCGCCTTGGATGCGAATTTTCTCATTCAACGCAGGTTTGTTTCCAAACAAGGTTCGTTGCACGGTTGGGCCGAGAACTACAACTTGAGCAGATTCATCCAGTTCTTGTTGATTGAAATAACGTCCTATCTGTGGATGAGTATTGCGGGCATCAGGATAGTTTAAATCAGTGCCATAGACGGTAGTATTTGTATTCGTTCCACCATATACTATTTGTGCGGGTTGCTGCAAAGTTGCCGAGACAAGTTTAGCAGACGGAGCTTCTTTGGCAATGGCTTTCGCATCTTCCCACGTCAAGGTACTCAAAGTTCCTGCACTCAGCATGATGTTATCACTTTTGGCAGCACCTGCCGAAATTTGAATTACATCTGTTCCCAATGCTTGAATCTGCTGCTCAACACTTTTCTGAATACCTTGTCCAATCGAAGTAATCGAAATCACAGATGTAATTCCAATAACCACACCCAGCATCGTCAATCCAGTACGAAGCTTATTGCTTAACAGTGCTTCAGTTGCAATTTCTAATGTTTCACTCAACGATATCTGCTGTGTGAATTTCTCAGTTAACTTTTTCATGGCTCAATCTTCTATTTTGTAGGAGAAGCACTATTAGACGTTGACTGTGAACTGTTATTTTCGCCGCTAGGATTGCCAAACGGCCCTCGAAATTCTGACTTTGGCTGCATGTGAGATGGAAAGCTAATTAAGACTTGTTCATTTCCTGTGAGTCCAGACTTGACTTCGGTACGATCGCCAACCGTAGTACCGAGTTCGATTGGTTTAAAGATCGGCTTTTTGTCTTGAGCGATCGCATAAACACCTGCTCCATTTTCCTGCCGTACAATCGCCACTGATGGCACCATGATCGCATGATTGAGTTGACCAATTTGAAATTCAACTTCCACATTCATACCTGCTTTCAGCAGTTGTTGCGCCGTTTCTTCTAAGGCAATTTTGACCTCAAAGCTAGTCACGTTTTGGACGGTAGATGCTTGTGCTGCAATTTGACTGACTTTTCCTTCAAAAGTACGATCAGGATAGGCATCAGCTTTGATCTTTACCTTCTGACCAATTTGAACGTGAGGAATTTTAGCTTCATCTAGATTTGCGACAATTTGATTCGTCGCAGCGAGGGTCAAAATAGAGTTTGAAGCAGCTCCTGCGACAAGACTTCCAGCTGTGGTTGGTGTGACAAATGAACCTGGGTCAGCATATTTTTTCGTCACAACACCATCAAACGGCGCACGGATAATCGTGTCATTAACTTGAGTTTGAATTGTTTCTAGTTTGCCTCGTGCAGACTCAACTTGTGCTCGTGCTGCATCAATATCTTCGGAGCGAGAGCCAGCTTTTAGCAAATTCAGGGATTGTCGGTGTTGTTCAACTTGCGATCGCGCCTGAGCAATTTCTTCAGGACGAGCTCCTCGTTGCTGAAGAGTCAAAGCGGCTTGGACTTCGTTGACTTGTGCTTGAGCGCTATCGCGATCTGCTTGTCGCTGATTCAGGGTTTGTTGGGAAATCGCTCCTTGATTGAACAGTTCTTGATTGCGCTGGAAATCATCTTTTGTCTGTCGTAATTTGGCCTGCGCTTGGTTTAACCGAGCTTCTGCTTGAAAAATATCCTCAAAGCGATTACCTGCTTCTAATTGTTGTAATTTGGCTTGCGCTTCAGCTAACTGGGCGGCGGATTGAGCAATTTCTTGCGAGCGATTACCATTCAAAAGCTTCTTCAAATTCGCTTGCTGTTGCGCCAACTCAGCACGAGATTCTATTACCTGTCCTTGAAGATTCGAGTCATCCATATAAGCAACTATTTGTCCTTGACGAACGCGATCGCCTTCTTTGACAAGCAACTGTTTGAGATATCCTGCACTTTTTGGACTCAGATTGATCGTCCGCTCTGCTTGAACAATACCATTGGCACTCAGAGTAATTGGCAAACTCCGTTGCTCCACCGGAACTGTCAGCATTTGGCTTTGCGTGTTTTGAGATGGAGCGATGGCGCGGTAAATGCTAAATCCCCCACCTGCAATCCCTCCCAATAAAAGCAAACCAATCAACCAACGAAATTTAAGTTTCTTTGCGAAAGCAACTTGCCACAGATTTTGTTGTAATGGCTGGAGGTCGATACTCATGTTTAATAATCCTTGCTCTGAAAATGTTTACAGTGACTTGCAGGACGTATCGATCAGCGGACTTCATTTCTCTTTTCAAGATTTTTCTAGGATGTTATGTTTGGCACACTAGCATTACGTCGTATTAAGCAACAAACCTTGTCTCATAGTCTTTGGATTGATTAGCTATCAGCAAAGAACTAGCAATACCACAGTCAGCTATCATCTGAGCTTTCTTAGTTTGTAAGCACGAAAATTCTTGTTCTGATCGCAAAAACTCTTCAAGTTGTACTCTTAAGGTTTTTCCGTATAAATCCCCTGACCAGTCTAATACGTGTACTTCCAATAATTGATGACTATCATTAACTTTAGGATGATAGCCAATATTCATCACTCCCGACCCAATAGGTAAAAGATGCTCAAGTACAGGGGAAGCATTTGTGCTTTCATCTAGGATAAAAGCTTTTACAGCGTATGTACCATGTCGAGGTAAAAATTTATTAAGAGGTATCTGAATGTTAGCCGTAGGAAAACCAATGGTTCTACTTAGTTGCTGTCCTTTAACGACTTTTCCTGTTAGGTAATAAGGATGATCTAACAGCAACTTAGCACGGTGGAGATTGCCTTCACTTAAAGTTTGGCGAATATAAGAACTGCTAATCCGTTCGCCTTCACAAGTGTAACTAGGGATAATAAAAACAGGAATGCCAAATTTAGCTGCTATCACCTGTAAGTCAGTAGCAGTCCCCCTCCGCTGCTTTCCAAAACGAAAATCCTCTCCCACGCTAATCATCCGCGTGTGCAGTTGTTGCACCAAAATCTTTTCGACAAAATCTTGCGGACTCAAAGCAGCCATTTCCCTGTTAAATGGCAGTAGTATCAGCTGTTCTATTCCCCAATTTTGTAGCTGTTGCACTTTCTCTTTTAAAGGTGTTAACAAAGTACAAGGTTTCCCCGTAAAAAACTCCTGTGGATGGGGATGAAAGCTGATAACTGTTGAGTAAGTATGTTCGTGAGTAAATTTTTGTCTGCTAACTTGATTCAAAATAGGTTGAATTACCTGTTGATGTCCACGATGCAGACCATCAAACTTCCCAAGAGCAACAGCAGTTGGGGTTAAAGCTGAAGATGTAGAGTAAGTAACACATACCTTATTAGTAGAATTAGGTATTTTATTCATTGGGGTGATTTTGCAGAATTTTAAGCGATATTTTGAGCTTCTAGTTATCATTTCATGTTCATAATCAACAACGTCCTTTTTCGCTCAGATATTCTGATCGCTCTTGAGATTTGATCGCATAAGTTAAGTATTCATACTGTGATGGCAAAGTAGCGCTCAAGTGATTAGCTCTTGCCTTCACAGCATCAAATGCAAGAATGGCGTTTTGTTCGTTAATATGTTCCAAAGCAGGCAGACTATTGACAGGGACATAATTGAGTCCAAGCAACATCACAGAATAAGAGTAAGACTCGAAACCATGATAATTCGGATTGATGTTCTTGCTATTTGGCAATCGAGTTTTCCACAACCTTAATTTTTCGCGTAATTCTTCCGGAACAGCAATCTCGTGCTTAGTTGCTTTCCAAAACGGTGTGTCGGCTCTATCACTAGCATAATAATGGAGTGTCAAAAAATCACGAACACCGTCTATGCACTCAGCAATAGTTTTGTTGTAGCTTTTAATCAATTCCTGATTAAAGGTTTTGTCTGGGAAGTGGGTGATCAACTCTTCAATACCGTGTTGGATAAAGAATATACCAGTAGACTCTAATGGTTCTACAAATCCACTAGATAGACCAATCGCTACACAATTCTTCACCCATGAGTTGCGGTTTCGTCCCACCCGAATCTTAATATGCGATGCCTTGCAATTCTGTGCAACCGATCCTAAGTGCTGGCGAAATTCCTGTTCTGCCTCTTGTTCTGAGAGAAATTCACTACAGTAAACATATCCTGTACCAATTCTGCCATATAAAGGTATATTCCAAACCCAACCAGACGAAAGAGCAGTAGCTGTTGTATAGGGATTGATACCATCTTTCTTGATGTCGGTTGGTACTTGCATGGCGATCGCTCTGTCACACAGCAGAGACTCAGAAAAAGAAATGAATGGTTCACCAAGAGCTTTGTTAATCAAAAGACCGCGGAAACCAGTACAGTCTATGAATAGATCTGCGCTGATATTGCCATGTTCTCTGGTAATAATGTGATCGATGCTGCCATTTTCTGAGAGCTTGACATCTAGAACATCATCAATAATCTGCTTCACACCCCTTTGCTTGGCATAGTCTTTTAAGAATCTTGCCAGCAAATTAGCATCAAAGTGATAGGCGTAGGGAATTTGAGCCTTATGATCTGCCAGCACATTTTTGTTTGGCATAGATTCACGGAAGAATAGGTTTTGAACTGTATCATCAAAAACTGTGCCATCAAAATATCTGGGAGAACGCTGATTTTCACAAAGTAATGGAATGAGGAAGCAGGAATGATCAAATGGCTCTTCGCTGCGCTTCATTTTCAGCCACCATTCTGCAATATCAAAACCTTCTACTTTTTCATATCTTTGGAAAGGATGGTAGAAGTTTCTTCCTTGTGCATTCCAGTTGACGAACTTGATTGCCAACTTGTAACTGGCATTGCATTTTGGCATCCATTCGCGCTCTTGTAAACCGAGAAAATCGAAGAATAGCTTGATGGTACTAAAAGTTGCCTCACCAACTCCTATGGTTGTAATGTTAGAAGACTCAACAAGAGAAATCTGAACATTTTTATCTAAAGCTTTGCTTAAGTATGATGCAGTCATCCAACCAGCAGAACCACCACCAACAATGACAATATTCCTGATTTGTTGTGACATAGTAAAATTCCTCCTAAAGATTTTTAGATTCGTGATCCCTGATTTCCAGAATTTCTAAATATGCGATCGGACGAGCTGTTTCTAATACCGGGATAATTCCTTTCTCAGACTGACAAAATAGGATAAGAGTGATTTAGACTTTCACTGCTTCGATAACATCTACAGGAGCCTGAGTAGCAATAATTTTTCTCACCGTAAAGCCAGCAGCACCTAACAATTCTCGATATTCCGTTTCTGTGCGCTCACGACCATCGCCCATCAAAAGTATGTGCAAATCGAACCACTTACTTAAAGATGGCTTGTTGGTAGGTGGAATCACTGCCTCAAAAATGATCAACTTACCATTGTCAACCATCGCTTCGTGGCAGTTTTTGAGAATGGTTAGTGCGCTCTCATCATTGCAGGTATGGAGAATGTGTTTCAAAATATAAGCATCACCACCGCTTGGCACAAACTCGAAGAAGTTTCCTTCTACAATTTCACACCGCTGTGCAACTCCTTTTGCTTCGATCACATGTCTTGCTCCTTGAGCAACAGGTAATCGATCAAAGAGGATACCTTTCATTTTTGGGTTTAACTTGAGGATTTCAGCGATGAAAGTGCCTTGTCCACCGCTAACATCCACTAGTTTGCTGACTGCCGAAAAGTCATAGCTAGCGAGTAGCACAGGGATACTGGATGATGTAAAAGCATTTATTGCTTCGCATAAAATTTGCGCTCTTTCCGGGTGCTGCGCCAGATATGTGAAAGGTTTCATCCCGAAGACATTCTCAAACGCGTTTTTTCCTGTTTTGACGCTATTGAACAGGCTTCCGCATATTTGCCAAAACCAAGGCTCACCAAGAATGATTGCAAAAGAACGCATTGAACCTGGAATATCAGTTTGGAGATATTCTCCAAGCTGCGTTAGCTCAAATAGCCGATTATCCCCTTCAACAAATATACCGATACTGGACAAAGCACGCAGCATTCGATACAAACATTGAGCATCTACATCAGTTAATTTTGCTAGTTCGTCACTGCTTTTTACACCATCTTTCAACAAATCAGCAATACCTAGCTTTGCCGCTACGTAGATTGATTGTGTTATAAAAGCACCATTACTCATTTGCAGTAGTGTTTCAGGTAAGTGCTTTTGGTTAGTTTGGTTGACAGCTTCTGTGTTAAACATGATAGTTTCTAGGCTATTAGCTAAGGAATAAGTGATTAGGCAAAATTAAAATAAAGTTATCGGTAGAGTATCTGTGATGTGGTAACAGGGTATTGGTCATACTCGATTTTGCCGCTATCTAGTTTTACGATTCGGTCTGCTAAGTGAAAGTAATGGTCATCGTGGCTAATGACTAAAACGGTCTTGCCACGCTGCTTTAACTCTGGTAATAGTTGAGTGTAAAAAATGTGCTTAAATATTGGGTCTTGGTCAGATGCCCACTCGTCAAATATATAAATAGGTCGGTCTTCCAAATAGGCAGTCAAGAGTGCAAGGCGTTTGCGTTGACCCTGTGAAAGTGTGATGCTGGAGAAATATCTATCTTTCACTTGTACTTTTTTGTCTAATTGAAGCTGTTTCAGATAGTGTTGAGTTTGTTTATCTGTGCGATCGCCTTCAAACCCTAAAAGACGGTCAAACAAGTAAAAATCCGAAAATACTACTGAAAAATGCTGACGATACCATTCTCGATTGGCATCAGTAATACTTTCTCCGTCTAACCGAATTGTCCCACTTTCAGGAATGTAAAGTCCGGCTATCAACTTCACCAACGTAGACTTCCCACTACCGTTACCACCGACAATAAAGACTAATTCTCCGGGAGAAAAAATTAAATCAATTGGCCCTAGAATAAATTGACTTATTTCTCCTTCTCGTTGATAGGCATGAGTAACCTCCATCAACTCTAGTTTTTGGTGTTGAGGTTCCAAGTGTGAGGATAGAAAAATGTCAGGTTCAGTCGTTTGAGCAACCAGCAATAATCCCAAAGACTCAATCTTGTTTAAAGCAACATTAGCTCTCATTAATTCAGGCAACATCGCTGAAATCATTTGCAAAGGCATAAGCATGAAGACCATTGTCAGGACAAAACCTGAAACAACACTCATTGAGATGTCAGTTAGCAAGGGTAAAACAAAGAGCAACAGTCCGATTGGAATAAATAACACCAGGAGTGCCGAACCCCCGATTATCCCAAACATTGTCATTGCTGCTATTTGGTAACGTCGAGAAGCAGCAGCCGTAGGCTGTACATCTTCAGAGATAAAAGCTTGACGGCGCTGGTGGTGTAGCTTAAGTTCCTTAATGCCCTCAGTAGTAGCTCGGTAGTGAGCCAGCAAGTAATCTTGTTGCTGACGAGCAAGCTCGAACAAACGTTTGCCTTTGTTCATTAACAAACCAAAGAAAGAGAAACCCAAAAATATGTACACTACCAACAGTAAAAACACTTTTACTGATAGCCAGCTCAGATAAAGCATACAGCCAAGTAACATCGGTATATTTAGGCATAGGATGGAAAGGGAAAGCGATGCTTTAGAAATTACCTCCACATCCTCTGTTAGGCTTGCTAGTAATGTTGGACTTCCAAGTTCTTCCAATTGGCGCAAGGGAGCAGCTAAAATGCGCCGAGTTAACTGCATTCGCAGGTCGAAGATCACCCGTTGTGCTAATATGCTAGGCAATATTTGGGATGGAGCAGTTGTAAGCAACATTAACAGACAAAGACCCACGAAACTGCTAGCGAGAACTGATTTTGGTACTTCTGTATTTGTTAAAGAGATGTTGATAAGAGCAATGAGGCCTGCGTTACTAACTCCGCTGAGTAACCCTGTTAATATGGCTAAAGCTACGTTTTTCCACGAGGTTTTCAAAAGTAGTCGTATAAGTTTCATCCAACTTGATCCGGTTATTTTGCCAAATTTGTTAGTAGAATTGGTTGATAAAAAGTAGCTGCTTCATCCTGATTTTCTTGCCTAGCAGTCCACCACACCAAGTTTGAAGGGTTTGTACTTAGGAGATGGGTAAGACTGCATTATGTATCACATCTTTGTTGCTGGAACTCTGTTTTTGTAGCAGATTTGAGAAACTGCTACGTTTTGTACACATATGCACCACATTTTCAATGATGGTCAGACCTACTTTTTCAGCTAGGCTCATGATTGATTCTGGATGGAACTGGACTGCTGCAATTGGAAGTGTTTGATGCTCAATGCCCATAATTACTCCATCATCTGAAATTGCTGTCACCTTCAATTCTTTGGGTAATTGCTCAGGTCGAGCAAACAATGAATGGTATCTACCAACGTTAAATGATTGAGGTAAATTTTTGAACATGGCTGAGTCTGTATCTATGACGAAAATACGAGATGATTTACCATGTTGTGGATAATCGAGAATACCTAATTTTCCCCCGAAAGCTTCAACAATTCCTTGTAGACCAAGACAAACTCCGAAGACAGGAATTTTTCGGCGTATACAATTTGTAACTGTCTCTGGTATACCAAAATCACTGGGTCTTCCAGGACCTGGAGATAAAACAACAAGATCTGGGCGTTCTGTATCAAAGACTGATTCCGAAAAACCATGACGTAGTGTTGTAACTGTTACACCGGTTTGACGGAAGTAGTTGGCTAGGGTATGAACAAACGAGTCTTCGTAATCAATGAGTAAGACGTGCTTTCTCATATTGTCTGGGACGTGGCGATCGCTAGTTCTGCTTGAAGATGTGGTACTCCTGTGTTTAGTTTCATAAAGTGTCTGAAACAGAGCAGCTGCTTTGGTGAAAGTTTCTTGGGCTTCGGCTTCTGGAATTGAGTCATAAAGAACTGTTGCACCTACTCGCACTTGTGCAATTGAATCTTTAAGCTGGATTGTCCGCAAAATCAGACCAGTATTTAAGTCACCTTTAAAGCTTAAGTATCCAATTGCTCCACCATACCAACGGCGAGGACTGCGCTCATGTTGTTCGATAAACTGCATTGCTGCTCGTTTTGGCGCTCCTGTGACTGTGACTGCCCACAGATGGGTCAGAAATGCATCTAAAGCATCAAATTGGGGTTCCACTAAACCTTCAACATGATCTACTGTATGAATTAAATGACTATACAACTCAATCTGGCGCCGCCCAATCACTCTAACTGAACCAGGCTCGCAAATTCGTGATTTATCGTTGCGATCCACATCAGTACACATTGTTAACTCTGCTTCATCCTTATGGGAGTTGAGAAGCTTCAGAATTTGAGTCGCATCCTCAATCGCATCTTTTCCCCGGCTGATTGTGCCGCTGATGGGACAGGTTTCTACACGTTTTCCTTCTGTACGTACAAATATTTCTGGCGATGCGCCAATTAAATATTCACCACCTAAATTAAAGATGAAGCCATAGGGACTGGGATTAATTTGCTGTAGTGTTCGGAACAGTTCAGTTGGTGGTTGTTCACAAGCTTCAAAAAAGCTTTGACTGGGAACTACTTCAAATAAATCACCTCGACGGAAGTATTCAAGTGCTTTTTTCACTTGAGTCTCATACTCACCCTTTTTATGGTCAGAGAATTGAGTTGGAGTCTGGCACTTTCCTTTATAGTCAATCACTTCACCAGTGCGAGGCAGGTTATTAGTGCTACCATACTTTGTTTGAAATTCGTATTGTAATCGAAATGCACGTTGCTGATAGTAGTCAACAACCATAAGTTCATCCGGTAGATAAAGCACTAAATCTCGCTGATCTTGAGAACGTTCGAGATGTTTTGGCATTGACTCGAATTGAAAGACCAAATCATAGCCAAATGCACCGTATAGTCCTAAATGATCATCTTCAGAACTACTGAAGGCAGATAAAATCTCGCGAATCACACTAAAAACAGATGGTTGTTTACTTCGCTCTTCTTCCGCAAAAATACGTTCTGTTGGTCGAACAGAGCCAGTGACGCGCTTTTTCTCTTGTTTTATTGCTACCAGTTGTGATTGCTGGCATAAACGCTCTGCAAAATACGGTAGCAGCACCATGCCTCGCTCGTTAAGTGCCGTGAGTGTGAAAGAGTTTTCACAGGTCACAAGCTCTAGGGGTGGATTCACAAAGCCTATTGCCCATCTTTTGTATCTTCCTGGGTATTCATAGCTGCTTTTGAGCAATCCTCCCCGCTGAGAATCAAGACGTAATAAAATCTCTTCAATTGCAGTTTCCGCTAGGAAAATTTCGATCAGGGAACGAGATACACAAACACCACCTTGAGTTGTGTAGTTATGGGTTTTCAAATTCATTGGAAATTCCTCTTTTAGTTTGCCTCGTCTTGGACTCAATAGGTTTTTTACTCTTTGTTAAACTAATTTTTAGAAATCATCGCGGTTATGGTTTGGTCACAAATGGCTTGTGCAGTTCGATTTTGTAATAACCCATTTTAATTTTCGTAACTTAGCTATGTTTCTTCTCACTGACTTAGTTAAACAGATACTTCAGATTTCAAATTCTTCTGTGCAAACTCACTAATTATCTCTTGATGATTTTTCTCGATTTTTAATGCTTCTGAATAAGACATAGATGTAAAGGAAATATTGTAGTACAAAGATGCATATTCAGAATTCATTTCCTGTAACTTTCTTTCAATTTTTGACCGCTCTATAAAGTTGCGATCGCCAACTACTTTTCTAAGCACCGTAAAGTGTTCTAAGCACAAATTGGCAAGCATATCCATTTCTGGTTTACGTAGTGTTTCATATTCTTTAAAAGCTGTCTGCCAATCTCCCAGATGCTGTTCAATACATTGCGTCAGTAACCGACAATTTTCAAAGCCTGCATTGGCACCTTGACCATATGAGGGAACAACAGCGTGACAAGAATCACCGATGAGTAACACTTTATCTTGATAACTCCAGGGGAAACATTTAATAGTAATCATTGCTTCCACTGGTTTTTTTGCATAATCTCCAAGGTTAGGATACACTAGCGACCATATATCAGGAAAATAAGTTTCAAAAAGATTTTGCAGAGCATCTGGTGATGCAGTGGAATTATGTGAAATTTCTCCTTCATAGGGCAGGTGCAATGAGAGAGTAAAACTTTTATCTAAATTGGGAAAACCGATGAGCATGAAATTATCTCGTGGCCAAATGTGTATGGCATTTTTTTCTAATGCCCAATTGCCATCACTGCCCGCAGGGATGATAATCTCTTTGTATCCCTGATTGAGATATTCTTGAGAATAGTTGAAGCGTTTCAATCTTTGCATTTTGTACCGTACAGGAGAATATGCTCCATCGGCAGCAAAAATTCTATCTGCTTCTACTTGAGTGATTTCTTCTGTGTGCAAGTCTTGGAATTTCAGTGTAGCTGTTGGTAAATCAATATCAATACATTTTTGATTGAAATAAAATTCGATATTGTCATGCTTCTGTGCAAAATTAATGAGCGCTTTACTTAAATCGTCACGTCCGATGGAATAGATGGCTTCTTTATTGTTGCCATAAGGTTGATAAGTTAGTTCACCATCCTGAGCGTGCATAATTCTGCCATAAACAGGAATGCATAATTCACGCACCTTGTCACCTACACCTACAGTATCTAGGGCGCAAAAACCTCGTTCAGATAAGGTTATATTTATGGAACGACCTGATTGCAGATTTATTTGACGCGGATCTAAATTTCTGTCATAGACATTGACTTTATAGCCAACACGTGCTAAGAAAACAGATAGCAAAGAACCTACGAGTCCGGCTCCGACGATAATAATATTTTCCATTTCTACCCGATTTTTACTAGTTCTGGCTTAGTTTTATGCCTTTAATTGGGAAGAGTTGATTTTTCGTAACCTTCTAAGTTTTGATTAAACTTGGTAGTTGAAAGTTTTAAAGATGATTGTAACGGATGTGTATTTAATGCGATCGGTTCAAGTTGAGCAGTGAACTGACGCATGAGTTTAGATGCATGAACTAGCCGATAGCCAGGTATTTGCTCGCTCCGCGCTGCGGTTTTGCCTAATATTTCAGCCACATAGTCTAAATGGCTTTGCGTGTATACCCGTCTTGGCAACGCCAAACGCAGTAATTCAAATTTAGGATGTACTGTTTGACTTGTTTGTGGGTTGGGATGAGCAAAACCCAATGAACCTATTTCTACTGCACGTATTCCACCTTCTAAATAAAGTTCCACTGAAAGAGATTGACCAGGAAACTGTTCTGGAGGAATATGAGGTAATAACTGCCCAGCATCCACATACACTGCATGTGCTCCAGGTGGCTCAATAATTGGAATCTCTAATTCCCGTAAACGCCCTGCCAGATAAGCCGTTTGACCTAAACGATAGGCAAGATATTCTTCTTCAAGCGCTTCACGCAAGCCAACAGCCATCGCATCTAAATCCCGACCAGCCAGCCCGCCGTAAGTTGGAAATCCCTCGCGAATGAGTAACTTATTACGCGCTTGTTCAAATAGAGCCTCATTATTCATGGCTATAAAGCCACCGATATTAACAATGCCATCTTTTTTGGCACTCATGGTTATACCGTCAGCTAGTGCAAACATTTCACGGCTGATTTCCAAGGGACTTTTGCCTGCGTAGCCTGGTTCTCGCAGTTTAATAAAGTAAGCATTCTCTGCAAAGCGACAAGCATCTATAAAAAAGGGAATTCCAAATTCTTTGTATGTCTGGGAAACAGCTCGGAGATTTTCCATAGAAACAGGTTGACCACCTCCGGCGTTGTTAGTTATGGTAATCATGCCAAAGGGAATTTGATCTACCCCTGTCTTTTGGATAAAGTCTCGCAACTTTTGAATATCCATATTCCCTTTAAAAGGGTGGTATGAAGTAGGATTGTGAGCTTCATCAATGACAAAATTTACTGGGTGACCGCCTTGGTCACGGATGTTGGCATAACCTGTATCAAAATGGGTGTTAGAAGGAATATAATCACCTGGTTTGACTAGACAGGCGCTCAAGATATTTTCTGCTGCTCGACCTTGGTGAGTGGGTAAAAAATAGGAAAAGCCGAAAATGTCATGTATAACTTCTGCTAGGCGAAAATATGAGCGAGCGCCAGCATAGGCTTCATCACCTTCAAGCATTGCTGCCCACTGTGCCTGACTCATGGCATTGGTACCGGAGTCTGTGAATAAATCAATGAAGATTTCGTCTGCTCGCAAACTGAACAGGTTGTAATTAGCCCGATGTATAGCTGCTTCACGAGCATGGCGATTTAATAGTTTGATTGGTTCAACCATCTTGATCCGAAATGGTTCTGGGGGATGATGAGCCATATTCTATCTCCAGATATTGGTTGGTCTTTTCTAATTTCAAGCTCTGCTGATTCACATTCGATTCAAAAGAGTCTAAAATCGCGGTTTAACTATGACTTTGTAGCTTTCTGGTAGTACATGAGCTCCTGGTGTACCCTTGAAACTCAATTTCTCTCCAGCAACCCTTTCAAATTTGCATTTATGCATCAGGTTGGCAAAGAACAGGAATATTTCCAAACGTCCTAAGTAATCTCCAAGACATCTGCGTTTTCCCAAACCAAACGGATAGTATTTATCTAGGAGGTCTTCTCTGATTTCTCCACGTTCAGTTATAAAACGATGAGGGTTGAATTTTTCTGGTTCTTCCCAATAGCGATCGTCACGGGTCAAGCTGTACAGATTAGCAATCACAGGAGTATTTTTGGGAATGAAGTAATTATTGATAGTGGTATTACGGGTTGTAGCATGTGGCAGACCAAAAGGAAAATGAGGGGGATGGCGCAAAAGCTCATGGATAAAAGCTTCTGTAAATGGCAAGTTTATCCGATCCTGATAATGCACTGATCGCTCTCTACCTACAACTTGATCTAACTCTCGCTGAACTTCAGCTTGAATATCCGGATAAGCGATCGCGTAAAGAATTGCCCAGCGTAATAGCGGCGCGCTAGGCTGTAAACCTGTTCCCATCATTTCCTGTGGTGTTCCTTCCACAATCAAGTCTTCAGTAAGACCCAAGTTTTGTTTCTCTGACTCATCTACCTCTTTTGCAGCTTTGATCAAAGCATCTATCACCCCTCGCTGATTTTCGGGGCTATAGGAAGCTCGATGGACATTTAATTTCTTGAGAACCACCCTTTCTAAAGCATCAAGAACATATTGTCGTTTCTGTAATCCTTGATCAGGAAATATACGGGCTTGTGGTAAGAAATCAGCTATCAAGTTACCTGCTGAATTATCACTGAAATAGTGAGCACATTTCACAAAGGTAATAAAATCATCATCGTCACGGCTGTATTTTTCTCCAAATAAGATTTTAGACATCACATTTGCTACAGACAGACCGATGTCTAATTCTGGATCAAAAGCTTTACCTTTATAAGACAGTAAAATATTTGCCAGTTCAACTGAGTCCTCTATAATTTGCTCTTCAATGGCAGCTTTTTTGTAATTAACGAACATGTGTAAAGCGTTACCAACAATTTCACGATGTCTTTTCCATAGCAAACTGTAATCTCTACCCCCAATAGTTCTACCCTTAATTGCAGTCAGTAGAGTATAAAAGTGTGGTCTACCAGCGAAATCTTCTTGCTGCTTCAGTAAAGCTTGCCTAATAGTCTCAAGTCCATTGAGTACAACTACAGTTTGGAAAAAGATACGTATTTGGAAAACATCACCGTATTTTTTCGTCAGGTCAGTAAATGACAGATATTGGTGTTTATCTATAAAGGGTAAACTTCCGAGTAATGGTAATATTGGTGGTCCCGGAATCTTTTTGAAGTGTGTGGAAGATTGCAGTTTTAATTGCATATGATTATCTCTTAAGTTAGTTAGACAAAAGTTGAACAAAATTGAATTTATAAATGGGCTTTTGTTAGGAAGAGTAAAGCTTTGATTGAAGTTTAAAATCGAGGTTGAACCGTAACTTTGTAAGTTTCCTTTGGCATTGTTACCGCTCCCATTTGACATTCAAAATTCAACTTATCTCCAGGATTTTGTGCAAATTTACATCGATGCATCAAATTGCTAAAGAATAGAAATACTTCAAGACGCCCTAAGTATTCTCCAAAACATCTACGTTTTCCAAGACCGAACGGATAGTACTTATCGAGTAAGTCTTCTCTAATTTCTCTGCGATCGCTCAAAAATCGGTGGGGGTTGAATTGTTCTGGTTCTTCCCAATAGCGATCGTCACGAGTCAAACTATACAGATTGATGTATACAGGTGTATTTTTTGGAATGAAGTAGCCATTGATAGTAGTGTCAGTAGTCGTAGCATGTGGGAGAGCAGTGGGGAAATAAGGAGCGTGTCGCATAATTTCATGGACACAAGCTTGCGTAAATGGTAATCTTGTTCGATCTTCAAAACATACTGGCTGTTCTGTACCTATGACTGTGTCTAATTCTTGCTGAACCTCAGCTTGAACATCGGGATAAGCAATCATATAAAGGATAGCCCAGCTTAGAATTGGTGAAACTGGCTGTGTTCCCGACCCCATCATTTCTTGTACTGTTCCTTTCACAATTAGGTCTTCCGTAAGACCCAAAGTTTGTTTTTCTAACTCGCTTATTTTGTCAGAAGCATTCAATAAAGCATCTGCCATTCCTCTTAAATTTGTAGGGTCATATGAATTGCGATACTCCTCTAATTTATTCAGCACCATACTTTCCAAAACATTGTCTATTGATTTCTGAAACTTTTGAAAAATATTTGGAGGTTTTGGTAGAAAATCAAATCTCAATGAGCCTACCCCATTGCGACTAGCTAATTGAGTAAGTTTTACAAGAGCTACTAGATCTTGATTGTCACGACTGTATTTTTCTCCAAATAAAATTTTTGACATAATATTTGTGACAGATAGGCATATATCCATATCTGGTTCAAAAGATTGATCTTCATAGTTCAAAAAGATATTTGCTAATTCAACAGCATCGTCTATGATTTGATTTTCGATCAAACTTGTTTTGTTATCAAGAAACATGTGCAAAGCATTCACTGTAATTTCACGATGCCTTTTCCACAGTAAACCATAGTCTCTACCACCAATATTCCTACCTCTAACTACCTTTTTAGTAATACTTAAATCTGGTCTACCAGCAAAATCTTCCGACTGTTTTAGTAAAGCTTGCCTAATAGTCTCAAGCCCGTTAAATACAATAATTTTTCGGAAAAAGACTCGTAATTGAAAAATATCACCATATTCTTTTGCTAGTTTGGTAAATGATATATATTGGTGTTTGTGTTTATCAATGAAGGGTAAACTACCAACAATGGGTAATGCGGGAGGCTCCGGGATCTTTTTCGATTGTGTGGAAGATTGCAATCCTATTTGCATATTATTATCTCCTGGTTTCGCTATACAAAAATTGAATTCAATTGAATCTTTTTTTACATCAAATATACAAGTCTAGAATCCAATACGGTTCAGTTAAGAATTTTTAGTGAGATTTGATGATGTGTACCAGACGTGCCATGGCACGTCTCTACATTTACCTCCTGATCAAGGTTTTGGTCTTATCTGAACTGTACTGTATTGGTCTAGAATCGAGGTTTGACTGAGACTTTGTATGGTTTTGGCTTTACAATAGCTCCTGGCATACCTTCAAAACTTAATTTCTCTTCAGGAATCTTCTCAAATTTGCACTGATGCATTAGATTTGCAAACAACAAAAATATTGCCAATCGCCCTAAGTATTCTCCGAGACATCTACGTTTTCCAAGACCGAACGGGTAGTATTTATCGAGTAAATCTTCTCTAATTTCTCCACTTTCGTTGAGAAATCGATACGGGTTGAATTTTTCAGGCTCCTCCCAATGGCGATCGTCACGGGTCAAACTATAAAAATTAACTGCCACTGAAGTATTTTTTGGAATCAAGTAACCATTGATAGTTGTATCAACAGTCGTAGCGTGAGGAATGCTCATTGGAAAATAAGGAGCATGTCGCAAAATTTCATAGATGCAAGCTTGCGTGAATGGCAATTTCGTGCTTCCTTCATAGCGCACTGGTTGCTCTCTACCTATGACTGTGTCTAATTCTTGATGAATTTCAGCTTGAATATCTGGATAGGCAATCATGTAAAGGATAGCCCACATTAAGATAGGAGCAACAGGTTGTGTTCCTGTTCCCATCATTTCCTGTACTGTTGCTTCCACAATTCGTTCCTTTGTAAGATCCAAAGTTTGTTTTTCTGACTCTTCTATATCACTAGCAGCTTTCAATAAAGCATCTGCTACACCTCGTAAATTATTAGGGTTATATGAGACTTCATGCTCATGTAATTTTTTCAAAAATAATCTTTCAGCAAGATTTGTGGCTCCTTGCCATTTTTCTAAGTTTTTTTTAAAAATGTTTTGCAGATTAGGGATTTTTTGAAACAAAGGAAGGCTCATAACAGAGATAAAAAAGATAGCGCCCGTGGTATTATTAGTAAAAGATTGGGCATTTTTCACAAAGGTAAGAAGCTCTTCATCGTCACGACGATATTTTTCTTTAAACATAATTCTGGACATATAATTTGTAACAGATAAACTTATGTCCACTTCTGGCTCGAAAGGTTGACCTCTGTAATTTAGGAAGATGTTTACTAATTCACTAGCTTCTTCTATAATTTGTTGTTCTGCTGTTTTTTTATCCAGAATTTTATGGAGAGCGCTAACAGCAATTTCACGGTGTCTTTTAAAAAGTAAACCATAATTTGTACCTCCAATAGATTTACCGCGAATTGCATTCTCTATAATATAGACCTGCGGTCTACCAGCAAAATCTTCTTGCTGCTTCAGTAAAGCTTGTCTAATAGTTTCAAGTCCATTGAGTACAACTACAGTTTGGAAAAAAATATTTACCTGGAAAACATCACCATATTTTTTTGCCATTTTAGTAAATGCCAAATGTAAATTCTTATCTATGAAAGGCATACTTCCAATAATAGGTAATGCAGGGGGTCCCGGAATTTTTTTAGGATGTGTGAAAGATTGCAATTGAATTTGCATATTTTTATCTCCTATTTAGCTGAGTATGTAAATTGAAGCTCACTCGATACTAACTAATAGAGTTGATTCCAATTGTCTTTTTTAACTCTTACGAAACTGTATTATTCTCTAATTCGCGTATGCAAATTGTGGTTTTTGAACGTTCAATAATTCTTGTAGTAATGCTAGTGATGCATCATCTTGTTCTGGAAAAAGCAATGGTTCGGCTAATTGTGGATTAGCAGCCAAATCTAAATGTCGTGCTGCGGGATCTCCCCAAGGATAAATTGATTGTGGTAACAACTCAGATTGCTGCAAAAGGGAAAGCATTTGATTGGCAGTTTCTTGTCCAGACATTTTTCCTGCATCAAATTCATTTAGCAAAGCTTCATAACCGTTCATAACAGTCTGGAAAACTCGTGCAAAAGGAGCTTGTGCCATAGGATAAGGCTCCTGTTTATCAAGGTCTACAAATACTGATGGGCTACCACTAGATAGATATTTCAAACAGCTGCGAAATAGGTAAATATCACTGAGAATTAGGTAAGCTAACCAAAGTTGAGTCATTGCATTCCACAATGAAAAGTCTGACATTGAGCGAAAAGTATTGTAGACTAGCTGATCATTGTGGTTCAGTTTTGCTGTTTGCAGTTTATCTACATAGGCGAAACGTTCGACTGAGAAATCATTATCTTTTAATGCTTCTATCAATCGACCTGCTAAAGCATAAATGTTTTCAAAGGTGCTAATAAAGCCTCTGGAGTATAGAGGATCAATGAAACCTTGAGAATGACTTAATAAAGCAAAACGATGTCCCACAGATTTTGTGGATGAATATTGAATTCTATCAGTACTCACCCATTTACGTACTGGTTTGAGGTTTTTAAGATGATTGGCAATGCTTGGAAACTGTTCAACGATACTATAAAATTCTTGTTCGGGATCTGGGCATTTGTTGGGGTATTTGTAACCATTAAGCATCAGCCCAACACTGCAAAGAGAGCTTTCGGAAAGGCTATGGTTATCAAAAGGAATAACCCATATCCAACCTCCATCAAAAACATGGTGCAGTGTACCTTCATGCCATCTACAACTCAACCCTGGCAAATCTTCTTTGGGTATACAATCATCATATGCAGGTAAATTAGTAACATGAGTAAAGATACCGCGAGTGTTAGTTCTTAAACGAGTGGGTTTTTCTCGCAGATTAAATTTCTCTGCAACTAGGGAGCGAAATCCTGAACCATCTGCTAAGTAGCGAGCAGTATATTCTTCCCCAGTTTTTGTTTGTACTTGTACGCAATCTTCATGAAAATCAATTTTTTCTACATCTGTTGATTCACGATAAATTACGCCGTAATTTTGGGCAATTTTCACCATATAGTGATCAACATCTGGGCGGAAAAGATGGCTCTCAGATGTAAAAGCGAAGTCTGGTGAAATGAGTTGATGTGTCTCGTTTGGGTTTTGTTTTTTGCCTTCTCTATGATAAACAAATCCCAATAAACGCTTCACGCCGCAGCCTGATGACACGTGCTGGCGCATTGCTTTGACATCAGTTAAATTCTTAAGTTCTGGTATACCATAACGTTCTGCCACCATCCACATCCACATTGCACTTTCTGGTAACATAGCTTCACCAATTGTGAAACGTGGATGAGTACCCTTTTCGAGTAAAAGTACGCTAAAACCATGCTTGGCAAGGATAGTAGCTAAAGTCGCTCCTCCAAGTCCTGACCCGATAATAATCGTGTCAAAGTGTTTGTTTTGTTGCATATTTATCTCTTGAGCTTTTATTAGTTGTTACTCAATACAATAAATAAAAATCCAAAAATACACAGCTTAGATTTCTGCTTAATCAATTGCTAAATAAGGCAAGTAAACATGCACTTTTCTGCATATAATGCTAGACTTATCTCGGATAAAATAGGCACATACATAAATAAGTGGAAAACTATAGTCTATAAATTTGTATTAAGTGGAGACTTAATAGTAACTGGGTTTTTTAACATTTAGTCTAATCATGACTAAATATATGAGCCAAAATGAAATTGTTACAAGCTTCAATAAAAGCGATCGCCACTTACAAAAAACTATTAATACAGATGAGGAAGCAGATATGGGCAAAGAAAAGTTTGAAAAGTCGGCGATTAGTCAAAATTTACCAAAATCAAAACAACTAAAGATTTTGGTCGTAGATGACCACCAATTAATCTTGACTGGAACCCTTGATGTGCTACGACAACAATACCCAGATGCAGAAATTATCAAAGCTCAAACTGCACAAGATGCTACTGATCAAATTGCTTGTTCTCAGTTTGATCTTGTTATGGTTGATCTATCAATACCAGAAAAACCTGGAATGACTGCCCAAATTGATACGGGTATTAACTTACTTCAAGAATTACTCAAGAACTACCTGAATTTAAATTTCTTAGTGCAAAGTAGTTATGTTAAAGCGCTGGTGCGGATCAAACATGAGATTGATAACCATCAAGGTGGCTTTGCGATCGCAGATAAAGGACTCTCTGAAAAGGAAATGTTAACTAGGTTTAACTTAGCACTACAAGGAGCGACTCATACAAAAGATATCAAAACAGGATTAGAATTGAAGCCAGAATGGTTGGAGGTGCTACGATTAGCATTTGAAGAAGGGTTGACAGACAAGCTCATTTCCGAGCGAATGTACAAATCGGAACGAGCAATACGTACGTACTGGACGAAAATCCAAGATGTACTAGGTATTTATCCTGAAGACTGTAAAAGAGAAGGTAAGAATATTCGTATTCAAACTGAAATTCGTGCTAAAGAAGAAGGATTAATAGATTAATCATTAGTCACATTATTCATTACTCTGAAGATGCACATTTTATAATGTTCATCCAGTTAGGGTTTTGTAACTTCCAAAAAATTTGCATTTTAAGAGATGAGCCTATGGACTAGTGAACTTTTAAATCATGTCAAAATCTTATGAGATGGCTTACTTGGGAAAAAATTAAAAATGAAATTGCTATTTGGCAACAAGCAGCACTTCCAGGAATAATACTCTTAGCAATTGTGATAATTTTGCGTTTAACGGGATCGCTGCAATTTTTGGAGTGGGTAGCACTTGATACATTTCTGCATTTGCGTCCTCCAGAACAAATGGATAAAAAAGTTGTGATCATTGGTATTAATGAAGCAGATATCCGCAGTGTAGGGCGCTATCCCATCCCAGATCGAGAAATTGCTGACTTGATCGGCACAATAGAGAGCTATAAACCAAGAGTCATTGGTCTTGATATTGTTAAGGATATACCCATTGAGCCTGGTAATAGCCAACTGGTGAAAACATTTCAGGTGAATAAAAATCTCATCGGTATTGAAAAAGTATTATCACCAGATCAAATTCCACCTCCTCCACAATTACCTCAACAACAAGTCGGTTTTTCTGATCTGATTGCAGATCAAGATGGCAAATATCGACGTTATTTGCTTTGGACAACTAATCCCCAAAATCCCAAACAGGATAAGTTTTCTCTATCTCTGCGGTTAACAGCAGCATATTTATCTGCTCAAGGGATTACCCTCGAAACTGGTATACGTGATCCCGATACGATACGATTTAACACAGTTGAAATTCCTCGCTTTTTACCCAATTCAGGGGGATATGTAGGAGCAAATGCAGATGGTGTAAAGACACTGCTAAATTTTCGTACTGGAAGAGAACCTTTTCGTATTTTATCTCTCAAAGATATAAAAACTGGAAATTTTGCGCCAAATTGGCTGCGCGATCGTATAGTTTTAATTGGGATCAATGCCTCCAGCGTACCTGATTTTTTTAATACTTCGGCAATTGCTTCTTTAAAAATTCCTGGGCAAGTTTCAGGAGTCGAATTTCATGCTCATGCTTGTTCTCAAATAATTAATGCAGTTTTAGAACAACGACCACTTTTAAAAGTTTGGTCTGAACCATGGGAATATCTATGGATTATTATTTGGGGTTTTGTACCTATTATTATCGGTAGAATGACTCAATCTGTATGGAAGAACTTATTAGCTGTTGGCGCTATTAGCTTTTGCTTAATCGGAATAGGTTATTTACTAATTGTACCGGGATGGTGGATACCTGTAGTACCAGGTTTGTTAATCTTAGGAATTAATGGTTTAGGACTTAGTGCATTTGCATTCTATCAACATGATCAGGCTTTAAAGTTTCAAATTAAGGAACGTCAACGCACTATTGAACATACATTTGATGTGATTCATAATGGACCATTGCAAACCCTAGCTCATGCTTTAAGACATATGCGAGCGCAGGATTTACCACACGATAAACTTCTGTGGGAACTTGAAAAACTCAATCACGAAATCCGAGGAATTGGCGAATATCTGAAACTAAAAGCTCTTTCTCCAGAAGAAAGTTTGCGCTTGGGAAGTGGTTTAAAGCTTGATTTAAAACGCTCAATTCACGAACTTTTATATGAAGTATACACAAGTACACTTGAGCGAGATGACCTGGAATACTTAGAAACTCTCAAGGTGAAAACTCGTACATTTGAACCAATTGATGATAAATACTTGAGTCTGGAACAAAAGCGAGAACTTTGTCTATTTCTTGAAGAAAGTTTATGTAATGTAGGGAAACACGCTAAAGGAGTCAGACGGGTCGAAGCGACTGGAAAAGAAAAGCAAGGTTGCTACACTCTAATAATTAAAGATAATGGTTCTGGTATCAACTCATCCTGTGAAAGTAAAGGTACAAATCAACTCAAAAATGTAGCAAGAAATTTAGGTGGTAATTTTAAGCGAGAGTCTCTTTCTCCGAAAGGTACTGTGTGTCAAATAACCTGGCCATTAGTAAGTAGTATAAATAACAACCAAGGTATTAAAAATTGGCTGAAAGCTCTTTTTTAAAGTTTAAATAAGCAACAATTATGAACGTTCAAATATTGTGTTTGCTCTGCAAACCTATGAACCCTAAACTACTAACTGCCTATATTTTAGGCTTATTACTTTTCTTGACACCAACTGCAATAGCTGGTTTTGCACCGCGTCATCGAAAACCTGCAAGTGATTATTCTCGGACTGGAGGAGCTAGAGGATGTCCAGGTGAACCAATACCTTTGACACTCCTTGCTCCGAAAACATATGTTGGGTATACAGCGACTTCACATCCCACCTTTGCTGGGTTTATATCCAGTTCCCAGCAAATAGAGTTTAGGCTTTTTGAATTCGATTCAAATAGTTTACCGAAACAATTAGGTAATCCAGTCGAAAAACAGGTGACAGCAGGAATTTTTAAACTCGCCCTACCAGAGAACCAGCCTGGACTAATTATAGGTAAAAAATATCTTTGGCAAGTAGCAATTCGTTGTCCAGATACTGCTTTAATAGCGAGATCAGAATTTATAGTTGTAGCTCTACCATCGACTGTTAAAAGTAAACTGCTTGACACAATGAATGTTTCTCAGAGAGTTAATATTTATGCTCAAGCAGATTTATGGTACGAAGCATTAGCAGAAGCTCTCAAATTAGCTGAACCTGGCAAATTAGGACAGGTAGGTTCTACTCTTATACAAAACCTTAGTAAATCAGAGTTGTTAGCAGATAAGCAAAAAGAAAGAATTCAGTACTTGCAGGCGATCGCTATTCAGGAAAAATGATATACTTTTTGCCTATTAACCCACGAGATGTGTAATGCTCTAATACCAATTTAATATGAAGCTGCATACAATAGGGAGAAGCCATCGGTGAGAGGTTAAGGTAATGGCACAAATGTCTGCGAGGGTGCAGGAAAAGGAGACAAATCCATCTTGGAGGCTGGCTTTCGCAGCGCTTTAACCACTCCTAAATCTTGATTCTCTTTTGCAGCAAAGTACTTAATCAGTCACTTAATCCTTCAAACCGCCCACCCATACTGTGATACAACTTATCGTCTCAACAGTAGATTATCATATTGGGCATATTAGTGGTATAGGTTCAACTTTCGGTTTATTTGCAAGACTTTATTTCTTTGTTGTCGAAGCATATTTATTTGAGACACGCTCTTATCCTGACATTAAGCCATGACAAATGTAATGGTATGAACATTACATTTATTCGATGTAGGTAAATATCTGTTTTCGATAAATTAGACCTATCAAGACAAGGAAAACCCCAAATTTTATAAGGAGTCTAAAAATGAAAGTACAAAACAGAGCCAGATTATTACTAACTCGCGATCGCCATCAAACAAAGAATCAAAAATTTTTCCTGAGATATCTACTTCAACAAAGCTCATTGGAAATTAACCAAAATTAACTTTTCACAGAGGATACTAGCTAAAAAATCTGGTGTTAGTTGAAGTAGATAAAACAGCATCAGCATTGTTTAACTATGTGAATTCATCTTTATTAATGGAGTTATTTTGATGATTCATCACTTTTCTATTTCTGCTCAAAACCCACTTCACGTTGCTAGTGTCCTAGCGGAAATTTGTCACGGTAAGGTTTTTAATTTCCCATATCCCGGTAGTTATTTGGTGACTCCCTTTGATGACTATGGCACTGGAATTGAAGTTTTTCCCTTGGGATGTGTGCTGGTTCCACCGTCAGAAACCGAACCGAGCAAAGTGATCCAAATGCCTAGTTCGTCTAATTTTGTTGTCACCCATGCCGCTATCTCTGTCCCTGCAACTCAGCAGCAGCTTGAGCAAATCGGCAGGCGAGAGGGTTGGCAAGTTTCACTTTGCGATCGCGGTGTCTTCAAAGTGATCGAGTTTTGGCTAGAGAACTGGTTGATGTTAGAGTTTTTGCCCCCAGAACTCGCGACTCAATATTTGCAGTCTATCCAACCTCAGATTGTAGAACAGGTGTTTGGTCAGGCAATCCAAATAGCTCAGGTTTAAAGCTATTGCGTAAGAACCAGTGAACTTCACCGATAAGTATATAAATAGTCAAGTTTCCAAAAAATAATACACAACAATCAATTACACATAGTATTTAGGAAATGTAATATGCGACGAATTGCGATTATAGGAGCAGGACAAGCAGGCTTGCACTTGGGTATTAGTCTAGTTGATGCAGGTTATGCAGTAACTTTGTTTAGCGATCGCACACCAGAAGCGATTCTCAATGGTAGACCAATGGGAACGCCAATATTATTTCCAGATGCATTGCAACTTGAACAAAGACTGAATTTTTGGAATGAGGAATTTCCTGGTAGCGATCAATTTTGCAGCGAAGTCTGCGACACAGAAGCAAACCTTGTCTTAACTGTATCTTCTCCCTTAGAAAAGCCTTGGCAAGCTGTAGATCAGCGCCTTAAGTTCTTCACTTGGATGCATGAGTTTGTCAAAAGAGGCGGTGAACTTGTAATTCAAGCGATGGCGCTCCAAGACTTAGAAGCATGTGTACATAATTACGACTTAGTAGTAGTTTCTACTGGTAGAGGCTCCTTTTCAACTTTGTTTGAGCGAGACACACAAAAATCCAAACATGACAAGCCGAAGCGCCACATAGCAACAGTAATTGCCACAGGATTACACGGAGATGCAGTTGATTTGCGTACCAGTAAGATGTCTGTTATACCTGATGTCGGCGAAATAATTCAGATTCCTTTCTACGCAAAAGATAAAATCCCTGCTCACGCAATAGCCATTGAAGCCTGTTTTGGCACAGTTATGGATCAATTTTCTCAAATCCAAAACAGTCAAGAACTACTAGAGAAGATCAAAAAAGTAATTCAGCAGTTCAAACCTTGGGATTACGAAGTTGTTAAAGATATGGAATTGGCAGATGAGCAAGCATGGTTAAATGGTGCAATTACACCAACAGTGCGCCAGCCAATTGGACGTTTACCATCAGGTGCAACTGTAATGGGTATAGGTGATGCAGTCATCCTCCACGATCCCATCACCGGACAGGGAGCAAATAACGCTACAAAAATGGCTCATCTAGTGAAGCAACGAATTATTGAGCATGGGAACCAACACTTTGATCAGTCATGGATGCAAAGGGTATTTGATGAGTTTTGGAATTATGCTCGCTACACCCATGCTTTTACTGATTGCTTGTTAACGCCCCCAGATTATTTGCAAGATATTATGGTGGCAATGAGTGAAAATCCAGAAGTTACCAAAGATTACTTAAACGGTCTTAATCATCCACCCAGCTTATCTCCGTGGTTTTTTGATGCTGAAAGCGTCAAGGAATATTTGGCACAAAAGAAAGCTACTGTTGAGGCTAATAGTCAAGTAAATCAACTTTGTCTGATTGAAAATTAAATATTTCCGGAATTATTACGCAAATTAGTTGTACAAAGAGTAAAAATTAGAAGATTTAACTAAATTAACATTCATGATGATTACTTTATACAGCGCACCGTCTTTATGGGGACTACCAAGTATTAGCCCACCCTGTATGAAACTGGAAACTTGGCTGCGGATGGCAAAGCTTCCTTATAAAGCTGAGATTCCTACAGTCCAAGAGTTTGCAGCAGCACCAAAGGGTAAGGTTCCGTTTATTGAGCATCAAGGAAAAGTTGTCGGCGATTCCACTTTAATCATCGAAATGCTGAAGGAAAAAGAAGGGATCGATCTTGATGCAAACTTAACTTCTGCTGAACGAGCCATTTCCCGGGCTTTTCGCCGGATGCTCAAAGAAAATACTTATTGGGGAGGAGTTTACATTCGCTACAAAATGCAGGAAAACTGGCAACACTATCGAGAAGTGATTGCAAATATCCTCTTTCCTGATGCTCCGATCGCAGAATGGGAACCGTTTATGAAAGGGTTTCACGAAAATATTCTCTCTCAGTTGTATGCTCATGGGATGGGTCGTCACACTGATGAAGAAATTGTCCAGATTATTTGTGCTGATTTTCAAGCACTTTCAGATTTTTTGGCAGATAAACTATTTTTTATGGGAGAGGAACCCACAACTTTAGATGCAACTGCCTATGCATATGTAGGTAATTTCATCAAGCCACCTTATAAAAGCCCGATTGTTAACTATGTTTTGCAGCTGTCGAATTTGTGCCAGCACTATGAGCGAATGAATCAGAAGTTTTTTAGCGATCGCTTTTAAACCCATAAATTCCCGTTCATTCCTGACTCTGATTAATCAATTACAGAAAAATATTATGATTGAATACGATTATATTGTGATTGGTGCAGGTTCTGCTGGTTGTGTTGTCGCCAACCGTTTAACAGAAGACCCTGAAACAACGGTACTGTTATTGGAAGCTGGTGGCCCCGATACTAAACCAGAAATCCATGTCCCTGTAGAGTTCCCAAACTTAATAGGTAGCGAAATAGATTGGGCATATTTCACAGAACCAGAACCGCACCTCAACGGACGTAAGCTCTTTTCTCCACGTGGTAAAGTTCTAGGTGGTACCAGTTCGATCAACGCAATGGTATATATGCGGGGCAATCGCCGCGACTATGACCATTGGCAAGCACTAGGCAATCCAGGCTGGAGCTATGAGGATGTATTGCCCTACTTCAAGAAATCAGAAAATCAGCAGCGTGGAGCAAACGAATTTCACTCTGTCGGTGGACTGTTGAGTGTAACCGATCCCGTGGCTCCAAGTGTGGTGTCTGAACGCTTGATAGAAGCTGCCGTGGCAATGGGTTACAAACATAATCCCGATTTCAATGGTGCGGATCAGCTGGGCGTAGGACTGCCCCAAGTCAACATTAAAGACGGCAAGCGGCATAGTACCGCAGCAGCTTTTTTGGTGCCTATTCTCCATCGTCCCAATTTGACCGTCACTACTGGTGCGATCGCGACTCGTTTATTATTTGAGGGAACACGCACAGTTGGGGTGGAGTATCTGCACAACGGAACGCTGCACCAAGTTCGCGTAAATCAGGAAGTCATACTTTCTGCTGGTGCGTTCGATTCACCCAAGTTGCTGATGCTCTCCGGAATTGGCAATGCAGAACATCTGCGATCGCTTAACATTCCTGTTGTGGTTGATTTACCTGGTGTTGGTCAGAATCTCCAAGATCATCCGCAAGTCCATGTGGCATACCAAGCAACTCAGGATATTAAGATTGCTCCAACATGTAATATTGCCGAAGCAACTTTGTTTGTGAACACTGAGAATCCTTCGAGTTTAGTACCGAATTTACAGTTTCACTTCGGGCCAGTCATCTGGGTACAGCCTGAATTTGCTCGCTCTGGTCCAGGATTTACCTTTGCACCTTCTATTACCCATCCTCATAGCCGTGGTAGTGTCAGTCTGCGTTCTTCTTCTGCGCTAGACGCACCCGTTATCCGCATGAACTTTCTCGAAAGTGAGGCAGATATGCAAGTTTTGATAGAAGGAATTAAAATTGCGCGTCAGCTTGCTCATGCCAGCGCATTTGATGAGTTTCGGGGTGAGGAAGTAGCTCCCGGTGCGGACGCAACTAGCGACGAAGCAATCCGAGATTATATCCGCAAAGGATGTGATACCGATTATCACATTGTCGGCACTTGTAAGATGGGCATTGACCTCAATTCAGTAGTAGACCCAGAACTACGGGTACATGGTGTTGAGGGATTACGTGTCGTAGATGCATCAATTATGCCAAGTATTACTACGGGAAATACTAACGCACCCACAATCATGATTGGCGAAAAGGCAGCCGATCTGATTAAAGCAGCAGGGCGGGTTCCCCAGCAAGCGACTTTAAAAACTGCGATCGCCTAATATCAGCGAATGTCTCAGCAGTTTTTCAACGATGGATCATTCATTAATTCCCATTTATTCCTGATTCACGCTTAACAACGGTAGCAAGCAAAATTATAAAAAAACATGATTGAATACGATTATATTGTGATTGGTGCAGGTTCAGCAGGTTGTGTCGTCGCTAACCGCCTAACAGAAGATGATGAAACGACTGTATTATTGCTGGAAGCAGGAAATCCGCCTACTAGGCCGGAACATCAAGTCCCTTTAGACTGGGTAAAACTCTGGGGTACTGAGGCGGACTGGGCATATTTTACCGAAGAAGAACCGTATATCAATAACCGTAAAATCTATTGTCCGCGTGGTAAAGTTTTAGGCGGCACCAGTTCAATCAACGCCATGATTTATATTCGAGGCAATCGGCATGATTATGGCCATTGGCAAGAGTTAGGCAATCCTGGTTGGAGTTATCAAGATGTGTTGCCATATTTCAATAAATCTGAAAACCAGCAGCGTGGCGCATCTGAATTTCATGGAGCTGATGGATTGCTGAATGTCACAGATCCCCTAGCACCTGCCATAACATCACATCGATTTGTAGACGCAGCAGTTGCACTTGGTTACGATCGCAATCCTGATTTTAATGGCGCACAACAAGAGGGAGTCGGATTTTATCAGTTGACTATCAAAGATGGTAAGCGGCACAGTACAGCAGCAGCATTTTTAGTACCTATTTTGGATCGCCCCAACTTAACAGTTACCACTGGTGCGTTAGTTACTCGGTTATTGTTTGAGGGAACACGCATTATGGGAGTGGAATATCTGCACCAGGGAACGATACACCAAACCTTTGTAAATCAGGAAGTAATCTTAAGTGCTGGCGCGTTTGATTCGCCCAAACTACTGATGCTCTCTGGGATTGGCAATGCAGAACATCTGCGATCGCTAGACATTCCTGTAGTTGTTGATCTGCCAGGTGTCGGTCAAAACCTCCAAGATCATATTCAAGTCGCCGTTGCACACCAAACAACTCAGGATTTACAACCTGCCCCAACTAGCAATATTGCCGAAGCTGGATTATTCTTGCATACTGAAGGTCGTTTAGATGTTGCGCCAGATTTGCAGCTTTTCTCTGGCCCTGTTTTGTGGACGCATCCTAGCTATGCCCGTGAAGGCCCAGGATTCGCAGCTACTGCCTGTGTGACTAATCCCCAAAGCCGTGGTAGTCTCACCCTGCGTTCTGCTTCACCCCATGACCCAGTTGTAATACGGATGAATTATCTCCAAAGTGAATCCGATTTGCAAAAGTTGGTTGCGGGAATCAAAATTATTCGACAGTTGTTTAACTCAAGTGTATTTGATGATTTCCGAGGTGAGGAAGTTGCGCCCGGTGTTGATGTAACTAGTGATGAAGCACTTAAAGCTTACGTCCGAGAAACGTGTGATGCTATATGGCATCCAGTCGGCACTTGCAAAATGGGAACAGATGCTAATTCTGTGGTAGATCCTGAACTGCGGGTACATGGAGTTGAGGGCTTGCGTGTCGTAGATGCATCAATTATGCCAAGTATTACTACGGGAAATACTAATGCACCCACAATTATGATTGGCGAAAAGGCAGCCGATTTGATTAAAGCTGGTTATCGGGTTTCAGAGCAGGTGAGAGGTTAGGATAATCTTAACCCGAACTCCGGTTATTTTCAGCTTACTACCTGTCCCTTTCCTTATCCCGAACTCCGGTTATTTTAGCTGATTGACAAAATGTATTTTTTCTTAACCTGTCACGGGTTCAGAAGAGGGTTACGTCAGGGTCATTCTCTACCTAGCTTGCGATAAGTCTATCGAGAAAGCATCAGAGAGGATTAAGCACTTCTAAGTGCCACGATTGGATCAAGTTGGGCAGCACGACGTGCAGGAACGACGCCAAAAAATAAACCGATACCTCCGGAGACACCAACAGCAAGAGCGATCGCTACAAATGGAATACTGGGTTTTAAAGGAGTAAGTACTCCTACTAGAAGAGTACCACCGATGCCAACACCAGTACCTACCAAACCGCCAGCAACTGACAGTATTATCGCTTCAATCATGAACTGAGATAGGATAGCTTGCTGTGTCGCCCCAATAGCCTTTCGTAGACCGATTTCTTGGGTACGTTCTGTGACAGAAACAAGCATAATGTTCATCACACCAATACCGCCTACTAACAGAGAAATACTGGCGATCGCAGCCAGCATCAGTGTCAGCATTCCGGCAATTTGACTGACAAGATTTAGAAAAGACTTATCAGATACCACAATAAAATCTTTATTACCATGTAGCCTAGTTAACAAGTTGTTAATTTGAAAAGCTGCCGCTCTAATACTCAATCTATCCTTTGCAGAAACTTGGAGTGAGTCAATGGGGATACCGTAGGGAGACTTTCTGCCAGTAATCTGGTTTGCCATCGTGGTGATTGGCACATAAGCAACATCGTCTTCGTTTTCTCCTGCAAACGAGCCTTTAACTGCCATGACTCCGATTACTTGAAAACTCATGTTGTTGATCTGCACCTCATGACCCAGAGGGTCTTCATGACTAAATATCTTGTTTGCTGTTTCTGCTCCCAGGACAACAACTTGGGCATTCTGACGCTGTTGATTTAGGTCTAAAAATCTACCACGAACGACAGCTAAATTTTTAACTTCAAGTAATTCTGTAGTTACTCCCTTAACTGAGGTAAATGAACTTCTTGTACGGTATTGAATTAATAATTTTGATTCAATTACAGGAGCTACTGCTTTTACGTCTGGTGCTTGAGCTGCGATCGCCTCAGCATCTGACAATACCAATGTTGGTTCTGGAGTAGTAAACCCTTCAGAATCTTCACTACTTTGATATACAAATAGAGTATTTCCTCCAAAAGACTCCATCTGTTTTAGTGTGTAATCTTGCGCTCCTTTGCCAATCCCAACCATGGCAATCACTGAGGCGTTACCGATAATTATTCCCAACATAGTGAGGCTACTGCGTAGCTTGTTAGCGTTGAGAGTCGTAACCGCCATCTTGATGCTTTCAACAATATCCATCTGCCGATTTTGGATTTTAGTTTAGATTTTGGATTATGAAATTTAGATTGTGAGTAAGAAATGCACATCTGCAATGCTGTCAATTAACTACAATCCCAACGTATCAACGCCTGGAATCGATTGAGAATCAGGAGGATTCATCAGAATTCGTTCACCTTTAGAAACACCGTTGATGATTTGAATTTTATCGCCACTTGTAAAGCCAACGCTGACAGGACGGAATTTGGCTTGGTTATTTTCATCAAACACCAAAACACCAGTTTGACCGTCTTTTTTGGTAATAATTGCAGCAAGGGGAACAACCAAGACATTGTGCAGTGAGTCACCCTTGAAAGATAATTTAACATTCATGCCTGATTTCAGCTTATCTTTACCTGTCCGTAAGATCACCTTGACTCGAAAAGATGTTACATTAGACGTTGCATTATGGTTTTGTTGGCTCTCCTGTATTGCTGTGGGTGCAATTAATCGAACATTACCCTCAAAGATATCATCAGGATATGTATCAGAGCGAATTTCTACATCTTGACCTAGTTTAATACGAGACATGCTAGCTTCTGGCACTTTCGCTTCCACTTCCAAGCCACTTGATAGTTCAGCAACGGAAGTTGAAGTAGCGCCGTCGCTTGCTGAGGCTGAAGTTGTTGGGGTCACAAAATCGCCTTCTTGGGCAAATCGACGTGTAATTGTCCCAGCAAAAGGAGCGCGAATCAAAGTATTTTTTAACTGGGTTTCATAATACTGTAGTTGTGCCTTCGTTTGTGCAACTTCCGCTTCTGCTTGAGCAATTTCTTCTTGACGATAACCTTGACGTTGCAACGTTAGTTCCTGTGTTGCTACTGTTAAGTTGGCTTCTGTTTGTTTAAGGTTATCTCTAGCGTTGCGTTCTTCAGTCAAAGCCTTGTCTAATTCATCTCTGGAAATCGCACCCTGTTGTGTTGGAGATTGCTTGCGTCTGACTTGTAGACTCGCTAGCGCTAACCGAGAACGAGCTTCGGTAACTTGAGCTTGGTTTTTAGTAACTTCAGCTTGAGCTTTGGCAATTTCTTGTGGACGGTTACCAGTCCGCTTTTGGGCAAGATCAGCAGTCGCTTTAGCAACTGCTGCTTTGTATTGATCAACTTGAGCTTGAAATTGCTCACTGTCCATCCGGGCTATCAATTGACCCTGTTTTACCTTGTCACCTTCGTCTACATATAATTTAGCTATCTGTCCTGAGTCTTTGGGACTCAGATTAATTTTTCGGATTGGTTGTAAAGTACCATTTGCTTTAATTTGAACCCTCAAGTCTTTAGATTCCACCGCCACTGTTAGGTTGCTGTTATTTGCTTTGAGAGTGTTCCTTTGGCCTAGCAGGTAAGCTGTAGTAGTGGTTCCCAATAATCCAACCGTTACTAGTCCTATTAACCAAGGGGTAGGCTTTTTAGTTTTGCTGAAGATCAGAAGTCGCATAGAAGTATCATCACAAAGTTAACATCAATGCATTCTTAAACCTTGAAGAATATAAAATAAGTACCTCAACAAAGTTCATTACAAATTCTCTATCTTGTTCCTTGGTAATAATTCCCTTGCCTCCACCCGTAAGTTTAATTTTACTTAACCATTTCTTTGAACTTTTTCTAAAACAATTCTTTTTAACATAACAATTATAGATATAAAATACTTAACCCTAAAATCACTCAATATTTAAATTCATTAGTTTTGCTGGAAATTAAATCAGAATGAGTAGAAATAGAAATTCATTTATTTGGAGTTTATGAATCAGAAGCCAATAAAGCTGAAGTTGATAAAATGGAAGGTTTTGTAGCTAATAAATTAAATTTGTAGTATGTGTTGTAGGCAAGAGACAATTTTTTAGGCTAAGTACTAGTTTATATTTTAAGTAAGTCGGCGGGAAAATTAATCATGATGTAACAAAAACTTAATCAGAATAATAATAGTTAAATTTAATACTTTATTTACTTATAGTTGGCTCTTTGCTATTTGTCTATAAAATAGATTTTGGGGATAAAAGGGTGTCGATAAAGTCATTTTTTATTTATTACTTATACGATTTATTACATACATATCTAGTTTGAATAGCATTAATTATGGTCGAGTACGGTCGAGGTTAAAAAGTCAATTTGCTTTAAATACTTACCAATGCTCAATAATAAATGACGAACCTAGCTATTAACTTTATTTATGCTGAATTACTTAAGTAAGAAATGAATTTTCACTAAGAATAAGCAGAGTTAAAAAACTTAGCTTTCTAGGGGATAGTAGCGAGAATAATAGATAAAATAAGAATATTATATAAAAACAAAGAGTTGTCAGAAACTGATTCTAAAGAAAGAATCAATATTGCAGAAGTAGTGAAAGCAATAATTATGAATGAGCTTGGATTTGTATCCAAATCTTTGTATTTAATGTAGTTGCACAAAATTAAATTCATTATTGCGATCGCACCTACATATATAGGTTATATCTGATCTAACAATTCATCTTCCAAAAATCGCAGGTGCCGATACTGGAAGGCAATAACAGATATTAGCATTGAGATAATTCCCATAACTATGAATAGCAAACCAATCCCGCGTCCCTTTCCCACACCTATGATTTGTCCGAGACTTGCAGCAAGCAAACCGTTAGCTGCCATTAAAGGCTCAAATACGCGGTCAGCCAAAGGACCGGAGACAATATAAGCCACAGGTTGCAGCGAACCGACAATCATTTGTTCTAGTGCAAAGACCCTTCCTTGCACTTCCGGCGCTACTTTTCTTTGCCAAATAACCTGGCTAGAGCAATTAATGATTGGTGAACCAAAAGCGAATAAGAAGGCTGCAACTGCTATAAGTGGGGCAGAAGTACGTAACCCTGTTACTAAAATGCACAGACCACCAAGCATTTGAAAACCTAGTATAGTGTAGATTTGTCGTGTCGGTCCTTTTCTAGTAGTGACTACTAAAGTACCCACAAGCATACCTACACCATCGATGGATAGGATTAGACCAAGGATGGCAGGTGAGGTAAAGGATAGTACTAGTGGTGTTAATAATACGCTGACAATTGCCAAAACAAAGTTACTAGCAGCGAAAAAATATATCAGTGCTAGTAGTCCTGGTCGGGAGGTGATGTACTTCCAACCGTAGATTACGTCAGCAAGGAGAGAAATTTTTTTTACTTCCTCTGTAGTATCTGTTTTCATTTTAGGAAATCGCACACTTAGCAGCGTGACTATGGAAACGAGGAAGGTAATAAAGTCGATAAGTATAACACCTTGTAAGTTAATAGTAACAAGTAATGCTCCTCCTAGCACAGGTGGTAGGAGCATTGTCAGCGCCCCTGCTAGTTCGGTTAAGCCGTTAGCACGGTTTAAGTGTTCTTTGGGAACTAACATTGGAATTGACGCGCTATAGGCTGGCCACTGGAAGCTACCAAAAATAGAACTTAAAGCAGTAGCTATATATATGTGCCAAATTTGGAGATTACCAGCGAATAGTAAAAGAGCGATCGCCAGAGTACTCAATCCAGCGCCTAAATCACTGAGAATCATGCAATAACGGCGGTTCCAACGGTCTACTAAAGCACCAGCAAAGGGCGATATTAAGATTGGTGGTAACTGACTAAATACAAAAGCAAATGCAAACTGGGTAACTGACCCGGTACGTTGGTATATCCAGATATCTAAAGCAAAGCCAGTAAGACCAGAGCCAATGACCGAAACCATTTGCCCGAACCAGATAATAAGAAAGACTCGCATTCCTTTTTCGAGGCGATATTTAGTCATTTTGTTTACCCTCATCATTCGCCTCTTGATTATCCAGACAATGCCGTAGCTTTTGGGCTAAAATTTCAACATTTGGTTTGCTAATCAAAGTGAGGTGATCACCAGGAATCCAGTGGATGTCCACACCTCCCTTTGCTAAATTTTTCCAGCCTAAGGTAGGTTCCTCAGATTCAACAGCTAATCCTTCTTCAGCCAGGAAGAGAGTTACTTTGCCTTGATAAGTTTTGTAACAATAGCTGTTTGCAGCTTTGATATGACTTTTGAAAATGTTTGCTAAACGTTGTGTCTGAGCCTGATCTAGCTCTGGTGGTAATCCCAATATCGAAGAATCATCGCTTACAAGTAATTCCTCCAAGGAAACATCGTAATCTTGTTCATCTTGTTCTTGTGACTCTTCGCTATCCATTACAGCAGAAGTATCGAGTAATGCTAACAAGGATACTTGCTGCCCTTGCGCGTGGAGTTGTTGAGCCATCTCAAAAGCTATAAGTCCACCAAAACTCCAACCACCAAGCCGATAAGGTCCTTGCGGTTGAACACTCTGCATTGCTTCGATGTAATGAGCTGCCATCTGTTCAACCTGGCCATAAGGCTTTTGTTCGTCCTCCAAGCCCAGCGATTCCAACCCGTAAAACGGTTGTTCTAAACCGAGATAATGTGCTAAGTCAACATATGCAAGGACAGTACCAACACCAGGATGGACACAAAAGAAGGGTTGTTTAGAGTCACCCGACTGAATTGTTACTAGGGTAGACCAAGATGGGGAAACTGTTGAGGAGCGGAGAATATTTGCGAGGCTTTCAATAGTTGCACCTTGGAAGAAGGCTGCCAGGGACAAATTTTTTCCGAATAAGGACTGAATTTTTGCGATCAAGCTGATGGCTAACAGTGAATGACCCCCTAGCTCAAAGAAGTTATCCCGAATGCCAATAGGGTGAAGATTTAGAACTTCTTCCCAAATTTGCGTCAATTGCAGTTCTAAATTGTCACGGGGACGGGCAAAGCTAGCGGTAAGACTCGGCTGAATATCTGGTGCAGGTAAGGCACAACGGTCTACTTTGTCGTTGGGGGTCAAAGGCATCTTTTCCAAAATCACCACCACTGAGGGAACCATGTAGTCAGGTAACTTATCCTTGAGGAAATTACGTAGTTCATTAGCGCTACTCATCGCTTTGTTAGCAACGACATAAGCTACTAGGTGTTGGATTCCTGGTTGGTCTTCCCTACTAATCACCACTGCCTCTTGAACGTGTGGGTGTTGACTCAGCACCGCCTCAATTTCTCCCAACTCAATGCGGAAGCCGCGAATTTTCACCTGGTAATCAATGCGACCGAGGAATTCAACATTGCCATCCGGGAGAAAACGAGCTTTATCACCAGTTTTATACAAGCGGCTACCTTTAATAAAGGGATTCTCGACAAAATTAAGCTGTGTTTGTTGCCAATTGTGTAAATAACCACGTCCAACGCCAACACCACCAACGTAGAGTTCTCCAGCGACTCCAATTGGTACAGGTTGCTGTTGATTATCGAGAATATATAACTGTGTATTTGCTACTGGACGCCCAATCGGCAGATTAAGCGCATCGGGAGCAGGTGATTGATATATTGGATAATGGGTAACATCATCCGAACACTCAGTTGGGCCGTAGGCATTCATCATCGGGATGGCTGGATAATATTCGAACCACTGACGGCACAATTGTGGTGGTAAGGTTTCACCTGTTAGTAATAACCATCGCAAATTGAACATTTGAGGTTGAGTAACACCCGAAAGTTCTACGTGTTGAAGCATCATCCGTAACAGCGATGGCACAATCTCCAAAATAGAGATTTGTTGAGTTTCCACCAATGTTAACAGTTGAGCAGGTGCCACCATCTCGTTGGGGATAATTTCGACTCGACCACCGACTAACAGTACAGCCAAAAATTGCCAAACACTAATGTCAAAACTTTGAGGAGCAGTTTGTGCGACTACATCAACTTCACTTAGCTGCAAATCTGTAACCTTGGCGTATAAATGATTGAGCATCCCTCGATGTTCGAGCATTGCACCTTTAGGTTTACCTGTCGAACCAGAAGTGTAAATCAAATAAGCCAAGTTGTCCGGCTGGCAGCGTACAGGTAAGTTTTCGTTACTGCCCTCAAGGTTGGCCAATTCTTCAAGCAACAACACTTGTGGTGTACACTCAAGCTTACTAAGAGCTTGAGAAACGATTGGTTCTAACTGGTTAGTCAGTAGGACAAAAGATACCTGACTTTGCTCTAGTACTTGATGTATCCTCTCAGATGGATGATTTGGATTTAGGGGTAGGTATGCTCCACCTGCTTTAAATACAGCCAGCATTGCTGTCAAGAAATCGATGTTGCGATCGCACAGCAAAGCAACTATTGTTTCTGCTCCGACTCCTTGATCTACCAGATACCTTGCCCAACGATTAGCACGAGCATTTAACTCATGATAGGTTAGTTGCTGCTTTACTCTTGGAGAAGCTGCGCTCTGCGCGTCTACAAACACCACAGCGACTGCCTCTGGAGTTCGCGCAACTTGTTGTTCAAACAATTGTGGAAAGCACTGCTCTAAAGGATACTCTGTATGAGTATCATTCCATTCCACCAGCAACTGATGCCGTTCGGCAGCACTCAACATAGGTAATTGCGCCAGTCTTTGTTGAGGATTAGTAACAATACTTTCGAGCAAAGCCTGAAAATGTTCTACCATTCGCTTAATGGTAGACGCATAAAACAAGGTACTATTGTACGTCAATTCTCCAATAAGTTCCGACTCCGTTTCCTCCATTGACAGCAGTAAATCATCAGTTGTTGTGGAACTCTCCAATTCCAAGGGAGTGATAGTTAGACCAGGTAGTTCGAGTTCTCCCACCGAAGCATTTTGTAACATGAACATCACTTGAAACAATGGCGCGTGGCTGAGAGAACGCTCCGGTTGAAGTTCCTCAACTAACTTCTCGAAGGGTAAATCTTGGTGGTCATATGCCCCCAAAGTCATTTCCCGGACTCGTTCTAGTAGCTCGCTAAAAGTGGGATTTCCGTGAAGCTGAGTACGCAGCACTAGTATATTGACAAAAAAGCCAATTAATGATTCGATTTCATTGCGGTTACGGTTAGCAATGGGGGAACCGACAACTATGTCCTCTTGATCGCTATAGCGTAAGAGTAAAGTCACATACGCTGCCAGCAGAGTCATAAACAGTGTTGTCCCAGACTGTTGACTCAACGCTTTGAGCTTAGAAGTTAATTCTCGATTGAGTTGAAATTCTTCAGAGCTACTTTGGAAAGTCTGTACTGATGGACGGGGACGGTCAGTAGGTAGTGCGAGTAGAGGTGGCGCTCCTGTTAGTTGTTGTTTCCAATAGTTAAGTTGTGTTTCTAGTACCTCTCCACTCAGCCACTCACGTTGCCAACAAGCAAAGTCAGCATATTGAATCGGCAATTCTGGTAACTGTGAAGGTTTTCCCGCACAGAAAGTTTGATAAAGCTCAGACAACTCCTGAATAAATATCCCCATCGACCAACCATCAGAAACAATATGATGGATAGTCAGCAGCAGCACGTGGGATTCTGCTCCCAAACGTAGCAAAGTCACTCGCAGCAATGGGTCATTTGATAAGTCAAAAGGGCATTTAGCCTCTTGGTTTGCCAAGCGCTTGACTTCAACGGACTGCTCGACTTCTTTTAGATGTTGTAGATCTATAACTGACAGGCTTACGTTGGCATCATCGGCAATTACCTGCACTGAGACGCCATTTACCATCTTAAAATTAGTACGTAAGACCTCGTGGCGACGGACGATTTCCTGAACTGCCATCTTCATAGCGACTTGGTTAAGCGAACCAACCAAACGCAAGGTCATTGGAATATTATAAGTAGAGGTTTTGCCCTCAAGCTGGTCTAAAAACCAAAGTCTGGCTTGAGCAAATGACAATGGCAAGTCTGTGTTGCGTGAAACTGGCTCAATCACAGATGCTTGTAGACCCAAACCCGCATGACGCATTGCAGAGATCGATTCGCTCAGTCCCGCGATCGTCGGGGATTCAAACAAGCAGCGCAGGGGTAAATTCACTTCAAACAACGATCGCAATCGGGAAATCACCTGAGTCGCTAATAAGGAATGTCCCCCTAATTCAAAGAAGTTATCGTGGATACCAACTTGTTTAAGATTGAGGACTTCTGCCCAGAGGTTAGCTAGAACCTCTTGAGTGGGAGTGCGGGGAGGAGCAAAACCAGCAGTAAGATTCAGTTGAAAATCTGGTACGGGTAAAGCACTACGGTCTATCTTCCCGTTAGAGGTCAGGGGCATCTTCTCTAAAATCATCACCACTGAGGGTACCATGTAGTCAGGCAGCTTCTCCTTGAGATACTTGCGTAGTTCATTGGTAGCATCCATTGCTTGATTCAGAACCACATAAGCGACTAAATATTGGTTTTCAGGTAGGTTTTCCCTAGAAATCACCACTGCCTCTTGAACATATGGATGTTGAGTCAGTACTGCTTCAACTTCTCCCAACTCAATGCGGAAGCCGCGAATCTTCACCTGGTAATCAATGCGACCAAGGAATTCAATATTGCCATCTGGGAGGAAACGGGCTTGATCACCAGTTTTATACAACCTTGATGTCGAGACACCACATGTTGTCTGTTGAAATCGATTGTGTATAAAAGCCAGTTGTGTCTGTTCTAAATCGTGTAAATAACCACGTCCCACACCAATACCACCAACATAGAGTTCTCCAGGAATTCCTATTGGCACTGGTTGCAATTGAGTATCAAGTATATATAACTGGGTATTTGCTACAGGACGACCAATCGGTAAATTTAGTATTTCCTGTTTGGGTGGTGTGTAAATTGGATAATGGGTAACATCATCCGAACACTCGGTTGGACCATAGGCATTCATGATTGGGATGGTTGGATAGTAATCCAACCATTGACGGCACAATGGGGGTGTCAAAGTTTCACCCGTTAACAACAACCATCGCAACACAGATAAATTAGGTTTAATATCACTGTTTTCAATCTGTTGCAGCATCATCCGCAGGTATGATGGTACAACTTCCAATATAGAGATTTGCCGATGCTGAAGTATGGAGAGTAACTGGGCAGGGTCAGTGAGGATTTCACTGCTGACAATCTCAACTCGTCCACCTACTAGCAATGCCACTAAAAATTGCCAAATACTAATATCAAATGTTTGGCTTGCAGTTTGGGCGACAACATCGGTGGCGTCTAAATCTAAATCTGTGACCTTAGCATACAAATGATTGAGCATTCCGCGATGTTCTATCATCACCCCTTTCGGTTTTCCTGTCGAACCGGAGGTGTAAATCACATAAGCTAAGTGATCTTGATGGCATCGCCTGGGCAAATTTAGACTTGAGTAGTGTTGGCAATCTAAATCTTCAAGTAAAAATAATTCTAATGATGTGTCAAGACTACTAACTAGGGATGAATAACAACTAGCTGATAATAATACAGGTACTTGACTTTGTGACAATAGTTGCTCAATTCGTTCGCCTGGATGCTCAGGGTTAATAGGTAAGTAGGCTCCACCTGCTTTTAATATTGCCAGCATTGCCGTCAACAAATCGATGTTGCGATCGCACAGCAAAGCAACTATTGTTTCTGCTCCGACTCCTTGATCTACCAAATACCTTGCCCAACGATTAGCACGAGCGTTTAATTGTTGATATGTTAATTGCTCTACTGTTGGAGAAGCTCCACTGTGGGCCTCTACAAATACCACCGCTACTGCATCAGGTGTTCGCTCAACAATTGCTTCAAATACTTCTGGGAAACATTGCTCTAAAGGATACTCTGTATCAGTGTTGTTCCATTCCACTAATAACTGCTCCTGCTCCTCAGCACTCAATATTGGTAATTGCCCCACTTTTTGCTGAGGATCGGCTACGATACTTTCGAGTAATGTTTCAAAATGTCCTGTCATCCGCTTGATAGTACTTGCATTAAATAGGTCACTTTTATAAACAAAACCTCCAAGAAGTCCTTCCTCTGTCTCCTCCATCGACAAAAGTAAATCATCTCCTGCCGTAACATCATCCAATTTAATGGGAGTTAGGGTCAAACCAGTCAGTTTGAGTTCTTCAACAGAGGCATTTTGCAGCACGAACATGACTTGGTATGAGGGTGCGTAACTGAGAGAACGCTCTGGTTGAAGTTCTTCGATTAATTTCTCGAAGGGTAAATCTTGGTGATCATAGGCGGCCAAAGTCACATCGCGTACCTGTTCTAGTAGCTCACTGAAAGTCGGATTTCCTTGAATTTGAGTACGCAGTACCAAGATATTGACGAAAAAGCCAATTAATGACTCGATTTCACTACGATTGCGGTTAGCGATTAGAGAACCAATAACTATGTCATCCTGACCACTATAGCGTGAAAGTAAGATCACAAACGCTGCCACTAAAGTCATAAACAAACTCACACCTGACTGTTGCGAGAGAGTTTTGAGCTTTTGGGTTAGTTCCCAATCTAGTTGAAATTCTTCATAGCTACCTTCAAATGTTTGCACCGATGGACGAGGATGATCGGTAGGGAGTTTAAGTACGGGTGGCGACCCTGCTAACTGCTGCTTCCAGTAATTGAGTTGTGTTTGGAACGTCTCTCCACTTAACCATTGTTGTTGCCAGTGAGCAAAATCGGCATATTGAATTGGTAACTCTGGTAACTTTACAGGTTTTCCCCTACAGAAACCTTGATAAAACTCAGACAACTCGCTGACAAATATCCCCATCGACCAACCATCAGAGATAATGTGATGCACAATCAGCAACAGGACATGTGATTGTTCTCCCAAGCGCAGCAAAGTTACTCGCAGCAATGGAGCAGTATCAAGGCGAAAAGCGGTTTTAAAGTCTTTGCTAGCCAACCTTTGCACCTCAACAGACTGCTCATCTTCCTTTAGATATTGCAGGTCTATGATCGATATATTTACATTAGTAAAATCGTTGATGACTTGGACTGGAGAGCCATTTACGATTTTGAAGCTAGTACGCAAAGCTTCGTGGCGCTGGACAATTTCTTGTATAGCCATTTCTAGGGCTACTACGTTGAGAGAACCAACCAGACGTAAAGTCACTGGTATATTATAAGGAGCATTCTCTTCTTCTAATTGGGTGAGAAACCACAGCCGAGCTTGAGCAGAAGATAATGGTAAATCTATGTTGCGAGCAACAGGAGTAATCACCTCAGAAGTAGAATTTGACTTGAGATGACTCTGTTGTAAAAAAGTGATAATTTCTGCTTTGCGTTCAGCTAGCTGGATACGTATGTCTGGTGTCAGCGCTCCTTTTGGAGCATTACAGCGCAAGCAAACTTCTTCTAAACCAGAATCGCTCAACTCTACCCACAACTTGATATCTAAATTAGCTAAATCAGACAAAAATTCTTCAATATTTCTCATAGCTCAATTTCCTCGCGTTCCTCTGATTGGTAATTTGGATTGGTTTGTAACTTTTGTATTGTTGAACGAATGTTGTCAATGCTGTCAGCTAAGGCAGCTACAGTAGGTTCTTCAAACAAACGCCGCAAAGGCAAATCCACCCCAAACAGCGCACGCAACCTAGAAATTACTCGAGTAGCTAATAGAGAATGTCCCCCCAATTCAAAGAAATTGTTGTGTATGCCTACTTGTTCAAGATTAAGAATTTCTGACCACAATTTCGCGAGAATTTCTTGCGTAGGTGTGCAAGCAGGAACAAAGTTAACGGTTGAAATCAATGCCATATCCGGTGCGGGTAATGCACGATGGTCTACTTTACCGTTTGAAGTTAAAGGTATAGACTCCAACATCACAAATGCTGTAGGTATCATGTAGTCAGGCAACTTCTGTTTTAGGAAATCCCGCAGTTCTCCAGTTGTAGTCATTTCTTCATTAGGGACAATATAAGCGACTAAATATTGGTTGTTAGGTAGGTTTTCCCTAGAAATCACCACTGCCTCTTGAACATATGGATGTTGAGTCAGTACTGCTTCAACTTCTCCCAACTCAATGCGGAAGCCGCGAATCTTCACCTGGTAATCAATGCGACCAAGGAATTCAATATTGCCATCTGGGAGGAAACGGGCTTGATCACCAGTTTTATACAACCTTGATGTCGAGACACCACATGTTGTCTGTTGAAATCGATTGTGTATAAAAGCCAGTTGTGTCTGTTCTAAATCGTGTAAATAACCACGTCCCACACCAATACCACCAACATAGAGTTCTCCAGGAATTCCTATTGGCACTGGTTGCAATTGAGTATCAAGTATATATAACTGGGTATTTGCTACAGGACGACCAATCGGTAAATTTAGTATTTCCTGTTTGGGTGGTGTGTAAATTGGATAATGGGTAACATCATCCGAACACTCGGTTGGACCATAGGCATTCATGATTGGGATGGTTGGATAGTAATCCAACCATTGACGGCACAATGGGGGTGTCAAAGTTTCACCCGTTAACAACAACCATCGCAACACAGATAAATTAGGTTTAATATCACTGTTTTCAATCTGTTGCAGCATCATCCGCAGGTATGATGGTACAACTTCCAATATAGAGATTTGCCGATGCTGAAGTATGGAGAGTAACTGGGCAGGGTCAGTGAGGATTTCACTGCTGACAATCTCAACTCGTCCACCTACTAGCAATGCCACTAAAAATTGCCAAATACTAATATCAAATGTTTGGCTTGCAGTTTGGGCGACAACATCGGTGGCGTCTAAATCTAAATCTGTGACCTTAGCATACAAATGATTGAGCATTCCGCGATGTTCTATCATCACCCCTTTCGGTTTTCCTGTCGAACCGGAGGTGTAAATCACATAAGCTAAGTGATCTTGATGGCATCGCCTGGGCAAATTTAGACTTGAGTAGTGTTGGCAATCTAAATCTTCAAGTAAAAATAATTCTAATGATGTGTCAAGACTACTAACTAGGGATGAATAACAACTAGCTGATAATAATACAGGTACTTGACTTTGTGACAATAGTTGCTCAATTCGTTCGCCTGGATGCTCAGGGTTAATAGGTAAGTAGGCTCCACCTGCTTTTAATATTGCCAGCATTGCCGTCAACAAATCGATGTTGCGATCGCACAGCAAAGCAACTATTGTTTCTGCTCCGACTCCTTGATCTACCAAATACCTTGCCCAACGATTAGCACGAGCGTTTAATTGTTGATATGTTAATTGCTCTACTGTTGGAGAAGCTCCACTGTGGGCCTCTACAAATACCACCGCTACTGCATCAGGTGTTCGCTCAACAATTGCTTCAAATACTTCTGGGAAACATTGCTCTAAAGGATACTCTGTATCAGTGTTGTTCCATTCCACTAATAACTGCTCCTGCTCCTCAGCACTCAATATTGGTAATTGCCCCACTTTTTGCTGAGGATCGGCTACGATACTTTCGAGTAATGTTTCAAAATGTCCTGCCATCCGCTTGATAGTACTTGCATTAAATAGGTCACTGTTATATACCATCTCGCCGGTCAATCCCGCTTCGGTATCCGTCATTGAGAGAAATAAATCATTTTTTGCGGTGACATCATCTACTTCCAAAGGAGTTAAAGTTAAACCTGGTAATTCCAGTTTCCCCATAGGAGCATTTTGTAAGACAAACATCACCTGAAATAAAGGTGCATGACTAAGAGAACGTTCCGGCTGAAGTTCCTCAACAAGCTTCTCGAAAGGTAAGTCTTGATGGTCATAAGCACCCAAAGTCATCTCTCGGACTCGTTCTAGTAATTCTAAAAAAGTGGGATTTCCTTGAAGTTGAGTGCGTAGTACTAAAGTATTAATAAAGAAGCCAATTAATGGCTCGATTTCACTGCGATTGCGGTTAGCGATGGGGGAACCAATCACTATATCTTCTTGAGAGGTATAGCGCGCGAGTAAAACAGCAAAACCAGACAACAGAGTCATAAACAAAGTTGCTCCTGAGTGTTGACTCAGGGTTTTGAGTTTTTGCGTTAAGTCCCGATTAAGTTGAAAATATTTAGTACCACCTTGGAATGTCTGAATTGGGGGGCGTGGTCTATCAGTTGGTAGCGGTAAAAGACTTGGAGACTCCGCTAATTGTCGTTTCCAGTAGTTTAGTTGGCTTTGCAGTACCTCCTCACTCAACCACTGCCGTTGCCAATAAGCAAAGTCAGCATATTGAATTGGTAATTCAGGGAATGGTGATGATTTTCCCGTAGAAAAAGCTTCGTAGAAACCTGCAAGTTCTCGAAAAAGAATTCCCATCGACCAACCATCCGAGGCAACGTGATGCATTACTAAAAGTAGTACGTATTCCTCTTCACTCAACCGCAGTAAAGTAGGACGTAACATCAAATCAGAGGATAAGTTGAACAAATATTGCGCTTCTTTTGTCAGAATTCGTTTGACTTCTGCTTCATGGTCGATATTATACTGGTCGCTGAGATCAATTACCGTAATTTTTACTGTTGGTATTTCAGCAATAACTTGTATTGGATTTTCATCTACAGTTATAAAAGTTGTACGTAATACTTCATGACGAGCTACAATTGCATTGAGTGTTTGTTGCAGTGTTTTTACATTCAAGATACCGCTCAAACGTACTGCAATGGAGATGTTAAAAGCGTTATTAGGTTCCAACTGATTCAAGAACCACAATCTTTGCTGAGAATAAGATAAAGGGCAAGGGTCTGATGTTTGTCTACGTGGAATTAATTGCTTTTTGGCTACGTTAGCACCCTTTTTCATCAGACGTTGCTCTAGTAGTGCCTGTTTTTCTGGAGATAGATTAGCGATACGTTGACTAAAATTACTCATAACTAATTGTTTTGAAAATAACTCTGTCATTTCAACTTTGTGTCTACGTGGTTAAAAAAATATATCTAACCGCGAAGGTGGCAAGTATGCCAAACAAGAAAAAGAAGAGTTTGATTAAAGTTTTTCTAACTCAGCCAGAATACTATCCATCTCTTTTAGCTCTGTCTCCTCGGCAAAACACTGGAGAATGCTCACAGCTAAATCAGCGATAGTTTGATTCTCAAACAGTGTACGCAAAGGAAGTCTTACTTCTAAGGAATCTTGTATTCTAGAAATAACCTGGGTACCTAGTAGAGAATGGCCGCCTAACTCAAAGAAATTTTGGTAAATTCCGACCTGCTCCAAACCCAGGATTTCTATCCAAATGTCTGCAAGTATCTCCTCTACTGGTGTACGAGGTAGCACTAAAGTAGTTTCTAATTCAGTATGTGTCTGTTTGAGTACAGAAAGTGCTTTACGGTCTACTTTGCCATTCGGAGTTAGAGGTAGAGACTCTAGCATTATAAATGCTGAGGGTATCATGTATTCGGCTAGTTTCTCTTTTAGTAAGTTACGCAGTTCGTTGCTGGAAAGTGGCTCAAAATTGGGTACTATATAAGCTACTAGCCGCCTATTGCCTGGTTTATCTTCTCTTACAATCACCACAGCTTCCCGTATTTGGGGGTGTTGGCTCAATACAGCTTCAATTTCTCCTAACTCAATGCGGAAACCGCGAATTTTTACCTGCTCGTCAATGCGACCAAGGTACTCGATGTTGCCATCTGGTAAGTAACGGGCTAAGTCACCTGTTTTATAAAGGCGTGCAGAGTTTTCTTTGCTAAAAAGATTAGGGATAAATTTCTCTAATGTTAACTCTGAACGATTAAGGTAACCTCTTGCTAAACCAACACCTCCAATATGTAGTTCCCCAGGAACACCGATAGGAACAGGTTGGAGATAGCGATCAAGTATATAGACTTGGGTGTTGGCGATTGGGCGCCCGATAGGTAGTTGAGATTCGCCATTGGTACAAACAGCGGTGGTAGCACAAACAGTTGCTTCAGTTGGTCCGTAACCATTGATGAAATGTCGCCCTCTAGACCATTGCGATACTAAATCAGGCGGACAGGCTTCTCCTGCTACGATTATAGTGCGTAAGTCTGGAAAGTCTACATGTGGTGGCATCGCCGCTAATGCAGAGGGAGGGAACGTAACATGGGTAATCGCTTGGTCGTGTAACAGTTGCGTTAAACTTGACCCTGGAAGCAAAGATTCTCGCGTTCCTAAATAAAGTTGTGCTCCAGCACAAAGTGCCATGACAACTTCTGAAATCGAAGCATCAAAGCTAAAGGACGCAAATTGAAGTACACGACTATCAGACTGAACGTGGAAAATGCGAATCTGTGAAGTCGCCAGGTTGCACAATGCTTGATGGGTGACTAGGACGCCTTTCGGTTGTCCTGTAGAACCTGAAGTATAAATTACATAAACTAAGTTATTAGGTTGTACATGGCTGTTCGCATTGGTATGGCTCTGCTGAGAAATTACTTGCCAATCTGCATCTAAGCGAATCATATGCCCCGCATACTCAGGTAGATTTGCTACTAGCTTTTCTTGAGTTAGCAAGACTGGAATCTGCGAGTCTGACAACATGAAACTCAATCTATCTTGGGGATATGCTGGGTCTAAGGGTACATAAGCACCACCTGCCTTGAGAATCCCCAGTAGTCCGACTATCATTTCCAAGGAGCGCTCAACACAGATTCCCACAAGTACTTCTGGTTTTACTCCCAAAGTTTGCAGATAGTGGGCTAACTGGTTGGCACGGTCGTTCAATTCTCGGTAAGTCAGTTGTTTGCTTTCAAACACAACTGCGATCGCATCTGGCGATCGCTCCACCTGTTCTTCAAACAATTGATGGATACATTTATCTTGGGGATAATCTACTTGGGTGTCGTTCCACTCGACAAGCAATTGATGCAGTTCAGCACTATTTAATAGTGGTAATTGTCCTACTCGCTCTTGGGGATTGGTGACAATACCTTCTGACAAGAGCTGAAAATGCCTTGCCATCTGTCTAATGGTAGCGGCATCAAATAGGTCTTTGTTGTATACTAATTCCCCAGTCAATCCTGCCTCTGTTTCCTCCATTAATAAGGTTAAATCAAACTTGGCGGTGACACTCTCCATTTTGAATGGAGTTATGGTTAAATTTGGCAGCTCCAGTTTCTCTATTGGCGCATTTTGCAATGCGAACATCACTTGGAACAGTGGTGTATGGCTGAGGGAACGCTCTGGTTGAAGTTCCTCAACTAGTTTCTCAAAAGGTAGGTCTTGGTGTTCGTAGGCTCCTAATGTCATTTCCCGCACTCGTTCTAGTAACTCACTGAAAGTAGGATTTCCTTGCAGTTGGGTACGCAATACTAGGGTATTGACAAAAAAGCCAATTAACGATTCAAACTCACTACAGTTGCGGTTGGCAATGGGGGAGCCGATAACTATATCCTCTAGACCACTGTAACGTGAAAGTAAAGTGGCAAAAACTGCCAACAGGGTCATAAATAGGGTAGCTCCTGATTTGTGAGAGAGAGTTTTGAGCTGAGAAGTCAACTCCCGATCCAGTTGAAAATATTCTGTGCTACCTTGAAATGTTTGAATTGATGGACGGGGATGGTCAGTAGGTAGTTCTAATAGAGGTGGTGATGAAGCTAATTGTTGCTTCCAGTAGTTGAGTTGGGTTTGCAGTACCTCTCCAGTTAGCCATTCTTTTTGCCAATGAGCAAAGTCAGCATATTGAATTGATAACTCTGATAACTCCGCAGGCTTACCTGAATCAAAAGCTTGATAAAGTGCAGATAATTCCTTTACAAATATCCCCATTGACCAGCCATCAGAAACAATGTGGTGCATTGTTAGTAACAGCACGTGAGATTGCTCCTCTAGCCGCAGCAAAGTAGCTCGCAGCAATGGACCGTTTGAGAGGTCAAAGAGTTGTTGAGACTCTGCGATCGCTAATTGTTGCACTTGTTCAGACTGTTCTTGTTCTGGCAAATGTTGCAGGTCAACTACTGGTATATTTATGGTCGTACTACTAGCAATTATCGATACTGGAAAACTATTTACTATCTTGAAGGTAGTACGTAAAATTTCATGACGCCGTATAATTTCTTGCACAGCCATTTCCAAAGCCGCTACGTTGAGAGAACCAAGAATACGTAGGGGTTCTGGCATGTTGTAGATAGCACTTTTCTCATCTAATTGATTGAGGAACCACAATCTAGCTTGAGCAAAGGATAGAGGTAGGTATTCGCTCCGTGGAACTGGGGCGATCTTTGGTATCTGTAACTCAATAGCACAGTTGCAAGCCCTTATCAATTCACTCAACTCTCCCACAGTCGGAGTTTCAAACAAGCGACGTAAGGGCAACTCAACCCCAAAAAGGGAGCGCAACCGCGAAATAACCTGAGTAGCAAGTAGAGAGTTTCCTCCCATCTCGAAGAAGTTGTCGTAAATACCAATTTGTTTGAGATTAAGGACTTCTGCCCATAACTTGGCAAGAATTTCTTGCGTAGGTGTATGGGGAGCAACAAAATTAGCATTAAGACAGAGTTGAAACTCTGGTGCGGGTAAAGCATGACGATCTACCTTACCGTTAGAAGTTAAGGGCATGGACTTCAACAGAACAAACGCCGTAGGTATCATGTATTCGGGCAGCTTTTGTTTAAGGAAGTCGCGTAGTTCGGTGGTAGTGATTTCTTGGTTAGGGACAACGTAAGCCACTAGATACTGATTCCCTGATTGTTCCTCCTTGGCGACGACTACCACTTCTCGTACTTGCGGATGCTGTGCCAAAACCACCTCAATTTCTCCTAACTCAATCCGAAATCCACGAATCTTTACCTGGTAGTCAATGCGACCAAGAAACTCGATATTACCATCACTCAGGTAGCGAGCTTTATCGCCTGTTTTATACAAGCGGGCGCCTGCTTCTTTAGTAAAGGGATTTTTGATAAAAGCTTTTTCTGTGAGAATTGAATTGTATAAATAGCCACGCCCAACACCAAGACCTCCAACATAAAGTTCTCCAGTAACTCCAATTGGTACGGGTTGCAACTGGCTATCGAGAATATATAGTTGTGTATTTGACACCGGACGACCAATCGGCAGATTAACTACTTCCTTTTGAGGCGGTACGTAGATAGGATGATGAGTGACATCGTCGGAACATTCTGTTGGACCGTATGCATTCATCATCGGAATCTGCGGATAATGCTCGAACCACTGACGACATAACTGTGGTGGCAAAGTTTCACCAGTTAGTAATAACCATCGTAAACAAGACAGTTCAGTACCAGCTACACCGTTGAGTTTGATGTGTTGAAGTATCATACGTAATAGCGATGGTACAATTTCTAAAATTGAGATTTGCTGACGTTGCACCAATGAAAGTAACTGGGCAGGATCGCCAGCAATTTCAGTGCAGACAATCTCAACTCGTCCACCAACTAGTAATGCCGCTAAAAATTGCCAAATACTAATATCAAATATTTGTGTTGCAGTTTGCGCGACGACATCGCTCTTTGTTAACTGTAAATCTGTCACCTTTGCGTACAAATGATTAAGCATTCCGCGATGTTCAATCATCACCCCTTTAGGCTTTCCAGTCGAACCGGAGGTGTAAATCACGTAAGCCAAGTTCTCTGGATAGCAGCGTACAGGAAGGTTTTCACTGGAGTACTCTTGAGAATCCAACTCTTCAAGGCACAGCAGCTGTGACTCGATGTCTATTGAGGAAATAATCGATGCCCAACAGCTAGCTGCTAATACCAATGGTGCTTGGCTTTGTTCTAGTACTTGCTGTATCCGTTCAGGTGGATGCTGAGGATTGAGAGGTAGGTATGCTCCACCTGCTTTGAATACTGCTAGCATCGCCGTTAAGAAATCAATATTGCGATCGCACAGTAAAGCGACTATCGTTTCTTTTCCGACTCCTTGCTCAACTAGATACCTTGCCCAACGGTTTGCACGAGCATTTAATTGTTGATATGTTAGTTGCTGGTTTACTCTGCGAGAAGCCGCACTCTGCGCGTCTACAGAAACCACCGCGACTGCATCTGGAGTCCGCGCAACGGTAGCTTCAAAAACTCTTGGAAAACACTGTTCTAGGGGATAGTCGGCACTTGTGTCGTTCCATTCCACCAGTAATTGATGTTGTTCGGTGGCACTTAGCAATTGTAATTGAGCAACTCGTTGCTGCGGATCAGTAACTATGCTTTCCAGCAAGGTCTGGAAATTCAGAGCCATCCGCTCAATTGTTGTGCTATCGAACAAATTTGTGTTGTATTCCCAATTTAAGAGTAATCCTGATTCTGTGTCTTGTATTACTAGTGTTAAATCTAACTTGCTAATAATGTTATGCAATTCTATAGGAGTGATTGTCAACTTCGACAGTTCTGGTCTATCAATTGAGGTATCTTCCAACACCAACATTGTCTGAATTAGAGGTGCTTGGAGTTCCTCAACTAGATGCTTAAAGGGCAGGTCTTGGTGATCATAGGCAGCCACAATTGTCTCGTCTACTTGTTTTAGTAGCTCGCTGAAGGTTAGATTACCTTGAAATCGGGTGCGTAATACCAGCGTGTTAACAAAGAGACGGATTAAATCCTTGGTTTCAACATTGCGGTTAGTGATTGGCACTCCCACCAAAATGTCATGTTGATTAGTATAGCGGTAGAGTAACGTTACAAATGCTGCTAGTAATGTCGCCAACAGAGTAACCCCTGTCTGTTGGCTTAGAGCTTTAAGCGATTCGGTTAGCTGAAACGGCAGTAATTGCGATCGCCTTGCCTTTCGGAAAGTTTGCTCTGTAAGTGGAGGACGGTTAGTGGGTATTTCTAGCAGGGCAGAGGTATTAGCTAATTGCTGCTTCCAGTAGGTAAGTTGATTTGCTAATACCTGTGTAGTTAGCCGTTGACACTGCCAATAAGCAAAATCCGTATACTTGATTGAGAGATTAGAAAGCGACGTGTCCAAGGCCCCGTAAAGCGCTGCTATCTCTCGGTTGAACACCTCTACAGACCAACTGTTACTAATAGTATGGTGCATAACGAGGAGTAGCACGTGTTCTTCTTCATCTATCCGTAATAAGGTCACCCGCAACAAGGGTTTGTTGGTTAAGTTAAAGGGTTGCTGAACTTCCTCGATTGCTAGTTTTTGCAACTCGACAGACATTTCCTCTTCTGACAACTGACACCAGTCCACTATTGGTAGTGTCAAGGTTAAGGAAGGAGCAATGATTTGGACTGATTGCCCATGGATAGTTGCAAATGTGGTTCGCAAGATTTCGTGACGTTGCACAATCATGTTCAGGCTCTGCCTAAGTGCTGCCACGTTTAGGGAGCCTGTGAGATGAAAAGCTGTAAATATATTATGAAAGTTATGGCTGGATTTTAAATCCTTAGTTTGAGTAAATGTCAGGGGTAATTTTGCTGCATCATAAGTTTTCCAGTAGTCAGTCATAGCAAATAGAGTTTAATAGTGTGAACCGAAATGGAAATTGGAAACATCGTATGAAATCAAGGCACTGTTAGAAATAAAGAGGAAGATTTGGAACTTTAGAACTATAGTGAAGTTTTACAAGATAGATTCTAAATTTCAAATCTATAATCCAAAATCCTATCAGTAATATTCTTCCCGCTGTAACCAAGAAACTGGTAAAAATGACTCGATTGTAGTTCCTTGATTTTGCTTAATCGCAAGTTTGTAAGCTAGCTGTCCTAACGCGAGGTCAAGAACACCCAGTCCAAAAGGACTGAATATCGCTATCTTGTTGTTGTCCTCTCGTACTGGAACAATACTATTAATAATATCGCCAATAGTACATCTAATAAAATCCCTATTACCCGTTTGTTGTTCAGCTAAGTGAATAGATGTTTGCGCTCTACATACGTGGTCTATATCATCAACGATATTGTCAGCCGATAAGATAATTTCTGGTGATAAGTCTCGTAAAGAAATGTGCAAAATTAGACTACCAGGACTACATTTTGAAATATCGAAAATGTGTGGTTTTGTTGCGGTTGTTGCGAAAGAAATAACTGAGGTATTTTGAAATACATCATTGGGTTGTTCTACAATTACAATTTCCAATGCTGGAGAGAGTTGTTGACACTTATGTTTAAATTTCTCTGCTCTTTCTCGACTTAAGTCATAAATTAATAAAGTTTCAATTTCAGGATATGTAGCTAGCACAAAGCGAATTATTTCAAAATTAATCAATCCAGTACCAATCAGTCCCAATCGGGTTAAAATTTGCTTGCCATAGATGTACTGAACTGCGATCGCAGCACTAGCAGCAGTGCGTTTTGCACTGATAACAGAACTTTCCATAATCGCTTGTGTATGACCAGTTTGTGCCGAATTTAGGATTAAAACAGCCGAAGCTCGTTCCATGCCCAAAGCTAGATTATCTGGAAAAGAAGCAATCCATTTGATACCGACAGTATTCACTTTACCACCTAAGTAAGCTGGCAAGGCAATAATTCTGTCTTTTTCATTGTTAGGAAAACGCAAAAAACTAGAATGAGGCAGACAACTCTTGCCTTGAGCATGTATTTGATAGGCGGATTTGACTGTTTGTAATATTTCCTGTTCGCGGTTTTTGAATAGCGCAATTATCTCCGATCCTTTTAATAGAAGAATGTCATCATAATTCATTAGTAAATCTCCTGTAGTTGGGAAAATTGAACTTTAGATTCATCACCTATTTCAAGACGCAAGGTATTGCATTTTTACAAGTTCATCAAAATGTTCTTTAACCCAAGTTTCTGAATAAATGGTGTCAAGATAACGTTCACCACGGTCGCAAAGTATGGCAGCACAAGTTGCACCAATTGGTATCTCTTTTCGTTTTTTGTCAATTGCTGCTATGACTCCTCCTGATGAACCTCCTGCTAATATCGCTTCACTCCGAAGCAAGCGATGACAACCGATAATACAGTCCATATCAGTGACATGCACATATACATCTGCTAGTCCAGGTTGAAACAATTCTGGAACTCGCGCGGCCCCATGTCCTGGGATGAGCCGTTTACTTCGTTTGTCACCAAAAATCACACTCCCTTTCGCATCAACGGCGATCACTTTTGTGTTGAAATCGTGACTTCTGATATATTCAGCGCAACCACGCAGTGTTCCGCAACTACCTGTTGAACAGAATAGGTAGTCCAATCTACCATCAAGAGCACTCATAATTTCGTGCATTGTTTGATAATGAGCGCGTGCATTATTCAAATTGGCATACTGATTACACCAAAAGCTATTGGGAATTGAACTCAACAATGATTTCACACGATTAATGCGCGCGGGTAAAAAATCACCTGTAATCGGGTCTGGTTTTGTGACCAAATCAACTTCTGCACCATAAGTTTTGAGGATGTTAATATTTTGTTGTGTTGTTTTCGGGTCAATTACGCATATAAAATGTAACCCCAACATAATACTTGCTTGTGCTAGTCCAATACCTAAGTTTCCTGAACTTGATTCAATAATTGTATCTCCGGGTTTTATATCCCCTTTTTCAAATGCATTCAACAGGATATTTAAGGCTGGACGGTCTTTAATACTACCTCCAGGGTTAAACATTTCTAACTTAGCAAAAAGTTGAAATTGAGCATCTTTAAAAACATTTTTCAACTTGATTAGAGGTGTATTACCAATAGTCGTTAAGATTCCTGAATTCAAGGCGTATACATTTTCTTTTGAAGAGATATCAATTTTAGCTAATGAGTGCATTCGCTTGCTACCTTCTAAGTAAATTAGCGTTAACAATCAAAAGTTTGTAGTCACTTATTAAAGCGTGAACTACAAGGCAATCGCGTAACTTAACTTTTCTTGATATCAATACCAATACCTTTGCCAATTTGCTGAAATACCCGGAGATTTCAAGGCAATATGGTTCCGTTAGAGTTTTGAGTTCTTGGAGAAAAGAGTATAGAAATTTTTCAAGGCAAGTTAATTAAGAAGGAAAGATTGTTTTAACTCGTTATCAAGCTAAATTATCAACTGATGGTCTGAAGAGACAAAATCTAGTATCAGTGGCAGATGCTTGGACATTGAGCAGCTACCCTTAGTTAATTCTCACTGATTTATCACCAGAGAAGTTGTGGATACTCTGTTGTAGTCGGTTTGTTTAAAGATGATAAACGGATTGGTATCTGTTTGTACATCACGCAAAAATTACTGAGCCAAAAAAATCAAAAGCATTGGTAACGTGATTGCTCAATTTTTTGTAGTCTCGATACTGTTTAGTACTCAATTATTTAACCAGCAGACAGAAAGAGATTGTAATTGCTTATGATTATCTAGTTAGTAATTTTGGTAACTTGTTAATATTAACCAGATACCTAAAACTCAAGCAATTGATCAATAAACTAATTTCCAAATCATAGAGATCGATGAGATCGATAGACCTAGAAGAGTAAATGGTTCTGTCTGCTAAATACTGAATCCATGTTTCCAATATCTAATGCTTAGGTTAGATTGATCGGGTATTAGACATACCTCGTAAAGCCAAAAATAACTATCTCTATTGTTATGGTTTTCAAAACATAATCCTCTAACAAAAGTTATAGAAGGTTCAGTCAAAAGTTAGATAATAAGGACTGATCTACATTTAAAATAAAATCTTAAAGTTTCAGAGCCGATTCATAAAGAAAATCTAAAGGAGTCGCAAGTTAGAATCGACCGGAAGAGGTATCCAAGTGTCAGCGCCGATATGCTGATATTATTGTCTCGGAAATTGGCACCGATATGACTCGTTTCCCAAGTGCCGAACACTTGGCTGCTTGGGCTGGGCTTAGAAGGGCTTTGATCTAAACCAAGGTGAGGAGAAAAACCAAGGTGGGCGGAGGCTGACATGGTGTTCTTGGAAGAATAGACCTCTTGCAAAAATATTTTTACCCCACCCTAACCAAAAATTTTTGCCGACCAATGGTCGGCAAATTCCGATGCCGACCAACTCATCCCCATTCTCTTTTTTGCTACGAGTAGATAAAAATCATCCTTCTACTCTGAACCTTAGATACAAGAATGAATTGTGCGATCACCATACTTAATAGTACAATTGTACTGTAATGGTGAAGTCGCCTTAGTCAAAACACTGATTTGATGCTTCTTGTTTTTTTACAGGAAGCATCTTTTTGTTGAGAGGAAATTTTGATTGTAAAATAAACTGAAACTCCTGACTGGCAAGGGTTACATCTTTTCATCTAGGGAAAGTAACAGAAGAGGAGTATTAACCGAATATGAATTATCAATGACAAAAAACTATAGCATCTGCCGTGCCATTAACTGAGCAAACAGGCCTTGTTGTTGTGCTAGTTCGTCAAAACTACCCTGTTGAACTACTCTACCGCCCTGAAGAACATATATACGGTGAGCATTACGGATAGTGCTGAGTCGATGAGCGATCGCAATTCTAGTTACCTGTAATCTTTCCAAGCTTTCACTGACAATTGCTTGAGTTTTATTATCTAAAGCACTAGTAGCTTCGTCAAATAACAAAATCCGAGGTTTCAATACTAACGCCCGTGCAATTAATAACCTTTGTCGTTGTCCCCCAGATAAGTTAGTTGCACCCTCGCTCACTACCGTATGCATACCCATCGGCATAGTTTCGATATCATCCGCTAAACCGGATGCTCGCGCTGCATCCCAAGCTTCTTCCATCGTGATCATTGCGCCACTGGCAATGTTATCAAAGATTGAACCTGACATCATGCGGCTATTTTGCATGACAACACCCAACTGTCGCCGCACAGCATTGACATCCAACCCAGCCAAATCTTGTCCATCGTAGTAAATCGTGCCAGATTCAGGATGATCAAAGCCCAGTAACAGACGAAACAGAGTTGATTTACCACTCCCAGAAGGCCCAACAAGAGCAATATACTCTCCTGGGTCAGCTTTGATGGTGACATCATCCAAAGTTAGCGGCCCATCATCTCGATAGCGAAAAACCACATGGTCTACAAGTAACTTACCTGATAGTCTCCCAGGATCAGTTTTGCTGGAAGTGATTTCTGGTATGGCTGTGAGAATTGGTTCAGCACGCTTCCACATTGGTAAGACTTGCATAATGTCTACAACTGTGGTGCTTAAACTAGTTGCTCCACCAATAAAGCTACCAAACGCAGCATTAAAAGCAAGGAAAATACCAGTAGATAAACCACCACTTCCAGGTGACTCTTGAATCATGCTAGCAGCAACCCAAAACAGAAGAGCATTCGTTAAAGGTGGTAGGACTTTAGTAATAAAACTAACACCATCTTCGATGCTCTGAGTTCTCAACATTAGCTTGAGTTGATGGGTATATTGTCTACTCCAGTAAGCAAAAGCTCGTGTCTCTGCACCAGAAACTCGAATTTTTGATACACCATTAATCAACTGCACCATGACACCAAAGATTTGTCCTTCTAGCTCTAGCAAAGGACGAAACTTTTGTACAGTTAATATACCAGAAAAAATAGTAATGGCAATATTGACAACAGCAACCAAACATGCAAGCAAAGCGAGTGTTGAACTGTAGTAAAACAACAATCCAAGATTCAGCAAAGAAAAGAAACTAGAAAAAATGCTCTTGAGTACAGTACTACTTAATTTCTGGTGAATTTGCGAGATGCTACTAACACGAGATTTCAAATCACCAACTGAGTACTGACGAAAAAACGACGCTTGCAAATTTAACAACCGATCCCATACCGCCGCCTGTGTAGAAGATTCAGCAAAAGTCTGTAGTCTGATAATGGCAAATGCTTGAGTCAGGTCAAACATGGTTTGTCCAAAGGTAACAGCCAAAAGACCTAAGCCAATTTGCGTTAATAATCCCCGGTTAGCATCCGGAATGGCGTTGTCAATGAGGATAGCAGTAGCTTGGGGTGTGAGCATTCCTAGTACACTTGTGATCACTCCCGCCAGCATGATATAAATTAGCTCCTTGATGTGGCCCCGTAGTGCAAACTGGAGTAAATCTTGGATTTTAAACTTTGTATCTGGAAAAGGCCGATAAAATACGTAGCCCGTTGGAGATAACTTAGCAGCAGTGTGTTCATCTACACGAGTACGACTCCGCTCTAAAGGATCAAAAATCTCGTACTGGTTATCAGAGATTGGTAATATTGCTACGGGGTGATCGTCTTTAGTGTAAGTAAGTATGGGGCCAGAATCTTTCTTCCACCACTTGTCAGCCAAAGAAATCCGGCGCATTCTGACTTGTGAAGCACGAGCGATCGCTTCTAGTGGTTCTACCACTCGTCTAAGATCCTCTGATTGAGCCGGAGGACAAATTTTAATACCCAAAGCACGTCCCACCGCACCAGCAGCAATCATCAAAGCCTGATCTGGATCATCAGCTGATTTTGTCTCCGAAGAAAAAGCTGGTTTCCGTACTTCCAATACAGACGAAAGCTCTCCCAACGCCTCCTGCATGACTTGATAATTGAGACGTTCTCTTTCTTGAAATCTACGTAATTCTGCGGTCGTTGCCGACTGATCTAATAAGTCAATACCTTGCAGGAAATAGATTGTCAATTGAGACAAGCTACTTAATATGATATCTCCATTATTCAAATCTGAGGTGTTAGTGGTAGCAAGCTCAACAATACTATCTGCTTGCAACCACATATCTGCACTCAAAGGCAGAATTCCAGAACTGGGATAAATGTCTAGTTCTTCAATCCCCATCCAACAAACATAGCCTTCCTGAATTTCCACCCAAGACACAGTACTAGATTGGGGTTGAAAAATATCACCCTTATTTAAAGAGAAAAAGTTAATTCCCTCTGGTTTAACAGGCATTTTTGGAGGGACTATTTCAGATAGTGCCAAGCCTAGTTGATTTACCCAGCCCTCAACCAGAGACACCGCCTCATCATTGTTGTTGGCAATCAACCTGTTAAAATCTGTTTTTGACATCTTCAGGAGTTCAGTCTCCTCCATCGATACCGCTAGGATCTGGCGTTGCTCCTCCTGTTGACTGGGTATTGTAGAGAACATCGCCTCCCCATCTCCTAGAGTCAACAAATAACGCCGCGAACCCTCTGGAACACCATCTTGAACTGCGATCGCAAACAACGCCATCGAACCAGACTTAATCAACCAAACCGTCTGCGGGTCATTTAAAAGAATTGGTTGATTACCCTTTAATATATATTCTTGCCCCTGTGGGATTACATAACTAATTTGATTAACCATAATTTTAATTAAAAGTCAATAGTAAATGCTTAGTTTTATATTTTCTTCCTTGTCCCCAATCCCCAAAAATTAAAGCGCTCCCCCCTCACTGCGAATCAACTCCAAATACTTACCTTCAACCTGCTTTAATTCGTCATGAGTTCCGCGTTGGACGACTTTTCCCCGTTCCAGAACAATAATTTCATCACAATCGCGGATAGTGCTGAGTCGATGCGCCACTATAATACAAGTACAACCGCGCTGGCGGAGTTTCCGGTCAATGATTTTTTCTGTCTCAGTATCAAGAGCGCTAGTAGCTTCATCCATCACCAAAATAGCGGGATTATTCACTAAAGAGCGGGCAATTTCCAAACGCTGTCGCTGACCTCCGCTCAAATTGCTAGCGCCTTCTAATAGTTCAGCACCGTAACCACCAGGCAAAGAGATCACAATATCGTGGATGGCTGCATCTTTACAAGCACGTATTAAATTACTTTCTGGTACAGTGGTATCCCAGAGCGTTAAATTTTCTCTGACACTGCCAGCAAATAGAAAGATATCTTGTTCTACTAGAGCTAGGGAATTAACTAAAACTTGGCGAGGAATTTCACTTCTGGGTTGACCATCAAACAGGATTTCTCCTTCCCAAGGTTCATATAATCCAGCAATCATTTTAGCGATCGTAGACTTACCAGAACCACTTCCACCTACCAAAGCAACTCGCTGTCCTGGTTTTAGAGAGAAATTAAAATTTTCAATTAAAGGAGCAGCAACCCGGTTATAGCCAAATGTGACATTGCGTAACTCAACGTATCCCTGTAATTTAGTTGTTGGAGCAGCAAAAGACGCGCTGACGCGCTGACGCGCTGACGCGGCGACAGACTCATCTTCTAAACCAGACAACTTATCAAAAATATCTTTCATCTCCTGCTGTCCTCCTTGTCTTCTCTGTCCCCCTTGTCCTCCTATCCCCGCGTCTTTTTGTCCCCGCGTCTCCCTGTCCCCAATCCCCGCTCCCTTGTCCCCGCTCCCTACTCCCCGATCCGTCGGGTTACGCAACACATCATCCAAGCGCGTAATACTACCTTCTACTTCTTGTAGACTGCTTCCCAAAGTAATCAGATTGTTCACAGGCTGCATAAATTGTTGCATGAGAGCCTGAAATGCTACCAACATACCAATGCTTAAATGTCCATCTATCACCCGTAAACCACCGACGGTAATCAGTAACATGGAAGCAATTCTAGAAAGGAAAGAAGGTAACACCCCTAAAGCCTGGTTGGTGACATCCATCTCCTGTTTGGCGTTAATCGATTTGGCATAATAACCAGCCCATCTGGAGAAAAAATCTGACTCCAAGCCGGATGACTTGAGCGTTTCCATACTTTGAAGACCAGAAATTGATACCCCAGTAACCTTGCCTTGATCCTGTTGATATCGCATATTGGCATCTACGCGCCGTCGTGACACCCACTGCAAGGCGAGAAGATTAAAAGCAACAAAAGCTATGCCAATTGAAGTTAGGACTACGTCATATTGCAGCATAATCACTGCATAAAAAATTACCGTGACTGCTGCGATCGCTGTGGTTGCTAATTTCCCAGAAAGCAGACCCGCTAAAGAGTCGTTGAGTTGAACACGGCTGCTGATTTCCCCAGCAAATCGTTGATCATAAAAACTCACAGGCAAGTGTAAAATGTGCCACAGGAATTGACTGGACATTCCCACAGATAGCTTGATTTTCATTCGGCGCAGAGACTGCAACTGTAACAGCGTCAAAAATCCAGTAATTAATGCTGTGAATAAAATTCCAATAATCAGGGGATTCAACCATTCTTTGCGACCCTGAATTAAAATATTATCTACAAACACCTGAGAAAAAGCTGGCATTGCCATCCCAGGAATCACCAAAAACAATCCTGCTACTATACAATATACGAGTGCCACAATCGAAAAGCGCATTCTTTGCCACAAAGCTGCAATAATGCTGGGTTTGTGTCCCCCTCTTTTGAACTCTGGACCAGGTTGCAAAACTAACACTACACCCGTGAAAGAATTGCTAAATTCCTGCATGGAAACATGGCGTGGTCCACTAGCAGGATCATTAAGATAAACTCGATACTTACCAAATCCTTCTACTACTAAGAAATGGTTGAAATTCCAAAACACAATGTAAGGACATGCCATTTCCCGCAGTCCGTCTAAATCTGTCTTGAAACCTTTGGCATTTAACCCATAGGTTCTAGCAGCAGCAAGAACATTAGTAGCTTTACTTCCGTCACGCGACACACCGCAATCTTGACGGAGTTTCGCCAACGGCACAATTCGACCATAATAACCAAGAATAATTCCTAAAGAAGCAGCGCCACATTCCACAGCCTCCATTTGGAGTAAGGTGGGAGTACGACGCCGAGTATCTTTACGCTTCTTAAATAGTGTTTGTAATTTTTGCTTTAACATAGTTATTAATAATTAGTAATTCATGAGAGGGAACAGGGAACAGAGAATTGGTCAATAGGCAATAGGCAATAGTTATTCCCCTTGTCCTTCTATCCCCGCGTCCCCGCGTCTCTCAATCCCCAATCCCTACGATCCACCAATGGACTTAAGAATCGGTAACACAAAACTAATTGGTGCTTCTTCTTTCACGGTGACTCGCACAGAGGAAGTTGTTCCAGAAGTAATTTTCTGTTCTGGGCCTTTGGAAGAAGACCACTTGTAACCACTGAAGGTTGAGGTGTCTGGTTGAAGTTCGGCAATGACTTGGATCTGAGGTTGTGCGGTTATTAAACTGTTAACGATGTCTGCATTACCTACGACTTTTGCTGCACCTGCTTTTGTGATTGGAAAGGGTGAAACATCAGAGATTTTGCCAACAATACCACCAAAGCGTTCTCGCTCCACTGTAGATGGTGTAATTTGTAACTTCATTCCCTTTTGAAGTTTTTTACCGTCATTAACAGGAACAAATACAACTGCTTGTAATTTTGTAGATGGTGTTTGTTGAATATCTATTGTGCCAAGGTGAGTTCCTGGAGCCAAGCTTTGTCCTGGATTGACGGTAAGTTCTAAAATTCGTCCAGTATAATTGCTGATAACTTGAGTATTGTTTTTTAGTTGTAATTCTAGTTGGGCAATGCTACGCTGCAAATCTTGAATCTGATTTTTGCGAGTAACTGAAGTTTGGAAATTTCGTTCAGCTAAAGTTTTTTGTTGAGCGTTTAGTTCTGTCAATTGAGTTTTGAAGTTGTCAATTTGACTGAGATTCTCTAGGTAAGATTTTTGGGCTTGAACCTGACTGATGTCGAGCTGCTTCAGTTGTTGTTTGAGTTCGGAAATTTTTTGCAGACTATTGAGGTAGGTTTGTTGTGCTTCCAACACTGCATCATCTGAAATAGCTCCTTCACTCTTCAGCGCTTGACGTCGCTCAAGTCTCTGCTTGAGAGTAGGAGCCAAAGTTTCAGCATCACGCAAATTTTGTGATAGGTTTTGTCGCTGTTGATCGATCGCACCCAAATTTTTGCTTTTAAGAATTGGAGTCAGAGCCTGAGCTTGCTGTAATTGTACTTCTAAGTTTTGGCGCTGTTGAGCGATCGTGATGATCTGCTGTTGAGTGCGTTGATCTTGAAGTGAATTAGCATCTTGATCCTGTGCTTGTAGTTGTGATAGTTTGGTGCGCTGTTGTAAAATCTGCGCTTGCAGTTCGTTTTGGTCAATTGTTCCTATCACTTGTCCTTTCTTGACAAAGTCACCAACACGTACATTTAATGTTTGCAATTGTCCTGAAGAAGGAAAGTCGAATCCGACTACTTTGCTAGGAAAGATAAGTACACCTTTACCCTCAACTGTAATCGGAATACGACCCAATACACTCCAGGTCAAACCAGATGCAACCAAAATACCCAGACCAATTAAAGGTAACCACTTAGTAGGGCTAACTACTTGCATTAACTGATCTAAGCGCTCAGGTGAAGATGAATGATCTAAAGCTTGTTTACGAAATAGATTATTTTTTTGAGTAACCATAATTTTAATATTTAGTGATGAGTTATGAATTATCAGTTACCAGTTATTCAGTTATCAGTTATCAGTTATCAGTTAATTACTGTTCACTGATTACTATTCACAAAATTTAAGTAAGTCGTCCTTAATAAATAGAATGTGAGTAATTGAAACTCTTAGCAATGACAAATGACAAATGACAAATGACAAGTTTTAAGTGCGACTAATTCTTTTCAACATCCAGTCAAATCTAGCTCCAGCTAGCGCCACTTGGCTTAAAAAATCGGCATCTAGTTCATTTTCATATTCGATATTTTCACCCAGCGATTGACCCGTACTATAACTGAGCCTACCGTAACCAAGGCGACTGACTATTGCTTGTTGCTTATCTGCTAACAGAACTGCCAATACGCGATAAAAACGAGCAGCAAAACCAACATCATGCAGCAGTTTAGCAGCTAATCGCCAGCGAGGAATCGACAAGACTATTGAATCCTCCGCAGCTTTTACAGACATAGAGGGTGGGGGAGCTTCTACAAAAGGAGTTTCTCCTACAATGTCACCTCTAGACAAATTAGCAAACTCGCGTTCTATAGTTTCATTGTTTTCCAAATTAGAAAATGCACGAGCTAAAGGATTGCGATCGTCCTCGGAGGTAGAAAGTGATAATTTTCCATCAAGGAGAATATGCAGCGCTTCTACAGGCCTACCGCTAGGAATGAGAACAGTACCTGCGGGAATTTGGTTTACATTCCCTGCAACAATCAACCAATCAATATCACTATCATGCAATTCTGCAAAAATAAATAGTATTTCTCTTAGCCGAGGTTGGCTGAGGACTAACGTACTATGACCGAGTTGATTGACTATTTTTTCTAGTCTATCTGCAAGCAGAATCGCACTCGCTCGGTAAAGATGGGCAGCAAAACTGATATCTTGTTTCAGTTTTGTTGTTAGCTGTTGTTGCGGAATCGATAAAACTTGTGAATCTTTTAGTGCTTTAACAGTAGTAGAAGGTAAGTACGACTCTATAAAAGGAATTTCTCCTACCATTTCACCACTTGATAATCTGGCGATTTCACGCCCTGACATTTCACCACCTTCTAGGGCAGCAAACGCACGTCCTAGTGGGTTGTTGTCAGCCTGAGATATAGAAACTGTTAATGCTCCATCTAAGAGAATATATAAAGCATTGACAGGTTCACCTTGGCGGATGAGAACTTGACCCGTAGTAATTTCTTCTTTTCTACCAGTCTTTAGCATCCAATCAATATCACTATTACTAAGTTCTTTGAGTAGAACTTCTGTCATAATTAGACTCTCTTATATTTTCTAAGGGTGTGAGAGTGTTAGCACTGGGAAATAAATAGGGGCATTGCAGAATGTGAGCATAAAATTGAGCTGCTTCTGTTTGAACCTTTGTGTAACTATCTGAGGTAGGTTAGGAATTTATGCAGCCATTCAAAAATGTTATATTTCTTTACAACATTTCCTGATTCGGTATTACCAGCTTCAGACCAGCTCTTTCAAGATGATTCGTAAAATCTCTTTTTTCCTCTTGAAAACATACTCAGGACGACATCATCTATAAATTCAAGCCTAAGAGAGGAATAGCAGAGAAGATTTTATCCACGGATTGCGAAACTGACTGTGTTAAATCATTAGGAACTAAACTGAGTTGCTTCGCGACATATTGAGCATTTTCCTTTCCGCCTGCTAAAGCATCTATTTCCTGCTCAGTCAACTCTATAATTTGATCACCTTTAGGAATTTCATCTGACATAAACTTTCCCATATTTCTAAAGTTTTATATTTATATAAACAGAGAATAGTTTAATTTAAATATTTCTATTTTCTCTGTTTTGGTAAAATCTAAATTATTTAGCTAAGATTTAGACTTTGGATAGCGGTTGATTCTGTATTAACAATTTCAATGTGTAAAGAATTGAAAGAACCTTCTGAATTAACAATGCTTACCTGATCTAAGACAAATTTACTTTGTTTGAAATTTGCTATATTTACTAGGCTTGTTTGATTCAAATCTCTAAGCAAGCCAGATAGATTAAGACCGCCAGATACTTCGTCTAATTCTTCATCAGATAATTCTATTGCATTGTTATTCTCATCAGACATAAATTCCCCCATAGTCAGTGATGTTTATTGTAAAGATAAAAGCAGAGGATTTCAATTAATTTATTAGCAATACCTCTGCTTAGGAAAATGACGAGAATTATTGACCTACTTTAATATTTTTGAAACCAGCAGCTTCAATATTCAATTCATCCGCACTTGTTGCAGACAGAGTTCCTTGGGGACCCACAAGTAAAGCTGAATCGAGACTATTTGCATTCTTTTGGAAAGTACCAATTTCGGTAAGTTCAATAGCACCACCTGCAACAACATCTAATTCTTGTTCAGATAGTTCAGTAGCTTTGTTGATTTCGTTAGACATGATTGAATCCTTTGTGATTAATGATTGTGTGTTTGCGAGAAAAGCAGAGAATTATCACTTATTTAATTAATTTATGAACAATACCTCTGCTTACAGAAATGACGAGAATTATTAACCTACTTTTACGTTTTTGAAAGCAGCAGATGTTACATTCAATTCGTCAGCACTTGTTGCAGATAAAGTTCCTTGAGGACCAACAACTAAAGCTGAGTCAAGGCTATTTTTCTCCAAGTTAAAAAATGCAGCTTCTTGACTGTCAATAGCACCACCTGCAACAACATCTAATTCTTGTTCAGACAGTTCAGTAGCTTTGTTGATTTCGTTAGACATGATTGAATCCTTTGTAATGAATAATTGTGTGTTGTGAGAGAATCTAAGAAAAGCAGAGAATTATCACTTGTTTAATGAATTCATGAGCAATATCTCTGCTTACGGAAATGACGAGAATTATTAACCTACTTTAATGTTTTTGATAGCAGCAGATGCTACATTCAATTCGTCAGCGCTGGTTGTAGAAATAACACCTTGAGGACCAACAACTAAAGTAGAATCTAAACTATATTGATTAGCTTGAAAAAATGCAGCTTCTTGGCTGTCAATAGCACCACCTGCAACAACATCTAATTCTTGTTCAGATAGTTCAGTGATTTTATTCATTTCATTAGACATAATTAACCTCGATTGTGTGTTTTGTTTGTGTGTTGTTTAGTAGTTGAAGAAAGCAAAAAAATTGGAACCAATTTAATTTGTTTTTTGGTCTTCTCTGTTTGATTGCCTTCGCAACTGAATTCATAGTAGAATTTTGTCGAGGAATATAACATCTGAAAAACGTCTATACTCTCAACTCAACTAAATAGATAAACCTACTGGGACTTTCGTTGATTAATTGAGTAAATATTCCTACGACTAAAGTCGGAGACTTATAGATCAAAGTTCAATCTCTTCAAATTTTTGATTTAAAATTAATGAGTAACACTCGCCAGTTACCCTTAAATTCACTTCTTCTTGGACTATCCATGACGCAGACATAGTTCTACACTGGGGTAGTACTTTTGCAAAATTTTAGATGTACTTTTATATGATTCGTCTGTTACTCGTAGATGACCAGACTCTCATTCGAGATGGTATTAGGGCTATGCTAAATTTAGAGCCTGACCTAGAAGTTATAGGAACTGCGGATAATGGCGAAAGCGCGATCGCCCAAGTAGAAGCACTACACCCAGATGTTGTGTTAATGGATGTGCGAATGCCTGTCATGGATGGTAAAGTAGCCACTGGCATTATTTGTGAGCGATTTCCCAATATTAAAGTGATAGTCCTAACCACATTTGATGACGATGAATACATCGCCGACGCAATGCGAGCAGGAGCAAAGGGCTATTTACTAAAAGATATGCCGTCTGAGGAACTAGCACAGGCGATTCGGTTTGTCCATAAAGGATACACTCAAATGGGGCCAGGAGTGTTAGAAAAGATTATTGCTAAAGTTCAAGTTTCCGAACCTGTTAGCCCAAAGTTACCAGAGCCAAAATTGGATTCCCTGACTGAACGCGAGCAAGATGTATTACGATTGATTGCTGTTGGTGCTACGAATCGCGAAATTGCCCAGCAACTTTATATTTCAGAAGGGACAGTTAAAACCCATGTCACCCACCTGCTTAATCGTCTAAACCTGAAAAATCGATCACAATTAGCAATTTATGCTAACTCAGTATATAGCAATTAAGTCAGTGGAAATTAACAAGAAAATTTTTCCTGTCAATTATAATACTTTGCCAGAATTACGAAGTGGGTTGATGTATCAAATATTTATTATTTAATACGTTGAAACAAGATTGCCGATAGTACCCTCAAGGGGTATTTTGGTTTCACAGAGCAACAAAAAATGTTTCATACATCCTGCAAAAAATTTGTAAAGAAATATCAATTTCTTAAATAGCCGCGTAAATCCTTAATTTCCCTCAGATAAGTACACACAGCCTCTAAAAACAGCCGTAATTTCATATCTGCATTTTGCAATGGAATCCGGAAATTAACTAACTAATCTTGTGGGGTAAGAATATGATCTTCATTTTAAAAGGAGCAGTCTCATTAAAGTTTGATATTGCAAGTAAGCAAGACAATGTGTGGTATTGAATAGTCCGTTAGTATTAAATTAGATGGTTAATACCATGGTAGTATCTAAGCATTATACCGATTTATTACTGCAATACAAAGAGCTAAGACAGTATCTTCTGGAAATTGAAGAGCTTGCTGCGGTACAAGAACGCAAACGTATTGCTCGTGAAATACATGATTCTTTGGGTAATGCGTTAACTAGTCTTAACATTCAGCTGCAAACGGCTCGTAAACTTTGGCATATCGACCCCTCTCAAGCAGAACAGTTTCTCACAGAAGCTCAAAAATTAGGATCTGTTGCCATTCATGAAGTTCGTCAATCTGTCTGTGCCTTACGTACAAATAATACTCAAGAAAAATCACTAGAAGAACTAATCACTCTTGTCGTTGAAAATTTTCATCAAACCACTGGAATTTTACCTTCTATCAGCATCAGTTTGTCTACTCCTTTACCTGTGAATGTGGTGACAACTATCTATCGGATTGTGCAAGAATCTCTGACAAATATATGTAAATATGCACAAGCAACAAAAGTAGAGATTTTGGTGAATGCCGATTTCAACAATGTATTACTTGTTGTGAGAGATAATGGTAAAGGTTTTAGCTTATCGCAAAGAAAAACGGGTTTTGGTATCCAGGGTATAAAAGAAAGAGTGATAGCCTTACAAGGTAATTTCAATATAGAAACTGAGTTAGGAAATGGCTGTAAGCTCACCGTTGAAATACCATTGATAGAGCTTTCTATTTTAGAAAAAAAAACACCAGAATCTTTTAAAGAATCTTTCACTAAGCAGGAAATTAAAGTAGAAAATTTAGCTTTCAAGGAGAGCTTTATACATCAATGTGAGCGTTATTTAGCTGAATTTATAGGTCCAATAGCATCTTTTCTTGTTCAAAAATCCATCAAAGATAATCCTCATCTTTCCTGTACAGAACTCGTGGAAATTTTATCAGTAGAAATTTCCAACCCACAAAAAGCTCAAAAATTTCAACAAAAGTTACTCTCTAATTTAAATTAATTTTCATTTTTTTCAAGGAGGTTTAAAGCTATTTGCAAACTAGCTTTCATTCGGTTAAATGCCACCGCTAATCCCCCAATTTCATCATTATGTTTTTCATCAAAATCAATACTCATATTACCTACGCTGACTTGTTGAGCAATTTTTTCTATGCTTTTAATTCGCTGAACAATAGCTCGTTTGATTAATAAATTAAGCAAGAGAATGACAAGAGCAAAAATAGCAATTACAAGTCCTATGATCATAGACCAGCTATGTTCAGCATCTTCAAAAACTTCCTGAGAAGGAACGGAGATGATTTGAGCAGCGACAATTTCATTAAGTTGCCAACCAAAACCATTTTTTGTACCATAACTCGCGAGCAAACTCTTAGGAGCTTTCTCTACTGTTGAATGACATTCAAGACAACTTGGTTGTGTAATAGCCAGTGGTCTTGCAATATAAAATACCTCTCCTTGAGGAAGTTTGCGAAAACCTGTTATTTCTTGAGTTTTCGGATTGTTGCGAAAGCTTTGTAGAATTTTGGTTTCAAAATTATCAGCTTTATCCCGTAAATTAGTAGGATTTATTGCCGCTTCTCTATATATAAAATTTTTAAATTCGTTGTCCTTACGAAAATTTTCAAAGATTTTTATTGCAGAGAAAGCTGGTACTGTTTCTGGGATGAATTGTGTTTCTGTTTCTAGTCTAGATTTAAGTAAAGGATTGATGCGATCTTGTGTATATTTTCTTACGGAATTCATTGTACGCATGAGAATTATTGCTTTAGAAGTAACTTCTTTTTGCGCTCTATGCTGTAGTAAAGTTGACATAGTGATACTAGTAACTAGAATACTAATTATAAAAACTAGTATCAACAGTAAATTTACTTTAGTACCTATTTTTAGGTTGTTTAACATAGTTTTTTATCGTTGAATAGAGACACTATTTTAATATATTAATTGATATGTATAAGTTTATTTATAATTTCATAATCTTCGATTTCATAATTATTAGTGAAAATGTATAAACCAATTTCTCGTCGTAACTTTTTTTTATTTCTAATCTCTTTAATCGTAAGTGCTTGCAAATCTAAAGCGGCGTCTGAAGGGGAATTAACTATTGGTGTCATCAACTATAGTGGTGGAGAAGAGATTATTAATCAATATGCTCAGTTTAATAAATACTTGAGTAAAAAAATGAAAGCATACGTTTTGCTAGAGCCTGCTTTCAATGAGAATCAAGCTATTGAGCGTTTAAAAGATAGTACTTGGTCATTAGCATTTGCTCCACCTGGTTTAGCAGCTCTTGCAATTTCTCGCTATCAATATACTCCGCTTTTTCCTTTATTTGGTGATAATAATTTACGCTCAATTATTGTTGTACGTCAGGATAGCTTACTGAGCAATTTAAAAATGTTAGAAGGTCAAACTCTTGTATTAGGTCAGCCAGGTTCAACAACAGGGTATTATTTACCCCTTTACAATCTTTATGGTCTGACATTGGCTGAAATATTATTTGCACCCACACCCACAACTGTTTTAGAGTGGGTAGTTCAAAAAAAAGCAAATGCTGGTGCAGTTTCAATCGCAGAGTTGGATCTTTATAATTCCCAGTTAAAGCAGAATGAGCTTCGCATACTCTTTAAAGATCCTCATTCAATTCCATCTGGTATGCTTTTGGTTGGGCCAAATGTAGAACGCAAAGATCAAGAATACATCCGTCGAGTCTTAAATGATTATCCTTCTATTTTGGCTCAAGAAGTGAAGTATGTACCTAATGGAAAAATACCAGATTATGAATATATGATTACTGTGGTAGATCGAGTAATGGCGATCGCTTCTCAATTACAGAACAAGCCTGCTCGTTTATTTTGAGCAGAAACACAACACTTTTGGTTTGTACAGAATTTATATGTATCGTAATTAACATTCAAAATTATACAAGTAAATCTGTCTACAACTTTCGTTGATTAGAAAGCAAATACTCTAACAAAAGTCTTGAAGTTGTTATTGGCTCTTGAAATTAAATTTAAAAGATTCAAAATAAGTAGGTAACGAGGTTAGTTTTAGCAGTAGTTACCACTTCCTATGAGTCTATCATTTCCTGTCCGCTCAAATCCATTTCGCTTTTTGCTCTACACCGAATGGGGGTTAGTGGTGACTTGCGCTGTAGCTAACTCCTTGATACCAATTATTTTTTCTCGAACCCCTAATTTATCAATTCCATCTCTCTTGATTTTGTTTGTCTTTGGCTTGATGGGGTTCATATTACCTTATGGTAAAACAATTTACAAAATACTTTATACCATCATTGAAGTTGGGTTAATTTTGTTTGGAGCAGCGTTAGGATATCTACAGCTGTGGCCCTTGCTGTTGATTGTGGTAGTAATCCGCAGTAGTTTCTTGTTTGATTTATCAGAACGCTATGTGCTGGCTGGTTTGGTTTTTTTCCTGTTCTTGCTTCTACAGATTCAATCTGTCAGCAATATGACTTTATCCTTACCATCTTCGGAGCAGGGAAATTTTTGGTTGAACCAGTTAACCCATACGCTTTTGTTTGGTACAGGATTATTATTTTTGGTGCATTTAGTAAATACAGTGATGAGTGAGCGCCAGATCCAAGAACAGCTAGCAATTGCTCACAAGCAACTACAGCAGTATATCGTGCAAGTTGAAGACCTTGCTGTCGTGCAGGAACGTAATCATACTGCTCACAATATTCATGATTCTCTCGGACATGCTCTAGCTGTGATGAATATTCAACTCCAGACTGCTTTGAGATTTTGGCAAGTTGATCTAGAGCAAGCTTACCGTTATATTGTAGAGTCCAAACGGCTCGGCTCCTTTGCCATGCAAGAGGTTCGCCGTTCAGTCAATACATTACGTGTAGATGTACCAAGAGAGCGATCGCTTCAGATGGCAATCACATTCTTAGTAAGAGAATTTCATCATTCCACAGGTATTTTACCTACTACTCAGTTGAGTTTAGAGTTTGTACTACCTAGAGAAGTTAGCAAAACGCTTTACCTTCTTGTCCAAGAAGCACTGACAAATATCTATAAACATGCAGAAGCAACAGCAGTTCATATTCAGTTAAGCGCAATTCCAGAGCAAGTATATCTCACTATTGAAGATAATGGCAGAGGATTTCAATTAAATCAGCAACCAATAGGATTTGGGCTTCAAGAAATGCAACAAAGAGTTGCACTTTTAAAAGGTCAATTCCAAATTGAAAGTGAGTTGGGATCTGGTTGTTGCTTAACTGTAAGACTACCTTTATCAGAATTTCCCATTAATATACCTCTAGAATTAGCCCCAGTTTCAGGTAGAAAAAATCCTACTCTCCAGAAGGGGTCTGTTTAATAGTTGGCAAAGGGGAAAAAGAGACAGAGGATTCTTAACAACCAACCGCAAACAAATTTAGCTATGACTAAAGTGATAGTTAAATTTACTTAAATTATCAACGAAAGTTAGAGGCTGTTTATATATTTAGTTTAAGAAAAAATCAAGACATTTTTCAGATGTTATTATTTTGTTATTTTTATATGATAAAAAATGTCATGTACAAGTTTGAATAATAGATAAAAATGCTAAAAAATAAATTTCAAATTACTAACAAGAGGCAAAATAAATAATTAATCATTGATATTAAGTAATATTTTTAATTGAGGATATATATTATGTCTAAAGTTGTTTCTATTCATTCATTTCGTGGCGGAACAGGCAAATCAAATGTAACTGCTAATATTGCTACTTTAATTGCTCGTTCTGGTAAGCGAGTAGGTATTGTTGATACGGATATTCAATCTCCTGGTATTCATGTTCTTTTCGGTATAGGGGAGGATAAGTTAGGGTACACTCTCAATGATTATTTATGGGGTCGCTGTCCAATTGAAAAGGCTGCTTATGATGTCACACCATTAATAAAAATGAGACAAAAAAATGCTGGAATTAGAGGTAATATTTTTCTAATTCCTTCTAGTATTAAAACAAGTGAAATTTCTCGGATTCTACGTGAAGGATACGATGCACGTTTGCTTAATGATGGTTTTCAGTACCTAACCAAACGTTTGAAACTCGACTATCTTTTTATTGATACTCATCCTGGTATTAACGAAGAAACTTTGCTATCTATTATCATTTCCGATATTCTTGTTGTTATCCTTCGACCAGACCAGCAAGATTACCAAGGTACAGCTGTAGCTGTGGATGTAGCACGCAAGTTGAATGTTCCTAATATTATGCTGGTAGTCAATAAGGCTTTACCAGCTTTTAACTTTCAAGCTTTACGGCAACAAATCGTCTCAACATACGGCACAACTGTAGCTGGTGTTTTACCTGTATGTGAAGAGATGTTTTATCTGGGTAGTAAGGATCTTTTTAGTTTGTGCTACCCTAACCATCCTTGGACACAGGAAGTAAATGCGATCGCCAAGCAAATAGAAAGTAAATCCAAAAAATAAAAGCAACAACAGTATTTGATCATGATTTTATACTGAGTGCTAAAAATAAATCAAAATTTCAGCTATTAATTCCATAATATTTCTCCAACCATTCCAACAAGCCTTCCTCGACAGGAGTTAAGTAAGTTTGGCGTCCTAGAGACTCCAAAACTGTGTAGGCACAACGATCTAGTATTCCACAATCGCGCAAACGCTTGATGCGTTTTTTGATTTGTGGTAGTTGGCGATGTACTTGAGGAGAATCAATTTTGTTGAGGTTTTCAGGTTTCACGTTGAGAGTAGTGTCATGAACATCCACTTCTACAGTAAATTCTTTAAGGACAACTGCGATCGCCCAACAGCCATTATATTTGCGTTCAGTACCCTCTAATCTAGTTAGAGTAAATACATCACCTATTTGGCAAAAATCACTGGCAAGAAGCAGAGGCTTCTGCTTGAGCTGTTCTACTATCCCCTTAATAATGCGTCCGCTAGGAACTTTACCACCTGCTTCTTCTACACCCTGTAACCATGTAACCGCTTGAAGTTTTGGTTCCAATTTCGCTTTAGCTAAATCACGTAACTGACGTTCGTTGGTCGGCATGGGAGTTTGCCGACCAATGGTCGGCAAAAATTTCTGAATATTGTCATAGACAACAGCAGCCGCAATCTTCAGGTAAGCAGTATCACGACTATAATTAAAGCGATCGCGACAGTATTCCTCAAAAGTTCTATGAGTACTCCGGTATAACCGCCGTTCCCGCAGTTCATTCAAAGCAGAACCCGCTTCATAAAATGCCCGTTCTATTTTTAGCTCCAATCTATGGCGGTCAGCTTTTTCCTCCTCGGTTAACTCCGAGAGCATTTCGATCCCAACAACTACAGTATCAGCTATCGGTAATTGTGACTCTGTTGCAAATTCTTCTCTTAGTTGGGGTTCCTGTTCTATTAACTCCTGTTGAGAAGAATTACAGGTTGTGGTTACAGAAATTTCACTATCACTTCTTTTTACCTGTTTGTCACTTTCGTTTATATTAACTTTTTGATCAGGTTTTAATTTAAGTTTTCCAACTGTCATAATTGACACCTAATAAAACAGCCGAAACTTTGTACGGAAAATAAAGAATTTAACTTCTAACCTTCTGCCTCCTACACCCTTACAGGTATACTTGCACCTAGCCTGATGATGCTGTTCGGATTTGTCCTTCAAAGACATGTATTGTCCCGTCTGCATCAAATAAATTAAATTGCCGCGACTGCCCTACAAAATTAGCAACAGTGACGCATGCATCAATAAAATACCCACTAATCCACTCCCCTGCTGTCGTCAAAACTTCGACTTTCTGAAGCTCGCGGTTGTTTGGTTTTTTAGCTGTAACTATTGGGTTTACATCTTGATCTGTCTGGTCATTAGGATTTGGCAAATTGGAGTCAACAATAACTTTAAGACTCTCTACCTCACTAGATTCTCGTAACAATTCAGATATTGCTTCCGCAGCATTATCATTTGATGGCAGAGGAGATAGCACATTATTTCCTCCAAAAAACTGGGAAGAATCATTGTGACTTTTGCCTAAAAATTCCATATTTAAGCATTCATCCATTGACAATTGACGTTTCAATTGACAGTAAGTGTCAATCAAATCAGTGCCTTCTTCGGCGGGCATTTGAGCGTTTGAATTGACAAATTGACGTAACTCTACATCTTCCAATCGTAATGAGGAAATTGAGTGGTAACTAGTGACTTTCTCTGAAGAAATAGGTGCTGCCAATTTTGCGTCAAATGAGTCAATTTCGTTGTCAAATCCGTGAGTGGTCTGTGTTTTTACGATTGACACAGGTGTCAATTTTCTGTCAAATTTGTCAATCTCGTTCAGTATCACAGCATTTGGCACGTAAACTAAGTTAGATCCTTTATTTTCAACGCGACCCCAACCTGCTGCTGCCATCATTTCCATCAGTTGCCGGATTTCAAAAGTCGGTTTTTTGCGAAAAGCGCGGATGCTACTCTTGAGTATGGAAGCTGTAGCCTCTCCTAGACGTTCAGCCACTTTCTGGATTTTCAGACCCCAAGACATTAGCCCAGATTCTGGAGAGTTTTGAGCATGAATTGATTTATGTTGCCAGAGAAAATAAGCTGCTAGCTCAATGGCCTTTTGCATCGTGTCACCACAGATGACTTGACTTGGAGTTTCACCCCTTAAGACAGCATTGACGATGTGTAACCATAGTGCTAAACGCGCTGTGTAAGCTTCTATTTTGGGGTAGACTACCCTCAGTCCATAGGATTCTTCAGCAACTTGGGCATCTACAAGAGAATGCTGCCATGCCTCAAAAAACTTAGCCGCTTGCGTGCTTAAAAAGTAATCTTGTTCTGGCACTAGGCCGAGTTTGATGTAAAGCTGACGTAGTGCTTGGGAAATACCAGTATCGGCAACACTACTTTCTCCAACTAATCGCAGATAACGTTTGGGAGACTTGGCAGCACAGAACAGCCATCGGGCAAAATTGCCATTGCAGTCGTTATGATCACCCATCATATTAGCTAAAACTTCCCACTGAATGCTGCCCGTACGTGAGATAGCACTTTGAGGTAAGCAGACAGATTTGTCTGAGCGGTCATAGATAATTGCAGATCCATTGAATTGATCGAGTTCCTGCTCTTCATCAGCCCCTAGACCACCGCGATATTGATTACGAGCTTTGAATAAGCCTGCTAGCTCATCCCGGTAGTAGAGCAGTCCGCGAGGATTTTCACTATGAATTCGCTGTAATGTTTCTAGTGTGCTGTCCTTAGTTAGGTAGCGCTGGCGGGTTGGTGCCGTTGGCATTTCTTGTTGTGAAGAGTCCTGCTTTTTCCCTTTACCAACTGTTTGCAGCTTATTGTATTCAGCCAGTTCGATCCGATAACGCTCAAAAGCCTCAGCTTCTAATTCCACCAAGGGGTCAATAATTAACCGTTGGGCTGGAGTTTTCATAGAGCCAGAGTCAGCTACAATGCTTGTCCACATCACCATCGGTTGAGCGTACTTTGCGGATGGCTTGACAATTACTCGTGCTGCCGCTCCAATTCGAGATGCCGCAGTTCCCAAGAGTGTTGTAAATAAAAATTCTGGGGCTGTCGGCATGGCCTGAGCGGTATCCATCAAAAGTTGGGCGAACTGAGGTTCAAGTAATCGGGTAAGGTCAAGTTGCTGGGGATGAGTTTTAAGCAGAGATGAAAGCTTATGTGTGGCAACTAAAGTGTCAGTTTGCAAATCTGCTTCAAAAGTAAGTAGTTTGGCGAACTGCTCAATCTGCCGATAAGGACAGCCCACCTCAGCAGCCAACTCCATAAATGCGATCGCTCGCCCTGATTCGGAATCGCAACTGCTCAAAATTTCTAGAATGCGTTTGTGCAGTGCGACATCTGCAATAGGTAACTTCTTTCCAACATTGGAAACATTACCAAACCCAGGATTTCTATGAGGATTACCAGAACTAGCCAATGAATTTTGATTTGGCTTAATATAACTATTCCAGTACCAAGCCCGAATACAAGTTTCCACACCATTTGGAGTACAGCTGGGTTCGGGGTGGTCTTTTTCGGCTGACTTCCAGATGGCATCAACTTCTTTTGCTGGTAGCGGTGGGTGACAATGACTAGCGTAATCTTGTAACATTAGCTGTGGATCACCGTCAAACTGCTGACCGATGTTAGTAAGGTAATTGGCAGCGCCAATTAAGTCTCGTGCTAGTTTGGCTCCGTTGTGATTGCGACCCCCCTCGTTTACCCCAAAGTTGAGCAGAGTACGAGACTCTTTGCAAAGGCAGACTTCGAGTGGTACTGGCACTGGAACGGGTACAGAAATATCTTCATAGCGAGTATACTGTTGCTCCTGTGCAAACGTTCGGGCTGCTGATTGCACTGCTTTAGGCTCTCGTTGGGCTAACTCAGGATTCTGTGACCGCGGCACAGAGGAACGTAATTTCTCATAAGTGTACCTAATACCAGACTGGGAGATGATATCGCACCTTTGCGGCTTTTCCCCCGGTTTGATGTGCCATGCACCAGCTAATCGCATCACCCGACTGGGATTTTTGATCGCTGGATCAGCGCCAGTGTAGGTTAGTAGGTCATTTTGTAACTGCTTCCAGTCTTCAACCGAGATGGGTTTTTCAAACACCCAGTAAGAATGCACGGATTTGCGAGTTTGGATTTGAAAGGTTGGCTCTGGTAGCGAAAGTGTTTGCCACAAATTCCGTTGTAACTCTATTGCCAGGTCGTCATGCTCAATAAAGACCGCACGGCACAGTTGTACGTGTTCATCTTTGTGACCCCCGCCATTAATCACAAAATATATGCCGTAACCCTGCTGCTGCCACTGCAAAATTTGTTTGAAGTTGAGTTTATCAGCTTTGCGTCCTGTGTTAGGGGCATAACGGGGGTCTTCTTTAGGCAAGAAAGCCCGGACATAAACAGCATCACCCTGGTGGTATCCCAAAAGCTCTATCTGCTTAATCGCCTGTGAGGTATCAATTTCAATAAAGTCAGATAATGCAAATTTATTAGAGCTTACTTCCATTTAACACGAACTCCGTGAATTTTTTAGTTTACAGAGCCGGGGCAACAGCAAAAGTAAAGTTCTGTAGGCTTACCATTTAGCTAGAAATTTGTTAAAGTCTAGATAGTTTATCTGGGGTTTTTGTTTTGTTTACGCAGGTGGTGCTGCGTTTAGACTTTAAGTTTTAGACCTTAAGTTTTTAGACTTTAAGTTTTAGACTTTAACAAAATCCTAGTATTTAGGTCGGGAGAGAACTACAGAGCATAGAGCTTTGCTTTTGCTTTTGCTGTTCTCCTCGGCTTTTTAATTTTGACAGGCATGACGAGCAGGCTGTCAAAATTGAAACTTAGCATTGAAAGAATTTGATATCAAGAGGGCAAAATCGCTTATACGCCGGAGTCACAGGTGCCTCATACGCCGGAGTCACAGGTAAAACTATACGCCAAAGTCACAGGTAAACCGGAAATCTATACGCCGGAGTCACAGGTAAAACTATACGCCAAAGTCACAGGTCAATGTTTATAAAGTTTGCAGTGTGAGCTTTTTAAAAAATTGAGTCAAAAAAATTATACGCCGGAGTCACAGGTAAAACTGTACGCCAAAGTCACAGGTAAACTGGAAATCTATACGCCGGAGTCACAGGTAAAACTATACGCCGGAGTCACAGGTAAAAGTATAAAAATCATACGCCGGAGTCACAGGTCTTCATAAAGATTTGTTAAGTAAGAACCTGTTCCCTTGCTTCCACCCGTAACTTTAATTTTGCAAACTTGGTAAAATTTGCTCAATAATTAGGTAATAGTTGTGAGTAAGGAACATACTGTTTTTCCCGTGGATGGACAACTGCTGATGGTATTGCCTAGAGCAGGAGCATCAATTAGAAACCCTGATGTACAACAGCCGATTCTCCGTGCCGATGCAGATGGTTATTATTTAGAGATGCGAGTTAATGCTGACCCTAAAGACGAGAGCGAAGTCGCATTAACTCGTCGTGTTCAATTAGAGGAACTTTCTGCTCAGGAGTGGGAGGATCTCAAAGCCCAGTATGCTAATTTAAATCTGAAAGTTTGTACAGAAGAGGGAATCAGCAGAGGACTGGAAAAAATTCAGGATCGGCGAATTCAGCGTTTATTTAAGGCATTACTGACCTTTTTAAATCCACGACAGGTTGCGATTGTGCTGTTTTTGTACAAGAAAGCAAAACAGCAAGACAATGGTTGTTTGGTTTCTTTTCGTTCCAATGAGCTGTTAGAAAGCTTGGGCTATACCCGTGCAAAGGATGGTAGTTTCACAGCTAGATCGCGATCGCAGCTTAATCAAGACTTGGTAGCTTTACATAGAACTGAATTAGTGTTCGCTCAATCTTTGAAAAAGGGGAACACAATGGGAGCGAAGGTCATTGTTAAAAGTATCCTCCGCATTCGAGATTACGAAATCGACAATGTGCCACGAGACTTCGATTTGACCAAGGCTGCTGATTATACTTATGAACTAGCAGATGCTTATACGGTGGCGCTGGAATTCTTTGAGGGGTCAGAGCGAACGGGAGATTATATACTGTTCTCCAACAGCATAGACACTAAGCAGAAGCTAGGGAGTAATGCCAAGCATGATTACAAGATGAAACTCCTAGTTTATCTTGCTAGCCGGATGAAATGGGATAGGTTGATTGATGGACAATATTTAGTGATTTCTAAGCAATATCTGTTCAAAAATCTAGACCTGTTGGGTAGTAACCTCTCTAGAAACAACCAAATTCTGTGGCGGACTATAGAGGAACTCCAAACTCTTGGGTATATTTTGGATGCTCAAGAGCTACCTGGAAAACGAAAGATGACCAGTATACAGTTTCAAATCAATCCTGAGAAACTAAGCTGTAACTAGGCTGTGACTAGGCTGTAACTAAGCTGTGACTAGGTTGTTACTAAAATTTATGGAAATTTAATAAATCTTTTGCCTGTTGGCTATTGTCTTCTTCTAGCAATTTGAATTGCTCCACTAATCCGCAGTAAGGTATCTTGCAGATTCGTTTGTTTTGCTTCTAAATCTGCCATGACTTTTTGTCCTGATGCAAATTCGGCTTTGAGTTCAGTCATGCTAGCTAGGGATTCAATCGAGAGCATTCCCACTCCAGGAATACTATAGCGAAATCCCCCGGTTTGGCGACCCAAAGTATAATGGCGAGCGATCGCACCAAAACCGTAGGTCATTACTCGCTAGCGGTGAGATAATATTTAAACCATACAACAGAGTTTATCTTAAACTTGGAAAAATTTTTGTAACACAATCCAAAATATTCAGTAATATTCAGTTGCTGTAGATAGCATCATGGCTTACAAGATTGCAATTTTTAATATGAAGGGAGGAGTTGGCAAATCTGCCACTGCAACCAACCTGGCAGATGGAATCTCCCGATTTAAGCACAAAAAAGTTTTGTTAGTAGATATCGATCCTCAAGGAACTTCAAGTGCTTCTCTTGGTATTGAAATTTGGAAACTGGAGACTCAATTGAAGGATGTTCTTCAGAGTGATTCTCTCAGTGAGCGAAAGCAACGCCTTAAGCAAGCGATCATCAAGGGATGTTCCCATAAAATTGATGTTTTGCCATCCAATATATTACTTGCTGTTGAGGAACTGCAAATTTCAGGATTGCCTGGACGAGAAAATTTACTAAAGCGAACCCTAAGTGAAATTGAGAGTGAATATGACTTCATACTGATTGATTGTCCACCTAATATAGGGGTGTTCTCAATTAATGCGCTCAAGGCAAGCGATGGGGTTATTGTTCCTGTTGATATGAGCTATGTTGGGTTACTAGGAGTTCAGGGAGTTGAATATGCCTTTAATCTGGTTAAAAATTTTTTAGACCATGAAGTAAATATCTTGGGTGTACTCGCTACTAAATTTGACGGACGGCAGAAAATCAGCAAAGATGTATTGACATATTTGCAAGAGTATTTTCAAGAACGTATGTTTAAAACAATCATTCCCACAACTGTACGCGTTTCCGAAGCTCCCAGTTTTGGAGTTTCGATTTTTGCACACGATCCAAAAGGTACAGGAGCAAAAGCATACAGAGATTTAATGAATGAGTTACTTCAGCGTCTCTCGGTTGCATAATTTTATTCCAACAACGTTGTCGGAAAAAATATCCAGGATTTGTAAGTTCTTATGTCTAAAAGAGGTCTCGGTAACAATCCCTTCAAAGGTAGCTCCACAAAGAGCATTTTTACCCCAACAGAACTAACTAAAGCAGATGTTGAAAATTCTATGGTCATTAATATATCCAGGATTCAACTATCTGCTCAACAACCCCGTCGCTACTTCGATCCTCAAAAATTACAGCAATTAGCTGAGTCGATTAGAGTACATGGTATCTTGGAACCACTACTAGTTCGCCCAATATCAGATGAGTACTACGAGTTAGTAGCAGGAGAACGCCGTTATCGAGCAGCACAAGAAGTTGGAGTTAGTGAAGTTCCTGTAGTAATTCGGGAAATGACTCAATTGCAGGCAATGGAACTAGCACTTATTGAAAATTTGCAGCGAGAGGATCTCAATCCCATTGAAGAAACAGAAGGGATTATTGCCCTTTTGGCTACTAAATTGGATATTCCTACTACTGAAATTCCTCAGTTACTCCATCGTTTGGCAAAACGGGGTTCTGACAACGTTGTCGGAAATGAGTCAACACTCTCAGCAGTAGAGTCTGTCTTTGCTCTAGTTGGCAAAATCAGCTGGGAATCCTTTGCAAGTCATCGTTTGCCTTTACTAAACCTGCCAAACTCAATTCTAGAAGCACTGCGGGCAGGAAAAATTGAGTACACAAAGGCGAGAGCGCTGGCACGAATTAAAGACCCTGTTTTGCTAGATCAACTTTTGAACCAGGCAATTGCAGAACAATGGTCACTCAGTCAAATTCGTGCAGCTATTCATGATCACACCCAACCAATTCAGTCAGAAGAAATTGCTGCTTTAAAACAACAATTCAATCAAGTCTCTAAAACATTGAAATCATCTACAATTTGGGCAGAACCCGAAAAACGTCAGCGATTACAGGAACTGCTTGCTGAACTTCAACAATTAGCAAAGTGAATTACATGAAGTACATACACACCAGCACGCATAGGAAATCATTGACCGCATTACCTTAGATACACACCTTTTCAATTCAGGCAAACATATCAAGGTCAACATCTATAGTTGTTTCATCCTCTGGTGTTGATATCTCCTCAACTGTTGGTACAGATATTTGAGGAGTAAACTGGCTATGTGGTAATAACCCTCTTTTGTAATCCCAATAAAAATTAATCATATGGTAGAGCGCATCAATAAATTTTTCGCCTCTTTCTGCTGCTATTGCTCGAACTATTTCAGCTTCTCTGGTTCTAATCCGTGCTTTTTCCCACTTTGGTTCGTTACTCATTACCTATACTCCTTTTTTCGCCGCTTGCTGCATCGCCAGCTTGAACATCCCCCGCACAGAAGCCATCTCTGGGCGCTCGCTCACCACTTCTAATCCCTTAGATGTCAGCACTTTTGCAAAACCTGGTAAGCTTACACCACCTCCAATACAAATTACCCTGTAACCAGACTTTGTTAGTCTCACTGCCTCATAACTGTGTTCTTTGAGATTTTCATTCCACCACTGCACTAAGCATTGCTGATATATTTCTTTGATATTGCACCCCTCCACATAAAAAGAACCTAGTTCTATTTGTTCGCGGATTTTTCGCACATCCCCTGTGTAACCGTAATTCTTACCTTTCATCGCTGAAGTGATCATTAGGTACAGTTGATTCACTCCGATGTTGGATACTAATGTCTCTTGCGGACGCTTGCCAATATAAGGAGTCAGTAGAGTTGTTCCTGCTCCAAAATCCAGGGTCGCTATTCTTTCTTCGCTGTAGTCTACAATTGCACCAAATCCTTCTGGCACTACTAAAAGTACTTCTGTTGATAATTCCACATCTTTACCTGCCAGACACAAATTTAGGCAACCCTCTAACTTCCCCTTGATTTCTTCCTTATGAGACTGCCAAGCATGAGAGGACACTACTATATAATTTTTCATCACACTCGGAAGTTGAGGATAGTGCGCCAAAGCACCTAAATACAGTTTCTGAATTTCTTTGATCTTGGCGCTTTTATCCATGACTGTCGCTCGTCCAGTTGGAGATTTTGCTGCACCATACCCTACACAGAATACTTCTGTATTATTAAGAGTCCTATCTTTAATCACGACATTGCCTAAGCTATCTGATGGACTGCATTGAGTATCGATGTAACTCTCTATGCGGTCTTCATAATCTTCAGTTGCTACTTTTATGCTGGAGTTGGCTAAATCTAAAGCTATCTTAAAATTCTGTTTCGGACGTGCCATATGTTCCATATCCTGAAGTGTGGGAGTTGAATAAGAGGCAAGGGAGCAGGGGGAGAAGAAGCAGGGGGCAGGGTGCAGGGAGCGGGGGGAAATGATCCCTAGAAGGTGTTGTGGATCAGAGGGGAACACGGGTCTGAGTCTCCCACTTCACAAGCGTGATGTCACGGTAGAGTGGGTCGAATCCCCTTGCACTATCCCCTTGCTCCCTGCGCCCCGCGCCCCGCGCCCCGCCCCCTTGCTTCTTCTCCCCCTGCCTCAAATCAGTGTACACCATTAGCATGTCATATGTGTGCCATCTGTATGCCATTAAAAAATTTGAAAAATCAATAAAACTGTTAATTGGGTTGCAAATCTCTAGCAGCTTACCCCTAATATTTGAGAACTTAATAAAGCCTAAAAAGCTTGCCAAGTCTCTCTTTCAATAATTGATGACTATTGTTGTTCATCAATAAACAAATGAGGTTCTCGAATTATTTTTTCCGATGCAAGTGTGTAATAACCTGATCATTTTTGTTTGCTCCCACTTTTTTGATATCAAATGCGACTGCCATATGTGGTACATATGGCATACATACAACAAATTTGTTGAAAATTCTTGGGAAATATATTTAGCTTTTTTCTAATATCAAGACAAGATGGTTCTTTGATAATTACTTAGCTAATTTCTACTATATTTTTATACTTTCTTTTATCTTAATAAGACTCTTAGGAAGACAGATTCAGATTAATTAAACCATATCCTAAATAAAATATATAATTATTTGGCACTAAATTGAATTTTAATCAATAGAATATCTACTCTTTATATTAGACATCAATTCCTAATTATTCAAAAGCTAAAATCTCAACTCATACGTCTTATTCATATGTATATCAAGTTTTTTTGCTTATATATTACCGAAATTATCAGACTGCTTTTATATCTCATATCATTATTTACTTTATCAAGCAATATTCAAAATATCGATTAATTAGTACCTAGAAAATACTATAGCACTTTTACTGGGTAATTTTATTTTCTGTATTTATTATTTAGTTAATAATATTTTATTTTAGATTTTGTATTTATATATTAAAAATTCATTTATTTTTTATCAAAATTACTTCTATATATAGTTATTACCAGGCGAGTTACTATTAATAATTAAATTTTTAGAGTATTTATACTTAATTGACGCTCTTTATAATTTTCATTGCTGCCACTACCTCTAGTGTTTTGATGTTCTTTGTAGTATCAACAGTAGTTTTATTGCAACACGTAGTGATACATAGTGATACGCACAGTATAATCGAGTAGCAATGACAAGCCAACACTTCTATCGTTTGGGGTTTCATGAAACCCCCAAGGCTTAAACGAACTAAAATATTGGAGTTGCAATCGCATCAGAAGCACACATTAATCTTCCAAATAAATGCGCTTACGCGTTAGAGCGCAATGAAATTAATACCTTAACAGGGCGAGTCCGCAGCATGAAGAATACTTTAGTTTTACCTAAGTGGTTAGACTATACTACTTGG
>JANBVI010000071.1 GCA_024239075.1 Fischerella sp. CENA71 | reverse complement strand
ATCGGGGTAGACCAATCAAAATCTCCGTTCCACGTTTTCAACAAGAGCGTTGTTTCGCCTGGTTCCAAAGAAAATATCGCAGGCTTGTTGCTCGATGGGAAAGAATTGCTGCCTGCTTCAATGCTTTTCTTTCTCTTGCCACAATTCACATCTGGATTCACAGAATTTTATTAGTGGGATAGATTCGTGATTTTGTTGTCCATTGCTGCCATCAGTTTTGTGAGTTTTCTGGTAGTTGAAGCAATCCTAGAGCAGCCGTTGTTGGAATTGAGTTTGTTTCGTAATCTCGAGCTGAGTATGGGTTTGCTCAGTGGTTGGCTAGCATTCATTGTCATTACAGGAGTTCTACTGATCACCCCATTCTTTCTAGAACGGGTTAAGGGTTATTCAATGACAAAAATAGGACTGTTACTAGCAGTGTATCCTGTACTTACTGGTGTAGTTTCCACGCTAGCTGGTACACTTTCAGACCGCTTTGTCTCTCGACTAATTAGTTCAATTGGTTTGGGATTAATGATTGGTAGCTGTCTGGGGATTAGCACTTTTGATGCTCGGATGACGGAGTTAAATTATATACTTTTATATTCTATTTATGGCATAGGGCTGGGTTTATTCCAGTCACCTAACAATAGCACTGTTATGGGAGCAGCGTCTCGAGAGCGCTTAGGAATTGTTTCTGGCTTACTATCTTTGTCACGTACCTCAGGAGGTACGGTAGGAGTTCCGCTTATGGGAACAGTGTTTGGAGCGTTAGTTGCAAGCGTCACCGCAGGTACAGATGTGTCTATTGCTCCTGCTGAAGCGATTGTTGTAGGGTTCCAAGGTACTGTTCGGTTTGCTGCTTTAATACTATGTGGCGCAGCAGTGGCATCTGTCATCAGGAGCAGCAACAGGAAACCTGTTCATGATTGATTGTTAATAAATCCGCAGTTGATCAAAAACAATAATTACGAATGCAAACAGAACTAGTTATTTTTGACTGTGACGGAGTTTTGGTAGACAGCGAAAAATTGAGCAATCGCGTTCTAGTCGAATTTGTTGCAGAGTTCGGACTTGCACTGGAAGTTGAAGAAGCTATTTTGTTATTCAAAGGTTGCAAAATGGCTGATTGTGTTGCTGTCATTGAGCAAAGACTTGGGAAGGAAATGCCGCAAGATTTTGTGACTCAACTTCGTACTCGCACTGCTAAGGCATTTGAGCATGAACTGCGTCCTGTAGATGGAATACAGACTGCTCTGGACAAAATCAATTTACCTATCTGCGTTGCATCCAATGGACCACTGGAAAAAATTAAGTTAGCTCTGCGTGTTACTAATCTGCTGCCTCGATTTGAAGGGCGTATCTTTAGCTCATATGAAATAGGAAGCTGGAAACCAGCACCCGAATTATTCTTACATGCAGCTAAAAATATGGGAGTTCAAGCGGCCTCTTGCACTGTTGTGGAAGATAGCGTTTTGGGCGTACGTGCAGGTCTTGCCGCTGGTACGAAAGTATTATATTACACTGATAGACATGAAACTACTCAACTCGAAGCATCTGGAGTACATGTCTTCCACTCCATGTACCAACTGCCTTTTTTGCTATCACAACATTCACAAAAGGCAGGAATAGGTTTTGAACAAAGCGAACAGCGGTAAATTGGTCGTATTATAGTATAATTGACTTTGTACGGATAAAAGCAGAAAGCAAAAGAGTTTTCCGTAGTTGTATTTCTGAGAAAATGATTTTTGACCAAGCAGAATTTGATCTACGTTGTGAGTGGGGTGCAACAGGAGTTGCTCAACTCGCGCCTATTAGTGATGTAATTGTCATAGTCGATATTCTATCTTTCTCGACTTCAACAGAAATTGCCACAAACAACGGTGCAATTATTTATCCTTATCAATGGAGAGATGATTCTGCTGTTGAATATGCCAAATCAGTAAAAGCAGAATTGTCAAAAGGTCGTTTAGCTAAAGATGGATTTTCGCTTTCGCCTGCATCTTTAACTAAAATTCCTGCGGAAACTAAGCTAGTTGTCCCATCTCCAAATGGTTCTTCCCTAACTTTACTAACTGGAAAGACTCCCACTATAGCTGGTTGCTTGCGAAACTCTGAAGCAGTAGCAAAATTCGCTCAAAAATATGGGTCAAAAATTGCAGTAGTTCCGGCAGGTGAAAAATGGGAAAATAATACACTACGACCAGCTATTGAGGATCTAATTGGTGCTGGTGCAATCCTTAGTTTTCTAAGTGGTAATCTATCGCCAGAAGCCAAAATTGCTGTAGCAGCATTTGATGCTTTTAAAGATGATTTGCTAACACATTTAAAAAAATGTAGTTCAGGAAAAGAGTTAATTGCCAAAGGTTTTGAGTTGGATGTTGAATTAGCAGCAGCTTTTAATGTTAGTGATTGTGTGCCTTTATTTACGGAAAAGGCTTATATCAATATTAATTAAACCAACTTGACCAAGTATATTTGAGAGAAATTTATTTCATAAATATGGCGATCGCTATTTATAATTCATACCAAAATCATCATATACTCACTATCACCTGGTTGAACGAAGCGATCGCCAGAAAAAATGCTTAAAAAGAAATGGGCTATGAGCATTAATAGATAGATGTCAATACCTTATCTGCTGCGGCTCGGAATGCCGTTGCTGCACCAGCACTCATATCTCGTGGCGCACAGATGCGATTTCTCACATAGGCAAGAGTGATTGCTCCGACAGCAGCTGCAAACGGATCAATGTTATCTTTTCCACCAACTCTACCCCAAGGCAAGGCTGCACCATTCCCATTGATGAGATAGTCTGCTAGTAATTTGAGGTGAAAATCAACTGCTTCTCTCACTGCGGAAACATCGCCATTTGTTGCTAAAAATTGCACTCCCGAGTTTTTCAGGATGTCTCCTATAGCAACTTCTCGATTATCACTAAGTCGTTCAGCCGCTTCTGCTCGATATTGAATTTCCTGACTAGTTGCTACATCCAGTGGTAATGGATTTCCAACTGGCTCTACACCCCATCTGCGGCGCAGAAGTAAATTATTGGTGGTGTCATCCGATTTGACTCTGTGGTATGCAGGATGCTGATTGAGTGCCTCAAACCAAGCATTGATCCGGGGAAAGTGTGGATTACCTTTAATATGATAGCCTCGGTACACAGGTAAGTTAGCCGCCAATCGGTCTAGATGGGGACTGTACATGATATCGACCAGACTAAAATTTGAGACAAAGTAAGGGCCAGGATACTTAGCCAAGGCTTGCTCAAGCTCATCTAACTTTGCTTCAAATGCTGCTTGTAAGTTTGCTAACTCATCATTATCTACAGGCGTTAGCCTGAGAAATTTATAGGCAATATCCCTAAACCCGTTTGTTTCAGCATCTTCAACCCACTGTCTCGCAACGGCGTTTTCTTCTGGATCTTCAGGAAGTAAGGGTGGATTGCTAAATGTTTCTTCTAAAGCGAGGAGAATATCTTTAGACTCATAAACTAACTTACCCTCAATTTTTGCCGCAGGGACAAGGGTTGTAGGAACCAGATCAGTATACCATTTCGGCTTGTTGCTCAGGTCGATAAACTCTGTCTCAAATGGAATTTCTTTTTCTTCCAGAGCAAACCAAACCCGCTCACAGAAAGGACACCAGGAGTTAGTATCTCGATAGAGGAGGACTGGCGGTGTTGTCTCTGGAGGAAGTTTATGGAGACTACTGGGGATGGGTGCAGTGGAGGGGGATTGACCAGGTCTACGTACTCGTCGTGCAGGAGTGTTTTTCTGGGCTATCTCTAATAGTTGTTCCCAACTTGATACTGTATTTTGAATAGACATTTTTTACCTCGCTTGACTGGGAATACCGGAAAATACGAATAACTGCTCTTCTTTGGGTGCAGTTATATTTTCGCCAAGGTAACGATTAATACCTACGCCCATATTGCCTGTAGCAGTGAGCTTGAAGTCCACTTCTTCAAATCCAGATTCGCGCAAATATTTACGGACAGTCTCAGAGTAGGGAATACCGTTGGAATGTCCGCGAGTCCAGATGACAAAAGCACCTTGCTTACTCAAAAAACTCAAATTCCCCAGCAAGCGATTAAGTTCAACTTCATTGGCGAGATTCCCGAAAACACCACAGACAATCACAATATCTGCTGGTACTGCTCCCACATAATTAGAGGAGATAGTTGCATCACCATTGATATACTCAATCTGCTTTGCCAAACCTAATGATTCTATGGTTGCTTGTCCACGTTCTACTAGATTGGGATTGAGTTCAACTAGTCGTGCATAGACATCTTTGGCACGTGGATGATTGAGTAATGTTCCCAATAAATCCCGTCCATCACCAGCACAAACACTAACAATCTGAATTTTCCCTGGTGGGGATATATCCAAACTATAAGAAATATATTCCCGCACGATTTGCAAACGCTGCTGAAACTTTGGCTCAGTATTGTAGAGGTCGTGCCATTCAAACCAGTCTTTTGGCATAAGGGGTGATTCCCAATTTTATGCAAATTACTGTCAACAATAAACTACGGTAAATCTATCAATAAATAGTATTTTTGAATAAACGCAGGCTACCACAGAAGTTGATACAAAATCAAGCCTTGTTGTTTAACTTGATTTTGGTTTTGATCAAAATATCTGAATCAAAATGGTTCAACCCAAGGTCGTAGTTCAACTTCCCATGTCCAAGCACTCCGGGGCTGGCGGAGAATGTTGAGATAAGTTAAGGCGATCGCATCCGGATCAAGTAAACTATCAGGTTTATCATCTGGCTCCACACGGGTTGCAGAACGAATTGCCCCATCAATGACGAAATGCGCTACATGGATATTCTGAGGAGCCAGTTCACGGGCAATACTCTGAGCCAAACCCCGCAAAGCAAACTTACCCATTGCAAACGGTGCAGACTGGGGATAACCCTTAACGCTAGCAGAAGCACCTGTAAAAAAAATTGCCCCTCCACCCAAAGTCAACTGACGTTTTGCTGCTGCTTGAGCCACCAAAAAGCCACCGTAAGCAGTAATTTCCAGTGTTTTGGCAACGTCGATGGGGTCAAGCTCAACCAATGGTCCCCGAATTCGCCAGCTGGGATTATAAATAACTACCGTTGGCGCTCCCAGTTTTTGTTCAACATCATGGAATAGCTGGTTCACGTCATCTGGTTTAGATGCATCAGCTGCAAAACCTACGGCTCCAATCTCCTGGGATAGGTTGCTAAGTTTATCAATTTGTCGAGCTGCTAGTGCGACAGTGAAGCCTTCTTTTGTAAATAAACGAGCTAGGGATGCGCTGAGTCCGCTTCCTGCGCCGACAATTAATGCTGTTGTTGACATTGGCTCAATTTCTCCCAGTTCTAAACTAAACCAACAATGAATCATTTTGGGGCGCGAACTAGGTTCCGCAGCAGCTAAGAAAGCTCTTTTTTGGATTTAAGTACTGTAAGTTGATAGCTTAATCGTAGTATAATCTGATAATACTGCATGAATGAGAAGGTAATCAAGTAGGTAGCGAATACTAGATATCTGTGAAAACAGCTAATTGTCAGGAATATTAGGAGAATTTCAATATTTATTAGATAGTCTAATAATTAGTTATGCATAATTTTGTTTACAAAGAGTTTCCTACTTCAGGGAAGACTGTATAATGAAAATCAAACTACGGTAAATTGACCAACAAAAAGTACTTATTTGATTTGGTTGGTATACACACCTGCTAATTTGACTATTTGACCGCTACAAATCAACTCAGTGACTTACTGGGCTGTTGAATTGTGATACTGATGTAACCCTAAGCAATCTGTAACGCAATATTACAATGAAATAATTTTATGAGTACCATACAACTTTACTTCGCCAAAGGTTCTACTTTTTCACAACGCACCCGTGTTGTTTTGCTAGAAAAAGGCATAGACTTCATACCTATAGAAATTGATTTACAGAATAAACCGGATGGATTTACGCAGATTTCTCGCTATGGGAAAGTTCCTGCAATCAAACATGGGGATGTGGAAATCTATGAGTCTGCCATTATCAATGAATATCTAGATGAAGTTTTCCCCGAACCACCCCTATTACCGCGTGATCCTGGAACTCGTGCGATCGCTCGGACCTGGATTGACTACGCCAACACTCGCTTAGTACCAGCATTTAACAAACTTCTACGGGGTAAGGATACTCAAGAACAAGAACAAGGACGACGGGAATTTACAGAAGCCCTCTTGTATATTGAGCAAGAAGCATTAGGTAAAGTGTCTAATGGTCAGTATTTTTTAGGGGATAAATTTAGCCTAGTTGATATTAGTTTCTATCCCTGGTTTGAACGTCTACCACTTTTAGAGCATTTCCGTAAATTCACACTACCAGCAGAAACACTACGCTTGCAGCAATGGTGGAATGTAGTGCGCGATCGCGAATCAATTCAGGCAGTTGCCAATCCTACCAGCTACTATATAGAACGGTTCACCAAGATTCTCGGTGAACCTACTCCGGTTGGTGCTGGTCAAAAGTAGGATACGAGAATGGGGATCGGGTATCAGGCAATACGGTTCGGATAAGACAAATCGATTAGACATCTAATACCCTGTAGAGACGTGCCATAGCACGTCTCTACATCCCAAAGCATGACGAAAAATTCTTAACCGAACCATATTGGGGTATCAGGGATTGGGGATAAGGACAAGGCAGAAAACTAACCAATGACTAATAACTAAAAAGGTATGACCTATGAGCTTAGATAGCCAAGTTCTAGATAGACCGATTTACGAAGATTTGCCTTACGTGGAGGCTAATCTCACTTATCTGATACCGATGGCAGAAAAACCTGTCAATTACACTTATGAACCACCACCAGGAATACCACGATATAGCGGGAATTATCAGACATATAAGCTCCCAATCCGTAATGCTCGTTCCATCTCACAAAATATCTTGCTAGATCGAGAAGGTTTCGCGTTGACTGAGCATCATACCAATGTGCGCGACTTTTATGATGAAGATGAAATACGTAATGTTTATTACCCAGAAGCAGAGCAATTATTAAAAGAGGTGACGGGTGCAACCAAGGTAGTAATCTTTGACCACACCCTGCGTAATTTGCAACGGTTCAAGCAAGGTGAGAATGGGATTAGGGAACCAGTTAAGCGTGTACACAATGACTTCACTGCCAAATCTGGCTATACACGGGCGCGTTTGGAGTTAGCAGCGCGGGGGATAGATGACATTGACACGCTGTTGCAACAACGGTTTGCAATCATCAACGTTTGGCGGGCGATCGCACAACCAATTCAAGAGTCACCATTGACAGTGTGTAATGCCATAAGCATTGCATCAACAGACCTGGTAGCTAGTGACTTAGTATATCGCGATCGCGTCGGCGAAACCTATGCAATTACATACAACCCAGGACATCGCTGGTTCTACTTTCCGCAAATGCACAGGGACGAAGCATTATTTATCAAGTGTTTCGACTCCGCAGAAGATGGACGCGCACGTTTTGCAGCCCATACTGCTTTTGAAGACCCGACCAGTCCATCGGATGCACCTCCACGGGAGAGTATAGAGTTGCGGACATTCGTGTTTTATCCTGGATAGAAAATTGCTCAGATTAATGAAGATATATCAAACAACTTGTAACTTATTGGTTATGCAGAATTGATGAACCCGGAAAAGCTACGAGGAGTCGGTACGTCTGTTGTGTTTGATGACATGGGATTATTACCAGAACTGCTTGAAAAGCTTAATTAACTAGCGGTCGCTATTAATGTTTCAAATTTTTGAGGATAATTTTTTATGAGCTTAGAACTACAATTATCGGGAAAAACAGCGATTGTCACAGGTGGTAGTGCAGGAATTGGGTTAGCGATCGCCAAAGCCCTCTACAGTGAAGGAGTCAATGTAGTCATTGTTTCCCGTAACCCAGAACGACTAGAAAAAGCAGTGGCTGATATCCAGTCTATATCTACATCAGGGGCGAAAGTCATCTCTGTGAGTGCAGATCTCACTCAAGCAGAAAGTATTGATCAGGTAGTCTCTACAACCTTGGGACAATTTGGTCAGATTGATATCTTGATTAATAACGCAGGTTCAGCTCGTGCAGGGTCTTTCTTAGACTTAGGTGATGATGCTTTTTTGGATGCTTGGAATCTGAAATTACTAGGCTATATTCGTTTGGTGAGAGCCGTTGTTCCCCATCTCAAAAGTCGGCGTGATGGGCGAATTGTCAACATCATTGGTGGTGCAGGACGCACACCCCGTCCTAGCTTCCTCCCTGGTGGTACAACCAATGCAGCCCTGTTAAACTTTACGCGAGGTATTTCTAAAGAACTAGCTCAGGACAATATTCGTATCAATGCCATCTCACCTGGTTTGACTGCAACTGAACGTGCTGAAAGTTTGGCAAAGCAAAATGCTCAAGCTCGTGGTGTGAGTGTAGAAGAAATTAAAACGGAATCCTTACAAGCAATTCCTTTGAGAAAAATCGTCAAGCCAGAAGAGATTGCAGCACTAGCTTTATTTTTAGTTTCTGATCTTGCTGCCTCGATTACTGGTGCGGAGATTCTTGTTGATGGTGGACAGACACCAGGTGTTTAAACCATAGTTCGTAAAATATGACTAAAACACGCGGTGATGTTATTGAAACAATAGCGGATACTCTTGTCGAGCGTGCCGTGGTTCTGTCTTCTGGCGTTCTGCGGGTAGCATGACTAACAAACAGCATCGGCTCACGTCTCGTTATCGCCTGTGAGAATTTGATAATTATGACCAGCATTACCGAAATTGCCCCGGATGTCTATCGTCTCTCCACCTATGACCCAAAGATAGACCTGCAATTCATCCAGTTTTTGGTAAAGGATGAACAACCACTATTATTTCATACGGGTCTGAAAGGGATGTTTTCAGTGGTGCGTGATGCAGTGGATCAGATTATTGATTCATCACAAATTCGCTGGATTAGCTTTAGCCATTTTGAAGCCGATGAATGTGGTTCGCTCAATGAGTGGCTAGCGATCGCACCAAATGCTCAGACAGTTTGTAGCCCTATAGCAGCTTTTGTCAGTGTAGATGACTTTGCCATTCGTCCCGCTAAAAGTCTACAACACAATGAGGTCTTGAACACTGGGAAATATCGCTTTCAATTTCAACACACACCACAAGTTCCCCACGGTTGGGATGCTGGATTATTCTTTGAAACTACTCATAAAACCTTATTTTGTTCAGACTTATTCCACCAGTTTGGAGATGTAGAACCAATAACTGAATCTGATGTCATTGAGCGATCGCGTCAAACTATTATAAATTACGAAGCCAGTCCTTTTCCAAATTACATCCCCTACACAACACATACTGATCGCATTCTTCAAGAATTAGCAGCACTCAAGCCGCGTACACTAGCAACAATGCACGGCACAACCTTTGTGGGGGATGGGGAAAGGGCATTGCAGGATTTAGGAGTTATGCTGCGGGAAGTATTGCTACTTAAGCAGTAGGCGTGAATTATAAACGAAAGTTACTTCAAATGAATATTAGAAAAGCTAAAGAATCAGATGCACAGGCGATCACAATCATCTTCCATCGGGTTTCCATCTAGGCTGCTCAAACATCTTTCAGGGTTGAACATGATTGCTCCTCAACCTTTAACGCTTCTTCATACCTTACTTCTCTTTGGTACTGCATTCATTGCGGGTGGACTCAATGCTGTGGCTGGAGGTGGCAGCTTTATTACATTTCCCACTTTAATCTTTACAGGTATACCCCCAATTGCTGCTAATGCGACGAATAATACTGCTATCTGGGTAGCAGCTCTTGCAACTGCGGGAGCGTATCGCAAGGATCTAAGCATCCAACGGCGAGAACTATTCTTACTATGTACCACCAGTTTAGTTGGTGGCGTGATTGGCTCTATAGCTTTGTTATATACCTCACCAGATGTATTTAAAAAGCTGATCCCCTATCTCTTACTTTTAGCAACACTGATATTTACATTTAGCGAACCCCTGAAAGCCTGGTTTCAACTTCAAAGTCAGAAGTCTTCGTCAGAATCTCCACCCATTATCACACTCATGCTGGCTCAACTGGCGATCGCTATCTACGGTGGTTTTTTTGGGGCAGGTTTGGGAATTCTAATGCTGGCTACCTTAGCATTTTTAGGCATCAAAAATATTCATACAATGAATGCTTTCAAAGCATTTTTAGGTAGTTGCGTCAATGGAATCGCAATCATTCCTTTTATTTTTGCTGGTGTGATTGCTTGGCAGCAAACTATTTTAATGGCGATGGGTGCTTCCCTTGGTGGTTATTTATGCGCTCATTATGCTCGCAAGCTTGAACCCCGTTTAATTCGGATCTTTGTCGTAGTTGTAGGCTTTAGCATGACTATCTACTTTTTTATTCATAGTTAGGCTTGTGCAATTATCTTCAACCTAAATTTCAATTAACTAGAAGGAATCAATAAAAATGACTATTTTATTTGATCGTATTTCTGATATCTACGATGCAACACGTGAACTACCAGCTAGTACCTCTGAACAAGTCTTATTTTTAGATAGCGATCGCTAATAGTTTATGTTCATTGAAGATGCTAAAAATACATTAGAGTATCTTTTTTTATACCAACTTATTTGTTGCCAGAAATGATTTTTTAATAAAAAATTGGTATTTTTATGCTCGCATTTCATAATTGCTAATTTATTAAATAAATACTAAAATAAGTCTTAAATACTTATATAGAATCAAAATAAATTTGTGGACATTTTGCAGGTACTGATCCTTGCTGGCATTTTTTTTGCAGCCAGCATTATTAGTGTGATTGCTGGTAGTACATCTCTCATTACTGTGCCTGTGATGTTGGAATTTGGAGTGGAACCGCGTATTGCGATCGCTACCAATATGTTTGCATTAACGTTAATGAGTATTGGTGGAACATTACCTTTTATTGGTAAAAGCGTAATTAACACCAGACGTCTACCATTAATAATTTTATTAACTATAGCAGGTTCTGTTTCGGGAGCATTACTTGTACTGATTTTGCCCTCAAAATCTATGCCTTTGATAATTTCTATTTCAATGCTAGTAGTGGCTATGTTATCAGTTATGAATAGTCATGCTGGCGTCGCTCCAGTCCAAGTTATTCCTCTATGTATTGCAGAAATTGCAGGCTACATAGCTACTTTTTTACTTGGAGTTTATGGTGGTTTTTTTAGTGGTGGTTATGTGACTCTACTGACAGCTGCGTATGTCATGCTATTCCGGATGACATTTGTGGAAGCGATCGCAACTACTAAAGTTATTAATGTATTTTCATCCTTTGTAGCCACTTTGATTTTTATTCAACAAGGAATAGTAGATTACCATTTAGGGATAATTCTTGGTATTTCTATGTTTATCGGTGGAATCATTGGAGGTGGTATTGCTCTCAAATTGAGTAATGTATGGTTGCAACGTATCTACCTGACAGTAGTCGCTATCCTAGCATTTATGACATTACGAAAATCTCAGGAACATAATCACTCAACGACCAGTACATCATAGCAACTTTAGTGAATTAACAAATAAAAAAGAGTGGGTGATCGCCACTCCTTGCTGAAATATTCTTGCTAAGTCGTATAAAAATCAGAAGATACCCAATAGTTGAGATTAGTCAGTAGGAACGGCTTTTTTCGTGTGCTTGTTAATATAATCGACAAATAATTGTTTCAATCGGGGACTAACGCCGATATGTTCGCTAAAATTTTCGCTAACATGTTCAGCGAACCCAAACCCTAGATTACGAGCAAATTCTAGGGTTTGCTCTAGTGTTAATCCCTGCTCAACAGCAATACTTAATAGTGCAATTCCAGTTGAGCGCATACCTGCTGCACAATGTACAAGAGCTGGTTTCGGGAGCAGTTCAATGATCTTCAGGATTGCGGTAATTAGCTCTTCGTTCAGGGTTTCTAACTTGAGTGGAACGTTAGCATAATATAATCCTAATGTTTCTGCCACCTGCTGCTCATCTTTAACAAACCCTAATTCATCAGGCGATCGCAGATTCAAAACTGACTTAAAACCCTCTTGAATAGCTTGCTCTAGCTGTTTTGCGATTACTTGTCCTGTTGTTGCCAAATTTTCGTTAATCTGTATTGTGTACTTCACTTTTACACCTTTTGACTTTGTAATTTCTTGGAGTTGAGCAAATGCTTGGCCAAGCAAGTTGTGAACAGCTGTTTAAATACGCACAACTAAATTTAGACAAATATCAAAAGCTGTCAATGGATTGCTTCTGAAATTGCCTTTCGAGGTTGATGATTTTGTGCTTATTCTAAAAACTACTGTTTATCGATAAACTTTTAGGATATTAATTTATTATACACTTTTTCGATAGGTTTAAGAGTGTTTTCTTTACTAATAACTTTTTTGAGTCTATTAGCGAGTCTTTACGTCTGAAATTTTTCAATACCAGTTGTGAAACTATGAGTGCTGACGACATATCTGTTCAATCTGCGAAGGAAAAAGATGGGTGGGTATCCAGAGCAAAACCAAAATCAATTAGCCTGACTTATTTCCCAGATACAACTATCACCATTCGTTTGATTACACGCAACGAACTTCCGCAACTTCTGGCGTTGTATCATCAGCTAAATCCTGTTGATGCACCTTTACCTGCCAACGATGTGTTGTATTCTATTTGGAATGCTATTCTACGCGATCCAAATCTTTTTTACATTGTTGCCGATGTTGCTGGTCAGTTGGTAGCAACATGTAATTTAACCATTGTTCCCAACCTGACACGCGGCGCTCGTCCGTATGGCATCATTGAAAATGTTATCACTGACTCAGATTATCGACGCCAGGGATTTGGTACACAGGTGGTGCGTTATGCTTTAACTTTGGCGTGGGAGCAAGGGTGTTACAAAGTCATGCTTCTGACTAGCTCAAAACTTGAGGAAACGTTGCACTTCTATGAACAAGCAGGATTCAAGCGTGGGGTAAAAACAGGATTCATAGCCCTACCACCAGAGCAGTTGTGATCAGGGCTAATCTAAAGCTATCCAGGCTAGATGGTGATTTTCCACCAGATGCTTAATGCTTTGATAACATGAGATATTTGTGCCAGAAAATTTATATGTAAATACAGTGTATGAATTTTAATGTAGAGCAGTTTGCAAGTGATAACTACTCTGGAATTTGTCCAGAAGTATTGGAATACATGATCAAGGCAAATTATGGTAGTGCTCCAGCCTATGGAAATGATGAATGGACTCAAAAAGCAGCAGATAGTTTTAGAGAACTTTTTGAAATTGATTGCGAGGTCTTTTTTGTCTTTAACGGTACTGCTGCAAATTCCTTATCACTAGCTGCTTTGTGTCAGTCATATCATAGTGTTATTTGTCATGAACTTGCCCATATTGAAACTGATGAATGTGGCGCTCCTGAATTTGCTTCTAATGGTTCCAAACTTCTACTTGCGAAAGGAAATAATGGTAAGTTAACTCCAGAATCTATAGAATCAATTGTTAATAAGCGGGGAGATATTCACTATCCCAAACCAAAAGTCATTAGTCTCACACAAGCAACAGAATTAGGAACACTATATTCCATCGACGAATTAGTGGCAATTAAATCAGTTGCACAAAAATACAAATTAAAGATTCACATGGATGGCGCTCGCTTTGCCAATGCAGTCGTTGCTATGAATAAAAGCCCTGCGGAAATTACCTGGAAGAGCGGGGTAGATGTGTTATGTTTTTGTGGCACAAAGAATGGGATGGCATTAGGAGAAGCAATTATTTTCTTTAATAAAAGATTAGCTGAAGATTTTGCCTATCGTTGTAAACAAGCAGGTCAACTTGCATCTAAAATGCGATTTATTTCTGCTCCCTGGCTTGGCTTATTAGAGACAGGAGCATGGTTAAAAAATGCTCATCATGCTAATCAATGTGCTGAATATTTAGAAAATCAATTATTAAAAATAGAAGGTATTGAAATTATGTTTCCTAGAGAAGTCAATACTGTTTTTGTTAAATTACCAGAACAAGTAATTAAAAACCTACAAGAAAAGAACTGGCAATTTTACACATTTATCGGTGTAGGAGGAGTACGATTTATGTGTTCGTGGGATACTACTCAAGCTAGGATTGATCAATTGGTGAGTGATATTCAAACTGCGATCGCTTAGTCTAATGAGTTAAAAATTATACATTATTATAAAAGCTTTATAACAGGTGGGGTATCAGAGCTATATCCAAGGTATTACTTTTGGTTATTATTTTGAAAAAAAATAGTATTTGATTCTTTATAGCAACAAACTTTAGAGTAAAACTAGGTTTTCTAAGTGTATTACACAATTTTCAATCAGAGCCAGAGGCTCTATTTATCGTTAGTAGTTAAACATGCAAACAAGATTGGTAGGCTACTACCTCTCAAATATGTGTAATAGTTTTCACCAAACTTGGCATTAATATTAACTATTTTTACTTAAAAACTTTAGTAACAAAGAAAACCACAATATTTTTATACATCTATACATTTGGGGAATGATTTGTGAACATCCTGGAATTTTCCCTGCTAATTTGTATTGGCTCATTCCTCGCTGGCTTTTTGGGGGCGCTGACTGGGTTAGGGGGTGGAGTTGTCATTGTTCCTTTATTAACTTCAGTTTTTGGAATTGATATTAGATATGCGATCGGTGCTTCATTGGTGTCTGTGATTGCGACTTCCTGCGCGGCTGCATCTACGTATATCAAAAAAGGCTACACTAATCTGCGATTGGGAATGTTTTTAGAAGTCGCAACCATAAGCGGAGCGTTAATTGGAGCTTTTATTGCTTCGTTTCTTTCTATTAAAGCGCTCACTATCTGTATGTGAAAATGATTACGCAAAAGCATTGTCGAATGAGCAGCGATTTGAGCGGTTGATAGGCAATTTATTAAAATATGGTATTCTTATTGCCTATTCTACGGTATTGATAGGTGGAATTTTGTACTTAGTTTGTTATGGTACAGAACCTGCTAACTATCAATTTTTTCAAGGACAACCATCAGTATTGGATGCTCCCAGCCTTGTAATTAGAGGGATTTTATCAGGTAGTCACAACAGCATCATTATATTTGGGCTTCTACAATTAATTGCTATTCCCGTCATTCGTGTTGCAGTTTCGGTATTTACTTTTGTGCGGCACAGAGACTTGACGTATACGGTGATGACGCTGCTGGCGCTTTCTGGACTAATCTATAGCTTTGTAGCCGCGTATTAATTCAAGTGTTCAGCATTATTGAGTCGAGAATGTCAGATGCACACATATAAATACAGATGAATGATTCGTGTGCATCATAAGTTTACAAGTTTCTCTGATATCGTTGGGTCAGCTTGGAAGTTCTTGTGAAAGTTTCCATTACTTCTGATTATTGTTTCAAAAAAAAATTACGTTTGATCATATCAGCGATAAAACCTAAATTAAAACTAAGGTTTTCAATGAAGTCGGACTAAAACAACAGCAGACGATAAATTCTCCCGTTAACACAGCTTCATCTAAATATCAAAAACCTAGTCTGCATTCAAGTTTGCCAACAATCTTTAGTTTTAAAGGAGAAGAATCATGAAACTTCTAAAAATTGCGCTTGCAATTGCGGTTCTGTTTGTTAACTTAGCGATCGCTCAACCTTCCTGGGCAGATAGACCCAAATTTAGCAAGAACCCCGATTACATTGAAGTGACAAAAACCATCAAGGAACTGAAGAAAAGTGCTGAAGGTACGATCCCCGCAGATGTACAACGCCAAATTGATGAATTAGAATTCCAAAAAGCAGCTATAGAATCAGGGATAGCTTGGGGACAATGTCGCAACGAAAGTGGTGGGAACCTAGCAATCTACGGTAATGCTGACGAAGAATCGGAAGAATCTGAGAACAGCAATCAACTCTACTTTCTAGCAAATGGTCAAACCACACCCGATCAATGGGATTGTCAAGGTGTTTATCTGCCTAGTGATGTGAAAGTTGCTTCCTTGGATAAAACTGGTGCTGTTGCAATCAGGATTATGGATGGTACACAACTTTTAGTTAAGAAAAACCCAGATACTTCGGAATTGGAATTAAATCTCCCCAATGCCAAAATTGTTAAGCCTGGTGATCAGGATTGGTTTATCCCAAATGTATCGCAAGCTTTTGTTGACTCTCGCATTCCCAATACATTGACTGGCGGAGATAATGGCTAAATTCGAGATTATAAAAATCTTATTGAGATGATATTGAGTTAGTTTTCTCTGGGAATTATATAGGGCTGGAACTGATACAAATTTCGATTTTAGATATTGAAATTATCAACTCTAGTCCTGTTTTCATAACAATTAATTTTACTCAGTATCTGAGTGCGGCAATTATTTGGAGAAATGAGGATGCTAGAACAGTTAAGTGGACAATTGGGTGTAGATTTATCTATAAAAACCTTTGGGCTTTTACTAGTATTAGTTGCATTAGAAACAGTTCTCTCTGCTGATAATGCAGTTGCTTTAGCAGCATTAGTTCAAGATATTAAAGAGCCACATAAACAACGCCAAGCTTTAAATTGGGGATTAATTATTGCCTTTATTCTGCGGATTGGTTTACTTTTTACAGCAACTTGGGTGATTCAGTTTTGGCAGTTTGAATTGGGAGGCGCACTTTATCTAATTTGGCTATCAGGAAAGCATTTTTGGCAATATTTTGAGCCAAATTCAGCATTGGGAAAAGAACAAATAAATAACTATAGCAAAAATATAAATTATACATTTGGACAAGTTATCCTCTTGATTGCTGTTACAGATTTAGCTTTTTCTCTAGATAGTGTTACAGCCGCAGTCGCAGTTTCTAATCAAACATGGTTAGTGATGATTGGTTGCGTAATTGGTATTATCACTTTACGCTTTATGGCTGCTTTATTTGTACGTTGGCTATCTGAGTTTACTTATTTACTGGATGCTGCTTACTTAACAGTGTTTGGTGTGGGCGTGAGATTGATGTTTAAAGCTTTGATTCCAGATCATGTACCGCCGCAATGGATGATGCTAACACTAATTTTAGTTCTGTTTACTTGGGGCTTTTCTAAGCGAACAACACCAGAAATTCAGGAAGTATTGGCTCTTGATTGTTACAAATATAATAGGAAATAATCGGATTTTTCAAAAAAATTTTTATAATTCAACTACCAAGACATGCAGATAAATACATATAAATAGCAGATGATGTAAATAGATTATTCGTATATTTTTAGTTTTGTACAATTATAAATAGCTTTTGTACAAATACATGCTAATTCGCAGGTTAAATTGTCAATAAACTTCAATGTATTGATATTTAGGAGATTGAAGTTATGAATCTAGAATCTCTAACAACAATTAATAATCAAAGTTCTGCTTTAGAAACAGAATTGATTCATTCTAATTCAGTTCAAAAACAAAATAAAGATATTCAAGCAATAGTCAGAATAGTTTTATTACTGTGTGCTTTAACTATCATTTGTAGCTTTTTCGTAATTATCAATCCTGGACAGCGAGGAGTTTTAATGAAGTTTGGCGAGGTGCAACCGGGAATTCTTAGTGAAGGAATTCATCCAATAGACTTGTCCGAAATATTAACATAGAAAAAGAAAAATGGTAAAACGTTAAAATTAGCGTCCACCATTTTTCAGAATTAGTTATGGTTTTCGATTATATCGAGAAATATCCACACCGGACAAAACAAATTTTAGGAATTAGTTACGAACAACTACAATCACTGTTAAGATGTGCCGAAAAGCGACACCAAGAAATCAAAGTGAAACAGGAGAGCCAAAAAATTAGAATTAATGCATCTGGAGGAGGTCGGCCAACTAAGTTGTCAAGAAGTGAGCAAGTCTGTTTATGCTTATATTATCTAAGACAGATGCCAACATTTCAGGTATTAGGAATGATGTTTGGCGTTTCTAAGACAGAAGCTAACGACACTTTTCATTATTGGATACCAATACTGCGAGATATTTTACCAGCTAGTTTATTAGAACAAGTCTCAAAGAATGAAAGTGATCTGCTATTTGTTCAAGAAACGTTAACTAATTTTAGGCTATTGGTCGATAGTCTGGAACAGCCAATATATAGGAATTCTGACCAAAAAGAGCAACAAAAATATTTTTCTGGTAAAAAGAGACAACATACATTAAAAAGTTTAATGTTCGGGATGCCAGAAGGTAAGGATATTGTTGAAGTAGAGGTGGGGGTTCCTGGACCAACAGCAGATATAAAATTGTTTCGTCAATCTCAACCAAAATTTGATAAATCTCAACCTTTTTCAGGTGATAAAGGATTTCAAGGCGGCAAAAACATCACTACTCCTCACAAAAGGAAACCAAAACGAGAATTAACTCAACAGCAAAAAGATGATAATAAGGCTTTGTCTAGTAATCGGATATTGATTGAACATTTGATTCGATTGCTTAAAATATTCCGCATAGCCTCACAAAGATTTCGCTTAAAGCTTGAGACCTATGAGCAGATTATCTTAACAGTTTGCGGGTTAGTTAGGCTGAGAATTGGTAGCTTAATCCTGCCAACTTAGCTACTACGAGTAGTCAGAAAATTTAAAAAAGGAGAAGTTAACTTTTATGCCTCTAAACTAACAGTAACTATCTCAAATCCTGATTATTACGTTTTTACGCAAATATCAAAGTTTTGTTTCAAAGCTTTGAACAGTCTGGCTTTGAAGTTTTCGGACAAGTCTAATGAATGACTTCATCGGTGCGCTTTCAACTGGATTTGCTGCCTTTGCTGCCACCAATCTAGATGATATTGTGGTTCTGCTACTGTTTTTCTCGCAGGTGAGTCCAACTTTCCGACATCAACATATTGTCATCGGACAGTATCTCGGTTTTACGACACTCGTGCTTGCTAGTTTACCCAGTTTTTTTGGTGGTAGGCTTTTCCCAGAGGCTTGGATTGGACTTTTAGGTACGGTTCCCATCGCTATTGGTATTAATCGCTTGTTGAATCCGGCGAGTGATGAGGATGAAACTCCACCAGAACCAGAACAGTCTGCAAATTCTTGGCTAGCTAGCCTGTTTTCTCCTCAAGCTTATGGAGTTGCTGCTGTAACTATCGCTAATGGTGGTGATAATCTCAGTATCTACGTGCCATTGTTTGCTAGCTGTACCTGGGAAGATTTGGGAATGATTCTGGTAGTTTTCTTTTCATTAGTTGCGGTTTGGTGCTATGCTGCTTATCGCTTTACCCAAGTCCCCACACTTGCCAAACTCTTTACTCGCTACGGTAATTATTTTGTTCCTTTTATACTTATAGGATTGGGTATCTATATTTTGATTGATAGCCACACTTTGGAAAATCGTGGTTTAACCGTACTTACCGTAGGATTAATTGGTATATGTTTAATCGCAGAGTCAACAGATGCTTTCCGGGATTCTGCGTAATTTGTGCTGATGTTTTGGAGTTAGAGATCCTCTCTATCTAGTAGATTTCATAATTAAAAATTATTCTCCCATTTGTACGGTGACATTTGGATGAATTGCTGTTTCTACAGAATAACCAATAACAAAAGTTAGATAGCTTATCTATGACTAATTTTGACTTCAGCTATTAGTACTTAATTTAATAAATTTTGTTTATTATTTTCAAAAAAAAGAATATTTGCTCTTATTTGGGTAAAAACATAATATTAATAACAAGCTAAGTTGTTAAGAAAACAGATCAAATATAATTAATGGCGATCGCACCGAAATAAAAACAATTCAACTATCTCCTAAACTGCCCTCACTTCTTAACAGCAGATAAGGATTAAAGAAGTAATTTTGAACCTTTGTGAGCAAAAAATATGAGTTGGTTAATTGGTACTTTAATTATTGGCATCTCTGCCGCTTTTGCAACTACCTTTGATGACAATATCTACTTGACAGCTTTTTTTGGAAAAGTTAATCGCACCTTTCAGCCGAAGCATATTATTCTGGGTGAATTTGTTGGATTTACAGCATTAGTATTTGCTAGCTTACCTGGTTTTTTTGGCGGTTTATTTCTTCCAGAACCTTGGATTGGACTTTTAGGCATCCTACCAATTATTATTGGTATCAGTAATCTCATGAGTCGAGATGACGATGGCGACACGATACAAGATGTGTCAGTTAAGTTTAGTAATTCAGTCCATCCTAGACGGCGTAAACAATCATTATTGGCAACTCTACGCGATCCTCAAACTTACCGGGTTTCAGCAGTCACTATTGCGAATGGAGGAAACAACATTGGTATTTATGTACCTTTGTTTGCTAGTACTAATCTGCCAAGTTTAGGAGTGATTTTATGTGTTTGCTATTTGACCGTTGGACTATGGTGCTTACTCTCTTACAATCTGACTCGTAATCCTCTCATGGCTCCGCTTATGGCTCGCTATGGTCGAAAAATCTTCCCGTTTGTGTTAATGTGGCTGGGATTCTCCATTATGATGAAAAGTGGTACTTTTCAACTTGTTCCCAGTGTGGCAACACTTTTTAAATAGATGTTAGGCAAGTGAACAGTGAACAGTTATCAAAGTTTCAAACGCTTATTTAGATCCCCCTTGAAAGGCACCCTTTTTGAAGTGGGGGGATTGTGAATCCCAAGAGAATAACCAGCCAGTCTTCCTTATACTGAAAACTGTTGAATGTTCTGATACGAATGTAATTATGAAATTTTTCCAAATCACTTTAATCCTCTTAATGCTTTTAATCAATCTAGTAAGTCCTTTAAGCGCATGGGCGGATGAAGCACCACACCTCAGCAAATATCATGACTACTTAGTAGGGCAAAAAGTAGTTTGGCTTTATAAAGCTCGTGCTGACTCTAACAACGTGCAGAGAATTCCTGTGGAAGTAGTCAAGTTAGGCTCAAAGCAAGTACAAGTTAGGGTACGTAAACACAACAACGAGTTTGTCAATCGTTGGGTAAACCGAGACAGGTTAGAAAATCCCTAGAGATCGTTATTTATTTAAATTCGCAAGCATAATTCAAGAATTATAAACAAAAAGCCCAACACGAGTTTTGAAAAGCAAGGGAACACCATCTGTTTGTAGGCTAAATTGTTGACTCAAAGAAAATCATCATTTTTGTCTATTGTTAGGAAAAATAATAATATTTGCTTTCAGAGTTTGATTGGTTCTATCTTGAAATCAAGGTGAACTAAAAGCAGATAAAAAAGATTACCAAGTTCAAAAGGAATAAACTAATGAACAAACCATAGATTTAAGCAAAGCAAACCTCTCAGGAGTAAATCTCTCTGGAGCAAACCTATATGATGCAGATTTAGAGGGAGCTAATTTGCAAGGAGCAAATCTTTCTGGAGCAAATCTACAGAAAGCTGATTTACAAAAAACAAATCTCACAACAGCGAACATAGAAGGAGCAAACCTGCTAGGGGCTGATTTAGAAGGTGCTTTCTTACCTCCAGGAATCGCAACTCAGTATCAGTATCAATATCAGTAAATCAACGCTGACTACATAAGTATTTAAGCCAGGGAGTGATCCCTGGCTTATTTTGTATTAAATTACTGACAGGAAAAACTTAACTAAAGTTGAAAAATGACTAAGCTGATTGAATACGAAGAGAGCTGCGAGGAAGTACGTGCAATATATGATGACATCCGTGCTACTCGTAAAACTGACGAAATTAACAACTTTTGGAAAGCTATTGCCAACCATCCGCCTACACTACAGCGAACTTGGCAGGCAGTCAAGGAAGTAATGACTAGTCCTGGAGAAATTGATCCCCTGATGCGCGAGTTGATTTACATCGCTGTGAGTGTGACTAATGGCTGTGAATATTGCATCGCTTCACATACAGCAGCAGCGTATAGTAAAGGTATGAGTGATCAAATGTTTGGTGAATTAATGGCGATCGCTGCTACTGCAAATATGACTAATCGTCTCGCCAATGGCTATCGGATTCCGGTAGATGAACGCTTCAAAACCTAGTAAAGGCAAGAAACAATATCACCAACCCGAATCACACCAGATTGAATGACTTTAGCATTGATGCCACGCAGACGAAGTTGTTTTCCCACAGGTGAATTGACAAATTTCATCGCATCTACTCCAAAACGTGCCACAAATTTTTTACAGCCATTATGAGGTTGATTAGTAACTTCAATCACAGCCGAGCCGAGGGCTAATTGGGTTCCTGGTGGTAAATTTTCAGCGCTCAGATCCATGTCGATAAAAAGCTGATCCCCTGCCAGTTGCCATCGATTTTTATCTTGTGCTACAAGGGCAATCACGCGGGAATTCATAATATTAAGTTGCATGTCAGGATGAGACGATCCATCTGATGTACTAGAACTACCACGGGTTCTCCAATTGTCGCCTACTAATCCTTCTAGCAGATCAAGTTCACCTTCTTCCAAGACTTCCCGCTCACCATTTTGCGGACGTCGTACAATCAACTCCAACACGCCCTTATCTTTGGGTGACTGGCGGATCTCGTCCAATCTCGCTTCTAGCTCTTGCATCGTCAAATATTTTACACCTACCATCACCAACCCCATTTTTTAAAACGACTGAAATAAATGTATCCGTCGCACTATTTCCTATTTCTGTTACCTAAGTAGTTACTCAAAATTAATTACATAGTTTTGTCCAAATTCTCTGAGTATTTTTTCCAGAGATTCAACAAACGTTTGCCAGCTAGAATAAGCATCGAGCTCAATCCATTGATATTTA
>JANBVI010000070.1 GCA_024239075.1 Fischerella sp. CENA71 | reverse complement strand
TTAAATATCAATGGATTGAGCTCGATGCTTATTCTAGCTGGCAAACGTTTGTTGAATCTCTGGAAAAAATACTCAGAGAATTTGGACAAAACTATGTAATTAATTTTGAGTAACTACTTATGGCTTAAACACACCCGCAGGTAAAGAAACCACTGCCAATAAATCAAATTCTGTCACCAGTTTTTTACGCAAATCTACATGAGCGCCAGTGGAACCAAACAGTAACCCTTCTGGTACAACTACCGCACACTTTCCACCTGCTACCAAAGACTTCATGATTGCAGCCAAAAACAGCAATTCACTTTTTTTGGAATTTGTTGGTAAATCTGCACGGATAGAATCTTTGGGTAACGTTCCCGCAAAAGGCGGATTATCAAACATTACCTTATAGCGACGGCGCAAATCATCTTCTGTCAGTCCCCCCATATCTGACAAGACATTTGCTACTTTCAGCTTGGCGTTGCGAATTCCATGCAGCACCAAGTTCATCATCGAAATTCGCATCATCTGGCGGGAAACATCAAAGCCATAAATCGACTCTTCCAACAGTTTCCAGTCAGGTAATCTATCCCCATTTCCCTTGCGATAAGTCTGGAGATTTGAGATTTGCTGTTTTGCTTCAGCCAAAGTCAGTCCCCGTTTTTCCAGCCAGTCTTCACCATAAATCGGTACTTCTATGGGATTTTCGCTGTACTTAGCCAAAATATACTCAATACTATCAATTAAAAATCCTGCTGTTCCACAAGCCAAATCACAGATAGTATCCCCTAAATCAGGGTCAACCATCTCCACCATAAACGCCCGTATCTGTCGGGGAGTACGGAATTGACCATTAAGCGCAGATTGACCTAAATGGGTTAACAGGTACTCAAAAATATCACCTTTGACATCCTGACCCATTTTGAGGAAATCCAAGGTATCGAGTTCATCAACTACCAACTTGAGAACATTCGGGTCATTAATTTCTAAAACCGCATCCCGGAAATACTCTGCCACTTTTGGCTCATCTTTCAGCAAAGAATTCGCCATGTAGGGGAAAACTTCATCCCGCAAAAAGTCCCGCAGTTCAGTACCACTCTTGAAACGCCATTTTGACCAGCGATAACGTTCCGCTTGCTGGGGAAATAGTAATTTAGCATTACCATTATTACCAGTAAGACGGGCGCGTAACTCCCGATTTGCTTCCTCTTCATCCAACAGCTTCAGGTATATCAGGTAAGAAATCTGCTCAATATAGGTGACAGGATTTGTTACCCCACCAGCCCACAAGGTATCAGTAATATGCTTGAGTTTGCGACGAATTTCTGAATCCATATTTTTCTCTTAACCCTCTGTACCTGTAGCATCCACCGTAAACACAGAGCGGTTTAATTCATCAAAAATATCCCGCAATCCCTGCTCACCAAACAGTTCTATACCTAAACCAGCAGCATTGAGAACTGAAAGGGGTGGCAAGAATAAATCATCTATGGTTAGCTGACCTTTGGCAATACCCCGATTTTTCAACAAAGAAAGATACTGAGCTTGGGCTGGTGCGAAAGAGTGAGAAACCAACCAAGCTCTAAAATTTTCTTCTAGTAATTCTTCGTGACTTTTAATCTTTAATGTTCCCAATGCAGCCCGAATAAAATCAATCAAGCTACCATTATAATTTCGGTAAGCTCGCCGCAAGTTTTCTTCATTAAAGTAATATCGGGGCGTATTCAAACGCTGCACGAGTTCCGTTTCTTCAGTTTCCGTCAACAATTCTCCATCCCGGATTTTCTGGAGTATTGGATCATTGCTGACAGCAGATTGAATAGTTTGCTCCCAATTAGTGACATAATCACGCTTATCAACGCGCTCCCCTTCTGTCCCTACTTCTACATAACTCACATATTGCTGCCATCTATCCCTCAGCCCTAATTCAATTAATTCTGAGCGAGGACGGGATTGTTGCTGGTTACTTCTAATTGATACATGACCTCGACCAGTTTCAGCATAAATATCAGTATCGCTGTCATTAAAATATTGGTGATTTCCGAAGAAATCATAAATAACAAACTTGCGTTTATCAATATGTGGCGCAGTCCTTGTCCCCCGTCCACGAATCTGCTGATAAAGAATTGGACTCCGCACTGTGCGACACATAACTAAATGCAGAACTTCCCGGCAATCAAAGCCAGTATTGAGCATATCAACGCTGACTGCAACTTGAGGGTAATCCTCATATTTGAACTGGCGAATTAAATCATCGGCATTAGCAACATCACTTGTAATTACTTCAGCGTAACGCCCCTTGCATTCTGGATGTAACTCGTTAAGATATCTGGTTAACCGTGCCGCATGATTTTTTGTCAAAGCAAATACTATTGACTTACCAGGCCCAATCTTTTGCCCTGGTGCTAATTCTTGATAATTTTCCCAAGCCAGTCTATCAAATTCCTGCATCATGAGGCGGTTACTTGCCTCATTAGTCCACTTGCGTTCAAAGGCTGCTGGGTCATAATAAACCTCATCAACTTCAGCACCTTCAGCAATAATTTCAGTGATGCCAGTAGCGAACCGATAGGGAACAAGATACTTTTGTTCAAATGCCGTCTGAATAGAGTAGGTAAAATCTGGCTGCTCGTTCCGGCAGTTGTAAAAATCAAAAGTATTCCGTTCAATGTAAGCTGCTGGCGTAGCAGTTAAACCAATATGGAACGCATCAAAGTGAGTAAGTGCCGTCTGCCAAACACCATAAATCGAACGGTGACATTCATCAGCCACAACAACATCAAAATAACCGCTAGTAAACTCCCGATAACGGCTAATCATTGTTTGAAGTAAGCAAACTGTAATTTGCTGCTCTTGGCGGATTACACTCGGCTTGAGCCAGTAGCTACCATACTGGTTTAAAACATCTTGAATTGCTTCTAATGCCTGTTTAGCTAACTGTTCCCTATCCACTAAAAACAGGATTTTTTCTGCATATCCCGATTGAATCAAGCGTTTTAATTGCAAGCAAATTAAATCAGTTTTACCTGTTCCGGTAGGTAGTTCCAGTAAAAATCGCCGCTTTCCCAATTCAACCGCATGGTCAATTGCTTGCATAGTTTCCCTTTGATAGGGACGAACTGAGCGAATTTCTCCTTGTCGAGTGTAATACTCAGGAATTTCAATAGTAGCTAGAGGTTGACGAGTCGAGCGCATTTCAACCAGTCGCTCTAAATCTCGCCGTGAGAAAAACGAATTAACAATCCGGGCATCATCGTTTTGATAGTCCCAGAAATAAATCAGTTCGCCATTACTGAGGAAAATAAACGGTGCTTCCAACTTCTGAGCATAGGGAAGTGCTTGGTTCTTAGCAACATAAGGCTCAATCGCACGCTTCTTAGCTTCAATCACAGCCAAGGGACGACCTCTTTGGTCAAGCAGTACATAATCGGCTCTACCTCTCCTACCATCTGCCATTGGAGCCGAAACCTCAGTCATTACCTGAGATTTATCAGCCGGGTTCCATCCTGCTTGGCGGAGAAGGTCATCAATATTAATACGTGCGTCTGTCTCTTTGCTAAAGTCGCTCATCAAATCACTCCTGTCTTACCAAACTTAGCACTAAGCCCGAAAAATTTAACTACTTCCCAACTTCAGCGCTAACCGTTGATAAATTTCGTCCAACCATACAGGAATCACAGGTTTACCTTCATCAAGAGATGCGATCGCCTTTTCTCGGTCAAACTCCATAAGTAAAAGCGTTCGTTTTTCCCCATCCCATAGCAACATAAAACGCCTTCCCTTACCTGAATTAAACAAATCCGGCTCTTGGTCTTTCAGCTTTTTGAGGGTTTCACTAGCTAGTTCAAAACTTAACCCCGTAGACAGCAAATATGCCATTGCTGCCAGTTCAACTATATTGGCTTTTGAGTAATAAATACTACGCCCTGTTCCCGTCTCACTGATAACGGGAACAACTACACCCTTCTCACGCCAGTACTGGAGCTGGCGAAGAGTACACCCTGTCATGACAGCAGCTTGTTTGCTCGTAAAAAATGTTTCCTGCATGAAACTATTTTATTCATGACTTTTTATTAGACAAATGTGTTATTATTAAACATAATTGTTTAAAAGCTTCATGAGCCAAATCACGATTCAATGTCGTCTTGTCGCCAGCGTTAATACTCGCCAACAGCTATGGAAGCTGATGGCAGAGAAAAACACACCGCTGATAAACGAATTGCTATCTAAAGTGGCTGAACATCCAGAGTTTGAGACTTGGCGACAAAAGGGTAAACACCCCTCTAGTATTGTCAAAGAATTGTGCCAACCTTTGAAAACTGACCCTCGTTTCATCGGTCAACCAGCACGGTTTTATACGAGTGCGATCGCGACAGTCAATTACATTTACAAATCCTGGCTAGCTCTAATGAAGCGATCGCAGTCCCAACTAGAAGGCAAAATTTGCTGGTGGGGAATGCTTAAAAGCGATCCTGAATTAGTAGAAAACAGTGGTGTGAATTTAGAGAGGCTTCGTAGTAGAGCCACTGAAATACTAGCTTAACTTACCCCCAAGTCCGATACAGTTGAACCACAACCAACAAAAGGAAACAAACGTAAAAAAACTAAAAAATCAAAAGCCTCAGATAGTGATCGCACTATCTCCAAAACCTTGTTTGAAAATTACTGCGACACAGAAGACATCGTGACTCGTTGTGCGATTAGTTATTTGCTCAAAAACGGCTGCGAAATCAAAGACAAAGAAGAAGAAGATACTGAGAAATTTGCTAAACGTCGCCGTAAACTTGAGATTCAAATTGAACGCCTTAGAGAACAACTAGAGGCACGAATCCCTAAAGGTCGAGATTTAACCGATGCCAAGTGGCTGGAAACTCTTTTGCTTGCCACTGATAATGTTCCTGAAAGTGAAATAGAAGCGAAATCTTGGCAAGACAGCCTTTTAAAAAAATCTAGTAAACTACCTTTCCCAGTCACTTATGAAACCAACGAAGACATGACTTGGTTTAAGAACGAACGTAGACGTATTTGTGTAAAATTCAATGGTTTGAGTGAGCATACTTTTCAAGTTTATTGCAATTCTCGCCAACTCCACTGGTTTCAACGCTTTTTAGAAGATCAGCAAGTTAAACGAAACAGTAAAAACCAACACTCTAGCAGTCTATTTACTCTCCGAAGTGGGCGTATTACTTGGCAATCCGGGGAAGCTAAAGGTGAACCTTGGAAAGTTAACCGCTTAATCTTGTACTGTTCTGTAGATACTCGCCTGTGGACAACTGAAGGAACAAACCTTGTCAGAGAAGAGAAAGCAGAAGAAATTGCTAAAGCTATCACCCAAACAAAAGCTAAAGGTGAACTCAACGATAAACAACAAGCTCATATCAAACGAAAAAACTCTTCTCTAGGCAGAATTAATAACCCCTTTCCCCGCCCCAGTAAGCCCTTATATCAAGGTCAATCTCATATTCTTGTTGGTGTCAGCCTTGGTTTAGAGAAACCTATAACAGTAGCAGTGGTTGATGGCTCTACAAGTGAAGTCATTACCTACCGCAGCATTAAACAATTACTGGGCGATAATTACAGACTGCTCAATAGACAGCGACAACAAAAACATACCTTATCTCACCAACGCCAAATAGCTCAAACATTGGCTGCACCAAATCAAATGGGAGAATCAGAGTTAGGGCAGTATGTAGACAGATTACTAGCTAAAGAAATTGTGGCGATCGCCCAAACATATAAAGCTGGCAGTATTGTCCTCCCTAAGTTGGGCGATATGCGAGAACAAGTTCAAAGTGAGATTCAAGCTAAAGCCGAACAGAAATCAGACTTAATAGAAGTTCAACAAAAGTATGCCAAACAGTACCGAGTTAGCGTCCATCAATGGAGCTACGGCAGATTGATTGCAAATATTTGCTCGTCAGCTGCTAAAGCTGGAATTGTCATAGAGGAGTCAAAACAACCAATTCGAGGTAGTCCGCAAGAGAAAGCGAAAGAATTAGCGATCGCTGCTTACAATTCTCGCCAAAAAACCTGATTGACAGAAAACAGAACCTTGAAAATAGAATAGAGACAAGTAATAGTGCCGCAGTTCATGCTTGTTTTATTCAAGCCTCTGTACTGTGAAAATGTGGGTTAGTTTGACTGTTGGAAGACAGTTTTGCTTTCTGACCCTGGTAGCTGCCCACCTTGATGCTGCTGTCCCTTGAGGACAGGAATAAGGCGCACCCCCAGTAATAGAGGTGCGGGTTTACCGCAGTGGTGGCTACCCAATCACCTCCGACCAAGGAGGAACCCACCTTAATTATTTTTTGGCGAATCGAAGCGGGGTCAATTTCCCTGGGGATCTGCCAAAACTTTAAATCGCTTATTAGGTGAAGTTTATAGCCTTTCAGGTGTCAGTTAATTTACTTTTTTGAGTGCTGACTGATGAGTGATTTTGGGAGACTTGCCAAAAATGCTTTCAGAACTGTTGGCAAGCCAAGGGTTTGAGGCGCAGAGTTTCAACACTCCTCCCAGCTAGAGGCGGGTTGAAAGATAACACAGTTAAAACAGATGTGTCAATACTCAAAAGTTTCAACACTCCTCCCAGCTAGAGGCGGGTTGAAAGAGGCAGTTAGACAAAGGGTTACAACGCGCTATGAAGGGTTTCAACACTCCTCCCAGCTAGAGGCGGGTTGAAAGGCTTCATCCTGGGAATATGCAAACGGGTTTTTCAAGTTTCAACACTCCTCCCAGCTAGAGGCGGGTTGAAAGAAGTTGATACATATGTGCATTAGTTGGATATCCCCAGTTTCAACACTCCTCCCAGCTAGAGGCGGGTTGAAAGTGAGAAAGTTACGGATGATATGCGATCGCAAGTATTTAGGTTTCAACACTCCTCCCAGCTAGAGGCGGGTTGAAAGCGGCAGTTTGCCCTAAAGAGTGACTTTGGCAGCTAAGTTTCAACACTCCTCCCAGCTAGAGGCGGGTTGAAAGTAACTTTATTTAGCTCCTGACAAAGCAGTGCTAACGCCGTTTCAACACTCCTCCCAGCTAGAGGCGGGTTGAAAGTAGTCACTATTCGCATTACTTTAAAAGCTTTGTTAACTTTTGTCGCTGGTTCTCGATTTCAATGCCAAGCTGACGGTTTTTCGGTGGGTTGAAAGGATAGAGCGACAGATTCTTTGTTTGGAGGAACTGACCTCTGGCTATACTAGTGAATAATTTATTTAGTTATCAATCAATCTCCAAAAAGAGAATACTGCCATCTTTGTATAGGACATAACAGTGTATAACTAACGGTGACACATAATTTGTTAACAGTGACATCAATTTGTTAAAAATGACATTAATCTGTTAACAGTGACATTTAATTTGTTAATGTACATTAAAAACGAGCGTGGAGGGATTCGAACCCCCGACCTACAGAACCGGAATCTGACGCTCTATCCACTGAGCTACACGCCCTTGTACTGCTTAATTACGCGCATACAATAGACAAATATTAGCATAAAAAAGCTAGCTTTATAGTTTTTTTATTTATTTGGTCGTGAAAAGTGAATTCAATAGATTTGATGAGCCATAATCTCGCTTTCAAAATAAATAGCTGGCTCATAGCCAAAACCCACTTGAAGTGGGTTGAAGGAGTTATTTGAGCAAGGTGACTAAAGCTTCAATTAATGTTTGATTCTGTTCATCTGTACCGACTGAAATTCGCAGTTTCTTGTCTAATCCTGGTTGCTTGAAGTAGCGTACTAAAATGCCTCGTTCCTTCAATCCTAAATAAAGCTGTTCTGCATTGGCTTGTTCCGGTGTTGCAAGGACGAAGTTTCCCTGGGAATCAAGAACTGTGAAACCCAAGTTTTTCAACTCAACAGTCAGCTTTGCTCGTGATATTTTGACTTTCTCAGCACAATCATTTTTATAAGCTTGATCACGCATTGCTGCTGCACCAACCAGAGTGGCGATCGCATCAATGTTATAACTATCTTTAACTTTAAACAACCCTGTCAGTAAATTCGGATTGGCAATACCGAAACCCATCCGTAAACCTGCCAGAGAGTAGCCTTTGGATAAAGTACGCAACACAATTACATTCTCAAATTCCTGCACCAATGGCAAGGCAGAATATTCAGCAAAATCAACATAGGCTTCATCGATCGCCACTACTCCTGAAACCTTCTGTGCTAAAGTACGCAAATCATCCAACGGTACAGAATGACCAGAAGGACTGTTGGGAGAAGCAATAAACGTAATCGCGCCATTAGCAGCAACCAGATCATCAATCGGCAGTGTAAAATCTTGGGGATAGGGAATTTCCACAACTTCCGCAGGTTGCATGGCTGCTAGAGTACGATATAAAACGTAAGTCGGCATTGGGTAAACAACTTTGCGATCGCGTCCTTCTGCACAAGCACGCATCAGCACATTTAGCACATCATCACTACCGTTACCAACAATAATCCAATCGGTGGGTACACCCAAAGCTTCACTGACAGCTGCACAAAATTCACGCGCAAAGGGATCAGGATAACGCCGTAACCACTCGCCGTCTAAAGTTCTAAGGATACTAAGTGCATTTGGTGATGGCGGGTAAGGATTTTCATTGGTATTGAGTTTAATAATTTTGGTTCCCGGTTTCGGTTGTTCTCCGGGAACGTAACCAGTCATCGCATCAATCGCAGGACGGAAGTAACTCATGAAGTTAAAAGTTTGCAGATTACCAGCATGATTATCATAGACAACACTGATACAGACTAGCAAAGATGAAAATGGAGGTGTGGAACTTGCTTCAGATGCTTTACTGTAAAACACAGCAAGTTGTGAGTTTCATTGCCAAAACTTTAGCTATATTATGCTCTTGGGATGAACAATAGTAATTCCTTTAACTTCTACAAAGTCTTTTGGGTTTAAAGTCAGAATATGACTGATGTTATGGGCAAGCACTACTGCTTGTATGCGTAAATCGTCAGTGCGCTTCCCTGAAATCCTATGAGTTGTAGCGAGGTTCAACCAAATGCGAAATATATCTGGTGTTTCTTCCAGCCACTCAAACTGATTTATAAGCATTTATACTGCTCGTTCGGTTTCTTCTGATGTCCATCCCAATCCATTTACAGCAACGGGACGGGTGGCTACAACCCAAAGTTCAATTAAAACTTGAGGTGTAATAAAACATTGATGGTTGTTAGATATTAGATACCTGATTGTGCAATCAACAAGATTGTAATCGGGCGAAGATATATCCCTAGAACGCAACAGAATATTAGTATCTAATAGATAATCGGTCATACTTCATCATCATAGATATTTTCTCGCCGCAGAGCTTCATCAGAAAGGTTGGCATAGCTTTTTGGCGCTGTGTGTATCCAATCCTGCCAAAGTAACAATCTTTCTTCTGATGTTTTAGGTTTACTGGTTCGTAACGTTAAATGCTTATTACTAAGCTTTTCTTGAAAAAGTTTTTGCTCTTCGGCCGAGAGGTTTAGTACCACTTCCACGAGGGAGTTAACAAGTTGTACATTCATGGTTGTGTATGCAATTTACTCTTTATCACGCTACGCGATCGCGGTAGCCACTCCTACAGAGTATCGCTTTATTATAATATTCCACTCTATTATTTTCTTCGCAACGCGAACCTTGGCGGCTCAACTCAACCACGTATAAAACTGGGGAATCTGGGCTATCCGTCATCAAGAACTGATAAAGTACGTAGCGAAAGTAAAATAAAATCGCGGCTAGTCATCTTTGGATACCCGTAGCGGTTGAATGTTACTTGCAAAAGTAGCCGTAAAATAAATTTCCGGCTTCTACATTCAACCGATTGTAACGGGTTTCTGCTTTGAGCCTGAATTTTAATTCCAGGTTAACAAGCCGTGATCGAGGAGTTGAGCGGAATCGAATTTAACATGAAATGTAAACACCCAGTATCTTTTCACTACACCTCTTTAATTAGTCTGACTCTCATTTCTAGTTTGATTGCACCTTATGCTGTGATTGCAGCACCACCGAGAACACCCGACAAAACGGTAAATTGTGACATTCTTGTTGTCGGTGGTGGACTTTCTGGTGTTGCGACTGCTTACGAAGGTCTACTAGCTGGGAGAACGGTTTGTCTCACAGAAATTACTGACTGGCTGGGAGGACAAATTTCGGCTCAAGGAACTTCGGCACTTGACGAACGACCAACCCAACGAGCAAAGTTATACTACTCTCGCGGTTACTTAGAACTGCGAAAACGAATTGAACGTAAATACGGCAAACTCAACCCTGGTGATTGCTGGGTAAGTGATTCCTGTTTTATGCCCAAAGATGGACATGAAATTTTGAGTTCTATGCTCAAAGATGCAGCCAAACAGGGAAAAGGCAAATTGCAATGGTTCCCAAATACAGTCATTAAAGAATTAAATCTTAGTTCTGATGGGAAAATCATTAATAGTGCGATCGCTATCCAACATCAACCAGCACCCAATGCTCCCCCACTTAATACTTTTACCTTATCTCAGAGCATTCAAGATGCTTATACCTATCTAAACTCTTCTCGCTATACCAAAACTATCATTCGCCTTGCTCCTAAACAAGCACAAAAAGGCAATGTTCCTAACTGGTATATTGTAGATGCCAGTGAGACTGGAGAAATAATTGGTCTTGCTGATGTTCCCTATCGTCTAGGCATCGATGCACGTTCTTATTTAGAGCCTTCATCTTCTAGTGCAACTAACGATCCCTACTGCACTCAAGGCTTTACTTACACCTTTGCAATGGAGGCAACCAAGCAACCGCAACCCCAAACCATGCCTCCATTTTACATGCAGTATTCGCCCTATTACAGTTATGAATTGAAACGACTAGCCAGCTTTCCTTTAGTATTTACTTACCGTCGTATCTGGAGTCCGAAAAAAGGCGAAGAAACGAAATTTGGCGGCGTAACTTTTACGGCTCCTACCCCAGGAGACATTTCCATGCAAAACTGGACTTGGGGAAATGACTACCGTCCCGGAACTGCCAAAGACAACTTGATTTACACTCGCGAGCAACTCAAAGCTACCGGACAGCTTAACCCTGGTGGTTGGATGGGTGGACTGCGGGTAGAAACCTTGCGTAAAGGTGAGGAAAATGCTCTTGGTTATTATTACTGGTTGACAGCAGGGACTACAGATTCCCAATTAGGTAATGGCGTCAAGCAACAACAGACAAACAATCGCTTTCTTTCCGGGTTAAATTCCCCCATGGGAACAGCACATGGTTTGTCAAAATACCCTTATATGCGAGAAGGAAGACGGATCATTGGTCGTCCTAGTTGGGGTGCGCCTCAAGGTTTTAGTATTTGGGAAGTTGATATTTCTCGCCGTAAATACGATGACCCCTATTATCGGGAAGTGCTTTCACCAGCGGAATATCGTCGTCTACAAGCAACTTTGGCAGGTTTAGAAGCTTTATCAATCCTTTCAGGTCAAAAGCGTCCAGAAAACGTGGCAAAACGTACTCGTTCTACGGTTTTCCCGGATGGAGTCGGTATTGGACACTATGCGATCGACTTCCATCCTTGTATGGTTAAAAGTCCACCAGAAGCACCCGGAAATCAAGAACGTCCAGGAGAAAGACGTGGTGCAGGTCAAGCTTATCCCTTCCAAATTGCTCTGCGGGCAATGATCCCTCAAAAAATTGATAATTTACTAGTCGGGGGTAAAAGTATTGCTACCAGCCACATTGCAGCAGCAGCCTACCGGGTACACTCTTTTGAATGGTCTTCTGGCGCTGCGGCGGGAACTACAGTAGCTTTTGCTTTGAAAAACAACATTGCACCCTACCAATTAGTTGATGATTTGCCCAAACCAGAGCCGCAATTACTAAAATTGCAACAACTACTTAAGAAAAACGGCAACCCCACCGCTTTCCCCGATACCTCAATTTTCAATCAAAATTGGGAAGATTGGAAGTAGTCATTGGTCATTGGTCATTGGTCATTGGTCATTGGTCATTACTTACAATAAAGGACAAATGACTAATGACAAATAACAAAAAACAAAAAACAAATGACTAATGACTCTTGACTATAGACTAGACTGTTAATTGTAGTGTAGTTTTGTAAAGACCTGTTGGTTAATTAATTTTATGATTACCAGACTTTCAGCAGCTGTTTACGGGATGGCAGCGACACCAACTATAGCTCCTGAACGGTCAACTCAAGTTACCCGTAAGACCTATCCAAATTACAAAGTCATTGTTTTAAATGATGATTTTAATACTTTTCAGCACGTTGCAGAGTGCTTGGTCAAGTACATTCCGGGAATGACTAGCGATCGCGCTTGGGATCTCACTAATCAAGTACACTATGAGGGTCAAGCCATTGTTTGGACTGGGCCGCAAGAACCAGCCGAACTTTACCATCAGCAATTACGTCGAGCTGGTTTAACAATGGCTCCTCTGGAAGCAGCGTAAAATTTATGACTAAACCCACCCCAGACACCCGTAAAGCAACACCTGTTAAAGATGGCAGATTAGTTTGGAATCACTCCACTCATATTCCTGGACTTATTCCCATCCTCGAACGTCTCTGCAAACTAGATGGAATCCAAACCATCACACCAGGAGAAATTGGACGCGTAAAAGGTCATAGTCCAAAGTTGCAATTGCGGGTATCTGTTCCTATTCGCGGTGGGTTTAAATTAATTGCACGTCACGGAAAAACTGTACAAGAAGTATTTATTTTAACAACTCTTCCTCAGCAACAACTTGAAGAAGCGATCGCAATTACAATGCAAAAGTAGTCATTTGTCATTTGTCAATAATCATTTGTCAATAGATAATATCAGATTTGCTTGATTACTTATAAATCCCAAAGAACCCCGCTCCGCCTCCCCGCTCCCCAATCCCCAATCCCCGATCCCTAATCTACCCCGAATTCCGCAAACAACTTTGACAAAATCACGTTAGAAAATAAAAATCCATCGGGATCATGCAAACGCAATTTCTCTCCCTCAAGTTTGACCCAGCCTTTTTGGAAGTACGGCTGTAAACATTTCTCAATCTCTTCTATTTTCTTTTCTCCAAACTTTTCTACTAGTACTGCTAAATTTACACCTTCTGCTAAACGTAAACCTAGCATTAAGGTTTCTAACAAAATTTCATCTGCTGAGGTTACTTCACAATCAATTACACAACCAGCTTCTACCCATTGGTAATATTCTTTGGTTTTACGCGGGCGAGTAAATCTTTTTCTGGCGACATAACTAGCTGCACCCATACCAAAGCCGTAATAAGGGCGATTTTGCCAGTAAACTCGATTATGCCGACATTGGTGTCCAACTTTGGCATAGTTGGAAATTTCATAATGTTCATAACCTGCACCAGTTAAGATTTGCTGCGCCATCTGGTACATTTTGACTGTGGTTTCATCTGTTGGTAGGGGATGAATACCGCCTTTGTAGTAACGACCAAAGGCTGTTCCTGGTTCTATAGTCAGATCATATATAGATATATGTGTCGGTGCTATGGCAATTGCTTTTTCTAATGACTCCTGCCACCTATCCAAAGTTTGATGGGGTAATCCGGAAATTAAGTCTATGCTAAATTCAGGGAATCCAACTTGCGAAATTAAGTCTACGGCGTTGTAAATATCAGTTACGGAATGCGATCGCCCACAAGCTTGCAATAAATCTGCATCAAAGGCTTGTACACCCAAGCTGACGCGGTTGATCCCTGCACTACGATAGCCTTGAACATGTGCTAGATCAAACGTACCTGGGTCTATTTCCATCGAAATTTCTACCCCAGGAGCAATACCAAACTTTTGCTCTAACACCAATAATATATGTTGCAATTGCTGCACAGATAACAGTGAGGGAGTACCACCACCAAAGAAGATTGTCTGCAAAGATTCGCCAAAAACAGGAGCAATGGCAATTTCTTGGCAAAGAATGTCTACGTATTGAGAAATAGTGTTAGATGTTTCACCACGCAAGCGATCGCCTACAACATAGATCGGAAAATCACAGTAAAAACATCGGCGTCTGCAAAAAGGAATATGTACGTAGGCAGAAGTTGGAATGTCTGAAAGTATATCTTTTTGTACCATTTTGAGTAAAAATTAAAATAAGATTATTAAAATTACAAAACATGAAAATTAATAAGTTAAGTAAAACACAGAAGATAAGAAGATATCAGGCAAGGGGGAAAATCCGTACTGACAGCCCTCTTGGAATTAGCATTTTATTTTAATTATTTCTAGTTATTTATTAACAAATTTTTATCGTTTTTAACTAAAAAGATGGCAATAATAGAGCATAAAAATCTTTAGTTATAATGATTGCAGATGTTGTCAGTCTCAACCTCTAGTATGAGCGTAAATATATTAAATCGCTCTTAGCGATGAGATAAGAAATACTTTACCTATCGATTAAAACTGTTGCAGGAAATTAGCACTATTATGCTTGATGCAATTATCATATTCTCATTCATCCTAGCAGCGGCAGGGGTAGGTTTCTACAGTATCGAGTTGCTGCCAGATGGAGCGCTTGATCGAGTAACAAACATAGAAGCTCTACGCTTGGTTTTTGCTGCTTTTGCCGCGATTATTGGCGGCGCAGTCGGACTGAGATTTCAGACAGCTTATCGCCGCCTCGAAAGCCAAGTCCGAGAAATGCCATTTGAAATTATCTTAACCCGTGCGATCGGTCTGGTCATTGGGTTATTGATCGCTAATCTCATGTTAGCACCTCTATTTTTGCTACCAATTCCCGCCGATTTTAGCTTTTTTATTAAGCCACTGGTAGCAGTTGTTGGTAGTATCGTGCTGGCTTATACTGGCATGAATCTAGCTGACACCCACGGGCGTGGTTTGTTGAGGTTAATTAATCCTAATACTGTAGAAACACTGGTAGTAGAAGGAACACTTAAACCAGCTAGCACCAAAGTTTTAGACACTAGCTGCATTATTGATGGTCGTATTGAAACACTTCTAGAAACTGGCTTTTTGGAAGGACAGTTACTTGTACCACAATTTGTCTTGCAAGAACTGCAACAAGTAGCAGATGCAAGCAAAGATCAAAAACGTGTACGGGGAAGACGGGGACTAGAAATTCTCAACCGAATTAAAACAGTTTACCCTGATCGCATTTTGATTAACTCAATAGACTACGACGATATCACAACCGTAGATGCTAAGTTAGTCCGGTTTGCCCAAGAAATCAATGGCACACTCCTAACAAATGACTACAACCTATCCAAAGTAGCCAGTGTTCAAAAAGTACCTGTTTTAAACGTTAACGATTTAGTTAATGCTGTACGTCCAACTTACCTACCAGGCGATAACATTGACCTGAAGATTCTCAAAGAAGGTAAAGAACCCAGTCAAGGAATTGGCTACCTAGACGATGGCACAATGGTCGTAGTCGAAGAAGGTAGTAATTATGTCGGTGGTGAATTGCGGGTAGTTGTCACCAGCGCCTTGCAAACATCCGCCGGCAGGATGATCTTTGCCAAACCCCAAGCCTCTGCATTAGCATGAGCAAAATGTCAAGTCCCTATTTAATAAATATTCTTCTAGCCGATGCAACTTGAGTGCATCGGTTGTTTTTTGGTCAATTGATCAATATATACAAGTCGCACAGCAGCAACTGTGGTATAAACTTTTTAGCATTCAACAAATAAAATTAAACATTAAAAATCAAAAATGAAAAATTTATAAAAATGAAAAATAGAAAATACATTTATTTGATAGTTATCAGTAGCATTGTGGTAAGTCTTACTAGTCATCAAGGAGCAAAAGTAATAGCCTTACCACCGCCAGAAGACATACCAGAAGAAATATTACGAACAGAAATTATATTAGCGGCGCGATCGCCCATTGACGGCAAATCTTTATCTGCTGCTGAGTATGCACAACTACAAGCTCAACTGCAACAAACCCCACCACCAAAACTAAATTCCAAAATCAGAGAAAATATCTTTTTGCTGAGGCTGCGTAAAGCATTATTCCAGCTTTTCCCTTTTTTGGATACATTGATTTAGTCAATGGTCATTTGTCATTGGTCATTGGTAATTGGTCATTGGTCACTTGTCATTGGTCATTTGTCATTAGTTTCCCCCTTGTCCCCGATCCCCGATCCCCGATCCCCAATCCCCTAATTAACCATGACATCAAGACAAAATTGCAAATAAATGTAAAGAATAATATATAGAAGTTAAAAAAGCAGATTTACTTAGCCACTTTCAGTAAACCAACGTAGGTAGCTCCATGTCTATGACCATGATTGCCCCCGAACAAGTAAACCGTATCGTTTGGAATCAGCATCAAGATCCGTTTGAAATATTGGGTTCCCATCTTGTAGAAACAAATGGCAAAACTGTTTGGGCTGTGCGAGCCTACCTACCCAATGCTAGTGAGGCGTGGGTGCTTCTTCCCGAAGAAAGAAAAGAATATCCAATGCAAAGCGTGCATGATCCACATTTTTTTGAATGCGCGATCGAAACAAAAGAATTAGCAAACTACCAACTCAAAATCAAAGAAGGGGAACACGAACGAGTCATCTATGATCCTTATGCCTTCCGTTCTCCCCGCTTGACTGAGTTTGATCTACATTTGTTTTCTGAAGGAAACCATCACCGCATTTACGAGAAATTGGGAGCGCACCCCACAGAAGTCAATGGCGTCAAAGGGGTTTATTTTGCCGTTTGGGCGCCTAATGCTCGTAACGTTTCAGTGATTGGCGATTTCAACAAATGGGACGGACGCCAACACCAGATGCGTAAAGGGCAAACTGGAGTTTGGGAATTATTTATTCCTGAAATTGGGGTAGGAGAGAATTACAAATATGAAATCAAAAATATAGAAGGTCATATTTACGAAAAATCTGATCCCTTCGGTTTCCAACAAGAACCCCGTCCTAAAACAGCTTCGATTGTCAGTGACTTAGATAAGTATCAGTGGAACGACGGAGAATGGATGGAAAAGCGGCGTCACACCGATCCGCTGACTCAACCCATCTCAGTTTACGAAGTACATTTAGGTTCTTGGTTACACGCCTCTAGTGCGGAACCACCCAAACTCCCGAATGGCGAAACCGAGCCAGTAGTTGCTGTTTCCGAACTCAATACTGGTGCGCGTTTTCTAACGTATCGAGAATTAGCAGATAGGTTGATTCCCTACGTCAAAGATTTGGGCTACACTCACATAGAATTGTTGCCGATCGCAGAACATCCCTTTGATGGTTCTTGGGGTTATCAAGTCACGGGCTATTACGCTCCCACTTCCCGTTACGGTAGCCCAGAAGATTTTATGTATTTTGTTGACCAGTGCCATAAACACGATATTGGTGTGATTGTAGATTGGGTTCCTGGCCACTTCCCCAAAGATGGTCATGGTTTAGCTTTCTTTGATGGTACTCACCTTTATGAACATGCCGATCCCCGCAAAGGCGAACATAAAGAATGGGGAACTTTGGTATTTAACTACTCACGCAACGAAGTCCGCAATTTCTTAGTTGCAAACGCTCTATTTTGGTTTGATAAATACCACATTGACGGAATTCGTGTTGATGCGGTTGCTTCTATGCTTTACCTCGATTATTGCCGCAAAGAAGGCGAATGGCTTCCCAACCAATATGGAGGTAGAGAAAACCTAGAAGCAGCTGATTTTTTGCGTCAGGTTAACCACCTAATCTTTAGCTATTTTCCTGGTGTTGTCTCTGTCGCTGAAGAATCTACAGCTTGGCCGATGGTTTCTTGGCCCACCTACACTGGTGGCTTGGGCTTTAACTTAAAGTGGAACATGGGCTGGATGCACGACATGCTGGATTATTTCAGCATGGACCCTTGGTTCCGTCAATTCCACCAGAACAATGTTACTTTTAGTATGTGGTATCACCACAGCGAGAACTTCATGTTGGCACTATCTCACGATGAAGTTGTGCATGGTAAGAGCAACATCATCGGCAAAATGCCGGGTGACAGATGGCAGAAATTTGCCAACGCTCGTTGTTTGTTCGCTTATATGTTTGCTCACCCAGGTAAGAAAACCATGTTTATGAGCATGGAGTTTGGGCAGTGGAGTGAGTGGAATGTGTGGGCTGATTTAGAATGGCATTTGTTGCAGTATGAACCCCACCAACAGCTCAAAGAATTTTTCAAGGAGCTAAATCATCTTTACCGCAGCGAACCAGCTTTGTATACCCTAGATTTTGCTAGGGAAGGGTTTGAGTGGATTGATTGTAGTGATAACCGTCACAGCGTCGTGTCTTTCATCCGCAGAGACAAAGACTCTGAAGATTTTGTAATTGTGGTTTGCAACTTCACACCCCAACCTCATTCTCACTACCGTATCGGTGTGCCTGAGCCAGGATTTTATACCGAATTATTCAATAGTGATGCGCGGAAATACGGTGGTAGCAATATGGGTAATTTAGGTGGTAAATGGACTGATAATTGGTCAATGCACAATCGGTCTTATTCAGTGGATTTATGTTTACCACCCTTGGGTGTGTTGATTCTCAAGTTGGATAGGGAGAAGACTGCTGAGGTGATGGAATCTCAAGATTGACTATTTGCTAACCCTCTCCGACGCGGAGAGGGGCGCAAATAACAGAAGGTTTGTAGTAAGCACTTTATTGCTTAAAAAATAAGGACTAAAGTCCTTACTACGAACTTTTTTAGTCATCAATTTAAGCTTGACAAAGTAGTAGCTTACAACTGTTGAGATTTTGGTTTTAAGACTTCAGCACGCCAGACAACAATAGCGAGATAACCAAAATATGCGATTAACATAAACCAAAATTCGTTAATGCCATTTTCTACACCAAATTTGGCAATATTTTCAAACAAGATAAAAGCAATAGTAAAAACTATACCACTCAGAGTTGCGAAAATCTTTTTGAGTGAAGAACCTGGCATTGGCTTGACGCCAATAATGTAATAAGCAACTAGGAATACTAAACTATATCCATATAGTAGCCACAGATAAAAAGGCGCATTTTGAAAATAATGATTTACTAGAAAAAAGCTAGCACCGATTAATGTAATAAATATATATCTCCATTCTTCCAGCTTAGTTTTGAAAACAATTTCCCACATTAATACGATAAATATATAGGATAAAAAAGTACCAAAAATTAATTCGTAAAAATTGACTCTCCCTATCCATTTAGGATCTATCATTGTTTTCCTCCTCTCTTTTTATTTAATACAAACTTACCTGAGATTGAGCCATGACGATGCGATCGCGTCCAGTTTTTTTGGCAATATATAAAGCAGTATCGGCGGCTTCAATCACTGCTGTACCCGTTAAACCATGTTCTGGATACATAGCTACCCCCAGTGACAAAGTAATGCTACCAAGTTTCTGATGTTGATACCGGAGGTCTAAAAGTTTTACTGTTTGCCGAATGCGCTCGGCTCTTTCTTGACAAACTTCTAAAGAACTTTCTGGTAAAATCAACATTATTTCTTCGCCTCCATAGCGACAAGCTATATCCGCTTTGCGAATTTGTTTTTTCAAGAATGCACCGAGTTCGCGCAAAACAATATCGCCAGCTTCGTGACCAAATTTATCGTTGAAGCTTTTAAAATGATCAACATCCATCATAATAATGCCCACATGTTTGTGACTGCGTTCGGCGCGGCTGATTTCTCGTTCTAGAGATTCTTCTAAGTAGCGGCGATTAAATAAACCTGTGAGAGGATCACGAATACTCTGCTGTTGCAAAGCTTCCGTGAGTCGTAAGTTGGCTAAAGCTAAGGCGATGCGTTCCGCAACCTCAGAGGCTAATTGTTGTTTGGCTGCTGTTAGTTGTCCTGGTTCTGGGGAATGGAAATGCAGCATTCCCAAAGCTTCACCCTGAGCCATCATTGGTACACAAAGGGCTTCACCTGCAAATGATTCTTCAATGTGGCTACACTTTAAACCCTGTTGATCAGATGTAGAAAGATGCGATCGCCCCCGTCGCAAAGCCCAACACTGATTGGCTGAAAATACTGTTTTACTCGCAACAGTTAAGTCACCCCAAATCGTCACAGTTTCGACTAAGTGTTTTGAGGAACTAATAATAAACACTCCACCTGATGTCTGAGGAAACAAGGGTTGGATTAACTGAGCAATTACTTTGTATGCTTCTTCTATCGTGAGACAAGCTTGCAAAATATCGCTCATATGACTGAGTAGAGCAATTTCATGGTTGCGTTGTTCGAGTTGCTGCACCCAAGAGGTAAGTTGCTTATTAGCTTGTTGCAAAGCTGCTTCTGCTTGTTTGCGTTCTGTGATGTTGCGGTTGACGCCAATTGTGGCGCTGGGCTGACCGTGTTCATTATACAGTGGGACAAATACTGTTTCGCATACTCCTTGGGTGCGATCCTTGCGAACAAAGTTAATTTCACCAGCCCAGCGATTGTTAGTATGTAACTCGTCTATAATTTTTTTTGTCAGGACAGCAGATTCTTCTGGTTTGTGTAATATATTTAGATTTTTACCTATGATTTCTGCTTTATCATAGCCAAACATGTTCTCGGCGGCTCGGTTCCAATCGATAATCCGACCCAGCAAATCAGTAATAATTACACCATCGGAGATATTTTCAAAAATATAAGCTTGCTGCTGTAAAGTTTGTTCAGCTCGTTTGCGCTCAGTGATATCTTGAATCTGAGTAATAAAATATAGCGGTTGACCGTGGATATCACACACTAACGATACACTTAACATAATCCACAGAACATATCCAAGCTTGTGTATGTACCGCTTCTCTATGTGATAACAGCGAATCTCACCAGTTAAAAGTTGACGTACGTAGTCAAAATCTGTTTCTAAATCTTCTGCATGGGTGATATCTTGGCAAGTCTTAGCTAGTAATTCTGCTTCCGAGTAACCGACAATTTCACACAAAGCATGATTCACTTGTAGCCAACTACCGTTTAACCCTACTAAAGCCATACCAATAGCAGCATAATCAAAAGCATTGTGAAAACGTTCTTTACTTTCTCGTAGTGCTTCTTCAGCTAAATGGCGTTCTTTGATTTCCAGTTCGAGTAGCTGATTGGCTTGCTTCAGTTGTGTCAAGTTGGGATTAGTTAGAAATTGAGGAAGCGATCGCATCAGTAAAATCATGGCACACACTGAACTAGAAGCTGTGATCGCTTTGAGTAATCCCAGCACCCAATAATCTGGGCGCCAAAACAGCCAAGTCTCTAGAAAATTAATTGTAATACTTAAAACTAATAAAATTCTAAATATTCCGTATATCCACTGAGAGATAATCTCTTGCCGTTTGCGAGGAGAAGAAACAACCATGATGGAAATTAAGTAGTAAGCGAAGGCGATCGCAGAGTCGGATGTAGCATCCAGCCGGGTCACTTGTGTTTGATATAAGTAGTAATGCTGATACACTGCACCCGCCTTTGTTTTACGAGAATGAGAAAAATAGTTGAAATCTTGGTAGTCAGAACATCATCTTTTTGTTAAACACGTAAATCCTATACAAGTAAAAATCTATATGTAAAATTTTTAACCTTTTCTTTAGGCAAAATCCAATAGTTATTCCAAAAATTTTTAATTTTTTTTTAATGTTTACACTTGTAGCGGATGCTGCTGGATCACAGCGAAAATAACAATGGCATCTCAAAATTCAAGATAGCTTCGTTTTTGTAAAAACCCGGGCATCTTTACTCAAGCTTGATTGAAGTTAACTTTTTGTTATACGTGTATAAACAACTATGCATCAGGGACTACAAAATTTAATAGAAGGAATCTATGAAGTATGTATTGGCGTCTCAGAACCAATTGCGGCGATTCAGTATTGGGAGCAATTCGGTTATCGCATTGGTCAACAGGGCGATTTATCAGCAACAGTTGCGAAACAATTGTATGGTGTGGACTCGTCTTTACGCTCAATTCGCCTTTACCACCAAAATGCAGATCATGGTTTGATTCGTCTGATGATTTGGCAAAACCCTATAAATAACGGGTTAAAGATGGGATCGATGAAAGTGAAGGGTAATCGTTGGACAACAACTTTAACTGCCGATATTATCAACATCTTAAATCATGTAGAAGAAGCAAAAGCAGCTGGTTGGCCGCTTTGGTTTACCCGTCCCCATTGGGAAGTAATCTATAACAAAGAAAGGAAAAAGCGTCCTTTTATTGACGCGATGGTTGGGGTGCGTGAAATGCTATTGCTACAACCATTCACACGACAAGTTTTTTTTCAAAGGTTTGGTTATACACTCCCCGATTACGGAAATATTGATTTTAATTCTCCTCTCAAGACGAGTCAGTTTACCCACATCGGGATGGTAGTTCAAGATGACAGTAAGGAAACATTGAAATTTTATGACGAAGTTTTGGGTTTGTTGCGGGTGCGTGATGATGTCGAAACTAGCTACGAATCATCTCTAGCTGGAAGAGAAATTTTTGATCTTCAACCAGGTGAAAAGTTTTTTGTCACCGCTTTTGATGATCCACGTTCTTCCACAACTGACTTCATGGCAGCACGTAGCGGTAGACTTTATATTGTTCGCTTTCCCAACGCCATAAATCTGGATTCTCGTTATGAAGCAGCACAACCAGGTAGTTTAGGAATGTGTTTGTATACTTACCGAGTGCGAGAACTCAATCAATTTTGCGATCGCATCAAAGCAAGTTCCATACAAAAATTTACAACTATCACTGAAAATGAATTTAGAGAACTAAGTTTTTCCTTTGTCGCACCAGATGGGTATTTCTGGAATTTGATTGGGAATTAGACCAGTTATCAGTTATCAGTTATCAGTTATCAAATTCTATTACTCACTGTCCACTGTTTACTGTTTGCTGTATTATGAATGGCGTTAGTATTGTTATGTTTAAACAATACTATTGTTAATTTTTATAAAAATATAGGTGTATTTTGACATTTTTGTGTTCGGCTAGAAGTCTTTTTGAATTATCTGAGTATTGAGACAAAATTTTTTTAATTTTATTTGCCTGAACCATCACCAGATTAAAACATCAAAATATTGAAAACAGCCTGAGTGAGTGGAGATATTATGGCTAAAAATATTTATGCGCTGCTAGTCGGTATAGATGAATACGATCCCGCTTCTGTTGTGTCTATACCATCTTTGCAGGGTTGCGTTAACGACATCAACGCAGTAGAAACTTATTTACGAGAACGTGTAGCTCGCGATCGCGAATGGAATTTGGTAGAACCAACAAATCAACCTTGGATATTAATCAATCAAAATGCTACTCGTCAGGCGATTATTGATGGTTTTCGGCAACATCTGTGCAATGCTGATAGTGAAGATGTTGTCTTATTTTATTATGCGGGTCATGGCGCACAACAAAAGTCACCGCAGGAATTTTGGAGTTTAGAGCCAGATCGTTTGGATGAAACTTTGGTTTGTTACGATAGCCGGACAGTAACTAGTCGAGATTTAGCCGATAAAGAAATAGCTTACCTGATTTCGGAAGTTGCTCAAAAAAATCCTCATGTTGTGGTGATTCTTGACTGCTGTCATTCTGGTTCAGGAACTAGAGATATTGAAGTTAATGTGCGTCAGGCTCCTATAGATTATCGCGATCGCCCTGTGGATAGCTACATTTTTGCAGATGAGATAAATATTGCAGAAATCTTAAGTGCTTCTCGCAGTTTGGAGAAAAAAATCACAGGGGTTGTGTTACCCAAGGGTAGACACGTCATGTTGTCTGCGTGTCGAGAATACGAACAAGCGAAAGAGTATAAAGCTGAAGATGGGAAATCTCGTGGTGCTTTTTCTTACTTTTTACTGCAAACTCTAGAAAGAACTAATAGTAATATCACTTATCGGGATTTAGCGAGAAATCTCAATGCTTTAATTAGTGGCAAACTTAAGGAACAGTCACCACAAATTGACACCACTGATGCACAGGAATTAGACAAGCCATTTTTGGGCGGTGCAATTCGAGAGCGTTCTCATTACTTTACTTTGACTTACAGCGAAAATCAAAGAAGTTGGGTAATTGATGCGGGTGCTGTTCATGGTATCCCGAAACCTGAAAATGGTGGAGATACTCTCCTGGCAATTTTCCCAGTTGGAACTGCTGATCAACAGTGGCGTGATTTAGGAAATGCTTTAGCTCAAGCACGCGTAACACAAGTCTTCCCACAACGGAGTAAAATAGAAATTATTGAGGGAAGCAATAATCTATTTGAAAATACCAGTTATTGGGCGACAGTTACTAGCCTACCATTACCCCCGTTGAAAGTATATCTTGATGGTCAAGGCGCAGGTATAGATTTAGCGCGTCAAGCATTAGCAAGCATTGGTTCTTTGTATGTGCAGGAAGTTACAAAATCAGAAGATGCAGATTACTATTTGTTAGCAAAAAATAATCAATATTGGATTATACTTCCTACTAGTAAACATCCTGTAGTTGCTCCGATTCCAGAACAATCAACTCAGGCTGGTTACATGCCTTATTTTGCTAGCAAAGCTATTCACCGTTTAGAACATATTGCGCGTTGGCAAAATATTTTGCAACTCAAAACCCCTGCTACTAGTCGCATTCAACCTGATGATATCCAGATGGAAATTATCGTTTTGTCTGGAAGCCAAGAATCTGGTTCAGATTCAGAAATGCGGTTAGAGTACACCAATGAAAATGGTGAATGGATACCGCCAAGTATTCAAGTTGTACTCACAAATAACAGTGAAAAAACCCTTTATTGTAATATCCTGAATCTCACCGAAAATTATAGCATCGAAGTACCATTTTTCCCAGATAAAAGTAGTGTGCGTTTAGCACCCAAAGGTAGTGAAGCTAGCGTCACAGTGGCAAGTTTTGATGATCTGGGTTTTGTGATTCCCGATGAGTTTTTAGCACAGGGAATTACTGAGTACAAAGATATATTGAAATTGATTGTTAGTACTTCTGAATTTGATGCGAGTTTATTAGAACAAGATGGCTTAAATCCACCTTCACCCAAACGTTCAATCGGGGGAAGGAGTGTTTTAGAAAGTTTAATGCAGGAAGTTGGCGATCGCAATGCTGTCAGAGTGAAAGCCAGAGTTAACAATGATGATTGGCTAACGCAAGAAGTCGCAGTCACTATCGTTCGTCCTCAAGATTCTAAAAGTTTGCAGAGCGATCGCCCCATGCAATTGCAAAATGGTTTAGTAGAGGTGTTACCTCATGCAAATTTACAAGCAGAAATTAATCTGACAACCGTACCGCAAACCAGCAGAGACTTAGGAAATGTCACCTTACCTCCGCTTCTGCAAGAACTAGAGAATACCGAACCCTTTCAATTTACCACCAGCCGAGCCAGCGATCCTGGCTTGAGTGGTTTGGAATTAAGTAACGTGGTAGATCACACAGTTGTCACAAAAACAGCACCTTTAAAATTACTAGTTGATCGAGAAATCGCAGATAACGAATATCTTTTACCAATCAGTTACGATGGGGAATTTTTCTTACCTCTAGGAACAGGTAAAAAGACTCTAGATGGAAAAACAGAAATTACGATAGAAAGACTACCTACACCCACAAGAAGTCATCGTTGTTTACAAGGTTCCATCCGCATCTTTTTTCAAAAAATTATCTGTCGGAAGCTGGGAATAAAATTTACTTATCCGATTTTAGCAGCAGCAACAGTTGATGAAAACGAACAAGTAATTTATGACAAAAACATCGAATCAGTCAGAGAAAAAGTCACTCAAGCACAAAGAATAATTCTCTACATTCATGGCATTATTGGTGATACAGAAGCTCAACTTCCTAGTATTAAAAAAGTTACAGTCACCGCAGATGGACAACAAAATCTAATCAAAGATTACTATGACTTAGTATTGGCATTTGATTACGAAAATCTCAATACAACTATTGAAGAAAATGCCCGACTTTTAAAACAAAAATTGCAAGCAGTTGGTTTGGGTGCAAATCACGGTAAACAATTACATATTGTTGCTCATTCTATGGGTGGCTTAGTGTCTCGTTGGTTCATTGAACGAGAAGGCGGTAATGAGATTGTACAACACTTGGTGATGCTGGGTACACCCAACGCTGGCTCTCCTTGGCCTGCGGTACAAGATTTAATTTTTACAGTTTTGGTATTTGGTTTAAATCAACTTGCAGCAGTTGTTTGGCCTGCAAAAATAGTAGCTGATTTATTAGAATATCTGGAAAATAACAATTATTCCCTTGAGCAAATGCATCCAGATTCAGATTTGCTCAAACAACTAGCAGAAAATCCCGATCCTGGTGTTCCTTATACAATTGTCGCAGGCGATCGCTCATTAATTCGCGCCGCTACAGAAATGCAAATAGACAAACAATCAAGTCCTCTGCAAAGATTAATGTCTAAGCTTTTTGGTCAAAGTGTAGATCAAATAGTAAACTTAGTTTTCTTTGAACAACCAAATGATATCGCTGTGACTCTGGCTAGTATCAAATGTATAAGTTTCAGCCGTTCACCCCAGCCTCAGATATTAACACCAAATGCAACCTGTGATCACCTCACCTATTTTACTGATCCAGCTGGGTTAGAAGCACTGGCGAAAGCACTTTCTCAATCACCAAGTCCAAGAATTCCCTCTCAACCACAGACACAATTTCCACCGATGCGCCATAGCAGGATTAATTATGAAGACATCACCATGATTATCCCACCAGGCACACGACATGACCCCATACCCGATAATCCTCCCAATCCATCCCCAACCAAAAATCAACCAACAGAAAATCAAAATCGTTCAACGGTAAATGGCCCTGTGATTTGGGTAATTACTATATTATTAGTCGTACTTGCGGGTTTGATTATTTGGAATCGTACTCAGGAGAAAAAACCAGAGAATCAGCAAAAGTCATTGGTAGAGACGCGATTCATCGCGTCTGTACAATAGTCATTGGGTATGGAAGAATCCCAGATGTTTAATCTTTGTGTCTTAGTGTCTTAGTGTTTAAAAAATAATTTTTTTCACCACCAAGACACCAAGAAATTTTCATTTTAAAGATTTACCACATCCTCTTGTTTCTCATCATATTCCGGTAAGTCATTCGGTGCGCCGCAGGCGGAAATATTACCTGTGAAGTTCACATCCGCCATGAGTTCTGGATGTTGTTGCTTACGCTGGGCGATTTGTTCGCGGGTGAGAATCTTCGACTCATCAAAACCGAGTTCTATCTCGGTTTGTAGTCCCTTGTACTTGACTCGTTTGAGGTTATAGAAGCGCTTGTTGAGGGTGGTTTGCACAAATGCTTTCAAGCAACCTAAAAGATATTTGCGTTTAAATGGATCTTTGACAAACCAATATTCAAAGGTTTTGCGGAGGTAAAAACGGGCGTAGTTTCGTAGTACTCCTTTGAGAACATCTTCCCTTTCCATTGCATCCGGTTTCATAATCGGCGTGACAAAGTTATATTGGGAATAATCGCGAACTTCGACGCGATCGCCTAAATCTTGAAATAATTCGGAAAATGGCCAAGGGGTAAACATATTCCAGTTCACCATGTCTGCTTTCCAATCCAAAGCCATTTGATAGGTTTGTTCGATAGTTTCCGGGGTTTCGTTTTCTAAGCCCATGATAAATTGAGCTTCGGTAACGATACCATTTTGATTTAGGAGTTTGATGGCGCGTTTATTTTGTTCGATGGTTGTTTCTTTGCGGAACAAGTTTAACTTTAACTGCGCTGCTGCTTCTGTTCCTAAGGAAACATGCACTAGTCCGGCTTTGCGGTAAAGTGGTAGTTCTTGCTCATCTCGTAAAATATCTGTCACCCGTGTGTTGATTCCCCAGTAGACGCCTAAGTTACGTTCGATTAATTCGTTACACAAGGCGATAAATTTTGGTTTGTTAATTGTTGGTTCTTCATCTGCGAGAATGAAAAAGCCAACTTTGTGTTTTTTCACCAAGATTTCAATTTCATCGACGAATTTCTTGGGAGTACCAGAACGATATTTGCGCCAAAATTTCCACTGGGAACAAAAACGACAGGTGAAGGGACATCCTCTGGCGTAGTTGGGAACTGCAACTCGGACGTTGAGAGGAGTATAGATATATTTACTCCAGTCTAATAGGCTCCAATCTGGGGTAAGAGTATCTAAATCAGCAATCGGGGGATGGGCTGGTGTAGCGACGACTTGCCCATTTTCGAGGAAAGCAATACCTAATATATTACGGCGATCGCTCTCATCTGTACCATTGGCGATCGCTCTGAGCAAATTAACTGTGATTTCTTCCCCTTCTCCCCGGATGATATAATCTACCCAAGGTGCTTCGTTGAGAACTTCATTATACATATAGGTCGGATGAACCCCACCCATAATTGTCTTAGCTTGCGGACAAACTTGTTTAACTATCTTCAGGGTTGTCTGAGATTGGTAAATCATCGGCGTAATCGCCGTTGCTAGCACCACATCCGGCTGATGCTTGGCAATAATTTCCGCTAAAGCATCATCCGCAATATAATCGGTCATAGCATCAACAAAACAGATGTCAGTAAAGCCAGCTGTTTTCAACGCTCCACCTACATAAGGAACCCAACTGGGTGGCCAATTTCCCGCAATTTCCGCACCACCAGAATGGTAGTTGGGTTGAATCATCATGATCCGCATAATCTGGCTCCTTAATTTTGACAGATGACTGTTTTTTAGGATTTACGCCATCTCCCCAAAATTGGTTTGCTACATCGGTCTTGACGATTTAGTTTTGCAACATTATTTTTATATAACTTTATAAAGAAGATTTTTGTTAAAAAAGCAAAGATTTTAAATCTTAACCACGATTTCAGCGTCATTCGATTTTGGATTACCCTGCGGGTTAACCTTGTAACATTTTGACTTTTAAGACAGTCGCTACTAGCTAGCTTTGGCTCCAGTCTACAATTTCTAAGCCTTCAATCTTCTCAAAATCTCTGTGATTATTAGTTACAAGAACCAAATCGTTAGTTATAGCAATTCCAGCAATGAGAATATCAATATCGTCTACAGGTGTCCCCTTTTTTCGTACCTTGGCATAAATATCACCAGAAATAGTTGTAGAGTCAGTAGTTAGAGGTAAAACTGTATTATACGAGACAAATTCTAAAAAAGATGTTAATTGTTTATGTGCATCACGATGCTTTAATCCGCTAACTATTTCGTAATATGTGATGATGCTGATGTTTATTTTGCCATATTCTCGAATATATGCATCAAAGTTTTTGATAACCAGAGGTTGATTGCGGAAAAATAAAGATAAAATGTTGGTATCAACCAAAGCTGGTTTCATCGCTTCTTCTCCTCAAAAAAGCTTGCTGGCGACGTGTGAGAATTTCTTCATTTAAGTCATTAAACATTTCATCTGACATATCATCCCAGCAACCAGCTAACTGCATAATTTGTTCTGGTGTAACTTTAGATGCCTCTATTCCAACTCGAAAATAATGAATAAAATTATATAATTCTTCTAGTTTTTCTTCGGGAATGAGATTTATTTCTGTCAACACTTTTGCTCGTATATTTGATCGTTTCATATAGAAATTGTTTGATTATTAATAATATTGGCAATTTAATTATATTTGATAGTTGCTGAAGTTGGTGCGTGTAAGTATTCCTCAATCAGTGATGGTGCGTTAGGCTAAAGCCATAACACACTCTTGTATCTGAGAGCGATCGCACTTCGTTAGATATTCGCTCATCATGTTATCAATGAAGTCTTCACGTTAATAAGCAATATTGAAGCGGATTGAACAAACGCTTTAATGTTCTCTATGGATGAAGGAAGGTTAATAAGCAACGTTGAAGCGGATTGAACAAACCCTTTGATGTTCTCTATGGATGGAGAAAGGTTAATAAGCAACGTTGAAACGTTTTGAACAAATGCTTTGATGTTCTCTATGGATGAAACAACGTTCGTAACCACAACTCAATTTCTACTTACAACGTGACGATGTGATATCGCACATAGCCTTCCTCAGTGGCGATCGCTCTTTTGCTTGATTACTGAAATTCCCTTTGAATCCCACCCCGTTCATAGATGCAACCGTGTAAAACCCATGAAACAGTATCAAATTGTACTAAATACTAATGTTTTACTTGCCCGCATACCAAACCCCTAAGCGCACGCGCTTAGGGGTGGCGAAGTCGGAGTGGGGTTCAAAGGGAATTAGTAAGTAATCAAGCGAACCTGATATCACTGTATTATTTTACGCTTCTGGATTAAACTCCATCGCTACACCATTCATACAATAGCGCTGTCCAGTTGGTGCAGGCCCATCTTCAAATACATGACCCAAATGTCCACCGCAACGGCTACAATGCACCTCTACCCTAGTCATAAAAAATGACTTGTCTACCGTTGTGCTAATTGCACCTTCAATCGGTTGGTAAAAACTAGGCCAGCCAGTACCGCTATTAAACTTAGTTTCTGATGTAAACAATGGCTGTCCACAACCAGCACATACGTAAGTGCCATCAGCATAATTTTTATCTAGTGGACTTGTACCAGCCCGTTCTGTACCGTGCTTACGTAGAACACGAAACTGTTCGGGTGTTAAAGTTTTACGCCATTCTTCCTCAGTTTTATTAACTTCAAACTTTTCACTATTAGAAGTTGTCATAACTTCATCCCTCCTACTTAAATAATTTGATAACCACAGCGCCCCTGCGATCGCAGCACCTGTTTCTAAAACAACTCTTCTTTTCATCTTCTACTATTTTATTAAGCTTTATTAACTTAACAATTAGGTAAACCGTCTCACTTCGATAGAGATTTCCTCACGCGATCGCTATGATAAATACTGAAGCTGAACCCAAGCTGAGACTGAGATTAAATTACACGCATTGTTTCCCCGTTTCCCATTCTCCTTGAACTGTTAAACTTCTTTTTCTTGTTCTACCCATTCTAATATTTCACTGAGTTGAACTTTATACGTATCACAAATAACTTCCAACACACGAATAGAAGGCAAGTAGCTAGACTTTTTAGCCAACTTATAACCAGTCGCAGGAGCTATACCAGTATCTTTAATGAACTGGTACGCAGACAAATTTCTACCTTCTAAGAAGCTTTTGACTCGATTTTGTATAGGCATTATTTTTTAAATTTATACAGATATTACTTATATTAATTTAATAATATTAAAACCATAAAAAAGGCGGTAACGCTTGGAAAACGAACCGCCTTTTCTTCTGAGCTATTACGCCTTAGTAAAGAGAAAAACTGAGATTACGCACTAAAATACTTCGCCACCGGATGGTAACAAATAATCGCCGTCGTAGACTGCTCCGGATACAACTGCTCACTTTCATCCATATGCAAATTAATCCGCTCAGTCCCCAACAACTCCAGTTGCTTGTACTGATCTTGAATATTCGGACAGGCCGGGTAGCCAAAACTATACCTTGAACCTTGATACCTTTGCGCCAAAATATCCCGAATATTCTCTGGTTCCTCAGCAGCAAAACCCAACTCCCGCCGAATTCGTGCATGAGTCCACTCAGCCAAAGCTTCCGCCATCTGTACAGCCAAACCGTGAAAATACAGGTAATCTGTGTATTGATGATCTGCAAATAACTTCTGCGCGTACTCCGTCGCCACTTCACCCACAGTCACCGCCTGCATCGGGAACACATCAATCACCCCCGACTCCTTCGGCGCAAAGAAATCAGCAATACACAGCCTTCTCAACGACTTTTGTCTCGGAAACTCAAACCTTGATCTTACCTCTGTGCCCTCTGTGTCTCTGCGGTTCCAATCATAAATATACAAACTATTCCCCTCAGACTGACAAGGAAAATACCCATAAATCACCTGCGGATGCAACAAATTCTCTGTAATAATTCGCTGCTTCCACTCCTCCAAAATTGGATACACCTTCTCATCCAAAAAAGCCTGATATTCTTCCTTAGATTGATCCTTCGGCTTCCTAAACTGCCATTGTCCTGCAATCAAAGCTTGCAAATCCAAATACCAAAAAACTTCTTCTAAAGGAATATCACTCGGTTGCAATAACTTACTTCCCCAAAAAGGCGGTGTGGGACGGGGAATATCTACCGCCACCGCTTCTGAACGCTTAGTATCAACTTCTGTTGGTTCAACAGGTGCTTTTTCTGCTTGGGGTTTTTCCGTTACAGGTTTCTTATGTCCATTTTGAGATGTTTCTTCGGCAAATTCACCCAAAAATCCTTGCAGGTCATCCCACTTTCCAGATGCTTTTGCTGGCATTAATTTGTCCATAAAGTGCAAATCTGAAAAAGCATCTTTGCCATATACTACCTTACCTTTGTAAGTATTCTGGCAATCTTCAGCAACAAACTTGGGAGTTAAGGCCGCACCACCCAAAATTACAGGGACAGTAATTCCTTTTTCATTAAATACCTGCAAATTTTCTTTCATGAAGGCGGTAGACTTCACCAACAACCCACTCATAGCAATACAATCAGCTTTATGCTTATTGTATGCTTCAATGATGTTTTCCACCGACTGCTTAATTCCCAGGTTAATCACCCGATAACCATTGTTAGAGAGAATGATATCTACCAGGTTTTTACCAATATCGTGAACATCACCTTTGACTGTGGCAATAATAAATGTACCCTTGGCATTATCGCCAGCTTCTGATTTTTCCATGAACGGTTCTAGGTAAGCAACTGCCGCTTTCATGGTTTCGGCTGACTGTAACACAAAAGGTAGCTGCATTTGTCCAGAACCAAACAACTCACCTACTACCTTCATTCCATCCAGCAGGAAGATATTGATAATATCCAAAGCCGGATATTTCTTGAGCGCTTCAGCCAATGCTGCATCTAAACCGATACGTTCGCCATCAATCACATGACGCTTGAGACGTTCTTCAATCGGGAGACTGTCATCAACACCTTTGTCGCGTTTTGTTGTCACCCCTTCAAACATCTTTGTTAGTTCTGCTAGGGGATCATAAATGCAGACATCACCTTCAAATTTGCGCTGATCATAAATCAACTGGCGACAAACTTGTTGATGCTTTTCCTCAATTTTCGACAGTGGTAAAATTTTGTTAGCACTAACGATCGCCGCATCCATACCTACTGCGATCGCCTCATGTAAAAACATCGAATTCAGTACTATTCGGGCGGCGGGACTGAGACCGAAGGAAATATTGGATACACCTAAAACAACATGACAACCAGGCAATTCTTGGCGGATGCGACGGATGGCTTCAATAGTTGCTTTGGCATTTTCTCGGTCTTCTGCAATCCCTGTAGAAATTGGTAGAGCAAGTGTATCAAAAAATATTTCGTGGGATGGGATACCATATTCTAATGCTTGACGGTAGGCACGTTGAGCAATTTGGAATTTCTTTTCGGCAGTCCGCGCCATCCCATCTTCATCGATAGTACCAATAACGACACCAGCACCATATTTCTTAGCCAATTCCAATACTTTCAAAAAACGTGGTTCGCCGTCTTCATAGTTGGTAGAGTTCAACAAACACTTACCACCAGCAACTTTTAAGCCCGCCTCCATCTTTTCCCATTCTGTGGAATCGAGCATCAGAGGTAGTGTCACATTATTGACAATGCGAGAAACCAATTCGTGCATATCTCGCACGCCATCACGCCCCACATAATCAACGTTGACATCCAGGATGTGTGCGCCTTCTTTGACTTGCGCCCTCGCCATCGACACTAGTCCATCCCAGTCTTCTGCGTTCAGCAATTCGCGGCATTTTTTAGAACCACTGGCGTTTAATCGTTCACCGATAATTAAGAAAGAATTATCTTGTTCGTAAGGCTGAGTGCTATAAATTGACGCTGCGGCTGGTTCTAGCTGCGGTTCTCTAAGTTTTGGCTTGAGTTCTTTGGTGATTTCTGCTAATTGTTGAATATGATCTGGACGTGTCCCACAGCAACCCCCAATTACCTGGACACCTAAGTCTTCAACAAAATGCATCAATGACATCCGCAATTCCATCGGTGTCAAGCGGTAATGTGCTTGTCCACCAACGTTTTCTGGTAAACCCGCGTTAGGAATACAGGAAACAACAAAAGGTGAATGTTCAGAAAGATACTTAATATGTGGCTTCATCAAGTCTGGCCCTGTAGCACAGTTCAGACCGAGAATATCTATTGGATAAGGTTCTAGAATAGTTAGCACAGCATTAATTTCTGTACCTACTAACATCGTCCCCATTGTTTCCATTGTTACAGAAACCATCAAAGGACGGCGATCGCCTTTTTTAGCAAAGACTTCTTCAATACCATTCAAAGCTGCTTTGATTTGCAGCACATCCTGACAAGTTTCGACAATAAATAAATCGACACCACCATCCCACAAAGCTTCTGCTTGCTGGGCGAAGTTATCTTTCATGGTGTCAAAATCAATATGTCCCAAAGTTGGTAGTTTGGTTGTCGGCCCCATCGAACCAGCCACAAACCGGGGTTTTTCTGGTGTAGAAAATTCTGCTGCGACACGCTTTGCTAGTTCTGCGGCAATTTTGTTGAGGTAGTATGTTTGGTCAGCGAGGTCATATTCTGCCAATACTATAGGTGTACCACCAAAAGTATCGGTTTCAATCACATCCGCACCCGCAGCCAGGAAGTCTCGGTGAACCTTCGCCACAGCTTCAGGTTTAGTGTGGACTAGATACTCGTTACAACCTTCATATTCAGCACCACCGAAATCTTCAGCAGTGAGATTTTGTCTTTGCAAGTTCGTTCCCATCGCACCGTCAAAAACAATCACGGGACGATCAGGACTGTGCAAGCGTTCTAAAAAAGGATGAGTCATATTTGCCAAAAGAAATTTGGTTAGTCTTAATAATTCGACTTAATTTATTATTTTCCAAAATTTCTACAGTTTCGGAGTAAGAAATTGATGAAAACAGGTGGCAAATAATATGAAGTATTTAGAGAAAATGATAACGTAAATTACGTACGCATTCTATTATGTGTTTATCTCTTAACATAAAATGCGTACGTAGCATTGATTAGTGTGTATCAGTCCTAAAGTAGTAATTTTGTACAGAGAAAGGTTTTACACTAAGACTTAGTACCATTTGATTCAGAGACAGTAGCTGCACCAACTGCCATGACTGGAGACCATTCGCTGACGCGGTTTTTATCTAAGACGGCTCGTACTCGATAACCTAGCTGAATTTTATGCATCAACAAGATTAATTCACGGTTGAGTAATCCTTGTGATTTTTGGTTTTCATTAGATGCAGCTTGAAGACGAAAACAGCGATCGCTTTGGCGTTGCAATTTTGGAGACTTGCCTTCCATCAGCACTTTTTGCAATTCGTACTCTTTAGCTTCGGGATATGGTTCCCAGCAAAGTTGCCAGTAAGTTGACCAACGAATCATCTGTGCGGGTAATTCTTCAACATCATCGGACAATGTAGAGACAAGTCCGGTGACTGGAGGCTGTATCACCTGATGCTGATTGGAGTTTAATGAGTTTATAAATCCAGTTTGCCCAACTTGCTGTGCCGCTATAGATGAACTTTCATCAATACTGAGTACCAGTCCAAATATCAAAGTGAACAGCACAATCAATCGTAGGCATTGTAGTTGCACTACCGACAAGATTTTCAGATTCATAATTATGCAAAAGTTATTGCTTACCACTCCACAGGTAAAATTAGGTTGCCGTTATCGGCATAGATTGTTCGAGAAGCGATCGCTGTTCTGGGAGCTACTGTAGAATTGAAGACTGCACTTCTTTGCCCAAGTGCTGAGTTGTTACCGATGCTGGCGCGGAATACAACGGAGTTCGGTCCTAGCCCAACGGCATCACCTAGGCTAGTTTCAGGACCATTAGCAACACCATTGACAACCTGCCTACCGCCATGAACTAAAGCACGAGGCCCATAACCAATCCGATTACCAAGAGTCAAGCTTGTTGTCTCTAAAGCGTGGAAAACAACATCGTTTGCCATCCCAGCAATTTGCCCAACATTAAAAGGTTCACCTTCATCAGCACGCAGGGAAATTCTGTTCGCTAGTTTGTTGCTGAGGGTTGCTAAAGAATCTTGCAGAACTATATTGCCGATGATGCGGTTCCTGAAGTTTGGATCACGGGTGACACTGCCACCTATCCGCGGTAAGCTTCCAGAGTTAAAAAATGTGGCTGGAGCATAATTTATCCCTTGTACGTTTGACAAGTCTGCTCTAGCTAATTCTGTGTAACCTTTCGCAAATGCTTCATTGACTTCAATGATGCCTTCCATCAATCTCACGTCGGCTTCTGTCAAGTTTGCGACTTTTCCTAAGCTACCGCTAGTAGCTTGTAGGTTAGTTGTGACGTTTTTACCTGGCAGAACAACTTTACCAGCAGGTAAGGTAACACCAGGGCCAACCCGCGAGAGAAAGTTGATAACTGTGTTTCTTTCTATAGTTGCACCGTCTACTTCACAGTTGAAGGCGAGAAATGTCTCTGGAGTATCGTTGTTGAACTGAGTATTAGTAATTGGGTCTGTAAAAGGTCCAGTTGAGCCTTGAATACCGATTCTAGCTGCTCCTTTGATTGTGGCCATGTGCGCCATAATGACACGTTTGCCAATTTCAACTCCCGTTCCTGAAGCTATAATTTTCACTTGGTCTTGGACATTAGAATCTGCATCAATGTTAATGGGTGCATTAGTAGCGTCTAACTCGGCAAATGGAGCAACATAGACTTTTTCGCCTAAAGTAATATTGATTGGATTTTTGATTATTGCAGTTGGGTCAAGGAAACTAGCTGATTCTGAAGGTGCTGTACTTGGGCATATAGGTAGGTTATTTGTCGTTGGATTACAAACTCCATTAAGAGCAATGGCGGGTTGTTTATATATTTGTGTACCGATGAAAAATGCTAGGATGATCGTAATTATTGCGCCAAAAATTGTGCGAGGTTTGAACATAGAAAAAAGCTCCTCACGGCTGTTAAATATTTGACTATGGAGTAATCTGAGTTAAACAGTAAAAGATATGGTTAGGCCATGTGTGGCGACGAGACGCAGAGCGTCTACGCAGGCGTAAAAATTACCTGCAAAAGTCTCTGTTTAAACTCTTTTTCTGTTGAGATTTTAAATAAAGACTTAACCACCCCAGAAACCTCCCAATTTGAAGAATACTTGCAGAATAGATGATAATAATAAGTCCAGAAGCGGAACTGTAATTATCGTTGTTGCCCCAGCAACTGCCTCGTTATATACAGTCTCCCAAGCTTCGCCAGTAGATTGTCCGTGAACTTTTGTACTAACAGCCAAAGTTAAGCCAAGGACAGTTAAACACACTAGTATTGTGCGACGTTTCAACATTATTTTTTTATACCTAATAGTTCACTAATCGTTTTTGGCAGAGTGAACTGAAAAATTACACGAAAAGCTTAAACTTTTCGGTTTACCTGGTCTAATAACTGACAAATTTAGTTGATTGAAGCAATTTTATGCTTCAATTAACACTTTATTAACAATTAATTGTAATATTACTTGATGCTTAATACTAG
>JANBVI010000069.1 GCA_024239075.1 Fischerella sp. CENA71 | reverse complement strand
TTTTTATGCTTAAAAAGTGCAGTAGAGTACTGCACTTTTTGAGCTAGCCTATCCCACGTGAAGTTTTTCTCAATCTGTTTTCTCTTGAGGGGTCTTACCCCCTATTCGCCAGCTGTATCTTCTAAAAAGTCGGGGATCTAGAGGCTTTAAGCTTTGAACAAGAAACTTCAGGTTTGAAACAAGAAACTTCGGGTTTGAAACAGGAAACTTCAGGTTTGAAACAAGAAACTTCAGGTTTGAAACAAGAAACTTCGGGTTTGAAACAAGAAACTTCAGGTTTGAAACAAGAAACTTCAGGTTTGAAACAGGAAACTTCAGATTTGAAACAGGAAACTTGAAAATTGCTGTTGGTGCGATCGCAGTACTCATCACCAGATAATTTTCATCTTCTATATCCTGCTCTACCTATTGCTGAAGGCTTCTAATATCCTCCAATGCGTTTTGATACCACTGTGTATCTCCTTCTTTTCGTAAGATTTCAGCAGCTTTTTTTAAATCCGCAATTCCACCTTGCTGATCACCCAACTTGGCACGGGATAAACCTCGACCATAATAGGCATAGCCATAGTTAGGATTAATCTTAAGTGCTTGGTTGTAATCAGCGATCGCTCCTTGGTAATCTTCTAATCCATAACGAGCTTTACCCAGGTTATTGTAAGCACCAAAATCTTTAGGGTTAATTTTTAGTGCTTGGTTACAATCAGCGATCGCCCCTTGGTAGTCTCCCAACTCTGAGCGAAGATTACATCGGCCAATGTAGGCTTCTAAAAGCTTGGGATTAATTTTGAGGGCTTGATTATAATCAGCGCTCGCTCCTTGCGTGTCTCCTAAACGTAACCGAAGTCTACCCCGGTTGTTGTATGCATTAGCATAGTTAGGATTAATTTTGATGGCTTCGGTGTAATCAGCTATAGCACCTTGATTGTCTTTCAAATCATCCCGGACAATACCTCTGTTGTAGTAGGCATTGGCATAGTTAGGATTAATATTGATGGCTTGGGTGTAATCAGCTATAGCTCCTTGATTGTCTTTCAATTCAAAGCGGGTAATACCTCTGTTGTAGTAGGCTTTGTCATAGTTGGGATCAATTTTGAGGGCTTGATTATAATCTGCGATTTCCCCTTGCTTATCTCCCAATTCGGCGCGGAAAATACCTCTGTTGTAGTAAGCATTGACATAGTTAGGATTAATTTTGAGGGCTTGATTATAATCTGCGATCGCCCCTTGCTTATCTCCCAATTCGGAGCGGGCAATACCTCTGTTGTAGTAGGCTTTGTCAAGGTTAGGATTAATTTTGAGGGCTTGATTATAATCTGCAATTTCCCCTTGCTTATCTCCCAATTGGTAGCGAGCTACACCTCTGTATAAGTAAGCATAAGCATATTTGGGATTGAGGCGAATTGCTTCACTATAATTAGCAATTGCTCCTTGATAGTCTTTATCAGCATACTTTCTGTTTGCTTTGATATAGAAATCGTCAGCTTTAAACGCAGTAGCAACTGTTTTACTTGGCAGACTAACTTCCACATTTGCTGTCACAACTGGTATTTTTTGTAAAGCTACATTGATAGTAGTGCCTATACCCACATCTAATTGATCGTCAATTCTGCCATGAACGCCTATTACTTCCCCCTGTTCATTCAGCACAGGCCCGCCACTCATGCCTTTGGCAGTCTTATTATCATAAATTAAGTTATAACCATCACGCTGGGCAGTACCGTTAGCATTCACCTGTCCCTTGACAAAAAATAAGCCAGGGTTGGAAATTGCTGCTGTCTTTCCAGGAAACCCAGCGACATACACAGTTGTGCTAGCCGTAGCTTGATCGGAATTACCCATTTTCGCAATGCTATAGGTTTTACTACTGCTAAACTCAACTATGGCTAAATCTAACCCTTGCAATTGTTTCACAGTGTTGGTTGTATAACTTTGTTGATCAGGGGTAATGATTTCGTATTTTTTTCCAGATTGCACCACATGGTAAGCAGTCAGGACGGTATAAGTGTTACCGGAGCGCTTGATAATTATTCCTGAACCATTACCAGGGGGAGTTTGATTATTATCAATAATCTTGACTGTAATTTCTTGACTGATACTTTCTAACTGTTGTGAAGATAGAGCAGTTGCAACCTGAGACTGCACGATCACAACAGAGACACCTATCAAGGCAGATGTAAGTGCATAGTGATATTTCATATTTTAATCTCGGTATTGATAAGTATTAATCATCATAGCGACGGGGAGTATAAACCCAGTTACCACCATCTCGTTTTTGGATCATGCGAGTTTTGCTGGAACCTACAATAATCACTGTCCGCATATCAGCGTGTTCTGGTAATAAATTTCCCAGAGTACACACTACAATAGATTCTCCATCTCTACCGAGGTTACGCGCAAGTACTACTGGAGTATCGGCAGAGCGATGACGCAGAAGTATTTTTTGTGTCTCTGCTAATTGCCAGGTGCGTTGTTTGGAAATAGGGTTATAAAAAGCAATTACAAAATCTGCTTGGGCAGCAGCAATAATCCGTTGTTCGATAATTGACCAAGGTTTTAAGATATCTGAGAGGGAAATTGCACAGAAATCATGGCCAAGGGGTGCGCCGATTTTGGCTGCGGCTGCTTGCATTGCGGAAATACCCGGCGCTACTTGAATTTCGATACCTTGCCACTCTGGCTTTGCTTGTCTGTCCAGCACTTCAAAGACTGCGGCTGCCATTGCATAAATTCCAGGATCTCCAGAGGATACCACCACCACAAACCGTCCCTCTGCTGCTAAATCCAGCGCCACCTTTGCTCGTGCAATTTCTTCACGATTGTCAGACTCATGCAAGCGTTTATCTTTAGTGAAAGCATTAACTAAATTCAGGTAAGTAGAATAACCAACAAAATCAGTGGCATTACGTAATATTTCTTTGACTTCCGGCGACATCCAATCACTTCTACCTGGCCCTGTGCCAATAATTGCCAAGCGTCCCCGTGGTGTACCTGTAGCGTTGATGTCAATGGGCAAAGGTGCGATCGCGATCGCACAGGAAAAATTAGCTGTTTGCCGTTGTATTACCAATTCGCCAGCCGCAGCTAATAAAGCCGCTCCTGTTGCGACATCTGCGGTATTGTTTTGAGACATAGCCTGAGCGATCGCATCGGGAGGAAAAAAACGGATTGGTACGTTGAGAGAATTGGCGATCGCTTGTAAACCAGGTTCAGCCGCATCTGAGATACTAGCAAAAACTCCAGCCACTGACGCCGGAGCTAACTGTGCATCTGCTAGCATTTGTTGTACTGACGCCACTAACTCGGAATTTTCCCCACTTTGTAAGGTGGGATTGAGAGGGATAATTCCGATGGCGATTGTTGCAGGATGATAAATTAAGTGGTTTGGTGTGGAATCTACTGCTTTTTCTGTAACTTCTATAACTTTCTCTGCATCTTCAGCAATAGGTAACGAACTATTTTTTAGCCAAGCTGCATTACCCTCTAACCGCACCGATTGTCCTGCTAAGAGGTCAGACATAAAGGTTTTGGCATATTCCGGGTTAGACAAGCAATAGCCTGTTGGGGGATCTTCTAACGCAATACCAAAGCGGATATCACCCGTAGTTGTGATTGCAGGTTTTATACCTAATGCATTAGCAATCTTGCGTGCCAAACTATTAACACCATTGAGTCCTCCCAACAGAGGTACAATTGCACTACCATCTTCTGCAACAGCTAAAACTGGGGGTTCTTGTCGCTTGTTGGCAAGCAGTGGTGCTAAGGTTCTGATCAAAATACCTGTAGCACAAAAGCCAATAATCGGTGTGCCATTTGTGAATAACTCCCGCAGTGTAACTCCAAACTCTGTAAAACTTACATCCACATCAGAAGTCCGGCTTGCTAGTCCGTATAACTGCGCTTCTGGCAAAACACTAATAATCTTACGGGCAACGGGGATACTGTTGTTACCCAGCACAATAATAGCGGGTGCAATTTTGGTCATATAGCATTCCTAAAATCATTCGCTCCAGACAAGATCCCCGGCTTCTCTAAGAAGTCGGGGATCTGGACTTTACGATTCCACCTGTTGGTTAATTTACGAAAAATTCCGCCTTATCAATATTAAAATTTTGGTATTAGACACCCACAGCGTAGCAACTACAAATTACCTTCTATCAACTGTCGATACTCGCTCTTTTGCTTCACGCCTTTCAGTTCTTTTAACAGTTCCTTGTTCTTGAAGAACTGAATTGTAGGAGTTCCACTAATACCCGCGTTTTCCGCAATTTCCCGGTCTTTGTCGATATCAATTTCCACAAAGTGGATTTTGCCGTCAAATTCATCGACTACTTTATTAAGTATAGGTTTGAGGGTATGGCAAGGGCCGCAACCAGGAGAAACGTATTTGACAATGAGCAGGCGATCGCTTTCATGGAAAAGCTTCCGCAAAGAATAACTTCCCTCATGGCGTGTTGCAGTTAAATCAAATTCATCATCATTAGGAGTTTTGTTAGAGGTGGGCTGAGGCTCTAATTCATTATCGGGAATTTGTGATACTTGATGAAACTCTTGAATTAAGCCATTGCTAGACAACCACCGTTCTGCTAGCATTGCCGCCATACAACCACTACCTGCTGCGGTAATTGCTTGACGATATTCATGATCCTGTACGTCACCAGCAGCAAAAACGCCTTCTAAACTTGTTTCTGGTGAACCAGGTTTGGTAACAACGTAACCCACTTCATCGAGTTCTATTTGTCCCTGGAACAAAGAAGTATTGGGAGTGTGACCAATAGCATAAAATAAACCCTTGACGTGCAATTCGCTTTCTTCCCCAGTCTTGCTGTTACGGATGTTCACCCCTTCCATGTGACCGTTTCCGAATACATTCACGGGTTCAGTGTTCCAATGAACATGGATTTTGGGGTTACTCAAAACCCGATCTTGCATAGCTTTAGAAGCCCGCATTTTTTCAGAGCGTACCAGCAAATTCACCTTAGAGCCATATTTAGTTAAATAAATAGCTTCTTCTGCTGCTGAGTCGCCACCACCCACTACAGCCAATTCAGCACCGTGAAAAATAGGTGTAGCGCCATCACAGATTGCACAAGCAGAAATACCGCGACTCCAAAATTCATGCTCGTTATCTAAACCTAAACGTTTTGCCGTTGCACCTGTGGCAATAATCAAACTATGGGTTTTAAATTCCCGTTCTTCTGAGCGGACTGTAAACGGACGCTGACTCAAATCTACTTCAATCACGTCTTCTGTGTACAGTTCAGCGCCCCAACGTTCCGCTTGAGCCTTCATCAAATCCATCAGTTCTGGCCCAGTAATCCCTTTGGGGAAACCAGGAAAGTTTTCTACTTCTGTTGTTGTCATCAACTGTCCACCAGGTAAACCCCCTGCTTGGAAGCCCTCAAATACAATTGGTTTCAGGTTGGCGCGTCCCGCGTAAATAGCAGCTGTGTAGCCGGCTGGCCCAGAACCGATAATTACCACGTTTTCTACATTTGGGTTAGTCATGATGGCTAAAATAAACGAACTCATAACGACTACGTATAATCTAGCATAACAAATAAATTGTTGATTGTTTGTGGTTTTCTTCCTTGTCACCTCAATCTTCATGCCTTTTCCGTGCTGACGAGAAAAATTTTTTACCAATGTGATATGAAAGCGATCGCATGTGGGTAAGTTACTTTTAGAACTCAGTAAATAATGACCAGCAGAAAGGTGCAAGTATATGAAAACTGAATTAAAAGCCAAGTTTTTACAGCATATTCTTAAGAAAAGAGCAGAAGAAGAAGGTTTTACACTGATTGAACTACTGGTAGTAATTATTATCATTGGTATTTTATCTGCGATCGCTCTACCCTCTTTCCTCAACCAAGCCAACAAAGGTAAGCAGTCAGAAGCTAAACAGTACGCTGGTTCCATGAACCGCGCTCAACAAGCATACTTTTTGGAAAATGCTCAATTTACAACAAGTATGGATCTATTAGGCCTTGGTATTAAAACCCAAACTGAAAATTATGGATACGTTATTAAGGGGGGTAATACTATGGTTGCCAATAATGGTTTGTCTCTAAAAGCACCTCTCAAATCCTATATGGGTGTTACTGTTCAATCACAAGCAACAACTACCAGTGAAGCAACAACTCTAGCTGTGTTGTGTGAATCTACAGCTGTTGGTGATAAGAGTTCATCATTACCAGCTGGTTTAGATGGAGGATCATCTGGTACTCCAGTTCAGCCAACTTGTCCATCAGGGTATCAGCAACTGACAACCAAGTAAAAGCATTTAGCTGTATGCATTCTATTTAAACGCTTCAGGGAGTGGGTAGTGTATACTACCCACTTTCATTTTTTTCTCAGAAGAGATATGCACTTTTAGCAAATACTTAAGTGCTTACTACGAACCGCATCATCCCAAAGAAAGCTTAAGCTTCAGCAAAATTACTAACCGAACAATTTTTGGCTATGACTTCTTCGCAACTCCATACTGTTCTCACCTCATCATCACAGCAAGCCCAGCAATATTTTATTAAAGGTAACTATAGTCAAGCTGCTAACTACTACGAGCAAGCTATTGAAACAGAACCGGAAGTGAAATCTCACTATTGGAACTTAGGATTAATGCTGTTGTTGCAGGGACAAGAGCCAGAAGCACAACTTACTTGGATGATGGCGATGGCTAAGGGAGAACCGGAAGAAGTTGAGTTGTGGACAGTTGAACTGATACAGATTCTGCAAATAGAAGCCGAACGCAGAGAGACGTTGACAGAATATACAATTGCTTGGGCAATTCGCCAGCATATACGAGAAATTGCTCCAACAAAGGTTAATAATTTGCTGCATCTGTGCGAATTAGCTATTAATTTAGAAACATTTACTGGTGATGAATTAACTTCTCTAGGTGTAATTGAGTTACTTAATTCAGAGAAAACTGTAGATATTCAATTATTATTACAGGTTTTAGAAAAATTTTTAAATTATGCTCCTTTACATCCTTCAGTTCCGGATTTTGTGGAAGCTTGTCTAAGCCATATTAGCGAGCCTAAATCTTTGATTAATATACTAGTTCCAGCCACAGTTAAAATTGCTCATTCAATGTGGCAACCAAAACTTGCAGCTTCACTACTTGAGCTAGTTTTACGTATTCAGCCTGAAAATATAATTATTTTGCGTCGTCTAGCTGATTTTTATTTAAAAGCTTGTGACTATTCTCAGGGGATAAAGATAGCTAAACAATGCTATTCACTATCAAATACATTACTTGATAAACTGTTTACTAAACATTTATTAACTCGAGCCTTAATGGAAGCTCCTGCATATTGGGAAGAAGCTTGTGAAGTTTTTAAACAGCAAGAAAACCTTTTTAATATTTTACTAGAAGAACATCCCAATAATCTAGAAGCGGGTAAGGTTTTATATTTATTTAATGCAAACTCTTTTGCTCCTTATTTTCAGGATTCTCTTAAAAAAAATAGGCAAATTCAAAATAAAATTTCTCATCTTTGTCAAATTAATGTGCAAGAGTATGCTAGCGAACAAGTAAAAAGATATCGGCAAAGAACATTAAAAAAGCGAACTGGTAAGCTAAAAATTGGATATTTATCTTATTGCTTGTCTAGACATTCTGTTGGCTGGCTATCACGATGGCTGATTCAGCATCATAATCGCGAACAATTTGAAATTTATGGCTATTTTATTAATTATAAACATGTAAATGATCATCTCCAAGAATGGTATATTCAGCAATTCGATAAAGTCTATAAAGGCGGAATATATAGTGAAGATATAGCTGAACAAATTTACAAAGATGAAATTGATATTTTAATTGACCTCGATAGCATTACTCTAGATATTACTTGTGAAATTATGGCGCTCAAACCCACACCAATTCAGGTTACTTGGTTGGGTTGGGATGCTTCCGGAATACCAGCAATTGATTACTTTATTGCTGATCCTTATGTTTTGCCAGAATCTGCTCAAGAATACTATACAGAAAAAATTTGGAGGTTGCCCCAAACTTATATAGCAGTAGATGGTTTTGAGGTGGCTGTACCCACTGTACGACGCAACGATTTGGATATTCCCAGTGATGCAGTAGTTTATCTTAGCGCTCAACGAGGGTATAAGCGCCATCCCGATACAGCGCGACTGCAAATGAAAATTATCAAAGAAGTTCCTAATAGCTATTTCTTAATTAAAGGGCTAGCAAATGCAGAAGGTGTGCAGAGATTTTTTATGGATTTAGCAGAAGAAGAAGGTGTAGAATGCGATCGCTTGCGATTTTTGCCCTTAGATCCTTCTGAATCTATCCACAGAGCAAATTTAGCTATTGCAGATGTAGTATTAGACACTTACCCATACAATGGAGCTACAACAACTTTAGAAACACTCTGGATGGGTATTCCTTTAGTTACGAGAGTTGGAGAGCAATTTGCAGCTCGTAATAGCTACACCATGATGATCAATGCGGGTATCACAGAAGGTATTGCTTGGACTGATGAAGAGTATGTAGAGTGGGGTATTCGGTTGGGGAAAGATGAGGGTTTAAGACAACAAATTGCTTGGAAATTGAAACAGTCGAGGAAAACAGCACCTCTGTGGAATGGTAAGCAATTTACCCGTGAAATGGAAAAGGCCTACGAACAGATGTGGCAACTATATATGAAAAATACGCTTTAGGATATGGGTATAGCCTAGAGATTACACTCCCGCGAGGTTTTTGATGAATATTAAAGAACTACTGCTCCAAGAAATTGAATCGTCCTCCGATGTTCTACTAGCTGAAACGCTAGATTTTTTGCGTTTTCTCAAGACAAAACCAGGAATTGTTGTTGATGAAGACTAGCAGCCCTTATGCTGAATGTTAGTGAGTATCAATCAAAGTTGTTTTAACAACCTGTTTATAAAAAGCTTCCAAACCTGCAATACAGGCTTGATCATCAAATAGTCGGTCATGACTTTGGCGAATTCGTTCTGAAATCTCGCGTCGCCAAACCGGATCATGAGCTAATTTCACAGCAATTTCGATATATTCAGTTTCATTTTGAGCAATCGTATCTGTCACTCCCAACATTTTCAGAAAACTGTCAGAGTGACGACCTCGCATAAATTCTCCTGGACAAGTAACAATAGGAAGATTACATGCGATCGCTTCTAAGGTAGTATTACCACCAGACCAAGTAAATGTATCTAAGTAAATATCTGAGAGTAAATTAATCATCAAATAGTCTAAACGTTCAGGAATGCTCAGATGTATACAGTAATTTTCACTATTGAGATCAACAGCAGCAAACGCACGTTTTAGACGTTCTTGAAGCAAAGTACCACGCAGAAACACAAATTGAGCTTGAGGAACACGACGAGCGATTTCCACAAAGATAAAATCGTATTGTGGTAGATATTTAAATGGTGCTTGACAGCATAAATAGAGAATTGCATCATCTGACAAGCCAAAATCAGAGCGATTTTTAACAACTGGTGGAATATAAGGTTTAGGGTAAGAAACCCCAATATTAGGTAAGCGAATTAATTTTTCTGAATAATGTTTTTGAGCATTTTCTGGTTCCATTAACTCGCTAGATAAAAAGTAATCAATTGTAGGTAAGCCAGTAGTTACTGGGTGTCCCCAAGCAACACACTGTACGGGTGCAAGCCGCAGAGCAGCCATTTGCATAGTCTGGGGATTCATACCAATTTCTGGATAGACTAAAATATGTAATTTATCATTAATTATCTGTTCACAAACTGCTGATAAATTGTCAGGAATATGGTAGAAAAAATCACTATATTCTTGAAATTTTTTAGTAACTATATCTGGTTCATTACCTATGTAATAACAGTAAATTTCAAAATTGTGGCGATCGCAATATTTTAACCAGCCAGTTAACCAAAGTGTACCACTATAAGAATGCAGATAATGGGAAATGTAACCAACACGAATTTTTTGATTAGGTTGCAGTTTAGGCATAGATATACTTCCAACCCATTGAGGAAAGTTAGCCGCCATAATTTTATGGACTAATTTTCCATACTGGCGTTGTAAATCTATGTCATTTTGTGCCTGATAAGATACATAAAAATTGGTCAGCCTACCAATACCTGCTAAAGCACTCTGTTTTTCTACAAGAGTATTGAGAGATGTTTGCTCGATTAAATCTTGCAATCCTTTAGTAAAGCGTTGGCGATATAATTTTATTTCTGCTTGAGTGTTGTAAATACTCGGAACTGTTAAATATTTGAGAATTTGGAAAGTATAATCATCCGGTAAAAAATGGCAGGCTTTGTCTGCACTAAGAATTGCTTCTTGAATACGCCCATAACGTCGCAAATCAATAATCAATGTAAAATGCAGTCTCGCATCTGTAGGGTAAAGTTGAACCCCTTGTTGTAGAGTCTGAAAATAATCATCAAGTAAGTTTAAATTTCTATAGCATTGGCTTAAATTGAAGTAAATATCTGTATTTACTTGCTGCAATTCTATCAATTTTTGATATGAGGCGATCGCTTCTTGCCATCTTCCTTCAGCGAATAATTTATTACTTAAGTAAAAAAAAACTCTTGATCTCGTGCTTGGCTGAAACTTGCTAATTCATAAGATGTCAGAGTATCCACTTTTGCTTGTATTAATGCTTGTTGATTTTCATGTTCTAAAACAATTCGCCCATGAAGGCGAGGTAATAAAATTTTCCACTGAATCTCAGCTAAATTTTCCACGAGAGAAATTTCTAATCCATCAGTTATATCTAAATCTTCCTCCATGAGAAGATTCATGGTGACACTCGATAACAATAACTCTGCATCTTCAGTAGCAATATTATTAGTGTCAATTAGTAAAGTCATATTGCAACTATCAGGATGAGTTGCTAGTGTCTTAATTATTTGTGCCAACTCTAGACCGATTAATTCTTCTGGTTGCAACCAATCAGGAAAAATAATTAAATTTGTCTCCTTAAGATTTAAATATAAAAGTGTCGCATCGATTAAAGCCGAACTGACAATTTCTGCCATTTTTGACCAAGAAAACTTTTTCACTTGTTCTAAAGCCGCAGCAATTAATAATTGACGAACACTAGGTTTTTGCACTTCGCAAAGTGCATTTGCTAGTCCATCTACATCATCATCATTAATATATATTGCAGCTTCTCCAGCTACTTCTGGAATTGAAGCGTTAGGACAAGTAATCACAGGACAACCACAAGCCATCGCTTCTAGTACAGGTAAGCCAAAACCTTCATACTTAGATGGATAAACTAATGCAATTGCACCAGAATAAGCTGTTGCTAATTCCTCTTCATCCAGTTGCAGCATATGAACAGTAGAACCTGATGTATATGTTCTAAATTCAGGTGCTAATATACCTCCACTACCTGTACAAACAATATCAAATCCATATCTACTGTCTAGTTTTGAGAAAGCTTGGAAGAATAAAACGCCATTCTTGTAACCAGTTCCAGTACCAACCAATAGGAAGTATGGTTTATCAATACCATATTTATATTTAAAAGCTTTGATTTCATCTACAGAAGCTGGAGAGAACAGAGAATCTACTCCACAATGAGCCACTGTAATTGATTTTAAGGATATATCAAGGAAATATTTACTTAAGTCTTTAGCTGTATTTTCAGAAATGGCAATAAAAGCACAGGCGTGTTTGATAGCATGGTGTTTCTCACGCCACATAGGTTCATTTAATTTTCCTCCTAGTACTTCAGGAATCATGTCATAAGCCATAAATACAGAAGGGGTGTCAATAGGAGTAGTGTAGTAGGAAGATATAAATAATACCGCATCTTCTTCATCACAGATTTGTTGAAGCATCTGTTTATCAGCTTCAGTATTGTTATAGTCGTAGGCGGAAATTGTGCGATAACGGACACCATTAATTTTGGGTGCAGTATTGGCTCTATCTAAGACTAGGATATGATTACCAAAATCACTCTTTGACCATTGTTCTAGTAGACTTTGCCACACTCTAGCAATTCCTGTTTTATAGAGTTGGAAAAAGATACCATCAATTAAAATATTACGAGCAGGTAAAGTTTTTGCTTTTTCTTTGGCTATCTCATAAATTTTGATAGTTTCTTGAACATATTTATCCCAACTAAATTTTTGAGCCTGTTGAACAGATCGGTTAGCTAAATTTTCTCGATATTCAGGTTCAGAATATAATTTAAATATGGCATCACAAAGCCCTATTGAATCATTAGGATCAAGCATGATTCCGGCATTTTCAACAACTTCAGGTAAAGAAGAAGTATTAGAAGTTATTACTGGAGTTCCACATTGCATTGCTTCTAATGGTGGTAAGCCGAAACCTTCATAGAAAGATACATATATGAATGCTAATGCACCTGAATACAGAGGAGCTAAATCTTCATCAGGAACATAACCCGTTATAATAATTCGGTTTTCTAGTTCTTTGACTCTATCTATTTCTGTAAAAATTTCTTCATATTGCCATCCTTTTGTACCTATCAATACTAGATTCAGATTATCAATACACTGTTCTTTTAGTAATGTAAAAAAAGAACGGATAACATGAGCTATATTTTTTCTTGGCTCTAGAGTTGATAAAGTTAAGAGATAAGGCTGGTCTGGTATTTTATATTTTTGTTTCGTTTTGATAATTAATTCCTGATTATTGCAAGGATAAAATTTTTCTTTATCAGCAGCTAAATATGTAACAAATGTTTGCTTTTCATTTATGTTTTGTTGGTATTTACAAATATCTTGTTTTGTTGATTTTGAAATACAGCATACAAAATCATTCTTATCTATTTGTTCTATAATACTCTTAACTATATGCTCTGAATCGTGATTAAAATACTCAGGGAAAAGAATTGGTATTAAATCGTAAACTGTGACAATTCTTGTAGCAAAGTAAATATGATTGGGCAACGGATAATAAGTAGAGTGATAAATATCTATATTTTGATATTTTAATTCTGACAAGTGAAATAAAGTAAAATTTTTACCTTCAAAGTTTTGATTTACATAAGTTTGACAAGCATCAAATAAATGAGAAATACTTGTACATAAATAAACATCACACTGAGGAAATTTTATTAGTCCTTTTAAAGTAGACTCTGTTACTCTAAAAACTCCTGTTTTGGCAGTTTCAAATATAGTTCCTAAACCTAATACAGCAATATCTAAGGCTATTCTTATTTGTCCTCTGTTATTTACAACTGATAAATAATTTTGTTTATCGAAAGATTTATATATTGTTGTTATTTTATCAGAATTATGAGTATTGGGTCTTTCATAATTTGTATCTATTTTATCTTGACTACTTAGCTGTATTATCTGCGCTGAACTTTGTTTTTCGATAAATCTGTAATTTATATAGTCATCTAACACATTAATAGGAAAAGATAAATATTTTGCTAAATCGCCTGACTCTTCTGATATATAATAATCATTAATTCCATCAAATAAAACGTGTTGATAACCTTTTTTTGTTAAGAAAGAAGGAATATTATTTTCGCAGCGAATGTTTGTACCTGGTAAAGTAGTTTCTATTACTAATATTGTGGGTCTAAATATCTCCCAATTTCCACCTGAAATAACTTGTTCTTCTAATCCTTCAACGTCAATTTTGAGGAAATCAATTTTTTGATCTACATATTCTTTGCATACTTCTGCTAAAGTCTTGACTAAAACAGTATATCGAGAAACATCTAAACCTTTTTCTTGAGCAATTACATCAGCAATTTCTTGATTTAAAGTAGAGTTGCCGGGTTGTCCTACTACTTGAAAAAACTCTAATGTTCCTTCTATATTACTTATGGCAAGATTTAGATTAATATCTCTTGGGCGTTCTTTTTGAAATATATTATAGTATTCTTTGATTGGTTCTATATTTATTCCTGACCATCCACGATCATAAAAAGCTTTGGTGACTGAATCAACAGTTGGATGTAAGGCTCCTACATCAATATAAAACCCTTTTGTTTTATGTTTAAATACACGATTTAGTAAAACATCTTCAAAATTCTGGGCATAGGAAATAAATGTCATTTTTGCTAATTCCACTTATATTAAGTATTAAATGTTAAATCTAGTGAGGAGGATTTTTGCTAGATTGCCTATTAGCCAATATCAACTAAGTTTTTTTGGCTATTTGTCTAGCGATCGCTCTTACTTTCCTACTCTCTTCTTTAAATCTGCTAACACAGTCTTATAATCTTGCCGTTCAGGATTCAGTTTCACTAGCTTTTCTAAAGGTTCGACTGCACCCTTTAAATCCTGTGACTGCAACCGTATTTTTACTATTCCTTCTAAAGCAGTTCTATTTTCAGGTTCTCGTTGTAACACCAACTTATAACCCTGTTCCTGTTGCTGCAATGAAGACTTGGCAGACAAAGGTTGGGTTGAAGGATTCTTGAGAACTTCTTGTAGTGTAGGAACTATAGCAAATACCCCGGAGCCAACAAAAGATACAATTGACACCCAGGTTAAAATCTTTTTTCGCCGCTCAATTTTATTGTTGCGGTTAACTAGGTATTCTTCTCCAGAACTAGCCATCTTTCAACAGTTACTGCGGTAAATACTTAAGTACCAGCAAGCCTCCTGTTAAGAGAATACCCAGGCTTTATCAAAAACTAACATTCTCGTTCAAAGTTTTAGATGGCTAGTCATTAAGGGAGTTCGTAGTAAGCAATGCGCGTGCTTCAATAAGGACTGTACGCGCAGCGTTCCCGCAGGGTAGTCCTTACTACAAACCGATCAAAAAATTATTATCCTTCCCGCTTCCCCACAATCCACAAAACTCAACCACAGATATTTTTAATTTGCAACAAAAGCATCAAACCTACCAAGCACAGCCATATCTTCCGCATCGAATTCTACAGGTGTTCCACTGCGAATGAGTTCGGCAAAATCTTCATTGGGAACCATCACAGTCAATGTATATAAACGTCCTGAACCCGTATTCTCAATCACATGAGTACCAGTAGGCGGGACTAATAAACTATCTCCAGCTTTAATGGAAACACTTTTACCATCACAAGACGCCCTACCCTCTCCTTTGAGAACAAAGAACATTTCTACAGCGAATTGATGACGATTAGGAGGAGTTTTACCGCCGACATCAAAAATTTCTACACAACAAGTTAGGGAAGTATTTGCGATCGCCGGATCAAATACGATCGCCAAACGATTTGAATCCTGGGGGCTAATACGATAAACTTGGTAATCTTTGGGAGATTTGACAACAGGAATTACACAGCAATTGATCATATGTCATATGTCCTACTCTTCGAGAAGCCGCTTGCGCGTCTATGTCATTTGTCATTTGTCATTTGTTAGTAGAGATGTTAAGCCCCTACTACCTACAAACTATTAATTGCTTTGAAAATTGCTTCTGAATCTGTGACAAAACCAAAACACTGTTTGACGTTATATAGTGTTGCTAACCAACAATATTCAGGGGATGTTGTCGCTGTACAATCTTTAACTAATATGCAGTCGTATCCTAAAAAGTTGGCATCTTGCAAAGTCGCCATAACACATTGATCAGCATTGACGCCAGCAAAAAATAGTGTAGTTCTGCCCAAGTTCCGCAGGATAGTATCTAAAGGAGTATCCCAAAAACCACTCATGCGGTATTTATCAATAACAATATCTTCTGGTAATTGTTCGAGTTCATCTACCACAGCGGCTGCCCAACTACCCTTCATCAGTACCTTAGCACCATTACTGGGTAATGGATCACCTAACCCCACACCTTCGCCTGTGGAATTGTAGACGTGATGTACACTCGCACTAATATTAAGTAAGTCAGGGCGATTTCCCCAATTTAGCCATATTATCGGTACTCCAGTTGCCCGCAATGTTGGTAGTAGATTTTGCAAAGGTTTGATTGGCTGACGTGCTGGATTGACATCTACTCCAATATGTGATAACCATCCATCAGGATGACAAAAATCATTTTGCATGTCAATGACGAGGATGGCAGCTTTTGCGAGATCAAGGCGCAGATTTTTGGTTTCTGTTGCTAAGATAACGGGTTGTGGGTTAAGGGGAGGCCGAGTGATATCTGCGATCGCCTGATTTACTGCCCAAGCGTTTGGTGCAATTCCTAATATCCGAAGAGGCAGATCCATAAAAGCAACATCCAACATCATTGTTTACTTTGTAACTTGAAATTAGCTCCAGAGCTGGATTACTTAATTAAGGTTAAACATTCATGAACTTTACTATTCAGAATGCTTTAATTCCTGTCGAGGATGGTTACACTACCGTTGATGTGCAAGTTATCGAGGGAATTATTAGTGCGATCGCACCCCAGCTTGAGGTGGTGGGAACCGCTATTAACGGTGAAAATAAACTTTTATTACCAGGATTTTTTAACGCCCATACCCATTCATCGGAAATGTGGCAAAGGGGAATCATGTCTATGTTACCCCTAGAATTATGGCTAGCAGAACTCTATGATTTTGCGCCTCTCGATCCCGAAAAAGTTTACCTTAGTGCTTTGGGAACAGCAGTCGAAACTCTACTTTCTGGTGGTACGAGCGTCGTAGATCATTTAGTATTGATTCCTGGTAAAGAATTAGAAACAATTGCTACAGCAGTTCGCGCTTACAAAGAAGTTGGTATTCGTGCCTTTGTTGCGCCCCTGATTCAAGATGAATCGATTACTGCTGGTATCCCATCGGGGGAAACTCAACAAACTCATGAACCTTATTTTCGCTCAACGCAAGCAACATTAGAAATTATTGAAGCAGCAGTAAAACAGTTTCATCATCCAGAAGCAGGCGTTAATATTCTTGTCGCCCCAACTGGTATCCAACTATGTTCTGATGCTTTATTTGATGGATGTAGACAGTTAAGCGAAAAATACAATCTTTGTCGTCACTCCCATTTACTAGAAACTAAAGCACAAGAAAAACTAGCCCAAGAAAAATACGGTTGTACCGCCGTTGCACATCTTGAGCGCATTGGTTTTTTAGACTATCGCACAAGCCTAGCCCATTGCGTTCATCTGACTGACAACGACATTGCCATTCTCGCTGAAACCCAATCTACCGTAGTTCATAACCCTTTAAGCAACTTGCGTTTGGGTAGTGGTATCGCCCCAATTTTAAAATATCGGCAAGCAGGAGTAAACGTAACTTTTGGTTGTGATGGTGCATCTAGTAATGATTCCCAAGATTTACTAGAAGCGATCAAAATTGGTTCTATTTTACATAATGTCACTGATTTAGATTATCAGCACTGGATTACACCCCGTCAAGCAGTAGAAATGGCTGCTTTGGGTGGTGCTAAGGGATTGAATACAGCAGATAAACTTGGTTCTTTAAGTGTTGGGAAAAAAGCTGATTTAGTTCTTTATGATCTGACTAATTTGTCATTATTACCACGTACAGATCCAATTGGTTTATTAGTTTTAGGACGTCCCAGCAATGTAGTTAATAGTGCGTGGGTAAATGGGAAACAAATTGTTGCTGAGGGGAAAGTTACAACAATTGATGTTGATAAATTACGGCAAGAATTATTTAATCATAGTCAGTGGGATACTCAGCGCCAGTCTCAAACCGTTGCTCAAATTGAAGCGCATTATCGGTTAGTGATGGGGTTGTGATGAGAGAGCGATGCTGCAAAGCAGCCGCTACGCGATCGCATGATTTTAGTTTAGGCGATCGCTTGTCAACTTCATACATTTTTTAGCCATTATTTTTCGAGTCATAACAATATGTTCACGTTCTCGAACAATATAAAAACCCAATAACTCAAATGCTTTAACAACTCTCTTTTTAGGCGCATCCACTTTTGAACTAATATTTGCAGGAATAAAACTTAGCCTCACGCCGCATATCGCAGAATTTCAACTTCAGCACCTTTATTAACTGCATCTTCAGCACGTTTTAGAATCTGTTCAGTAACGGAACTATTTAAATAATATTCGCCACAATTATCACAAACTTCTGCGGGAACACCTTTTAAAATGATAATAGTGTTATCTCGTTCTAAAGTTACTGTAACCAACCCTGGTTGGTATTACCGTGTTTACAAATAACGCATAGCATAACTTGGCGTTGCTGAATAAGGGGATGATTTAGGCTGACACGGAGACGGGGAGATGCGATGACACGGTGATTATTTTTTATGCAAATTCCAAAATCATCCCGCAATTATGCAACGCCATTTTTAGATAGGGTAAGGTTTAAGAAAGAATGGGTTAATTTTTCCAGGTCAATGCATTCGCATTGCAAGCCGATGCATTAACATTGCAGGTCAATGCATTAACATTGCAAGCCGATGCATTCGCATTGTAGGTGAATGCATCAACAATGTAAGCCGATGCAAGTACTAAACCAAGGCGAAAATCAGTCTACTTAACCCCACCTCTCCGTGTCCCCGCGTCCCCAGCTCCCCACCTCTTTGCTTCCCCCTTCCAATCCCTCAGAATTTCACATCTAAATCAACCCCCAATGCTTCTTCAATTTTGCGGAGGTTCTCAATGGAAAGCGCTCCTTTGAGAGTTTCCTTTTCGATGTCATACCAGTAGGTGCGCGACACACCAACCTCATCACATATCTGTTCGAGAGATTTCCTCGAATCTAGTCGAGCTTGCTTGATGCGATCGCCCAAACCTTCAATTTCAATTTCTTTAACTTGTCTTATTCGCATGATCGCACTTATTACACAACGACCTAAATAGAGTAAAAATTTAACTCATTATTTTATATTAAACCATAAATTTTTAGCTTGCCCACTAAAAATTCTTAGTGTAATATAAAAAATATAGAGAAGGCGCTTCCGACTCACAATCTCAAGCGCCTCTCTATCCCAAAACAATCGTTCATCGTTTTGATTATTCAAAATTGTAGCAATGACACAACCAATTTTTTGCCAAACACCTACTAGAGGCTTTGTAAATTTAGCTTAGGCTCGCAAAGTTTGTTTTCGGAGGATAAGTTATAACATGGCTTGGCAATTTTCCTGCGTCATTATTTGGAGTAATGGCGAAAAGGAAAGTTTTTTTGGCAAAGATGCTGAATTGATAGTCCAAACACTAAAAAATATGAAATAAAAGTAACATTGGGGGGGAAACTCCCCTGCGATCGTACAGGGTATGTAACGGCAAAACTTGATCATGTCTTTGCGTTTCAGTCTTTCCTTGTAGCTAGTTCACCTGTATTAGCCAACGCGATTACCTGAAAGTTAATTAGCAGGAACTTTCAAAATCAAACCATATTTATCTAAAGCTGATAAAGAAACATCAGGAAGATGGTTGAGCATTTCATTCCATGTGCTGTAACCCATTAGTGCTTCCACAACAACTGAAAGAGGTTCAGAGAAAATGTTTTCAAATTCTGCTTCACCTGAAAGTTTATTTTTATAAGCTAACTGTTCTTGTGGAGGGATAAATTGAGCATTAATATCTGGACGATTTCCTCTAGCATCAACACGGTACCAACCTATTCTCGGTAGATAAATTGCGTTGAAACCATGCAAACTATAGGGTTCACCATGATCATCAATGCTTAGTCTCTGATAGCAGAAACCTGCTGGAATACCATTTGCTCTAAGTAATGCTGCTAGTAAATGACTCTTTGCATAGCAATAACCTGTTTTGTATTTGAGTACGTCTGAAGCTTTACAAGTTACGGGATTCATTTGATAGTCGCAACTGTGATAAATTTCATCTCGTACCCACTCAAAACAAGCTTTAGCGATCGCTTCTGTTGTTTGATGCTTTGATGCGAGGTTTTTCGCTAATTCCAAAACTGTAGGATGTTTCCAGTCAATAATTTCGGTTGCTTCTAAATATTCTTTCATAAGGTATTGGTAAATACTTAGATAGACCACTAGCTATACATTAATATCGAAAAATAGCTGCTGCTGTTACGCCATTTGGTAATTCTCCTGAATTGACAGTGTAAACAGCTCCACCATTTAGCAGGGTATGAATAGCGGCAAAATCCAACATGTCTTGATCATCTGGTTGTGCTTCTGAGTGTACATCTACAGCCATTGTCCCAGGATCAAACTTACCCCATATCTGTTGACCTACAGGTACTAATAAATAATCTACTCTTTTGTAATATGCAGCGGGAATAATTTCTTTGAGATCGCTAGAAGCTCTACCAGTTCCTTCACCAGCAATTTGTTGATAAAGTTCTGTAATGGCTTCGGGTGTTTGAGTATAGGTAGGTTCCACAATTGGCCAAGCCTTTTCCTGTAGTTCTTCTGGTTTGACAATATTGACATTAGCAGCAATACCTTCTTCTACAAGGTTGTGGTAAGTATTAGCTTCTTTGTAAATTGGAAAGAGATATTCAACTCCTGCTAAAACTAAAGGTGCTTTTGCATCTCGTAGTTTTTCGTGTAATGCTTCATTGATAAGATAGAAGAACTGAAGGATATCTTTCTGATGCTGGTCGCGATCCGGACTTCCCTGACCATGAAATTCACCAGGTTGTGAAAAAGGATTTCTCGTTGAACCCTTAGATGTTGCTATTCGGAACTGACCTGTTTTAGCAGTTTCATCGTAATTTAAGGCTTCTTCGAGACTTTTGGGCAGATTTTCTACTTCTACCTCATTCATAGTGTAACGTGTTCCCTCAAAAAACCTAATATTGTCTTGACTTAAAGCCAAGACGAAAAAGCGTCCATCATTATTAATGAGGTGTAATAAAGGTTTGAGGTGGAATTGGTTGCTAACAACTACTAATTCTTCAAACTCTATCGGTAGTTGATAATAGCGAAAAATATTTGGTGATCTGAAAATTGCCAAGCAATGATCTTGTTGTTGCCAAAATTCATTTGTATCTAATTCTTTAGCTGGTTGGAGAAAATCTACTGCATCAGTATGACGCATTTCCATTTTATCAAGACGTTCTTCTGCTTCACGAATCAAATTTTTAAAGCGAATTGGGTTTTGTCGAATTTCTGGGCCAGCCTTTTGCATTGGTATGTATAGAGAAACACAAGGATTTTCTGCACTTTCTACTAAATTTTTCAGTTCTTGAATGGTTAATGAGTTCATATTTTTAATTCCTATCTATCAATGAAAACTCATACCAATTTAAAAAAATGATTGTGACAGATGGATTCATTCAACCCGAATGTAAAAAGCGATTCCCAATCCAAAATCTACAATCGTTCGACTTAGCGCTGACGACGAAGTCCAAAACCCAAAATGGTATGAATTCTTATATTCATTTCAATTAATTGAGGTAATGGTTACATCTTTCTTTTGATGAAAAAATACCTACCTTCATCCCTCTCTTTAGACAGAGGTAAAGGTAGGTGTAGAAATGAATGGGTTGTGTTAATTGTCAATTGAAAATCAGGGAAGTCAACCAGCATTATGGCTGTTAGAATTAATACTCATTGGCTGAATATTTATGCTTTTGCTATTTCGACTCACAAAACCTAAAGTTACTCGTTTCATCAGCCAATGTAAGCCCACGAGTATAGCAAAAGTAATGGCAATTATCACTAAAGGCTGTTTACCCAAAGTTTCTTCTATGCCTCTAGTTAACAAAGCATCGGGTTGAGTGATAAAATCCCAGCTGTTAAAACGTAAGAATCTACCCCAATAAATACCAACAGCACATAAAGCATGAGTGATCATTTCCATCCAAACAATCCATTGACTCTTGCCAATACGATGTAGATAGTATCCGACATTGATTAAGGATATAACATAGGCTTCAAAGCCAGCCATGATCACTAGGAAATACACAGGAATTAGCACCAAGGTAATCATCCACACAGATTGAATTGTGCGGATATCATCTATGAGATGAATAATATCAGTTAACAAATAGGGTGCATTTGGTAAAAAAGCGTAGAAGACCAAAAATCCTAGCCACCAAACCCAAGAACGTCCACGTTTGATGCGAAACAGCCAAACGCTCAAAGCTAAAGGTATAAATGCCAGAAATAAATTCCAAGTCATCCAACTCATATTGATTTGCAAGACTTGTAGAACTTTGGACACCAATTCAATCAGTTCCGCTTTCATGCTGCTTCCTCAGAGAATAATGTGAGTGATTATGTATTTTCTGGATATGAACTCAGTTGCTTGATCTATCAAACAACTACAATCTGAACTGTGATTGTCGTCTGACTCTAGCAAATCGGTATTATGGGACTTGAGAAAATAAATTTATATGCATACACTGACTTTGCTTTGGTGTTGATATTATTGGGAAGACTAGTGTGTCAATTTCCTAGTATAACCAGAACTAAAAAATAGGCTACTACCTGAGAATGGAATTGTTGTTGTGTTTGTGACTATAGTTATAGATTCCACTCTGACTAAGTGCTTTTCCTGAAATGAAGATAATTTTGTTGATAGTAGATTAATGGTGATTGGCTAATAATAAATTTTTTTCTATAAATTTGATTGTGGCGGAAGTCACATTGCTAGCATAATTGAGACAATCTAGTAAAAGCTTGTTAGCGTTCCAATATTCCTGTAATTTTTGTAAGTCATTTTCATCAAACTGCCAATCATGAGCGATTTGGCGATCGCGCATGATTATATCTCGTAGTTTACTAGTCCAGGTTTCTCCGTTTTCTTGCCAAGCCAAATTGGCTGACGAGTTTCTAAACCTACTTCACCAGCGAGAAATTCTTGAGTTCAACCTTTACGCTGAAAAGCCTGTTTAGCTTTGAATCACTCAGAAATAAGTTTGTAGTGAGGACTTTAGTCTTCACTACAAACAAAAATGATAATTGCATGTGATTTTTGACTCACAATTTAAGTACGTGAAGAGGTAGTTAAAAACTTTTGAAATTCACCTGCTCCTACAGAACGGCTAAATAGAAAACCTTGCATCCCATCACAGTTATATTGTTGTAAAAACTTCAGTTCTGCTTCAGTTTCAACACCTTCAGCAATTACCTGAAGATTCAAATTATGACCCATTTGAATCAAGGCTGTTGTAATAGCTGCTTTTTGGGGATCGTTGACAATGTTGTGAATAAAGTAACGGTCAATTTTCAACTTATTGATAGGTAATTTTTTTAAATACATTAAAGAAGAGTAGCCTGTACCAAAATCATCAATTGCAATTTTTACACCCAAAGAACGTAATTCATTCATTGTGGCGATCGCAGCGTTGATATCCTGCATCACCAAGCTTTCAGTCAGTTCTAATTCTAGGTAATGTGGTTGCAAATTATTAGCCGTTAAAAATTTCACAATTTTTCTACTCAAGTCTGGTTGAGCAAATTGACGGGCTGAAAAATTAACAGCAATACATAATGGAGAATAACCTGCATTCTGCCAAGCTCTATTTTGTTGGCAAACATTTTGTAAAACCCATTCACCAATCGGAATAATTAAACCTGTAGACTCTGCTAAGGGAATCAACTCAGAAGTCGCAACCATTCCCAATTCTGGACTTTGCCATCTCAGTAAAGCTTCTGCGCCAATTATTTTTCCAGAATTAATCTCTATTTGTGGTTGATACTCAAGATAAAATTGCCGAAAATGTTCTTGTTCAATGGCTCCTTGTAAAATATTTTTTACAGCCAACATTTCGGAATTAAAAGCCTTAAGTTGTGGGCTAGCAGAAAAATATTGTTTTAAGGTAGCTTGTTTTTGTAAACGCCCATCAATTGCACTCAATAATTCCGCACGAGTGAATGGTTTTGTCAGATAGTCATCTGCACCCAATTCCATACCTTGGCGGAAGTCAGCCTTAGTTGATTTGGCTGTGATAAAAATAAATGGAATTGTTGCTGTTAGTGCTTCTTGACGTAAATTAGTTAGGACACCATAACCATCAACTTCTGGCATCATTAAATCACACAGAATTAGATCGGGAACTTCAGTTACAGCTAACTTAATTCCTACTTGACCATTAGCAGCACCAATAGCTTCAAAATCTTCTGTCTCTAGCAATTCTATAATATTTTCTCTGACAGAATTCTCATCTTCAATTACTAAAATTTTAGTCATGCTTTTCTTTATTTATTGATAATATTTGTTATTTTGTTTAGATAACAAACTAATCATTACTTAATGGCAAAATCACAGTAAATGTTGTTCCCACTTCCACCTCACTATGGACGAAAATTTTGCCCTGGTGTAAATCTACGCATTTTTTGACAATTGATAGTCCCAAGCCGGTACCTGGAATATTGCCAACATTTGCAGCACGATGGAAAGAATCAAACAAAAGAGGTAAATCTTCTTGTGGAATACCAATTCCTTGGTCTTTTACTTCAAATACAACTCGATTTTCTTGTTCAGTCAGAGTAAATTGGATAGTGCTACCCTTAAAAGAATATTTGATCGCATTGGTGAGTAAATTTCTGAGAATGTGTCCCAGCAAATTTTTATCCATACGACAGTGCATAGATTCGTATTCACAGTGAAAGGCGATCGCATTTTCCGTGTTATCTTCCGTCTCACCATCCTGTTGCAATTCTTGGATTAAATCATGGCAGTACTCAACTAAATCGAGTGACACTGGTTTAAAATCTAGTCTTCCCACTTCTGCCTTACCAATTACCAACACATCATTTAACATGTCAGTCATGTGTTTAACACTGGTTTGAATGCGGCGGATATGGAAGAGTAGTTTTTCTTCTGTCCATTTGTGATGGTAGTGTTCGAGTAGTTCTGAAGAAGAAAGGATCGTAGTCAACGGTGTACGGAATTCATGAGAAGTTGTGGTTATAAACCGGGATTTGAGTTCGTTGAGTTCTTTTTCCTTCTCTAGAGCGGTTCTCAAGTCCTGTTCTGTCTGCTTGCGCTCAGTAATATCATTTTGAATACCAACATAGTGAGTGCATTTACCATCAGCATCCAGCACCGGAGAAATACTTAGCTCATTCCAAAATAGACTACCATCTCGACGATAATTACGTAATACGACGGTGCAACCCTTTGCTTGTTTAATGGCGTTTCTAATTTCTTGTATTTCTGGTTGATTGGTATCAATCCCTTGTAAAAAACTACAGTTGCGACCGATGACGTTTTCTGGAGAATAACCAGTGATGTCCTCAAAAGCAGGATTGGCATAGATAATCGGCAAGTTTGGCAATCTTGCATCAGAAATCACAATCCCATTGCTGCTAGCATTGATCGCGCGATCGCGTAAGCGTAAACTTTCTTCTGTTCGCTTGCGCTCAGTAATATTTGTGGAAATACTACAAATGGCATAAGGAATATCATTGCCATCTTTCAACGGAAATTTGATAGATAGATAAGTATGTAACGCATTATCTTGAGGAATAATTTCTTCGACCTCTGTTGCTGTACCGCTAATCAAAACATTGTGATTATTGGCTGCAAAATTATTAGCAATATCGCGGGGAAAAAAATCGTATATGCTTCTGTCTCTAGCCTCCTCTTGAGTGATTTGAAATACTTTTTCATACTCACGATTAATCAGTAAATATTTGTTTTGAGTGTTTAATACAGAAATAATCGCAGGAGAATTATCTAAAATTGCCTGTAGTATTGCTTGAGTTTGCCGTAATTCAGATTCCGCCAGTTTAAGATCATGAATATCTGTATTGGTGGCGAACCAATTTAATATGCTTATATCCCTTTCATCAAGTGCATCAGCAGTGGAGATCATAACCGCATTATGAAAAATAGTATTTAATGTAATTAATCCAACTAATTTATTTTGCTGATCAACTATTGGTAGTAAAGATAAATTATTTTTTTGAAAAAATAATAATAAATAAGCAAGATTTTTGGCTTGATGATATTCAAGAGTTATCACTGAAGTAACCATGACTTGTGAAATTTGCACTGTTTGAAAATCAAAGCCACAGCAAACTAAGCTGATTACATCTTGATTTGTAAACCATCCCAGTACCCGCATTTCATCTGTCACCAAGACATAATTTGCTTGTTGTCGATTCATGAGTGTGACAACATCAAATAATGATGTATCCGGAGTAACAGTTAGAGGAGAAAAATCAATTAAAGAATCTACAGAATCTATCGATGGTAAAGAGATAACTGGAGTTAAGGCGTGCATAGATAATTGCAATAGTCTTTAGCAAACAAATCAGGTGGGAACCAATACTGCTCAGATAAGACAAATCGATTGACATTTAAACCCACCAGAGACGCGCCATGGCGCGTCTCTGCATGGCCCAAATTATGACGAAAAATCCTTAACCGAGAAATATTGAGGTGGGAACAGCATATTTAACTATTTCCTGATGTTTGATTGGCTAAATTTGTAAGATTTATATTTGCAAGTATTGAAATATATTCTATTAAAAGTTTTTAATATTACTAACTTCAACAGTATTAATACTTAAAAATTTAGGCAACGGGGAAAGGGGAACGTGCATTGAGGAACAAATCAAAATTTTGATTTTTAACTTGTTTTGTCTCCCTTGTCCCTGATCCCCGATCCCGATTAAATTCCCGTTGTGTGTTCGCCGTAACGTAATAGCTTTTCGATCGCTACCAAACGATTTTCCCAAGCTTTGACTTGATACGGTTCATTTACAGATTGCGATCGCATCCAGACTCGGAATTGAGACTGGAAACGAACCAGAGTTGCTTTTGCTAGCCTAAATTTACTTGCACTTGGTTCAGCAGCCAGTTGATTTAAAGCGCTTTGTAAAACTTCTGCTTGAGTATTAAAGTCCGAAATTGCGATCGCGGATAACTTCAGTTCATCGTTTTGGGAAACAAATTTCCATTCGCCTACTAAGGCATTATAACGGGCAGCAGCAGCAGCAAAAGGCTGACGAGAAGGAATCGGTTCTTTTTGTGTACCCTGTATTCTACCTTGAGTACGACTGAAAACTTTGTACAATTCGTTGTTAAAATTATCAGCAGCAAACAGAGCATAACCACTAATTGGCAAGTCTCTGACTAATTGGATTTGGTCAAACGCCCCGACAGTCGGTAAAGAAAGCAGACGAATTCCTGGTACTAATAACGTAGAGCCTAATTTTGCAGAAGCAATCCAAGGTTGTGCCAATCGCTCAAAGCGCAAGGTATCTTGAGCATAGGTCATGGGAATAATTACGTCTACATCACCTTGTCTTGCCCAGACTTCCCAATTTTGTTGAATCTTCTGAATGCGTTCTTGTTCTGGTAAGGGAAATACCGCTACTGATAAAATCAGGTTCGGTCTTTTCGCCCGCAAATTCTTGGACAATTCCGCAACAAAGCTATTTACTTGCTGGGTACGAAATTCTGTCCATTTCTGCCATAATTCTCTTTGGCTGGGAGAAATGTTGATTGGATCTACACCTGTAAGTTGCTGAAACTTCGCTCTTGCTGCTTTGCCATAGCCATAAGTCCTTCCCGCACTTGGATCTTGGAAAGGGTAACGAATATAATCTAGCTGTAAACCATCAACTTGATAGCGGGTAACAATTTCCTCATACAGTCGCTGTAAGTATTGCCGCACTTGTGGATTAGCCTGGTCAAAGAAGGGTTTTCCTTGACCTTGGGGAATCATTTGACCACGCTGATCATAGTTTGCCCAATCTGGATGAGCAGCAAGCACTGGTCCAGGATAATTACGGTTAAGATTGAGAATTTGATTGTGGCGTTGATTACCAGCAGCGAAAGTCCAAACCCAAGCGTGTAATTCCATACCTCGCTGGTGAGCTAATTTTACACCTGCTGCTAGGGGGTCCCAACCACGAATCAGGGGATTTTGCTGGGGTGCAACTTGACTGGGATAAATGGTGTAACTAGAGTTGACTGTTTCAAAAAATACTGTGTTGAATCCTGCTTGGGCCAAGCGATCAAAAATTTTAGCCAATCCCTTTTCGCTACCAGCCCGCACAATTGTACCCCGGTCAAGCCAGATTGCTCGGATTTCTGGTTGAGCCAGTCTCTGATCCACAGGAAACTGTTGCCATAACGAAGACTTGGCCATAAGCCAATTTGAGCGTGCTTGAGCATACTGTTTTTGAGCGATTAGCTGTGGCAAGTTTTTGAGAATTTCCCTTGCTTGTGCTATCGCCTGCTCAGTATTCTGGACTGGTGCGCCAGATTTAACCGAAGCAAATTCTACTTGCTGTACCTTGACAACAGGGGAATTACCATTTTGTACCGCAGCTGCTAGATGAGCGCTTTCGACTCGACCGATGAGATTTTCTAACTGTTGTTGGAGAGCGATCGCTTCGTTACGACTAATCGGTGCATTAGATTTAGGTTCTACATCCAAACGCACCCTCTGCTCAAGTTGGTCAATAGCTTCATCGGAACGCGGGAATGTAATGTTAGGTAGTGGTCTGGGTTGGGTAGCAGTAGCCGTAATTTGAGGAGGGGGTGAGGTTGGGGTGGGAGATTTAGGGAGTAATGTAGAGACGCGCCAGGGCGCGTCTGGGAGTGTGGGGACTGTGTTTGGAGTAGGGGATGTGGTGGCGATGACGGAGGTAGAACAGTTTGATGAACCTCCTGGTACTTTATTAATAAAAATAGAAAACTTTTTGAGATGACGGTTGAGTGCAGCTTTTAACCAAGCAGTATCCGTCTGTACACCAGAAGCAGCGTCTACTCCCCAACGCCAACCTAACAAAGTAGAGCGTTCTGTGGTTAACACTGCTGGGAGTTTATCTTGAGCATCCCAAACAGCACCTGCTTGTGACGCCATAGCATTAGGAACCATGACACCACCCCGCACTGTACCCAGCAGATCATTTTGGTTGTCAAAATCACGTGTAATTATTGAGGAAGGTTGTAACTTTTGGGGAGAGTTGAGGCTAAATCCCCAGTATCCACCTAACAAAGATTGCAACAGTTGACGCACTCCCGGCGCTGAAGAATTCCCCACTGGACCACTGGCGATCAAACGTCCACCATTTCTCATCCATTCTTCGAGAGCGATCGCTTGTACTGGTGATATATTCTCTACATTTGGCAAAAATAACACCGGGCGATCGCCCCAATCGGCTGCACTCTTAACGCTATCTAAAGAAATTACACAGTACTTGGCCCCAATGGCTTGTAAGCGATTTTCAATTCCTGCCCACTGATTGGCATTTTCTTGGGTATGAACAATACTAAATACAGGCTCTTCACTAGTTGCAGCGATTGCTGGTGCGATCGCGAATATATTATATAGTAGAAATATTAATTTGATTTTAAAAATATATAATCTAGTTGTTTTTATATTTTTTAATTGATTTTTTCTAATCTTTTTATCTAGCACTTCACTATCTACTCCTTACTTAATATTAGTTATTGAGCATTGGTTATTGGTCATTAGTTGGTAATTAATTTAAACAACCAACAAATAACAACTAACAAACAACAACCAATTATTTAATACAAGTCTCTATTAGTTCTTCTACTCCGGCAATGGGAAAGATGTTTGTATCTAATTGACAGGCTAATTCTTTCACATTTATATCATCTAAAAATACCAATTCGCCATGTTTTAGCATGACACTTGGCAGCAAGATTCCATCTCCCAAATCTTGTCCTTGTAAATTTAGCAATAAATCATGACCAGTGAGCAAGCCTGTCACAGATATACTTTGTCCCCAATAATCACTATTGAGAGCCTGCATAGTCACTTCTAAACCTTCTACAGAATTAAAGCGTTCTAGAATTGGTTGAAATGCTTGTTCTACAGCGTTACCCACTACCCAAGTAAATCTTTTTTGGTTTTTAATTTTTGGTGGTAATAATCGATCAGCAGTTTGCATAAACTGCTTGATAAACAAGCGAATCGAGCCAACGCCGTTATCGATTTGGGGATAATCTTCATATTCAGATTCATATGGTAATTCCTCTCCTGCGATTAAAAACCATTCATCAGCTAACCAAGCAAATGTAGAATCAAACTTTTGCCGAAATTGCTGCTGATGCGATCGCACTTGTTGAATTACTTCTTGAGCTTTTTCTGGTGTAACTGGTGTTAGTTCATCTTCTTGGGGGCGAAACTTAGTTAATCCGACTGGGACTACTGCTACCGAAGCAACAGCTGGCACTTCACCAGTATGAAATGACGCTAAATCTCTCAAGGTTTGTTCCAGATGCTTGCCATCATTTATACCAGGACATACGACTACTTGAGCATGGATTTGCAGTCGCCTCTGTTGAAACCACTTGAGATGCTGCAAAATTTGTCCGGCGCGAGGATTTTTTAAGAGTCTAATTCTCACTTCGGGTTCTGTAGCATGAACCGATACATATAATGGAGATAAGCGCATTGCTTCAATACGTTGCCATTCTCGTTCTGTCAAATTAGTTAAAGTCAGGTAAGAACCATACAAAAAGCTCAAGCGATAATCGTCATCTTTGAGATACAAACTTGAACGCTTACCTGGTGGTTGTTGGTCGATAAAACAAAACGGACAGCGATTATTGCACTGAATTAAATTATCAAACAAGGCGGTTTCAAATTCTAACCCCAAGTCTTCATCGTAGTCTTTTTCTATTTCCAGATGATGAGTTTTGCCAGTAGCGTCTAATACTTCTAATTCTAAAATTTCATCAGCACACAAAAACTGATAGTCAATTAAATCACGAGGAGATGTACCGTTAATAGTGACGATCGCATCCCCAACTTCAAAACCAATTTCTGCTGCAATAGAATTGGGTAATACTTTGGTAATTCGAGCTGGACGAATAGTAGTCATGTTAATTTGTCATTGGTCAAAAGTCATTGGTCATTAGTCCTTAGTTTAAAGCTAATTACTAATGACTAAGGACTAATGACTCTTCCAAAGATTAAGATAACTATTCCTGCTGCCATCTTCCCATGTGCAGTTAAAGAATTCTTGCACCAATTGCACCCAGAATTGCTGCTCCAAATCCCAGACGATACCATACAAATACCCAGTTGCTTCGCCGTTGTAGGAATTTAAGCAACCAAGCAATCGATAAATAGGAAAACACGAAGGTTGAGACGATACCGATCAATAATGGCAAGAACATATGCGATTCTTGAAGTACATCTTTAGTTTGAACAGCTGTGGCGATCGCCAGTGTTGGTAAGCCTAACAAAAATGAAAATCGAGCAGCAGTCTCTCGTTGTAACCCAATAAATAGAGCTGTCGTCAGGGTGGAACCAGAGCGCGAAGCTCCTGGTAGAAGAGCGATCATTTGCCCAAAACCTACAATAATCCCATCTTTAATTTCTACTTCTTTAAAACCACGCTTGCGCGAGCCAAATTTCTCCGCCAAACCCAACAACGTTGCCATCACGATTGACATTCCTGCAATCATCAAAGGACTTTCTAACTCAACACCTAAAATCTTGAGTACTAAACCACCTAATAATGCAGGAAACGTCCCAATCGCAATCCCCACAAACATTTTCCACTCAAATCGCTGCCATTCTTTATTTTGAAATGCTAACCAAGCACCACCCAAAATGTTGCGAATGTCTTTCCAAAAATATATTACTACTGCAAAAACACTGCCAAGCTGAATACTATCAATAGCTGCTTTACTCCATGTCACCTTCCAACCTAAAACGTCTCGAAATATGATTAGGTGAGCGGTACTGCTGATCGGCAAAAATTCCGTAATACCTTGGACTATACCTAAAATAAATCCTTGGACTATTTTTACAATCAAGTTGGATTCACCCGCAACAGCGTTACCAGCTGTTTGCATCAGATGATTTCCTACAGGCAAAAAAAATTCTACTCCACCTGTTACAAACATTGTTCCCATTAACCACACTCCAGAAATAGCTGCCTAACTTTAACGAATTATCCAACTTTACGTCTTTGGAGTCAGTTGTACCGGAAGAGTATTTTCTTAAAAAGACTGTAACGCTGTAATACAGGGATACTGACGCACAAATGTATTTATTGACAATGTGCTTTTCCTAAAAAATATACTTATTATGCCCCTGGGGGGGATATTAATCGTGATATCTTAAATAAGATAAAGTTAAGTAAATTATATTAATAAACTTTGGTTCACAATACATTGTCCTCATACACTGTTTCTACCAACGTTAAGACTGAGACGGAGACATTCTCCACTTCTAGACATCCGCACATGCAGGTGTCAACTCCGCTTGCAGTATTTGCTTCTGCTCGCCAAACTTGGTTAATCTTTGCAGCAGCTACATTTTTAGTAACTGTACCAGTATTTATTGAAGCGCCTCTGGTGCGATCGCTGCCGTGGTTGAGTGTTGGTATCACATTTTTCTGGATGTGGCTGAGTTTCTTATTAATGTCACGTTCCGTAACATATTATTGGGGAGATTTATTATTTGGGTTTAGCTGGAGTTGGTTAGCTGGTTCAATTTACTGGGGTTGGTTACGTTGGGAACCCTTATGGCACCTACCAGTAGAATCTATCGGTTTACCATTTGCGGTATGGTGCTTGCGTCGAAATTGGGGAAAAGTCGGTAACTGGTTTTATTTAGGTTCTCTGCTAGGTACTGCCTTAACTGATTTGTATTTCTACTTAGTAAATTTAATGCCCCACTGGCGACAAATTATGCGAGTAGAACCGGAATTTGTGCCACTAATTTTACAGAACGCGGTAGTACAGGTAGAAACCCCTTGGGGAGTCGCCTGGGCATTAGTTTTTGCTATGGTTCTGACAATGGTAGGAATTTTACCTTTAGGTAGAAGGCAGCGGCACTGGTATGCTTTTGGCGGAGCGGTATTAAGTACAATTTTAGTAGATAGTTTATTTTTGTTAGCTGCCCTTTTAGCCTAATATCATTTCACTTTTTTGATGATACAAATACATGGGTAGGGGCGTACATCCGTATACCCCTACAGTAAATCCAATATGTATCAGGATTTTTGTGAAACGGTATAATTCCAGTTCTCTCAACTTTGCTAATCAGGATTTGCGAAATCGCTCTTTTCAAAAGCGTAATTTGATTGGTGCAGATTTTAGCGGTGCGGATATTCGCGGTTGTGATTTTAGTAACGCGCTACTGCGGGGAGCTAATTTTAAGCAAGTCAAGGCTGGTCAAACTCATATACACTTAATAATTACAATTATTTTTGCAGTAGTTGTGGCGATCGCAACGTTTCATGCAATTAGCCAAATATTATTTAACGTTCTGGGTGTAACTCCTGAAGAACCAACCTGGTTTTATACTATCACTTTTTTCGGTATTTTGGGCATAATCACAGTTGCTTCTGCTGTGAGAGTTATTTATGACACTAAATTGCTTATTAACCGTATTGCTACAATGGTTTCCGGATCAGTATTAAGCGCCTTACTAACTTTGTTTTATCGCGGAATTACCACGATCCAAAATCATCCAGAAGTTGGTATAAAAACTTTAATTTTAAGTGCGATAATTACAGGATTTATCGGTTTTTACTTTCCTAGAGGATTAGCAGGTGTTGCAGTTGGCGTTGCAGGTACGGTAGCAGCGTATGGGTTTGCTTTTTTACTAGCAGCAGTGACATTTGCATACTTAAGTACCCTGCATCTCGTTTGGGGATTAGTATGGGGGAGTTTGTGTGTGGGAGCGATCGCACTAGTGATGTTTTCCCTACTTCATAATGTAAGAGAAATTACAAGCTGCTTTGCCACATCATTTCGTGGTGCTGACTTAACAAACGCTAATTTTGAAAATGCCAAACTTGGAAATACAGACTTTTCCAAAGCAGTAGGCTATCGAAATTGTGATTAAGTGGAGGGAACTCTTAACGGGGAATAGGTAACGAGAAGAGATTTTCATCAGATGATTGTCTTATTTGAAACATGAAACTTCGGGCTTGAAACATGAAACTTCAGGGATGAAACGAGAAACTTCGGGTTCAAAACATGAAACTTCACCCTCAGAACACGAAACTTGAGGATTCAAACCTCAAAAATGAACCACTATAGGGGCGCAGCATTTGTACGAAGATATTTAGTCTGGGAGCATCCCAATTTTTTCAAAACACAAAACGAAGTAACTGTGCTTAACGTTCTGCGCTCCTCTGCGTTTACCTTTGCTAACTGGTGCGTTTAAAAATAAACTCAAACATTTGGGATGCTCCCGAATTTAATTACACACATTGTTTTTCCTGTTCCCCCTTCTCTGTTCCCTCCCTCCACGAATGAATTTAATTTTATCCAACTACTAATAACCACTAACAATCTTCAACAAATTCAGGACGGCTTGATTGAGTCAACTTGAGCTTTGCTTCTAAACCTGTCCAATTTTCTTGCTCAATTAGGTGAATTAATTCGTCAAGATCATGGCGATATTGGTGGAGCGATCGCAATACTTCTTGTTGATTATACTGGGCCATCATCATCCCTAGTTCTGGGTTTCCGCCGCCGACACGACTAGTATCTCTAAAGCCAGAACTAGCTAATTTTTTTGCTAATTGCAACACTTCGGGGTCACTTTCACCCAGACAAGCAGTAATTAAAGCAGCGCTCACCATAACTGGTAGATGAGAAATCCAACTCACTGCTCGGTCATGATTTTCGGGAGGACAATAGTAAAGTTTAGATCCCAGTTGTTTGACTATTTTCTCCACAGTAGATATCGCCTCTGGGGGTGTTGTAGCAGTTGGTGTTAACACATAAGGTCTATCAACAAATAGATGTCTTTGTGCAGCCTCAATACCACTTTCGGCTGTACCCGCCATCGGGTGTCCACCGATAAAATTTGTCCACAGGGGAGAAATTGCCTTCACTATCGGCGTTTTGACTGAACCAACATCGGTGATTACAACATTAGCAGGCAGATGAGTAATCAACTGCTCAATTGTGGGAATAATAAGCCCAATCGGTGTACAAATGAATACAACCTCTACGGCAGTGAGCAAATTCATGTTAACAGATGCTTCATCTACACTACCAAGAGCGATCGCCTTGGTACAGGTAGATTCCTGACGACTGACTCCAAATACATAATGTCCATGCGATCGTAAATCTAAACCCAAAGAACCACCAATTAGTCCAAGTCCTAAAATACCAATATTCATTGTGATTGTGATCGAAATTCAATTACCAGTTAACATATCCAACTTTACCCACTATTCAAGTTGACATCCGGTGAGGTAAACCAATGATTTTAGACGAATTGCTAGCAAAATACAGAGTAAATAGTGGTAAATAAAAAACTATATAATCACAAACCATTAACCAAACATAGGAGTAAAAATGCGCGATTCCTTTAATCGAATGATCGGTAAGACTCGCTATGTAGTGTGTCGTATTATGTTACATTTAGCGGGGTCTGAAGTGGCACCAATCTTGGGAGTATTAAATCGTGGTGCGCGGGAAGCAATGGATTCTGATGGTGATCTAAATGTTTTGGGAGAAGGATTAGTAGAACTTTGCCAAACTTTACTGCAATACGATGAATATTGGCTTTCTGCTGCCAATGAAGGCGATGTATTTTGGAATGAAGGCGAAGCGGGAGATTATGTTAATGAGTTGTTTACAGACTCAGCCCAACGTTACAAGAGTGAGCCAGATTTCAGTTCTGAGTCTGATTATAATGACTCTTTTTCTCTACCTATAACGCGTAATGTTGTTGTCATGATTACGATTGCTTATCAAGGAGAAGTACCAGAATTAGAAACCGATCTCGCCAATACTTACGCCTTGAAAGAAGCTTTCAAAGCTTTAATTAATTTGCACTATAACCATAAATTCCAAGCAATTCAGGTACATTTTTCACCTGCTCAATTAGGTGATGAACTCACTAACGATCAACTTTTGCAATACTACCCAGAGTTGATACCTTTGTAATGGTCTTGGTTCGTAGTTGATTGTTGTTTTGAACAACTAATTAACAACCAAAAACACCAATACATCCCCAATTTCATTGAGAAATTGTTAAGCTCGAAGATGAGAAGATAGTTAAATGCTGATGAAAATTTTGCGTAAATTAACAGTACTTGTTTTAACATTGAGTTTGTGTTTAACCACAGTTGCCTGCGGCGGTGGAGCAAATCAAAATCAGCCGCAAGCTAATAACGGCAATCAGACAACAAACCTCAGTAAGTTGAGTGATGGTCAGTATCCAGTCCAACAAGCTACCTATGACGATGCTGATGGGGTATATACTCTGTTTTTGCTTAACGCTACACCCCCAACTGTTAGAACCGAAAATTTGCAAATGGCACGGCTGACCGATGACGAAATTAAACAGGGTAAAAAAACTTACCTGAAAGTGGAAAACGGACAGCCAGTGATGTACTTAACAGAAGATTTTAAAATCGAGTATGTCCACAACGTCACCCAAACTCAGACAAATCCTCAGACCGGACAGCAGGAGACAGTAGTCGTCCGTCAAGAAAGTAATTTTTGGACACCTTTTGCTGGCGCTCTAGCTGGTCAGGCTCTTGGTAGTTTGTTGTTCAGACCCCAGTACTATGTACCACCTGTGTATCAGCCAGGAGTACCCTTGACTGGTTACGGCGGTTATGGCAGAAGCTACAATGATGCAGTTTCCAGCTATCGGAGTCGTTATAATCAGCCACCAGTAGCTGTCAGGAATCGCACCGCTTTCCGCACAACAGGAAACATTCGCAGAACTCCCAATACGTCTACTGTACGCACAACACCACGTACCACTACTGGTAATCGTCCTACTGGTTCTGGCTATGGTAGCAGTACCCTTAGACCATCTGGTAACTCTAGTTCTACTAGACGCAATTCTGGTAGAAGTTTTGGCAGCGGTCGTAGTTCTTCAACTCGTCGTAGCACTGGTTTTGGTAGCAGAAGACGCTAGTTAATTTGACACGGTGATACTGAAGACGTGGGGACACAAAAGACGCAACAAAGACACTGGGAATTTAAATGGAAGACTTACCGCGTCCTCTCCTCCCCGCGTCTTCTTCACTCACCGCGTCACCGCCTCTCCCTTTTCCCCGCGTCTTTTACTTTGATCTTTAAGCCAAAGCCACAGCTGGTTGTGGCCAACGTCCTACAGCCTTACCAATGACTGCGAGTTCTTGCATTAACTGGTCGAAAGCCTCTGGTGTTAGAGATTGAGGCCCGTCTGATAAAGCTTTCTTCGGGTTGGGGTGAACTTCAATCATTAAAGAATCACACCCAGCAGCAATAGACGCCATTGCCATTGAAGGTACATAAGCAGCCCAACCAGTACCATGACTCGGATCAATCATAATTGGTAGGTGAGTCAGGTTTCGCAACACTGGTATAGCTGATATATCCAAAGCATTGCGTGTATATTGACGGTCAAAGGTACGAATTCCTCGCTCGCACAAAATCACATTTGGATTTCCCGCCGCCAAAATATATTCAGCAGCCATCAACCATTCTTCAATAGTTGCTGACATTCCCCGCTTCAGTAAAACTGGCTTTGGTTGCGCCCCTACTTTTTTGAGTAGAGAGAAATTTTGCATGTTTCTTGCACCTACTTGGACAACATCAGCAATTTCTGCAATTTTGTCCAGGTCAGCAGCGTCCATAACTTCTGTAATAATACCCAGCCCGCTAGCATCCCGCGCTGCTGCTAGTAATTCTAAAGCGCTTTCACCATGACCTTGGAAGGCGTAAGGCGAAGTTCGAGGTTTATAGGCACCACCGCGTAGAAATCTAGCCCCCGCAGCTTTGACACATTGCGCCGTCTCAATAATCATTTCTTTATTTTCGACGGAGCAGGGTCCTGCCACAACAACTAAGGGATGGTGTTCGCCAAAGGTAACAGCTCCATCAGGAGTGTTGACAACTACTTCAGATGCTTCTCCGTGGCGGTATTCACGGCTAGCGCGTTTGTAAGGCTTTTCTACCCGTAATACTTCCTCAATCCAGGGACTAACTTCCTGAATTTGTAGGGGATCTAGGTCGGCTGTTTCACCAACTAGACCAATTACGACTTTGTGTTTACCAACAATTTTTTCTGGTGTCAGCCCCCAAGTGGTGAGTTCCTCGTTCACGCGGTTAACTTCCGCTTCAGGGGAACCTATTTTCATGACTACAATCATGTTCAGTTGCTAATTGCTAGTTGCTGTTAATTATTATCTAATATCTAAGAGATTCAGTTAGAGTTTTTAGCTTCTAGTTTTTTCTTTACGCTTTAGTACAAATCTCTTTTGATTGTTACGAATCTATAGTGATTATTTAATTAAGTCACATAGATGTTAAATAATATTAACTTTAAGAAAACCAATAAAAAATAGAGCGCTCAGAAGTTTTGCTGCTTGTTTTGGGTTAAAAGAATATTAATTTTTGTTGAGTTTAGCAATGTTGAAGTTATTAAACTTCAACTCTTTTCTCAAATCTACCCAATACGCTGGAAAAATATTTACTTCCAGATCAGCAATTATCTGAGTCTCTGAGCGCTAGCAATTATGTATTCTTTTTTTGCCGAGATTCACGCCAAGCTGACACCATCCGTCCAAAGTTGGTAGTAAAGTCATTCCAACCCAAGAGAGTTCCGGTTCTATCTTCATCCCAAGAAGCAGAAAGAACACCGTAAGATATGCCCAATACACCTAAACCAAAAAACCCCATATTCACCAATAAAACAGCGACGGGAGGTAGTTTGATGCCAGTGTTGGTGAGAAGGAAATAGCTAACAACCAAGGTCATAATCCCCAAAGAAGTTGGCACTCCAGCAAAACCAGCCACACGACGCATCATTCGTTGGCTGACTACTTGGGGAATAGCAACTTCTTCTTTGCTATAACGTGGTTTTTTCTTTTCCTTCTTTACAGGCTCTTGCTTAACAATTTGGGGTTTACTTTCTGCCTTGGCAGGTTTTTGACGCTTTTTATTCGGTTCAAATGGCAAGCGATCAGATTCAGCAGGCATAACAAAGAGTTCCTATCCACGAATGCCGAGACGAGCAATCAAAGCTTGATAATGTTCTCGACTATCTTTCTGTATATAGGATAAAAGACGTTTACGCTGGCCGATCAACTTTAACAATCCCCGACGGGAAGAAAAGTCTTTCTTATTGGCTTGCAGATGTTCACTAAGACGGTTAATACGTTCCGTCAGCATGGCAACTTGAACATCGGCAGAGCCAGTGTCGGTTTCGTGTACTTGGTATTGGGAGATAATCTCCAGTTTGCGCTGTTGCGTCAGAGCCATGATTGAGTTAGTTGTCTATTTCTATAATTTATGCAGCAGTCTCCCATATTATCACAAACCTCCATGAATCTTTGAGGACAGTGATTACCCAAAACGCTAATATTGTTTGGCTCATCTGATTTGCAAAGCGATCGCTTTAGCCGAAGGCATAGATGTATATAAGGAAACTGAGGATCTGGGTATTACCTTAGCGCTGGAAATTAAGATTCCTCAGACGACGTAATAACCTCATCAGAGGCGATTCGATCTTGAGTTCAAAAGCTAAAAATTGAGTACGTTGCAGAGAATTAAAATTGTTGTCGCTGACAAGAATTAATGAACGCTGTCCGTTTGGTAATTTTGGACCAAGAGTTAAACCTTCAATATTGTCTAAAAATACGTCAAGCTTTCTCAAATCAAATAGTAGTTTTTTCTGAACTGGTTTGATATTTGGGGTGTCAGATTCTAAAAGACTGTTAATATTATGAATATCTGTTGCTTTTTCTAGAGAAATTTGAAACAGCGCAATATAAAATCCTAAGCCAGTAAAACTCCGTTCTAAACTCAGAAAATGTCCTTGATTATCAAGAGCAATTAAATCAGGTATTCCACTAGCAAATTTGCGAGAAAGATTAAAAAATGGTGCGATCGCTTCAGTCTGATAAAGAAATTCTTTTTCTGGTTGATTAGTCAATAGATTATATTGCAAAATCCGACATGGACTACTAGTATTTGGCTTTGCTTCTAAACCATCTTGAATTAGAGCATTTTCGGTGGCTGTGAATAAATTATTTTCATTAGGCGTAATTGTGAGACTCTCAAAAGCTAAGTTGTTACGGATACCTTTTTTTCCACTTTTATCTGGCAAAAATTTGTTTGGTATAGGTAATGTTCTTAATTCTTTCCCAGAAAATAGAGAAAACTCTTTGATAAAAGGATTTATTAATTGATTAGCATCACCTTCAGAAGAAATAAATACTGTTGACTTGTTGGTTAAAGCGATTCCTTCTGCATCTATACTACCATTACTAAAACTTTTACCTGCTTCGTTAATTAGTGGAGTAACTCCAACAATAGTAACGCCACCATCTTGAAGAGAGCCTTGGCTCAGGTTGATTTTAAGAGTATAAAAACGAGCCGCAGCTTTGTTACTACGATCATCAGATATGGCATAGTACAGATCATTTTTAGTATCGTAGGTAATTCCCGATAAACCTCCAACTTCAGTTCTTTGAAATAAATAACCTTTGGGTAAAGTATCAGAACCAATAAATTTTATATCTGCAATTTCAACAGCGGAGGTTCTGAAATTACTTAATAAGAGACTAATGAGAAAAATCGCGAGAAAAAATAAAATAAATTTGGGAAATTTCAAGATTTTTTTAACTAATTGCATTGGTAAGTATTGCTAATCATAAAATTTAACAACACGATATCATAACTCAGTTGGCGAAAAAGTTAACGAGCCAGTCTTTCACACTGCGCGTAGCACGACAATCATCTTCATTGTAAGATTGGATTTTTTCTATTAAAGTGTGATCGCCTGTTTTTAACCATTGATCATACCAGTATATACACTTAGCACCACTAGCTTCGGGGTGACGCCATTCAAAACCCAACCAACGTGCGATCGCTTTTAAGGCGTAACTTTCCACAGGCAATGCTACACTTTGGGTTAGTTTTTCATATACATCTACAAACCGATTCAGTACGGGCTGTACAACAGCATGGGGAGTATGATAAAGCTTGGCCAGTCGTTTGATTGTGTCATATTCGTAGACGCAAAAATGGTAAATTGGTGCATTAGGATATTGCCAAACTAAATCCAAAAATTGCTGCCATACTAATTCTTCGTCTTCTGGTTTTTCTGCTAATAAAGAATAAAATTGTTCTGTGTTGCTTTGTCTATCAACAACCAAAACACCCAATAAGTAATCTAAATTCAAATCTGGCTGGGCTTCAATATCAAAATAAAGCTCAATCGGTGCTGTAAATATATCTGGAGACGAACTAGTAAAATTTTGGGAATTAATTTGTTGTGGAGAAAGTAGTAGTAAGTTTTGCTGTTGATCAATACCATTTGCTATCTTAGATCCATTGGCAGCGACATTATCTCTAGCAGCAAGAGTTAAAATTTCGTCACGAACCGGTAAAATAAGTGGGCGATTTTCGATAACAGATTGAGCTTGGACGATGACTTTACAAGCAACTTCGCTATCAAAACCAGGTAGATTTTCTAGTAAGGTTGGGCTTGTTTGAGCTAAAGATTCTAGTGTGGTGATCTCTAGTGCTTGTAGTTGAGTGTAGCGAATGGGTGTGATCCCTGGAAGTAGAGACAGGTGTTTTTGAGATTGAGCGATCGCATAACAACTGCTGTACCAATGACAAAGATTGCATTTTTGACGACTAATAAATATTTCTGGTGCTTTATTTATTTCCAGAGTTTGAATTAATTCCCACAAAATCCGATGCATTTGTGGCATTGCTTTTGTCAAATCTACTGAATATCTGGTCTCTTTACCGCGTAGAATTAGCCCAGGTGCTTCTGGTTGTGCTTGCTGCACCATCGCTAAAATTTGGGCGTGAAATGCTGCGACAGTTTGATATTCCTGCTTGGGACGTTTTCCGAGTTCAATATTCACCGGAACATATATCCAATCTCCAAAGCAAGATTGTCCTGGCTTTTTAATGAGTAAATCTGGACGACTTAATAGGGTATATCTTTCTAAATTAGGGTAAACAGATGAAGCTGAAGAAGATACAGGGAAATCCACACGAGGAGACACTGAAAAATCTTCACTTTCTGTATCTGTAGCTTTTTGGGTATTTGTCAACTCGTATGAGTGCAAGTCTATATCAGAGTACTGAGTTAACAGCACACCATGATAAATACACTCTACCCCCTGCTGCATTAACTCAATAGTCGCAGCTTGACCTTTATACCACTCACCTTGGGGATAATTGGGACGGTAAGAATTCCACTGTGCAAGGATTGTCTTTTGATAGGCAATTTTATCTCGCTGCAACTTGATCAGCAAATCATTTGCACCATCTGTTTCCCTGAAGTCACCGTGGATATCTAAATAAGGTCGGCGCTTACAGCGATGGTATTGCAGGAGTAGTTCAGCACTAATTAACATTTAATATATTGTAACTCCCAAAGGCTGATAACCTTGGGACTTTAGGATTGAAGCTACCAGTTTTGGTTTTCCTACTCCTGGTATTGCACTCTTGTATTGTTTAGCTTTGGCAGATTACCAAAGAGCGTGAATTTTTGTATAGTCTATCTTATTCTAAGATACTACAGTTTTAATAGTCCATAGCATGAACAACAATATCCCCAACTTTTTGAAAAAAATTGGGGTTCTGGCTTTTTCAAAAAATGAATTAAGGGACTATAATTTAAGTTCTTAGTTGATAAAGACGACTTTCGCTATTAGGTCATGAACCTATAGTTAGAAAAAGGCATCTATATAAATAAAGATGCCCATTTTGCAGGACAACACCCATCACGGGTGTACCTACACCTTCCCAACAATCAGCAACAGTGACTAATGTGTGATTAGCCACACTCACAGTCACAGACGTGATATTAGTAATTTTATTAACTCACTATTTAACTGCCACCTGTGTATATACTTAAGTTATTTAAACGCTAATGCTCAGGTAAATAATTCTGAGAATAGCTTTTTTACTATATTAAGTATGCTTGGCGATGAATTTATCGTGCTGAGTATAGCGATACACTACACCAGAAATGCCAGCAATAATTAACCACGAAAGGGTATTGAGTCGCAAATCAAAAAGTGTAACATCTGCTGTATTAAATAATACCCAAACTCCAAAGACAACTTGATAACTAAAAAATATTAATTTATCTTCGGCTTTAATAGCTTTTGAATTTAATAACAGTTGCATACCTGCAATGAATATCCAGCCTAGTAAAGCACAAAATAATAAAGTTGCGGGTAATCCGGTTTCAGCAGAAAGCATCAAAAAAAAGTTGTGGGGATGACCTAGCCAAATATGCATTTTGGCTTTGTAAAGTTGTGTAAAGTTGCGTAAACCCCACCCAGTCCAAGGACGTTCCTGAGTTAATGACCAAGCAAATTCCCACTGAGTTTTGCGGAGGAGAACAACTGGTCTATCGGGATACATTTGATCATTTAACCGCGCCCAAAAGTAAGCAGGTACTAATTTACGAAACAATTGAGCAATGGGTGGGGGAGCAAAAGCAGCTACAAGTATACTAGTGGCTATAGCAGTGACACCAGCGACCAAAAAGTGCCAACCTTGGTAAAGCGCATAAATTAAACAAGCAAAAACAGCGATCGCCCATGCATTACGCGAATTGGTTAAAATTAACCCCACAAAATCAATAATTACTATGAAACTCAGTAAAACAACTGACACAGTAGAAGAAGATAGACGCAGAGGTACAGGGATACGAAAATCCAGAGAATAATTAACTTTTAACTTCCGATATGCTTCTAGCCACAAACCCAACCCAAGCACAAATACGATCACAAGATAACCAGCCAAAGTGTTAGCGTACATGAAACTAGAAGCCATACGACCGGGTGGGTTTCCCCCGGATGCGATCGACCAACCAAAAATACTTTTCCAATGGGGTGGTGTAGTCCAACCCCAGAACAATTGTCCTAAACCGATGATGACTACTGGTACAGAAGTAATCACCAAAATCCAAGATAATTGACGCAGTTGTTGTGGTGTTTGGATTAAGACACTAAAAGCAGCAAAAAATAAAATAAATGGTAAGAAATTCGATAAACCGAGAATAGCCTCCTTTTGATCAAAAGCAAAGACAGTACTAATGACGAGCAATATACTTAAAATCGCAAATCCCACATTTTGGGGTTGACGAATAATTCTGCGATATTTTACTAACCATGTTCCTAATAACGCCACACATAGAAGCACACTCCCCAATAATGGAAATAATGGAAAGACTAGCAATCCAAACTGGGCGCAGTACCACGAAAATTGTAGTTTAGGATCAGGATGGCGTAAAAATGGTAATTTATAGTTGGTCATTTGTTCTTTGTCATTAGTCATTAGTCATTTGTTATTTGTCAGTTGTCTGTGGTTTATTCTGAGTTGTTTCTTATATTCCACTAATAAATCGACCTCTTGCAAAAATAATCAACAACCCTTTCCCTACGCTCCCCAAAACGGTGAGAGATTTATTCCACCCATTTCGGGGAGACTGGGGGGTTAACTCGACTTTTGCAAAAGGTCTAATAACTAATTACCAATGACTAATAACCAATAAGCAATGACTATGTCATCAGGCTAATTCCCAACATTCCATACGAGTGAGTCGAATTTGAGCTAGGGCGAAGATTGTTGGAATAATTCGACCATAGTTAACAGCGATCGTTCTCCATCCCAAATCCGCAAAAAACCAAGCCCACATCATCGGCCCTATAAATGCAAACACACTCCTGACAGCACCATAACGAGCTGCATTTACAGCCATACCCCGCTTCGCCATCTGCAATGTAACGTAGTTTTGAAACTGTACTGTAGCAGCAGCCCCACCTTCAAGTGCGGCTTGTTTAGTGACTTGATAGGTAGCAAAATGCATTGCAAATTCACGGGCAATTTGCTTGAGTAACAGTGGCTGGATCACGGAGGTGACAGCTAAAGCGCTACCTCCTTTGAAAAGTAAACCCAAGGGATCACGCTGCAAAGAAAGTGGTAGTGGTTCATTGAGTTGTGATTTTGCTAACTGGCGCTGAACTTTTGCAGTTAACTTTTGTTTATCTTTCTCTGGCAATTTTTTCCACACCCGTCCTAGTAGGTGTAAAAACACTTCTGCTTCTAAATCGATAGTTGATAAATCATCAGAATAAGGTATTTTTAAATACTTACAGACCTGGAGCAGTGCTTGGCGATATGTTACTTGGTTTGTACGTCCTCGCAACACCGTCACACCATCGGCTGCTAAAAAGCGAAAGCGTTCCTCCAGCGCATCTAGCCAAGCTTCACGACCCTGGCTTTGTATTTCTATCGGTTCAGGTGTCTGAATATAATCTAGGGGATTGAACTTACGGCTAAACATAATTGCCGTTAAGTCTTGCAATTCATCTTCAGTGGCAAGTTCGAGTACCGCCCTCAGTTCATCCAATTTCCCTGCCTCCCTTCCATGCAGCTTTATCCTGTACCTTATTCTACTATTAGCCTTCGGCAGTCATTTGTCTGTTATAAGGCAATATCGTACTTGAAAATAGCTGGAACAAAGCACAAAAGCTGACTTGGTAGTGTATTTGGACTTATTATTTGACCCTCTATGACTTGTCAAAGTTTCTGTAGTGATGATCCAAATAAAAAATTTTCAATTGCAGAGGGACAAGGGAAGGGAGATAGGAAGACAAGGAGGACAAGGGAGACAGGGGGAATAAATTTTGATAAGTGCAGAGGTTGAATAATTTATTTTTTGGAGTTCCCTACGTCTTCCCATCCTTTAAAGGATCATGTCCCCAATTCAGTAATGAGTAACGCCAGTGTGTATTTTTTATATCTCCACTGGGTTTTTGTGCTAGGTGACGATGGATATAACTGATGACTTTTTTCATGTGCGATATTTCATCATCATTATATTCATCTTTTTTGTTTTCTAATAATTTAACAATTTGTTTTCCAGATTTATGTCCTATAGATTCTGAATCTCCATCTTTTTGACCAACAGATTCAGATTCTTCTGTTTGCAGCCAAGATTGTAGTTCTTTGACTGTCATATTAACTGAGCTACGAAACTCATCAATTACTGATTTAGTATCTTTACTCATAAAACTATATTATTCCTCTATTTTCTCAAGGGCATCTGGCTTGTGAGCGGCTTGTTTTCCTGTTTTGTCACTTTCAACCAAGTATTCTGGGTTCTCTTTAGAAGCTGCTACGTGGTGTCCTTTTATTTCTGTAGATGAGGTGAGTTTTGCTTTAATTTCACCAGTAGTTTCACCTTGAGAAGTGTTCCACTTAACTTGATCTCCCTTTTTGAATTCTTCAGCCATAATTTATGCTTATGTTAAGTTTTTCTACCTGCTCATTATGTTCGTAATATGTAGAGCAATTAATCAGCCTATTGATAGAAAAAACCGAAATTATCTGGGTGATCACCAATAAATTTTCTCTACTCAAAATCTTTGATATTTACCTGCGCGATCGCATTTCGCAATCACAAGTTTTAGTATAATTTAATACATTATGTTAAAAAATTAATTTAACATACTTCTTTATTTAATAATGTTATGTTTACTGATGTATCTGATTATGATTCCGAAATGCTACAAATGAAAGTTGTAGCTGTTTATATGCCCACAACAGTGGGATTTACGCTTTTTTATTATTCACGCACTTTTTATGAGCAGTAGTAGTTCCACATTGACAAAAGTTGCTAGAGTTTCTGGTATTGCTTTGCTGACTATATCTACGATAGCTGCAATTGCCAATCAGCCTAGTTACGCCAGTGGTACAACCTTCTTTTGCGCGAACAGCAAAGGTTATCCTACAACCTTTGCCAAGACTTACAATGGCCGGAAAATACCAATGATTCGTTGGGTTCCGAACAATTACTTTGCCTCTAAGTTGTCTCCTGCACAACGTTGTCGGGAAGTATCGGATAGATTTCAAAGAAGCTACGATAATGGCACTCTTAAAACCATTATTTCTGGTACACTCAACAAACAACCTGTTGTATGCGCTGCTGCTACCACATACGATACTTGTAATAACAATAATCTCTTATTTACTCTCAAGCGCGGCACTAATGCTAAACAGGCTGTGGAAAGATTGCTAGATCGTGGTGGTTTGGCCGCAGGGAGAATACTTAATCAAAATAGCGACAACACGCAAATTTATGTAGATTTTGATACGTATCTCAACAGCATTAAGCCTGAATAATAACTTAATACCTCTTTGTTACCTATGGTAATGAATGTGGTTATATGGGCTTTACTTTCGAGATTTACTGAAAGTAAAGCCTTTGGTTTTAGATTCTTAGGTTTACTTCTGCCTAAGTGTTTTTACTGAGTTAAATAAAACTAGTTGTTGCAATTGCTGTTATTGGAATTAAAATATTATCTATTTCTTTGGGGCTGAATCCCTCTACGATCATCGCCACAAGAGCAATTATTAAAATCCGGTTAATATTCAAATTGCTGGGAATAATCAGCCACACAAAAAATATACTAGCGACAAAGGCAAAAATAAACATTGATAAGCTTCCTTCGATTGATTTGTCACTCAATATTTTATATTTCCATTTGCCATATCTTGAGCCAATAATTGGTGCAAAACCGTCACCCCAAGCCAAACATGTCATAGCAATAATTCCAGGGAAAGTTTTATAGAATAAAGTCCCACAAATAATAGACATAATGACAAAATAAAGTGGTCCTTTGAGTAATTCACGCCTGTCCCCTGTACGAGTCATGGTTTTGACTGCTTCGTCATCAGGATTGGCAAACAAACCTTTTTGAATTAAAAGAATTAACCATACTACCATGATCAAAATATTCAGGTATTTTGACCAATGCAAATCATTATAAAGTGGTAAAAAAACAATTATTGAACCAGCACCAATATGTGTGATTTTGCGGCTAATATCTTGGGGTAGACCAAAATTAGTTACAAAGAAATTCATGAGGGCTACTAACCCAAAGACATAAATAAAAGTCAGCACAGTGGCAAGTAAATTTCCAACCAAAGGGCTGACTTCTAAAATAATAGATAGCATACTCAGCAGTTAGGATTTAGATTTGGCACATACTTTATCTTCCCAAAAAGAGTAGTCTTACTCAAGATGCTAAGTTTATATTGTGTATTTCTTAACCTAATAAAATAACATGGAAAATAATCTAGCTTTTGCCTGCTGCCTTCTAAATTATGAGTGATGTCTCTGCTTTATCCACCAATTCTAAAATCCAGGAAATAAATTCTCATCTGCGACTGTTAGTTTTAAGTAACGGTCATGGGGAAGATGCGATCGCAGTCCGTATCTTACAGGAACTCCAGCGACAACCCCACCCACCAGAAATTTTTGCTTTACCTTTGGTAGGGGAAGGATACGCCTACCGAAAGTTAAATATTCCCATCATCGGTTCAGTACGCGCTATGCCTTCTGGTGGTTTTATTTACATGCATGGATGGCAATTACTCCGTGATCTGGGTGGAGGATTAATACAATTAACTTTTAATCAAATTCAAACTATACGCAGTTGGGTTAATTCTCAACAAAAATTTGGCAAAAATCACGCCATCCTAGCTGTAGGGGACATCATACCGTTATTGTTTGCTTGGATGAGTGGCACTAAATACGCTTTTGTAGGTACGGCGAAATCAGAGTACCATGTACGAGATGAAAATGGATTATTGCCACGCAGCAGTCCACTAGCACGGTTAGGGCATTTTTCTGGTTCAGTTTACCATCCTTGGGAACGTTGGTTAATGAGCTATCGTAATTGTAAGGCGGTATTCCCCAGAGATTCGTTAACAACAAATATCTTACAACAATGGCCTATTCCAGCTTTTGATGTTGGTAATCCCATGATGGATGGTTTAGAACCAACTTTTCCGACGGCGCGATTTTATAGTAGTAACAGCGAAAATCCTGGATTGGCTCGACCATTAATTATCACTGTTTTACCAGGTTCTCGTCCTCCAGAGGCTTACGCTAACTGGCAAAAAATTTTGATGGCGGTGTCTGCATTAATCACACTTCCTCAAGAACAAAGTGTACAAGCCTACACTGGAGGCAAACTAGTATTTTTAGGTGCGATCGCTTCAAGTTTACATTTTGCCAGTATGCACCAAATTCTTCAATCTCACGGTTGGCACCCTTACCCAGATTCTCCTATAACAATTCCTGATGCCGATGCCTTGACATTTAAACAAAAAAATGCGTATTTTATCTTGACACAAAAAGCTTATAATGATTGCCTGCATATGGCAGATATGGCGATCGCCATGGCGGGAACAGCAACCGAACAATTTGTGGGTTTGGGTAAACCAGCTATTACTATTGCTGGAAAAGGGCCACAGTTTAATCCCAAGTTTGCCAAAACGCAGAGTCGGCTTTTGGGATCAAGTGTCATTTTAGTAGAACAACCAAATGAAGTTCCTCAAGTAGTGCGATCGCTTTTTTCCAATCCTGATAAATTGCATGTAATTGCTGAAAATGGTTTGCGACGGATGGGAAAAGCAGGTGCAGCGAAGCGGATTGCAGAATGTTTGATTGAAACGATTTTTTGAAGGGATCAGGGATTGGGGACAAGGGAAGGAGGACACGGAGGACAAGGGAGAAAATAACATCAATTTTCCATTCTCTGTTCCCTATTCCCTGTCCCTGATCCCCGATCCCTTTTCTTTACTTAGATCCAAGCAGTTGTGACACCTCTGCATGTGCTAGGACAACGCCAGCTTCACGTTGCAAAGCTGCGTAGTATTTTCTTGCAAATGCGTTACCTTCTTCGTGTGGTGTCAGCAATACGCGAACATCAGCAATCATATTTTCGACATCTTCTAGTGAGATCGGTTGATCTCCTTGCAGCATTTCATCGATTTGCACAACTACTTCAGATATGCGATGTAGCCAAGCAAATTGTTCATGTTCGATAACAAGTCGCAGTAGTTCTCCGTTCGATACTCGTCCACGCGTCTGTTCGTAAGTGATGCGTTCTGTCTCCAGCAACATTCGATGAAGGTGGAGCAATTTATTTCGCAAATCGCGTAGATATTGATGTTGATGTATTCGCTGTAAAAGTGTGTTAGAAGTCAATGGAACCCATCCTCCCGTTACAATAGTTTTAAGGGCTGGAATGATTTCTGCTTAAGAGTTGGTTGAGTGGTACGCCAGCAATGAGCAACAAAGTCAATAGTTATTTCGCATCTGATAAATTGGCGATCGCCACTTCCTCACTTTTCAATTCAATTTGTAAATCCTTAACAGCCAAAACTGGTAATCTGATCAATCTAAAACAAAGTAGTTAGGGTTTTTGTCAAGTTACGCCGTTATCAAGGTTACTGTGCTGGATGATTCTTATATATGATTAGTCTTATATTAGCATCTATATCAAAAATGACATATAGAGCTTAAACTACTTTATATTCGGAAAACCGTCTATGTCGCTAGCATATGCAATTATGGGTCTGCTTCAAGAAAAACAGAGGACAGGCTACGAGTTGAAAACAAGCTGTTTCGATCAATGCATTGCTCACTTGTGGCCAGCAGACCAAGCACAGATTTACAGAACTCTTGATAAACTCCTTGAGCAGGGTTGGATTAAGTGTACCGTTGAAATTCAGTGCGATCGCCCTAATCGTAAAATTTACAGTGTGACGGAGACAGGAAAAGCGGAATTAATTAGATGGTTACAATCTCCCCAGCCTTTACCAATATTAAGAGAACCATTGCTAATTCAATTATTTTTCGCCACACAATTATCCAATGAAGCGATCGTGCAAGTTTTAGAACATCAGCTAGCTGCACATATCGAAAAACTAACTGAGTGTGAAAAAACTAATTTACCAGTGCTTGGGGATCAATTTGCAACTCGTGAGGAAATTATGCAAAGGCTTGCATTAGAGTTGGTGTTACGCAGAGAACAAGCTTATATTGATTGGTTGAAGACGGCTATTGAAATTATTCATCACCAGTAGACTTTGTTTTATTTTCATTCTTTTTTTGCAAATACTCTGGCGGGACATGATCTACTAACCATACTCCATTATCAGAACAATAAAAACTATAACCAGCTTTATACATTGCTCCAGAATCTACAATCAAGATTGCTGGTTTACCATGTCTTGCACCAACAGTTTTTACTGTGGCAATATCAGCTGATAAATGCACATGATGACGCGACATTTTATTGAGTCCTGTTTGCAGAATTGACTCCACAGCTTTGTGTCCTGTACCGTGATAAAGCACATCCGGAGGAACAACAGGTTCTAGTTGTAAATCAACTTCGGTGCTATGTCCTTGATTAGCACGAATTAGCGTACCTGTGGAATCAAAAGAAAAGCGTTTTTTGTCGTTGCTAGCGACAACTGCATTCAGTTCTGCATGGGTAATAGGAAACTGATTTTTTTGACAAGCTGCTAATAATTCATCAACAGCAACCCAAGCACCAGGAGCAAGTTTAATACCAATGCGATCGGGTTGATGGCGGAGGTGTTTGCTGAGATATTTGCTGATTTTGACGAGGCGGGAATGATTCATAAATTCAATCGTCCTAATTGTGCCAAATCTACATTTCCACCGCTAATAATCACACCAATTTTCATGTCTATTTTATTGACAACACCTTCTAATAAAGCAGAAGCAGCTAACACTCCAGTGGGTTCCACAACTATTTTTAAGCGTTCCCATAAAAAGAACATGGTGCAAACAATTGCTTCCTCAGATACTGTCACCATATCATCAACATAATTTAATACCAAAGGAAATGTAATTTTACCTAAACTTGGAGTCCGCACACCGTCAGCGATGGTATCCGGATTATTGATAGTGTGGAGAGTTTTGCTGTGAAAAGAACGGGTAGCATCATCAGCGCGTTCTGGTTCTACACCAATTATTTGACATTTGGGTGCAAGTGTTTTAGCAGCGATCGCACTCCCGGAAAGTAACCCACCACCACCACAACACACTAACAGTAAATCTAGTGCGCCGACTTCCTCTATGAGTTCTTTCGCTGCTGTTCCCTGTCCCGCTATTATATGGGGATGGTCATAGGGAGGGATGATTGTTAAACCCCGATCCTGAGCCAAACTTTGGGTTAATTCTTCTCTATTAGTTGTCTTGCGGTTATAGAAAATTACCTCTGCACCATAACCACGAGTTGCTGACTGTTTGACAGTGGGAGCATCATCTGGCATGACTATAGTTGTGGGGATGTTGAGCAAATTTCCAGCCAAGGCGATCGCTTGAGCATGATTCCCTGATGAAAATGTGATCACACCTTTTTGTTTTTGGTCTGTTGATAACTGCAAGAGTGCATTGTATGCGCCACGAAATTTAAAAGAACCTGTGCGTTGAAAGTTTTCACATTTGAAGAAAACTTGGTTATTGGTGCGTTGATTAACAGTTGTTGAAGTCATCACTGGGGTACGATGAGCAACACCAGTAAGATGCTTGGCTGCTATTTCAATATCGGCAAAAGTAACAGAATTAAACTGTGACATGCTAATAAACAAATGACCATTTGCTTGGGAAATCGTCTGCACCTGTTATTCAAACTGTTGGAGTTTCATTTCAATCTCCAAATCTCCTACTATATGAAATGATAATTGTGCCAATCACCTATAGGTCGATAACCAATTAATTGATAGATATGATTAGTAGTTGAATTTGCTAAGTCAGTAAATAAAAAGCAATATTTATGGCCTTGATCAAGTAATTTTTGACTTAACCCTGCCAAACAAGCACTGGCGTAGCCTTTACCACGATATTCTGGTGGTGTATACACCAAATTGATCCGCACACCATGAGGTGTGAATTGACCACGACTAGCCATTGAAACTGTAACCTTATCTTGCCAGAGATAAATAGCTTGTTGTTGCAAATGGTGATTAATCCAAGCTTTGGGATCTGATTCAACTTTACCAATTACTTCTATACAAAAAGCTTCAAACCAGTGTCTGAGCATTTCTTGATCACTTTCTGTTGCTAGTCGTAAATATCCTGTAGCTTGGGAAATATTTTGGACTTGTTCTAATTGAAAGGCACGCATAGCCATTTTCAATTGATAGGATTGATTTGTAAGAGAACACCATGCTTGTGCAAAAGTTTCCGATTCAATTGTGGGAGCATTAACTGCTGATATTTGTTCTGAAGATAAATGTAAGTCTTTGGCGATCGCTTTGACTGCATCTACATTTTTGCTTTGCGATAACACTAAATCATAAGGTGGTGTTCTCATCGCTACTGCAATAATATCTCTGTCTATTTCTACTGTTGCTAAATAGGGTTGAGATTGATACAGTTCTGGGTAACGAATTAAGGTATCAGCTATTCCTAGCAACAGATTATGCATTGCTTCTTGACTGAGCAAATAATCTTTAACTCTGTCATAAAATTGCCTTGCATCTTCAAACCGTTGGAGTTTCATGAGATTATTCTGATTTTGTGCTACTATCCAAACTTTCCATTTGTTCTCGCAAACTAGCAACTTGTGAAATAAGACTTTGCTCCATACCACCAATTTTCATCTCTGTGATCCATTGCATCATGGCAGAAAGAAATAGTTCTTTCAGATAAGCAAAGGAAAAACCTTCAGTTATTTCCGCAATTTGACTAATACTTGCGTCTGACAAATGCATAGCAGAATTAAATTTTTCGTTCCACAAGTTAATGTAAGCAATACGTTCTGCTAAACCTGGTAATTCAAAATAATATTTGCGATCAAACCGACTCGGACGATCTAGAATTGCTGGATCGATTTTTTCTGGATGGTTTGTTGAGGCTAAAATCACTATCCCTGTATTAGTAGCAAAGCCATCAATTTCATTCAAAAAGAAAGAACGATTTTCACCCTCAACCAGAGAATCAAGGTCTTCTAAAACAAGAATGCAGGGAGCAGATTGTCGCGCTCGTTTGAAGACTTGCTGAATATTATGATGGGGATTATCGTACTGAGACTTAAGACTTTTAACGTATAAGCATGGCACTTGCATTTGATTAATTAAAGCTTTAATCGTATGGGTTTTGCCATTTCCAGGAGAACCGATAAATAAAATTCCGCGTTTCCAAGGTATACCGTAAGCTTCGTAAGTCTCTCGCGCAGCCAAAAAGTGTGCTAGATCATTTTGAATTTCTTGTTTGAGAGTTCCACTCAGAATGAGATTATCAAAACTGGCGTTTTGAATAGACTCAAATAAATCGGTATCTTTTGACCAAAAACCATCTTCAAAAACTAAAATTTCGCTTTTAATTTCTGAGTTCCACTCACAAACAGCCGTAAAAAAGTCTTCAGCCAGTTCTAGGTTTTTGGCTAAAATCCAATAGTATCTTTCTTTACAATAACCTTGCTGCCAACTGAGCAAAACTACTTCGAGTTTGTTTCCTTGCCATGTAACCTCAAAGCAGGCATTTTCTGTATAATTATAAATCGTGTTGTCCATACCATCCCAACCAGAAATTATCTGATTGTGGATAAATTGATCATATTCAATTGTGCAAAGTTTAGCGTTAGCATATCTTTCGATATCAAAGCTAGAGTCACTACCTTCCAGCATCGCCTTGCTAGGATATAGTGCTGCTAATTCCTGACTGACATGATAAGCGATCGCATTATTCGGAAGTCTCAGTGCTTCTGAAATTAGTTGTTGTATGTTCACTGGAATTTCAATCCCTGATACGATTTTGGATTTTAGATTTTGGATTGGAGATTTTTGTCAATCCATCTATGCTTTTTTTATATGGGTATCATTGTTAATATTTTTTCATCGTAAATATTAATAACATCCTTGAGAGAGACATAATTTTATTGATTACTAATACAATTCCTTCAGATACAATTCCCGAAAACTTTACGGCTGAAACAAATATTTTTCCAATTCTTGTAACAAGGGATCAATGGTTTTTTGCTGAATCGTATGTGGTGGGTTCCATTCTACCCACATAAAACCACTGTGTTCAGTGGTTTTGATCAAAACTTCATTTTTTAGCCATGCTAAAAATATGACAACTTTTTTCTCTGCTTTTTTGTTTTGAGTCCGCTTAGATTTAACTAGATAACTAACATGGAATCGGAATTGTTGATCTAACTCAATATCATTAGCTCTAATTCCTGTTTCTTCAAATAATTCGCGTAAAGCACAACTGATGTCATCCTCACCTGTTTCTATATGACCTTTGGGTAAGTCATAACGATTAGGTTTTAACAGGAGTAAAAAACTCATTTGTGGTTGCGATCGCATGACAAGCACACCACAAGATTTGATTTCACGCATGATCAAATTTAAACAAATAAATGAGTAAATTCATACATTAAATCTACCCTACCTCGACGCAACATCGCAGGATCTAGTCTTTCTGTGGTGTTACAAGTCATCAATATTACCAGCATTTGTTGCATTTGAATTCCAGAGTCATCAGCAACACCTTGGTACAAAGTGCCATCTAGCAAGCTTAAAATATGCTCAGTTTTGTTACTTTGTTGTGCGATTTCACTAGCACGGTCTTGAGCCAAATTGTCTGCTTCATTAATAATAATACAAATTCGCTCTAAGTATGTAGGTGGTACAAAATTGGCGATCGCATCATGATCCAAAATAAAAATTACAAAGCCAAGTGACACCAGAATTTCTTTTGCAAATGCTTGTGTCCATGCAGTTTTACCTGTTCCTGGTTTACCATGTACTAAAACTGCTAATTGATTTTGATTCAAAACCGTCTGCTGAACTATGTCAGTAAAGTTTTGAATATCTTTCGGAAAACTGCGAATCTGAAATTGGCTTTGTACCTTACCTACACGACTTTGATATCCACTCAACATGATTGCTAAATCATAAGTCGCTTTGTTGATTAATGGAGATAAGTTTTTTGCCATTAAACTATAGTGTCGTCGTCCCCGATCATAGGGATCAATTTGTAACCAGACATCATCTTTTGACCAGTATGCATAAACAGTATTAATGATATCCAGTCGTTCCCAACTCAGAAATTTATTTACAGGAAAATAAAAATTTCTTTCCAAATAATATTGCGTGATAATATCAGGAGTTCCTAATAATTTTAAAACCCGCATCACTGTAATTTCTTGCAGTCGATTGAGAACATAATCAATGGGAATACTGTTACGATTGACAAACTGAGTAATCGGTGTGTCTGTATTTAAAACATCCTGGTAACGATAATCAGGTGTTAGTGGATCTGGTGTGATATAGTTCCAGTATTTTTCAACTTCGTAGCGTGTATTTTCGGAAACAATATTTAATAAATTTGCCCACCAAGTATAGTTGTTGCGTCCCAATGTTTCCGCAATGCTACTCGCTAAATTCAGACTTTTTTGAGTTAACTCCTGTGTATCCTGAAATATCAGTTGACCTAAAAACTCCCAGTCAAATTCTCGTTGCAAAGGTCGCCAACCACTGGAGAGTAAACTTTGACGGTTGTTATTAACAGGAGAACCTTCATTGTGTCTGAAGTAATCAAATTCCATATTTTCTACTAATGCAATTTTAATGGATTTATATTCAACAGATGCACGTCTTGAAATTATACTTTTTATAAAATAAACTACTTGCGTGTAAGTCGCCAGAGCAAAGCGTCTATCGCATGGAAAAAATCCACTGGTGAGTTATTACACACTCTTTCAAGGATAGCTACTTTTAAGCTAACCTCCCAGGTTCTCAGTAAATTCCTTGCGTCTACGCACCCGTCGCTTATGAGTAACGGTACATTTCCTCTCGTACTATGTATGTAAGCTCTGAACTGTTGGGACACGCAAGCGGTCAATTTGAAATAATTTTTCTAAATTACTAAAGATAAATTTTTGGATTACTCTTACCAAATAAGTAAACTTGTGCTGGTTAGACTTGCATCAAAGTTAAGAAAGGATTAATTTAATTAACTTACTTATGTAATATAGAATACTACATTAACAATAATCGTGTCAATCCGAAATCCAAAATCGTTTGATGGGCTTTGTCTAAAATCGAAACTTTAAAGTCTGCGATCGCTTTAGCTAAAGCCTGATGTAGAATAACTGATAAGTTAAATTTAACTTTTAATCATTAATAAAGTCTAAATGTCGTCATTTTTACATAAACTCAGGTGTAATCATGAATTATTCTTGATTTAACACAAGCTCATAAGTAATTACACGTCAGCAATACTTCCTTACAAAGTTTTACAAGTAACATATTTTGCTCCGGTTAGTCTTTAAGTTCTTGGTAGAGATTATAAACAGGGTGCTAGCCCTATGTCCTAAATAGAGCTTTTCTATCATGACTCGCATTATTGTCATTACATCCGGAAAAGGCGGTGTGGGTAAAACCACCATAACAGCCAACTTGGGCATAGCTTTAGCCAAGATGGGTTATCAGGTTGCATTAGTTGATGCTGATTTTGAATTGAGAAATTTAGATTTGCTGCTGGGGCTAGAAAAACGAATAATATACACATTATTTGATGTTCTAGCTGGTGAGTGTCGTTTAGAACAAGCTTTGGTAAAAGATAAACGCCAACCAGGTTTAACACTTTTACCAGCAGCTAAAAAACGTACCAAAGAATTAGTCACACCAGAACAGATCAAACCATTATTAAACGACTTGTCACAGAAATATGAATACGTACTAATAGATAGTCCAGCAGGTATTGATGGAGGGTTTCAAACTGCGATCGCAGCTGCAACTGAAGCCTTAGTGATCGCTACACCAGAAATTTCCTCAGTACGTGATGCTAACCGTGTAATTACCTTACTCCAAGCACAAAAAATTAAGCCCATTCAATTAATTGTTAACCGTGTTAGACCTGGAATGGTACGCGATTTAAATATGATGTCCCCAGAAGATGTCCAAGAACTTCTGGGAATTTCACTGGTAGGATCAATTTGTGAAGATGATCGTGTGATCGTTTCTACTAATAATGGTCAGCCTTTAGTATTAGGAAAAAATAAGTCGCCTGCTGCAATTGCAATTGCTCAAATAGCTAAAAATCTAGGAGGAAAAAAGAACAATAAATCTCTTGAATTTGACTTATCGAATGACAGAATCTTGGATAGAGGTTCTACCATTGATCCAACTACTGAATTTCTAAGTTTATATCCCTATTTTTAGGGATTGGTGATTGGGGAAAAGAGAACAGGGAAGGGGGGAAAAGGGAGACAAGGGCGAAAAGCTTGTGATGTTCTGTATTTGCATAAAGAACAAGATTATTAATTTTAACGACTTCAACTTTCAGAATACTGATGTTTATTCTCTGTTGAAAACAATGAAGTCTGTAAATCTTCGCCAACTTACAGAAGCAGACAAGGCGATGGAAAAGCTATCAAATTTCATCCGTCATTTCAAAAGTTTGAAACAAAAGCAGGAAGATTTGATCAATACGATCGCACTTGGATGAAATCGTCCAAGAAACTCCGCTTACCCAATCGAGCGATCGCAGCTGCAACTGGTAATCTTGGCATATCTAAAATTTCAGCTGTTTTACTGCTATCTAAATGTCCTATTTGCTGCACAGTTTCCAAGACTTTTTGGTCTAATTCCAAATTAGAGAATTCATTTTGCAATACACCCACAATTTTCTCAATGACATCTTTGGCGTTGCTAACTGCTACACATTGACCACCTGTAATTTGAGCTATTGCCTTAAATGCTTGTTGTGCTAGCATATCACCACTCATACATAATCCATGAATCATAACTTGGTGATTTTCTGCCGTTGCAGTTACTGACTCGACATCCAATCCACTAGGACAAGCATCAGGCCAAGCATCACCATTATGATACTTGCGTCCATCAAACATTTTTTCTTGTAGCCATTTGCCAAAACCATGAGGTGGTGCATCACCTACTAGTAAAATGAAACGACAACTGTGCTGACGCCATTTCATTTTTGTACAAGCATCGTAGACACCGCTATACACAGCTTCTGGCCCATCACCACCACCATCAGCCCTGAGTTGATTGATCACTTTCTGCATAGACTGCAATTTAGCCGTCAGTGGATAAACACGAGTAACAAAAGAGTGATCTTGTGGAGGATGGTCGCGGTACTCTACCAAACCAATTTGCAAATCAATATTACTATTAGCTGACAGTACCTTGATCGCATTTAATAATTGTTGTTGTGCTGACTGAATAAAACTACCCATACTGCCAGTTGTATCTACAACAAAGCACAAGTCAACGTAATTAAGAGGTTTCATGAAATTTTAAATATTAATTAATTTGCTTGAACCTTACCAATTTGTGATAAACTATGAACGGATGTTTAAATTCGGTTGTGCGGTTTGTTTTTATTTGTACTTATATTACAGACTTCTCCGGATCTAAAACTCTACGCCATGTGATTCTGGAGATGTTTTATGTCAATTTACGTTGGTAACCTTTCCTATGAGGTTGAACAAGATGACCTCAAGCAGGTTTTTTCAGAGTATGGAACGGTTAAAAGCGTTCAATTACCTGTAGACCGTGAAACCGGTCGTGTGCGGGGATTCGCTTTTGTAGAAATGGGATCAGAGGCTGAAGAAGCTGCGGCAATTGAAGCGCTTGACACTGCTGAATGGATGGGTCGTAGTCTGAAAGTTAATAAAGCAAGACCAAAATCAGAGGGAGGTTCCTTTGGTGGTGGTAGACGTGGCGGAAACAATGGCGGAGGATACTCCCGTCGTTACTAAAGCTTTGAAAACAAAAGTTTAACTTTTAAGTCTCTTGGGCAGGCAGGGAGTCTGCCCATTTTTGTTCTCATTTGACTGGATTAATGTTTATGGACTGACACCTATCCAGTACTAATATCTAAGTAGGAGATAGAATGACCCAAATAGTAGTGGGCGAAAACGAAGCACTTGAGTCAGCTTTACGTAGATTTAAACGCCAAGTTTCCAAGGCGGGAATTATGCCTGACTTAAAGAAACATCGTCACTTTGAAACTCCTCTTGAAAAAAACAAGCGGAAAGCTAAAGCAATTGCTAATTCCCGGCGGTATAAAAAACGCTTCCGCTCTTAATCTTCGTAAATCTAGCATAACCAATACTCAATTAATATCTAGCAGCTATGCTGCTAGATATTGATTTACTTGTCATCCCGCACAGGTAGTACTGTATCTAAAATCTCCATCAGCAATTCTAGTCGGGATGAACGAGACAACAACGGCACCAAATTTGGCAAAGAGTAGTAGTCTCCTGCAAAAGTGAAGGTGTCCACAGGTATTTGCTTCTCCTTCAAATTGCGTTCAATGTAATCACACCAGCCTCCAACTCTGACAATAATCACATTTGGCATAACTCCCAAATCGCGCTGATAAGCTTGATAAGCAGACGCAAAGTAGGGTTGGGTGTTTTCGCCTTCGTCGGTGACGATGATGATTTGTTCTACTACCTGCTTTTTCAGGCGCATGGTTTCTAACCCCGCACCAATACTAGTTCCACCGTTGGGGAAAATATGGTGAAATGCCTTTTCCCAGTCTGATAGTTGACTACCAGTAGCTTTAACTGAATAAGCAATGGTGTCGAAAGCATAAACAAACAAGTTTGCTTCAGTAATACCAGAAATCAACGCAGCTATTTGCTTACCGACTTCTAGCGCGACATCCATACTTCCAGACTTATCAACCAACAAAGCAGTTGGCTTGGCAATTTTACCGCGCTTTTTAACTTGTTCGTTGGCGACTTTTTCCAGTCGTGCCGCAGTTTCTGTATCCAGTTGGGTAACATCAGCAGCAACTGTAGCTTTGAACGCAGATATCCTGTCACTCTTAGCCGCTTGTTCTAACTTCTCATCAATCAACGCCTTGACTTCAGGGTGATCCATCGCACCGCGTTGCTTCAGAGATTTGAGGTTGTTAATTACCTCCTGCGGTGACATGGAGTTAATCAACGCCACCAAAATACTTGGGGTAAGTTGCTTAACTGCACCAATGGCAATAGTGTAAGGAATGTTATGCTCAACAATTAAAGCTGCTTGTGCAGATGTTGTTTCTGCTTTTGCCAGCTGTTTGAGAATATAAGCCAAGCTATCTTCTGGTGGCGTATTTTTGAACAACACCGCATCTGCACGCATACTTGGTTTAATATGCAAAGTTGCATAGAGATGCTTCATCGCCTTACGTCCCCGTAAAGCGGCGCGATCAAAAAACTGGGGATTGAGTTCTCGCGATCGCAAATAGCGTTGCACAGCAGTACGTGCAGAACGGGGAACTTTACCGCGTTGCTGCTTCATAAAGTCCACAATCCGCGCCACTTGATAAGGTGGAAACTCTTGTAGCAATATAAAACCAGCATCACGATGTGCAGTCACATTGCTTGTCAGTAGATGTCCCAAAAAAACTTCCTTGTGATCGCGGACATCACCATTGCGTTGATACCATACAGCTAGATGTCCGTAAAAAATGGGGTCAAGTTCTATGACTAATTTGTGGAATTCTGCTACCGTCTCCAACTCGCGGTGAGGCGTAGTTAGCAAGCTGTTGAGAAGTTCTAAACGCAAGTCGCGTTCTGCTGTATTCATGGGTACTACCTCCATTAGGAATTTTGGATTTTAGATTTGGGATTTTGGATTTTTTAATTGCAACCAAAATCTAAAACCGTGGAGTGTAGTTGTCACACACTACGAGGTGAATAAAATCACCGCGCAAGTTGAGAAAGCTGTTGGTTTATACACAGGAATTGAACCTGTTACCCATCAGTTAATAGCCGACTGCTCTACCAATTGAGCTAGTATGTAAGCTTTTTCTGTGAGGGCGCGGTGACAACTACTGTTATAACTGCAATAAGCTTGGATGCCAAATTATACATTTAGACATAGTATTAAAATTGCCGCACAAGTAGAGGAAGCATAAGCCTGAAGACGGCTTCAGACGTAGACTCTGTTTTTTTGCTTAAATAGGAGTATGTAAGCTTCCGCGATTAGGGTACGGCAACAATTACTAAAGAATGTCAAGATGTTGCAAATCTGGTTCAACCCAACTATTTCTAGCCTCCCAGGACGTCAATAAATCCCGGCTGTAGTATTGCAGTGGTAGATGCTTATTACCGTAACTATCAATGAGTCCATTAGTTAGCTGCAACAGAGAGGTTTGCTGTTGGTTCACCGATAAATAATGACGCACTATATAAACCCAGAACTGGGTAAGAGTTTCGTGATAACCACTATCTTTGGTGGTTTGGATACCCATAGCTGCGTTATAGCGTTGGATATCTTGGCGAATGCGCTCGCCTGCTTGTTTTTCCCCGTAATATATGAGGTAATATAATGCCACTGTCAAATGTGCAAGATGATTCCACTGACATCGTGGTAAGCTGCAATTTTGGAATGTAGTTACAAGAATTTCGATTTCATGAACTTTCTGGTATTTGCCGTTTTCATGACTCATTATTGATGATTTATAGGTCACTCCGCGCAAGTTGAAAAAGCTGTTTGTTCATACACAGGATTTGAACCTGTATAATCTTGAGCCGTAATCAAGCGCCTTTTCCATTTGGCTAGTATGTAAGCTTTTCCTGTTAGGGCGCGGAGTGAATTATTTAATAATCGGGAATTATAGTGTCCCGCACAAGTTAGCAAAGCTGTTCACATGTTTTGCCTAACCTTTTTGGCTAGACCCCCATTTGGTGGAGGTTGTAGGTATGTAAGCTTAACTTGTTAGGATGCGGAACAAAAATTTATTTTTTATCCGTAAACTGCTTCTGGTCTTACTATTAAATCTCCACTTGGTCTACGATCAATTACGTAAGATTCAAAGCGGTTTAATTGTACATCAAAATGTTGGGCTAGTCGCTGCTTAATAGCTGTGTCATTCATGTTAGCTCTTAAGCCTAGTTGCGACTCGCTCACATCATAGGAACGACCTTCAAAGCGAATATGAACCATACTACAACCTCCTTTATATATTTTTGGGAGGTAAACTTTTTGTGTTTATTTAACTTGTTTGTTGTTATTTCTATACTACTTGCGTACTACAAAAAATGTCAAGGGGTCAAAGAAAGTTTTTTTGATTTGCAATTTGATGTTTTGTATTTAGCCCAAAAATCATTAGAGATGCAAACACCATAGCATCTCTACACAAAATGTTTTTATATGTTAAGTTAGTTCAGTTTTGTATCTGAGCGATTGCCACACAAATAGATATATAAAGTATTTATACTTATAAAAACAGGATTTTTTATATAAGAAAAAGTGTCATAAATATATTGACAATTCTGATTTTATTAATCTAATAGGTGAGATATAACTAAGATTTACCCAATTTATAGTAACTATACTGGCTCAAATGCAATATTAGAGAAGTTTTATTAAAAAAAACTTAAATATATTAAGTACTTATAATTTGTTTGCTAAATATTTTCTTTATTTTGTTTATAATCGTAAGGTATAGCTACATTCTTTCAGCTTGATATACTTTTTCCTCTATATAGTTTGTTGCGTAGGGCAAAAAGCATCGACTTGATAAGGTTGATAAACGAGCCAGTCTTGAATGAGCGTTGTTAACCGCTCTGGGAATGCCTCGTCAGTTCGTTCAGGAGGAACGACGAATGCACATGAGATTGCCTGGAGAAGTAATGAAACTGGCACAAGTGTTTATGGCTGATGAAAATAAACAAATCTTCCAACCGCCATTGATCTTGGTGGTGGAAGACAATGATGATAACCTGCTGTTGATGAGCTATGCTTTGGAGTCATTTGGCTGTAGACTGATTTGTCAAACTGATAGTTCGACAACAGTATTAGTAGCAAAAGAGTATCAGCCAGATTTGATACTACTAGATGTTCTGTTACCTACAATTAATGGTATTGATGTGGTACAGAGCTTGAAACAAGAACCGTTAACACATGATATAAATGTTGTTGCGGTAACTGCTTTAGCGAGTCTAGACGATAGAGAGCGTATTCTCAGCGCTGGCTTTGATGATTACATCAGTAAGCCTTACATGATTGAAGAACTAGAAAATATTGTTTCCCGTCATCTTAGAGACAAATTAAAACAGAAGTCAGCTATAGACTTGCGTTGAGACCAGAGTATGCGAAGGCTAAGTTGGTAAATTTATTTTTTATGAGGCCTTCTTTTTGATTTTAGAACTAGAAACAGAACTACGAAAATCAGGTGCTTTAGATAAAATAACAATAATTCCTGAACGTCCAGTTTCTAGAGTCGCGTCACTCAGGATCTCTACCACAGAGACATGCAAAATTTCCTCAATTAATTCTTTTAATTGGGGTTGAATAGCTTGATCTAAATCTGAGCGAACTTGTTCAGCTAGTTCTTGTCTACCTGTTTGAGCCAATAACTGTTCTGGTGGTGTAATAGAATCTTCAATTACAATTACTAGATTTTGCTCTGAAAGGCGAGAGGTTACTTTGCTAGGCTGATGTCCGAGTTGTTCGCGGTATAAAGCCTGTATACGTTGTGCTAAAGTGCGTTCTACTTGACCACGAGTTGGAATTGATTCTGTCATATATTTTTGATTGCAAAGATATAGACCACTAGTAATAAGTCAACAAGTACAGCAATTAATTAAGTATCAAGAGTCATCAGTCATTTGTTATTTGTGAGTAGTTAAAAACCAAAGAATAACAAGCAACTAAGGAGTAAAAAATAGACTCTTGGTGATGAATTAATAACTCACTTTTTGAGTTATCACCAGCAGTGTAACCTAAAAAAATCATTGATTTAGATTGACTTATAGGTAATTCATGAGTTTGCTGTATTAAAGAATAAGGTAAATTTTTTTTTAGCTCACCATCCTAATGAAGTATTTTCGATCAAAAACAAGTTACCAGTCAATTGCCTGAAAGGAATATATATATGACTTCGGTTTGATTTGTGAAAATCTAAATATCCAGAACCCCAACTTCTACAAGAAGTCGGGGTTATTGTTGTTTATGAATGATTTAGGAGTGCTAAGTCTATTTATTTTCTTGGTAAATGTACTGTAAAAACACTACCTTTACCCAATTGAGAAGCTGCTTCAATTGTTCCTCCGTGAAACTCAACAATGCGACGTGATAGATGTAATCCCAAACCACTACCAGCGCGTTTGTTTTTACCTTGGCGAAATCGTTCAAATAGTGTGGGTAGATCATCGGCAGAAATTCCATATCCAGTGTCTTCTACTTCGATTTTGATTTGTCCTTTGTCGGTAGAAGATGGAGGAGTGGTGGAAACCCGAATGTTTATACTCCCTGTATCTGTAAATTTAATCGCATTTCCAACTAAATTACTGATTACTCGTCGTAGTTCTAAGCGATCGCCCAAAACAATACAATCATTTTGACTTTGTTGCTCTAATTGACTAACATCTACTTTGAGAAGTATTTCTTTTTCATCTGCGAGTGGATTTAATTCTTGAATCACTTCGGCTGCAATTTCACAAATATTACAGCTTTCAAATTGCATTGTCTTTTTACCTGCTTCCAGACGATGGACTTCCAGCAATGTGTTAACCATGTCCAACAAGTTTTGGTTACTGCGAATCATTGCTGTGATCGCCTGCTTCATCTCTAGCGGAATCTTGCAGAATCTTTCCTGCTGAAATAAATTCAGCATTCTGTCAGCAGCAACCAGAGGAGTCCGTAAGTCATGAGTCAAACGTGAAACAAAGTCTTCCTGCTGACTAAATAATTTTTTTTGTTCGTCAAGACTATGCTTGAGTCGTAGTAGCGATCGCACTCTTGCCAATAGTTCTTCTTGATCAAATGGTTTGCGGATAAAGTCGTCTGCACCTGCATCCAAACCTTCTACCACGCTAACATCATGAAAAGCTGTTAGTAGTAGTATAGGTATATAATCTAGAAAAGGGTGATTACGGATACGTCGTGTGACTTCATAGCCATCTAATCCTGGCATCATCACATCTAGTAAAATCAAATCTGGAGGAGATTCTTCAACTTGCTTTAAGGCAGTTGTGCCATCTAATACCAAATCAACTTCATACCCCTCAATTTCTAAGATTGTCTGTAGTAAGAATAGATTGTCAGGAGTATCATCAACAGCAAGAATTTTTTCTACTTTCTTATCTATATTTGAATACATATTATATTGATAAATAATATATTCTTGAAGTCATTTGTGAGCCAGCGCGGTCTACCCTTCGGGAAGCCGCTTGCGCGTCTATGGGGATCTCCCCCATGTAGACGCGTAAGGGTCATTTGTTGTTTTAAGCAACCAAATATATATCAAATACTAACGACGAATGAATTACCAATGACCAATGACTAAAATTACATTCGTCTTTCTCTTGGTAATTGCTGCACTTGCTCCTGTGGCAAATGGAATGTATCTGGTTTTTTACTTAAAGTCTTTTTTGATGGTAATACCTGAGAAATTTTTGAGGAAATTTTTGATGCTCCATCTTGATTTTGTTGCTTAGATGATGAAACTTGACGTGGTATTGTGATCCTAAATACAGAACCTTGATTTAATTGGCTTTCGATACTGATTTTGCCCCCCATCATTTGGACTAGTGCATCTACAATTGGCAAACCGAGACCTGTACCAGGATATTTACGAGTTAGACTCTGGTCAAGTTGTCGGAAAGCTTCAAAAATATATTTTAAATCTGAGGGAGCAATACCAATACCTGTATCCCAAACTGCAATTTCTATGTGATGATTTGGCAGTTCTTTTACGTCTACGCCAATACTACCGGATTCTGTAAATTTAATCGCATTCGAGAGCAGATTCATTAAAATTTGTCGCAAACGAACAGGGTCATTAAATACCATACTATTTTGTAAGTTATTTTGAACCTGTACAGAAAGTTTTTTTGCCTCTGCTAAAGAAAACGTTTCAGCGACAGTTGCTTTAACTACCTGTGATAAATCGAATATTTCTGGTTTTAGGCTTAATCGACCGGTTTCCAGTTTAGAAAAATCAAGAACTTCATTTAATAACATTAACAAATGCTTACCATTATTGAGGATGCGTTCCACCATATCCCTTTGTTGAGGTGATAAATCGCCGCATTTGGGACGTAATAATAGTTGTGAGAAGCCAATAATAGCATTCATCGGTGTCCGCAGTTCATGAGATATGGTCGCTAAAAACTGCGATTTGAGCATTGATGCTTCTTTTAACTTGATGTTTTGTAGTTCTATTTGTTGTTGTTGGGCTTTCAATTCTTGATTTTTACGAATTAGCAATTCATTACTTTCTCGAAGTTGCTGATTAACCAAGGTTACTTGCATTTCTGCTCGATAAACTCGAATAGCATTTCGTAAAACTTGCGTTAATGTTACTGGTGAGACTCTTGACTTGGAGAGATAGTCTACAGCACCAGCTTTCATCAACTCGACGGCTATTTGTTCGTCCCCTTGTGCGGTAAGGACTACTAAAGGCACTTTTATATTACGAGAACGTATATTGTTGATCAAGGTCAAACCATCTTGATCTGGTAAGCGATAATCGAGAAAAACGCAGTCAAAAGAATTATCCTGCAAATGAGCGATCGCGCTTTTTGCATTATCAGCTTCAAGTAGTTGTATACTTATTCCAGCGGTTTTCAAAGCCCGCCGGACTGCCATGCGGTCTACTTCATCATCATCTACAACTAATACTTTCAGCGTTTCTTCCATCGCTTTTCATTATTGCTCTTATATACAGCTTCTCGTATAACATTGAACTTTTCTAGCTATTTTGATAGTTTTTTAGTTAATGCTTAGGCAGTTCGCCCGTACATTAGTTAAAAGTTAGTTGTTAGTTGTTAACTATTTTCAATTGACACTTGAGTCTTGAGTAATTAAGGCATTTCGCATATTGTCCAATATTTATGGAGTGTGGTCATGAGTTCAATAAAATTATTAAAAGTCACAGGCTTAACCAAATAACCAGCGACATTCAAATTATATGCCTCTACTCTGTCCTTATCTTGATTAGAAGTTGTCATTACCACCACGGGAGTGAGTCTGAGTTGTTGATCAGAGCGTAATTCTTGGAGAAATTCGATCCCTCCCATTTTAGGCATATTCAAATCTAGCAATATCAAACGTCGATCATTAGGAACTTTAGGAGGTTCGCCATTACTACTACGTAGCATTGCTAGGGCTTCTATACCATTAGTGGCAATGTGTAATGGATTAGTAATATTGACTTTTTTGAATGCCCGTTTGACATTCATGATATCAACCTCATCATCCTCCACTAGCAGTATGTTAATCACTCTTGCCGCCATCACTTGGTTAAATTTGAGTTATTTGTATCCTAAATTCACTCTTCTGACTAGAGTAACAGAGTAAGACTAATGGCTAATTACTAAAAATGTTAATACTTCTTAAAATTTAGCAATCAGCAAAAATTTAAATTTCCAGATACATATCTACCCATAGAAAAGTAAGCTGTTACGCTTTGATTTTTCACACCATTAGTAGCCATAATGCTTACTGTAATTAGATTTATGAATTTTCAATTGCTTATCTGCCTTTCCCTCCAGTTATTACTTAAAGTAGAACAAATCTAAATCAAGAATATTAGTAAAAAAATACTCCACAGAGCATTTCAACCCAATTGTAGATTGACTGGTTGAATAACGTCTTCAGCCATTGGTCAGAGTTGCGATAAAGTTTTGCTATGAAACGAAAAGCTTAACATCCCTATTGTTTCGGTTGCTTGGGCTAAGTAAAATAGAAGGTAGTAACTGCACCAAGCTGAGAGTTTAAGGTAAAGCTGTGTTTTGTGTTTTAAATATTACAGAAAGACGGCTGTTACGCCCATCCACTTCAACTGACAGGTGTAGGTTTTTACACTTTGCCCAAAAAATACTGATTTTAGGGTGTGAGGGTATAAGGGTGTAGGGGAGCCATTGCGTTGCGGAGCCAGTACGTTGCGGGGGTTTCCCCCGTTGTAGCACCTGGCTTGTGTAAGAATTTATGAAACGATGATTAAGTAGTTAGTTTTACAGTCACCACTCATTGCTTAAATTTTTTGGAATAACTTTTCATCACTACAGCACCTGTTAAGTGCTGGTAAATTTATTATAAATTTATTGCTTAACATTCTTGCCCAACATAATTTTTGCTTGCTACTTTTACACCGACAAATTGCATTGATTTCGTTCGCAATCCCCAGTAGCACTCAATTACAGCTGACGTCAATATTTCATAGTCATTTTTTATTTAGCCATATATCTTTGGCTAGATTTTAGTATAGCACGTGAGTAACAAACGTTGAAATGACTATCTCTATTGGTGGATGCAAATTTATTAAAAGATCATCTATCTTAGGTTTTGGAAAATACAAAAAACAAATCACTAAATGTCGGCCTACGACAGATGGAATTAGTAGAGAGTATAGGTAGCAATGAGCGAAATTAGTATTGTTTTAATTGAAGACCATGATCTGACAAGAATGGGACTAAAAGCAGCATTACAGACTGACAGTACAGTTAGAGTTATCGGTGAAGCTGCAAATGCTACTAAGGGTTTGAAACTTTTGGAAAGTGCCAAGCCGGATGTCGCTGTGGTAGATATAGGCTTGCCAGACATGGATGGTGTGGAACTCACTCGCAGATTTAGACACTGGCAAACTGAAACAGGAGATCAGACAACTAAAATCCTTATCCTGACAATGGAACACTCAGAGGATACAGTACTTGCTGCTTTTGCTGCTGGTGCTGATTCTTACTACATGAAAGATACAAGCATCGAGAGATTAACAGAAGCAATCCAAGCAACATACGAAGGTAACTCCTGGATTGATCCGGCGATCGCCAACGTCGTATTACAACAAATGCGACAAGTTTTTCCCGAAAATCAGTCTATTGATAAACCTAAAACTGTAAAAATAGATGCTCTCGCACCAGAATACGAACAAGTATTAGAAACCTATCCTTTAACTCAGCGAGAATTAGAAATTCTTGAGTTAATTGTCGCCGGATGTAGTAACGGGCAAATCGCAGAAAAACTTTATATTACAGTTGGGACTGTTAAAACCCACGTTCGCAATATCCTAAACAAACTCTGTGCTGATGATCGCACCCAAGCTGCTGTTCGCGCCCTGCGTTCAGGGTTAGTAGTGTGAATGAAACCGCGCTATACCTTGAAGGTTTAGCGCAGTTATTCTATTGTATCCGTTCATCTTTTTTTAGAAGAAAATAAATTTGCTAAGTGATCTCTTTATTGAATTATTTAGTCAAATTTATTTTTATTTATAAAAATTCAAAATCTAACTGTTTTAAAACAAAAGTTACAATACATGACACTGCTCAATGTGATGCATAACCTTTAACATTTTGAAATTATTACATAGAACTCAAGAGGATCTCAAAATTTACATCACTCTCACATTGCCTGATTTTAACGCTTTTACTCAATCTTAAGGCTATATATAAAGGCTTTTTATCGCATTTATACCGATAAAGTATTAACAAAAAATACTAATATTTTATTCGTGATTTATCTTACTAATTGATTGATATAAATTATTGTATATAGTTTATCCCTTGCGATAGAGTCTCAACTGAACTTGAGATAGAAAAGTTGAGAGTTAATAATCGTTATACTAGAAATAAATATTTGAGGAATAGTAATTATGATCAATCTTATTGCTTGGATAATTTTAGGTCTTATAGCGGGAGCTATTGCCAAAGCAATCTACCCTGGACGTCAAGGTGGCGGAATAGTTGCAACAATGCTGTTAGGTATCATAGGTTCATTAATTGGAGGAAGCTTATTTAATTTATTAAATACGGGGAATTTGGCACTTACAACAGCAACTTTCAGTATTCCAGGTTTAATTGTTGCCATCATTGGTGCAATAATTGCTATTTTTATCTGGAGTTTGATTACACGGAGAAGTGCTGTTTAGAATAATCTTGCGTATGTGTATATTAACTATGGTTAGAGCCAACTTAATTAGGTGCTAACCTTTTTTCATAACTGAGTTTATTTAAAGTTTATTTAAGAATTTAAATGCTATCATAACCCCAACTTCCTTAATTAAGAAGTTGGGGTTTATTGTTGCTATAGAGCATTCAGAGAGTTAATCTCTTACTAATCTAAGGACTTTTTTACATCATCTTTAATATTTTCAACAGTATGGCGCAGATTTGCTTCTGCTTGCTTTGCTTGACCTTCGGCTTTATCCTGGGGGTTGCCAGTTACTTCGCCTACTAATTCTTGAACTTTTCCTTCAATGTTTTTAGCAGTTGCTTCTACTCTGTTTTCAATACTCATAATCTTATTTTTGAATTGATGATTTATTTACATAAATAATGATATGATTAGTTCTCTTGGTAATCATCGATCTGTAGATATATATTTGTAGATTTAATTAACCACAAGATAGATTTTTGTTAACAAAATTAAGACTCATTTAGAAACCTGATGGGTAAGACATTACCTCAGATAGATGAGCAAACACAAAAGAATATGGGTCAGCGTTACAGATAAAAAATAATGGGTGTGAAAAATAAACAGAAAAAAAATATATGGACACATGAAATCAACGATATTGTTAGAGGGTGTTTGAAAAGTTTTGATGGGTCAAAATTTATGCTAATCGCCTCAGCATGATGCGAATCATGGCAAGGTAGATAAACGTCTCTGATGTTTCGGGTAATAACTCATAGTCTCTAACGTAAGGGATGCAGTGTCATATGAGCAAATGAGATGTCACTAGATTCTCAACTAGCTGTATCTTCTGATTTCACTTCTTGATCTGTATTAGGGGGTCATACCCCCTATTCGCCAGCTGTATCCTTGAAAAAGTCGGGGATCTCAACACCCGCGACTCATCAAAATAAATTTCCCCCTTTCCCCTTCCCAAAGACTACTTACCCTGTTGCAACAGAAAAGCTTCCACCTCATCTGTGGTTGGTTGAGATGCGATCGCACCTGGTTTCATTGTTGTCAATGCTCCGACAGCGCTAGCATAGGTGACAATTTGTTTAGCTTTTTCTGGGTCACTCAAGCTTTTGATTCCATGAGTTAGTAATTGGTGGATAAAGCCAGCGACAAAACTATCTCCAGCGCCAGTCGTATCAACCACATTTACAGCGAAGGCGGGTAACTCACCATCGTGTTCCTCAAAAGAGTAAGCACAACCGTGTTCACCATCCGTCACTACTACACCTTCAATCGAGTCGAGATGGTTGAGAATTTCCCTTGGTTTTCTGCTGTTAAATAGCCATTCGGCTTCTTCTCGTGAGAGTTTGAGAAAATCGACTTGTTTGAATAATGCACGAATCGTTTGCGGCGCTATGTCAGGATTAGGCCAAAATACAGGACGCCAATTCACATCCAGCAATACTTTGAGGTTATATTCTTCCGCTAGTTCCAAAGTGCGGTGAACTGCTTTGGTGCTTTCTGGATAGGCTAATTCCAAAGTACCCAAGACCAGAAAATCTGCGGCTTCAAAAAGCTTGATGGGTAATTGCTTGGCTTGCAAGCGGGTATCAGCAAATTCTGTGGTATCGTGCTGTCCAAATCCGGCAAAGTGGCGATCGCCTTCAACAGAGCGAACCACATAAACTTGTCGCGTTGGCGCTGTTGGATGGCGCTGTACACCAGTTGTATCCACGCCAATATTTTGCAATAAATCAACTAGTTCATTGCCTGATTGATCTTCGCCCACACAACCAATAAATCCCGTGGGGATACCCAGCTTGACTAAAGCACAGGCGACGTTGGCTGGCGCTCCCCCTGGATAAGCAGTCCAAGACTCCACATCGGCGAGCGATCGCCCCAACTGATCAGCTAAACAATCAAATAAAATCTCACCCAGGCACAGAACACGGGGATTACTCATTGGGTTTTAAATTTTGGAAGACGATTTTCCAGTAAAGAATCTACAATAATTTTTACTATTTTGGGGGCGAGATTTAACACAATTAAACAGCTTTTTTATATTTCTAATAATTATTAATTTGCTTGCTAAAAATGCTTTATCTTGGTATGATTATTAGCCTTTAAATATATTTTGTCAAAGCAGTGGAATGTTTTTTGATTTATAACCCTCTTATTGCCAACTCTAATTCCCCGTTTTTCACAAACTTTGTGAAAAGAGTGTTAATACTAACAGTTGAAATGCCCACCAGCAAAAGAATCTTCTAGAATGAGAGAGTGATTGAGTACATATACCAAGGAGGATGAAATAAAGCATGGCTGGTGGCGAGTCTCAGACACCTGTAAGTCTGTCAGACAGAGAACTGCAAATTATCGACTTAGTGGCCGCTGGCTTAACTAATCAAGAAATTGCAGCAAAGCTTGAAATTAGCAAGCGTACGGTTGATAACCATATCAGCAACATTCTCACCAAAACTGGTACAGACAATCGAGTAGCTCTTGTTCGCTGGGCTTTGCACTGGGGCAAAGTCTGTTTGAATGATGTCAATTGCTGTCCTTTGCCAAATCCAAATATAACCGAACAAAATTACTAGTATGCTGAAAAGCTCATTTTGATTGGTTTTTGTTCATTTTTCTCCTCACGCCTGATGTTAAAGTGGGAACCTTTCAAAATTCAGCGCTACAGAATACTGAAACATGGGTGAGGGATTAGGACAGTTTTGTCCAAGAATGAGAAAAATAGCGTTGCTGAATAAGGGGATGATTAAGGCTGACGCACAGAGGGGGAGACGCAATGACGCGGTGATTATTTTTGATGCAAATTCCAAAATCATCCCGCTATTATGCAACGCCACAAAAATGTTTGCCAGGTTAAGCATCCCAACTGTAAGAGCGAGGGTATTGGGTATTGGGCATGGGGAATTGCTATTACCTCTAGCACCTACCTAGCCCCTAACCCTTAGCTCCTAATCGATTCATTTTGGATTTTAGATTTGCGATGAGACATTAACTGTAAACTCAATTCAAAATTCATAGACGCGCCAGCAGCTACCTTTGGTAGGCGCGTTAGCGACAGGCACACAAGTAGCCATTCCGTGTCGAAGCGCAGGGTAATCTAAAATTGCTACAGTCAACAAAAATTAGCAACAATCCATAGACTCAAAGGTTAAATTTGAAGGGAATATATATTGCTCCATTATCTTAGGGAGCAGCGCTCTTATGAATAATTTTGCTGATACCAAAATAGATGGGTTTCGTTTTGACTTATTTAATTTTGATTTAACAGCACCTCAACCCACGTTAGATGCTGATTTACTCAAACAGTTATCTTTTATTCCAGGGTTGAAAGAAATTCTCATGTTGCGGCAAGTTCATGCTTTAGAACATGCTACAGTATGGCTTCTGAGTGAATCAAAAGTTACCCATCTTTCACCCTTGACCTCCAACAATATTCAGGTAGATAACAATTTATTTGGTGGTTTATCTACAGAAGAAGGATTCTATCTTTACGGAGAGGTAAATATTAGCGACTTGCGACGTGCAGTTACACTTGCTTTACATCGACTGATCAATGGAGAATGGCATTTAGCTGTACACCCCCGTTGTGGCACAAATACATCAGTTGCAATGTTGTTGACAGCGGGATTTGCTCTGAGTATGCATATGCTATTGCCACTAGGCCTAATAGAACAACTCGTAGGTTTAGGTTTGGCAGCAACAACAGCCGCAGAATTAGCCCCTGATGTAGGTGCTTTAGCACAAAAATATCTCACAACTGCCATTCCTTTTAATTTAAAAATTGAAAACATCACACATACACAGGATTTGTGGGGACGGGAGGCATATTTTGTGAAAGTATGTTGGCGGGAGTGAGGGACAAGGGGGACAAGGGAGATGGGGAGAATAACAACATAACAATTACCATTGACTATTGTACAGACGCGTAGACGCTCGTAAGAGCGGCTTCAAGGTAAGTAACTAAGCAGAATTAATTACACAAACAACTGATAGAATATAATCAAAGTTAAATTTGCATAAAAATTAAGGTTTTAGATGTTCTTCATCAGAGAAATAAACCCTCTTTCTTTGA
>JANBVI010000068.1 GCA_024239075.1 Fischerella sp. CENA71 | reverse complement strand
TGCTGATATAAAGTTTTCAGTTCATAACACAGTCTTAGTCAAGATTCTAAACGTTAGCTAAAGCTGCTCCTGGCACTAATTCTACCTTCACCCAACCTGGTTGCCGTTGGTCAAACGCCTTGTATGCGTCAATAACTGACATAAGCGGTTCGACTTTGGTTAAAACTTTTGTCGGATCTACGGTGCCATTGCGAACTAAATCCACTAACGTCGGAATATATTTGCGGTGATTGCAATTACCCATGTTGATTGTTAAATTCTTGTTCATCGCGGTACCGATGGGGAAGAAATTGTGGCTTGGAGGATAAACTCCAATGATTGAGAGTGTACCTGCTTTTGCTAATGCTTGAACTGCCCACTCTAATGCTTGAGAAGGAGCATTCCCCGGATGCCAATTGCCATTTTGCGGATTGGTTTTTGGGGCAATTTGTTGTAATTGCTGTTGGAATTGTTGTGCTTCTTTGCGTGCTTTTTCGGCAGCTGGGCCCCTGTCAGGAGCATTCGCATCGACACCAACTGCATCAATGGCTCTATCTACACCAACTCCTCCAGTTAGTTCACGAATCGCCTCAATTGGATCTTCGGCATTGTAATCGATGACTTCTGCACCTAGTTCTCGCGCCATCTCTAAGCGTGATGGGATTGTATCGACTGCAATAATGCGTCCTGCACCAAACAGTCTAGCGCTGACAATAGCAAACTGACCAACAGGACCACAACCAAAAATAGCAACTGTATCTCCTGGTGTAATCTCTGCAATATCGGCTCCAAAGTATGCCGTGGGAAAGATGTCAGACAATAGAATCGCTTGGTCGTCTGTAACTTCTTTTGGTAGTTTGACTAACCCTGCATTAGCATAAGGAATCCGAGCATATTCAGCCTGCAAGCCATCGAAAGGGCCTGCTGCTTCTGGACCTCCGAAAAAGGCAGTTCCGGCGTTATGTCCATGGGGATTGGCGTTATCACATTGAGCATGATATCCGCTACGACAATAAGAACAGTAGCCGCAAGCAATTGTTGAAGGGACAACGACGCGATCGCCCACTTTCAAATTCCGCACATTAGAACCAATTTCTTCAATAATACCAACGCCTTCATGCCCCAGAATCGTACCGGGTTTCATGCCTGTGAATGTTCCCCGAATCATGTGTAAATCTGTACCACAAATTGCACTAGAAGTCAGTCGAATTATGGCATCTGTTGGCTCTTTAATTTTCGGTTCTGGTACGTTATCTAAGCGAATATCTCCGATTCCATGAAAAACCACTGCTTTCATAGTAAATACTCCTGATTTATGAGGTTTGCATTTCAAAAAAAACTAGTAGTCGATGAGTTTAGCTAGTACAAAATAAAACAAAATATTCATACCTTATAGCTAGAAAATATCTGCTGCAATTATTTTTTTGTAGGGAAATCTGAGATAAAATTTCAGCTTATTTTGAGTTAAATGATTTACGCACTTAGAAACTATAGTATCGATATTGCTATAGTTTCTTATCGTCCTCTAGAAAGATATAAATTTTGGAGAGTAGGGATAGTTATTTACTTCAGAAATAACTCACGCTTCTTTGCAAAACGCTCCACTGGCTGCGATCGCTACTTCTGACAGTTTTTATTTGCTGGCAATACTACAAAAGCTATTAGTAAAAATTTACAAAATATATCTCTATCACTAGAGGTATTTTATTTAAGTGAAAAAATATATATAGCAATCCTAAATGATTCGTGAAAATGAATCATAGATAAACATTTTTGGAAAATTAAATATTTGGTGGTGAGTTACGAACTCAAATAATCTTTTGACAGCAGCGAATGATTTGCACAGATGATAAAACTCTCTGACAAAGTTTTTAGCGTACAACCAAATATCTTCTACAGGGTTTTGTGCTGGGTCATTTGGAGCAAACCAAATACAAGTAACTTTCCATTCGTTCTCATTAAGTCCTTGATTTAGAGACTCTAAGTAAGCTTGGAATTCAGCCGAACGATGATAACTAGCTCCATCCCAAATCAATGCAATACGGCATGCGCGGGTATTGAGCCAGCAGATACTCAACAAATGCGCTCGCAGACTGTGAATCACCTTTTTTGTGGGGCTGAAGCAAAAATTCTTGTGTGTAATAATTCAGGGCACCGAAGTAGGTCTGTCTTTGCCGTTCGTTGAGCACTGGGACTTCTATGCGTTCTTTTGTGTTGCCCCAAACATAACCACAAATATCTCCCCACAAAAGATGGGATTCGTCCTCAAAGAACACAACCAGTTCCCCAGATACAATCTCACGTTGATGGGCATCGAGCCATGCAGTTATTTCAAGTTTTTTTTCGCTACTAAGTCACAGTTCAAAACGTTGTCGAGAATGTCACAAAGGCGGTACAAAATACAGCTACCACAGTTCAGTCAGTTTCTAATGGCGTTTGCGCTGTTGAAAATTCAAATCGCATCCAAAACAAAGGAATTGGAATCAAGGCTTGGTGAGCGTGATACTCGCGTAGATGACTTTCTGACTAGGTTTAAGCAACAGCTAACAGAGGATATAAGTAGCCGTATACACCGTGTCTACAATCAATTGTCTGAATCAGTGGAAAACAAGATTGGAAGTGATGACTATCAATCCATCCATTTCAATGGATATGTATTTTTAGACCATATTAGTTGGGATAACTTTAATGAATCAGGAGACTTAAAAACACAAATGAACCTATCCCACTAATAAAATCCTCTGAATCCATATATGGAAATAATATGCTACAAGGGAAAAAAGTTCATTTTGGACAAACAGAACCAGGTAGAACAGACTGGAAAAAGTATCGCCCTGTTGATATATCTAGGATTTATGTAAATATTGATACATATAAATGTGGTTTTAAATCGACACCAATCTATATCGTGAATGTACATGGAGACCACTTCATTTACCTTACAAGTGGTGGTTGTAATGCCTACAAACGAACTGAGAGAGGATTTCAAGTTAATGTAACGTTTGCAGATGAAGCCACTCGCTTGCTGCCAGAATTGAAATTGACACCACAAAAAGCCATTAGGCACTTCCAAATAATAAAATGTCCCGCCCTCGCGTTCCGCCCCCAGGCGGAACGCCCATCAATCCTTGGACGCTCGCCAAAATATATTTGATAGGGCGGGACATTTTATTTTCTGGAGATCCCCAACCCGGATTTCTCACAAAGAATGAGAAAATGGGGGTCAAAAACTGGGAAAATCTATATTGCACAAGTATTCCAGCAGTTTAAGCATGACCCCGATAACATCAGATTGTATACCGGAACAGTTCAAATTTGAACAAGTAAAGTCATGTCCAGTCGTAGTTAATTTCAAGGGTGAGACTGTAACATCGGATGCAGGTTTAACATTAATTGCGGAATTAGACCGAAAAAGAGAAATAACATCAAGGCTAGCAGCATGTTTCAAGGATTACCGAGACCAAAATAGAGTTCAACATTCCGTTAGGAGTTTAATTGCACAGAGAGTGTACGGGTTAGTAATGGGTTATGAAGACATCAATGATCATGAAACTTGACGTGACGATGTGATGTTGGCACTAGCAGTCGGGAAAGCAATTAATTGGTCACAAGAACCAATTTCCTTAGCAGGAAATGGCGCTGTTAGTTTCAGATTTGCTCGATTGGTAGGAGAGGAATTTGAGTTGAGGGGTGAGGGGAGTGATGCGATCGCAGCAAATAGTGGTTAGACTAATAAAGCTGCCGCGAACACAGAACGCGTTATTTTTGCAGAGAGATTAAATAATTTTGAAAGATGAAATATTAGCTCCTTTACTGATGAGTTTTCCTTTACATATATACATATGTAAAGGAAAACTCATAAGTTTTTTGTTAACTGTTACAAATAGGAAAGATGGCTGTGATTTTGAAATCCTATATTTAGAGTATGCGTTTATCTCAAAACAATACTCAAGCAGCCACAGAAACGGAAGTTCTGATTACCAAAGAACTAGCTGGTCGTCCAACAAGACAGCCAGACTTAGCTGTTGAAAACCAAGCTCTGCACACGCTATCCCAACACCTGAGTGATGAACCGCAATTACTACTCAAAACTCTAGTGCGGATTGGACTGGAATTATGTCAAGCAGATTCAGCCGGAATTAGCTTACTGGAAATAGATTCCAATGGCGAATCTAGATTTCGCTGGGTAGCAATTGCAGGCGGATTGGAGTTTTTAGAACAAACCACGACTCCCGGTAATTTTAGTCCCTGTGGCACGACACTTTCTTCTAAACAAGTACAACTTTATACTTATCCCGAACGCTATTTTACTTACTTACATCATCCACTGTTCCCAATTGTAGAGGGATTGCTAATTCCGCTATACATCAATCATCAACCATTAGGCACTCTTTGGATTGTGTCCCATCGGGAAACACGACGCTTTGATGGTGAAGATCATCGGCTGATGAGTCGTTTAGCAGGTTTTAGTGCTTCTGCTCTGCAAAGTCTTAATTATTGGCATCAAAAGGCAGAGAATGCTGTACGTCAAGAGCAAGCAATTCGTACAAAGCTCAATTACACTCAAGCTCAGTTTGAGGCACTGGTAGCAAACGTGCCTGGGATAGTATATCGTTACTCACCCTGCCCAGATCATCCTTATCGGTTTACTTTTTTGAGTTCCGGTTGTTGTGAACTATTGGAGTTAGAGGCGCAAACGATTGTTCAAGATGGAAATTCCTTTGTGGAATTAATTCATCCAGAGGATGTAGCGTCGTTTAAATCTTCAGTTACTCATGCTGTAGAGAGTTTCTTACCCTGGCGGTGGGAAGGACGGATAATTACGCGATCAGGTAAACTCAAATGGATAGCTGGCAGTTCCCGTGCCGTGCCGACGACAGAAGGCAACGCATGGGATGGGATACTGATAGATATTACAAATCATAAACTCGTAGAAGCACAGTTACGCCAATCACGAGAAGAAGCCCAAGCCGCAAACCGAGTTAAAGATGAATTTTTAGCGGTGCTTTCACATGAGTTACGCTCACCGCTGAATCCGATATTAGGTTGGTCTAGTCTTCTTCTCAAACGCAAGCTCTGTGAAGCCAAGATAGAACAAGGACTGGCAACTATTCACCGCAATGCTCAATTGCAATCACAACTGATAGAAGATTTGTTGGATGTTTCACGCATTTTGCAAGGCAAACTTAACCTGAATCGGACTCCGGTAGACCTGACAGCAACGATTATGGGGGCAATGGAAACGGTAGAGCTGGCAGCCCAAGCCAAGTCAATCACGCTGCAAGCAGCACTTGAACCGAATATGGGTCAGGTTAGAGGTGATGCAACTCGTTTGCAACAGGTGATTTGGAATCTGCTCTCCAACGCCGTCAAATTTACCCCTCCGGGGGGACAGGTGAACATCCAGTTAGAGCAGCTGGGCAATGTGGCTCAAATTACTATTAGCGATACAGGCAAAGGTATCGCTCCTGATTTTCTGGCTTATATTTTTGATTACTTCCGTCAAGAAGATAGTTCCATCACCAGAAAGTTTGGTGGACTAGGATTAGGTTTGGCGATCGCACGCCAGTTGGTAGAACTGCATGGTGGCACAATCGAGGCGCAAAGTCCAGGTGTTGAGCAAGGAGCTACTTTTATCATCCGATTACCATTAATGTCTCCCCAGCCGACAACAACTGAGGATAGTAAATTGTCTGATTTATGCATTGATTTGAGTGGTGTCAAAGTTTTAGTAGTGGATGATGAGCCTGATACCAGGGAATTGGTTGCGTTTGTGCTAGAGCAGCATGGAATCAGTGTGACTGCCGCTTGTTCCGCACAACAGGCACTAACCATACTTAACCAATCTAAATTTGATATTTTACTGAGTGATATTGGCCTGCCTAATATTGATGGTTATATGTTGATACAGCAACTGAGAAATTTATGGCCACAATATAGGCAAATCAAAGCCATTGCTTTAACAGCTTATGCTGGTGAAATAAATCAGCAACAGGCACTAAAAGCTGGCTTTGACCGACACATAACCAAACCAATCGAACCGTTAGCCTTACTACAAGCAATTTCCAACTTGGTTCACCCTACTTAGGGATCTCCAAATAATAAAATGCCCAAAGATGAGCGGCGCTCTTCTTTGGGCTTGAGCCTAATGGTACAAGAAGATAACAAAACATAACCTTTCCTAGGCGCGATCGCCCCACTGCCCGCCGTCCCCTCTACCCCTCTTATGCCCCTCCTTGGTGCGTGTGCCAATAGATGATACGTGTAACTAGTGGTGTACATGAGTGAGTTGTCTACAACTTGTCTACACGCGGCGAGGTTGGATGCGATCACACTAACGATTAATAGAGTATTAATTTTCAATAATAGCTTATTGATGTGACCCAGGTATCAACAAGTGAGACATATTTTACAGGAGTACACTATAGGCTTGCAATTGAGGATTGAAGAGGTATCACATGATGAGACATGTTTTACAGGAGTGCGGTTGGGTGCGATCGCGTCCAACAGATAAATATAATTAATGTGAATCTGATGTGTTTGAGAAATTGAATTAGATTTTTGGGATATGAGGTTTTGGTTTGTGCTGTTGAGGATTTAGAAGAAAATAATTTTGAGTAAATGTGTAGTAAGTTTCACAAAGTGAAAAAATCAACACGCTCATAATTTTGTGAAAAAGGACATTTCCGAGAGGTTGATAATGGTTCTATTCACTGATGAAATTATTTTCTTAATGGTTGAAAGCTATGCTATGAAAAGCTTATAAATTTTCGGTGCATCGATTTTAGGTGAAGCCAAATGGAGCCAACTTTCGTCAGAGAAAAATGGGAATTCCATAATTTATTTTAATAATTAGGCTCCAAATGTCTTCAGAATCCACGTCAAAAAAATAATTGTGTATACACATTTTTTTGTCAATTTGGAAATGTGTATACACATTTTTAAAAACCAAATCTGGGAAAATTTTTGAGTAGTCAAAAAATGTGTATTCACAATGGTGGGGTTAAACAACAACATTTTGAGTGCGCGATCGCACTCCGTCCCCACTGCCCCACTACACGCACCAGGAACTACTAGTTACTCTATCCGCAGTTTTTTGTTTTTTATGCAGTTTTTTGTTTTTTATATAGATATATATAGGAAAACTGCGAACATACTTAGAAAAATGGGGTGTTTTGTGTAAATCGTTAGTTAATAGGGTGCAGTTGGGCAGTGGTATGATCGCGCCAACCGGACAGCAGAATAGGAGTGGATATAGGGATCTGTGAGATCACGGGCTTTGGTTTGTGTATGTTTTGTAAAGAAAATTTTACAATCTAAACAGAAAAATGCCCTCCAGAATTGCCTGGAAGGACATAAAGATAAGTTTGCTTATAATCCATAGAGGATATATGAGATTTATTGAGATTGAAAATTTGATTATTGACCGTGATCGGATTAAGTTTATCAATTTTGAGTTCGAAGCCAGCGAGCGCTATAGTGTAGAGGATATTGCCAAAGACTTCAGCGACAATAACTATGAAGGTAGAAAAGGCAGTGGGAAAATAACTATTATGCTTGAGGGACAAGAGCGCATCATCATCAACAAACTTACCCGCTCTAAGTTATTTGCTCAACTAAAACAACAAATTCTAGACTCTCTAAATCAGCCCCTAGTACGATAATTCTAGTCAGGAACGCGATATGAGTGAAAGCATCACCTGTTGTATTTTCATTGTCGTTTGTTTGGTTACATTTCCCGACAACTCTATTATTTGGTGTAAAAGTAATAGCTATTAACATCATCTTAAACGACAATGAACAAGAAATGGGCAGTGAAACGGATGACTTTAAATCTGGCATCATCTGAAGCTGAAAGACTTGAAAAATATAGCCAAGAAACCGGAAGAGCAGTAACAGATATTATCAGAGAATTGATTCGACACTTACCGGAAACACCAGAAACTAATTTCTCAGCAACTGCATAATATACAGTTACTAGCACCCATATAAGATTAGACAACATTAACAAAGATGCCCAAAATGCTGATGACTGTCCAAGACTGTTGTCAGCATTTTTATCACTACTGTTATATAGATAAGTTTCTATACTCAGGTTTTGTTGGATGAAAAAGCTGTCGTGGAGAGTATTCACGACAAGAATGACTCTCCAAAGGAGAGAGACAGCAATAGCATGGTTAGGTTTACAGGATTAACTGCCTGTGACTCAAGCATTATCCTCTTTCGAGAGCAAGATATGGATCTATCTGCTGGATAATAAAATGTTAATTTATTATGTAAGTATAAATACATAACAGTTCTCAATTGCTAATAATAATTTAGAGGTTGTTTGCGGTAACTTATGGGTGTATGGCGCGAGAAATTCGCTAATCGGATTAAGTCGTTTGCTGGGCAGAGAATACTGAAATGGGGCGTTGTTGGAGTTGTAGCGATCGCGCTTTTTGCATGGCTTTGGGGCAGTGTCATTCAATGAGATATATTTTACAGGAGTGCGGTTGGGCGCGATCGCGTCCAACAGATAAATATAATTAATGTGAATCTGATGTGTTTTAGAATAGGAGAAAATCCCGATGATTCATACAACTTAGCTTTTCGGGATTGGGGGATGGATAAGGAAGATATCACCCCCGATATGTGCAATTTCCTTCTAAAAGAAATCTTAAAAAGCCAAGGTAATCTGCAATTTGATTGCTCTTTTGTAGATGTTTTGCAGAGGTATGAAGCGATCGCACAAGCTGCGCAGCAGAGAGCTATTGAGGATAAAGCGTTTATTGACCCTTTTAATGAGCTAGAAAGTGAGGTAGACCAAAATGAGCAGCGAACAGATAGACCCGGCATTGACAACGGGCAAGAGACGGAGGAGGAACCCGAAAGCGAGCTTGTTAATCAAAATAGCGGGGTTGGAAGGAATTTCGGGAGGGGTAGAAAGTCCAGAAATCTTCTGAGATTCTTGACTCTACGTGTGGCTAACTTCCAGTTGATGTCAGCCCACGTAAGCGTCTCTACTCCATTTTCGTTGTCGAATCTAACTTTCTGCCGTGACTACAGTATCTTTAAGGAATTCATTTCCGTCCGAGACCAGATGGAAGTCAGCCGCGTTTTCAGCGTGGGGTGGTCGTTTCAACCCCCATCCCTTCCATTACAGAAAGGCATCCGCTTTTTCCATCCTCCTTTACCCCCCTTGGGTTTCCTCCTTCCTTGCGGTTGGGCTACTTAGGAAATCGAACTTTCTTAAGACCAATTGGGGCTTATCGTGTTTCATATGCTGGACAATCGATTTGTTGGGGTTCCGTTTCTATTCCGGGAGGAACTTTGGCAGTAGAATATAACGCATAGCCTTTATATTCCGTCCTCCTTACCGTTTTGGTAATGGGTGTAGTCAAGTCATATTCCGCAAGGTGCGGATTTCACCCATGTGTGACTAATTTCGGAGCGGTTACGGTTTGCTAACGCTAACCCTTTGAAATCTTTCCCTTGCCTATCAACGGACTCCGTGACTTCGGAGGGTATTACTACCTGTTTGGCTTTCGTGGTCTGGGGATAAACGTTTAGAAAAAAGGGGCGAACCTTGCACACCGCCCCACAGGGGCGGTGTGCCCCTCCCTACGAGTTAATTCGTGGGCTAAACAAGAATTAGAAGGTTCGCCCCTTTTTTCTCGGTTCAATGACTGGTCTGCATCCCACCAGTTTCGTTGCCTAGCTGGCGTGACCGGGGTTAATAACCCTTTTACGTGGGAACCAGTTTACTGCTCGCTGGGGGAAGACGGCTTCCCAGTCCAGTTCGGCTTTTCGCCTCATACAACTTCACGTCGCGCCTATGCATTAGTCGCATCTTTCTTAACAAAAGGGTGAAGAGTTATGATAGATGCGTAGTAAGGGTTTGAGAGAAAAAGGTATTGGATGAGTAGAATGGAGATGAGGTAAAAAGCAATAAAAGTAAATATGAATTGTGTATAAATTAAACAGAAAATGTAGAAGAAAGAAGAAAATTGTAATTGAGTGAAAAATCAGTAACAGATAATAACAAAGTGGATTGAAGAGGCTATAAGGTATATGAGGTAAGGGTTTGAGGTTATTTCCGGCTGAAAAAAGTTAACAAAACTTAAGTAGCAACAACTAGTTAGATTTAAGATAAAAGTGATCAAAAAGTGATCTAAAAGTAGCAACAACTAGTTAGATTTAAGAGAAAAGTGATCTAAAAGTGATCTAAAAGTAGCAACAAGTAGTTAGATTTCATATAAAAGTGATCAAAAAGTGGAAAATGGAGTAGAAAAGCGATCGCTTTGAGGGTCTGTAAAGAATAAAATGTGAGTGCGATCGCTTTAATGATCTCTGTGAGAGAAAAAGGGATTAGGAATTTTTAACAGGTATGAGTAAATAAAATAAACAGTGATAAGCTACCAGCGATATTGGATTGAAAGAGGAGAAATCTGATGAGCTGGGCAGCAGAAGAATTAAAGGGAGCAGATTTGGGAGATAAACGCCGAAATCAACGATTAATAACGATTGTGGAAGATTTATCAGCACAACCGAATGAGAGTGTAACCCAGGCTTCAAGAGACGCAGCAGCAGTACAAGGGGTGTATGAATTCTGGGCAAATCCGCGTATCAAGGCGGAAGCGATAATTTCTTCACATGCAAGTAGCACAGTAGAACGGATAAAAGAGCATCAAACAATCCAAAACTGTTGTGATCACAGTAGCAGACAGAGAAGCAGATATATACCAATTGTTCGCGCTTGCTAGACAAAGAAATTCTGAGTTTTTGATCCGTGCAGCACAAGAGGCAGGGAGCAGGGAGCAGGGTGCAGGGTGCAGGGAGAAGAATCAGGCATGGGAACTCTGAATTTTCTAGCAAGGGAGAGGAACTTCCCCCTGCTCCCCGCTCCCTACCCCCTGCCTCTTTTGGTGAGGTAGTTCCCTTATTTGAAGCAATTCGTACTACACCAGTATTGGACAAATTGACTTTAGAGTTACAACGTACACCCAGGCGTGCTGCTCGGAGTGCAACATTAAGCGTGCGAGTTGCTTGCTTATGGCTGCAACCACCAGCATCGCCTGTCTCTTGATCACATCTACGCACAGCTCCACCGGTAGAGG
>JANBVI010000067.1 GCA_024239075.1 Fischerella sp. CENA71 | reverse complement strand
AATTCGACAAAGAGGGAGGCGTTGCTGGTTCCCTGACACGCAGAGCTAATAAGGAATATGACGACTTACCCGACGATAAGCACAGAGATACCATGCGGCGGGTGATGCTGCGGATGGTGACAATTGAAGGTGGAGAATCAGCACGGCGTCGGGTGCCATCGTCAGAATTAGTGTACGCAGACAAGCACAACCCAAGCAAGCGAGATGACGAAGAAAATCAGCGAGTCGAGTTAGTTCTGAAAAGTCTTATTGAGGCTCGGTTAGTTGTCAGCGGACAAGAAACCGGGGAACCTTATGTAGAGCCAGCTCATGATTTTCTAGTCAGAAGCTGGGATAAGCTACAGAAGTGGCAACAACAGGAGCAACAAGATTTAGCCCTGCAACGGCGACTGACACCTAATGCCTTAGAGTGGAAAAACAAGGAACAATCAACAAGTGTTTTTGGAAAAGCTGAACCTGTTTTAAGTTGGTTTGATAAGAAAATCGACTCTGCTGAAGACTGGTTTAACGAAATTAAAAAGAATGCTCAAGAACGCCAACTCGAGAAAAAGAGGCAGTTTCTTTGGAATGGTAATCCCTACCTTGATGTTTTAAGAAAGAAACTCAAATCCGCCGATTATTGGTTTAATCAGGTAGAATCTGAGTTCGTGCAGCAAAGCGTTTGGCAAAGACGCAGGAATGTTAACTTGCGTTGGAGCATTGCGATTGGCGTAACTGTGGTATCGCTCAGTTTAACTGCTTGGGCTTTATCTAATCTGAGACAAGCATTAATACAACAAATAAGTGCTGAGAAAAATTCCACAGAAACTGCGTTTCGCGCAAACCAACTGACCTTGGAGACTTTGATAAGTAGTTTACGGGCAGGAAAGTCCTTGAAGTCCTTGTTTTTGCGTAGACTATTCCCGCCAGACCAGCAGTCGCAAAATCAAGTCTTAACAACCTTGCAAAAGGCGGTTTATCAAGTTAAAGAACTCAATCGCTGGCAACGACCTCAAGGTGAGATACGCGATATATTTTTAGGTCAAGATAACAAGGTATGGATCGCTGTTAGCACTGTTGTTAAAACAAATGACGGTCATCAGGACGATATTATTAGCTTATGGGACTCACAAAGCCAACAGGTTACAAAATTAGCTTTAGGCAATTTCGGTTTCAGAAACAGAAAAAATGTCAGTTTTAGTCCCGATGGCAGCCAACTGGCTATCGTAGGACCAAACGAAACCATCCGCTTATGTGGTTTGGAGAGCAAGCATTGTAAGGAGTTACTAAAGGTTAAGGTTCCAAGCTCAATTGAAAGCGTCAGTTTTAGTCGCGATGGCAAGAGCTTGGCTTTAATTATTTCCAGGCAACGTGGTGGTGGTGCTTACTCATGGGAGAGGCAACGCAGTGCTTACTTATGGAATTTGCAAAGTCGAGAAGGGTTAAAAAAATTACCAGGGTATTCAGAAACTCAAGGCATTACTGTAGAAGACATGATGTTTAGTAGTGATGGCTACCATCTAGTAGAATTTTTCAAAGACCGCAACAACAGCAGCAGCAAAATTCCCGATGTATCACTCCCCAAGATCCATTTTTGGGACTACTTATCGGAGCGCGAGTTAGGTATAACTGCAAATAATTCAAAATTACTACAAGCAAATCTGTCATCGTATGGATTAAAAGATGTAATATTAAACTCTGATGGTAATAAAATGGTTACCACCCCAAGAATAATAAGTCCCGGTGTATCCAAAATTTGCTATATCAATTTTTGGAACTTGTCTTACATTCAGGCTAATTCTACGCAAGAACCAACAACTTTCAAAGAAGCCTGCTCCGCAAATTTCAATCCCTATAACAACCAGTTAGCTATTGGAGGAATAAACGGCGACATTAGTTTTTACAACAGTAACAGTTATAGTGATCAAAAATTGACTGAATGGAAGGCTCATGAAGGTGCAGTTCAAAATGTCAAATTTAGCAGTGATGGTAAACGATTAATCAGTATTGGAGAAGATGGTGTTATCCGCTTGTGGAATACGCAAGAGTGGCAGTCAAGCTTACCTTTACTTCCTATAGATAAAAAAATTGAAAGTATCAGTGTTAGCCCTGATGGTCAACAGATAGCTCTCACAGACTCTCAGGGTGCTGCTAGTTTGTGGGACTTGTCACGTCAAACTTTAACCCCACTGCCAATAACTGAAGGTAGTTTCACAAGCGTTATTTTTGCTCCCGATGGAAAACACTTTGCTGGTGCTAAAAAAGACAACACGATTACCGTTTTTGATATTTCTGGAAAGCTTATTTATCCTAATAAATTTAAATTACGTCGAGGTAATTTAAAGAACATGATTTTTCACCCTAACGGTCAATTATTTATAATTATTGAACACGAAAAACATTTAGCTTATTCTATAGTTGATTTTTCCAACAATTCCCAAATTTCTGAAAATCCTATAGGATGGCTAAATATGGGGTATACATTTAGTCATAATGGTAAATTCTTAGGAGCCACTCTAGATGTACAGGATACTAGAGGACCTATATCTGGTGATGTATATTTGCAGGATTTATCATCGGGCAATAGTATTATAAAATTTGCAAAATTAAACGCAAATTTTAATGCAGATAAGGTAACGTTTAATCTTGATGGCAAATTAATGGCTATAACTCAACAAGATTTTAATGGGACATACAGCAATGTTATGTTATGGGATGTCTCTGCTAACCAATTGGTGAATAAGTTTAAAGCCTATGAGAACAAAAGTTTCAACAATATTACAGAACAACCAAAAAGGCTGATTAAAAGCTTAAGTTTGAGTACTGATGGCAGCACAGTGGCTATTCTTGGTCAGGACGGAAAAGTCATGTTGTGGCATACAAGATTAGATGAATTACTTATGCAAGGTTGCCAGCAAGCACGTAACTATCTAGCTACCCTTGATGAGAAAAATAGCGATCGCCATCTTTGTGATGACATCGGTAATTCTCAGAAGTGATACTCTTTTACTCACCGTTCGTATAATTAGGGGTAAAAGTAGCCAAAGCGCATTTTGCCGCCATGCGTCGTCTGTAAACCTTACTCAGACGCTTGTTTTAGAAAGAAAAACTAGCTTTTACCTAAAATTTAGAATTTAGCAGACTAGATCCACTACTTTTAGCCGTGCCATTTGAACCCCTCTAATTTTTTTAGCCTGAAACCCTTGCGGCTACGTAACAAAATGCTGTGCCAAATAACTTAAGCCTCAATTGGGACGGTAAAAATAACGTTTTTCGGCGATTTTTGGATCGGAGAGCAATTTTATTTTTGTAATGCTTACGTAGCAAGGCTTTCAGACGTTACGTGGCGGCTCATGTCACGCTCGCTACTTTTCCCCCTAGTTCAAAGCAGAATTAATAAAAGAAATTAATCTGCTCTATAGGCTTTGGGTGTCATACCTGTGAGTTGGCGAAACTGTTTACTGAGATGGCTGTGGCTGTTGAATCCACACTGGAAAGCGATCTCCATAATGGATCGATCGCCCTCTTTCAACAACTGCTTTGCCCGTTCGATGCGTTGCTGAAGCAGATATTGGTAAGGGGATGTGCCGATCGCCTGCTTAAACATGTGGCTGAAATGAAATTGGCTCATATCCAACAACGCAGCTAAATCTGCCAATTTGATGTCGTGATCCAGATGGTCGTTAATGTAGTCTAAGACTTGTGAAAGTTGACGCTGAGGTAATCCACCTTTATACACGGGTACTGGAGGCTTGGTTGCGGCGTATTGTCTAAGTAAATGAACCGCCAGAACATTGGTCAGTGATTCAATGTAGAGCCGACTTGAGCCTTCCTGTTTGAGTTCAGTCAGCAGCAGCGTCCCAATCGCCTCAAGCTGAGGATCACGAATCTGAAATATGGGCAGGAGTTCCAGGCGATCGGGATTCCTGTTAATGGTTTCTTTCGCAACAGTCTGGATGAAACCAGACGTAATCCGAATCAGCAAGAAGCGATCGTCGCCATCCCAACGCGAAAAAAACGGTACCTGGGCAGGCATGATGGAAATGTCTCCTTTGCCGTACAGCCCCGCATAGGTCTTGTCTCCCTGAACTTGCAACAGGTGAACTGGACGAGATGCAAGAGATAGATAAATTGCATGTTCGTCGCCCTGCTCAAACCTCGATTCGCCCGCAGGTGGCTGGAATTGCTCAACTAGAATGTTTTCCCAACCCTGTTCCCAACTTGACAGAACGGGCAAGTGAGTACATTCAAGCTGGCGATTAGCAGAAGCTTTCATGATGCGAACCCAATGCGTCTAGCTTTGATTGTATCCATATTGAGGGATTCTCACTGCACTTTTGAAGCTGACCGCAAAATTGTGATAGCTGCACAAGAATTAGATAGTTAAGCATCGATCGTTTTCCTAAGCTGGAAGAGTCATTGATTCAGAAGGATAGAGAATATGAAGCTACTTATTTTTGGCTCAACGGGAAGTATCGGTCGCCCACTTGTTGAGCAGGCGCTTGAACAGGAACACCTCGTTACGGCGTTTGCCCGCAATCCTGCAAAGCTTGACATCCAACACACAAATCTAAAGGTTGTTCAAGGCGATGTTCTAAATTCCGCATCTGTGGAGCAGGCGGTACAAGATCAAGATGTCGTGCTATGTGTCCTCGGATCAGGTAGGAAGGGCACGATCAGATCTGAGGGAACACGACATATTATCCAGGCAATGGAGAAGGCGGGTGTCCGACGGCTGATCTGCCAGACAACACTTGGGGCAGGAGAGAGCTGGGAAAATCTAAACTTCTTCTGGAAGTACATCATGTTTGGAGCTTTCTTACGAGAGGCGTTCCTCGATCATGAACGGCAAGAGAACGAGGTTAAGCAAAGCCATCTGGAGTGGACGATCGTTCGTCCCGGAGCCTTTATCGATGGCGATCGCACAGGTAATTACCGACACGGCTTTCCCAGCACTGACAAGACCACAAAACTTAAAATTTCCCGTGCTGATGTGGCTGATTTTCTATTAAAGCAATTGACGGATGATTCGTATCTTTACAGAACGCCGGGTATATCTTACTGAAGACTTTTTAGTTCGTCGAATCAACATCATTGAGAGGCTTTATGGCAACAATTAACAATTTCCGCTTTTCTTTAATGCTTGTCGCCGCCCTCGGCTGTGGGCTAAATGCGGGAGTGTTCTTCGCGTTCTCCACGTTTGTGATGTCTGCCCTCGCTCGCCTCCAACCGCCTCAAGGGATCGCTGCAATGCAATCGATCAACATTACGGCAATCAATCCGTTGTTCATGCTCGCGTTGCTTGGAACGGCTTTCGTTTGTCTCTTTCTAGCGATCTCCGTTCTGTTCAAGTGGCAGCAACCGAGTGCCTTCTATTTGCTGGCAGGTAGTCTGCTTTACCTCATTGGCACGATCGCAGTGACGATCGCCTTTAATGTGCCGCTGAATGATGCCTTAGCAATCGTGAAGCCCGACAGTCCAGAAGGGGCAACACTTTGGGCAAGATACCTGAGCAATTGGACATTCTGGAACCATATTCGGACGATCGCCGCATTCATCGCAGCAGCTTTATTTACACTGACGATCGCTACTCCAGCAAAACTATAGAGTTCGATTGCGATCGCCAGCCCCCGCTGCATGGTTAGAGTTTCCAGACTTTACCCTTGAAATCGGGAAAGCTCTGATTGATTTTGGGTTCCGCGATTTGGGACTAAAGGAAATTATCGGTATTTCTGTGAGTGCTAACCGGGATACTCTCCGGTTAGCAGAACGTTACGGGTTTCAGGCGATCGGTACACAACCTGGTTCTGACTGGATGCGCGTGCGAGACTGGAGCCAGGTTGTGTGGCGACTTACAAGAGAATCGTGGAGCATTTATGGCTTGCGCCAATAATGGGCGGTCATGAAGTGCTGCCATTGCCCGTCATCTCTTAACATATGAGAGGTCAATACCCGGTGATTATCACTTTTGAACTCGATCGCGTCTTTGTACTTTCCTAGTTTCTCGTCACCTGTCATGGAAGGTCCATCGGAATTGAGCGTTAGCACAGTTTCCCCTGCATCCAATTCACCATCGTATTGCCAGAGATACGTCATCATTGATCCAATCCAGGTACCCACATAACGCTGTTTCTGCGGGTCATAGCCGAGAGCCATTAGCGTTGTTGCAGGACCACAACCTGGCATCTCACCCTGTCCTTCTGCCAATATCCAGAGTCCACCTAGTGAGCGAACTGTTTCTGTTCCCGTTGATTTGACGGGAGGTTGATCGGGTCCCATGATTGCTTCGGTTTCATACGTCCACTCACCGACAAGTTTCTGAAGCCACTGATGTTCTTTTTGAGGTTGAACAGGCATGTGTGAGGTTTGTCCGGTTTGGTTCGTTTCCATTGTTTATCTCCTTGTGATGAATGATTGAGAATTGCGATCGCAGTATTGGCGTAGAAGTGCCATCTCTCTATCCATACGTCGGCTTTTGCGGATACCCAGGTGGTGAGTCCTCAAAGTCTTCCTGCCGTCCATAAGGGGTTAGGGATCTCCAAAAAATAAAATATCGGTGCCCTATCAAATATATTTTGGCTCAACCCAAGAATTGGTGAGCGTTCCCACCTGGGTGGGAACGGGAGGGCTGGATACTTTATTAATTGGAAAGGCCTTATGTCAAACAGGCTATAAGCATCAGTCAGGAATTCAACGCCACGGGCATAGTCGAGTAGGTGTGGAAAACATCGAATTCTGTTGTGCTTTAAACTGGCGCAACGTAATGGCTAGATTCTTTGCAGTGCGGGGTTAGCCGCCCAGTTTACGCAAAACCTCATCTGACAGGCGGTCAAGATTTTGCTCGTTAGCGGGGACAACGATGTGTTCAAAGCGGCTGGCAGTTTCCGAACTCTCAAATGCTTGCGACCAGGATACGATCATTCCCGTCGGTGATGCAGCCAAAGCAATGGTCAAGAAAAACTTTGGCTCCAAGACATGCTGTACAACAACCTTCCTGGGTGGTTGTATTTCTGCAAATACATTTTCGTTTGCATAATTTGCACCATCGGGTCCGTGCATAATGAAAGACCACCGACCACCGTTCTTGAACTCGCAGACATTGAAAGTGTTGGTGAAACCTGCTGATCCCCACCAACGCGCCAAACGTTCTGAATCGCTGATGGCGGCAAAGACTTGTTCCATGGTTGCCGGGATTTCACGGGATGTTTTGAATGTAGGCATCGCATTCTCTGCTTAAGGGTTACAAGTCCAAAGGATGTTCGTTTAATCCAATAAGCTCAAACGACCTGCTCACAATTGACCATCCACGGTGTACCAAACTGATCAATCAACATACCAAAGCGGACTGACCAGAACGTTTGAGCGATCGGCATTTTTACCTTGCCATTTTCTGCCAGAGCATGAAAAATTCGTTCTGCCTCGTCTGGTTCGGGTGCGCTGATCTGCACGTAAAAGCCTTGAGGGGGTTCAAAATATTCTGGTGGACAGTCAGATCCCATGAGCAGGCGATCCTCTAATTCAAGGCAAGCGTGCATGATTTTGTCATGCAATTCAGGTGAAACTTTTTCTGCTGAAGGTGCCTCTTTATGAGTCATGATCATGGTGATTTTGCCACCGAGGCATTGTTCGTAAAACTTGAATGCTGCTTCACAGTTACCGTTGAACATCAGGTAAGGATTGAGTTTCATTGATTTTTCCTTGAGTTATCGATTCTGCGTTGTGATGAGCCGATCGGTCGCAGATGAAGTTACTCTTGCTGTCGCGTTTCAACTTGGGCGCGAATGCGGTCTTCTTGCTCCCTTAATTCGGGTGTCAGGAGTTCACCGAAATCCTCTGCCTCGAATACGGGACGGATCTCAATCTCGGAGTCTCCTGGCATTGGGTTGGGGCAGCGTTTCACCCAGGCGATCGCCTCTTTCATGGAGTCCACCTGCCACAGCCAGTACCCTGCCACTAGCTCCTGCGCTGGAGTGAAGGGTCCTTGGGTGACGGTGCGTTCCGTGCCCGAAAACTTCACCCGCACCCCTTTTGAGCTAGGATGAAGCCCCTCACCGGCGAGCAAGATACCTGCCTTGGCTAATTCTTCGTTGAACTGCCCCATTTCAGTCAAAAGCTGTTCACTTGGCATGACCCCAGTTTCGGAGTCTTGGGTTGCTTTAACAAAGACCATGACTTTCATTGTGAAATCTCCTATTGAGTGGTTTTGAGTTGAATTGTTAGGGATTGGGTGTGCTGATCGCTAACTCGCAGCGACACGCTTGAGTTCATCAATCTCGATCTTCTTCATTCGCAGCATGGTCTTGGTAACGTTTTGAGAGGTTGCTGCATCGGGGTGGTTGAGTAACTCAATCAGAATGCGAGGAATAATTTGCCAACAGACCCCGTATTTGTCCTTGAGCCAGCCGCATTGCTGGGCAGTTTCATCTCCCCCCGCAGACAGTTTTTGCCAGTAATCGTCCACTTCCTCCTGGGTATCGCAAAAGACCTGGAAGGAAATCGCCTCGTTGAATTTGAAGGCCGGACCTCCGTTCAACGCTGTGAACGGCTGACCATCGAGTTCAAAGCTGACCGTCATGACGGTTCCGGCTGGTTTTCCGTGAATTTCCTGCCCCGCTTCTCCGTATCGGCTGATGTGAACAATCTTAGAATTGCGAAAAACCGACGTATAAAACTGAGCGGCTGCTTCGGCTTGATCATCAAACCATAAGCAGGGGGTGATTTTGAGATTGATTTGCATAAAGTTTCTCCTCAAGTTCAATATACCGGTAGTCCTGCGATTTCAAGAACAGGGCGAATTTCGACAGTACCGGCTCGCGCTCCCGGAATTCGGGCGGCGATCGCAATGGCTTCATCCAAATCCTGAGCATTGATTAGGAAAAATCCGCCCAACTGTTCGCGGGTTTCGGCAAAGGGGCCATCCGTTACCAGGGATTTGCCCTCACGTACCCGGACACTGGTTGCCGTTGCCACAGGATGGAGAGGAGCAGATGCCACAAATTGTCCCTGGGTATGGAGATCCTGAGCGACTTGGGTAGATTCCACATAGCAATGCTCCCGCTCAGTTTCGCTCAGGGCGTTTTCGTCCATGTAAATCAGCAGCATGTATTTCATTGGATTACCTCCTTTGTGATTGAGTCGAATGGGAATTGCTCAAATCGACATCTCGTTGAAAAATTTTTGTTGAGTATGATCGAGCTTTGCCTTCTTTGCAAGTGAGTCGAACGGCAACTCAAATTGACACCTCTCCAAAACTCAGTTTATAGTACAATTGTTCTGCATTGTCGTTGCATCTCTTTTGCAAGTGAGTCGAACGGCAACTGCCCAAATCGACACTTTACCCAAAATTCTTTGTGTCTTTTTATGACAGGTATGGCTTCAACCGCAAAATCAGATGTTGCACAGACGATCGCCGCTGTCTATCGAACCGAATGGGGGCGCATCGTCGCCATCCTGATTCGCCTGGTAGGAGATTTTGATCTGGCTGAAGAAGCAGCACAGGAGGCGTTTGCAGCGGCAGTCAATCAGTGGGAAAGCAGCGGTATTCCCGATCTTCCCCGTGCCTGGATCATCCGAACTGCCCGATACAAGGCGATCGATCGCCTCCGACGACGGACACGACTAACCGAAAAGCTGGAATGGTACGCAACATCTGGGTTAATTCCATCGAGCGAAGAACCGACCTACGAGAGTGATGAAATTGGAGACGATCGCCTGCGATTGATCTTTACCTGCTGCCATCCCGCACTGGCGATCGAGACTCAGGTGGCATTGACCCTGCGGATGCTGGGTGGACTGGAAACCGATGAAATTGCCCGCGCATTTCTTGTACCAACCGCAACGATGGCACAACGGCTGGTACGGGCTAAACGCAAAATTCGGGATGCAGGCATTCCCTACAAAGTCCCCGAAACAACCGATCTTTCTCCTCGGATAGAAGCAGTTCTGACAGTCATTTATCTCATCTTTAACGAAGGCTATGCGGCCACAAAAGGAGATTCGATCGTGCGGGCAGACCTCTGCACTGAAGCGATTCGACTGGGACAGTTGATGCGACAATTGCTGGCGCCCCAACCCCCCTCAGAAGTCACAGCACTGGTGGCATTGATGTTACTCCACGACTCACGGCGGGATGCCCGTTTGAATGAGGCAGGCGATCTGATTCTGCTGGAAGACCAGGATCGGAGCCGGTGGAACCACCCACAAATTGCTGAGGCGTTGCCCCTGGTGGAAGAAGCGTTGCGGGTTGGAACGGGTGTTTATGCGCTACAGGCGGCGATCGCTGCCCTCCACTGTCAGGCGGCACAAGCCGAAGACACAGATTGGGCACAGATTGTGCGGCTTTATGATGTGCTGGAACGCTTGCAGCCTTCACCGATTGTGACCTTGAATCGAGCGGTGGCGATCGCAATGGCAGAAGGTCCTCAAACCGCATTTAGACTGATTGATCAACTTGCCCCAGAACTGGACAGCTATCATCTCTTTCACGCCACCCGTGCGGATTTATTACGGCGTGTTGGAGTATTAGAGGAAGCTACCCAGAGCTACAGGCGAGCACTAGAATTGGTGACAAATGACAGTGAGCGCCGTTTCCTGGAGCGCCGATTGCGCGAAGTTCAGCCCTAACATCTTGGTATTGAGTTAGGTCGAGGGGAAGTATGATCTTCCGCCCCTCCCAATTAGAACCGGACGTGCGGTAGGGTAGGTAGCCAGCGAGTTACCAAGATTGGCACTTTTCCAACCACCCCCCTCCAAACGAAGCATGACCGTTTCCGTATCACTTCGCTTTCCGGTAATCAAAACGTTTGAGAGTCTCACCGTCGTAGCGTCCATACTGAATTTTCTCGTGACACTGGCGACAAACTACTAAAGTTTTACGTTTACGTGCCGACATTTTGGTCATCCATTCTGGTTCTTGTTTGCATCCTTTTTGTTTAATGTCTGCGGGTAGTGTTGTAGATGAGTGTGGTAAATAGTTAAAAATAGAGAGGAATAGAAAAATGAGATGTAGATGGAGCTAGGAACGTTAATGGCTATCATTCCTCTGAGATGTCCTCATTGGCTTAGTTTTAGTAACGGAAAAATTTTGGTCGTTAGTGAGGAATCAGGGTAAACTGTCCCATCTATATTGCTTGGCTAATCCCCTATGAAAAGTCTGAAATAGCGCAAAATCGTTAGTTTGTCATTGAAACATTCCCATTTTTGGTTCAACTTGGCACAGTTTAAGCCAAGAAGTACCTAATCAAGGCAATCACTAGAAGCTATAACCTCTAGACTTTTCAGCCTTAACGATCGCCAATTATAAACGGAAACTCTGCTTTGACATTCCATCGCTGACCATCGTGTCGTAGTAACGTTAAATGATTTGCTGTAAATTCAAAATATAACTCACGCTTTTCAAACTCTGGCC
>JANBVI010000066.1 GCA_024239075.1 Fischerella sp. CENA71 | reverse complement strand
TAATAGAAGCACAAAACCAAATTGCACAGTTAGAAGCAACCAACCAGCAACAAGCCAAGGAGATTGAACAAATGCCACAGCAAGAAGTTATCCCCCCAGAATCAACCAACCTAACCGAACGCCTGGAGAAATTAGAGCAACTGGTTTATAAGTTGGTAGAAAAAATTGATAGTGGTGCGACTGCGGCCCTAGCACTTGCACCCACGCCACGACCAGCACCAGTGCCACGGGTAACAGTTGAAAGTGATAAGGATTGGTCACAAGTGCCAAGCGAGGAATTGAAGGGGAGTAAGGCTAGGGGTGCAATTGAAGAACGAATTTATAGAGCATTCCGGGCAGTTGCCGACTACAACGATAATGTTGCCCCATCAAACTCGGAGCGTTGGTACATCGGCAACGTAACGCTAAGGCAGTTGTCAGGCTCTAATGGTCAAGTAGTAGGCGATTGGATTAAACGGCATCAAACCTTAGTAGATGACCATAACAATAAGTATGGGTTAGGGCAGTACCACAATAAGGGACGTGGGGACGTGACTAATGTGATTAGTTGGTAGTTTTTAAAAAGTACTATTGTAGCTTGCTGTTGCGTAATCATGAGTGATTGCTTCGCCTTACTTATCCTGAATGATTTTCGCCCTCTTTGCAAAAAACTGGGATGCTCCCCTTCCCGCGTTGTCGGTGATAATCCCGTACTCCTCCTTTGAAACACTAGATGTCTCGATCATCTAGAAGTTGTTGCAACTGTTCGATGAGATTCATTTTGTTTGCAACCGTAAATGCTTAAATAGCCTTATGAGTATTTTGGTTCCTCTTGTGCTCGTATGAGACCACTGTGCTCTTCTCACGCCTCTTGCACCATATCCATTCCCTAATAATGCAATACGCTTGGTGATAAACCCTGGCTCTATTTTCCGAGCCAATATACTTTGGAATCCTGCTTCTTCGTTGGGGGGACAACACGATGCCAATCCTCAGATAATTCACAGTGCTTTCTCGTTTTTTGTCACGTCAGGTGAGTGGGCATTTTCCTACTGCTAGAGATCCTAAACCTATTGATTGATAACAAGTCCATCTACTTCTTAATGTACAGTCATGCTCTGTTGCCTTAGCTCAGTCTGTCACAACCCACCTGCCACCGATGATACAAAATTTTGTCCCAACTGTGGTGTTCCCTTGTTAATGCTGAGAAACCGCTATCGCCCTATACAACCATTGGGTGGTGGGGGATTTGGTAAAACTTATTTGGCAGAAGATAGGGACAAATTAGACGAGAAGTGTGTGATTAAGCAGTTTGCACCACAAACTCAAGGAACAGCAGGACTACAAAAGGCTACAGAATTATTTGAGGAGGAAGCGAAAAGACTGCAACAGTTAGGAGAACATCCACAAATTCCAACGCTGTTAGCATATTTTCAAGAAGATGGTCGCTTGTATTTAGTGCAGCAGTTTATTGATGGGCAAAATCTATTAAAGCGATTGCAACAGCGGGGAACTTTCAATGAGGAAATGATACGGGAGTTATTAGTTGATTTATTAAATATTCTTCAGGTTGTACATCAACATAAGGTGATTCACCGTGATCTCAAGCCAGAGAATATTATTCTGCGTAATGATGGCAAAGTTGTTTTAATTGATTTTGGAGCATCTAAGCAACTGACACAAACGGTGATCACTGGACAAGGAACGATGATAGGTTCTTTTGGGTATGCACCATTGGAACAGATCCAGCAAGGAGAAGCTTATCCAGCAAGTGATTTATTTAGCTTAGGTGTCACTTGTTTTCATTTACTCAGTGGAATTCACCCTTGGGAATTATGGAAAAGTCAAGGTTATGGCTGGATTGGCAGTTGGAAACAGCATTTACCGCAGCCACTGACTCAGCAATTAGAGCTGATTATTGATAATTTACTAAAAGAGGATTATCAGCAGCGTTATCAGTCAGCAGGGGAACTTTTACAGTATTTAAATCCGCCATTGTTATCCTTAAGTGAACCTCTTACAATAGCTTCTGATCCAGCAACAACCTTATTACCTATACCCTTATTAAAAAACAAAAAGAAACCAAAAAAGGCATTAGCGCTCACTGGTTTTTGCCTGAGCGTGATTGTTTTAGGAACTTGGAATCTATATAGGTCATCTCAACCATATTTATTTAAAACTATAGAACAAGAAAATATAGTTAATTCCGTGGCAATTAACCCTGATGGACAAAGTTTTGTTACTGGAGTCGGAAGCAAAATTAAGACTTGGAATCTGCAAACGGGTGAGTTAAAATCAACTCTTAATGGGCATAATGACTCAATTAGCTGTCTAGCACTTAGTTTGGATGGTAAAATATTAGTAAGTGGAAGTAATGACGGTACTATTAAAATTTGGAATTTACAAACTAATAAATTAAAGTCAACGCTTTCCCAAGAAGCGGTTAATTCTGTGTCAATTAGCCCTGATGGAAATACTTTTTTGACTGGAAGTTGGCGCTATAAAATTAGGATTTGGAATTTGCAAACTGGTGAGTTAAAATCAACGTTTCCCAATACTGAACTAGTGAGCGCTGTAGCAATGAGTCCGGATGGAAAGACGTTTGCAAGTGGAAACCATGATGGAATAATCAAGGTTTGGGATTTGCAAACCGGAACAGTCAAAAGTACTTTTAATGAAAAGTCTTTTGAATCTACATCCATTGCTATTAGCCCAGATTCTCAACATCTAGTGAGTGCAATAGGGAACTATATTAAAATATGGAATCTACAAACAGGTAAGCTAGAGTTTACGTTGACTGGACATTCTGAGAAGGTTAATTTCGTTGCTATCAGCCAGAACGGCAAAACGTTAGTGAGTGCGAGTAATGATAATAACATTAAAATTTGGGATTTACAGACGGGTACATTGAAATCAACCCTTAGTGGTCATAGTGATTGGGTTCATTCTGTAGCTATTAGCCCAAATGGCAAGACTATAGTAAGTGGAAGTAGCGATAAAGCTATTAAAATTTGGCGGATACCATGAATCTTTGAGTATTGTATTGCTACTTATTGTAAACAGTTGCCAATGTTCGTCCTGTCTTGTCGAGTTTCACATTATCTGACCTCGATCCGGAATTATCTGACCGCTATTAAGGAGTGTGGAATGTACCTGGATTTTGATGTAGGGCATTGTGGCGGGTGATGGGAGATGGAGTGATTTGTGTGTTTGCGTTTACAGTTTGAATTAACTTTTTAAAATCAAGAGGAGGAAGCTTCTGTATTCTGGGACTGCAAGAATAAAAGCGTAGGTGAAAGCTACACGAAGGAAACAAACAGAGGTATGGCATAAAAATCTTCTTTCTCTGTTAAATTCACAAATCCTTCCTTTTTTGGAGGGGTTTGTTTTTTCTTACGACTGTGAAACTACCTGCAAGTTGTTGTAAGGCATTTTCGCGCCAGATTACCGGGGGCGGTAAAAAGTCGTTGGTGTGGTCGTTGATGCGATATAACCAGATGTCGATTAACAGGATAGTTGTCGTCGTTAACAAGGTAATTGTCGTGAGAGAAACAGAGCTAGAAGCGGGGATTGATAAGGCTTAAAAGCGATGTAGTACGGTTTGGGAAAGATTAACAAGCTAATTGTCGTAAGTTTTGGGAAGAAGATTAACAAGGTATTTGTCGTCAATAAAGAAAATAGCAAGCAAAAGAGAAAGAAAGTAAAACAAGACAGGGCTTAATGTTTGGGTATTAAAGTACTACAAAAAATCACATGATATTTGTCGTGAGGGTGAGAGTTGATGGTAACGCATATTGGCTAAAGAAAAAGGGGGAGGCTTAAACCCCCCTAATTTATCTATGGGCCAATTGGATCTCCCAATCAAAGCCTCCCCCTTTTTCTAAGGTTCGCCTCGTAAGATGATCTGCAAGTCGCGATCGCCCATGAAACGATGAAAATGTCTAAGCAGATCAAGCGAGGAAAAGCCAAGATTAAAAAAGATTTGGCTGCTGTTTACGCGAAAGAGAGTAAGGATAAACAGGTGTTGCCCTTTGAAGTACAGCAGCGAATCGAAGTGATTCAACACTTGTTGGCAGCCCAAGGCTCAGAAAATTATGGGCATGTACAAAAACAAGCAGCTTTGAAATTAGGTATTAGTGTTCGTAGTTTACAAAGACTAGTGCAAGCTTGGCGTGAGCATGGTGTGGCAGGACTGTATCGTCAACGAAGAGACGATTATGGTCAAATGCAAATAAGTGGCTTTTGGCAGGATTTTATTCTTAAAACATATCGTGAGGGAAATCGGGGTGGGCGGCGCATGAGCCGAGCACAGGTCTTTGTACGAGTGAAAGTACAAGCGCAAGAACTTGGCACAGATGATTATCCAAGTCATATGACCGTGTATCGGTTGTTGCAACCAGAGATAGAGAAGGGCGAGCGAAGGCAACAGAAGCGTTCACTTGGATGGAAAGGTTCACGACTGAGTATAAAAACTCGTGAAGGAATGGAAATTGGCGTTGAATGGAGCAATCAAGTTTGGCAATGTGACCATACCAAAGTAGATGTCTTAGTTGTAGACCAATCAGGAGAAATACTGGGTAGACCTTGGTTAACTACTGTAATTGATAGCTATTCACGCTGTGTAGTTGGTCTGCATTTAGGCTTTGATGCCCCCAGTGCAGAAGTAGTGTGTCTTGCCTTACGCCATGCGATTCTACCCAAGCAATACAGTGGAGCCTATGAATTGCAGCAAAGTTGGGGTACATATGGTATACCACAGTACTTGTATACCGATGCCGGAAAAGATTTCAAATCGCAGCACCTAGAACAAGTAGCAACTTCGTTAGGAATAGTTTGCTGCTTACGTCGTAAACCATCAGATGGTGGGATTGTGGAACGCCCATTTGGGACATTCAATAGTGAGTTATTCTCAACATTGCCAGGATACACAGGTAGTGATGTAAGCAAACGACCGCCTAAAGCCGAACAACAAGCGTGTATGACTCTACTGCAACTAGAAAAATTACTTGTTCGCTATATCGTGGATCGCTATAACCAAAGCATAGATGCACGTATGGGTGGTCAAACCCGGATTGGACGTTGGGAAGCTGGATGTATAGCGTTGGTTAAATCCATGTAAAACTGGGCAGGCTTCAACAAAGATGACTCGTTGGCCCATCGGATAATACCAATACAAGCCTGCCCAGTTTTACAGACTTTTAATGAAGACCCAGCCAGATCTAGTTGGAGAGCGAGAACTAGATATTTGTCTGATGCGACGAGCGCGACGAGTAGTGTACCGAGGTGGGTATATCCAATTTGCTAACCTAACTTACCAAGGAGAACATCTGGCTGGCTATGCTTCTGAATGGATGGTCATACGCTACAATCCACGAGACATCACCACGATTTTGATTTACCAACTACAAGGATCATTAGAAGTATTTTTGACTCGTGCCCATGCAGTTGGATTAGCGGTACTTAAACAAAAATCAAGCCCAAATGTAGCCCAAACTAGCTTTGTAAGTAGTAAACACGTCACGATTCAAGTTCAACCAATCAATAAATCGATAAGACATGGCTGTTCTAAACGCTTCTAAAGCTTGAGTAAAAGTATTCAAAGGTTTGTTAGCCCACCGTCGTCTTAAACCCCCAGTCAACTGATGCCAAAGAACAAAAGTGTAGGCACAAAAGACCAAAATAAAATGGCGCAGTAAACTCTTTTTATCTCGAACTTGATATTCTTTGATTCCTAACCATCCCTTGGCTTCCCTATAAAAAACTTCTACCCAATTCCGTTGAGAATAAGTATCAACTATCCATTGTGGTGTAACAATTGATGAGCCAACATTAGTAATAAAATAATCAATATCAGTAGCTTCAGAGAAAGTTTCAGCGTTCATGACGATGGCAATATTTCGCTTTCCCACGAGTTGTGATATCTCTACTTCTCTAGTTACCACCCATACTGTTCTTGGCTTATCTAAGGTTAGTTTAATTTCCTTAAAAGCCTCTTTGGGTAAAGTCTTGGCTACTTCATCCAGCCGAATTGTTTGTTGAATTTCATCTTGAAGAGTAATACTTACCTTTCGATTTTTAGCTAATCCTCCTAAATACTTCAATCCCCGCTTTTCTAGCTCTAATAAGAAGGATGTATTATTGCCATATCCAGAATCTACAATTACTATCCCAGGTTGATATTTTCTATTTAGAGTTTTATCTATTAACTTGATTGCTAGTTCTGGCTTCTTCTCAAATTCCGGAGCTTGTTTCCCTTGAGCTAAGGAATCAGCGTGCTGATATAACTCTATATCTAACGGTAAGCTTTTTCTTCCATCATATAAATGTGTTGTTACTACTACTATTCCATTGTCTGTTTTGCCAATTTCTCCGATATATTGTCTTCCCACTCCTGTAGTAAAATTACCACTCTTCCTATGACCAGAATCATCAATTATTAAACTAAAGCCTCTACTGATTCTTGTCTGACTACACTTGTTCATCACTTCTAATCGACGCTCATTCACCTGTGAACTAGACCAAGGTGCTTCAGTTAAAAAGTGGTGTAATCGATGGTAAGTCACACCTACGGCATTAGAAGCAATTTGAAATAAGTTTTTTCTCTCACTTTCTCCCAATAATCCCCCTAAATAATGTCTAAACTCTCTTTTTTGAGCTTTATGAGTAAACACATCATCAAACTTTTGACACCATCTTTCAAAGCATGGTGGCATGGCTGCGGGGGTGGTTTCTTTCATGAACTTTTTTTAACGTGAAAGCTATGCTAATTAAGCATTATAGCCTTTTTTATCCTTCTGTTTTGTTTAAGTACCGTTAGGTTGGGCTGATTTTCGAGTAACAGACTATTCCCAAATACAGAAATGGTGGGAAATCATCATGAGTGCTTATCTCATGGTAAGTCTTCACTCTCAAGTTTTGAACAATCAACCCGAACTTGGGGGAAACAAACCCACAGATCCAGTTGTAGCAAAGTTCCTCGAACATGATTTGTGGGACTTTGGTAAAGGGTGGAAGAATTTACTCAACAATTTACGCTTAGTCATTCAACCCTGGATATTCTTTAATTTACTAAAACCTTGGCTCAGAGTATTTCCAGTTTCCTATTTATCGATTGGGTTTCTGACATTAATTGCATTGATGAATCGAATGCGAGGTGCTATTCCAGACACCTTATATTCTGAGGATTTCTTATTTTCCTCTGCTTAGAGTGATGGAAGAGCGTTATTAAATATATTTTGGCCAAGCCCAAAGTAGAGCGCGCTTTCGCCCTTCAGGCGAAAGCGACGGCTGGGCATTTTATTATTTGGAGATCCCGTACCAACGGCGAATCAAAAGCATCCTTGGAGAATTGCCAATAACAAGCAAGCAAGCTATTGAGTTAGAAGTCGCACCGAGCAGTCAACTAAGCCCATATTTAGAAACTTGCTGTTTGCGGGTAAGTGCGAATGTCAGCTATGAAGATGCAGCATCAGATGTGAAATTTTTTACAGGTGTAGAAGTTTCCCGCAGCAGTCAACAGAGATTAGTGCATCGTCAGAACTTTGAATTACCAACATCACAACAGACAGTAGAAGAATTAAGTGTTGATGGTGGAAACATCCGCATTCGGACTCAACCTGGTGAAATGTGTGCGTGGCTCGGCTATAAAGCAATTAGCTTGCATCATCTGGGAATAGTTGGAACTTCATTTCAGGATAATCAGGTTGTGATTGATTGGGTTAATGACCAGCCACTTGCTAGCACAATTACTTGTATTGGCGATGGACATGATGGCATTTGGAATATCATTAACCAACTAGCACCTGATACACAACGTCGAGAAGTACTTGATTGGTTCCATTTAATGGAAAACCTCTATAAAGTCGGGGGTTCGCTCAAACCCTTGAAACAAGCAAGCACTCTACTATGGAAAGGTCAGGTTGAGGCAGCTAAAGCCTTATTTACTGATTGTCAGGATAAACAAGCACAAAATTTCTGCCATTATCTTGATAAACATAGCGATCGCATTATCAATTACGAGTACCATCAAGCAGAACAAATCTGTTCGATTGGATCTGGCTCAGTTGAATCTGCCGTTAAACAGGTTGACCGTCGAACTAAGATTTCTGGAGCGCAGTGGAAGCGGGAAAATGTACCTCAGGTTCTGGCCCATCGTTGTGCTTACCTTAATGGATTATTGTCTGTTTAACCCTCCTTAAAAAGTGAGATGCTCCCCTATTTATTTAAGTTAACTGGCTTTATTTTAGATATTTGAATTTCCTTTCCGATTTCTATTAGCAATTAAGATGCGTTCGCCCTGTTCGGTCTACTGAGTTTATAAATCTCCAATCGCTCAAGATGATTTTTTACAATTCAAAATTTTCTTTAACACTTATATCTCTCAAACTTATTTGGATACTAAACTTTTTCCCCTGTTCGCCCTTAAAAAGTTTCAGTTGAATGTAGTTATCTTGAATTCTGGCAGTAACTTCTTGGAGGATTTTACCAGCTTTAGATAGTAGAGTTAATTTGAGATCTTGCGGTAGGAATCTTTCTCCATTCATTGGATATAGTTGAGCTAAAACGCTAAATTTATCCTGATTTTCAGCATCTATCTCAGGAAATATGTTGATCAGCAGCGCAAATTTTTTATCCCCTAAATCTATTCCTAAATCAATAATTTTTGCTCTTTTAATACCTTGCTCAACATTTCTGGTACTAAAATCTAAACTTAATTCTGGGTTTGCAAGAGAATCTATGATTTGCCAACCTTCATCAATTACTCCTTGCAACCATTGACTTAACTTAATGGTAGTTGAGTGTAAATTTTTTGATAAATTTTCATTAACTTGATTAACTTGACTATCCGTAACGGTTACCGCAAATTCTGATGTTTGCACATAATGATGATAAAATAATAGATGGTTTGGTTCAAGATCAAATATTGACAGTGGTAGTTGATAAAAACCGTCACTTACAGGCAATTCTAAATTACTTTTAATCTCGATTAATTGCTTGTAAGGTAAAAACCCTCTAATTACAACTTCTTCTTCTTCTTCTAATACCTCAAGCAGTACAAAAAAATGGGCTACTAATTGTGGTTGTTCGATTAACTCTTGCGGTATATTGACAATCTCATCGAGTAAATGTTCAGTGGCGATCGCACAAAACTTGTACTCACCAACTTTGAGATTACCAGCAGTTGCGTTCGCACTGATATCAAGAGAAATTACTTGATCCGGTAAGCGATCACGTAACCATACCTCAAAAGCAAGTAGTGCTAAGGTATTAAGATAGACTTGCCAAGAATCACTGGCATTAGTCATCTTTTGAGAACTGGTTTGGTTTGCAAATAAAAAATGTTCGGGTTCTAACCAGACAGTTTCTGGTAGCAAAAGTCTCAAGTCCTGAGAAGAAGTTAAATTGGGCATACCTTTTGTGTGAAGGTAAATGGATGTAAGAAACTAAACTACTAGTAGTTTGTCACAAAAATTTTGACAGACTGTCAGGAGTTCGTAGTAAGCACCAAGCGTACTAAAATTAGGGATAAGGCCCCACTGTTTAATATAAATGCGAAGTAATCTAGCATATGCGCTATCACGAGCAGTGGATTGGTATGAAAAATATATTTCCCGTGATAGTTGTTGGTTGTTAGTGGGTAGAGCGCGATACTCTTACGAGAAGCCGCTCTTACCTTGGTCTACGCGTTTGTACATTAGTAGTTAGTGATTAATTTATTATTGACTCCCCCATCTCTCCCCACTCCCTATTCAGTAGGATAGTTACCGAAATCGTTAAAATAATTGAGGCTGATATTTTTGCCTAGCCAAATATGAATCATGAGCGGGAGTTTTAAACATTAACATGGTTAAATTAAATACTCGCTTTCAAAATATCAAGATTAACGCCAAATTTAATACTCTTTTAATTCTTGCTTTTCTAGTTGGTATTATCTTGAGCGGTTTAACGCTCTCTAACATACTTTATCAAAGAGCGCAGTATGAGATTTCAATTCAGGCAGAACTACTCATGCAAACGATGAATTCATTAAGATTTTATACTCAAGACCATGTGAACCCATTGTTAAAACCCAAGCTTGAAACTGCTTCAGAATTTATTCCCGAAGCAATTCCGACTTTTTCGGTAAGAGAAGTCTCCCATTATCTCAGTAAAAACGCTGAATATAAAGACTTCCATTATAAGGATGCGACTCTGAATCCAACCAATCCAAAAGACCAAGCAGACGATTTTGAAACCAGATTAGTTGAGGATTTTAAATCACAACCTCAACGCCAGGAAATCACTGGTTTTCGTTCAACTCCAAATGGGACAAAGTTTTACACTGCTCGTCCGTTTGTAATCAAACAAAAACAATGTCTTGAGTGTCATTCCAGTCCAGACGTTGCACCAAAAAGTTTGTTAGCTACTTACGGTGAACGGGGTTTTGGCTGGAAGTTGAACGATATTGTAGCGACTCAAATTGTCTATGTACCTTATGAGGAAGTGTTTTACAACACTAGACGCGCTTTTTTTAAGATTATGAGCGTAGTAATTGGTATCTTTATTGCAGTGATATTACTGATTAATTTCTTGTTGAAAAAAGTCGTGATTGTACGAATTAAAAACATTGCCAACACCGCCAATGCTATTAGTACGGGTGATATGAGTAGCAACTTTCAAGAAGACTCCAAAGATGAAATTGGTTTATTAGCGATCGCCTTTGAGAGGATGAGAACGAGTTTGTTGATTGCGATGGATTTGCTTAATCAGATGCAACGTTAATTTTATGAATTATTATAACGCGCTGTTGAAATTTCAAACGCAGTTGGGGATCGGAAATTTTTGCGGCTAAAGTTTCAACAAATGTTATAGGATTTTGATTGCCTGAACTTAAGGCTTGTTGAATCAAAATCGGAGCAATCGGTCCGATTACCTCAGCTAAAATTTGTTCGCTTTTGCGAATAAATTCTTCATCAACTATCTTATCTTGCTCACCAACTAAATCTTCAAAGTCTTCCAAGGTAACTTCTGATTGTGCTAAGAATAAGTTAACCTGTTGTTGGAACTCAACTTGTTGACTAGAAGATAAATGCGGTAATAATCGTTCTACCAAATCCTCAGAGTTACCCACTTGTGTTAACTTTTGTTGCAGTAAAGTTGGGGCAATTGGTCCTATCAAATTGAGTAAAATCTTTTGTAGGGCGTATATCTGTTCAGAAGAAAGAATTAAACGAACCGATTCAGCAATGTTTAACCAAGTTGGTGGTTCAACAGCAGGATTTTGACAAATTACAGGTAACCAAGAAGCGCCAGGAAATTCAGTTTCTAGTGTTTTCAATTGTTCCCGTGCTTGTCGTACAGATACATATAACGGTAAATAAGAAAGAGCAAAAGCACTCAAAAAATGTTTAAAAAATTCTTGCGCGACTCGATTGGGTATCTGTTCGCGCATAACAATTATCGTTGGAATATATAACTTTTCTAAACTATTTGCCAATCCTAATCCATTGCAGGAATTAAAAATTGCTAACTTTAAACCATTAGTGATCGCAATTTTCAAATCTGCTTGCAATTCTTCAATAGTCAAACTATTTTTCGTACTATTTTCATTAACATAAATTCTCCCTGTTTCCCCTTCAGTTTGACTATGACCAGCAAAAAATAGGATTTCCCAACCTTGAGGGTGAAGCAATTGCTCGTTTAATTCTTGTTGCGAAGGATTGACTAAAAAGTTTATTTGTGCGTCCTGTAAATGTTCTAGAAATCTTTGTTCTGCTGCTAAATCAATCCCACTTGTACTACCTAAAATTGCTAATATTCTTACCTTTTGAATTTCTCGCTGTTTTTGTACCTGACGGATATATTCAGGTTGAGAAAGTGCCAATTCAGCTTTTGGATAATCTTTAAGAAACTGCCAACAATGCCAAGGTAAGCGACGCAGTAAGTCATCATTAGTTTCTAGCGTTACCTGAATCTCTGATTCTACATCGAGTTGTGATCGCACTTGGCGTTCAATAGAGGAAAATTTTGGTGTATTTAGCCATATATTTAGATTTTCTTCTAAAAGCTGACAAACTTCATCAAAACTAACTTGCGAAATATTAGTAACCCCTTCGGTTGCTATTTCCAATTCGTCATCTTCATCGTCATCTACATATTTAGCAATCGGTTGTTTACGGAATTCTTTCGCGTCTACTAACCGACTGCAAAGATGTGTATAAATTGATTGCCAACGTCTGTATAGTTCCACCAAAATTGGAGCAGCAGGTAAGCTACCGACAAATTGCTGGGGTCGGGAATACCCACTCACCCATAACTGAACCGTAACTCTAGGAAAGCCACTGTTTAAATCACCACTGCCAAGATTAATCAGAACTGCTTTATTCATTCATTTTTTGTGCGATCGCAGCTTGTAGATACTGCTTTATCATTAGTTTGCTATTAGACAGATATAGCTCTCTCGTATTATCTGCTAGCCTTTTTCAGAAATCAAATACGATTCCTATATTTTCTTGAAGATAACAACGAAGTTGTTCAGCATATACACTCTTCATCGTCCGATTTTTTGTCGCTCTGATTTCTTCGGCAGCTTCTTGAAAAATTTCTCCATCTACATAAGATTCAATTTGTTCAGTCAGAGTTTTGAGGTAATTTGCTGATGGTGGAATTTTAGTTAAACCTTTTTCTGCGGCTTTTTTTAAAATACTTTCTAACATCTGCTCTACCGTTTTTGCACGCACTTTTGATAAAAGTTCTCCTGGATTCAAAACTCGTCTTGCTTGATCCCAACTTGTCATCCCCAACTCAGGAACAATTTCTTTTAAAGTTATTGCCTGACAATAATACATTTGCAATCCTTGAATGTATTTGTCTGCGAAAGGTGCATATTTATTACTTTTTTCTAATTTTTTAATATTAGCTTCTACTTCTTGCTTAATTGCTTCAGTCAAAATTGAATAAAGATGCTTGTATAAAAACTGTAAAAACTCTTGTTGTTCTACATCTACTTCATTAAGGGAATCAGCAGTTAAATCGCGTCTTGATATATACGTATCATTCTCAGCATCATATATATCTAAAGATTCTCTAGAGCCCCAAATATCATATTTTCTTAGCTGTAGAGCAACTTGCTTGAGTTCTTTCACCAACTGTACAGAAGTATTAATTAAAACATGACGCTGCTGCAAATAAACTAACATTTCCTGCAATTGAGCATTAGTTGGATCTGGACATCTTTTGGCTCCTTTAGTTTTTTGTTGCTGTCTGTCTCGACGATAAACAGCATGAAAAGCTTCGACAACATAGCGTTCTTGCACTAATAAACGTTCAAGTTGTGTCGTTCTAGCTCTATTTAACAGTGCCCAGTCACTCAGATGCTTAAAACCAAACTCAGATAAAAAACTCTTCAATTCAGGATTTTGTTTTGTTTGCAAACATGTCCAATTATCCAAGCTCATCCGAGATTGTAAATCAGGATTAAATGTTTGCAACACCGTGACAGAAAAGAACTTATAACTTAATACTCCAATTTGACAATTGTCATCTATCATTAGTTGAGTTTTACCGTCTCGACCTAAAACAATTAGTTTTTGGCCATCATCATTGAGAACAAACGGTAATAAATCCCGATAAGTAAATTGCTTTGTTTTACCAAATAAAAAGTCTATTTTTTTACATTCTTTCAGTATTGACTCTGAAATATAACATCTCACACAAAGACCTGCCTTAGCGCGGTTAATCACATCCGCTTGAGATTCTTGTGCGTAAAAACACGATAATAAAATATTTTGCGCGTTACTATTTTCTAGATGGGAGATTCGACTATTTGCAAACTTTTGAGCAATTGGAACTGGAACTTGTTTATACCCTAGTTTTTCGGCAGCAGGATTAATCAGCCAAATTTTCCAATATCTTGATGAAGCATTCATAGTCACTATACGATTCATCTGAAGCTCCTAGAAATACAGTTATTTTAACTGTAGACTTTGGACTTTTGACTTCCGCCTAGCGGTAGTAGTTGAGCAATAGTTATAAAAAACTTGAAATTGAACACCAATAAAGGTTAGTACCTGGTAGTGTTGTAGATGAGTGGTTTGAGCTTTAGATTTCTACTCCAAATTCATACTTGCTAATGAATAACCCAATCAGTAAATCATGCATAAAAATTGATTTGGAAAAGCAAATAGTTTGGTGCTGTAATCGTTTTATTCTTGTTCGCAGTGTCAAATGATTTCTTTCAATTTTCGGCGTTGCTGAAAGAGTAATGCTTGATTTGGCACAATAGAAGAATGAAGTGTCCTCAATACAACTCAAATCAAACTACTAAAAATGGGCATCGTCGAAACAGGCAATGCTACAAGTGCAAGCAGTGTGGTCGCCAGTTCCTCGAAGTCTACCGTCCTTGGCGTGATTCAAATGTGGTCAAGCAGTTGTGCATCAAGATGTATCTCAATGGTATGGGACTACGGGGTATTGAACGAGTCACCGAGATCCACCATACAACCGTGATCCACTTTCTTAGAGAAGCTGGACATCAATTGCGTGATGCTCCGAATTCTCTGTCCCCAATAATCACTAATTTATATTTTTTTTATAGTCGAATTACTGGGCGTAATACTTTTTGCTGTTCACTGAGGTTACTACTACCATCTTTCTCTAACAAGCACCAATATATTGGCCATGCCCTTTTCTGGTAAATCACACTCGCCATCAACACGTTCTTTTCTTTCCATTGCGTTCTATCTAGGGCAATAATTACCTGTGAGCCAGCTTTGATTTGCCTGCCAATCATCTCTTCAATTATAGGAAACCATAGCAGTACTACACTTAAAGCATTCAAAGTTAGAAATCTTTGTAAATGCCTTCTCCGACTATTTTGTTGTATTGGTAATGGTAGCGTTGCCGCTAGCCTTTCTAACTTGACTTGCTTCTGATTTTGTAGCACCCACACTAACATTTTTAGGGTAATTAACTGTGCTTTATTTAGGTATTTCTCTAAGAATTTTTGGTAGAATGATGCCAGCATTATTATGACGGTCTTAGTCAAATTACGAGACCGTTCTTTTTTACCACGAAACTGATCTCCATAGACTGGGCTACTACACTCATACAGTTCATTCTCAATAAGCAGCCAATTTTTTCAGGGGGTCTGTACCTCTAAAACCTTTATCTAGCTTGGTTTAGAGGCGATTGTCGCCCCTTAAAGGGCGCGTGTCAGGTTGCTGGGGTATGCTTTACTCATGTCACTCTCTCGGTGCTGTTTATTATCTATTCACAGCTTATACTGAGAGAGCTTTTTTACATCCTTTCCGACTTTTCAAACATCCTCTAAGAAAGATGTGACTAATGCATAGCTAATGCGTAGCTGACAGCTTCTTTCAAACATCCTCTGAAAAAATTACGGGATTGTATCCGAAATCTGGTTATTTGAAGATGTAGAACATTTTTGTCCGCTTAGAGAAAAAACCATGAAGCGAAGTTTATTTAGTGTAGTTGCCCTTTTAGCAACATCTACTTTAGTAATCGGTTCTCCGATAACAGCTTTTGGGCAAAACGGAAACGCTCAAGGAAGCTCTGCTCAAACTGCCAATGATGCTACCACGAGCATTACTCAGACTGACGATCTCACTAACACTGTAATTCAGCAAGATGACGAACCCTTTAGACAGGTAACTCAAGCTAGAGACACTGGAGGAAGAAGAAGAGGCGGAAGGGGCAGGAGGTAGCTATAAAAATAGCTTCTAAACTTTGTAATGCAGATGCTTAGAGGGATTTGTACTCCTAATCCCTATTGTCCCCGCGCCCAGTGCCTCGCTGGAGCGCGGTAATTTGTTGTAACTGGTAGCAAGTGCGGTAGCTCATTAAGCTATAAGCTTTCGCGTTCTGGCGCAGAATTACAGTTGAGAAAAGAAGCTTGCATATCTCCAATAAAAGAAAATAAGTAGAGAGGCTAAATAAACCCTCTAAACCTTCCCAAACACTAACAAACCCTTCTAAACACTCATAAACACCCATAATCTTCGCATCATTTCCAAATGCTCATAAACCTTGTAAACTTCCATAAACACTAATAATCCATAAAAGCTCATAACCCTGCAACTTGCCTGTAATGGGCATTGCAGGGGCTTATTAATGTCTAATGATAGATACATCGTTTTAAAAGCTTTTGTAAGTTCAGGGCAGTACTGGAAAGCTACAAACGCATTCAGAAGTTATGTAAGGCTTAAACATGACGTTGAACTGTTTAAAGCGGTTGAGAATAATAGTTGCTCTCAAAACAGGGTCAACTCTCAAACAGGGTCAACTCCCATGTAAGTAAAAAAAATGCCCAAAAGCTCAAAAAAGTTCAAAATTACCAAGGCAAAAAAGGCATTCGGCGGCGGGTCGAGATAGCTTACAAAACTACAAACACTACAAAGTAGGGTCAACTCCCTCAAGCTCATTCGGCGGCGATCGCCCAAAAAGTCACTTTCCAGCGTGACCACTGGAAGGTTTAAAAATTTAGGCAAGCTTGCGAGCATTGATGAAATATTCACGGCGACTTTTTCGGCGATCGCCTGACACGCTATCTCTGTACAAATTTATGTATAGTTCTAATTATTACTTTGCAATAGGTATACAAGAGGGTAATGAAAATAGAGAGTGATCGCCTGCCCTATTATCCCTAAACTAGTGGGAAAGTACACAGATGTTAAATGTTAGCCCTAGTATCACTATACAAGAGGGCAAGAACAGGGAACGTGATCGCCTGCCAAGCCATGTCTACACAAGAGGTTAAGCCAAATGTGGATATTTAGGTTTACTAAGTTAGTTCGAGCGAAGTACATCGCTCTCCAAGTTCATCAAGAGTAGCTTCAATATGTAATTTCTTATCTTCAGAAAAGTTGCCGCTGACCCTGACAACTCCTTTGTCGTCGTGAAATTTAACTTTACCACCGATAAGTAATTTTCGTAGATGCTCGATTACTATTTCTACCTCTAAACGTTTATCTTCAGTAAATGTTGCAGTCATAAATATTCCGCCTTGAGAATTAGATGTACTATCTTCTGTTGCTAACTGGGCAATATTAGCCTCTAGCGGTAATTGAGAATCACCAGTAGAATCCTCTTTTGGCATGATATAGCAATCCTAAATGATTTATGAGAAAACACCATATTCATGAAGCTTAGAAAAGTCAAATATTTGACAATCTACTGATAACTCAAATAAACTCTTGACGACAGAGAAATCTTGACAGAAAAAATAAAACTCTCGAATTAATCTTTTGGCTTGCAACCAAATGTCTTCTACAGGGTTTTGTTGTGGTGCATTGGGAGCAAATCTCTCACAAGTGATGAGCCATTGTTCTGGTTGCATCCCACCGTTTAAGGATTCTAAATAATCTTTGATGGGTTGGGAACGATGGTAAGAAGCACCATCCCAGATTATTAATAGTTTTGCTCCCGGATTGTGTGAACGAAGATATTCTAAAAACTGAATTGTGTTTTCTGAATTACCTTTTGTAGCCTGGTAAAGAAGAAATTTTTTAGTTTTGTAGTCTCATGCTCCATAATATGTTTGTTTCTCACGGGCATTCACTACTGGAATGGTCACACGCTCACTACTTTTACCCCAAACATATCCACAGATATCTTCCCACAGTAGATGGCATTCATCCACTATCAATACTACTAATTCTCCCATTGTAATTTCGGCTTTTCGCGCTGCCAACAATGCACAAATTTCTTTTTTTTTACCTCTACTAATTCTGCATCTCGTTTTGGATTGTTTGCTTGCGCTTTTTTCCATCTGATACGCGCTGCTTCAAACAATTCGTAGTAGCTTTGCTTGGAGGCGAATGTCACTCCATAAACAGTAGCAATGTGGTATTCTAATTAATTTAATGTCCAGGTATCTTTGGAATTTAACCATTCCATTACCTCTGCTGTTTGAACTGCATTCAGCATTCCCACAGAGCCTTGATATCCTAGCTTTAAACCATCCACTCCTTTTTGAAAAAAAGCTTTTTTCCATTTACTGATGAAGCCACTGGAAACACCTAGTATCGGCATAATTTCTTGATGCTTGTAACCACGCAACAGCATTTTCACTGCTGTAGCTCGCTGGATTTCACGCTTATCTTTACTATTTTTGATAAAATTATCTAGCAATTGCATCCACATAGCTACTTGTGCCGTTTAGTTACAAACATTACTTCTACCCTATTTACGTATTTTCTCACAACTGATTCAGGATTGCTATATACCTGATACAGAAAGGGTTTCTAGGGATTAGCAGTTAAGTTATGCTGTTGTACCAATGTTGTATTTTCATTGTCGTTTGTTTGCTTACATTGGTAGTTTATTTTAGGGAATCAAGGAAAGTTGGTTCTTCTATTTTCACCTTACTGCTTGAGCAAGTTGATTCTTCAGCCAGACTTGGAGCTTTGTGTATTGTCTTCACAAAGCTCCTTTTCTGTAATTGGGTTTTGTTGGATAACAGATGATATTAAGTTAGCCGTTAAAATATTGATTTTCGCTGGTGAAAATAATTTGCAATGACCATAATTTTGATTAAGGCGTGTCTAACGCTTATCCTGTACAGTTTTATCCCTCTGTAGTTTCAGGAGGGAATTTTTTTAGTCAGCAGATCAACTACTAAGGGGTCTCGGTGAAAATAAAAAACTGTCAGGGACGACTAGAGCCACAACAGTAACAGATATTATCAGAGAATTGATTCGACACTTACCCAAAACACCAGAAACTAATTTCTCAGCAACTGCATAATATACAGTTAGTAGCACCCATATAAGAGTTAGTAGCACCCATATAAGATTAGACAACATTAACAAAGATGCCCAAAATGGTGATGACTGTCCAAGACTGTTGTCAGCATTTTTGTCACTACTGTGTTTATAGAGTTACCCAGTTCCTCATAGCCTGAATCTGCTGCACTAGTTAGTTTTGATAAAGCGATCGCCTGATGTGCTGCTGGGAAGAAGAATGAGACAAATTTCTCGAAATATTGCTCAATCGCGGCTTTCCATGATTCGTCGTAGTTTGCAGGAACGTTGTTTTCAGGTTCCGTCATGCTGTTACTATCAATACGCTCCAAAATGTTACTAGGACGTTGTATCACAAGATTTCGCCATGCTCAACAAATCCATACTATTTTTGCGTAATGAAACTGCTTCTCTAATACCAAAGAAGCTGAAACCTTTTTACCAACTTATGACCCAAGGTTGGTATTATAAGAAATATACTTCATACTAAATAGCGAATAACTTCAATACGTAGCAAAAGTTTTTAAACATCCTCCTCTGTTGTGGATTTTGTAGTCATTGACATTAACTTGTTACAGAGCCTTTAAATATGGCTCACAGGTTGCCTTAGCTCCTCTCTCTTCAGGAGTTTTAGGTTCTTTGAAAACAGGATGATATTGTAATCGCTCACAAGCAACTTTCAACCAAGACTCGAATTGAATATCCCACAACCGCACTGTGCCATCTGAACTCCCACTGACAATTGTGCGTCCATCTGTGCTAATTGCTACTGATTCGACGAAATTTCTATCTACGTATCTTTGAACACTTCTAAGTTCAGCAAATTGCTTTCCGTTGCTAGACCACAAGCGCACCGTGCCATCTGAACCCCCACTGACAATTATGCGTCCATTTGTGCTAATTGCTACTGATTTGACGCTACCTTGATGTCCTCTAAGTTCAGCCAATCGCTCTCCCTTACTAGACCACAAGCGCACTGTGCCATCCTCTCCACCACTGACAATTATGCGTTTATCTGTGCTAATTGCTACTGAATTGACCATAAATGAATCACCTTCAAGTTTAGCTAATTGCTCTCCCTTACTGGACCACAACCGTACTGTGCCATCTAGTCCCCCGCTGACAATTAGCTGTCCGTCTGTGCTAATTGCTACTGATTCGACGATTTGCCTATCACCTTTAAGTTCAGCTAATTGCTTTCCGTTGCTGTCCCACAACCGCACGGAGCCAACCCCTTCCAGACTGAAAGTTCTCATTCCGCTGCTGTCAAGCAGCACTTTGCCATTATAACCACCAGTGACAATGCTCTGTCCGTCTGCACTAATTGCTACTGAAGTGACAAAACTTTGACGACTTCTAAATTCAGCGAATTGCTTTCCGTTGCTTGACCACAACCGTACTGTGCCATCTGAACCCCCACTGACAATTGTGCCTTTATTTGTACTAATTGCTACTTTTGATTCTTTTGATTCTGAGCCTTGATGGCCTATAAGTTCAGAAAATTGATTTACGCTGCTGTCCCACAACCGCACTGTGCCGTCACCACCCCCACTGACAATGCTCTGTCCGTCTGCGCTAATTGCTACTGAAGTGACAAAACTTTTATTACCTCTAAATTCAGCCAATCGCTTTCTGTTACTGCCCCACAACCGCGCTGTGCCGTTATAACCCCCACTGACAATGCTCTGTCCATCTGCGCTAATTGCTACTGAAATTATGTCACCTTGATCAGTTTTCATTCCAGTCAGTTCCTTTCTGTTTATGTCCAGAAACCACAACATGCCATCATGACCCCCACTGACAATGCTCTGTCCGTCTGCGCTAATTGCTACTGAAATTACGCCACTTTTATAAAGACGATCAAAATTCTCCAATTGCTTTCCATTGCTTGACCACAACCGCACTGTACCATCCTCTCCCCCACTGACAATTGTCCGCCCATCTGTGCTAATCGCTACTGAATTGATTTTACCTTTATGACCTTTAAGTTCATTTAATAGCTTTCCGTTGCTGTCCCACAAGCGCACTGTGCCATCATGACCACCAGTGACAATTGTCCGCCCATCTGCGCTAATTGCTAGTGAATTGAGAGGTTCTTGATCACTTCTAAATTCAGCTAATTGCTTCCCGTTCCTAGACCACAACCGCACTGTGTGATCGAAACCCCAACTGACAATTCTTTGTCCGTCTGCGCTAATTGCTACTGAACTTATTTGAAATTGAGAACCTTTAAGTTTAGCCAATTGCTTTCCGCTGCTATCCCACAGCACTGTGCCATCCTGTCCCCCACCGACAATTGTCCGCCCATCTGCGCTAATTGCTGAAATGACTGCATTTCCACTACCTTTAAAGACATTTTTTTCCCAACTGCTCTGGACTGCACTAAATAGGTTATCTTTTACTGATGAGGGAATTGGTTGATTTGGGAAATTAACTATTGGTGAGCGACTTTGTTGCACAAGACTCAATGTATTGACTAAACCTTGTAGGGGATCGCTCGATAACAAACCTTTTGTTACTAAAGCAGCTTGTTCTATCCGCTGTCGTTCTGCACTTTGCCACTGCAAAACTGCAAACCCAGCTACTAATAACGCAACTGTAGAAAAACTAGCAAGTCCAGTAATGGCTCTGCGACGTTGGCGATCGCGCAACCCCACACTGGTATCAATAAACTGAGAAGCTGTTTCATTAAAACCACCCAAGACCTTATTAAAGGTTGCATCATTTCTGAGTTCTACGACTTTCTCTAACTTCGACCCAGCCCATAGTTCATCTTCCGCTTTCTCGCCTTGCCAACGTGCCACATCATCATAAAGACGGTTGCGGAGTACAATTACCTGACGATTTTCCTTAATCCAGTTATTAAGAGTTGTCCAAGAAGTCAGCAGCATTTCATGGGCTATTTCTACAGTAGATTCTTGAGATTGTGGCTGGCGGTCACTAACTAATAAATTTTCATCGATCAACTTTACCAGCATACTTTGCTCAAGTTCATCGCTAAATTCAGACCGTAAAGCTCTTCTAAGAACTGGCTGACCTTCAGTATCAGCTTCAGAATTCTCATTAATACCAACCAGTTTAAGAAAAACTCTCTGAGCTGCTCGCTTCTCAGCCTCTGGTAATTCGTTATAGATACCATCTACACGTTGTTGAAGCGCACCTCTGACACCGCCTAACTGTCGGTAAGTACTAGTATTTAATGTGCGGTCACGAATACTGCCAGTTTGTACTTCTGTCTCCCATAGTAGATTCAGAGTGTACTGCAATAAAGGTAAATACCCAGCCTGTCCCTGGACATTTTTGATGATTTCCTCTACCAGCCCAGTTTCAAATACTACCCCATAATGAGCAGCAGGTTGTTCAATCGCCAACCGTAACTCATCAAGTTGCATCTCTGCTATTAGTGGACGACTATCATCAGTCGTTTTGATTAGTTGAGGATAAGGGCTTAACTTGTCAAGAAAATCAGCCCGCATCGTCCCCATGATTTTGACGGAATTATTCTTTCTTTGGCTTAATTTCACCAGCCCATTAATAAATTGGTTACGCTTCTCTAGAACTGTTGTAGTAGTAAATAGTTCTTCAAATTGGTCAATAAAAATCAACCAAAAAGACTCTGATTGCTTTAGCTTTGTCACCACCTGAGTTACAGTATCAGCTTTCGCCTCACGGGCAATTTGAGCTTCTTTTTGCGGAAATTTACTGAGCAAGCTAGCATATAAAGATTCAAAAGGGTCTTGGTCAGGGGTAAACGTCAGATGAACAAAGTGTGACCCCCATTTTCGTGAGAGCCAAGGAATTAATCCTGCACGTACTACTGATGATTTACCGCTACCACTAGCTCCTAAGAGTAAAATTAGGTTTCTGTGTTCTAGCTTCTTTACCAATTGTGTAATCAATTGGTCACGCCCAAAAAACAAGTCTTTATCTTCTAGTTCAAATTTCTTTAAACCTTTGTAGGGAGAAGTTTGTATAAATTGACGGGTTTTAATCTCGTCAACAGAGATTTGCAGAATCTTAGTTTGCGTGATAGTGTTTCTATCACCTTGAATCTGAATATTATCATCTCCAATTGCAGCTTGCATTCCACCAGCTAATGTGGCATTATCAGCGTCTTGCTGAATACTAGGCTGAGGGTTAGGAGGTAAATTTTCTTCAGGATACTCAGGTTTGTTCATGGGATTTTTACTATTAAAAAGTCAAGAAATTCTAATTCTTGCGTTGGTTTTATGGTGGAACATTAAAATCACAGTTTGATAGAAAGTTTCAAAATCCTACAACCAAGTCACGATAAGGAATACAGGTTATGTTTAGGTTTTATTTATTATTCTGCTCCATAAAATGAACTGAAGAGCCGAAATTCTTAGTAAGAATCAGCCAATTTAGTAGTTAATCAGCTTTTTTCATTTTTCTATTGACTGTTAGCAGTAATGCCTTACAAATAGCTTATTCAGCCTCCTGCCAACCTTCTATAGATGCCATCATAATATTAACTAAGGGATGGTTAATTAGTTCTTTGAAAGCTTCAGTTCCACCAGCTTTCAAAGCTCCTATCACGCAGGCTTTCAAAGGTGGATTATTTTCAATTTCATCCACAGCTTTAGTAACAACCATCATTTTTTCAGCACTACTTTTAGTAGGATAAATCTGCTCCAGGTGTTGCAAAAGTTGTTGAATTTCTTGGGCGGCTTGTACCAGATTATGCTTTTGTTCAGGCGTTGTATAGTTGGTCATCGTTTGTTGGTTATTGTTCCCCTGTGTAGCAATCATTCCGCCGTACATTCGACCACCACTAACACTTTGAGAAATTCCACTATAAGGAAGCTGTGATTTTCGTTCGGACATAGTGCTGTTCTTCTCTAATTTGGTTTTGTTCTCTGTTTCTTCAATCGCAGAAAAAGAATGCAAACGCTGCCTTGCTTTGAGTATCGGTGTTTCTGACTCTGGAATTCCCTGTAGGTCGATAGAAGCACAACCAACTTTAAAACAATCCTCATAAGGTCTGCCCGCACCCAGCGCGTCGTAGAATCCAACAGCAAACTCAATGGCAGCTACATCCCCAATCGCCTGATTCATGCCCACAACATAATCAATGTGTTGGTGAATAGCCTCTGCTTGGACTTGTGAATAGCAGGCATTGAGTAAAACACACTGTATTTTGTCCTGAAACAACCCAAATAACTTTGCCAAGGATTCTGTACTCACAAGTTGCATCTGCCCAGAATTATTCTCTAAGGCTAAGCCAGTACTACCATTACCATGCCCAGAAAAGTGAACGATAGTCGGTTGGTGTTCCAACAGCGCACGGCGCAAGTCTTCAACTCGTATCGCCCAAGCAGTGACGATTTCAAATTGCTCTCGATTTTTAGCGAGTTTGAGCGCTGCTTGGATTTCCCGCACCTCTTGGTCTAGGCGGAGCTTGTCTGTGTTCTTTGGATTAGCTGATAATATAAGGATTTTTTTCACGGTGTTGATTGACTCGTGGAAAATATATTATTTAGTATTAACGCATTGACAAAGATAATAGAGTATGCAGTATTAAAGTTCTTTTGACCTTTTCTACATATCCTTATAGGTGAAACCAAAATTGACTAATGTATGTTACTACGCAGTTTCTGTTCTAAATTCCGCAATCAAAGTAAAAAGATTATAGTTATTGTTTCAACTTATAAGTAATTCGGCATTACACTTTTGAGCATTTTGTTATACTGCACACTCATAGCGGGTTATTTTTGACAAGCTCGCTCGCTTGCCGTCGAAAATAACCCGCAACTATGAAGGCACTTAAAATAAACGCCCTTAAAGATATTTTGGGCGTTACTGATTCAAAGTATGAATTTGCCTCACGCAGAGTCACTAAGTCGCAGAGAATAAGAGTTTTAAATGCCTGATTTTTCAATTTCATACCTCAATTCAGTAACGCCATATTTTGTAAATCCCAACTTTTAACCGAAAATTGGTAAAAACAAAAAAATCTGGCATACTGGCTGCATCGCTAACTCTTGTTCTGTCGAGTTTCTCGTATGTCTGCACTAGAGACTTTACCCGATGCTCGATCATCGAAAGTTGGTAAAACTGAAAAAGTGAGCCGATACTGAATAGGATACCGCGCTTATGAAGTAAAAAATGGAACCACTCACTGTTGTCGTAATCACTATTCTCACGTTCAAAAAATTTTTTGAAAAGACAATTAAATTTTTGTAATCTAATCTTCTCTTATATTGTGTTCCTATTTTCTAAGCATGAACACTTTATAGATAGTACTAATAATCACACGTTACGGCAGCGGATGGTCGAAAGCTGCTGGTGAGGTTGCCAAGATTATCTGCCGCTGCTGGTTTTTTTCTAGAGCGGTAAAACTTGCTAGAGAAGCAGACTCTCAAGATTAGCCAAGTATTGCGAGGGATTACGCCGAAATTGAAACTGCTCAATTCTCGCCTCATGATGTTTTTTTAAATCATGACGTAGGTCAGATAAATCAGAAAAAGAAACTTGTGATAAATCTTCTGCTGTAAAAGAACGAAATTTAGTCGCAACAGCAGAAGCTAATTGGACTGACCCGCGAATTACGAGTGATGAGGGTGCAACTTTACGACCAGTACAACGACGTTGGTGATGACGTAAAACTCCAAAAGTCTGCTCTAAATCATTCTTGGTTCTAGGTAAATCCTCAATTTCATAGCAATGAAAAAGCCCAGACCAATAACTTTTTGTGACTTTGATAAAATGCTCTATACCTTGTGAGAAACTACCTAATAAGTGTTTTGTCTCCGACATTTTTTGAATTAAATCTTGATAGTTTTCTTTTACCTCATCAGCAAATAAATCATCTTCATGATCAAGAATATCTGCGGGTTTATGAACCAACTCATAAGCCGATTTGATTGGAGTAAATAATGCTGAAGTTTGTTCAAGACCCTTAGAAATAATCTGTTTGAGCTTGATTAATTGTTGTGGCAGCTTTTTTTTTCTCCAATGAATGGAGACTTTGTTCTATTAGTGTCAAACGTTCTTGTAATTTTAAACCGGATGCATCTAAAGGCGGACGACCATCACTTGTTAATGACCCGCGAACTGCCGAGCAATACTTGCTTACAACTGCTGCCATTTTTTGATCATTATCCGGTATACTATTTTCAATTTTTCGTATACCTCGCACATGCTTTTTTAATTCTTTCTTTGCGTGTCTATCCGCCTCATATATTATTTTGCTTGCTTCTTTTAAGTAATGAAAATGGCATAAGCCATGAGCGATTTCGGGCAATGCCACCTCAACAGCTTTACGTATTGATTGTTGCCCATCACTGACAACTCCGTCTATTGGCACATCTAGTATATTTTTTACTTCTAGTAACAATGTTGCTAAATCCTCTGTTTTTGAAGATAGTAATGTTTTTGCAAGTAATATTTCTCCAGATAAACAATCACGAATTACCCATAATACTTCGTGCCCAACTTCTGGCTGCATCCCATCAATTGCCAATATCAACCGCCCTTGTTCTTTGACTATTGCTTTTAATCTTGAAACATCCCTCAGCCATAACGAAACTAATTCGTCGTATCTTGCTAGAAGGTGAGTCACACTGCGTTCACTGATACATACACCTTTGGACTTGAGATGAGCATGAATTTGTGGAACACTTCTATGCTCTTGATAACGTAATGCTCCTACCAACGCGATTACATCTAAGCCAAACTCATGATGGGGTAGTATCCATGAACCTTCTTGCTCTGGTCGATATGCAATTCGATACCTCTGACACGACATATTTTGGCAACGATGAATTTTTAGTCTCAGTTGTACTACTCCTTTTAGAGTTCTTACGTGCCTGAGATTGTTGTACTCGTTCCACATTCTCTGACCACATTCTGGGCAGTACTTATGTACGCATTCAACTACCTCAGAGGATGTCGCTTCTGGTTTCAAATTTTTTCTTGCCATTGATGCAGCTGTTTTATCTGTAATCCTTACATTACAAGATTTTTGGTCTTTTCTAGCAAGTTTTACCGCTCTAGTTTTTTTTCGTTAGCTTGCTAGATTATCAGTGGGGTATGTTCTTTTTAGTTTTCTGTTAGTGTTGAAATACAACTTCGGGAATCACCCATTAGTTATGTACTGCTAAACACTATTTCTAGAAGTACAATTGCACTGTTTCGTTGTACCTCTAAACTAATAGGCGTAGATATAGCCAAGCTGTTATAAGGGGCAAAGTAAGTCTGGAATCATTGCTGTATATCCTTTTCAGCTATGGGTAGACCTAAAATTATTTCAACCATTATCGTTTTCAATTAACCAAAGTTACCACAATTTTGTCAGGAAAGAATAAGGATTTTAGCTATGTTACTGCATACTACAAACGGAGATTTTATACTACTTACCCCTCGTAACAGCTTGGCTATATCTACGCCAACTAGCAATGCCAAAAGTATTAGAAGCGCATTTAGAAAACTTCTTCCCATTCATGGGATTGATGCACGGCGAGAATAAGCTGTTGAGTCTGAAAGAATGCCACTTCTATCTTCCAGAAACAGAGCATCAATCTCGTGTGTTTGTATTGATGTACATGAAAGCACATTCTCCGATTGCACATTTAATTAAAGGTAATCTTTTGAAGTTGATTGATGTAGTCGTAGATCAAGACGCAAGAATTTTAAGTAAGATTTATGCCAATACACCACAACGAATCAAGTTGAACAATGAAGTGGGAATGGATTGGGTACGGCGCAATTTTCAGAGTTTTCCAGAAGTTACCGAACCGGATCTATCTCAGTAGTTCCCAATGTCGCGCAAGAACAGTGCGCGATAATGGCTCTCAAAACCATTGATATTGCTAGACTTAACAACCATTAGTAAGAAATTCTGTGGTGAATGGGACACAGCGATCGCGCCCAATCACCCATCACCCACCAAACAACTTGGGCGTTAATTTTATATCCCCAGAAAAAATTGGTTAATTTGAAATTAAATATAACTATTACTTCTGTTTATCAATTTCGCAGTGGTTTTGTGCAATTTTAACGAAAGAATCAAGGCTATAGCTTCTTCGGGAGGTACTGTCTAGCTTTCGTTTTAGACCTTTCCAAGAAATAAAAAGGAGTGGGAACGCGAGGGCACCGATATTTTATTAATTGGAAAGGCCATATGCAATAAAAACCAGACAAAGCGCTTAGATTGCTTTTATTTTTGCTCAATAGACTTGTGAAAGTAGATGTTTCAAATCTAGACTCCTTCCCTCCTGTGCGAGCAGGAGGTTTTTGTTAGCGCGATCGCACTACTGTTTTTCGCGTCTGGTCACGACCTCAGTTATCAAGTCCGCCTTCATGTTCAAATACAGTCGCAAAACCAGTGACAGTTTCTCTAGCTTTAGGCGTCACTACAAACCTTTAATTATTTACGCTGTTCTACTTAGCCCAATAATTAAAGATACCCAGGAGTGCGATCACATTACAAAGCTGTGATGGACTGGCTAGAATAGGGCACTCAGGTACGCCATCATCGTCAGTAATCTGTTTCAATTCCGGCTAAGGAGCCTCAAAGATTGGGAGCGGCAGTACGGCGCAAGGAGGAAAAGCCCAGAAACGCCCTTCATACACAAATAAATCTGTCCATCCACGCTGGTTACACCAGTTGACATAAATTGCTAAAGCATCACTATCAATTAGCTTTTTTAGGCGTTCTAGACCGTACTTGATCTTAATTTGTGCGAGGAATGGTACGCTGACTAATTCTTCACTATGACTTGCCCGAAGTTGGAGGGATTGCTGCCAGCGATTGCCTGCTTGAAAGCTAGCATCTTGATAAGTCGTTTGTTCTTGTTTGAGAATGCTTTTGAGCCTGACCAACTCGGTGACAAAAACAGTGCGGGTTAATAGTCGGCAGCTTGGTGGATCACTATCTTGTTCTAGCCAGCGCTGAATAATATCAATGAGGGTTTCATGTAGTTCATCTGTCATGGGTCTTGTCAGGTGGGAATGAGCAATTGCTATTAAGGAGTCCCCCTAACCACCAGCTTTTTTGTAAGTTAAATTCGCCTTTTCAAGTAGTTATTCACTTGTGACTAGAGAATGGCTTATATCATCAAGTGTTTCATACTGTTTTGAAGGCAACCTCTTCAAAGCTCGGAGAATTTTCTCATCAATACCTTTTTCTTCAGCATACTTAATTAAGTCGTGTTTGCTGAGTGGGTAGTTAACATTATTTAAATTTTTTTCTAGTTGTATGTGATTTACTTCAATCATAATTATTTGGGGGTTTGAGCAGATTTCAATTTGGCTAGTAAAGTAATGAACTGCATTAATAGGTGAGCAGCATCTTGGAAGTTAAGAGTTTGTAATTAGAGGTAAGACCTTTCCTGAATTTATATGAATTTAAAGCTCCAAAGCCCAGATTTATCTATAATTGCCACCTATTTGTTAATAAATTGCTCCTTTCTCCAAAAGGGGACAGATTCTTTTTGGCGCTTGAGTTTGTAAATTCTCACAGGGAAATCGTCATTACTCCATCCTGGCTCAATCTCTTCTGTATCAATAAGCGTTTGTAAGGCTTGATCAAGGATGCTGTAACTACAATCAGACACATCCTTTAATTCTCCAGCATTTTTATCCCTATGACGCAGGTTTTCTAAGATAATTTCTTTGATATTATCCATAATTACTCGCTGATAAATTATTCTTCAATTTATGTCTTCAAACCCATTGAATCAGATGATCATAAGTATTATTTACAGATGAAAATGTAGTAGTAATTATCATCAAGCCTATTGATTAGGATATATTTGTGCAGCAACTTATATCAGTTTTGTTATAAAATTTAGCCTTGAGACAAATACGCTTCCAATCTGGTAATTTCTTTAGAAAAGTTTTGTTCAGTTAGCTTTCAGGTTTTTTCCAAAAAATGTGGTTAAAACTCATGACTCTACCTGATAGCAGAGTACCCGATAGCAGAGTTTGCAGTGTTGGTGGAAAGACAAAAATTTTTCGGAAAATCCCCACTATATCTCATAGTAGAAGTTCCGCTACGAGCCAAGGCAAGTATCTTAAAAAAACAGCTATTGTTTGGCTCTCACCAATTGAGTGCGAATTTGTTTTTATAGATGAACTGGAATTTATTTAAGATTTGCTCGACTTGCTTTTTGACTTCTTAATAAATTCAATTATTTCCTCTAAAGGAACTCCTTGTTTTTGCATTGATTGAATCATGGCGATCGCTCCTATCGGCACCGATCCAATACTCCGCCCCTTCCATTCCCCGTCTACTTTTTCCTCCCAGTTAAAGCCCCAGCGCCAATGCTTCGGATTATCCGGGTCGCGTTTGTCACCTATTACACGTGGGTAAGAAACAATACGACCATCTTTTAACCTCTTATTTTCAAGGTATTTATACAGACAACCCTTGCGCTGTCTGCGTTTTGAAGAGGGTGATCGCTTTCTACTCTCCTTCTTTTCCTCTAAGAAATTTTCGAGTGTCCAGCCGCACACGCCGCAACCATCATTTAAATTCAGTAGTGGTTGCTTGCAACTGGGACATATCTCACCAACTTTGCCACCAGGGGTAATGATTTTATCGCCTACTTGAAATTTACTCATCATCTCCTCCCAAGTAAGCTTTCCTCATAGCTGTCCACGATTGCGGGCTAGTGGCCTCTATTTCAGCTTTTTGCTGTTGCACCTCGCGGTTGTCATTGTCGGTGCGATCGCTCTTTCTCAAGCTGTGGGATTGGGAAATTTCTTTAGTAACTAGTTCAATTTGCTTTCTTCTCACCTCAAACTGGAGCTGCACAGTCTTGTGCCAATCTTCACGGGCATAAGAGTCAAGCTTGCGGCAAATATCTGGTGTGAGTCGATTATCGTAATTGCCCTCAAGGTGTATCCAGTCATGCCCCAAATTACAGTTTTGACAGATAGGGAATCTGTCACGCTCTGAGTTGTAATTGGGCATTACTAGGCGTACGAGGTGCGATCGCACTTTCCCTGTGTCTTGGCAGCAGAAGCATTGCCATTTGGGCTGCCAAATTTCTTTATCTTTCTTCAATTCTTCAGGGCGAATTGGTAGCGGCTCAATGATAGGCAGATCATCAATACTCATGATTCACCTTCCTTTTTCAGCCAGCTAAATTGGCAAGTTTTGAGCGCCCATTTCACAAAATCCAGTTTTTCTTTGTCACCTTCTGCAAATTGTAATGGGTTTTGTGTCAGCTCACATATTTCAAGCCATTTGGTTGTACGGGGGTCAGCTTCCCAACTTGAAGCTTTAGGAATATTTTGACCTCTAGATTTGTACCACTCCCGTTGTATGTCTTCCCAGTTCTTCTCAATCCATTTTCGCGGCAGCTGTGGGGGTGATGGTAACTTGGCTGCTTTTTCTGACCCAAATTTTAAAAAACTCTCTCTCTCGCTCTCTGAGAGAGAGTTAATGAAAGATTGATATAAATCTTGAATTAAATCTGGGGGTTCGCTACTTTCCGCTTGTTGTGAGGGTTTTAAAGATTCATCGTCCGGAATTCCGGACACCTGTCCGGAATTCTGGACACCTGTCCGGTTTTCCGGACACTCATCCGGTTTTCCGGACACCTGTCCGGAATTTTGGACATCGTCCGGAATTCCGGACGAATCACTTAAACGTTTGATGTGTATTTTGTGAGGTTCAGATAGCTCTATTTCTCCCTCTTCTTCCAATTTTCCCAACGCTTCCCAGAATGTAGAACGGCGCATATCAAATAGTTCACGCAGCTCTTTTGTATCAATAAATCCTTCCCAGCCAGTTTTAAAGCGAATGCGAACCCAAATCTTTAATGCACCTTTGGCCGTGAGGTCATTAGATTTATAGAGAGCGATCGCATCGTTGAGTGTCAATCGATAATACTGCTCTGTCACAGCTGCACCCCCTTACTGGTTGCAGCTAGCACATCATAACCGCCTAAAGATCCGTCCTTAGACGTTTGAGAAAACTTTTGATTTGTCATACTATTTCCACAGGTTTGAAAATTCGCCCTGGTAATCTCTAGTTGCCGGGGCTATTTTGTTTTCGTGCTAATATTAAAGCTGAGGAATACTCAATCTAATATTCTTAGAAGAAAGTATAACCTCGCTTATAAAAATAGCATGTTAGTATAAATAAGCATCAAGATAATGGTTACATTTTGTAAAGCTCTGAACGAAACCATGACCGCATATGGAATTAAAGGCGCATGGTTAGCGGAGAAAACTGGACTGACAGAGCAAACTATCTCTAATTTCAGGGTGGGGCGAAACCAGATCAAAAGCGACAGCCTAGAAAAGCTTATAAGCGCATTACCACCAGATGCGCGTGATTATTTTTTTCAACAATTGAACCCAGTAAATCGGGATTTAAAATCGCTAATTCTCCGCGCCAGCAATGATGAAAAAGCAGAGATACTGCGAATTATGGCAGCTTCTTTAAGTTCAGCAAGCATAAAGACTGACAACAAAGACTTACCTATGGCAGTATAAATTAGAACGTTAAGATAAATTTAAGGGTGTGGTTGTCTCAGACGATCTAAAGGAAATAATGGAAAAATGCGATCGCCTGAACGCAGAAGATAAGCCAAAGCTGGTAAAGCACCTGCTGGGCGAACCGTCGCTAAACGTAACAATTGGAACTAGTCATTTTAACGCAGATACAGTATATCAAATTAACCTCGCTTCACCAGATCAAATCCCGGCGATACTGAATGCGATCGCTGATAAGATTTCCTCGCTCGAAAAGCGGGGCGCAGTCAACGGAAGATTCTTAGAGGAAAAGTAGGGGCGATCGCCTGGTGAAGTCATCAAAATACATTCCCAAGCGGTTACTAAATCGAGTTCAGGAGTTAGAGCAACAAAAAGCACCAGTGCGGAAATTTTGGCGATGTTGGATGCGGTGGAATAACAGGATATTAATCTGAAATCAACTAGCTATTATTTTTACAGAAGACCTCGTAAATTCCCGGTGTAAGTCCCATTTCTGCAACTTTAATGTTGTCATTTCATTGTTAGAAATCAAGCTATTTAGAGTATATTATTGTATTAGCTAGCTAGTGACAGTATAAGAATGGAACTAATGAGTCTCATAACTGCCGTCATGGCAGTTCTAACGCCATTTGTAAAAAAAGGCGCTGAAGAATTTATTGGTGCCGCAGGTCAAGATGGTTATGAAAAAGCTAAAACGATTTTTGTGAAGCTCAAGGAGAGATGGAGTAGTGATGAAGATCAAGAGGCTTTGGATGTCTTAAAAAACTTTGAAAAGAAACCAGAACGTTATCAATTAATTATGGAGGATATTTTACAAGAGAAGTTAGCTCAGGATAAAGAACTATTTGACCAGTTGTCCAGATTGTTTCAAGAAATGAGTCCCAAGTTAGAAATAATTCAAAAGATGGCTGAAGTCGAGGATGTTACTGGATTGAAAGCTAAAAAAATAAATCAGGGAACTGCAAAAGTAACACAGGACATCAACCAAGGCAAGAATATTGTAGGCGCAGACATAGATAGCATCGGTTGATAAGAAAAGAATATGGACTGTCCAGTATGCGGTTACAAAAATTTGTCATTATCAGGCAAATTTTGCATTGAGTGTGGTGCAAATATCACAGAAGTTTCCAACAAACCACCTGATGTGCAAATACAAATTTTACAAACACTTCACAATAGTGAAGCAATTGGAATAGATGTTAAGACGATAAATGCTGACAAATTCATCATCAACCCCCAAGCTAAACTAGATAACTATAAAGACAGTTTCTGTAGTCTTGTAGAATGGATTTCTGAAAAATCAGATGATTTAAAAAAATTACATCCTGGTCATGCTCGTGTAATATTTGAAGCTATCAGACGAGGAAAAAATTGTAGTCAGAGTAACTCAAAATCTTTAGACTATACTCCTTTGGAAATTAAGGTTTTAGAATTAGTTATGAATTTTTGTTTTTACTATCTTAATGGTGCTACACCTCGTTGCATGGAATTTACCAATTTCACAGAGTCTGATTATTATTTATATCTCAATAAATTAATAAATCCTGGTGAAAAAATCAGAGTAAAAAATGTCAATTTAAGCTCACTTATTTATGATAAAAATATGTCTGAACTGGTAAAAGCACTAGAAAAAAATAGATGATTTATGAGATTTTTAATTAAAATATATTTCGATCTTCTCAAAAAATATCGTGAAAATCAGTCTTATCCCCAACTAGAAGTTGTAAAAAATAATTTAAAAGAAAAATTACATTACTACGAAAAACAATTACTCAGTGCAAGACTACTTATACTTGATATTGATCGTTTTTTATCACGTCCAATTCCAATACCTCCTTTTCTAACAAAAGAATTACTTTCCACTTTTTTAAATGAGATATATATAGATTTAAAACAAATAATTTCAAAACTTACATTTATTTTAAATGCACTTGAAAAAACTATTTTAATTTATATACGTACAAATAAGACCTGGTTAGCTATTTTCTTATCTGTATTAGTATTTATAATCTTATTATTACTAGCAGCTATTTTGACTTTTTTTATCAAAAAAAGCCCTGTTATATTTATCATAATTACAACAATTATTATTTCAATTTATGTATACAAAAAATTGCAAAATGTTCGGTATTGGTGTGATAAAAAAATACCCATGCTAGAAGTGCTATGTCAGCAAACTCAAAATGAAATAGAATCATTGGAAGAACAAATGATAAATGCAGGTATTTACGATATATCTGATTTAGAAAGACAAGTAGACGAATACTTAGAAAACGATAAATCAAGACTAATTCAGCAAGCGAAAGATAGGTTAAGAATTGAACAGGAATTAATTGATAAAAACCCTATTATTTCATTTATTGGTATTAATTCCCGTGAAGCTTCAGACAGCCACATTCTCATCACAGATAGAGAAATAGAAAAAATTAAAAATAGGTATAAAGAATTATTGATAGATGAAAATGATTTCTATGAAGAGAAAGGTCTAGATGAAAGATATAGATACGGAGTTTACGAATGTTTTGTAATTCTTTTATGTGAAAATTTTCTTTCTTACTATAAATGCTATTGGAATTTTATTAAAGGCGATTATGTAGATGAAGAAACTTGTGAATATCTTTTTGACAGTATAGTTTCTGTAAAAACTCAAGAACGTTCTTCATTAAATCAACAAAATCCTGATGAAAAAAGAAAGTATAGAGATTTATTATCTCTAACAACTATGGACGGTAAAATTGTTTATTTTAAGATGCCTGATGATAGAAAACAAAAAATAAATTCTAATAAAAAGTTAAATTATGTCTCTGATATTAATAAAGCAGCAGAGCGTATTAGATATTGGTTAAGACAAAGACGAGTTGATTACCAAATGACTAGGGATATGGATAAATAACTAATTGATAAAGATGTTTATCAAAATAGACTAACGGTTTCAGAAATTGTTGATTTCATTATCTATACTTTAAGCGATCGCTCCTCTAATTCCACATTCATAGCTAAAATCCACGTATCCAATCGCACAATCCTACCATGCCTACCAGAGGATTTGGGCAACCCCAACCTACCAAAATCGATAAACTTGTTGAGCAAGTAGTACGCTATTGCCACAAGCGCCACCCAGAAGCTTTAGATAAAATTTTTGACACGTTGCCTGTGAATTTAAACAAGCAATTGGTGGCAGGTACTGTAGCAGCATTATCTGCTGATACCGATGCCCTAGCTTGGTTCTGCGGTTACATGGCATCGGCTATCAATCGTAGTGAGGACAACGATAAACCCTACCATCCCATCACGCTACTGTCCAAACTTCTTATCAAACATGGGATGCTGCCTTTTGGTGACTTTGCTCCCTACCCTGGTTGCCGGTTGGTCATATTGAATACGGAAAAGTTTGAAGCACTACCAACAGAAGTTCAAAAGCTAGTGCAGCAAGCTTATGAGGTAACTGAAGCCACGAGTGAGGAGGCGCTGCGAATAAACAATGCGCTGCTCCAAGAACTGGTAGTGATGGTGCAAGAATAGGGGGCGAAACTTTTTTGGAAAGACACAATGCGCGATCGCCCAAATACTAAAGCATATACATCACTTTTTGATGAAGTTGTTGAACTCTGTTGAGTCTAAGCTAATTCTCCAGAAGCCTTCACCAGGCGAAGATGGCAGCAGTTGAGAATTGCCTACTTCATTATTGTCAAACTCCAAGCCGATACTAAATGTGTCACTCAGAGGAATCTGCCCTAGTTTCCCATAGCCTTCAATTTTGTTTGGATCGCTTATTTTAGGCTGATTTAACTGGATAGTTGTTTGGTATCCACCATTAAAGTAAATTGTGGCTCGATTATCCTTGAAGCTGACTTGAACGTCGTAAACCCCACCAGTTGCATAGTAGTAAGCTTCGGCAGCTAGCTTTTTACCATCTATGTTTTTTCCTTGATACTCGGCTGCCTTAACGGGTGTGACTAACACAAACAAGGCAGCAGCAGCAGTTAGGACTAGCTCTAAGACTTTCATAGTTGTTTTACCGAGCTATATTTCTAGGGTAAAACATAACTTGTCGTTGCAGATAGTTAACTCGTTGGACGGCGATCGCTTTTTTTATAAGGTTGCTTCGCATTGTTTACCCTGCCGCGCCGCAGGCTCTGCGTCAGGATGTCCCCCCCGCCCCAAGGAGCGCTCAGTCGCCACTGAGGCTACCCCGGCTTTTCCATTATGGCTACGGGGCGCAAGGGTTTCACAAGCGGCGGAATAATGGTTGCTACGCTTTGATTTTTTGGGGGAAACCCCCAAACCCCCAACCGCCGCCCTTGCGCCCCTCCGCTTTGTAAAAAATAGCCGGGGTGTTTCCTGGTTGGTTCTTTCGTTGGGAGTTTGTCTCGTGTCTTGTTCTGTTCCTTTTTCTTTCGTTGCTTCGTTGGCTGCTGAGTTCGGCGCGGTTGAGTGCTGCTGGCGTGAGTCTGATGTGGCTTTCACTGGCTTTGTGGCTGAGGTGTGGTTTGATTCGCTGCCGAGTGAGTTTGCTTCTCGCTGGGCCAGTGTTGTTGGTCGTTCTGTGCGGGTGCGTTGTGTCTCGGCTGGCCCTGGTCGGTTCGCGGTTTCGGTTCCTGTTGTGGTTCCAGTTGGTGAGGTGCAGCTTGGTTGGGCTTCTCGTGGGTCGCGTGTGCGGTTGGTGAGCTAGTTCGTTGGGCCTGCGGGCCCTTTTTTTGGGATTTTGCAGATATACAAATGAATGCGATCGCTCCACTTGGCGCTACTCCACTCCAGGCGATGGTTGCTCACACAAAGGCCATTTGTGGGAATTATGGATTTTGCGATCGCAGCCATCCAGCCCTCCGCTCCGTTCTGTTGTTTCGCTGTCTTTAGCTGTTGCTCCGCGCCATTTTGGTTACTCGTTGGGTGTTATAGTCCTGGCGTGGCGCTCCGCATTTTCATATCTTTTCTCTATAAGCTGTTGCTACGCGCTCCACTTCGTTCCGCGCTCCGCATTTCGTTTGCCCTGCCGCGCTCCACTTCGTTCCACGCCGCAGGAGTGCTACGCAAAGACCAAAAAGGTATTTTAGCACACTCCGTAAACTCCGTGTGCAATACCTTTTTCTTGGGGTCTTTGCTCCGCAATGGTGCCGTGCTGCGTTACGCTCCACTCCGTTACACTGCGTTCCGCTTCACTCCGCACCGCACGGGAGGAAAAAGAAGAGAAAAGAAGAAGGAAGGGGTAAGGGTTGTCTCGTGGGCTTGTGGCTGGGCCGTCGGGTTGGTGGCGTGGGTTTTGGCGGTTGGCCAGCCAGTTCCTGGTAGTGGCGGGGCAGTGGCTTAGGCACAACATCACGACTTATCAGTTTCTACCTGTGCGTTCAAAGGCTTTAGATCCACACTATGAGGCGATCGCCACCAGGTTTGGTTGTGTCGCCGCCTGAGTGTCTTAGAAAACTGGTTCTCTGGTTTTGGCCAACAACTGTCACGGGTCAGTTGTCGGTGGTTGGCTTCACTCGCTCCCTGTCGTTTCCCCCATCCCGTGCCTGGGTTCATTGCCTCCGGTGTCACGTCGTTTAACCTTCCACTCTTCTATTATAGCTAAAAATAGCTATAATAAATAGAGATGTTTTTAGCTATATTGTAAAGCTTTGTTAAAGCTTTCTATAGCTTGTCACTCGCTATAACAAATTTAGTTGCTTGCATTCTGGCTCCAACCAGCTGGGAAGGGCGATCGCATCCAAAGGAAATATTCTGATTTGCACGCCCCGGTATTTGGCGTAAGCAATCGTTAGCCAAGTGCCTGAGCCGCCGCCCTTGGGGCTTTTGCAAGGTTTGCACTGATCTGGGCAAGGTTTATTTGGAAAGGCATACAGCCAAGTGTCAGGCAGGGTTGAAATCGCATCAATCATCCGCTTGCTACGTGCTGCAAAATGCCACTTTTGCTTGCCTTCTACCTCATACACCGTCAGATGCTTGTTGTAGTAGCCCGCAGCCTGCCGCACAAAGTTATCCAGCCCTGGTGCGTCTCCTACATGCCAATCTGCGGTGTGGTTGCTAATAAAGTAAGCAAAATCCTCATGTATATCGTGTTCCTGGGCTTTGGTTAGCTGCCTGGGGCCTGTGAAAGCTATCTGCATTTTCTTATCCTAATCTTTATATAATTATAGCCTTAAATAGCTTGTTTTATAGCTAAAAATAGCTATAATAGAGATATGAAAAAACCGAGGCAGCAACCCCGGCAACTGATTAAATAACTAAAAGGATTTTAACAATGAAAACAGCAAATGTTTCACCAGTATCTATTTACATTCCTCATCTTCAAGCTTGGGCTTCTGTTACTGGGGCTTGTATAGAAGATGGTAGTTTGCGGTTAATTTGTAAAACTGATGATAACGGTGAATTGCTTTTAAGTCCAGATACAGTGCAAATGCTCTTTAACTGTTTTCACGTTCCCTTCTAAATAATTAGTTCCCCGGTTTATCCGGGACTAAAAAAACAGTTTAAAAGAGGATAATAACCATGACAAACAATTTTTCAGCAAAAGCACATACTCGGACTAACTACAGTTATTCTAATTTTCACAAGTCTTTATTGCACGAAAACAGCCGCGAAAATTACGCACTGCGACATATTTACAGTCTAGAAAATACCAAAGCTTTACTGCAAAAGTGGGGATGGTTGCCAGAGCAAATAAAAATGGGAATTGATTACGCCACCATTGATGTTTATAAACACTTTGTTTATCTCCACATTCCCAACAAGATTGAGAAGCGCGGAGAAACTATTAAAATTCGTGGTATTTCTCGCTTTATTTCTAAGGTTGATTACGTTGATACCTTAATTAAAAGAACTTGGGAAAAAGCCGATCCCTACAAGTTGCAGCCGGGGGACAACTGGGACGAATTAATTGCAATGGGCAACACTGGGGATTTTTACGAAGTAAAACTATATCAATATGAAATCACCTGTACTTGTCATGCCTACAGTGGATTGCAAAAGGCATTTGACCAGGATGTGGTTGCAACAAAGCATCTGATGTTAAACCCCATTACCCAGGGACAAATACCAGATAAACATATCTTTGCAGCGTGGAAGTATCTCGGAGCAGAGACACAGCGGCAGTATGAATATCAATTCACAGAACGCAGAGAAAGATTTTTAGAAGAAACAAAACAATCTTTCTATGAAAAAGAGTTTTTAGAAGAAATCCCTGAAGATTGGTAAAACAAAACTGCGGTCGCTTTCTCTTCAACCAGAGCGATCGCCCCAACAAAAGTAGATTATCGCTCCTTTCCCTTCATTCATTCTCTCAGAATTTAAAGGCATCCGACCAATGCAATTAATTTTTCAATCAGAAACAGAAGCCTTAGCCGTGGCAGAACAACTTTACAATGTTGAGCGATTAGGTAACATTTTAATTTCTGGAAATATCGATTTTAGAGCCTTAGAATTAGCTGTGGGATTAGCTCAGGTAAGTTTTCCTGCTTTCAGCTTTCCCATTGTTAGCAGTTTAAAATGCCGTTTACCATTCCCTAGACACGAACGAGAATGCACAGATGAAAATATACCCAAAATATATGTAGCTTGCTTGGCAGCTTACAATAACGGGCATTTACACGGACTTTGGATTGATGCCACCCAAGACAGTAACAAAATTCAAGAAGATATTAATTGGATGCTTTCTTGGTCGCCTGTGGCAGACGATGAATCGTGTGAAGAATGGGCGATACATGATTATGAAAATTGGCAAGGTATTCAACTTAATGAATGCGAAGATATAGAGCGTGTTTCAGAACTAGCAAATTTATTAAAAGAACAGGGTAAAGCGTTTGCTGTTTACTATCAATATTACAGCAGTGATGCTAGTTTAGAAGATTTCCAAGAGCGTTATTTGGGCAAGTATGAAGATGAAGAAGATTTTGTTTATCAAATGTGGGATGAGTGCGGCACTCTAAAAAAGTTGGAAGAAATCGGAATTAATGAATCTTACATTGATTGGAGTGCGATCGCTCGTGATTGGTTTATCGATTCGTACCATTCGGTAGGAGTTGGATATAAAGAAACCTACATTTTTAATCGGCACTAAAACAAATATGCAAGCAGCTTATTGTGCTTTATCAGTATCCCTCAATTATTTTCCCAAATATTCACAATTAGCAGTTGCAAAGGAGCATTTAGAAATAGCGATCGCATTATCTCAACAATATCTAGAAGTGAGAAATAGCATTTTTTGGATAGAAGCAAAAGCCAGTACCAAACGCAGAATTAAACAGCAACTTAACGAACTAGCTTTTGATACCTATTCACACATGATTGAACTGGGTAAATTACTTGATAATTACGCAGATATCCAAGATTCACTTAATGTAAATGTTCCAAGAGATTGGAGGATTTTTACACATCATCTTCATTACGCTTTTGATTTGATAGAGCGCGAACATCGCAAAGAAATTCACTGCAAACAATTAACCTTAAATTTAACCATGAATACAAAATACTAACTTACTAATTACTGGCTGCCAACCCACAGCCATTAAGCGAGGGCATTATCAAAAACCGAGGGGAGCCATCCGACCAAAGATTTCCCCCTCGGCTACCCCAAAAACAACATGAGGTAAATCAAATGTACAATATTGCAGACATTGACCGAGAGATTGCAGAACTGCAAGAACAGCGAGACTACGAAATTATCTACTGGTTTGATATAGGAGAGAGCGATCGCAGCTATGGGCTACCACCGCAGTACCTTGATAACTTCTGGTACTCCCTTGGCTGGCATGACCGCGACTATCAGCTAGAGATTGGCTTTAGTCCAGCACCCGTAACTTTTGACCACTTCTAAAAACCAGTAGCACCCCAGCCTAATTACGCTGGGGTAATGAAAAACCATGTTTAAAAAAGCAACTAAATCTCAAATCAGAGTCCGCTTATCCCTTAGTGGTGCTGCTGGTAGTGGCAAAACTTTCTCATCCCTTGCCCTGGCATCCCATCTAGGCAAGAGAATTGCTGTAATAGACACCGAACGCGGTTCAGCATCTCGTTACGCTGATTTATTTAACTTCGATGTCTGCGAACTTGACCAACACCACCCCAGCAAATATATCGAAGCAATTGAAACAGCAGAGTATGAAGGCTATGAAGTTATCATCATTGATTCTCTAACTCATGCCTGGTATGCCGAACTTGAATTAGTTGACCAAGCCAAAAACAGTTTCTCTGCTTGGAAAGATGTACGACCACTAGAGCGAAAGTTAATCGACACCATCGTTAAGAGTAACGCCCACATCATCGCCACTATGCGGAGCAAAACTGAATGGGACACGACACCAGTAAACGGCAAAATGCAGCCCAAAAAAATTGGTACAGCCCCCATTCAAACAAGCGGTATCGAGTATGAATTTGATATTGCTGGTGAACTTTCGGCCGACCACATTCTTTATATCTCTAAGTCTCGTTGTCCTTCTCTGCAAGATACCTCATGGCACAAACCAGGTAAAGATTTTGCTTACCAGCTACGTGCTTGGATGGGCGAAGTGTGGATGTTGTGGAAATCAGAAGAGGATGCGATCGCTTGGGCTGTAACTCAATTACCAGACATTACACCACAACAATTGCAGGAGGAATTTAACAAGTTATCCCCTAGTAATGGCAAAAAAGCACCCGCCTGGGTAGAGCGAGTCATGCAACTTAAAGAACCCTTTTAAATCACACGAGCAGCTGTTGTGAGCAGCTGCTCATCTAAAATAGAAAAGCTTATTTTTAAACTATATGTTAACTATTCTCGTGTCTGAGCCACCAACAGAGCAAAAAAACGCACTTGAACAATTGATGGAAAAAAAGGGCTGGTCATACTACCAGCTAGCTGTTGAATATGGCAAGCTTGAATATCCAGACCTCAGCCCAGCTGAACTTGCCAAAAAATTCAGCACTAACATCAGAAGAGCTGTCCGCAATCCTGAGCAAGCAAGGTTTGAAACCGTAAAAAAGCTAGTTGAACTCCTTGGAGGTGAGCTAATTATTAGGGTCAAGCGCATTGACGAAATGCCGCTTTAACCACCAAACAACAGCTTGATGAAACTCGAATCTTTACTTAAACTCAATCGTACTATTCGTGTGATCGGTTTCGATGATGCCCCTTTCATTCGGGGTGCTGGCGGCAATGTATCCATCGCTGGGGTGGTGTGTGCAGGAACACGATTTGAAGGTATGGTGTGGGGACATGTACAACAAGATGGATTAGATGCAACAGAAGTAATCTGCAAGTTGTTGATTGGAAGAAAATTTCTACCACAATTACATATCTTGTTACTAGATGGAATTGGGTTTGGTGGGTTTAATTTGGTCAATCTTCCAGAATTAGCTGATCGCCTGCAATTACCCTGCGTTGCCTTGATGCGCCGCCAACCTGATTTAGTTGCTGTCCATGAAGCTATGAGTCGTCTACCAGACTTTCAACGGCGACAGAAACTTTTGCAGCTTGCGGGTACGATTTATGATTATTCACCTTTTTTCTTCCAAGTCAGTGGTGAAGAACCTACAGTGGTAGCCAAGGTGCTTCAACGCTTAACTGACTGCGGCAAAGTACCAGAGGCTTTACGTTTGGCACATTTAATTACAGCTGCTGTAATTCAAGGAGAAAGCGGAAGCTCGGCGTAGAACAAAAAAATTAATTGGGCGATCGCTCCCAAAAGTCCAGTTAATGCTGACACTACAAGCGAGCACCTTTTCCTTAAAAATTAACTAAAAGCTATATCTAATAACTACTGAAGAACCATTATTTTTTGACAAGTAAAATTAATACATAAATACGTTTATATGTAGCTATTAATGCAGGTAAATTACGTAGAATTGTTCCTTAAAAGTAAGTAGTGCATTGTCTATCACCCTGTATAGCCTAGCTCTAGAGAACCATGAAATAGTCACTTTATATATAAAAGTATAAAAAAATACATTTTGTTATAAAAAATTAAAGTTGTAATTTAGATCACGTCACACTTTATTTATTAATTTCATTATCTTTTAGTACATAAAACAAGAGGCAACTAGCAAGGACACATAGCCCAAAATATGAAGATTGTGGACAGAGGAGTTGAGTATTTCGTCTATTTTTTCTTGTCTCTAGTTTTGTTCTTCTGAATATGACTATTGCAAAAAGTCTTATGTGAAACTATGTCCTATTTTGGAGCAGGCGTTTACTATGAATAAGAAGTCTATGGACTTGCACGCTAAACAAGATTTCAAGGAAACAGAAATTATCCGCGTGCTTTCACCTATATCACGTCAATACTTACGCAAAGATTTGAATCAAAAAGTTTATGCAGAGATAAAAGAAGATTTAATTAACGAGAATAAATGGGATGATATAGCAGAAGAAAGAAAAAGCTATGATGACTATTGGCTTATAGAGATAGCCCGTTTATATCTTCAACTATCATCCTTGCCAAGACTAAACGATAGTCAAGCAAAATGTATGTTGAAAATTTTAGAATTAGCTGAATTTGATGATGCTCTCAATTATTGGATAAATGAGGTTGATGAGCGTACCCTTAGTGAATTAAAAATTGTTAATCAAAATTTTCAAATTGATGAAAAAACTATTTTGCAGTTTGAGGAGGACACATGGAAACACTTTCAAACTCTTGAGTCTATAAAAAATCTAATATAGCCTTAATATGCAAGATGAATCTCTCAAACACTATCGCCCTACCTGAACAATGTAAAGAGTTTCAAAAAAATAGTAAATCACCTAAATTTTTTATACAAATGTAAAGGAGGAGATGTATAAACAATCGATTGCAAATCCACCATTAAAACGCAATATATCGCTTTCTCACACTTCTTACTTTCCTGTTTCGATAACACCAAGACTATCAGTAATTCATATCTTAGATTTGCAATACTCACCACCCGGATTTATCACAAAAATTTAAACGACCAGCCCAAAACGCTTATGCCACTTAGACTTGAGATAAAATACCCCGTTCACATACTGTTATGATTGGTGTAGTGTCTAAAACACTCAAAATCTAAGCTCGATAAAGGTTTGGGTAATAGCGATCGCACCGCTTGTGAGAAATTCGCGACCACAGTCATTGCTTGGGAATACATCGTAATAACTTAAAAACAATCATCTGCTAAAAATTAACTACAATACTTTGTCAAAAACCTTCTAAGTGACCTAACTTAGAAGGTTTTAGTATTTAAAAACACTCGTATTTTTATGTAAATACTGTCAGCTAAATAGCAGTCACATCAATAGACAAAACATCATTTCTTTATAGTAGGGACGGCAAAGGGGGATACACAGAAGTTTTGAGAGTTTTTTGTAGATTGGGCTGGTTTTTCAAGCTCCTGTAACTTTCAAGAGGCAGAAAGCGCAAAAGAAGTGGAGCTTGGCTTGACTGTTCAGCTACAACAAATACAGCCAAAATTAGATTTTCAAATTCAAAAATCAATGTTTGCTCGGTTATTTGTTTCTATTTTTTATACTACAAGCTTAATACAAGATTGTATTTTGGGGGACTCTGAACATGACCGATTTTGTAAATAGAAATTTAGGATACTCATCTATCCTAGTGAGTCATTTTCCACAATTGAGACAGAAGATTTTTTACAAGCGTATGCACAATTACTTTTTCATACGCCTGCACCAGTTTGGTCTTTTGAAATATTATCAGCCTGCGGAAGTGATGGCGGAGGTTATATGCCGCTTAGATTGTGCAATTAAGCTAGGCAAGAAAATTTACAACTTAGAAGCCTGGGTACGTAGAACCGGGCTGAATTTTATCTATGAACTTAGCCGGATTGAGAAGCGATACAGTCTGGTTAGTGACAATACTACCTTAGAGCCGGTTATGTACACTGGTGATGTTACTGTAGTCGGTTCGGAATATGAGGAAAATTACACTGAGTTACATGAAGCATTGAAATTATTGAATCCTAGCTACCAAGAAATTTTGAAAATGCGATATTTTCAATCCCTCAGTTGGGAAGAAATTGCCCAAATTTTTGCCACAAGAGGTGAATTAGTACAGGTGCAGACTTTACGCAAGCGAGGTCAACGCGCACTAGAAGCTCTGCGAGTAACATTTTTCCGACCTATAGGTATGTAGCTACAGAATGCCTATGAAAAGAAAGTATCCTGATTTTCTACCTCTTCATTTTTTAAATAATTAATTTGTAGGGAAAAAATTCTAATCTAAAAATCTCAGAACCTATGCATTAACCAATTAGACAAAGTTCTGGCGCAGAAAGTCCGAATAAAACAAAGACGCGATCTCGAATCATTAGGGGCATTGGAAGACGCAGTGTTATCTCAATCTTTGATTTGGACTGATGCGATCGCATACCACCACACAAGCTACATTCTTGACAACAGATTTTTTCCTAATACATTGTAAACGGGCTAAGACTTAAGTTATTGCTATGTATTACCTGATCTAGATAGTTCTGATTGACGTGTTGCGAAGTGCTAAATAGTTGGTTAAAATGGCGCGACTCTGTAAATCAGCAACTTAAGTAGATAAACACAACGCAATCAGAGCTAAAACTAGATGGGTAAATCAAAATAAAAACCCTAAACCTATATTTTAACTCTTTGAGATTCAAGCCGTACTTTTTTGCTTAGATACTAACTTTAGCACGAAACATAGTACTAGTACGGAGTAAAAGGTTACTAAAAGATAGTATTTATTTTTATCGGCTTCATCTCCAAAGAAAAATATAGGATTTTGAGATTCTATCAACACACACTAAAGGACTTCAACATGAATTCTAGAAGCCGAATATTCCATTTTTTGTACTTTGTAATACTAACTACTCTCGCTGCTATGTTGGTAGGGTTTGAAGGCACAATTACTCTTGAAATTCCTCATTTACTACGCATAACTATGGGAAGCACTCCCCAAAAGTGTTTAGTAGATCCACCATATTCAGAATCTCCTAATTTACCTAACAGCAAAACAGCTTAAACTTATCAGTGTACTTTTCTGTAGTCTCAAGTGGTAGTTACCAGCTTATACACCTAGCTTTTTGGATTGGGCGATCGCCCCCATTCTCCTGCCTATTGTACTACTATAATTAGTACAATAGTACAATTGCACTATGGCAACTACCTTTAGAATTGGGCAGAAGGTTTACATAATAGAACATAGGATGCCGCAGTATGGCAGGCGGGTTACAATTCGCGGTACTGCGGATAGCCGCAGCTTGGGCATGTTCTTTGAGTGCAGAGATGAGCAGGGGAATAGGTTGCTGCTACGAGTTGAGGAAATTGCTGTTTCTAAACCGCAATCAATGCGGCATGGTTAGGTTTTGTTAAGGATGGGCGATCGCCCCACAACCAACTAAACTACTTTCCCCAATACTGCCTCAAAGCAGCTGGTAAATTCAACAGGTGCGATCGCACTTCATTAAGGGTCAGCGATAACGCTTGCGATAATTCCAAGGCTTTTCCAGATTCGGATTTGACCACACCTTTAGATGCGATCGCTATCTCCTCAGCCCTCTAGCCGTTTTAACGCCCTCGCTTTCTAAATTCCCAAGGAGGTACTGCGTTGGGGTCGCTCCAAAACCCAGCGCGGTTTTTGATCGCCCGAAGCTCAGACTGTTCTATCACTTCCTTATTTGGACAGTTACCACTGTAGCGAGTATAGTGTCGGGCAAATCCAGCCCTAACCATTTCACCGTTTAAAAATATCTCTTCTTCGCTCTGATATCCTGGCGTTCCCGGTCGCGGCTTTACAAACACCTCAGCAACGGTTCTCCCATACCTATCTTGTTCGATGGGAATAACTATAACAGTGCCATTTCCTTTGTCAATAAGAGATTGCAGATAAGACTTGGCTTGTGGCCCCAGCTTTTGTTGCTTCTCGACTGTATCTATCCCACAAAACCGGATTTTTTTAGTTTCAGCATCGCGTTTAACTGTGATGGTGTCCCCATCAGCAACCGATACCACTGACCACTGTTCAGACATAGAAATTGCGCGGGGTGATGTGGAATCCGCCGCCGCTTCTACAACTGATTTAGTTTTGGGGGAATGTGCCGCAGCCAGAGCAATGATTGCTATAGAGGCAAGTAAGAACACTGGGCTATTGAGGAGCTTTTTTAGCATTGAATATCAGGGCTGTGATACTTTGATTAGTTTGCCCAGTAATTTTGATTTTCTAACTTTCCTTATTTTCATGTGTCTGGCGGACAGTTATTTTATCTCTACCAGACACTTTTTAATACTATTCAATTGTCTACCGGAGGAGTAGATTTTATTGAGCAGACAATCCTAATTTCTTAATAACTATATGCCATACAATAATTTATTAATCTATCTGTATGCCAGACAATAAATTACTGATTTTTTACAGCTATTATTCATATTTCTTTGACATAAACTCAGCATTAATTCTAAGTTTAACGATATGAATATTGTTGATTAAAAAGCTTATTATTCAGTGCGTTTACTGTTTTAAAAAATACAATTATAGACAAATATGTTGTAAAGACAAAGAGAAATATTTACTCTCATATTGGTAATTATGAAAAAGCTTCAACTAATTAAATCAGGATTAATCGCTACTACTGCAATTGGTGTATCATTCGCTCCTTTGAGTGCTTTTGCTATTCCTTACAATGGGCAAACTGTTTATAAAGCGATGGATGGTAGTAATCAGGTAGTAGTATTTTCTGCAACTCCTGGAAGCAAAATCAGCGTAAATTTGGGTAGCTCTGATAAACCAACAGCGCGTTTAGCTGGTTCTTGCGGTGAAGTGAGAATCTCACCTCCTTCATCAGGGAGTTTCACAGGGCTAAAGGTAGATGGAACAGCAGTTGATGCCTCAACCTTACCGACTCAAACTCTACCTAGCTGTGTAAACGGCTCATTTTCAGAACCCCGGACTACTAACTTTAAAACCCCTAATAACCAGGTGGTAATTGTTGGAAAAACACCAGGGGCAGCTGTATCAGTATCACTTCCGGCTCCTACAACTCGGAGCGTGACTGTTAATGGCTGCGGATTTGGGGTATTGAAACCAAGCACTGGACAGACACTACCAGGATCATTTTCAGTTGATTCAACCAGCTATACCCTCTCTTCTCTCCCCAACGCAGGTAGCCCCCCTTACTGCCGTACAATCAGCGGGACTCCCTACGGCTACGTCCCTGCTGCTTGGATGCCATAAAAATCAGTTTTGAGGTCAGCAGCGATCGCTCCTCAATTTTCCCAAGAGAATTTATGCGATCGCTAATTTTTTTGCAATGACTATTGACTAAAGGATGATTAAGATGAAACTACTTTTAATTACGACACTTGCACTTATAGCAGGCATTTCATCTCCTGCATTGTCAGTAGAAGTGTACAAAGACTTTGAAAATACTCCATATATATCAAGTTTAAAACCAGAAGAGATACTTCATATTACCTATGAAAATATACCAAATAAAGCTTCTTTTTCTACATCAGATACGTGTAATGTACTTATAATTAAGCAGCTTGAAGGGGGAAAAAAGTTTTCTACTACTGGAACAATGACAATTGTCTCTCCTGTAGATTATTCAAATACTGCTTCATTTAGTAACACTAGTCTAGGAGGCTTTTCTAATGAAGAATATTTGAACGGGAAGACAATTTGCAACGGAACAAACAGAAATACATCATTAAAATGGACTCAAATTTCTTCTGGTATATATGGATTATTAGGAATTAGAGATGGAGATTATTCTCATACATTTTACATATTTGGATTAAACAAAGGTTCATATGAAGTAAAAGATGGAAGACCTGCAAAAAGAATGATGAAAGCTAACAAATGTGGCATCTTGAAAATTACAAACAGTGGTAAGTGGCCTGTTTCTAATCTAGGAAATTTTTACTACTACAATAGTGAGGGATATCCCTCAGATGACTATTCATTAAATTCCTTACAAAGTAGACCAGCAGACTTTTGCAAGAATGGAATTCTTTATAAACTTGTACAATAGCATTCAGGCTCTATAAGAACTGAAATTCCTATTAATTGGAATGGGCTACGAACAGTAAAATCGTCATGAATATAAAATCAATTTTTTTAGTATTAAGTTTTCTTTTAATTTTCTCAGCAAAAGCCTATGGAATTCCTTATAAGGGAAATTATATTTATCAATCTGAGGAAAATACTTTTTATTTAAGCGGTCAACCAGGAAGCTATACAGGACAGATGCAGGCAAAGCCGACTGTAAAGGCTCTAATATCTGATAGTTGTGGGCTACTAGTAATAAAAGGGTCTGGAATCATATCATATAACGCAGATGAAGTTTGGCCTCCTTTCTCTGCAAGTGTAAACTTAGTCAGTGACTTGCAGACTATGAATCCACCAACTTGTAATAATGGAACTCTTAGTGAAGAAGTCGGCTCTGATTTTAAAGACTCTAAAGGAAATATATATATATTAAAAGAGCCAAATAAAGCTTATAAAGTAATTTACTATAGTCCGGGTAGTCAGCGAGTGACATTTAATGAATGTAGCTTTGCAGTCTTGAAAAAGCCTAAGATTTTAGGTGCTTATTGGTGGCTAGATGTTTCAGAAATAACTATTAACGGAAAAACTTATAATGGGCAAGAAGCGCCATATGTAAGTAGTTCTCCAATTTGCAAAAATGGTATAGGATATGTGCCTAAAGAATGGCTATCAAATTAAATTTCCGCATCTTTTACAGACAAAACAAGTAGCTTGATTGTGAATAAACTCCGCCTCATTTTTGCCCAAGCTCTGTAAGTTTGGGCTTTTTGATTATCTAACTGATTTTGACGGACAAGATAAGTTTCTGTATCTGAATTTCCCCTAACGTATCTCAATTCAAATACTTTGAACTGGTCAATTGACCTACTTGCTACAACCTGAGAAGTTTGGTATTCTGTTCGAGCCTCATCAAATTGAATCAACGCCTCGGCTACTTTCTCGCGGGTTTGTTCTGCCAGTTGCGCTCTACTTCTTTGCAGTTCTGCAATTTTTACCTGCAAATCAGATATTGCGATCGCTCTGGTTTGGGCTTGGTCATTTCCTCCCTGTACTCCCTGAAAAAGTGGAATTCCAATCACTCGTAACAATCCATTGATAATCCCAACATCACCACGCAACACAGCAGCAATATTATCAATTAGTCCCATCCCTCGTTGTTGTCTTTGCCCTGGCTGTGTAGCTGGCCCTAGTAAATATTGCAGCGCTGGGGTGAGGATAGAAAGCTTAATACTTCTCTGATTTCGTGATTTAGCCTCATCAATTCTATCGTTGGCTTCTTGAATACGGGTATCAATTTCTTTGAGTAAGGGACTTTGAGCGATCGCTCTTTCTTGCAACTGCTGCAAACACACTGCACTAGTTTCTAGGCACGGTAAACCCCCTTTGAGAATTCGCCACATATCCTCGTTGAATTCTTTTTGAATAATGGCATCAATAGAAGGCTTCTTAAATGGGTTTTGTTCAGGCTTGGGAAGCTGTGAGTCAGCATCAGTATCAGCTTGCTGCGCTTCTTCTTGGGTTTGCTCCTCTTGTGGCTGTTCTTCTGTCTCCTCTGGAGTCTGTTCCACTTCCCCTTGATTTTGTTGTGGCTGTACTGGTTTAAGGTTTGGTTTTTGGGTTGGGGGTGGGGCTGGAGTTTGTGCCATTACTGGAGCGATCGCTCCCATCAGATTTAGGATTAGAGCTAATTGTAACCACCGTTGAATATTTGCCATTATTCCCTACCCAAGGCTTGATTCTCCTGATATAGCCAGTTTTGGGCGATTTCACCACAGGAATTTGACTGATTTTGTCGTCAATAGCGGCGAGGCTGATTTGCAGCTGTGCTAGCTGATAATCTCTGTCTCGAATTTGCTGCTCGTAGTCTTGCATCTGGCGAGTGTAGGCCAGATTGGATTGATTTTGCTGTTCTATACGTTGCGCGGCATTGATGGAGGCATTATATTCTAAAAGCTTTCTGTTAGATTTAGCAGTTTCCAGCCTGCTCATTGCCATTTGCAAATCAGATTGGGCAATCTGTACAGCTATTTGGAGATTTTGTAACTCTTGTTGGGATGCGATCGCACTCGCGTTGAGTTTCGCCCGTGCCTGGTCTAATCCACTGCGGGCCTGTTCCATTTCACTATTAAGTTGTTTTAATTTTGCTTCTTCGTGCCGCAGTACAGACGCTTCCAGTTTCATATCCTGCATCGAGCGTAGTAATTCTTCTTGCTCCTGTACTTTTTCAGCTGCAATATTAAGCGCTGATTCTGATTTTTCTCCTTCGGCACGTACTTCAGGATTATCACTATTTAATAGCTTTGTGCGACTTTCTAAAATGCTTTGAGCTTGTTGCAGTTTGAGTTTAGCTTGAGCGATCGCACTTTCTTCCTCTAGGAAATTTGCACTTGGCAGTGCTGCTAGTTGCGGCGGCGCTTTGGGTTCAAAGGGTTTAGGAATATTTTTCGATTTTAAATTATCAATTTGTAGTTGTAAACTTTGACGCTGTTTATTTAATCGGTTTCGTTCTATAGAGTTATCAGTAATAATGTCACCCTGTTTGATTTCCTGACCAACTTTTACCTTTAAAAATGACGGGCTATCAACGGATAGAGTCATTCTTAGAGGACGGTTTTGTTGAAGGACTGTGATCGCAGAATCATCTCCCTCGTTATCATCTATATTAGAGGGAGTTTCTACTTTTGCAGTATTCGTATTCTCTGATTTAGCAGCAATTACAGGCTGATTTTGGGGGCTATTTTTTACTAATAAAATTAACCCAATCAGCCCAATACATAAATAAATAGGTAAATTAATACTACTAAATTCTTTCATAAAAAGGCTTGATTTTACATTTCTCTCCGTTGCTACCCATTCTCACTAGAGCTTCTAATGGTTGTAACTGACCAACCAAGCCTTCGGCAAATCTAAAATCTTTAGCTATCCTTTTAACCTCAGTTTGATCAACTGCCAAAATAATTTTTGTTGAACTATTCATAATTACGTCATCGCTCATATCTTTTCTTTTTTGAGAGCCTACCGCAGCACCTAGCCCATATTTCCTACCATCTGCAAATACTAAATTTAGTGTTTTTGAATCTTTTGCTTCCTTACACTCATCAATAAATATGTAACTTCTAGGAATTTTCCCCTCAATTTCACCAAGGATTCTGTGAGCATCCATAACCTGTTTAATCAGAGCTTCGGCTGCGATCGCACCCAAACCAGGAACCTTACCCAATGCTGACAAATCAAAACGGATAATCTGAGCATCTAGCGACGGCTGGGGCCGAGTGAATATTCCATACTCAAACATCGCCGCCAATTTGAGCGTAAGTTTGGAGGATTCCTTGCAACCACTCTTAATCCTGCTGTCTATTTCCTCTCGCACATCAGCAAATGTGGGAGGTTCGCGCCTCCAGGTCGTGGGGTCATCTTGAATAATTCCCCGTTGCTTGTAGCAGGTGGTCAGGATGTCGATGATTAATCCTTCCTGGTTAACACCCATCACCAGAGCTTTTTTAAGGATGGTTGCAACTGCGATCGCTTGTAGTGATGGCCCCCCGCCTTTGGTGTCAAGGTCAATCACCAGGGGATTGATACCATAAGGCGATTCCATGTTGAGTGGATAACAAACCTCGCCGGGAAGCTCTTGGTCGCCGTGAAAATCGATTACAATGCAGCGTACACTCGGTATAAAGCGAGTTAGTTCATACGCTATGGCTTTTAATGTCTGGGTTTTTCCACTGCCAGATGCACCAATAATGGCAATGTGGCCATTAGGTAGCTTGGTAGGATTCCACCAGACTTTATCACCTAATAAAATGCCATCAGATGTTGATTCGGCCGCAGGTTTCTTTGTCTGATTCGGTTTTAGTGTTGGCGCTGGTAGTGGTTTAGGCATGGTTAAAAATTGGGGAGTAGGGAATAGGGAACAAGGGAAAACAACTTTTGACTTTGTGACTAATGACTATTGACTGCTGGTATTGATAACCTTCACTTGCAGCTGTCCTATGGCGAATTCTTCACCCAACTGACTTTGAACAATTCCAAGCGGTGCAGCTTCTAGGGTAAGTGTAGTGTCAGATGCTTTGATGTAAGGGAATTGGTAAGGGTCACGAGGCAAAGTTACTTCGTCTAGACTGTCAACTGATAACTGACCACTGACAAAGACCATTGCACCAGTGCGTTTAAATTTCTCTAGTGCAGCGTTGATTGGTTCATCTTCTAGTGTCACAGCTTCAATATTGGTGATGGCTGGCTTTCCTACATCGGCGGTGATTTCCTCTAAGAAAATTTGGGCATCTGGTTCAGTTGATGCCTTGTAAATCCTGCCGTCGTCAGCTTGGACTAAAAAGCCTGTGCCTTGAGCTTGAATAATAAGGAATTGACCAACAACCTTAGAGCGATCGCTTGTCCGCACTCCTTTAATATTGGCTTTAATCAAGTGCGTACTGCCAGATTCGTTGTAGATATGCTGTACACCGGACGGGGAAGCAATTAGTCTGTTGAACTGAGTAAATAAACCGCCTGAGTTGTTGATATTGAAAACCCCCAGAGCGATCGCAACTAACACCACCAACACAAAATATTCAGCATTGCTCCCAGTCCGTAAGCGGAGATTACGATTTCCAGGACATACACAACGCACCGGGGAAGGCCAGAACATCTCGACGCCGCCACGGGTGAACACGTCAGCAAACCAGCCAAAGGTATAGCCAATATTTAGAGCGTGGATGAGGTTGATTATTCGCGGATTGAAAAGGGCAATTCCATACCCAACAGCTGCTACAACTCCACTCGCAACCAAACTGTGGGTACAACTGCGGTGAGGCATTTTTGACTCAAAAAATGCACTCACCCACGGAAGAACACGACCCGCCGGAGAAGTAGAAATATCAATATCAGGAACAAGACCAGCGATCGCCCCCACAGCAATGATAGTCGGGCTAGCAGTTCCCAATAATAATGATGTAGCCGTGCCACTAATCAACAGATGCGAAATCCCAAGCATTATATTTACAGTGTGTGTAGGGGTATAAGGAAGGGTGTAGGGGTGTAGGGGTGTAAGGTAAATGCTAACTGATAACTGTTCACTGATTACCGTATCCTCTGACTTTCGCGTGGCAGATTATACAAGAGGCGGGAAAGACCGAGGAAAATGGCCGCGGCGATACCTCCAAAAATGTACAATGCCTGATCCGAAGTCCCTAAGCCTATAAACCGCATAACGACAAATACAACGCCTACTAAGAGTATTAGAGGCGTGATGTCAAAATATCTCCTGTGATCAGCTCCTTCCATCTCCAGTCCTAAGTATTCTTCGTCTACGGCTCGCATTGCCAGCATGGGATTGCCCCCGGCGCGTTCTTGCAGTTTGGCAAGCTCAGAGGGTTTAAGGTTAATTTGCCTCTCGGCGGCCGCTTGCACCATGATTTCCCGAATTGCATACTCTGGTAGTGGTTTTAATTCAATCCGGGGGATAGAAATAAACACATCACTACGGGGTGGGTCGGTGGCAAGTAACAACATAGGTATATTTTCCCGGCGTAGTTGTTTTAACCACAACCGAAATTTTGCTTCACAAACGTGGGCATCGTCTATGACTAAAAAAGCCGTGTTGTTACTTAAATAGGTGGCGATCGCTCGTTTCAATTGGTCAGCTGTTAAAGTTTTACCCTCCAAATTTTGAGTCTCCACCCCCAACTGTTCGGCTATTTCTTTTAACATCTGCTTGGGTGTAGCAGGTTCAATAAAGGCAAGTGTAAAGCCGTCTTCCTGCAAGCTTTCCACCACAGCATTAGCCAAAGTAGATTTCCCGCTTCCTTCTTCGCCCACTACCAAAATTGCACCATTAGCCAAAAGTGAAGCCTTGATCCGGTTGAGTTCAGATTGTCGATAAAGTCGAGAGTTTCCAACTTGTGCAGACTGGACAGTTGCAAAACTATCTGGTGGTTCTAACTCAACAGCCACAGAGCTTGAGTTTTCAGTTATTGCCTTGTCATTCCTAGAGAATAAGCTCGGCTTAGGAAATAATGCGATCGCACTTCCAACCAAGGTTGCCACCAACGAAATAAAAGAGACTCCGCTAACTGTAACAATGCTACTTACTAAAAATATTGCCAAAAAAGTTAGCCACTTTGGCGATATTCCCCAGATGGTTAGCTGCTGAGTATTAAATCTTGGATTACCATCTGAGCTAGGGCGTTTCCCTCATAGTAGGGCTTGTGATTTAGTGGCGTACTGATTGCTGCCATTTCTGCCGCTTCTATCTCAGCCTTAATATCTTCTGGCAGTAAATCAGGGTTTTCCTCATAAGCTTTAGCAACTTGAATTACAGCCAACCGCTTTGCTTTCACCCGTTGCTGTGCTTCTACTTTAATTTGCTCAACATCTGCTCTTGATATCGTGGCAGTTACAGGAGTTGGGTAAGTTGCAGTCGGTGAGTTTTCAATTTGCTGATTGTTAGAGACTGTAATTTCTTCAGAAATCTCTACCAATGCAGTTGTCTGTTCTGCTTCTTGTTCCTCTTGTCTGGGGCCTGATGGTTCTGGTATTGGATAACCTTCCATCTTTCCGGTCGCCTGAATGTGGTCGTGTAGTCCGTCCATGTGCGCTACCTGCTCGGCATCCAGATAAGCCTTACCCTTGATCTTGTAGGTCGCTATCTGGAGGTAACGCATCCGACCATACAACGAGTCACGACCAATGCCATATTTTTTTTGTAATTCTAATATAGAAATTTTTGAAAAAATATCATTATTTTGTCTGTCGTCTGCCGGACAAATATCATTGTCTGCCGTACTGTTGGTACTGTCTGGTGTGCTGTCTGGTGCGTTTTCTGCCATACAATATCTCGTTGTCTGCCCTACTATTAAAATTGTCGAGCCGACAGTCCGGCAGACACTAGCGGACAATTACCAGTTGTCTTGTGAAGTTTTTGCCATTTATTTAATTGTCTGGTCAATAATTCTTCTGTATTTACTGATTACAGATGTAGTATATTTAACTTTTTTCTTACAAAAACAATTAGTTCCCCTTGCGATCGCCTTCACTAAAGCGCGAAAAACTCCACATAGGCTGATGCCAATAATAGCCAATTGAATTTCCACTACAATTTCTCAATTAATCTGCTTTCATCAATGCTTCTAACTGTGCCAACAGCTTCTCTACTTTGGTTTTTTTCTTGGGGTCATCCCACACTTTAGCTTTTTTGAAGCGTTGGAAAGTATCATCAACTTGGTCTTTTAAAGATGGTGACTCGCTTTTTGACTGCTGCTCAATTTCTTTAATTTTGCGCTTAATTTCATTCAACGAGAGATTGTGGGCTAGAGCATCTTCAAGAAGTTGTTTTCTGGTTTCTTCATCATTAACTCGTGCGATCGCTTTGGCTTTACTTGTCTCCAATTTCCCCTGGCGTAAAACTTCTAAAATGTCGCTGGGTAAATTGAGCAAGGGCAGGCGATTACTGATAAATGAATCTAGTTTGATGTTGCCTAAAGATGTTAAACAAGATTGCACCACAGCAATTACATCATTGCCAATAACGTTATTGGCAGAAGTTCTGCCTCGTTGTTGGTTTTGAATGTGATGCAGCAGTGGTGGTACTTCTGGGGGTGAGATTTTGAGCTTGACAGCCAACAGCCGCACAACTCCATCTGTTTCTTCTAGGTCAGTTAATGCCGAACGAGCAAAGTTTTCAATCAGGGCAATTTCTAGGGCATCTTCATCATTAAGTTCGCGGACAACAACAGGGACTTCTGCAAGTTCCAGAATCTGGGCTGCTCTGTAGCGTTTCGCCCCTGCTACTACTTCATGTTGCTCACTACCAGGGATAGGACGAACTAAAAGCGGTTCCAGAATGCCGTTTTTTCTAGCAGAAGCAACAATTTTTTCTACTTCTTCTGGGTCGATGTAGTAGCGCAGTTCCTCCTGGGGTAGCACAATCAAACTTAGGGGCATAGTAGCCTTAGTCTGGTTAGCATCATCCCTAAAGATAAATTCTTCTACCATTCTTCTATCTCTTGCCATTGGCTACCCCCAAGGCTTCAGTAAAAAGTTCCTCAAAGTCTTTGGCTGCGCGTTTGGCTGTTGCACCGGGTAGTCCCCAAACGGTGGTTCCTTGCCCTGGTGCGTCGGCAATTACCTGAAGGTCATACACCATTGTTTTTAGTAAAGGAAACCCCGTATTTTTTTCTGAGAGAGCGCGTTGAGCATCCTTAAGTAATACAGTTCCTTTTTTGGCTTGGTTGAGGAACAAACCAACATGGGGCATTCCTGAACGTAATTCTCTGGCTTGTCGCAATATTCGTACCATCTTGGATGTACTGTGCATATCTAACCCTGCTGGTTTACAGGGTACTAGAGCTAGATCACATCTGGATAAAATTGCTTTTGTCGTTTCACTCAAACTACCTGGTCCGTCCACAACTACAGCATCATATTGTTCTGCCAGCACTGGAAGTTCATCAAACAAATCATCCGGGTCTATCATTGTTTTACACGGCAGTTGCAGGTCTTTCATCCAGTTTGTACTGCTCTGCTGTGCGTCTGCATCTACAACAATCACTGTCCCGCGTTGGCTTAACCAGTATGCCAGATGCCCAGATACAGTGGTTTTCCCCGCGCCCCCCTTTTGGTTAGTCAGCCCGATAATCATAATTTTTCACTGCTTTCACTGCGCTTAGTATCTGTCACGATTGACTTTCACTTTTCAATAGCTGCAATAGTATCAGTTTTTTAATGAGATGACTTGTTTATTGATAGTACTTCGAGTAGCGTCACACTATGACCAAATATTCACAAATAGTCGAAGTCAACCAACTGCTGGAAACTGAAGAGATTGTTCAGCAGTACAAGCAACCACAAACTCAGGAGAAGGTGAATAAACGAGCCTTTGACTTAGCATTTGGGCGTTGGCACGTAATGCCCAAGGCAATTAGCTCAGGCTGGCAACATCCGCAGATGGAACATTTGAAGATGGTGATTAGGTGAGCGATCGCCTTTGCCCAATATTCAAATTAAAAAGGAGTCTTGCCCATTAAGTAAGTAGTGAATATCTAAATATCTGAGTATCTGCATACTTGAGTATCCGCGTATTTGGATATGTGGATACTCAATATTTAGGCGATCGCACTATGACCGCCTTTTCCTCTAAGAACTGATCTCTGGCCTCACTTCTTTGACCCAGCCTGCGGTGCTGGTGCATTTGTGTTAGAAGCGATCGCACCCCAACAAAAAACCCCGGTGTTAACTACCGAGGTAAAGCACAGATATAGCGATAATTTGAAAATCTTAGCTAACACTAAAACCAACCAAAACTAGAGTAGTAACAATTAAAGATGCAAAAACAGCTTGGATAACGTATTTGCGTTGTTCCCAAATTGCAGGGTACTCAGCATAGTACATCTTGGGTTCAGTTGCGTAGTTATTTAAAACGCCGTCTTCATTAACTGTTGTATACATAACTCGTTTCCTTTATTTGTTATCTTATGTAAACTAATATAACAATATTGTTACAATCGGTCAACAAGGCTTGACAATAAAGTGCTGATGGCGTTAACAAGAGGTGCTTATAAAATCGTTGGGTGGTAAGGAGAAGTGATTAGTGAAAACCGACAAGCTTAGAATCAATCAGCTTTCACCCAAAACCTATGAGTGGTATCTCGCCTACTTGCAGGCTATTGATACCAAAAACATTGAAGTATACGGCAGTTTTCTGGCAGATGATTGTGTCATGCAATCTAACAATAATTCTCCTGTTCGGGGTAAATCTGCCATTTTGCAGGGACTTTCTGATTACTGGACTACCTTTGATAGCTTGGAACACGACTTACTGAACATTTATGGTAGTGATTCGTCTTTTGTCCTTGAAGCCTTAAATCATTACAAACGTAACGATGGAAAGGTTGTAACAATTCCAGCAGTAGCCATCACCGACCGCAACCAAGCACTCAGCGTGACTTCTATCAGGCTCTACACTGATACAACACCCCTGTTTGCAGCCACTACCTAACGCGATCGCACTCAATCAATCTTCTCAACATCATTCCCAATTTTCCGAAATCACCAACCGCGCCGTCGTAGTAATTAATAGACAAGCAACTTATAACTAACTTCTATAAATAAAGCACGGGGATATACCCCAACTTAAGCCCAGTCACAAGACTGGGTTTTTGGGTTTGAGTGGAAGCGATAAACCTCCGGTACGCGGAAGCGATCGCACCTTACCAAAGCCCCTACCACAAAGACAACTGCCCTGGCGAAACATTAGACTTACCGCCTTTATGGTAAAAAAGGTGACACCCACTACAAAGCGCAATCAGGTTTTCCGCACAATTATTAGATGGGTTTCTGTCCCAATGATGGGTTTGTAGTGTGCGTTTCATTCTTTCGGAGCGAGTCAGTTTAGAAGTATCTTCACCAGGGGAAATGCACTTCAACCCACATTTTTGACAGCACCACTTAGCCTCTTGTTTAACTGCTAGAGCAAGGTCTGACCAATTATCTGGGTAAAGCGTTGGGTTAAACTTCATTGTCAGCTTACTTATTGCGGGAGTTCTAGGATTTTAATATGTAGTGATAGTCTTTTTATCTAAAATAGACACATTACCAGGAAGAGCGATTGCATAATTCCATGACCTCAAACAGTTACTTTTCAATAACTATTGATTGTTGCAATAGCACAGACAAAAGCATTACCAGCCTCACTATTGCATAATGACAAGGCTAGGTTTGTCTTCAAGAATATCTATTTCATGTGGAGATAGTACTTTTGGTTTCATCTGTTGTAGGTCAGACAACACGGTTTTGATATCATCACAATTGAATTTATAGTATTCTGTCAAACTACCAATGGGGTGATTAAATTTCCGATAGCGGTGTTTAAAATACTTTTCTACATTTCCTCGGTGATTCCAACTTCCTAGCACCACAGGAGCAACAGTTTGATAATGGGCAAGCAAATCTTGTTTGATTTCTGCTATTCGCTCTTTAATCGGTCTTGTAGTGACTCCTATTTTGTATAAAGTATTCTTTGAAGTTTGAATCTCTAAAAAATACAGAGTACAAGATAAAATGCGTTTGAGTTGGGCGCGATACAGTTGTAAATCAGTTAGCTTATATGATAAGTCTGGAGATTTTTTGTGTTTCGCATGTGCTACAGATAGCTCTAGTTTTAGTAATTTACTCTGCAATAATGGCTCTTGCACTTCGTTAAAGTGCATTAGCTCTAATGCGCCAACAGGAATTTTACCTAAATTAGTAAATTCATAAGCTTTGGAAACTGTGTAGACATTTTTCCTCAACATCCCTGCTTTTAATAAACCAGGAAAACAAACGTGAGCATCAATTGGGTAATTTTTTGAGCCATACTCTTGCCAAAGTAGTTTTAATTGCTCTAAATCCTTACTAGATACATGGATATTAAAGTTGTCATAAAATGGTAAAACTGGAAACTCACCCTTAGCAACCCGACGGCAAGTTTCGTGGTTATGAGCAAAATGATGCTCTTTGACTTTACCTTTTTTAGCAGTTAGTCCACTACCACAATAGGGACATTTTAGTGAAGTTTTTCCCCTGGTAACATCTTCAATACTTACTAAATTACCGTCGGAATTTACACCAAATTTTAACCACATTGAAAAACCTTTGATAAAATTGGCAGATGCTGTTGGTTATCACAAAAATCAAGTTATCAAATCAGGATCGTTCCAACAACGATAATTGTTCCTAACTATTTTGCTTCATCTATGACAAAATGCAGCACAAACGTGTAAGGAAAATCTTTTCAGTAATTATCTGGTAAGAGGAGCGATCGCTTCCGCGGCTCAAGAGTGAGCATCGCTCCGGGAACTCCCCTGATCCAGTTTGCGGCACTGGTGCATTTATGCGCTTGTGCGATCGCCTAGCGGCTCCGTAGGAGCATCGCTACTCCCCAAGCCCAAAACCATAAAGGCGATCGCAGTTGGTATCTTTTTAGATTATTCGACTGCCTGACGTAGTTTATCCACAGCTTTAAGATTGATTCTTTGTGCGCTCACCGAAGGTATTAACGACTCCTGATATCGAAAGGTTACACACATTTTTCCAGCAGTTGTTGCAATGGCAACAATTATTGGTTGATGCCTGAATCCTGTGACTGTAAAATAAAGTTTTTCTAATTCTAATCCTCCCTGATGAACTGGTATCTCTAAGCGTCCTAAATTAGTGATTGCGATATCTGAACTTGTAATATTCTTCGCATACTGGCGTACCTTAATCTTGTCAGGTTTGGTATTGAGAAACGATTTCGCTTTTGAGCCGCCTTCATATATTGTTTTATCCACTACTGCTTGATTAATTTGATGCTTCACCTGACGGGCTAAATCCCAAAATTGAGTCTGTTGATTTAACGAGTGAGAAGTTACCACGCGAGCAATATATTCTCCAAAGTTTTCACCAACAGCAATAGTGAGATAATTACGGAGATTAAAGGGAGAGAGACATTTGAGATGTGTTTCCTTTGATGAACTTGTTTCAACAGCGAGCGACAACAGGAAACAAGCACACAAAGCCCCGTGAACAGTAGTTTGCTCAAGCCGACAGCGAGCAACTAATTTATTAGTTTCTTCTGGAGAAAAATACCAATGGAGTACGTGAAATCTTTCATGGAAAGCTTCATCTAATTGGATAGTCGAATCAACCTCAACCCCCCAATCAAAATCAACGGCATTTTTTTGTCCGTCCCCGATCACAGGAGGCAATAGTTGATCAATAGGGGGGATTTCTGGCAATGGCTCTCGGTAACTTCCTGATTTTGTGATTTCGCACCAAATATCTCGCATTAGGTAAGCTCCAGATAACCCGTCTGCAATATGGTGATAAGTCACTAGCAGTTCAGAAACATCAGGGGAGTGCAACAAGACTACCCGTGCTAATGGCTCCTCACTCCAACAGAAAGGACTCAGCAGTTGTGCAGATATCTCTTGACACCAGTGTTCTTCATCTTGACGTTCAATCACCCGTAAAGGGATCGTCGGTACACCCTCTGACACCAATTGTGGCTGCTGTTGCTGATTAATGATAATTCTTGTCCCAAGTATTGGATGGCGATGCTGTATCCAACCCAGAGCCTCCGTAATCTGATTAACACTTATTGCACCTCTAATCGTGGCAGACAGCACCACATTGATTGGTCTATCACAAGCTAGCAACCACATTAAATGTTCTGAGGGTGTTAGTAAGCGGTTCATCAAAAACCTCACGCGTAAAATCGGACGCTACTCATCATCATCTGGTAAATACAACCCACTACTATCAGTCGGTCTGGCGTGGAGGTACATTTCAGTAATTGCCACCGAACTATGCCCTAGTGTTTTCTGTAATAGGTGTATCGGCGCACCTCTATCAAGACTATGTGATGCGTGGCTATGCCTAAGCCAGTGGGGGCTAACATTTCCTTCAAGTCCAGAACGTTTCGCGGCATTTTTTACTATATGAAAAATCATACTCCGGCACAGATGACCGCCTTTCGCGGAAACAAACACCGGGTCATCTTTACGTGAGTTGCCTTTTAACTCTTGTATCTCACGCCAAATACTTTTCCCCACTAGCACAGTTCTGGTTTTATCACCTTTACCAAACACTGTGATTTGTCCGCCGTCACCCCTGGCTTTGAGGTCACGCCACTTCAAACCACACAATTCACTTACCCGTAACCCTGCAAAATAAAGTAAACGGATAATCGCGCGATCGCGTCCGTTGGTGGTGTTATTAATTACCTGTTGTACTTCCGATTCAGTTAAAATTCGCTCTGCCAATCTGTTTTTTGCTGTTGGGGGCTTAACTAGTATTCCCAAATTGGATGAGATGACACCTAACTGTTTAGCAAACGAAAAAAGGCTTTTGATGGCTCCCACGGCTACCCGCTTAGAGTTATTGCTACCCCCAAGGGTAATTGACCACATTTGAATGTCCATGAGGGTGCATTCACTTAAAGGCTTGTTGCCAATGTGGCGAAAAAATCTTTCGGCATAGCGACGATACCCGTCAACAGTGTTGGCACTTTTGCCGTGTAGCCACAAATCAACGAGTTCAGTGTTGCTGAGGGTAGTGGGACTATTCAACATTGCTGATTCTTATGTTGAATGCTCTTTCATTAAACCACTCAGGGGGGACAGTTGAAATTATTTCACTGGATGATAAAGTTCAGTTCTAGCATCCCATTCCCACCCCACACTCATAGGGTCACGGTTACGCGACCAACTGATAAATTCTTTGGCGCTTAATTTCTCTGTTTCTACAATCAGGCCAGTCGGGGTAACACCAAGTCTTGCGGCAAGGCTAGAGTTTGTCCTGGGTTGTAGTTCAACTTGTATTTGTTGGTACGGGTACGCTGTTTGTCTTCGCCCTTTGCTGTTGCCCAATCTTCCAGAGGCGATCGCTCGCTCAATTAGTTCCAGCTTCTTGGTGATAGCTTCTAGTTTTGTCTCTACTGAGGAGCCTTGATCAGCAAGATAAAATTCTAGTTTCTCCAGTTTCTCTTCTAGCTGTTTAACTGATTTACTACCTGCTGTGAAACTGATATCAATATTGCTATCAAATTCTTTAATTAATTCCTCTAAGGCTTGCAGCAAGGCAATTGTATGCCCTTGCCGATGTAGCCGCGATAGTTCTCTGACTACACCAATCAAGGCAGTAGGGACGCGAATCATTTCGCTTGGTGGGGATTTTTGGTCAGGCATTCGATATCAAATTTGATAGCAATAAACTGATTGTAGATGAAAAGCGATATTGATTCGCGCTCAGTTGGGGTCATTTCTACACTCGCTTCTGTACCAAGTGTAGAAATTGTACAGCTGGGTGTGGTGAGCGATCTGGCCCTTTTTCTGTGACAACAAAGTAGTGCAGCGCTTTTATCTTAAGAGCGATCGCGTAGCGTGCCGGATGGCATATCGCACCTACAACCTGTATACTTTGTAATAATTTTGCAATACTTGCTTTCTTCTTTGTGCTGCGTAGTGGTATTTGATATAAGGGCGAGTTTCCAGCATAGCTGCTAAAAGGAGAGTTAGACAAAGTTGCTTTCATATAAGTTCATGTTTCTGATTGGTCGTGCGCGGGTATTAGTTGCTACTGCGGTTCTAGTTGCATTGTTGATTGGGTGTACTCCAACCCAGACACCACCAACAGTACAACAGCCACAAACTACACAAAAACCGCAGTCAACACCAAAGCTCACAACACCAATTAGACCCCCAACAAGCGCTCATTTGCTTTTAGGCAATCCCAGTGGGGCTACTGCAAGTGTTGACAATCCTGATAATTATTTGATGATTAAGCCCCAGTATGCGCTGTCCTACAACAACAGCAAAGGCACTCCCAACTGGGTGAGTTGGCAATTAAATCAGTCATGGCTGGGAAGTACTGACAGACAAAATAACTTTAGACCCGATAGCACTTTAGCTGCTAATTTTTTGCGGGTAACTCCCACTATGTATTCTGGCTCAGGGTACGACAAGGGTCATGTTGCACCGTCGGCTGACCGTACCAAAACAGTTGAGGATAACTCAGCGACGTTTTTAATGACAAACATGATGCCCCAAACACCCGACAATAACCGCAACACTTGGGAGAGTTTGGAAAGTTATTCTAGGGAACTGGTGCAGCAAGGCAAGGAACTTTATATAATTGCAGGGCCATTAGGCAGTCAAGGTCAACCACTCAAAGGTAAAGTCACGATTCCCGCATCAACTTGGAAGGTGATTGTGGTTTTAGACCGCCCTGGTGTTGGGATTGGCGATATTACTGCTAATACTCGTGTCATTGCGGTGAATATCCCCAACAAGCAGCAACTAGACAATAATTGGAGTACTTATAAAGTCAGCGTTGACGAATTAGAAAAACTCACAGGCTATGACTTTCTCTCTAATATTTCTCCAAATATTCAAACAAGTATTGAGTCAAAAATTGATGATGTGGTAGTTAGTCCACCACGCCCAAGAGTGACAACCACACCTGTTAATACTTTTGTGCCAAATGAGACTCAGCCCAAGACATCCAAACAGACTGAGGCAGTAGAACCAAAGCAGGTAACAACCAATCAGCAAGGACAAAATTGTGACTCGGCATATCCAGATGTGTGCATTCCACCGCCACCACCAGATTTAAATTGCAAAGACATTTCCGAAAGAAAGTTTAAAGTCCTGCCTCCTGACCCTCATAACTTTGATGGCAAAGATAAAGACGGCATTGGGTGTGAGAGCTAATTATTTTTAGGTTTCCACAACCTTAGTAGAAACCCCTGCTAAATTACCTGCCGGAGTTTCACCCACCACATAAACATCAATCTCAATTTCCCCCACGCGATATACCTGGGGGTTGTTTAGGTTATCTTTGATTGTTTGCACCAGGGCTTGGAACTTGGCGACAGTTTCTTTCTCTTCTTCCCCATGCCAATCTTCCTCGGTTGTTGCCACACTAAAAAAATCATCAACCCCCACAACTTTGACGGGTGTGTCTGGGGAGTGGTTAGTTTGTTGTAGGACTTTTTCTGGTGTGGCAGGTGCTTTGGTTTCCCACAAGAATACTTCTAAGGGATATTCCGACTCACTCATCATGAATAAACCATCAGCTGCACTTTTTAACTGGTCAACAATTGGGGTGTCTGTCATTGGGTATTAATCAGTAGATAGTGCGATCTATGAGTGATTATCCTCCAGAACTTAGAAGGGAGCGATCGCTTATCAAATTAAATTACTCGCTGTTAGGCCAATCCTCGTAATAAAATGTCGGTGCCCTCGCGTTGCGCCTGGGGGCGCAACGCCCACCAGTCCTTGGGTTGAGCCGAAATATATTTGATAGGGCGGGACATTTTATTTTCTGGAGATCCCTTAACTGATAACTGTTAAATAAGCTTTGCCTATAGTTGATATTGTCTTTATAAAAGTTAAGTAGCTTGATTAATTTTTGTAAAGCAATGTAAAGTTATTATTACAGGCGAAAAAAAACCCGCCTGATTCATTCATAAATTTAACCGCAATCATAAGAACAATGACAGCAACCTTACAAAGCGCTCGTAGCGCCAACGTATGGGATCGCTTCTGTAACTGGGTAACCAGCACCGACAACCGCCTATACGTAGGCTGGTTCGGCGTACTCATGATCCCAACCCTCTTAGCAGCAACAACCTGCTTCATCATCGCCTTCATCGCCGCACCCCCCGTAGACATCGATGGCATCCGTGAACCCGTAGCAGGTTCCTTAATGTACGGAAACAACATCATCTCCGGTGCAGTAGTACCTTCTTCCAACGCGATCGGCTTACACTTCTACCCCATCTGGGAAGCAGCTTCCTTAGATGAGTGGTTGTACAACGGTGGTCCTTACCAACTAGTAATCTTCCACTTCCTGATCGGCGTATTCTGCTACATGGGTCGTGAGTGGGAATTGTCCTACCGCTTAGGAATGCGTCCTTGGATTGCAGTAGCATACTCTGCACCAGTAGCAGCAGCAAGCGCAGTATTCTTGATTTACCCCTTGGGTCAAGGTTCCTTCTCTGATGGTATGCCCTTGGGTATCTCTGGAACATTCAACTTCATGTTGGTATTCCAAGCAGAACACAACATCTTAATGCACCCCTTCCACCAACTAGGTGTAGCAGGTGTATTCGGTGGTAGCTTGTTCAGCGCAATGCACGGAAGTTTGGTAACTTCTTCCCTAGTTCGTGAAACAACCGAAACTGAATCTCAGAACTACGGTTACAAATTCGGTCAAGAAGAAGAAACCTACAACATCGTTGCAGCACACGGTTACTTCGGTCGCTTGATTTTCCAATACGCTTCCTTCAACAACTCTCGCAGCTTGCACTTCTTCTTGGCTGCTTGGCCTGTAGTCGGAATCTGGTTTACCGCGCTGGGTATCAGCACAATGGCGTTCAACCTGAATGGTTTCAACTTCAACCAATCAGTAATTGACTCACAAGGTCGCGTCATCAATACTTGGGCAGACATCATCAACCGCGCTAACTTGGGTATGGAAGTAATGCACGAGCGTAACGCTCACAACTTCCCTCTCGACTTGGCTAGTGCTGAAGCTGCTCCAGTTGCTCTAAGCGCTCCTGCTATCAACGGTTAATAATTAATCAAAACGCAAACAATGGCGTCAAACTAAATCAAAAGCGCTCTCTAAAAAGGGGCGCTTTTAAGTTTCTATATCTAACAAATTTTAATGAATTTTAGTCATTGTCTTTATTAGGCTCTCCTCTAAGGGATCTCCAATAAATAAATCAGCCCAGCCCACCTTCGGAAGCCGCGTTGCGTCTACGCAAAAACGCCTTAAAGCGTTTTTGCTCCTCCTTGAAAAATATATAAATCCCACGAAATAGATTAATAGGGCTGGGCTGATTTATTCACGGGTTTGTGCCTAACCTTTTAGCAAGCTGGGTGTAGCGTTGTTGTTTATTTACTGAGCGTACAGCCATACCAATGGCTTTTTTTGAGCCAATCACAATCGCTAGCTTTTTAGCTCGTGTCAGCCCAGTGTAAAATAAGTTACGACTAAGCATCATGTAATGTTGCGTGTACAAAGGCAGAATCACCACCGGGTATTCAGACCCCTGCGACTTGTGTATGGTAACGCTCCAGGCGAGAGCAATTTCATTTAAGTCTGCATAGTCATAGTTGACTTCCCGTTCTGCGTACTGTACCGAAACTTCTTGTTCTTCAGTATCAATCTTGGTAATAAACCCGACATCACCGTTAAAAACTTCCCGGTTGTAATCGTTGGTTTGTTGAATAACCTTGTCACCCACTCGCAGCGTACTACCACCCCTAGTAATCTCCACCTTTTCGGGGCTAGGTGGGTTAATTAGCTGTTGCAGTACTTGGTTAAGGTTGCGAGTACCGACCAATCCCCGACTCATGGGAGAGAGCACCTGCACATCGGTGATGGGGTTAAAACCAAGGGAAGGAATTAAGCCATCAATTAATTCACAAATTGCTTGCACCCCGTGTTCTGGCTGATGTCCGCCACCATGCCACAGACAATCGGTTTGGGGAGTATCTGAAATAGGTTCGATTGTTGGATATTGACCGCGATTGATTTGGTGGGCGGCGGTGATAATTCTACTACTTTGCGCTTGACGAAAAACTTGAGTGAGGCGTACAACGTTTACTTTGCCCGAATTAATACTATCAGCAAGTACATTCCCTGGCCCCACAGATGGCAGTTGGTCAATATCTCCTACCAATAGCAGCTGACCGTCTTCTGGCAAGGCTTTAATAAGAGAGTATGCCAAAAATAAATCCAGCATACTGGCTTCATCAACTACCAGTGCTTTTTGAGGTAAGGGATTTTTTTCATCGCGCTTAAAGCTCATGGTTCTAGGGTCAAATTCCAAGAGGCGATGTATCGTTTTTGCCTCTAACCCCGTCATTTCACTTAACCTTTGGGCGGCGCGTCCTGTGGGTGCAGCCAAAGCAATCGATTTACCCATCGCCTTCCATAATTCAACAATAGTACGGGTAGCAAAAGTTTTACCGCAGCCCGGGCCACCTGTGAGAATCATTACCCTAGAATAAGCGGCCACCTCCACAGCTTCTTGCTGCTGCTGTGAAAGTTCGATTTTACGGGCCTGGGTAAACCGTGCAATCCAGGAACGAACACGAGGGATATCAGGGTTAATTGGAGCAAGTGTGCGATCGCCCGTCAGGGCGCTGCGCCCCGCGCAATCGCTTATTAATTGTGCAAGGTTTTGTTCCGTGTAGAAGAATGTAGGTTTGTAGCAAAGCAGTGTTTTATCAGTAGCACTTTCTCTGACGAGTTCCGAAGCTAAAGTCATTTTTTGGATAATTGGTGCTAGAGCTTGCTCTGTTGGTTGATGAGATTCACTCATTAGTAGTTTAATCGCCTGCTGTATCAGTTCTGGCTGTGGTAAATAACAGTGTCCATCCTCGGCAGCTTCACTTAAAACATGAGTGATACCAGCACGATATCTAAATTCAGAATCAGGTGGTACTCCTAAGTTACGGGCAATTTTATCAGCAGTCAGAAAACCAATACCGTAAATATCAGCAGCAAGTTGGTAGGGGTTGTTAGTTACAATCGCGATCGCTTTATCACCATACTGCTTATAAATTTTGACTGCATAGGTAGTGGAAACGCCATGACTTTGCAAAAAAACCATTACTTCTTTGATGGCTTTTTGTGTCTCCCAAGCGCTCTTAATCATATTAATGCGCTTTTTGGCAATGCCGTTAACTTCAGCTAAACGCTCAATTTGGTTTTCAATAATGTCAAGGGTTTCTAAACCAAAGTGAGCAACAATCCGTTTTGCAGTGACTGGACCAACACCTTTAATTAGACCACTGCCCAAGTATTTCTCAATTCCCGTAAGTGTTGCTGGTTTAGTTTCCTTATAGTTGATGACTTGAAACTGGGGGCCATACTGCGGGTGTTCGCGCCAAAAGCCAGTTAGTTGTAGTGTCTGCCCTGGTTGGATATCAGCAAAGTTACCAGTAATCGTAGTTAGTTCTTTAGCACCCGGACGTTGTAACCGTGCCACTGTGTAACCTGACTCTTCGCTGTAATAAGTCAGGCGTTCCACTACCCCCGTAATTGATTCGTGCTTGGGAGTAACATTTATTTGTTGATGCGTTTGATTTGGTGCAGTGGTCATCACTTTTAACAGTTATCAGTTAACAGTGAACAGTTAACAGATTGATAACTGATAACTGATAACTGGTAACTGATTCGGTGGCACGCGGTCATTATACTGGATAGTTATGAATTTTTATAGTACTTATGTATTATTAAATCAGAGATTGCGATCGCTTTGTGGAAATCATCCTTTACCGGGAGCTACTTCCGCCCAAACTATAGACATAGGAACCCAAATTTTCATCATCCGTACCAACAAAGACACCACCCTCTGCACCTGGAACGAGTTCTATAGCTTCAATCTTGTGGTAATCAAAGCGGTAGAGCGGAACAAGTCTTAAATTGGGACGCCATGCTATTTTGTTACCACTCAATCCGATGTAACCAGCAACGTATACAGCTGACTGGAAAGGGCCATCATCTCCAGGATCGCTGGCTGAGGTGATGTACACAATTCCGGCTGGGTCTACTTTAAGATCCGAAATATGGCGAACATTGCCAGATGGAAACGGTACTTTGAGACTGGCATCACCAATAAGAGTAATTTTATACCTAGTTAAATCTAATATTCCCCAGTAAATAGTTGCTGGCTGTTCCCCTTCACCTCGGTGGCCCCAAACAGCAACTAATTTACCTTCTATATTTTGCAGAGCAAATGCTTCAAAATTACTTGTTTGAGTAATGTTTGGTAAATCAAATTCCTTGATTAGCGAGATGGTATTTTTTGAACGCTCCAACTTGATATAGTAAGCTTTGCCAGAACTACTTAAAGCTATAAAACAAGAGTCTATTTTTCCTGGAATAAATGTTAAAGCCTCTAAATCAATGGGCAATTCTATATTATTTGGCCAATTTAAAGGGAAATATTCTGGTTGGTTTTTACCTTTGATACTAATGATTGCCAAACGACCTTGGTTTTTTTGTTTATTATCATGAACAATCAGAAAATCTAAGGAATTATCTTGCTGCCCTAGTAGAGTCATACCACTGATACCAAAAGGGATACCGCCACGAACAGGACGCCAATTCTGCGCCCAAACCTGCCCCGATATAATTAACAATGCTGCCAAGATGACTATATTTATGATTAACCTGGTAAACCGAGGCATAAGAAGTTTTGGAGTTTATAGATACTGTTAAATTAAGTGCGATCGCTTATCTACCTGACTGCCCGACTTGATCAAACTCTGGCTCAGTTCGACCACACCTGTAGATAGATGAAAATTCGTTGCTAAAACAGAAAAATGCTTTTGACGGAGTATAGCTTTTATCTCATCATAAAAAATACTATGAATGACTCGGCATTCATTATTTTTATCCTAATCGGAACTATATGGGTTTTGATGGCAACCGCAGGTGTGATAGCCCTTCTCAGAATGGATGGTCAAGAAATTAAGTTTGGTAAAACGGGATTTATTATCATTGTTTCGATTATTGTCCCAATCATTATCACCCTCACGTATGCTGCTCTTCATCGGCACGTTTTGAATAAGAAAATGCGCTCGGCGATGGTGGCAGCCACTCTCTATAGGAGTATCGCTCTTTTAACTATCGCTCTACACGCTATCATCCATCCACCCACACTCACAATCCCAATGCACCCGTGTTGTATAGTCCCGCTCCATTTCAGCACCACAAGCAGGACACTTACCTGTAAATAGGGGGTGGTTATCCAGAAGATACAGCTGTTCCTCCCTCGTCCAGCGCTGCGGCGGCTGAATAATTTCTTCGCCGTTATAAGTTACACGCTCTACAACCAATTCGCCATCAACATACCTCGCCCCTTGGGGTTCCCATAGTTCTTGGTCATCGCTCCCACCAATCCCTAAAAAATCCATAAATTGTTTACCCTCTAGTTCGGGGTCAGGACGAAAATCAAGGCAAGTGTCATCATCTGGCCCTGTGGGATGGACAGCACAGACAATCAGGTAATCGTAGGAGTAGAACAAGCAGCGATCGCACATCTTGATTTTAGGCATGGTGGCTTAATTGTAGTTTTTCCCAAAAATCATCCATTATCCTTTATCTCCAATTGATAAATTCGCATCGATGGATGTTCGCCCATCATCCGCCAGTAATATCCATGCGGCGGCGGCTGCACTCTGCCACCACAACGGTACAGAAAAATAGGCTCATCCCGCTTCATCACTTTCTTAACAGCTTGCTCTAAACTGGGGTCGTGGTTATCGCTGTTGTACCAAATGATATGTGACTTTCCAAAGTACCCCGCAGCAAACAAACTAGCAAACAGCCACTCCATCACCAATTGAATCTGCTCTTGGTCAACACCGCTTGTAGTTTGCCCGTAGCTTTCAATAGTCGGTTGGGCTGGTTTGGGTTTAAAGAAATTCAATAATTGTTTCATGAGGTCAGGGAACGCAACTTTTACCAGGATTCCCGAATTAGGGGTGCGATCGCTTCTTCTTACAGGTGATTAAAAAATAAAACCCCACGTCTGAGGTGGGGGGTTTCTCTTGATAGAACAAATGTACTATGTAGTGACGAAGTTGACAAGCGAATTAGAGGGGCGATCGCTTCCTACAGCAGGGATTTCTGACAATGATTAGACCAAAATCACATACTTGACTGTCCTAAATCACAATTAGATATCTGGAGAATTGCCTGTCTAGTTTGAAGATATTTGTAGAAATCAAAAATTGAGGTAACAAAAATGACTGTTTATTTAACTGATGCCGTTCAAGTTATTCTGATTGCTGCTGTTGCAAGTGTGGTGTTGTCTTCTGGTATTTGCTGGACATTGCCCAAAGCTAAAAAGGCATGATTATAAGAAGCGATCGCCTATGCATGAATGAGTGTGTGGTATAGTCTTCAGACTCTCTTTACTAATGTTACTCAAACGGCATTTGGGCGAAGTGGTCTTGCAGCAGTTTGTGGATGAAGCGGTAGCCACCACCGACTCTTTGCAGAAATAGGCGATTGGTGCAGTAGTCGAGAAACTTGGCATAGTTCCAAGGGATGTAGCCGTTAGACCAAAGAATTACGCGCAAAACAAAATGTTTAATAGCAGGCGTTCCACTTCTGGATATTCCATGGAATATTCCCAAAAATAATCCCCACACCAAACTATAAATTAAAGTTTGTTCTACATTAATTTTAGATTGTATAATTATTGGAATTATAAAAAAGAATAATGGTGCAACCAATAAACAAGTTACTACTGATATAATAACAGCGTTAATAGCTGATTGATAAATTCCTTGATTAGGAATAGTTTTGCTCTCAACCTCTAACCCATCAATTCCCCAAAATAACCCAGAAATTAGCCCTAAAATTAGCCCTAAAAATAGCCCAGAAATCTTACTAGAAATTAGCCCTAAAATTAGCCCAGAAATCAGCCCTAAAATTAGCCCAGAAATCAGCCCATCTAAAAGCTTATTAATAGAAAACTTTAGATTTTCAACGGTTTGAATTTTATCTCCAATTAGCCCTAAAATTAGCCCAGAAATCAACCCAGAAATTAGCCCAGAAATTAGCCCAGAAAACAGCCCAGAAAACATCCCATAAAGCAGCCCTAAAATCAATCCAGAAATCAGCCCAGAAATTAGCCCAGAAATCAGCTTATAAATCAGCCCAGATATCTGCCCATACATCCACCCAGAAATTAACCCAATCCACCCAGCAATCAACCCTAAAATCAGTCCGTAAATCAGCCCGTAAATCTGCCCATATATCTGCCCATATATCAACGCAGAAACCAACCCAGAAATCAGCCCATAAATCAGTCCGTAAATCAGTCCATATACAACTCCCCATACAATGAAATTATAAACAGACTTTTGAATTTGCTTTTTCAACCAATACGGCTGTATTATTTCAATCAAAAAATCCGTCGTATTCTCCTCAATTAATTGCTGTGCCAACCAACCTAACCAGCGTTGAGTATTTTCTTGCTTAGGCTGTTTTTTATCCTTATAAGGACGTTTAAGCATCCTACGAATATAAGAATCAAATAGATAACTTAAACGCTCCTCAGAGGACTTGAACTGCTGCCAAGTTTCTTGTGATATTTCTTGAGCAGAAAGAACAATAACATTTAATAAAAGTGGTGTTCTAGCTAACTGGCTTAAATCAGCATCATGGCTAATGCTGTTCCACAATTGTAAATTCTCCGTGCTTTGTAAATATCCATAAACTTGCTCTTGGGTAAAAAGCTGTAATTCCAGCGAGTTATTTAGTTGTAGTAAAGTAGCATAATGTTGATACTCTTCTATCCGACTACAAACAACTAAAGGATTGCTCCATCCAGTGTGTAGAAAATCATTAATTTTTCTAACACATTGTTCTTGACGTTCTGCTGCTAACTCATCTAAACCATCTAGTAAGGGTATAATTTCTTGATTATCTACCCACTGTTTACCAATATCTTTCCGCACACCGTATTTATCTTTTAGTCGATCAACTAACCAATCTTTAATACTTTGATTACCTTTTTTCCAAGAAGGTAAAGAAAATAGTACTGGTATAGGTTTTGTAGGATTTTTATTGGCACGTTTTACTAGTTCCTCAGCTAACTTAAGGAGCATGGTGGTTTTTCCTGCACCAGGCTGACCTAAAATTAATAATCTACCAGCAATATCTAGCTGGTCAAAAACTGTGATAATTTCGGTATTCTTCAAACGAACTTTAGGTTTAGAACCAACTTTGACCTCCATCTCCCAAAGAGTCTCAACCTGAGATGGATTTTGCTCTGTTTCTAGAACAACATAAACCCGATTGTGTAGGGAACTATTTATCCGACTTTCAACTTCAGTACTAACTTGTTTTAACAATATTTGTTGTACACGGTCTCTGGAATTTAGTGATTCACTACTATCCCTACGTCCTAAAATAAAATTCAGAGTATTGTTGAAAAAATTATTATCTCCTTGAATTTGGATATTGTTATTACCCTGAGCAGCCTGCATCCCACCACCCAGATTTGAATTTTCAGCCTGCTGCTGAATACCAGCTTCAGGCTGTGATGGTGGGTTGTTTTCAGGAGGCACAGGCTGAGTCATAAGCTAGTAAAACTAAAATCCAAAGAAACTTTTTGCAACACCAAGCCATCCCGGTAATTCTTTGAGAATTGGTTTGACATTTTCCCAAAGGCTCTTAGTTGATGTGACTGTCTTGGAAGCAGTTTCCAAAGTATCAGCCATACTTTTAAGATTAACTTGTGCTGCCTCCTTGTTCGGTGGCTCTTTTTCAGTTGCTTTTTTAGCAGCGCCTAAGTATAGAGTTGCTTCTTCTTTGGTATCTGGTGGTAGTTCTGCACTGCGAATTATCTCTTCAATCTGTGCCAGCATCCGAATTACGTCTTCTTTGGTTAGCTGCTTGTCGTCAGATGCAGTGACATTAGTCTCCATAGTTTGCTGGTTTTGGTCGCCCTGCGCTGCTTGCATCCCGCCGTGCATTGTACCACCACTCATATTTTGAGAGATCCCATCGGGGTTGTTAGTCATAAAACCTACCTGCTCAACATTTGAATAAAAGCTAGGGCGCTCTAGCGCCGTCAGTACCATATTTTCTAATCTGCGAATTTGATTCTCTTTTTCAGCTACTAATAATTTTATTTCTCGTGCTGTTAAGGCTTTTATCTCATTGTAAGTATCAAAATATTCAGCACTTAATTCAGACTTATTAGCAGTTTCTGCTGTCTTGGCTCTAAGTAAAAACTTATCCTGACCTCGTTTTTCCATTGCCACAATTTCTAGTTCTGCATTTGGATTATTTTCTGCTAGTTGTTTAAAGGCGATCGCGATAGCGCGAGGGTCAACACCAGAGTTGTGATAGAGGTCGAGGGTATCAACAATTGGTTTGATGAAATCTCCAAATTCCCCATCTGCAAAAACTTCTTGTAGGTTGTCCGGCTTACGAAGAGGGTCAGGGTTCTCTTTAGTGGGGAGGCGCATATAAACGTACTCACACCTCACCCCGTCAAACTTTGTGTCACTGGTAATGCCCCAATCTTCAATGTAGGCTCCGGTGAGAGTAGCGCCTGTGAAGTCAGTTCTGTCCAGTTGTGTCTGTACTAACTTCGCTCTGGATAAGTCTGCATCTTCCAAAGATGCCTCACTCAGATTAGAGCCAATAAAACTGGCATCTGTTAGGTTAGCCCCTTGTAAATTGACTCCTCGCAAGTCTTGACGGTCAAACTTTTTGTCTTGTCCCAGCCTTGTGACTAATAATTGACGTACTTCTGCCTTTTGAAGATAAGTTTGACCAGGGCGAATACGGTCAAGCATTTTGACTTGCTGGAAACGAGTACGGATTAATGTAGCGCCTCGGAAATCTGTACTTTTGAGAGTGGCTCCTGTGAAATCAGCATCAGTTAAGTTAGCGCCACGAAAGCTTGTACCTCCTGTAGCAGCAAAGGCAACAGCAATATTGTGAACCCAAGAATGTTTTTCGTCTCCTTTCATTGCTCGCCAACCAATGTAAATGCTTGTTAACACTCCGGTGACGACGAAGGCTCCAGCGACGGCTCCAGCGACGGCTCCGGCAAAGGGGAAGGGGAAGGGGACGGCTCCAGCGACGGCAAAGGGGAAGGTGAAGGGGAAGGCGAAAGGGAAGGCGACGGCTCCGGTAACGGCGACTGTGACGGTGAAGGGGAAGGCGAAGGGGAAAGCGACAGCTCCGGTGACGGCGACGGCGAAGGGGAGGGCGACGGTGACGGCGAAGGCGAAGGGGAAGGCGAAGGCGATGGCCGCGGCCAAGACTCCGTTGAAGGAGACGATGAGGCGGAAGGCGATGCCCACAGTCAAGACTCCGATGACGGTAATGGCTCCGGCGACGGCGACGGCGAAGGCTGCTACTCCTTGGCGAATTATGAGGAAAAAGACGGCAATCGATACGATTAAGGCAGTCCAGCCCGCGATCTGTTTCTCTAAGCTCTGGGTATCAAAAATTAGCGACACAAAATAACCATTGACATACAAGCATAATCCTGATAGTGCCGACAACAACCATGAGACAAGAACTAGGAAAATTGCCCACCGACGTTGCAGTCCAGCCTTAGCACTCGTGAAGTTTGCCCCTCTCAAATTAGCTTTACTAAAATCTGCACCTCGTATATCTGCACCGCTAAAGTTCGCCCCCTCAAGGTTTTGACCTCTAAAGGAGCGACCACGGAGATTTTGACTAGAGAAGTCCAGTAGCATAAATTGAAGCAGAATATGGACTTAATCTTCTTATACAAGAACAGAACAATAGTTTCCCGAATTGTCACACCTCAAATCTCACATCAACACGCCCAAGTGCGATCGCGCCCAAAAATATTTCACTCAGTCACGCTCGTAGAAGAATGAAATGTAGGATGCAGTGCTGATGGTGGAAATCCTTCACGTAGTAGTTGATGATCATTCCTGTAGTCGCTATCTAGGATTCCATAGTGCTTAATTTTTCTGGCAAATTCAAACACAAATTCTTGGTCAAATGCCACGCCAAAATAAGTACTATTTTTATATTGCTCACCTATCCAAGTTGGGTCTATTACTTCCCCTGTTTCATTAATAAGCCAAGCATGAGATACTGCAAGTGGTAATTCATCATCAATAGCAAAACCTTCGCAATAATGAAAATTTGGGTATTTCAATAATGCTTGAAAGCAGTTTTCAAAGCAGGATTTAATCTTGCCTTTAAATGGTGGCTTTATTGTTTTAGTAAAAGCTTGCCCATATTCTAAAATTAACGCTTGATTACTCCTAAAGCGAAAATCAGAACGTTGGTTAAGTTTATCAATTAATTCAGCTTGTTCTTTGATTTTCTCAAGTAGACGGTCTAAGTTGTTATTCATATTAGTGTTGTGAAACTAGGTCAACATAAAGTTATCGTCGGTGGGAGTTCCATCTGGATTAAAAAAATGACTTTTATTATTATGAAGGTAAACTTTACCAGGATGTTCTGTGTCGCCTTTTTCTCTTCGCCACATCACTTCATGCTCAACAGCTATAGGGCCGCCTTCTGAAGATTCAAAATCAACTGAAAAGAAAACTTGAGCATCAGGATGGCATTGCTGTAGTGCTTCGATAAGTTCTTTAACTGTCATTGGCTGTCTTCTTTTTATCGTACAACGCCTGTAATACATATTTGGGTATTAATCAACAAACAGCATTTAATCATCATTTTTATTGAAAAGAAAATACATGTAATCAGGGTCTAAACCTCTACCATTTTTTTTACTAACATCTTCAAATTTCTGAATAGGAATTTTCTCTACTTTCTTAAGTTTAACTAATTTGTTTAATAAAGAACTAACAGCCTTCGGGTCTAGACCAGTTGCTTCAACAATCTGACTACGAACTGCTTGACCACCTAATTCACGTAGAGCTTCTATGATTTTTTGCTGACTGCCTCTGGTGAATTTTTTAACTTTTTGTTGCTCAATACCAATTGCTTCTAAAACTTTATTGGTAAGTTGTTATTTAATATTATCATTGATTGATAAATTCTCTATTTTTCCCAAAGTTTCAACTGCTAGATGAATAACTTGAAGTGTCTCTAAAGATTCCATCACAAACCCAAGCTTTTTTTCAACAAATTTGATAAAAGTACTTCTCTCACAATTAACCTAATTTCATCTGCTGTTTTACAAATTGGGTTGTAGTCTGGTGGTAATTCAAAAAATTCAGATGCCCAATAGCTGTTTTTGGTTTCTCGTTCATACTTTTCTACTTCACGATACGAACCAATACAAATTTTATCTTCAGTGAAATATAGCCTAACTTTTCCCTCTTCATTTGGTTCCAACATAAAATTTATCCTCAATTAATTAAATAACTAAACTTTTAGCTAATAGGTTCGTGTTCACTTACATATTTCTCAATTATTTGCTTAATCTCTGACTCCATAACATCCATGTGACCATCAACATTAGCATACCATCCGTACTGATTTAGAGCTTGAATTGCTGACTTGACAGCTAGTTGAGTTGCTTTAGCGCGTCTTTTTTCTAATGGGTCTACTGTATCTATAACTTCTTTATCTTGTGGTGGTGCGGAAGCTTTATCAATAATCGCCTGCGCTTTCTCTGGTGTACACAGATAAGTTGCCTCACCCAAAGCACCTACTTCTCTTCCATTTCGGTTGTAGCGAGTACCATTTTTTAGAGTAATTGTACCACTAGATGAAATATGTATAACTTCATCAATTATGGCTTTACTACCACGCCAATCATCGTAGAAAAATACCCCTACTTTATCCCCTAATTTTAGTTGTAGTGTGTTCATTTTAAATTTTAATCTTCAACATTTATTATTCAAAAATAAACTCAATCGATGGAGAAATATTCACTGCCATTTCTAGCCAAACCTTAATCCTTGGGTCTTCTATTTTTAGAATATCCATATATGGTTTAATTTCATAACCATTAATTTCGGCAAACTTTATTACCAATTGCTTAACTAAATACTCAAGGGTTGTTTGGGTCTTCATCAAATTCCATTTCCATCTCCGCCCATTACTAAAACTGGTTCTATCCACACTAGTTTTCTTTGCTGTCTACCTTCTCCATAAGGTTGATTGCGTAAAAAGCCTCTACGCCAATGGAGGCTTTTAGTTCCACCTTGTTTACCACTACTGCCTTCACTGCTTTGCATCCCTTCGCGCTTGAGTCGATATCCTTGTCCAAGCCAAAGTGGTTGATAAAAATCTTGTGCTTGCGCTTTGCCAAAACCTTTATTAATAGTCACTTTCTGCCTTTGTTCTTCAGCATCTACAAATTCAGAACGGCATTCCATTATCAAAATTAAGCGTAGGAAAATTGAGTGTAGATATTCATTAAATCCCTTGACTACTTTAGGATCAATATCTTCAGAATCGGTATAAGTAAGTTTTTGTGCGTTAAGTTTAAATCTGCGACAAAAGAAACTGCTTCCATCGGTTGCTGTCCAATAAAGAATATCGGCTTCACTATCGTAATACCAAAAAATAGCATCGACGCTCTTGTTTTCTGGAGAAAGAATTACACCTTTGGGCAACATAAAAAACCCCGTTTTCATTGCCCAATTTAGACTGTCAACTTCGACAGTTAACACCGATTGCATGAGTGCTTCAAGTAAATCTTTGTTCACCCAATAAGCAGGACATTTAGCTTGAGCGACTTTAAAAAGTGTGTAGAGAGTAATATACCTTGACTCTCCAGGGTCAGTTATTAATCTACGTTGTAGTTCTTGTTCTTCCGCAGAGTAGTAAATATCAGCAACATGACCGCACATTTTCTCATAGCTTTCGTAACCGTCCACATGCACGACGGGGCGAATAACAATTTGCTTGTACCAACCTTTAGGCTTTTTGGTCATCAACTGCGTTCTACAATTAAGAGTTAGATTCCCTGTATATTATCGATCAAAGCGACATTGTTGCAGTTTATCAAAGTGCGATCGCCTGGGCGCAGCTGCTCATTAAACCTACACCCTACGCAGCACGCTTCAAAAATTCCTCTCTATGCCATGCTAAAGCATCAAGCCTTGGATAATACTGCTGCTGGCTGGGTAAGATGATGCGATCGCCCCTAAATTCCCGCATCGGTTTGGTATTGGGTGAGTCCTCCCGTAGGTTGTCAGCAACGATGATGGTGTAGTCATCGTTAAGGGTGAACCAAAAGCGGTCAAATGCCCAGTGATGATTTTTACACAGAGAAAGCCCGTTATTGATGCGGTCGTCGTAGAACTGGGAGAAAGGTTTGATGTGGGAACCATCGACGATATTTTGACCCTTGGTATCAAGGATTTGCAGACCACAAAAAGCACAACGGTAATTGTAGGTGGCGACAACCAGCTTACGAAATGCACCATCCCGCACAATTACAACTTGCTCATCTTCTAATTCTTCTGGTTTGTAAACTTTGCCACCAGTGCGTTGCAGTTGTTGTTGTAACTCAGCAAAGGCGTTGACTTTTAGTAGTGGCTCAATGTCAGAAGTGCGATCACTAAACCACGAATTAATGAGTGTGTGGGTTAGGACAGTGCGATCGCTCTGGTTTTGCAGTAGTGACCAAAGTTCATTATCTAAGTAAGCATACTCAACGGTTTCTCTAATGGTGCTGGGGGTTCTGATTTTGACTTTGGCAGCAATTAGTGATTCAAACCCCACCTTCATTTGATAATGCCAAAATCCGTCGCTAGTCAAATGATAGAACGGCAATCCGATATCTGGTTTGCGTATTGGCTCCAAATGGCTCCACAGCTTGAGAAATGTGGCGATGAGTTCGGCGTTGAAGGGAATTTGGTTTAGCGTTATCTGCTCAGTTGCTATCATTTCAATGACAGATAGCAGCAGTAGGGGTTTATTGGGAGCGCCAGAGCTAACGTTTAAGCCAATTTTGTTAGATGCTGATTTAGGAGAAAACTTTTTAACATAGTAAGCCAGGTCTTTAATCATTACAACAGACAACTGTTAAAGTTCTAAAGGTACATGGGATAGGAAATTGCCGCTATGAAAGCCAAACATGCTATCAATCTGAGCAAAGGACTTACCTTTTGGGTAATTTTAGGACTGATGATTTTATACCAAAATTTCACCCTTGGTTGTTGGATTTATCTAGCCTTGCATGGTACTTATGGTTTTTTATGGTTACTAAAAGACCGTATTTACCCGGATAAACAATGGGAACAAGAAATTTCTATTATTCAGGGATTTGTTGTCTTTGGGTTGGTGTGCTTGTACTGGATAGCGCCGTTTATTTTAATTAGCAGTGGCACTATACCATCACTTCCATTAGTAGCAGCAGCTATCTGTTTGAACATCTTGGGTGTATTTTTGCACTTTACCAGCGATGCCCAAAAGTACTTTACCCTCAAGTATCAACCAGGACTAATTACAGAAGGTTTCTTTGCTCGTTGTCGCAATACCAATTATCTAGGGGAGATATTTATTTATAGTGCCTTTGCCATGCTGACTCAACACTGGCTTCCATTCTTGATTCTTGGAGGTTTTATCATCACGATATTTATTCCAAATATGCTCAAAAAAGATAAGTCTCTATCTCGCTACCCTGAGTTTACTGACTACAAACACCGCTCTGGACTTGTGTTTCCACAGTTGTTTGTACCAAGACCAACCGATTTAGAGGAGAAAAAGTCGGCTATTTAATTATCAATAACATTATGCAAAAAGAATACAGATGTACACGTAACGCATTATACCTGCACGACTGTCTTGGTCGAGATAACATCGAAGCCAGACAGGGACACTATATTAAGGCTGAGACAGAAGAAGCTGCATGGCAAATAATGGCAACCAGATATCCCGACGAAACCGAAGCAGGGTTTACTGTGCAGGAGTGGGAAAGATTTAATGTGAAGGTGGTGGAGGTGAAGCGGGATGAAAACGGGGGGGATATTATAGAGTAGCGTTTTTAACCTCTGCGATGTCATCGGGAAGCGTCATTATCAGTACAATTCTCAAACACGATAACAAGGTGACGAGCTATAAAATCGCCTTGTTACGTGCGATTAATGATGTTGTTCTCAGCTTCCCCGATCTGCGAAATCTTCAATGTGATGTAGCAGTGCCATTGCGAGTACTAGCACAGTTTTGGGTGGCTTACTATTGGCCGTTTGTCAAACCCAGCGAACCCATCTTGCAAGGACAACGAGCAACACTAAAGGGTCGATTGCGAAATGATATGTTGTTTCGCCCCCAGTTAGAGAAACTACGCTGTGAATGGGAATCAATTGTGGGTGGAACCTCAAGCCCCAGCGATGGCTTTTTCCTCATCAACGAGCTAAGAGTTCCGCGAAAATTTCAAACCTATCCCGAATCTTTGCAGAAAGCTTACAGCAATACCATCACTGCTATTAGCAAGGCTATTGAAATGCCAGTTCAACATGCTGGCCCGGGCAATTGGACTGTGTTTGCTAAACCTATGAAATTTACAGAGCTTAACAGTCAAGTTGTAGCAATTCCCAGCACTCAAGCGCAAGATAAGTGTTTAGTAATTAAAGCTGAATTGTGGCAAACCTTTCAGGAAATGTCATTGTGGATTGAAGCGCTCTGCATTCACGAATGGTGTCTGTTTACAGAAAAAGTACAGCAGGAAAATCAACTTCAAGTAAACCGAGGCTATATTTACCAGCTATTAACCGATAGACCCGATAACCGCAGACCTTTAAGCTGGGAGCGCAATAATGTTGATCTGCTACTAATGGAAGGCAAAGAATTTGTTTGTCCTTGGACAGAAAAACAAATTACTTCTGGCACTCGGTATGATTTAGACCACCTCTTGCCTATATCGGTTTATCCTACTAACGAACTTTGGAATTTAGTACCTGCCGACCCAGACTTTAATTCACACAAAAAGCGCGATCGCCTACCCTCACAATCTAGATTGCAGCAAGCACAGCCTTATTTTGAGTTGGCATACAGGCACTACAGCACATCCGAATCACTTTCAGTGGCACTTTTAGAAGATGTGGCTGTCAGGTTTTCAACTGTTGCTTTCAACACTACTTCGTTTTCTGAGGCACTGTCTGCTGCTGTTGTTGACCTCATTGACATTGTGGCTTCATCTCGTAACCTAGCGAGGTTTTGAAACAATAAGACCGTTATGGGTTGCAGACAGATTGGTTAAAGCAAAATATTGATAGCTATGATGAATTAAGTAGGTTCTTCTTGCCACCATTTAGAGTTAGTCAACTCTACCTTTGATACTTCATAATGGCGGCAGGTTTCTAAATCAACTTTAGCTCCCTTAACATGACGCACAGCAGCGCTAGACAGAGAATACACCTTTAGGTCTGGGATATCTGAATTTGAGAGCGCCTTTAACACTTCCATTGGGCTTAGGCTGGCACTTAAAGCTACCACAAATGGTTGTAGGTTTAACCAATGCAATGTTGCACTAGTAGAGCAAGTAGAGGAAGGCTGTTGATAACGCTCTTTGTAGCCCAACTCAAAAGCATCACAAGCTTGTTTTGGGGTTGAATAAGTTAATAAACCTTTGTTATCAGGATTCAAACACAAGTACGCTCCCTCTGAAGTGTCAAAGATAATGAAATAATTGTGTTTTGTTTTCATAATTTTGTTAAAAATCCTAAGTTTCAGATTATTTACTATACTTAAAAATTGTTATTTTGCTGCTAATTTACAATATATAGTGTACCAAATTACTTGACTATAAATTTATTGTTATTGCAAGCATAAATGGAAATATATCAAAGTTTACAAAACTGGTCACAAGATACTTATATCAAAGCCTACAAATTTGCCGCACACGCCCATCAAGGGCAGAAAGTGCCAGGTACAGAAATATCTTACATTATGCATTTAAGCTTTGTGAGCATGGAAGTAATTGCTGCTTTAAATGTAGAACAAGAATATGATGGTAATTTAGCACTTCAATGTGCAATTTTACATGACACGATTGAAGATACCAATACAACTTTTGAGCAAATCAAAACTGAATTTGATGAAGCTGTAGCTAATGGTGTACTTGCCTTAACAAAAGATGAAAGTTTAGCAAAACATCTTCAGATGGCAGATAGTTTGCGAAGGATAAAAGAGCAACCACCAGAAATATGGATGGTAAAGTTAGCGGATAGAATTAGTAATCTACAAGCGCCACCACACTACTGGACTCAAGACAAAATTACTCAATATCGAGAGGAAGCTATTGAGATTTATGAAGCGCTCAAGGATGCAAGTTCGTTTTTAGCTTCACGTTTGGCTAAAAAAATTGAAGATTACAAGGCATTTATTGAGTAAATATCTACATTAGAGGATAGTGACGCAGCTAGTAACTTTGTGTTGATTATTTGATATGAAGTTATTAGCTAACGTGATTGACTTGACCTCCAGGTAATTTTTCAGCTAATCCTGATGGAAACCATTGTCGGTATTGTTCTTCTCCAAACTTATCAACTAACCAGTCTTTTACTTGTTGCAAGTTATCAAAGCTGGCGATTGTGGGGGAAGTTTCAGGCATAAAATCAATTGCCAATTTGCCGTAGTGATCAGGGTTGTTGGTTCTATAAATAGTAGGAGGTGTGGATAAATCTATATCAATAATATTAAATTCCATTGCAAACATTATAGTAGTAAGGGTAATGGTTGGATTATAGTACAGCACAATTGAGTTAAGGCTGAAGATTAACCAAGATGATTGTATAAACTATATACTACGAGCGATCGCATTTTATAATTGCAGAAATAGTGTGTGATTAAAAAATAATAATAGCGCCAACCTCAATACAGGCAGGCGCTACTGTTTTATTTAAATTCAGGGAGAAAATATAGTGAAATGGCTTAAGCGACTTTTACTATAAATGAAATGAAATTTAATTGCTTACACAGTACGACGACTTAATGCATTCCACACAAAAACAGCAATAATTGCACCGAGAACCGCTACTACAATACCGGGAATGCTCAGAGTTGAGGCTGCTAAGGCAAAGCGTCCCGTAGCGAAGAATACGCCTAGACTACCACCAACAAATGCACCAATGATTCCTAAAAGAATTGTTCCCAAAATACCGCCGCCTTGATGACCAGGGTAGATAGCTTTGGCAATAGCACCAGCGATTAAACCTAAAACAATCCAAGCAAGAATGTTCATTGTTCTGAATTTGGTAAACGTTTTTTACTAACAAATACAGATTAACAGTCTCAATATTGATAACCAATCTACCAACAGTACTAATTATTAATTAGCCGCAAGTAATACTTAAATTACTACCATTTGTTTTGATGTATGTCTGATAGTCAATGTATCATAAATTAGAAAAAGTCCCCAGCAGGTCTAAGACTAGGGACTGATATAATTAATTCTTGCTTAGTAATTGCAGTATAAGCATTTTTCATGAATTCTTGACTCTACTTGAAGAGTTAAGAATCGG
>JANBVI010000065.1 GCA_024239075.1 Fischerella sp. CENA71 | reverse complement strand
GAGCCAGATTCTCACGCGTTACTCACCCGTCCGCCACTATCTCCTAAGAGACCGTTCGACTTGCATGTGTTAAGCATACCGCCAGCGTTCATCCTGAGCCAGGATCAAACTCTCCGTTTTGGAGTCGCCTTTTGGCTCAAAAATTACTTATTGTAATCCTTTCTTTTGTCTGGGTTTGTTGACCCAAAACTTCATTTTTTTTGACGAGGATTAGTTTCTTATGGCTTTCAAACTATTGATTTTTCAAGGTTCGTGGCGTCTTGCTTTTGCTTGACACTTTATCTAGATTAGCAAGCTCTTTTCTTTTTGTCAACTATTTCAGATTTTTTTTTCTGTTTTTTTTGACTCGCTTGCTCGGCTCTTGCTTTTCGGCTTTCGCACTTGACTACTTTACCACCTTTTTTGTTTTTTGCAAGTTCAAAAACTTATTGTGAGATTAATTCTAGTTATGATTTACGGACTTGGGCGCCAAACCCTGCAGCTTTAAATTGTTTGAGCTTAAGAGGGGTAGGTTGATTTGCTGCTACAGAAATTCTTAATTCAAAGTCACTGATCCCTGGTGGTACTTCAGGAATTGAGCCAAGACGGGTACGATTTTGCATTACTGGGTCATTGTTGGCATCATATATGCGTCCAAAAATATCTGCATCATAGACTGTTTTATAGGTTGAATTTTCAGCCTTACCTGTAACTAAAAAGCAGTTAGCTGCCATGGTGGTGCCACTTGTAACTGCTCCTTTTCCTATTTCTGCTGGGCATTCTTTGTAAGTGAGATCAAATAGCCTAATTTGTGTAAGTGCGATCGCAGGAGCAGTAAACACGCACAATAATACTGCAAGCAGACAGGAAAAGAAAACAACCGTGAGCGATCGCAAAAGCATAACATACACCTTGAATAATATCGAACCTGAATAGCTAATTTACAACTCAGCTTATCAAACTTGCTCAGTATCAATTGTTAGTTCTTGGTTGGTAACAGCATAAAGAATCAAAAGTCAAAAAGATTCTTTTTTTGAATGCTTCAATTTTGTACACCCTTGTTGTTCTCGCAGGGTATGCATGAATTGTTTTGTTCTTCTTACTCAAATGCTCAATACTAACTGAAATATTAAACCTCCTTAATAGAGATTCTACTAAGGAGGTCAAAAGCGGCACAATAATATCACACCCTGGGGTTCCTAAAAATCATCCAAATACTGACTCAGACGGCTAATCACAGGATCAACATCTTGGGGAGGTGGAACAGTATAAGAAGTGGTAACAGTATGATTTACTACTTCTGGTACTGCTGTTGATGGTAATGGCGACTGTACGGCTTGCGTTTGATTCACCATAATTGCCAGTTGTGCCACTTGTTGACTGAGTTGTGTCAGGTGGCGTTCCATCATCTCTAATCGATGAGATTCTCTGGCAAAAAAACGTTCCTCAAGGTCAGCCAATTGCCTTTGTAGTTCAGATATTTGTGGTTCTACTCCTTTTGTCGATACTGTTTGCGGAGTAGGCGGTGGGCTTGGTCTTACTGATTCTGGCACGCATAGAGCTTGCCACAGGGCCTCTTTACAGAGGTCGCTGAAAGTCTTATTGGGATCTTTCTCCAATTGGCTTTCAATAAGCGCTAACAAGCTTTCGTCAGCCACCCCTGGGTTGAACGTAACCGATTTAACCACCTTTTTTGACCATTGGAACATTATTTTTAAGCCCTAGAAGAGCGATTGGCGGATAGTTGTGCCTCTGAATAAATAAACTGACCTAGAGCATTAGCTTGTCGAGATGGTGATGCTAAGTGGGCATTAATTTTTGCTTCTTTTAACAGACGTTGAACGTCTTCCCAGAAGAACTCCCCACCGCCACCAGTGAGAATCACATCGGTGACACGCTCTGGTAGCCATGCTAACACACGACTGCAAATTTCACGCGAAAACATTTCTATTAAATTGGGAAGAAAGTCATCTAGGTTTGCGGGTTTACCTGCACCTCTAGGACGATAGTAGCGATCGCCTTTGGGACGGTTAACAGCAGCAATTAGAGCCAGAGATTGGCTATCGGCTCCATCAATTTCGGCGGCTACGAGTTCATAAAACTTGCTCATACCAAAGTCTTCACTTTTAGAAGCGCCTCTAGCAAAGCGGAAATTATCTATCATCAAGCAATCAATAGTTTGATGGCCAATATCAACGATCCCTACTGACACCTTAGTAAAATCAGGCATTGCTGCGGTTTTTTTCGGTTGGGCTTCACACCATAGTAAACTGCCATAGCCTTCTGGCATTACCCAAACCTTACTGATGTTGAGTGATACATCTTCGCCGCGAAACTTCATCGTGTGAGGACCACTCAATTGGCTAACCAACTGGGCTTTTTCCTTTTCAAACTGTTCTTGAGAAAGGTAAGGCAAACCTAACACAACAGAAATATCATCTTTCAGCTTGAAGTAACCAGCACAAGCCAAGGTTTTGACAAGTGCATCTTCTACCTTAGATTGGCCTACACCCAAATTAGCACCGAAGTCGGCAGCTAGTTGACCTACAGCAAATCCACTACCTTGATACTCCAACCACAAATCCATCAAGGGATCTGTTGCGCGGGCTTCAAAGACACCTCCCCGCACTTGTTCCATTGTCATTTCTTTAACGTTGGCAGAGACAAAGATTACATTTCCTGGTTCGCGGCTGACACAAGCTTTTGTGGAAGTTCTACCTAAGTCAACACTGAGAATTTTTTTACTTGTGGTGCTACCAACAGTTGGGGTAGGAGTAGCATTGATCGGAGTAGAAGCCGATACTCTATTCATTGGTATGGCAGCAGCATTCATCGGGGTAGCTGCGGAAGGTTGGTCTGTCATGAAAGCTCCTAGTACTTACTTATGCTTAAAAAAGTTACCATGCTCATCTTACAAAAATGCGTGGATCAGAAATTTTTGGTAGCATCAACTTTTAGCTGAAAACCTGCCAAATATTACTGAATTAATGAATGTAAGCTAGATTGCTAAGGCTATGCGGAAGCAAAGTCAAATAGCAAGTCACAAGTAGCTTTTACTCATTAAAAACGCTACTTTTTACACAAAAACAGTTGTTTTGTAGATTGTAATCCGGGGCAAGGTTTTTATCTTCTCCTATGTTTGTGCTTCCGTTTTAATACCAAAACAAGAAATGCTAAAAGTATAACCGCAAGCACAATTTTTGATACAGGAGCAAGGTACTTGTCTACAAGTTCATATTGACTACCCAATATGTATCCTGAGTATGTTAGCAAACCTACCCAAGCAGCGCTACCCACAGTTGTATAAAATATAAAAGATGGTAAAGGCATATTGCTGAGTCCTGCGGGTACAGAAATCAAGGTACGAATTCCTGGTACTAGGCGACCCATCAGAACAGCTTTGTTACCCTGCTGATCAAACCAATGCTTAGACTTACTGATGTCTTTACTCGTGATCGTTAGCCACTTACCATATCTGTCGGCCCAGACTTTTAAGCGGTTTTCACCCAGAAACTTACCAGGATAGTACCAGATGAGTGCGCCTAACACAGAGCCTACAAGCCCTGCAAAAAATACACCAATAAAGTTGAGCTTTGCATCTGGTAGGTTTGCTGTATATCCTGCTAGAGGCATAATCAATTCCGAAGGTATCGGGGGAAAAAGATTTTCCAGGAACATCAATAGGGCAATTCCCACATAGCCCATAGATTCGATAGTAGTTTTGATCCAATCAGTCATCGATTCAATTCCTAAAATTACTATTGAATTCTCTTTGCTAAATTTTGTGTGTTGTTTGTTGTTTTGAGCAAGTAACCACTAATAACTCACATTAAAAGAGAGGGAAAGAGTAATTTCTTACCTTATCCCCCTCTGTTGTTGTTTTACTCTCCTACTCTTGTTAAACGGTGGGTGTTAAAGATTGCACTCTCGATTCAGATTCCCAATCTAATGGGTTCCAAACTCTTTCTTCCATAGCCATCTGCTCAATGAGACTTGCTAATCTTAGGGCTTTAAGTGCTTGTTCACCGCCAACTGAAGGTTGGTTTCCACCTCGCACACAGTTGACAAAATGTTCCAATTCTGCACCCAATTTATCAGTGTTGCTAGTATAAACTTTTTCAATCACACCATCTTGCTTGTAAAGGACTTTTCGATAGTCTGTCACAGAGTTAGGTGTAGTGTGACGATGAATCAAAATTTCATTCTTGAGAAAATCTGCCTCTGTATATGAATTTTTACAATGGGCGACTATACTGCGGATTTTGCGGTGAGTGACTTTGCTAGCAGTCAAGGTGGCAACAATGCCATTGGCAAATCCCAAGGTCGCAGTCACATAATCCAAATAACCAGAGTCTAAGGTATGATTGCCGCTAGCCGTTAACTTCACCACTGGTGAGGCAGCTAATTCTAATAGTAAGTCAATATCATGGATCATTAAATCCAAAACAACTGACACGTCATTGGCACGATTTGAGTAGGGACTCATGCGATGGGCTTCTAAGGCCAGCACTTCTTCAGTTTTTAATACCTTGCTTAATTCTTGAAAAGCTGGGCTGAAACGCTCAATGTGACCTACTTGGAGAATACAACCGGATTCAGCAGCAGCATTAACTAGCGATTCTGCTTCAGAAATGCTGGCTGCGATCGGTTTTTCTACCAAGACGTGGATTCCTGCCAAAAGACAAGAAATTCCCACAGCGTAATGTAGGCGCGTGGGAACAGCAATGCAAACCGCTTCCACATGGGGCAGTAAATCGCAGTAATCTTCAAAAAAACGCACCTTGTATCTACTGGCGGTTTCTAATCCTCGTTCGACATTTATATCTGCAACCCCAACCAGTTCAACATCTTTCATGGAACTTAGGATACGGGCATGATGTTGCCCCATATTACCCACCCCGATCACGCCTATGCGGATCGGGTGGGGCTGGGTGCGGTGTCCGTGTCCGTTTTGTTCTCCTGTTGACATACTGCTATCTTGCACTCTCATTCTCTCCTCAACCACCAATTTAGAGACGCTGTAATAATCGTCGGCTTTGATACTTAAACTGCCACTGATTAGTCGTCTAAAACCATCCAGATGGTAACATAGAGGTTCTATTTATGAAGAATTTCAAAGTTTGTTATGAGTTCCCACCATCTGGGTCTGTTTTTTATACTCAGTAGAGTTTGATATTTGTTTCTAAACTTTACAAATAAATAAACTAGTACTATTTTTGACTTTAAAAAACAAGTATGGTAATAGCATATGTTTGTTAGTGAGACTCAAAAATCAATATTGCGGTATAATTATCTAATTATTCCCACTAAAAATAAATAATTTTTTGTTAGTTAAGTTACTAACTATAGAGAGACTTTGATTTAGAAAGGTTTGATTGGAATAGCATTTATCTACGTTAAAATCATCAGTAAGAAAGTCAGCAATTCTTGTGGTCTGTTAAGCAGAGACGGATTTAAAAGAAGTAAGGGTGTAGGCGCGTACGATTTTCAGATATCATCGATGGATTTAAAGGGAGTAAGGGTGTAGAGGTATAGATAAATTCAGTTTATCTCTGTCCTCACCCCTGTACCCTCGAGCCCCTACACCCAAGCATGAATATGAAAGCTGTAATTTTATTGTCTGGTGGATTAGACTCTTCGACTGTTCTGTATCAAGCACTAGCGGATGGTTGTGAGTGTTATGCTGTTTCCTTTGACTACCAACAACGACATCGTAGAGAATTGCAATCAGCATTCGCGATCGCCCAAAAAGCAGGTGTTGTCCAAAATCAAATAGTAACTTTTGACTTACGGCAGTGGGGTGGTTCAGCACTTACAGATGACACTATTGATTTACCCCAAAAGCGTTCTTTAGAAGAAATATCGCAAAATATTCCTGTTACCTACGTACCTGCACGGAATACAATCTTTTTAAGTTTTGCTCTTGCCTATGCCGAAACTATCGCCGCCGAACGTGTCTACATTGGCGTCAATGCCTTAGATTACTCTGGATATCCTGATTGTCGTCCTGATTATATCCAAGCAATGCAGGAAGTCTTTCGTTTAGGAACAAAACAAGGACGCGAAGGCAAGCCGATCACTATTATTGCGCCTCTGCTGGAGCTAAAAAAAACTGATATTATCCAATTAGGAAATAAATTAGGAGTTCCTTGGGAACTTACTTGGTCTTGCTACGCTGGTGGTGAACTAGCGTGTGGTATCTGCGATTCTTGTCGTTTACGTCTTGCCGCTTTTGCTGAACTAGAACTCAAAGATCCGTTAAATTACGCTTCGCTTGGTTGATGCGGTTTTAGAAGACACGGTGACGCGGAGAGTATTTCATCTGTATTCCCCGCGTCCCCTTATCCTGCTTCCATTATTCTCGCGTCCTCGTGTCCTCCTCAAAGCGTCGAACTTGAATTTGATGCAAGCGAGGCCCATCAACTGACGTAACAGTTAATTCTAAATTTTGGTAACGGAGAGTTTCACCCAAAGCAGGAATTTTTTGCAATTGATATAGCATAAAACCTGCTAGTGTTTGATATTCTCTTCGCAAAGGTAAATTGAGATGTAACACATCGTTCAACTCTTCTAAATTAATTTGCGCTTGTACTAAGAATGTTTGGTCATCTATAAACTCAATTAGCAATTCATCGTGATTTTCTACAATACCGATATCACCAATAATTTGGGCAATTACATCTTCAATCGTGACTAGTCCAACCGTTCCACCAAATTCATCCACTACTATTACCATTCCCAGCTTTTCTTGCTGCATCATCGGTAATAATTCACCCAATAGGGTGTGTTCTGGTACAAATCTTACTGGACGTATCAAAGATTGGATTTGTGTTTCTAAAACTAATTTGCTGACAACTAAGGGTTTTGCTAAGTCTTGAAAGTAAACGACACCAATAATATCTTCTAGCGATTCTCCAATTATTGGGAAATAAGAGTAACCGGTAGCAGCCATTTGTTCAAGAAAAGTTTGCAAAGTCGCATCCTGAGGTAAAGCTACTATATTGTTACGAGGAACCATTACTGCTTGTGCTGTTACTTCTCCAAACTCAAAAACATTTTTGAGGAGTTCTCGCTCTCCCGCTTCTAATCCAGTAGATTCACGTTCTGTAGAGATAATTAATTGTAATTCTTCAGGAGTAACAGGGGGTCTCCAACTTTGACCAGTATATTGGATACCAAATAATCGCAACAAACAGCGAGTTGATTGGTTGAGAATCCAAATAAAGGGATTAAAAAACCGCACGATCGCTTTCACAGAAGGCCCTAAAAATCTTGCTAGCTGTTCTGAGTACAGCATCGCCACTGATTTAGGACATAGTTCGCCTAACACTATTTGCAAATAAGCAATGAAAAAAAAGGCGATGGGAATTGATAATGAATGAGCGATCGCAATATTCATTCCTCCAGGAAGAGGCCAGGATTGTAGCCATGATTTGACTATAACAACTATCGTGCTTTCTCCAATCCACCCCAGCGCCAAACTTGAGAGAGTAATCCCTAGCTGAGTTGTTGACAGCAATAGGTCTATACTACGCTGTAGCACTTCCACGGATAATGCTTGTATATCACCAGCTTGTACTAACTGATGAATACGCGATCGCCGTACCGTTACCATTGAGAATTCTGCTGTGACAAAAAAAGCGTTGATGGCAATCAGCAGCAGCACTGACAACACTCGCAGCCATACATCAGTCCAATTCAAGCTAGGAAAACCTATCACTGCAAAGCCCGTGTAAAATGCACACCCAAGTTTGGAATTGGGGATTGGGGGTCGGGGATTGGGGATCAGGGATTGGGAAGAGATTAGTTAAATAATTCTCCCTTGTCTCTGTTGTCTCCTTTGTCGTCATTCCCTTGTTCCCGCTCCCTGATCTCCTACTACCTTTCTACAGGAATATCTAACACTTCCAACTTCAGTTGTTGAGCTGGATAATCTGTTAAAGAAAGTGAAATGGTTTTGACATCATCAAGCAAAGCTGTGGGAATGCTAACAGTACCAGTGTATGTTGGGCTGTTGTTTGGTAATTCTGACGGTAAACCATCTGTACTAGCACTCAGGGTTCGTCCTTTGTCGTCTGAGACATCTAAAAAACTGTAGAGGAAGCGTACAGAATCTTTGCTTTTGTTCTGCATTCTAACCCGAAGTTGCAATGCACCGCCAGAATAGCGAGCAGATTGTACCGAAAGACTGACGCCTTCACTTTCAGCAGAAACTGGAAATCCTGGCTGGGGTTTTTCTTCAACTTCTGGCTGTGGTTTGCCCTGTGGATTCTGTTTGTTAGCAACAGTCTCCTCTTCTTCTTCTTCCTGTGATTTGGGGGTTTTGGTTTTGCCCTCTATTCTTGCCTTTACAGTTTTGAGAATTTCTTCTTCTTTTAAAAGCACCAGTCCGCCATGTTGAGAGTTATCGGTTTTAGCACTGGCGAACTTGGTGGTAGGGCGGGAATCTGGTGCAGTCACGCCTTTGAGTGCTTTACTACCAATATCAAATCCTAAAAAAGCACTTAAAGAGCCAGCTCCCAACATCAGGGCTAATAAAGTTAAAGTTAGAACTACAGTAGAATTTAGTTTCATTGCTAGCAAGCTATGGCAGAAAAATATTGGATTGTTTTAAACTTGGTTTTTTAGGGACTTAATTAATATTAGTCTGCACTATAGCAAGATCAAATTATCTAGTATTAAAACCTAAAAAACAAGTTGCGACGCACACAATTAATAAAACTATGCTATAATCTATCAGGCACGACCAGGGTTGGCCGAGCGGTGGAGGCAGCGAACTCATAATTCGCCTTAGGCAGGTTCAACTCCTGCACCCTGGATTTCAGGTACTAACTATCTTTTAATAAATAGTCAATAGTTTTTTAAAGACTATTGACTATTAGTTTTTTATAGTGGAACCTTAACGAGGAGGCATTTGTTCAAACCGAAACTCAGTACCAACCTTAAGCTTGTTAGCATTCAAGCCTGGAGCCATTAACAGCGAAGTGTTGTAAGGATTGGGTAAATCGGGACTACGAAGATAGGGATCATTACTAACCTGTTGGTAGAGAACATCTCGATAGAGAATGTGGACTAGCTCGCTATCTCTAGCTATTTGATTTTCCGGAAAAGTATTTCGGGAAAGACTTTTTCGCGAAAATGAACCAAGACCAAAAATATCGTTGATGTCACTTTGACTGGTGATACTACCAAAGAAATCAGGAGAATTTTTAAAGTAAGCTCTTTCAAAAGCTTCATTTGGTGTTACATAGTCATTATTTGATGTTTGTGGTTCATCTTGAGCTAAAACCGGAATTGCGATCGCAGTAGTCAACAGCACTAATAACCCACCCAAAACTCTAAATTTTAAAGCCATTTTTATCTTTCCTCTATCTTTGTGCAAATCTTCACTTATCCTTAATCTTGAGAACTTCTAGTAGTGACTGTTAGTAGTCAACAACCAACTACACACAAAATCAAGAGTTATCTTTTTTACGTTCACTCACTGAGAAGCTCAACCATTGGTTTAGCACAAATTTTATTCTTTTGTAATGACTTACCAAGCTCAAACCCCTATCAATTCTGACATCTGGGCAGTTAATAATGATTTGCCAAGCTTACGTGACAAGTTATTAGATTTATTTTGCCAACTCGCATATCAAGAAGGCGATTTCGTTCTCTCTTCTGGACAACGTAGTTCTTATTACATCAACGGTAAACTAGTTACACTCCATCCCCAAGGTGCTTTAGCGATTGGTCGTATTCTCTTATCGCTACTACCAAAAGATACTCAGGCAGTAGCTGGGTTAACGTTGGGTGCAGATCCGATTGTAAGTGCTGTGAGTGTAGTATCTGCCTATGAGCATTGTCCCATACCAGCGCTGATTATTCGCAAAGAAGCTAAAGGTCACGGAACAAAGGCGTACATAGAAGGGCCGAATTTGCCAGCAGGTGCAAATGTAGTGGTTTTAGAAGATGTTGTCACCACTGGACAATCTGCCATGAAAGCAGTTGAACGTCTCAGAGCCGCAAATTATACTGTTAATGAAGTAATTTCCCTGATAGATCGCCAACAAGGCGGAGCAGAGTTTTATCAGTCAGTAGGCTTGAATTTTCAGACAGTATTTACGATTGAGGATATTCAGGAAAGATATCGGAAATTGAGGAATTAGTCATTTGTCATTTGTCATTGGCAAAGGTTTCAATGATAAATCAAATCTCAAACTTTGTCTCATTTAAAGATTAAAATTTGAAGTCTCCAAACATTGACTAATAGTGGCTACGACAGATTGGGAGAGAGCTGGCAAATCGTAGCCACCTTCTAACCCAAATAAAATTCGACGAGTGACCCCTAAGCAATAATTGGTAAACACACCGTAGTCTTGGGGTTGTAGATTAATCATTGCTAGTGGATCGGCAGCATTAGCATCATAACCAGCACTAACTATTAATAAATCTGGTTGAAAGTCTGACAGAAAGGGTACAACCTTTTTTTCAAAAATAGGTTGGTATACTCCAATATCGTTACCAGGTGGTATTGGTAAATTGAGGACATTGCTATAAAAGCCTTTTTCTGTTGCTTTACCAGTTCCTGGATAACAAGGATATTGATGGAGTGAACAATAAGCGATTTGGGGGTTAGTTTCCACAATTGCTTGGGTACCATTACCATGATGCACATCCCAATCTAAAATCGCGACGCGGTTAATATCTGGTTGTTTCAGGGCATAGAAAGCAGCGATCGCAGCATTAGCAAATAAACAAAACCCCATACCATATTCTCTTTCCGCATGGTGTCCTGGTGGACGTGCCAACACAAAAGCGGGTTCGCCAGTTTCTCGGACGATATCGACTCCATCCAGCCAAGCACTCACTGCTAGTAATGCCACATCATAACTGCGGGGAGACACTGCTGTATCAGTATCTAAGTAACCACCACCATTAGAGGCTATTTCTTGGACTGTTTTAATATAACTTTGGCTGTGTGCTTCCTCAATTAGCGAAATTAAAGGACGATCTACCACTGGTGTAGGCGATCGCCACTCAATTTTAGAAGCAAATGTTGCAGCTTTTAAAGCACTAGTAATTGCACTTAAGCGTTCTGGTTTTTCAGGATGAAGATATCCGGTTTTGTGATCCAGAAATTCGTCCGAATAGATAACTGGCAACATAGTCCAAGCAAAATTGGCATATGGATACTGATTGCAATTGTATCTTTTCTAATCTTTTGTGAAACCAATAATTTCATCGCTTGGTTCATCAAGCATTTCTGGTACCACTGCTTGGTTATTCTTGAGTTCATCCGGTGGTAACTCCCGCAAAACATCATCCATTTTTGGAGGATGTTTGATTTTGTCACGCACCTCTGGACTCAGTTGTGTTTCATCTCCACCGGGACTAGATTGTTCGGCTTGTTCAGGAACGGTTTCCTTACTCATGGGAATAATTTTCTTTTTATCCACCATTAATCTTGAAATCCAAACTTTACATCCCAAGCATCTTAGTCTGTGCTGAGATGAGACACACACTATCTTGAGTATTAAGTCACCTGAATCAATTGAGTTAGGTTTAATCTTGACAGTTGGCTTATTTTTACAGACACCCAAGATAAATTAAAATTTCTTTAGTCAAGTAGATGACAACAGACACAAAAAGCGTCAAAATTCTCTATCTCGTTTTTCACTACGGTAACTAGTACAGTGCAACCAAAGCAGCGTCAAAGATTAGATCAAACTCAACGTTGGGCATTTTCCCAACTATTTGGACTCACAAGACGTAATCCTTTCATGATTTCCCGTTGGATTTTGCGTTGGGTATTAGTAGGGATTGTAGGTGGCTTATTTGCTTCTTTGTATTGGAATATCCTAGAACTACTAACTCACGCACTACAAAAATTACCTGGTTGGGGTGTGTTGCTGGTAATGCCATTAGCGGGTTTAATAGTCGGTTTAGTAATTCATTTTCTTGGTAATCCCGGAGAAATCGGCGTAATTATCGACAACATTCATTTTCGTAGTGGACGTTTGGATATTGCCAAAAATCCTGCGATGATTATTGCTTCTTTAGTTGGGATCTCAGCAGGTGGTAGCCTTGGGCCAGAAGCACCACTAGTACAGGTAACAGGTTCGTTTGGGACTTGGGTGAGCGATCGCCTGAAACTTCAAGGTGAAGATGTTCGCAATATGAGTCTAGCAGGAATGGCAGCAGGCTTTACTGCTTTATTTGGCGCACCTCTCGGTGGTGCGGTGTTTGCTTTAGAAATATTGCATCATCAGTATGTGGTGGAGTACTATCAAGCACTGATGCCAGCTATTGTTTCTAGTTGTGCTAGTTACCTTGTGTTTGCGCTAATTACGCGTTTAGGAATTGCACCGATTTGGTATTTACCCCAGTACAGTTTAGAAAGCATTGATGATGTTTTGTTTGCTATCCTCTTGGGGATGATCGGAGCTTTGGCTGGATGGGTATTTATAGGAATTTTTCACGGATGCGATCGCTTATTTGCCCGTATTCCTGGCCCAGTTTATCTTCGTACAACTTTAGCAGGACTGGGTTTGGGAATTCTAGCATACTCATTACCGCTAACTCGTTATTTTGGACATGATCAGTTAGCAGTCATCGCTACTACTAGCTTTTCGGGCGTTTTGCTGTTAGCTTTAGCCTTGGGTAAAATGGCAGCCATTGGCGTAACAGTAACAGGTGGATGGCCTGGTGGATTTATTATTCCCCTGTTTTTTATTGGCGCTTGTCTTGGTAAAGCAATAGCGGTTTTTATTCCTGGAATTAATCCATCTCTATCAATGATTTGTGTAATGGCAGCTATCAACGCCGCAGTCACACGTACACCAATCAGCACAACTTTACTGCTGTCAAAACTGACTAATTTTGCTCCCTTAACACCAATTTTATTTGCAAGTTTAATGGGTTTCTTTTTTGCTCCAAAAGTTCCTTTAATTACATCTCAAATTAAGTCTCAGCAGGATGCATAGTAAACTTATACGGCTGATTTAATTGGCTGTTTGTGCAATTTTAGTTGCTTTTTTAATTGGTATAAACATTTTTCCAAAACTAAAAGCTAGAACTCTTACCAATGAACCATAAGAAATGACACCCGTAACTAGTTAACTTTATTGTGCAGACCTACTTACCAAATTCTAATCTAATACTTTGTAAACTTAATTTAGTATTAAGGTAAATTTCTGCTATAGTCTGTTATTTGATTGTTGAGTAAAACTGTTTCAGATGAAGAATAGCACCATTTATCAACCACCTGTAGAAAAACTACTAACTTTGGGTGATTGCCATACGATTACAAATGAGTATAACTATACCGCAGAATTAGGTCTAGATACAGAACATATCCCTGACTTAATCAGGATGGCAGTTGATCAAAGATTGAATGGTGCAAATTCTGGAAGTCTAGAGGTATGGGGACCAGTCCATGCATGGCGTGCGTTAGGACAATTAGGCGCAGAAGTAGCAATAGAACCGTTAATACAGCTATTTCATGAACTGGAAGATAGTGACTGGGTAAACGAAGAAATGCCTAAAGTTTATGGCATGTTTGGTGAAATTGCTATCCCTAGATTACAAGCTTATTTAGCTGAGGAATCCCACGGAATTTTCCCACGCATTACGGCTATCAATAGTTTAGAAGAAATCTGTAAGCAGCATCCCGAAACACGTCAAAAATGTATTACTGTACTTACTCAACAATTAAAATTATTTGCTCAAAATCCTCAAGAAATTAATGGCTTTCTTGTAGCTTCTTTAATTGAATTACAAGCAGTAGAATCAGCACCCGTAATTAAAAGTGCTTTTGTAGGACAAAGTGTACCAGATGAGATAACAGGGAGTTGGGATGATGTCTGTCAAATTTTGGATATTGATTCGGATGAAATAGCACTATTTACAGATATCAGTTTAGATGGAACATCCCAACTAGATAATTTTTCTGTTGATGATATAAAACAAACAGAAGATGCTTCTCAAGCGCAAGAATTTGCTGCTAGTGATGAATTACAACCAGAAGATTTTTCTGTTGATGATATAAAACAAACAGAAGATGTTTCTCAAGCGCAAAAATTTGCTGCTAGTGATGAATTACAACCAGAAGATTTTTCTGTTGATGATATAAAACAAACAGAAGATGTTTCTCAAGCGCAAGAATTTGCTGCTAGTGATGAATTACAACCAGAAGATTTTTCTGTTGATGATATAAAACAAATAGAAAATGTTTTTCAAAAGCAAGAACTTGCTATTGATGAAAAAGAATCTGACAAAATTACTACTGAGGAAATAGAAAAACATCTAGTTATAACTTCAGATGATCTTCAACCCATTGAAGATGCTAGCACTGAAGTCAAAGAACTACAAAAACTAAAAGATAAAACTCCTGAACAGCAGCAAAACAATAATATAAATAATCATGAAACAGAAGCAAATCAGTTCAAATCTGAACTTGATTATACTGTATCTACTGAATCTGTTGAGCAACCTTTAAGTAAAGGTTTTGGTGGTTTTGCAAATTCACAAGCTAAAGCAAAAAGTAAGAAAAAAAAGAAGCGCTAATATTGTAAATTGGATGCTGAAAAACGCAATCAAGCAATTATAGCGGTGGAAGCACCCATATTTTGAAATTTACGCTTATGCTGCCTTAATACTAGGAAAGAGAAAATGAATGAACGGATCTGTAGAGATCGTAAATTTACGATCTCTACAAAGGATTATGGGCTGATCACCAAACGTATTCTGACTAAGGTAAGGGAAAGGGAATTTTCTAACTATTTGTGTAAGCAGTCTATTTTATGATGCACAGCCACAAACAGACTGGCATTGGGTGCAGACTTCACCACTTTGATGGCTGTTTGCACAAGCTTCACAGCAGTAAGGCTTACCATCTTTCATAACGGCATCTTCAATGGAAACAACGCACAAGCAAGAACCACAAGCGCATTTGACTTGGTTTACGGTTGCCATAGCTTTAGCTTCTCCTTTATTTCATAAAATCATTGATAATTGGCAAAGATGGCGATCGCTAGCTTTGCTCACTCAAAACGACATATCAGTGAAGACTGATATATATCCATAGTAAAACTTTTTGAGACATATAATGATAGCTAAAACAAAAATTACCAAAACTCAAGCAACTGATCTGAAAGTCAAACTGTTTCGAGGATTTTCTGATCACTCGCGTATGTCTATTCTGAATGCATTGCGTTCTGGCCCGCTGACTGTTAACGAGATTGTTGAGGTTACAGGACTAAGCCAGTCTAATGTATCTAATCATCTTGGGTGTTTGCGCTGTTGTGATTTGGTTGTGCGTCAACAGCAAGGGCGTTTTGTATACTATCGACTCAGTGATGAACGCATAGCGCAGCTTTTGGATCTTGCAGATGAATTACTGGCTAATGTGGCTCTAGGTGTAAATCAATGCAACAGTTACGATTAAAGGCATACTTGTTTTTTGGAAAACTTATTCTTTGAAATTAGCTGAATTTGATTATTACTGAGGCTATGGTTAGACTAACTTCATATTTTTCAAGCTTCAACTAGTTTAGTTGCTATATAACCATATGATGATTCTTTTTGAATCACTTGTGAAAATAGATGATTTTATGGTTATATGGTAAACAATATAGTTCTACTAAATTTTCATAAGTTAAATATAATTACTAGGCAAATAGTAAAAAACATTACTTATCAATTCCAGTTTATTTGCTTTATTAAAATTAAAATAACCAGTTTTTATACCATTTTCAATTTGAGACTTTTGCTTGGAATAAATCATACTATATAAGCTTTATAGACTATTTACATATTAAAATTATTTTTAAAATAGTATTAAGTTTATACCCAAAGTATACACTAAAAGTTACATTATTTTTAAGTGAAAGTACCCTTTTGATAACATATATTACTACTCTAATATTTTTGAGCAATGAAATAAGGGTTAATTTTGTGATGTGTGTGTTCTCTTTAGAAAAAACTCTTGTTAATATTCATGCTTCAAATTTAACTATTTACCTGCTTATATCCGCTACAAAAATAGGTACTTAGTAGGACTTGAATACTCAAATAAATCTACGCGATTTGCTTCTATTAAGGTAATTCCTGAAAGAAATTATCCTAATCAAGGAGAGCGCAATGCTTTGCGTTCTTACTGGGATTTGACAATTGTTAGTAATTTCTTTTTTGGAAATCTCTCTAATACCAATTAGATATGAAGACGCATACAAAGACCCCACCCGCGCTAACGTGCACCCTACCCTTGCAAATGGGAGGGTTGGGGAGGGGTAAAATTCTATGCAGCTTCACGAAGAATTGGTATAACCTTTTTCTATTTTTTGACTGAAGCAACAAGCTTTTATCGAGAAAAGTGAATATATTATGTTACTTCCAATGTCAACACAATTAGGACAGTTGCGTGGAAAGTGTGATCATGCTCAAGCAGACAATCTAAACAATCAATGCATCCATCATTTAATCGAACTGCAAGCAGAAATCTCACCAGATCGCATTGCTGTTATTTTTGCAGACGCGCAGAATACAACTTCTTGTGGATTAGAGCAACAAATCACCTATCAGGAGCTGAACAGTCGAGCGAATCAACTAGCTCACTACTTGCAAAGCTTGCATGTGAAACCTGATATGTTGGTTGGAATTTGCATGAAGCGATCGCCCTTATTGGTGATTGGATTGCTAGCCATCCTCAAAGCTGGTGGCTCATATGTACCTCTCGATCCTGCTTATCCCCAAGAGCGTCTGGCTTTGATGCTAGAAGATTCCCAATTGCCAATATTACTGACTGAACAAAGTCAGCTCGAATATTTACCAGATCATCAGGTTCAGGTAGTCTGTCTGGATACTCATTGGGAAAAGATTGCTCAGTACTGCGAAGATAACCCAACTAGCCAAGTTATTCCCAACGATTTAGCCTACACCATTTACACATCGGGTTCTACAGGTAAACCAAAAGGAGTACAAATTCTTCATCGAGGAGTTGTGAATTTCCTCAAATCTATGAGAGAAGTTCCTGGACTTAGCCATGAAGATACCTTGATTGCTGTCACCACAATCTCCTTTGACATTGCTGTGTTGGAACTCTACTTACCATTGATAGTTGGTGCTTGCGTCGTACTGGCAAGTAAAGAAGTGGCATCAAATGCAGAACTTTTATTACGGGTTTTGGAGCAATCTAACGCCACAGTTATGCAAGCAACACCTGCTACTTGGCGAATGCTCTTAGCCGCAGGTTGGGAAGGTAATCCAAAATTAAAAATCCTCTGTGGTGGCGAGGCTATGTCCCGTGATTTAGCTAATCAGCTGCTTAAAAGAAGTGCATCGGTGTGGAATATGTATGGTCCCACCGAAACTACAGTCTGGTCAGCAGTATATCAGGTAGAGCCTGGAGACACTCCTGTTCCTATTGGTCAAGCGATCGCTAATACGCAAATATATCTAGCAGAACCCCATCAAGATTTTCACAACAACGCAATCAAGTTGGTTCCAGCAGGTGAACCAGGAGAATTACTCATCGGTGGAGCAGGTTTAGCACGAGGCTATCTGAATCGCCCAGAACTCACACAAACAAAATTTATTCCTGATCCTTTCAGCAAAGATCCAGGAGCTCGTTTGTATCGCACTGGAGATTTAGCACGTTATCGCAGTGATGGCAACATTGAGTACATTGGACGAATAGACCATCAAGTCAAAGTTCGTGGCTACCGCATCGAACTAGGAGAAATTGAGGCTATTCTATCCCGACATCCTCTGGTGAGAGAAGTTGTGGTAATTGTGCGAGAAGATGTTCCTGGACACAAACGCTTAGTCGCTTACATAGTTCCAAAATGTGGAATGCAAAAATTTCTGGAACAAAACACAGATATTTTGCAACTACGCACTTTTTTAAGTAAGCAGCTACCTGAGTATATGGTTCCTGCTGCCTTTGTAGCAATTGCAACTCTGCCTTTGACACCGAATGGCAAGGTAGATCGTCGGGCGCTACCAGCTATTTTTAAACAAAAAAGACCTCAGATAGAAACAGAGTTTATTCCTCCTCGCACCCCACTAGAAGAAAAATTAGCTCAGATGTGGATAGAGATTTTGAGCATTGAGCAAGTGGGTGTGCATGATGACTTCTTTGAACTGGGGGGAAATTCTCTCCTTTGGACTCAGTTGTTATCCCAAATTCGCACAGAATTACAACTAAAATTGCCTTTACTATCTTTATTTGAAGTACCAACCATAGCTGGAATTGCTGTGGCGATCGCAAATGCTGAGAATATCCACTCTACCTCCACGTCTAATACTGTGAGTATTGCAGATTTACAGGTAGATGCAGTTTTAGACCCCACGATTACGCCCGCAGTTCCTTTCATGAAGTCTCACAAGGAACCCCAGCGTATATTTCTCACTGGAGCTACTGGTTTTGTGGGTGCTTTTTTACTGCACGAACTTCTCCAAAAAACTTCAGCTAGTATTTATTGTCTAGTGCGAGCTACTAGCCTTGAACAAGCAAGGCAAAAACTCCACAGAAACCTCAAACAGTATTTACTTGCAGATCAAAATTTAGACAGGAGAGTTATTCCAGTAGTTGGAGATTTATCTCAACCCTTGTTAGGACTTTCCCAACAGGAATTCCATGAGTTAGCCAACTCAATTGACCTGATTTATCATAATGGAGCTTTTGTTAATTTAATTTATCCTTATCCTGCTTTGCGGGCAGCAAATGTAAATGGAACCAAAGAAGTCCTCAAATTAGCAAGTCAGATCAAAGTTAAACCCGTTCATTTCATCTCTACTCTTGATGTCTTCCAATCTCCTCACTATGCTGGGATGGAAGAGATTTTAGAAACAGATGATCTTCTTGATCCAAAAGGACTTTCTGATGGTTATGCCCAAAGTAAATGGGTGGCTGAGAAATTGGTGAAGACAGCCATTGCTAGAGGTATTCCAGCCTGCATCTATAGGCTAGGCACGATTATAGGACATAGCCAAACTGGTGCTTCTCAAACCAATGATTTAGTAGCCAGACTTGTCAAGGGTTTAATTCAGCTAGGCTATGCACCTGAATTAGATGTGCAGATGAGCCTTACTCCTGTAGATTACGTCAGCCAAGCCATTATTTATCTGTCTCAACAAGAAGCATCTTGGGGCAAAGCGTTTCACTTAGTTACTCCTGACGCCTTACCCTTCTATGAGTTTGTCAATCAAATTCAAGCATGTGGTTACTCTATTCAGTGGACAGACTATCAGCACTGGCAATCACGGTTACTGAATCTTGCCACCAAGCAAGAAAATCCTCTGAGTCCTGTATTGTTCTTGTTTACAGATTCGGCTTCTAGCAACCAAGCAAGCTACTTAGAAACAGCTGCTCTGGTATCCCAGGCATTTGACTGCCAAAATACATTATCTGGATTAGCAGGAACTAATATAGTCTGCCCACCTGTTGATTCCAAATTGCTCCAAACCTACTTTTCTTACTTAAGAGACAATTGAATATTATTGATTGATTAAACTCAGTAAGGTTGTCACCAACCCTGCTGAGTTTAATCAATCCGGAAACCTCCATTGATAATTTGAAATAACTAGAGGAATAGAAAAGCTAGAAGTGATGATATTAAGCGATCGCTTTTTTAGCTTTTCCGTAGATACACTGTTTCTCTAATTCCCTCTTCAGATAAATTTCCGCGAAAACACTGTTACGCCAATTTACGGCTCTGATCAAAACTTAAATTATCCAGTTTTATTAGGGTAAATTTATGAGAAACCCTGCAAGGACGGTAATCCGAGTCAATCTGGAGATGGCAAAAGGGGTCGCTCTGGAGTGGGAACAAGCTTCATACGAGGAACTCAGTGCATATTGCTTGGAGATTTTGAGGGAGATAGGATGTCCCTGCATCGAACTCCCAGAAAACTTGCAAACTCGTGATCAACAGCTCAATTTCATCACAGGATTTGCATCCTATGCTTTTGGGGAGGTGCTAAATGTTCAAACCACTAATTGAAGATATTTTTGATCAGCCAGAACAGGTAGAAGAGACTACATCACCTGCAACCGATGAGGATTTATTGAAGTTAATCCAAAAATTTTCCGGGTTTGAAACCCCCACTAAGGTTGTTTTACAAGCTATAGCTATTGCTAATTACGATTGTGCATCTGCTTTTCGCTATGCTGATAACTATTTGAACATCCTCAAAAATAGAAAACAACGAAAAAAATTAATTCTGCAAGAATCTGCACCTGAGTTTTACATTAATCCCAAATACCTAGATTTTTGGAATTAGATTTTAGATTGGTTATTTATTAGCCTTGAGTGTTTGCTCTTTCAAAGTTTTGATAGGTTTGTAGTAAGCACTTTAGTACTTGAATCTTAGAGAACTAAAGTCCTGACTACAAACGCATTTACATTCTTAATTGATGCGATCGCCCACTAGCCTTTTTATTTTGCTGGAAACTTGCGTTCTCTGACTTCAAAACTATAATCTTGCACAGCTTGAGTGATCGTTTCGCGCAAGTTTGCATACATTTTCGCAAAAGGCGGCTGTTTTTCCGAGAGTCCGAGTACATCAGATGTGACTAATACCTGTCCATCACAATGGACACCTGCACCAATTCCAATCGTAGGAATACTGAGTTTCTGAGTAATTTCAAATGCTAAGTCACTGGGGATATGCTCTAAAACTATAGAAAACACACCCGCTTGTTCAAGAGCGATCGCTTCTTGTAAAATTCGTTCCCTATCTGTCTCGGTTTTTCCCTGTTGGCGCAAACCAATTTGATGGAATGATTGTGGCGTCAAACCCACATGGCCCATCACCGGAATTCCAGCTTGCACCAGATGAGCAATAGTGTCTACCATCGCCGGATAACCACCTTCGACTTTGACAGCTTGTCCTCCCGCCTCTTTCAACGCCAATCCAGCAGAGTGCATAGCTTGTCGAACACTTTCTTGATACGTCAAAAATGGTAAATCTACAACCATCAAAGCATGTTTTACGCCACGGCGTACAGCTTTGGCATGGTGGAGTGTTTCTTCTAGGGTAAGTGGTAGTGTTGTTTCATACCCCAACACTACTGACATTGAATCACCTACCAAGATTAAATCTACACCAGCAGCATCTAAAAGTTGAGCGATCGCATAATCCCAAGCAGTCAACGCCACAATTTGACGTCCCTGTTGTTTGTATTGAATTAATTGTCGGGTAGTGATTGCCATTTTGGGTTAGGGGATTGGGGATTAGGAGTTCGGGATCGGGGAACAAGGGAGAAAGGGGAGTGGGGGAAGTGTGGGGAGAATAATTATAGCAACCTATTCCTCCTTGTCCACGCCATATGCTACAACACTCTTAACCCGCAAAGGCGCGGTGGCTCCCCTTGTCTTCCTTGTCCCCTATCCTTGTTCCCCATTCCCTACTTCACTGCGCGAGTAAAAGCAAGATGGGGTTTTGCACTTGTCATTTTTGGCATTAACCAAGCTAAACCCTCGGTCGTGCCAATCCATAATTTATTACCAACATCGGGGGCAAGGGCAAGTACACGGCTAGAAGGAAGTCCAGGAACTTCATCTAGTACAGCACCAGTATTTGGATTTAATCGTAGCAAACCATTGTTGGTGCCGACCCACACGCTCCCATCTTTAGCAAAACGTATTGATTTCACGTCACGTCCCCGTAAACGAGTGACTGACCGCAATATAGCACCAGTTTTTGGATTAATCACTAGCAAATTATTTGGCATTCCTGCCCAAATTAGGCCATCAGGACTTGTAGCTAAAGCTTGTACTGTTGTACCTGGTAAATTCTCAATTCGCTTTATAGTAAAAGCATTGGCGGTATTAACTCGTACTACTCCATCCAGTGTGCCTACCCAAAGCTGACCTTCTACGTCTAAAGTTAAGGCGTTAGCGCTAACACCAGGTAAATTTTTTAACGTGGTCATAATTAAGCCTTGGTCGGGACTAATTAACGATAAGCCATTATCTGTCCCCACCCATAAATAACCCCGTTTGTCAACTAACAAAGATAAAACTCGCTTGGAAGGTAAAAATAAATTTTCGGCTGTAATTTCGTTACTGCGGGGATCTACTCGCTTTAATCCTTCATAGGTTCCTACCCACAAACGCCCGACTTTATCTTGGGTTAAAGCGGCAATAGCAGTATTTGGTAAACTGACACGAGCTAAGATTTTGCCTGTATTAGGATCAATTCGAGATAATCCGCGCCAAGAAGCTACCCAGAGATTGCCAGTATAATCTGCTTGCAATGCACTGACACGATAATCAGTTTCTTGAACATTTTCAATTAAATTTCGATCATCAGGTAAAGAGTCTACTCTTCCCGGCGGCGCGCTTGCTGGATAAGAAGGAGTAAGTTCAGACGGATCAACATTTAGAATTTTGGGCGTGGGAGTATTATTATTTTCTGTTGGATTTGCGAGAACTACAGTATCCAAACTTGGCAGGGCTAATAAACCCAATAAGACATAACTTACTGCTATACCACTACGTTTGCAAACAGCGATCGCATTTATTTTGAAGACAGTCTCTTTCATCACTTGACACTGAAAGGCTTAAGGATAAGTTCAGTGTTCCCCACCAGGATGAACAGTTATCAGACATCCAATTTTGGATTTTGGATTTTGGATTTTGGATTTATTCCCAGAATTTATTCGCTTTAAAATCTGGAATAATCCATCAAGCTGCTGTATATACTCGTAGTTAAACACTTGGCAAACAAGCGTATGATAGTTGAGTGGTTCATGACTTGGGTAGCAGGAAAAGCCTTTGGATTTCTTGTCAAGACTATTATCAGTGAAGAATTTGTCAAAGATTTAATCAAAGATTACGCTAAAGATTTCTTCAAATTTGTATTTAATAATGCTATAACCATACCCTTTCAGCAAGAACCGCTTCAGAAAGCAGAAATCAGGGCGCTAGCAGAATTTTTGCAACTGGTGCAGCAAGATTTAGAAGATAGTGATCTTTCAGAAGATGAAGTCAAAGAGTATACGCAACCATTAAAGCAATTTCTGAAAAATCAAGAAGTCAAACAAATTTTAGGAAATGCCTTTAATGATGACAACCAAGCTGTAAACACAAAGAGATTACAAGCACTTTGGTATGAAATTAATGACTCATGCTCCTTACTAAATGATATTAAGTGGAAAAGGATTGGTAGAGAATATGGGCAAAAGGTAAAAGAGATTATTAGAGAAATTTCCGAACTTCGAGAGATTCTTGATTCTAAAAATCTGGAGAAAATCAGAGAAAATACCACAGAGATTGCTGGAATTATCCCTAAATTTGATTTAGAAAAATATCAAGAAGCAATTCGGGAGTGCTACGGTAATTTAAAATTAGATAGTTTAGATACGAGCGGTTACGCTTATAACGAACTAAAGTTATGGCGCATGTTTATTGCTCAAAATGTGCGAGAAGTTCACCAAGTTTTACCGCAAGTTCACGAACTACCGAAAGAACATTTAAGAAGATTGCGAGGAAGTAACCAACTAGAAGCAGAAGTTGAATTAGAAGAATTAGAAAAGCACAAACGAGTTTATTTAGAACAACCGATACGCTCAGTATTAGATATTGTTAATGATAAACAGACTTACAAATATCTCGTATTTTTGGGTGATCCTGGATCGGGCAAGTCTACATTATTGCAATATTTAGCTTTGAATTGGGCAGAGTCACCCCTTGATAATGTTATCTCGCTGCTGATTCCTTTGTTGATTGAGTTACGCACTTATGTACGATGGCGGGATAATAAACAGAAGCAGGGTTTTTTGGACTTTTTCCATCAAGGTAGCGGTGCAATTTCTCATCTCAATCAGCATCAATTGCATGAACAGTTAAATACTGGTAATGCTGTAGTGATGTTTGATGGTTTAGATGAAGTATTTGATCCTGGTAAGCGAGAAGATGTAATTACTGATATTCATCGCTTCACTAATGAATATCCAAATGTGCAGGTAATTGTTACTTCTCGCGTGATTGGCTACAAAGCACAAAGTTTGCGAGATGCTGAGTTTCGCCACTTCATGCTACAAGATTTGGAAGAAGAGCAAATTCAGGATTTTATCAACCGTTGGCATGAGTTAAATTTTAAAGATGCGGCTGATGGAGAGAGAAAAAAACAGCGCTTGCAAATCGGTATTCATAATTCAAAAGCCATTACCGAACTAGCAGGAAATCCCTTGTTGTTAACCATGATGGCAATTTTAAATCGTAACCAAGAATTGCCTAGAGATAGAGGCGAACTTTACAATCAAGCATCGCGGGTACTGCTGCATCAATGGGATGTGGAACGCGCGTTGGTGGAAGATAAACGGTTAGATCCAAAAACTATTGATTATAAAGATAAACAAGCAATGCTGCGTCAAGTTGCTTGTCATATGCAAACTGGTGAGAAAGGTTTGGCTGGCAATTTGATTAGTGCAGATGATTTAGAAAAGATTCTGATTGGCTATTTAAAAAGTATCGAAGTTAGTCAGCCAAGAGAGGTGGCGAGGTTGATGATCAATCAACTCAGAACTCGCAACTTTATGTTGTGTTTTCTGGGTGCAGATTATTATGCTTTTGTGCATCGGACTTTTTTGGAATATTTCTGTGCTTGGGAGTTTGTTTGGCAATTTGAAAAAGAAAGAAGTATTTCAGTTGATGATCTAAAAACAGAAGTTTTTGGCAAACACTGGCAAGATGAAACTTGGCATGAGGTATTACGGCTGATTGCGGGAATGATTGAGCCAAGATTTGTCGGCGAAATCATTGAGTATTTAATGAGTCTAGATGGTGAAGATGAGCAATTCACCAATTTATTGTTAGCAGCTAAATGTTTTACAGAAATCAGAAACCCTGTGGTGATTCAGTTAACAGTAGATAAATTGCTCAACAAGTTAAAGGATTTAACTAAATATGACCTCCCTTACTATTACAGAGATAGAGATTACGATGAAAAAAACTTAGTCTTTAAAATTCGTACTCAAGCAGTGACAACAATTGCCACGACTTGGCAAGATGACCGCAATATTTTAAACTGGCTCAAAACTTGTGCTACTGATGATCAACATTATTATGTGCGACGTGCAGCCGTTCAAGCTTTAGCCAGCAACTTCAAAGATGAGGATACTAAAGCCTTCCTCAAAACCTGTCTCTTGATCACATCTACGCACAGCTCCACCG
>JANBVI010000064.1 GCA_024239075.1 Fischerella sp. CENA71 | reverse complement strand
GCTGACGTCGAGACTTGTGATCAAGAGACAGGGCAGACTGCTCAGTTGATTAATGCTGAGGTCGAGGGTTTGCAAGTTGACCAGTTGGACTATTTCCGGTGGCAGACTGCTGAGTTGATTGTTGTAGAGGTTGAGCGTTTGCAAGTTGACCAGTTGGACTATTTCCGGTGGCAGACTGCTGAGTTGATTACTGCTGAGGTCGAGGGTTTGCAAGTTGACCAGTTGGACAATTTCCGGTGGCAGACTGGTTAAGTGATTGTCAACGATTTGAAGTTCTTCAAGCTGATTGAGTAATCCAATTTCCGCAGGTAAAGCACTCAGCTTATTACCAATAAAACCGGCAATATTGCCCTTTTCGTTATACCGATATTTACCGAGAATTAGCTTTTTGAGTTGAGTCAACTTGCCAATCTCAGGCGGTAAAGTCGTTAACTCTTTACCAGAGAGGTCAAGTTCCGTCACACCCTCTGTTGCTGCTTGTTCAATTACCTGTAGCAGTTCTGCCTCGGTCATGAGCAATTAGTGATCTAAATTTAGCACCATCAGTCGAATTTCTAGGCTGGGTCAACAAATACGGGTGTCACCGATTTCTTGACTGACGCACTCTAATAGCCGATTGTAATCCAATAAAGCAACTTCAACAATTCTAAGGTGCGTTGCGCGACAACACACCCTACTGAATTTTATTTTAAAGAGCGATCGCCACTGAGGAAGGCTATGTGCGATATCACACTGTCACGTTGTCAGTTGAAATTGAGTTGTGGTTACAAACATTGATTGATCTATAGAAAACGTTAAAGCATTTGTTCAATACGTTTTAACGTTCTCTATTAACGTTGTCTCATCCATAGAAAACATTAAAGCGTTTGTTCAATACGTTTTAACGTTCTCTATTAACGTTGTCTTATCCATAGAAAACATTAAAGCGTTTGTTCAATCCGTTTTAACGTTCTCTATTAACGTGAAGACGTTTTGAACAAACGTGATCATTTTCATTGATAACATGATGAGCAAATGTCTATTGTGCTGCCAAATACTCATACAATTGCCAACGTGCGTCTACTTCTGCTTGCGCTTGCTGTAGCAGATGTTGAGCAAGTTCGGGTTTACTCTTCACCAACATTTTGAAGCGATTTTCTTGATACATTGACTGTTCTAGTGATTGTTTAGGCGATCGCATATCCAATTGCAAAGGATTTTTACCCTGTTCTCGCAACTCTGGGTTATAACGATACAACAACCAACGACCTGATTCTACCAAAGCTTTTTGATTATTCATAGCCGTGGTCATATTAATGCCGTGGGCGATGCAATGACTGTAAGCAATAATCAGTGATGGGCCGTTGTAGGCTTCGGCTTCTAAAAATGCTTTCAGTGTTTGGTCATCACGTGCGCCTAAAGCTACACTCGCTACGTAAACATTACCGTAGCTCATTGCCATTAATCCTAAATCTTTCTTAGCAGCAGGCTTACCACTAGAGGCAAATTTGGCGATCGCAGCCCGTGGAGTTGCTTTAGAAGATTGTCCGCCTGTGTTGGAATATACTTCTGTATCCATGACTAAGATATTAACATTTCGACCACTGGCAAGCACATGATCTAATCCGCCGAAGTCAATATCATAAGCCCAACCGTCACCACCAACAATCCAAACGCTCTTTTTAACAAGATAATCAGCTAACAATTTTAGATTTTGGACTTCGTCGTGAGCGCTCAGTCGAACGATTTTAGATTTTGGATTGTGTTGATCAACCAAAAGTTCATCTAACCGTTGTTTGAGCAATTCTACTCTTTGTCTTTGCTCATAAATATCTGCTTCGGTTTTCTGCGGAGCATTAAGAATAGATTCAACTAAATCCTTAGAAATTACCCCAATCCCCTTTCCCCTTTCCCCTATCCCTAACTCTCGCAATAATTCCGCCGCATATTCAGCATGTTTATCTAAAGATAGGCGAAAACCAAAACCAAATTCGGCGTTATCTTCAAATAAACTATTAGACCATGCTGGGCCTCTACCTTCAGAGTTTTTAGTCCAAGGAGTTGTCGGTAAATTACCACCGTAAATCGAAGAACAACCAGTGGCATTGGCAATCATCGCGCGATCGCCAAATAATTGTGTTAGTAGTTTTAAATAAGGCGTTTCGCCACAACCCGCACAAGCACCGGAAAATTCAAACAATGGTTCTTGCAGTTGTTGTTGACGAATTTGGTTGACTTTGAGTTGCCGTCGGTCAGGATTTGGTAAATTCAAGAAGAAATTCCAGTTTTCTCGTTCTTGCTCCCGTAAAGGTAGCTGGGGTTTGAGATTAATTGCTTTAGTTTCTGGTTGCAATTTATTTTTTGCAGGGCAAATTTCAACGCAGATACCACATCCTGTACAATCTTCCGGTGCTACTTGAATCGTAAATTTCTGTCCAGCAAAGTCTTTATCTTTGGCAGAAATAGACTTGAATGTTACCGGAGCATTGGTTAATTCACTCTCTACATAAACCTTACTGCGAATTGCCGCATGGGGACAAACCATCACACACTTACTGCATTGTACGCAGACATCCGCTTCCCAAACCGGAATTTCTAGCGCTACATTGCGTTTTTCCCATTGAGAAGTACCCGTAGGGAAAGTTCCATCCGCAGGTAACGCACTTACAGGTAAATCATCTCCTTCCCACCTCATAATTTTGCCTAAGACTTCTCGCACGAACTCAGGCGCAGATGAGGACGCGGGGAGATTCTGACGCGGGGACGCGGGGAATGAAGAGGACGCGGGGAGGTTCTGACGCGGGGACACGGGGAATTCTTCTCTCTCCGCATCACCCACTCTCCGCGTCTCCGTGTCTTCTCCACGTCTGACATCGACTTTGTGCAAGTTTTCCAGCGTTTGATCCACTGCTTGTAGATTCATGCGGACGACTTCTGCACCTTTTTTACCGTATGTCTTTTCAATAGCTTGCTTGATTTTGGCGATCGCTTCTTCTTGAGGTAAAACTCCTGCTAAGGCAAAAAAGCATACTTGCATTATTGTATTAATGCGTCCACCCATGCCACTATCACGGGCAACTTGAGTCGCATTGATAACGTAAAATTTTAATTGTTTGCTAATAATTTGCTGCTGGACTTTCTCTGGTAAATTTTCCCAGACGGTATCAGCATCATAAGGACTATTCAGTAAAAAAGTTGCCCCAATTACAGCATCTTTCAGTACATCTACTCGATCCAAGAAGACCCACTGATGGCAACCGATGAAATTTGCTTTACCAATCAGATAAGTAGAGCGAATTGGCTTCGGGCCAAAACGCAAATGAGAAACTGTCATTGAGCCAGATTTCTTGGAATCGTAGACAAAATAACCTTGGGCGTAGTTGTTGGTTTCTTCACCAATAATCTTGATTGAGTTTTTATTTGCACCGACTGTCCCATCAGAACCTAAGCCATAAAACATGGCTCTGACAACATGATTTGGTTCAGTTGAGAAATTGGGGTCAAAACTTAGAGAAGTATGATTAACGTCGTCATTAATACCAACAGTAAAGTGATTTCGCGGTTGTGTTTGGGCAAGATTATCGAAAATAGCCCGCACCATTGCCGGGGTAAACTCTTTAGAAGAAAGACCGTAGCGACCACCAACTATTGATTTTAGATTTTGGATTTTAGATTTTAGATTGGTTTCATGAATAGCGGTGACAACATCGAGATACAATGGTTCTCCGGCTGAACCTGGTTCTTTGCTACGATCTAAAACTGCGATCGCTTTTGTGGTTTTTGGTAATATCTGAATAAATCTTTCGACATCAAAGGGGCGATATAATCTGACTTTGACAACACCGACTTTTTCTCCACGGGCGTTGAGATAATCTACGGTTTCATGGACTGTTTCACAACCAGAACCCATGAGGACAATGACGCGATCGGCGTCGGTTGCACCATAATATTCATAAATTTGATAATGTCGTCCTGTGCGTTCCCCAAATTTGTCCATAACTTGCTGGACTATTTCTGCACAAGCATTGTAATAAGGGTTAGCACGTTCGCGGGCTTGAAAATAAACATCAGGGTTTTGAGCAGTTCCCCGTAATACGGGGCGATCTGGAGTTAAAGCGCGAGTGCGATGAGCTATGATTAATTCTTCATCAATGAGCGATCGCAAATCATCATCTGTGAGTAACTGGACTTTCTGAATTTCATGGGAAGTCCGAAAACCATCAAAAAAGTGCATAAACGGTACTCGCGCCGCCAAAGTTGCAGCTTGAGCAATCAACGCAAAATCATGGGCTTCCTGCACAGAAGCAGAACACAGCAACGCAAACCCAGTACCACGGGCTGCCATGACATCACTGTGATCGCCAAAAATAGATAAAGCGTGGGTAGCTAGAGAACGTGCAGCCACATGAATTACTGCACTAGTTAATTCTCCAGCAATTTTGTACAAATTAGGGATCATCAACAATAATCCCTGAGACGAAGTGAATGTGGTCGTTAAAGAACCCGTTTGTAGCGCTCCATGTACAGCCGCAGCTGCTCCACCTTCACTCTGCATCTCAATTACACTGGGAACAGTATCCCACAAATTACGCCGATTTGACGCCGACCAAGCATCAGCCCATTCACCCATCGCTGAAGAGGGGGTGATGGGATAAATGGCTATGACTTCACTTAAACGATAAGCAACACGGGCTACAGCCTCATTCCCATCAATGGTTGCAAAGGTTGTGTGCATTATTTCCTCCTGCAAGCTACCCTCAAAAGTTAAGGTTGTTGGTTGTTAGTGGTTAGTAGTAACGCTGTCAAGGTGACTTATAAGCTTTACTTTTCTCTCTGCGCTCTCTGTGTCTCTGCGGTTCAAAAAAAGTAATTTATTTAACCGCAGAGGCGCAGAGAACACAGAGATAGAATCAGAGATTTATTGCATCATTTTGGTCTTGCCACGCCACTACATTTTATTTTTACTGTAGAGATAAGATGTTCCTCACGTCTCTAAAAAACATATGATGTTTGAGCGATGAAATCACCCCAGATATAGTTATGAATTATTTAGATTATCTCATTAACAAAAAATGCATTGATTGATGTTAATTAATAACTGTACTCATCCACAAAAACTATCCATGAGTTAGTTTTTTAGAAAATATAAAATTTTTTTGGGGCATGGGTTCGAGAATTAGGTAATCATAATTCCTACGACTTTGTCTGCATTCATTACCATACGTCCTACAAATTCGTCTCCACCATCTTCAAAACTTAGCTTCCACAAATAAACTTGATATTGACTCTGTTTGAGATGACACAAATAAGTTATCGAATAACCTTCTTTCATGCGTGAAGCAAGCTGCTCACTAACACTCTCAAACATTTGCTTTGTTATGCCTTCTTTGTAGCCTGAATCACCCACAGTTGTAAAAAGCTCGTAATCTCCTGTGGCAATAGCATTTAAGATAGTCTGAAAACAATTGATAACATTTTGAGGGGGTATAGCATCATTCATAGAAAAATCCGTTTTACAATTCAGTGGTATAACAACTAAGTACAGATTTGCATTAATTCGTAGCGGTTTTAAACGCAGAGGAACGCTGAGTTTTGGTGTCAAAATTTCGCTATGAATTTATGCAATCAATAACAAAGTATTTACCGCAAAAGTCTTGCAATCATACTATTTGCTTGTGACTCATAGCCACCCCCAAACAAATTAAAATGGTTGACAATATGATACAAGTTATACAACGTCTTCCTTCGTTCGTATCCTGATTCTAGGGGAAACACTTCGTCATAACCACGATAAAACGCCGCCGGAAAACCACCAAAAAGTTCAGTCATGGCGATGTCTACTTCTCTATCCCCAAAATAAGTTGCTGGATCAAAAATGACTGGTTCTCCTGTGACAGTACATCCAGCATTACCCCCCCACAAATCACCGTGTACTAAGGAAGGTTGCGGAGAATAATCTGCTAAGATTTCAGGAATTGCTGTCAGTAACTCTTCTGCTTGTGGAAATCTACCACCCCGTCGCCTTGCTAATTGAAACTGATAACCCAAGCGATGCTTACCAAAGAATTCTATCCAGTTGGATGTCCAGGTATTAATTTGGGGTGTAGAACCAATGGTATTATTTATATCCCAGCCAAAACCATTCTGACTCGTGGCTTTGTGCATCGCGGCTAACTTACGCCCCATATCTTCCCAGGTTTTGGTATTACCTGAACCCATTTCCAACCACTCTAAAACCAAGTAACAAGAATTACCTGTTGTTCCATAACAGATTGGTTTGGGAACACGAATAGTACCTGTGTTATACATGTGTTTTAAACCCAGTGCTTCCGCTTCAAACATGGAAGCTTGGGATGCTTGATTCAGCTTCACAAAGTAGGTAAGTTTGCCATCAGATATAGCATAACTTTGATTTATGCACCCGCCACCAACAGAACGTCGTTGTGCAGAGTAGAATTTTTCACCAGTGATTTGAGTAATATGAGCGTCGATGTCAGTCCACATGATTCAGTTAACAGTTCACAGTTAACAGTTAACATTATCTAACAACTGATAACTGATAACTGATAACTGATAACTGATAACTGTCCACTAAATTGGTTTCATGATTACTACACCATACGCATCGGGGTTAAGATGCTTTTGGGCAGCTTGAATTAAATTTGTTGCATCTTGGGCTTGGATATGGCTGGGATAGTCAAAGGCTGGCTCTAAATCACCTATTAGTGTTTGATAGTAACCATATAAACGTGCGCGATCGCTCGGTGTCTCGTTGCTAAAAATAAATTTATTGGCTACTCGTTTGTGTACGCGGTTAATTTCTGATTCTTGCACGAATTCTGTTTGTAAGGTTCTGATGTGTTGAGCGATCGCTTCTTCTACTAACTTTACATTTTCAATTGGACAGTGGGCAGAAATATAAAATGTCCCCTGCAACTTATGACTCATGTTACTCACAGAGATGTGAGAAGCTAGTCCCCGTTCTTCGCGTAAATCTCGGAATAATCTTGATGTCCGTCCATGTCCTAAAATTGCTGCTAAAACATCCAAAGCGTAAGTTTCATCAAGTTTATCTAAACCTGGAACTCGCCAAACCATTACTATTCGTGCTTGCTGTAAGCTTTGATCAGTAAATTCGCCTCGGACAATTTCAGTAAATGGTGCTTCGGGAGCAAGTGCTGGTAGTGGTTTGTGGGTAGTTAATTGTTGATTATTAGTTTTTGTAAAGCCTTCGGCAATGGTTGCGATTAATTCTTCTACTGGTAAATTACCCACAGCTACAGCAGTAATTGACTGGGGTTGATACCTGCTAGCATGAAAATCTCGCATTTGTTGGGCTTTGAGTTGAGAAATCACCTCTTCTGGCCCCAATACTGGCCGCCTATACGGTAGTTTTGCAAAAGCCATTTCCATCGCCCTTCTGAAGGTACGGCGACGAGGATTATCTTCGGAACGTCTAATTTCTTCTAAGACTACCAACCTTTCTCGTTCAAAAGCATCATCAGGGATACTTGCATTAGTGACTACATCAATTTGCAGAGGCGCCAGAGCAGCAAAGTCTTGAGGAGCAGTAGTTATATAGTAATGAGTATAATCCTGGCTGGTAGCAGCATTGGTAACAGCACCCCGCTCTTCAATTCTACGTTCAAATTCACCGCTTACAAGTAGCTCTGTTCCCTTAAAAATCATATGCTCTAAAAAGTGAGCCATGCCGTTAATCGCATCTGTTTCTATGGCTGAACCAACGTTAATCCACAAATTCAAGTTAACCGCATCTATCGGCATTTGCTCCGCTATGATTGTTAAACCATTAGGCAACTGGTGTATTGTAGGAGCATTGAGACGAGAAAATTCTAGCAGAGTCGAGGTCATGGGTTGTTGTAAGTGAGCCGTTAACTCTATCTTACATAGCACTTACAATGATAATTAAAGCGATCGCTTGACTGTCAAATATTTACTATATCTGCGGTAAGTTTTTCTTAGTGTGTTGGTGGTTTGTTTTCAACACCAAGACGCCAAAGTTAAACAAATTCACATTGCTAAATTATATTAAATGTTTGTAAAGTATAATTAAGAAAGTTAAGTATATTTTTGTAACATCAATGCCAGGTCATCGTGTTGGCAAAATCAAATCCCGTGTCATCGTCATTGGTGCAGGAATTGGCGGACTCACTGCTGGGGCTTTACTAGCGCATCGAGGTTATAGTGTCCTCATCTTAGATCAAGCCTTAGTGCCTGGTGGTTGTGCTTCTACATTTAAACGCAAAGGCTTTACTTTTGATGTGGGTGCAACTCAAGTTGCAGGTTTGGAACCTGGAGGAATTCATCATCGGATTTTCTCAGAATTAGAAATTGATCTCCCACCCGCAATACCTTGCGATCCTGCTTGTGCAGTATTTTTGCCAGGAGAAAATACACCCATCAATGTTTGGCGCGATCGCCAAAAATGGCAAGCAGAACGCCAGCGACAGTTTCCTGGTAGTGAACCTTTTTGGGAGTTGATAGCAGCACTATTTAAGGCGAGTTGGAAATTTCAAGGGCGTGATCCAGTACTTCCACCGCGTAACCTTTGGGATTTGTTACAGCTGACTAAGGCAGTCCGTCCTGGTACTTTAATTACTGTACCTTATACGTTATTTACGGTCGGGGATGCGTTACGTGCTTACAAATTGGCAGACGATCGCCGCTTGAGGACATTTCTGGATTTGCAACTGAAGCTATATTCTCAGGTAGATGCAGAAGAAACAGCATTACTTTATGCAGCAACAGCCTTGAGTGTATCTCAGGAACCACAAGGATTGTTTCATCTCCAAGGTAGTATGCAGTTATTGAGCGATCGCTTAGTTTCTGCTTTAGAAAGAGATGGTGGTAAATTATTAATGCGCCACACCGTTGAACAAATAAAAGTCGCCCAAGGTAAAGCTAAAGCTGTAGTGATTCGCAACCAAAAAACTGGGGAAACTTGGACAGAATCAGCTGATCATATAGTTGCAAATGTGACAGTCCAGAATTTAGTAAAATTACTAGGTGAAAAAGCTCCATCTGGGTATAAAAAACGGGTAGAAAAACTGCCTCCAGCATCCGGTGCATTTGTGGTGTATCTAGGCGTGGATGCAAGCGCGATTCCCCTTGATTGTCCCCCCCACCTGCAATTTATGTATGATGCTAATGGCCCGATTGGCGAAAATAATTCCCTATTTGTATCTGTAAGTCATCCTGGTGATGGTCGTGCTACTACAGGTCAAGCTACAATTATTGCTTCGTCCTTTGTAGATCCGGAAACTTGGTGGAAGACAGATAATTACGAAGGATTAAAACAAAAGTTCACTGAAGACGCGATCGCTCGTCTGGCACAATACTTTTATTTAAAACCAGAAACCATCATTCATATCGAAGCCGCCACACCCCGTACCTTTGCTCATTACACAGCACGCGATCGCGGTATTGTTGGTGGTATTGGTCAAAGGATACCGACATTTGGCCCCTTCGGATTTGCTAATCGTACACCCATAGATCATCTCTGGTTAGTTGGTGACTCCACCCACCCTGGCGAAGGTACAGCAGGCGTGAGTTATTCTGCACTCACAGTAGTTAGGCAAATAGATGAGAATTAATTGGCAAAATACCAGAAAGAGCAGGCGATATTTGAGAAATAATTTTGGGCATTTACAGAGATATTGCCGATGACTTCAAGGTAAATTTGAAAATCAATCATCATAGCTATATAAAAAGTTGAAAAAGCATGTGCGAATTCTTTTCAGTTTTTTGACAGCATAGTATATGGTTTGTAAAAATTGAAGAAATGGATTCTTAGTCAGTACTGAGGTGATGACGAAAATTCATTTCTCACATTTGTCAAAGAGTACAAAGGTATATCAAGAATGCTGAAAAAAACTTGCCTGCTTAGTCTTTTTTCTATAGCTGCTCTAGGCTTTTTTTCTGTACCAACCATAGCACAGCAAACAAGCGGTCAAACTGGTAGTCAAACAGCTGTCATTCAAGGCGACAACAATACCATAATCCAAAATATTTATAACACTAGTATCCAACAACAAAATCGAGGAAAAAAACCTCATCAAAACCAAGGTTCAGCGCAAAATTCTCATACTGATCGCCAGCATAAAACCGGTTACGGTAATTTTATCAACAAGGTTGATGAAGGACATAACTTCGAGTCACAAACCACTCACCCGCGAAAGCACTGACAAAGCCGTAAAAAATAATTCTCAAATCTGGAAATAGGAGCAAGCCTGCTTCTATATTTCTGATATCCTCACACACACCCTGTAGACATAATCTTTTTTGGGAACTCGATGAGATTTGTAAAACTTTATTAGCCTCAGAATTAACTGAGTTCGATAAACCTAACCTTCCCATTTTCCTCTTCCCGTCTTCTTGATCTCCTCATGGCAAAAACCGATCTAAAGCTGCTTTGAGTTGTTCAATCTCTACATCAATATTGCCTTCTTCTGCGGCTCTAGCAATACACTCAGTTAAATGTTCATCTAAAACGATACGTGCTACTTTATCCAGCGCACCTCTAACTGCGGCAATTTGCAATAACACATCAGGACAAGGGCTATTTTGCTGCACCATTGTTTTGATTCCACGAATATGTCCTTCTATGCGCGACAGTCGATTTACCAGTCTCCGCAAAGACTCTTCACTGTGAACGTGGGGATGAGGCGACTGTCCATGCTTATGAGTTTCATCTGTAGATTCGTGGTCTGTATTTTCTAAAAGTACATCGTCATCTTGCTCAAAACTAGGCAAAGATGATTTAGGCGATCGCTTCGATCCATTCATTGGTCACTATTGGCATTGGCGGTAATACATTAGATCCTAGCTTAGTTGGGGATAGTAGTGGGAGTGTCAGGGGAGTGTGGAGTATTTTTGAATTAGGATGCTCCCTCATGATGGCAAATCGCTAAAGTAAAGAAAAGCACCGAAAAATTATATTAAAGTTGCAAAGCAGTAATGCTTGTTAGTCAGATTATTCACAACAATAAGAAAGCTCTCCTAGACTTTGGCCGTACTCTGAAAATTAATCCCAACCACACTTTGACACTGGTGCGTCGGGGTCAAATTTATCACTCAATGCAGCGCTACGAAGATGCTCTTGAGGATTTTAACCGCATTATTGAACTTGACGCCAATTTTGTTGAAGCATTTGCACTTCGAGGTGAAACTTATCGGTTAATGCAGCGTTATGACGACGCACTCCAAGATTTTAACCGGGCGATCGCACTTAAACCTAACTTTGACTGGGCGATCGCAAGTCGGGGTCAAATTTATTACTCAATGCAGCGCTACGACGAAGCGCTTCAAGACTTTAACTGTGCAATTAAAATTAACTCTAACTTGGATTGGGTGTTGGCAAGTCGAGGTCAAACTTATCAATTAATGCAGAGTTACAAACAAGCACTCAAAGACTTTGATCGTGCGATTAAACTTAACCCCGGTAATGCTTGGGCGTTAGCTGGGCGGGGTGAAACTTATCGCTTGATGCAACGGTACAAACAAGCACTCCAAGATTTTGATAGTGCGATCGCACTTAACCCTAATTACGCTTGGGTGTTGGTAACTAGGGGAGAAGTTTACTTGCTGCTCAAACGATACAAAGATGCTCTGGCAGATTTTAACAAAGCTATAGAGTTGGAATCTGATCATGATTGGTGTTTGTATGTTCGAGCTTTAGCCTACCAAGCTCTGAAACAGCCAGACAAAGCGCGTTCAAATCTTGCTAGTGCAGTTCAAATTGCCAAAGAGCGTTATAAACAAGATTCTCAAGACTGGCACAATACGTTTAATTTAGCGCTTTACTATTTGGCTGTTGATTATACTTCCACAGCAGAGCAGATATATCGATATGCTTTATCTCAGGTTGCTTGTTTGCAGTGTATTCATGAAGCGATCCGTGATTTGGATGATTTTTTAACTATTTTTCCAAATCATATACATGCTCAATCTCTGCGCCAGTTGTTACAGTCGGCTTTAAGGACAGGGAACGGGAATTAATAAGTAATCAAGCGATCCTGATATAACCTATGGCGTTTCGAGTTCAAAGCGAGAAGTTTCCTGTTTGAAGTGAGAAGTTTCCTGTTTGAAGTGAGAAGTTTCCTGTTTGAAATGAGAAGTTTTGGAGACTTGAGAGCGATCGCACAAGAAAAAGCACCTCAGTATTTAGTTCTGACCAGCAAAATTGTCATATTATCTTATATGGATCTCATGTGTATCAAATTTTCAAGCTTACCGTCTTCTTCCCCACAATCCTTATAAGGCATTAGTAATGAAATTGTTTCGTTACCTATCTCCTGTCACCACCTTGTTCTTATGTACCGTAGCCAGCCTTGCATCTATCACCACTGCAACAGCGCAAATCACACCAGATAGCAGCTTGGGTGCGGAAAGTTCTGTGGTTAATCCAGATGTAATTAATGGTATACCGAGCGATCGCATTGACGGCGGTGCGATTCGCGGTTCAAATTTATTTCACAGTTTTCAAGAATTTAATGTTGGTGAAGGTAGAGGAGCCTATTTTTCTAATCCGGCTAATATCACCAATATTCTCACCAGAGTCACAGGCGGTAATCCTTCTAATATTCTCGGAAGGCTTGGTGTTTTAGGTAACGCAAATCTATTTTTACTCAACCCGAAAGGGATTTTTTTGGGCGAAATGCCATTTTAGATTTAGGTGGCTCGTTTTTTGGAACCACAGCCGATAGTTTTATATTTAACGATAACTTTGAGTTTAGTGCGACTAATCCCCAAGCAGTACCACTGTTAAGTGTAAATATTCCCATTGGTTTGCGGTTTCGGGACAATCCTGGAAGTATTACCAATCAATCGATATTTCGCAATGCAAACAATAACTTGGTTGGACTCCAGGTGCAACCAGGAAACTCTTTAACGTTGGTCGGTGGCAATATTAATTTATCAGATGGTAGTAGATTGACCGCATCAGGAGGCAGCATTGAATTAGGAGGATTAGCAACCGCAGGGACAGTAGGGTTAGATGTAACTGGCAATCGCTTTAAGCTAAATTTTCCTACTAATAGTTTGCTCTCAGATATCACCATCTCAAATGCACGAGTACAAAATGTTGTGTTCTCTGGCACAACTGGGACTGGTGGCGATATTAATGTCACGACTAACAACCTTTCTTTGATCAATGGTGGAGTAATTAGTGCCAGCACTTTTGGAAAAGGAAATGTTGGAAGTGTACTCATTAGTGCAACAGGTAATATCTCCGCTTCCGGTGAAGATAACCAAGGATTCCCCAGTGGAATTTTTAGCCAAGTTGGCTCGTCAGCACAAGGAAATGCTGGTGGTATCTATATCACTGGACGATCACTTTCTCTTTCTAATGGAGCTACCATAACTACAGATAGTCAAGGAACTGGTACAGCAGGTAATATACAAGTCATAACTGCAAAAGACATCCGATTAGATAATCGAGCATCGATTACTGCCACTACTACAGGTGGTCAAGGTAACATTTTCCTCAGATCCCGTGATTTAATCCTGCGTCACAACATCAATATTACGACTAACGCCACAGGCACAGCCACAGGTGGCAATATAAATATTTATACTGGTAACTTATTTGCTTTCGACAATAGCGACATCAGCGCCAATTCTCAATCAATCTTTGGTGGCACTATATTGATCAACACTGATACTATTTTTAAAACTCCCGACAGCGATATTACTGCTAATTCTGCATTAGCTTTTAGTGGTATAGTCTTCATCCAATTCATTCTGGGATTACCTGAAGTACCACAAAATCTCACAGACCCCAGTAACCAAATTGCCCAAAACCCTTGTAAAAAAGGCACTGGTAGCTCATTTACCGTCAACGGACGAGGTGGTTTTGCCTCCAAGCCAGATGATGATTTTAGGAGCAATGAGGCTCGTGTCGATTTAGTAGAACCTGTCGCTAGTAGCAGTACCCAAGCTGCAACAACCAACCAACGACTAATCGTAACTAATACTAATAAACCGATTATCCCTGCTCAAGGATGGATATTTAACAGCAAAGGCGAAGTAGTGCTGACAGCTTATGATCCCACAGCGATTAATACTGCTCAACGGGGTTCTAAACCAACTGCTGCTTGTCCTGCATTTTAACTTCGTGCCTACCTACGGAAGCCGCGATCGCGTCTAAGTGTCTTGGTGGTTAACAAGTCAATTTTTGAACCACCAAGACACCAAGAAAAGCAGGGCAGAATAAATTATCCAGCCAGTACGATCGCTTGTCTGAATTTGGGAACACTGAATCTAGTTTCCACAGGAGTAATATATATGACGGCTAATCGCGTCAGTGCCAATCTTTCCCCAGCAGATAGAGAAGAAGTCATGCAAGCGATCGCAACTATCAAAGCCAAGTTACCGTTTTTGATGGATTTAACAACCGAGGAGCGTAAATCGCTACCAAAGTTAGGCTATAAAAGCCGTGCATTTGTCAGTAAAACATTGGAAGTCGCTACCCAGAATCCCGATTTTTTGCCTCGCTCCTTTGATTTGGATGAAATGCGCCGGGATGTGGAACTATTTGAAGCATTGTATCCAATTTTGCTATCACTCACGCAACTCCAAGAATTACTTGATGATACTTTTGTTGCAGTTGGTAGTGAAGCCTACGCAGCTGGGTTATTAGTGTATAACTACGCCAAAGCAAATGGTAAAGGTGCGGGTTTGGATGCGGCTTTAGATGATATGGGACGACGCTTTGCTAGAAAAACTCCCAAAGTCCAGCCTCAACCTTCTTAAGGTTTTTTACGCTTTGTCCAAAAATCCTGGTTTTAGAGTGTAAGCAATGGTGTTTTGGACGAAATAGGGGAGAAAGCAGAATCATTGCTCAACCATCTAAGTGACTGATTCGCGATCGCACGCACGCAAGCAAAATATGTTCACGAAACCCCATCACAATTGATGGGGTTTCTAAAAACGCTCCCTTACCAGAACAGGGAGTAACGGACTTACAAGCTTGGATCATAAGACAGACATGGCTTAAGTTCCTTGAGTTGACGTAATATAACAATATTGATATATTTAAGAAAACTTACCGTGCCTGAAACCAACGTTGTTTTTTATCAGGAAGCAAATGGGGAAGTTCCTGTGCTTGAATGGTTAACTCAACTTTCAAAATAAGACCGCAAAGGTTATGCAAACTGTGTTGCCCGAATTAAACAACTTGCGACATCAGGATACGAACTGCGCCGCCCTGCGGCAGATTACTTGCAAGATGGGATCTATGAGCTTCGAGCCAAGCATATTCATGTACAATACCGCATCCTATACTTCTTTCATGGGCAAAACGTAGCAATTCTCACACATGCGATTACAAAGGAACAATCGGCAGTACCAGCTATTGACATTGAACGCGCAATAAAGCGAAAGCATTTATTTGAAGAAGACTCAGATACTCACACATACGTTGAGGAGGAAGAGAATGGCGAAGACTAGCAATGCGATAAAAATCATCGACAAAATGACTAGTAACGACCCTGAACTTGAGGCAATGGTAGCAGAAGCCTCAATTAATGCAGAAGTGGCACAACTGATTTATGAAGCTAGAACCAAAGCAGGGTTAACACAGAAACAGCTTGCTGATCTTGTTGGCACAAGACAACCCGTGATTGCGCGACTTGAAGATGCTGACTATGAAGGACACTCCCTTTCAATGTTGCAAAAAATTGCTCGCGCACTGAATCAAAATGTAGTGATCCATTTGACTCCAATAGATCACTCCCAAAGCGCATAGCTAAGTTTTTCCGTATTTACCGAAAATTCAAGAATAAAAGTTCAAGTCTGCTTTAAGCAGACTACTTGATTTGCTGGAGTCGTCTTCAGACGACTTATGCTATTGGCTAAGGGTTTAAACCCTTAGTGGTACATTGAAAAAATTGGGATGCTCTCCAAGAATTTTCTCGTTTTAAACAAGAACTTTCTCACCTCAAACAAGAACTTTCTTACTTCAAACAAGAATTTTCTCGTTTTAAACAAGAACTTTCCCGTTCCAAACAAGAATTTTCTCGTTTTAAACAAGAACTTTCTCACTTCAAACAAGAACTTTCTCACCTCAAACAAGAACTTTCTCACTTCAAACAAGAACTTTCTCGTTCCAAACAAGAACTTTCTCACTTCAAACAAGAACTTTCTCACTTCAAACAAGAACTTTCTCACTTCAAACAAGAACTTTCCCACTTCAAACAAGAACCTTCACGGATCTGAAAAACCTCAACCCCCTTGTCTCCCCGATCCCTGCTCCCCAATCCCTAATCTCCGACCTGCAACAATTAGCACCAAAAATTGGTATCGTTAAGATACCAGGTGCAGCAACGGAAAACATCCAAAATCAGTCATTTTTTACTTTATTTGCAGTAAATTCTATACATGCCTGAAGACTTTCGGAAGTTCGCTGATACAACTGGCGATTTTACGGTTCCTGGTGATCACATTAGCATTGACACTCAGATTCATCAGGGACAAAAGCGCTTATTTCCCACAAAATTTATCCCCAATCCCAGTTGTGGTCATTTTGTGGGGCGAGAACAGGAACTGGCTACTGTACATCAAGAATTACGCCAGGAAAATTATGTTGCAATAGTGGGGATGGAAGGGGTAGGTAAAACCGAATTTGTCACCCAATACGCTAGACAATATGAAAATGTGTATGGGGGAATAGCTTGGTTTGACGCTAGCCAAACCAATCTCACCACCGAAATTTTGCAATTCTTTCGGTTGCAGTTTGGTTTGGAAATTCCCCAAAAACAAGGAAAAAAACTCTTAAGTCTCAATGAACAAGTTGCTTGGTGTTGGTCTAAATATCCTGAATCTTCTTCGCCAATCTTAATTATTTTTGAGAATATTACTGACCTAGCCAATCTCCGCGAAGTTGTCCCCACTGATCTGCGTTTTCGAGTCCTGGTGACTACAAGGCTACGGTATTTAGACCCCAGTTTTATCCAAGAGATTTCCTTAAATGTCCTCTCACCACAACAAGAGCCAGGAAAAGCATTAGAACTTTTACAAAAGTTTTTAGGAGACACAGACAAGCGAATTGACAATGAACTAGAAGCCGCATTTGGAATATGCAAAGCTCTGAGATTTTTGCCTTTGGGGATAAAGTTAGTCGGGGGCTATTTAGCGAAAAACCCGGAAGTATCTCTAAATACCATGCTTGAGCGGTTGCAAGGTCAGAAATTAGCAGACGCAACCCTCCATCAAGGAGAAAATCTCAGTGCATCGCAACGGGGAGTCAAAGCTGTTTTTGCTTTAATTTGGTCAGAACTCGACCCCTTGGCGCAACAACTGGGAAAATTGTTGAGTTTATTTTCTCCCCAGTTGATTGTTTGGGATTTAGTGGTTTGGATAGCGACAAGACCTACAGAACAAGCACAGCTAACTTGGTCAGAAGATGAACTCAATGTAGCCAAAAAACAACTTTGCGATCGCAACTTACTACAACAGCTAGAACACAGAGACAAATGCTATCAGATGCATTCTTTATTACGGTTGTTTTTCCAGGAAAAGTTAGCGGAATCTGGCGAGGTTAAGTCTGTCCTAGAAAAAATATTTGCCAATCATGCGATCGCTCTTGCCAAAACTATCCCTGATTCCTTTACTCTTAAAGATGTCAAATTCTTTCGAGACATCATTCCCCATCTTGAAGACTTGGGAGAAAGTTTGATTGCAGAGATCAGCGAAACCACACAGCAACAGAAAAAGTCTCTGGCTGCAAATGGTGTAGATGAAGTCGCCTGGATATTTGTGGGGGTGGGAAGATTTTACCAAGGACAAGGATTATATAAATTAGCAGAGTTTTGGTATGAGCAATCTCTGCAAGTTTGTCAGGCTTTGTTTTCAGGCGATCATCCCGACTTGGCCACAAGCTTGAATGCTTTAGCAGAATTCTATCGTTCCCAAAGGGTATATACCGAAGCCGAACCCTTCTATACCCAAGCTCTGGCCATGAGAAAGCGCCTCTATGAAACCGATCATCCCGACTTAGCCCAAAGTTTAAACGGATTAGCAAGGCTTTACAAAAGCCAAAAGCGGTACACTGAAGCCGAACCTCTTTACATCGAAGCCTTAATGATGAGAAACCGCCTGTATGAAGGCGATCATCTCGATTTAGCGCAAAGCTTGAACAGTTTAGCGAGTCTTTACAAAATCCAAGGGCGGTACAGCGAAGCTGAACCTCTCTACATCGAAGCCTTAGCGATGAGAAAGCGCCTGTATCAGGACGACCACCCAGAAATAGCACAAAGCTTGAACAGTTTAGCAGGTCTTTACAAAAATCAAGGACGATACACCGAAGCCGAACCTCTCTACACCGAAACCGTCGCCATCAGGAAACGTCTATATCAAGGCGACAATTCTGATTTAGCCCAAAGCTTGAACAATTTAGCTTTACTCTACAACAGTCAAGGGCGGCACACCGAAGCCGAACCTCTTTACATCGCTGCCCTAGCCATGAGAAAACGCCTGTATACAAGCGAACATCCCGACCTAGCCCAAAGCTTGAACAATTTAGCTTCACTCTACAATAGCCAAGGGCGATACACCGAAGCCGAACTCCTGTTTCAAGAAGCACTGGCGATGAAAAAGCAGCTGTATGAGGGTGACAATCCCGATGTCGCTACAAGCTTGAACAATTTAGCTTCACTCTATCGTTCTCAAGGCCAATATGCCAAAGCCGAACCTTTGTTAAAAGAAGCCTTGATGATGTGCGAACGCTTACTAGGGGTTAATCATGCTTGGACAGTGAAAATCCGAGAAAATCTCAGCAATCTACAAAAGCAGCGTCATTCTGTTTCGCTCTGGATGCGTTGTTTAGGTTTGGGGCGAATCTTGTTGACGATAGTAATTTTACCGATTTTCCTACCGTGGTCATTAGTTAAAAAGTTGACTTTGATTTTTTGTCGGTTTGGTTAAGGGTATAGGGGTGCAGGGGTATAGGGGTTTAGGAATATTTTTTTGGAAAAAAGGGTGTGACGGGTATAGGGGTGCAGGGGTATAGGAGTATATGAAGATATGAATTTCAGAAAAACCCTTAGTTATCTCACACCCCTACAGCCGTCACACTCTCAATACGGTTCGGATAAGACAAATCGATGAGACATCTAAACCCACCAGAGACGTGCCATGGCACGTCTCTACATCCCAAAGCATGACGAAAAATTCTTAACCGAACCGTATTGGTCACACTCTCACACCCTCACACCCTTTTTGCATTGCTTCTCGATACAAAACACACTGTAAAGTTTGCAACAGTTCCTTCGTCGTGTATGGTTTAGCAATAAATGCTTTGACTGCGGGATTTCCTGCTAATTTCTCGTTAGGGGTTAAACCACTGATAGCAATAATTTTGACTAAAGGGTCGATTTTTTGCAAAGTGCGAGATGTATTTACACCGTCCATTGATGGCATCATCATATCCATTAAGACAGCACTGATTTGATCTTGATACTGGGCATAAAGTGCGATCGCCTCAATGCCATCTTTCGCTGTCATCACTGTGTAATTGTAGGTTTCTAAGGAAATTTTGGTAGTTTCGAGAATTTTGGCTTCGTCGTCTACAACTAAAATTAATTCTCCGTTACCTTTGAGCAGTTCTAAGTCTTCTGAGAGCGGTGTTGCTGTTGCTTCGACTGCTGGGAGGAAGACTTTAAATTTCGTTCCTTTGCCTACTGTACTAAATACGCTCACAAAACCGCCAAGCCCTTTAATGATACCTCTGACAGTAGAAAGACCCAAGCCTGTACCTTTGCCAATTTCTTTTGTTGTGAAAAATGGCTCAAACATTCTATCTAGTATTTCGGCTTGCATCCCAAGGCCTGTATCGGCAACGGTAATGGCAATGTAGGGGCCAACGCAAGCATCAATATTCATACGGGCATAGTGTTCATCAATGAAGAGATTTTCCGCAGAAATACTCAAAGTCCCGCCGTTGGGCATAGCATCGCGGGCGTTGACTACTAGATTCATGATCACCTGATGCAGGTTGGTGGGATCTCCAATTACAGCCCAAAGGTCTGATGGGATATTTGTAGAAAATTCAATCGATTTGGGAAATGTTTCTTCGACAATCTGCTTAATCTCCGAACACAAGTGACTAATTTGCACAATTGTCCGCTTACCTTCAACACCACGGGTAAAATGTAACACTTGCTTGACCAAAGCTGCCCCACGTTTAGCATTCGATTCTATAGTCTTAAACATCTGCTGACTGCGATCATCGATGTTTGATTGTTTGAGTTGTAGTAGTTGGGCTGCTGTCAAAATTGGAGTCAGTATATTATTCAAATCGTGGGCAATACCACCAGCCAGCGTCCCTATGCTTTCTAGCCGTTGGGCGCGTAGAAACTGACTTTCGAGGAGTTTTTTCTCTGTAATGTCGGTGTTAACTGTCAAAATTGATTTTGGTTGCCCATGTTGATCACGCATCAAAGTCCAACGACTAGCCACAATAATTGTTTTTCCTTGTTTGGTAATCTGATGCAATTCCCCTTGCCATGTACCAGATTTAGCTAAACTTTTACGGACGTTTTCGAGTTGAGAAACTGTTTCTGGTTTATATAAAAGCTCATTTGCATTTTTGCCGATGGCTTCTTGAGCTTTCCATCCATACAAATTTTCAGCGCCTTGATTCCAAAAACAAACGGTATTGTTCCAGTCTCGCAAGAGAATTGCATCTGTTGTGATATCAAGCAAAGCAGCTTGTTCGCGGATTTTTTCTTCTGCTTGTTTGCGCTCAGAAATCTCTGCTTCCAGATGTCGATTTTGTTCTTGGAGTGCTTTTGTCAACTTCTGCAACTTCAGATGTAGCTCAATCCGTGCTAAAACTTCTTCGTGCTGAAGCGGTTTGGTGATGTAATCAACTGCACCCAGATTTAAGCCTTTGACTTTATCGACTGTGTCGGAAAGCGCAGTCATAAAAATGATGGGAATGTCTTTTGTTAATTCATTCGCTTTCAGATGACGGCATGTTTCAAAACCGTCCATTCCCGGCATGAGTATATCTAACAGTATCAGGTCAGGGGGAGCATATTCTGCTCTGGCGATCGCACTTTCCCCATCTTCTGCAACTAAAACTGTAAATCCAGAATCTCCTAAAAAATCAAATAGCATTTCGAGGTTTGTAGGAGTGTCATCCACAATTAGGATCACACCCTTTTGATTTAAATTAGTTTTCATAAACCCTCTTTTATTAAAATTTTTTGAGAAATTCTAGAATTTTTTTACCTTTAAAAGCTTTGGCAAGTTGACGCAATTGGCTAGTAAAAGGAATTAATTTTTCATCCAACTTCTCTAATTCTGTGGCTTTTTGAGTAATACCTCTAAGATCACCTCTCATTGCTAAATCTAGCAAAATAGCTAGTTCTTCTGCTGGTGGAGCAATTAAATTTAAATTTTGGATTTGAGATTTTGGATTAGTATATTCTTGGGATTCCCAGTTGCTTACGTCTTCATAAACCCATTCCAATCCCAAGTGAACCCTTAATTTTTCTAAAAGTTCTGCTACTTGGATGGGTTTAGCAAGAAAATCATCACAACCAACTTCTCGACTCTGTTGTTTATCAAACTCAAACACGCTAGCCGAGACAGCAATTATTATCAGTCCCTTCATTTCTGGAAGACTTCTCAAGCGACGAGTAGCTTCAAACCCGTCCATTACACTCATCACCAAGTCCATAAAAATCAAATTTGGCTGAAATTCCTGCGCTTTGTGCAAAGCATCTAAACCATTTGTTGCTTCTAGAACTTCAAAACCCAAAGGCTGTAATAAATTTACCAAAAAAGAACGATTTGACAATTTATCATCAACAACTAAAATCTTGCGTTTAGAGCCAAAAAAGCTAATAATATTGCGTTTATCGGCGTTTTGAGCATTAGTTAGTTGACTAGCTTCTGGTAAATCTAAATCTAACCAAAAAATACTCCCTTTACCCAATGTACTGTTTACCTTCAGTTCACCGCCCATCATCTCTACTAGTTGACGGCTAATTGCCAATCCTAATCCTGTTCCTTCTATCTTACGACTGTCCTCACCCACTTGCTTGAATGGCAGAAATATATCTTCTAATTTCTCCGGTGCAATGCCCACTCCTGTATCTTCGATTTGAAATCGAATTTTGTGATGAGTGGAGACGCGATGAATCGCGTCTCTATAATTTTCATTTGTTATTGGTTTAAAATCCTCTGACTCTTGGCTAATGACATCTACTGTGAAAGTTATACTACCTTTTTGTGTAAACTTGATGGCATTGCTAAGTAAATTAATCAAAATTTGACGCAACCGTTTTTCATCAGCTAGAACGATGATTGGTAAGGGGGTTAATGCTTTGTAAATTAAATTAATTCCTTTTTCCTGAGCATGAATACCGCACATTTGGACTATACTCTCCAAAAATTCCTCCAAATGCAGTTCTTTGGGGTAAAGTTCCATTTTGCGAGCTTCAATTTTGGAGACGTCTAAAATATCGTTAATTAATGTGAGTAAGTGTTCACCACATTGATAAATAATCTTTACACCATTTAGTTGTTGTTCTGTTAAGTTTTTACTCTTCTGGAAAATTTGGGCGTAACCTAAAATACCGTTTAGTGGGGTACGAAGTTCATGGCTCATGTTAGCGAGAAATTCGCTTTTGGCGCGATTGGCTGCGTCTGCGGTTTCTTCTGCTCGTTGGCGATCGCGAATTTCTTGGTGTAATTGTAAGTTTTTATCTTGTAACTCTAGTGTTCGCTTTTCTACTTTTGCTTCTAGCGTCCGATTATATTCTTCTAAATCATTATAAAGACGTGCATTTTCAATTGAAATTGCTGCTTGAGAAGATAAAAGTTGCAAAATCTTTAATCTTTCTGGCGTAAATGCTCCAGCAATCAACTTATTTTCTAAGTACAAAATGCCAATCAGTTTACCTTGATTGACAATTGGTATACACAATACTGATTTGGGTTTGTAATTGATAATATAACTATCAGTTCTAAAAATTCCCTCACTTGCTGCATCATTTAATACAACATCTTTTTGAGTTTGATAGACATAATTGATTACAGATATTGGTATCTCTTGACAAGAACTTACAGGTATCGATTGCCGTACAATTATTTCATCCTCACTAAATTTTCCCGAAGCTTCTATTAGTAGAGTTCCTGCTTTTTCTAAAATTAAAAAACCAGTTTCTGCACCAGCATTTTCCATCAAAATGTGCATTAACTTAGACAGCAACTTGTCTAACACAATTTCGCCAGAAAGAGCTTGTGAGGCTTTAGTCACTGCGGCTAAATCAAAATTACTGGGAATATCTGTGTTCGTCGTCTCTAATCCTTGATTTTTTCGCTCCGATATCCGTGAGAGAATTTGAGGGTATTTTGCTTCTAAATCTCTAACTTTTGCTGTAGCTCCCCAATGAATATATCCATAGTAAGCATCAGTGAGATAAGCCTGAGCTACCTTTTCTCTACCATTTTCAAAATAAAACTTGGCTGCAAGTTCGTTTGCTAGCGCTTCTTCTTGGATGTATCCCTGCTCCTTAGCACCAGCAATTGATCTGTCATAAAACTCCATCGCTTGCGAATATTGCCTTAATACCCGCGCTTTCTCCGCCTCTACTAAGTTATATTTATGCTGAAAATTCATCGGGGCATGATCTGCCCATTCTCGCATTTTTTTCTGATTATTAATTACTCTATTTAAGAGATGTTCTTGTTGTGACTCTGAGGATAATGAATATATTGCAAGCTGTGCTAGAGAATCATAAAAATGAAAAACTGGCACAGCCAGAAATGCTTTGACTCCATCTAAATACTGCTCGGCTTGAACCGCATTTTCCAATGCTCGCTCATAGTCTTCAAATAAATAACAAAGGATAAGTTTGTTTAAATAAAAGTAGTGAAGTCCAGTTCTATCATTAGCTTCTTGCAGAAGCGGTAATGCTTTCTCTTCGTTGTATATTTCACCTAGTAAACAGCAGCAATTTTCACAAGGTTCCAGCAAGTTAATAACTGACTGTTGAAAAATTTGATTCCAGCTTAAAGCGTTTTCTTGCTTGAGTTGAGCAAGGGTAGTACTGATTGTTGCTATTTCTTGTTCAAGTCTTGGTAGTTCCTGACCAATGTAATATGAATATTGGCATTTTTGCATAGCGGCATAGCCACCATATTCAAAATGTCCGTTTTCTAAGCCACTCGCGTAACCATTCTGTAAAAGTGGCAAAGTTTCTCTAGCATGAACCTTGCCATGAATCGTACATGCTCCTGCGACAAAAAATACACTTGTTTTAATTTCTAAAGCGTTGAACCGTTCTACTACATTTAAAGCTAACTGACCAAATTTATAAGCCGATTCAATATCCTGAACTATGCCGTTTAAAATCACACCGTAACAAACATAACCATAAGCTGAGAAGGGTGAATTTCCATTTTGAATAGATATATTTACTTGTTCACATATAACTAATGGAAACAATGCAGGTGCAGATTGATAAGTAGGAGAACCCATACTCGTTAGCATCCGTATGGCTGCTAGCTTATCTATATCTGTCATTAATGGGAGATCAATCAAGTCTTCTATATTTTTTCCAGTCAAATTTGTTGCTGTTTGGCTCAGAGTTTGCTGAATCTCTGATGAACTAGGCGACTCCGGCAAATTTACCCCTAATAATTCTAGCGCTTGTAATCCAATATTAATCGCTTCAAGTTGTTTGACTTGCGCCATACAAGCTTGAATTTTGACTTCATAGACTTTCATTTTGTCGATAGGAGTTTTTGCTTGTCGTAGGACAATATTTGTCCATTTCTCCATCTGCTCAAAGTCGCCATTGAGATACGCTGTTTCAACTGCTGACTCATAGAGAGCTAGTGTTAACTCATACTGATTTTGCCAGCTAAAATCTGCTAATAAATCCAAACCTTTTTTGAGATAACGAATAGCAGACTCATACGCCATCGCTGCTTTTGCTTTCTGTCCTGCGATCAGATTAAGTTCAGCCAGTTCATATTTTTCTGACTCTGATGTCAGTAAATCAATTCCGTAATTGAGTTGATTAACCAAAGCAAAAATATTGTCTGTTCGTTCTTCAACTGTAGTGTTTTTTAACAGGAGTTGACCGATTAAAAGATGAGTTTCTTGTTTCTGCGAATCGGGAATAAGAGAATAAGAAGCTTGCTGCACTCGGTCGTGTAGAAACTTATAAGCAACTATCAATTGTTCATTTTGCTGATGATTGATAACTAGAGGTATTTTATAAGATTCATCTAAGGGTAAAACTAGACCTGTCTGCAAAGCTTCCCATAAATCTTTTGCTGTTTCTGAAAATGATTTCTGATGAACAATACTCAGAACATCTAAAGTGAATTTATCTCCAATACAAGCAGCTAACTTTAAGACATTTTGTGTTATTGGTGATAAATTTTGAATCTGATTGACCATCAACTCAACCACATTATCAGTGATATCAATATCTTGTAGCAGTTCAATATCCCACTGCCAAGTACCTTCAGTGAAATTAAATGACAACAGGTTTTCTTGGTAAAGAGATTTCAGTAGTTGAGTCAAGAAGAAAGGATTCCCCTGAGTCTTGTTAAAGACTAACTCAGCTAGCGGCTGTGATTTTTTTTGTTCAGTGCGGAGTGTTTCACTAACTAATTGGTTAACATGAGTAATTTCCAAAGGCTGAAGAACAATATTATTGATAACTGCACCAGATTTTCGGATTTCCTCTAAAGTCAACATCAGTGGATGCGTTGGATTAACTTCGTTATCTCGATAAGCTCCGATTAGTAATAAATATTTGCTTTCTGGATCACTGAGCAATATTTGAATTAACTTGAGGGAAGCTGAATCTGTCCACTGTAAGTCATCCAAAAACAGCACTAGTGGATGTTGCGATTGACAAAATACATGAATAAACTGTTGAAACACCCGATTAAATCGATTTTGTGATTCAGTAAGACCTAATTGAGGAACCGCTGGCTGAGGATTAATAATTTGTTCGACTTCAGGAATAACATCAATAATAATTTGACCGTTTGTACCAATAGCTTTTAAAATTTTTGTTTTCCAATTAGCGATTTTATCAGCACTTTCTGTTAATAACTGCCGCATCAAATCTTGAAAGGCTTGAATCAAGGAAGCATAAGGGATATTGCGTTTCAGTTGATCAAATTTACCAGAAATAAAATAACCCCGTTGTCGTACTATGGGTTTATGAACTTCATTTACTAAGGAAGATTTGCCAATTCCTGAGTATCCACTTACTAACATTATTTCGCTTGCCCCTAAACTGACTCGTTCAAAGGCTTCCATCAACTTATTTACTTCTGCTTCGCGACCATAAAGTTTTTGCGGAATCAGAAATTGGCTGTATAAATCAAGCTGACCAATTATGAAATGTTCAATTTTGCTAGTCGTATGTAATTGTCGTAAACATTCTTCAAAATCAGCTTTGATTCCCAAGGCATTTTGATATCTTTCTTCAGCAGTTTTAGCTAATAATTTCATCACAATTTCCGAAACTGCCTGGGGAATATTTGCATTGAGTTCGTGAGGGGGAATTGGAATTTTGGCAATATGAGAATGAACTAGTTCCAAAGGATCAGTAACTTGAAAAGGCAACTGTCCAGTGAGCATTTCATAAAAGGTTATTCCTAAAGAATAGAAATCACTTCGATAATCAATTGAACGGTTCATCCTACCAGTTTGTTCTGGTGACATATAAGCAAGAGTATTTACTCCTTCAACAAGTGCCTCACGAACAAGCAAACTAGGATTACTAACCGTGAAATTTTCACGTGATAGACACGATGAAATGCTAAAGTCTATTAGTTTAATTTGCTCTGTTTTCGAGTTAATGAGAATATTATGAGTTTTAATATTTTTATGAATAATATTATTTTGATGTAATTGAGCCAAAATAGAAGACAATTGAATACCGATTTGCAAAAAAGTGTTTAAATTAAAATTTTCTTTGCTAATCAATTTTTGCAAAGACTCTCCCCCAAAGTCTGAGAAAATCAAGACTAGACCATTGTGATAGCTTTCTAAAGCTAAGGGTTTCACAATTCCTTCTATCTCCAAAGATTGGAGTATTTTATATTCGTGTCTTAATCGAGCAAGTTCTTCTATAGTTGGATACTCATTTTTGAGTGTTTTAATCATTACCGAAGTTTGATCTGATTCTCTAAAAGCACGATAAATGCAAGTAATATTGTCTTCATAGAGAACTTCGATAAAGTTGTAATCAGCAATGGAAAGGCTCATGTTTATCTTTTCGCTGGCGTGAAGTAAATAGGCACTCAGCTAATAGCTGTTATACTCGATGCTAAGTTTTGCTCCTCACTTGAAATTTGGCAATATCATCAATTGTTGACACACATAGTGACCATACAAGAAACTAGTTAATTGAAAGTAAAAATATTTAATTAAAATTAAACTACTAGTCTGTTTGTAGTAAGCACTTTAGCGCTTGAATATTTGAGGACTAAAGTCCTCACTACGAACCTTGAATTTAAAGCTAAGATGAAATCAAATATCGTGTCAATTCACAAAATCCTTCGCCTTCCGCAGCATTAGTAATATAAACAGGCTGATACTGCAACTGTTCTGCATACTCTAAAACATTGGCGACACCCACAGAAATAGGAAAACAACGGTCATCAAATAAACTTTCATCATTGGGACTATCACCAACAGTCACTATTTCTTGGGGTGCGTACTGGGGAAAGTATCTCTGCAACACTTGTAATAACCCAACTGCTTTGTCTTGTCCCCAGGGTTTGATATGACACTGGACACTGCTGTAAGTAAATCCCCAATTCATTTGCTGACAAAGATGGTTTAAGGTTTGGATTTCGTCTGTACTTAATCCAGCAACACTAAAAGTCCAGTCAGTAATACGGAAACGATTATCTGATGATTCTTGCAGATGGGGAAATTCGGTTTGTAATTTTTCAAAAGCCGCAGCTAATTGCTGACGATGGTTAACCATATCAGCAATAGGCGTCAAGACAATAGGTTTTTCGCTGTCGCCAGGATAGAACAAACCACCATTTTCGGCTATAGCCCCAACAACAGGTAAATAAGCTGCCAATCCACTTACCCATCCGGCACTACGCCCGGTAATAATTAGCACTTTTATCCCAGCAGCTGCTAAATCCTCAAAAGCTCGCAGCAGCTTACTTGTAAACTTACCGATCATAGTCAAAGTCCCATCCATATCTGTAGCAACTAGACGAATATCACTGAAGCGATCGCCTGATGAAACTTGAGATAAGGGTAGGAGTCTAGACATTGGGGATTGGGAATTGGGAATTGGGGACAAGGGAGACAAGGGAGACAAGGGAGAATAACCAATGCTCGATCCCTAATCCCTAAAAAATACCATCAATACGGCAAAATGACACTAAGAATTTGGGCATCCTATACATCAAGAGTCAAGTATTGATGTTTGCTTACTATGCCAAATTCTATGTTTATTGCTCAATCCTCTGAGACCAAAACTCAAAAGGTATCTCAACCAGCTCCGGCTAGTGATCCGCAAATAGCACCTTTATTAGTGGCTACCTGTGGAGGATTAGCCCTAGTTGTGATTGCTTTAATTGTCTATATCAAAATGAAAATGAATCAGCTATACAAACAGATCAAGTTTGAAAAATTCCGTACGCGAGAACTAGACAAAAAGTTTAAACTCGCTTTGGATACGATTCGCAAAATGGAAACTAATCCTGATTTAATTAACTCACGGGAATTTAATCTAGACTATTTGCGAATGCGGATGTCAGAAGAGGTTTTTCATTTTGCGATCCTCAATCAAATCAAAATCAAAGTCAAAGATAAAATTTCTCAAGCACTACGACCTAATCAAGCCCAACAAGGAGTAGTGGGAATAGCTAGCAGTACAGGACGCCAAGTTGATGAAATTTTTGATGTTGAGTATGAAACTGGTACTGCACCAAACATTACTAAGCGAGTGCTATTTCGCATTCAAATTCGCCTCATGAAATTACCAACACAAGCAACTTCAGCCACAATTAGCCAGATTATCGAATGTATTGAAACTTATCTCGGACCTGTAGATGAGGAAGATAACTGGCAACCTACTATTCAAGGTCGAGTTGCTTATATGCATTGGGATCAGAAGGCTAAACCCACACCTTTACTAGTTCTAGAACAATCCAATGAAGGCGTGAATGTGACTTTTCGCACTAGCCGCCAGCTAAATAATCCAAAAAAGTAAATTCTAGTCAATGGTCAATAGTCATTTGTCATTAGTCAATAGTCATTAATCAATGGTCAATGGTGAATGGTCAATAAAAATGCACTAAATCCTTGCAAATAACAAATGACAAATGACAAATCAATTAATAAACTTTACCTTTTACAACGCCACCTTGAGATTGACGTACTAAAATACCATCTTCCATTTCGATGATGCGATCGGCTATATCTAAAATCCGGTTATCATGAGTCACTAATAAAATAGATGTCCCTTGTTCTTTAGCAAGACGCTGCATTAATTCCACAACATCGCGTCCTGATTGTTTGTCTAAGGCTGCTGTGGGTTCGTCAGCTAAAACTAATGCTGGATTGTTGACTAAAGCACGAGCGATCGCTATTCTTTGTTTTTGTCCTCCAGATAAACTATCTGGATAGTAGTTAATTCTTTGTCCTAAACCAACTGCTCTGAGTATACTTTCAGCTTTAGCGATCGCTTCTTTTTGAGATATATTTTTGTTCAATTCTACCGCCATTTGTACGTTTTGCCTGGCGGTTAAGAATTCTAATAAATTATGGGCTTGAAAAATATAACCAATATTGCGCCGAACATTGACTAATTTTGTTTGGCTAGCTCGATATAATTCCCTACCTAAAAACTTCAAGCTTCCTTCTTGTACAGATCGCAAACCACCAATTAAGCTGAGTAATGTCGTTTTACCTGACCCTGATGGTCCAGTCATCAATACAATTTCACCTGGATTAATTTCTAGATTAATGTCAAATAAAATTTGTCTTCTGAGCGCACCTTTACCATAATAATGATTGAGATGTTGAATAGAAATTACAGGTTCTTGTGTCATAGTAAATAATTAGTATTTAGTGGTTGTTAAATATGCCCAATGCCCATTGTACAGACGCGATTCATCGCGTCTCTAATGACCCATTAAAAAATATCTGCGGGATCGGCATATCGTAATTTCCTAACTGCGATCGCACCGGAAATAAAACACATAATAATTGTCAAAATTAGTACTTGAATTGCTCGTGCAGCACTCATATAAACTGGTAATAGAGTTGCTTGTCTAGCTTGTTGATAAAGAAATAAAGAAAAAGCCAATCCAGGTACATATCCTAAAACTGCCAAAATAAAAGCTTCTTGCAAAATCACAATTAGTAAGTATTCTTGTGCATAGCCAATTGCTTTGAGAGTGGCGTACTCGACTAAATGATCTGCAACTTCTGTATAAAGAATTTGATAAACAATCACAGTTCCAACAATAAAACCCATGATTGTTCCTAAAGTAAAAATAAAGCCGATAGCTGTACTACTTGCCCAGAAGTTTCTCTCTTTATCAATATATTCTTGCTTCGTTAGAATTCTCACATCTGATGGTAAATAATTTTTCAATTCTTGAGCAACAGCGTCTGCATTTGAACCTGGTTTGAGTCTAATTAGACCAATATCAATTAATCCCGGCTGTCGATTAAAAAATATCCGCAAAAAGTTGACATCACTAGTAATTAAGTTACCATCTGCACCAAAAGAAGCGCCTAAAGTAAATAATCCTCCGACCTTAATTAACCGCCTTCTCACTTCTGCGGTAACTAGTTTACCTTCTTGAAATTTAGCAGCTATTGGTCCATACTCTTGTCGAGATGATTTATCATATAAAACCACATCTGGAATTTTAATTTTGTCTAAATTTTCTTCCAGCCCCTCTAGTTTTAATACGTTAGATCCGGGGTTAAAACCAATGACAAGCAAGTTGCGGGGGATGCCTGTTATCGGATTTTTCCAGCTCGTATAGTCTAAGTAAATAGGATGTACTGATTGTACTGCTTTTAAATCTAAAGCTTTATATAAACGTCTCTGGGAAAAGGGCTTCATTGATAGTAATGCACTAGATTGGGGATTAATTAAAACAATGTCACCCTGTAAGCTAGTATGAAACCTAACGTTACTATAGTACAGAGAATCCCGAAATCCGAGTTGCATAAACATCAAAATATCGGCAAAAGCAATTCCTGCTAAAGCTACAGCTAGGCGCGTTCTTTCACGTTTTAGTTGTAACCAAGCCAGAGGTATTTTGCTGCCAAACATTATGTTTGTCTCCAAGCATTTTATGTAAAAATTTTGAAATAGTTTTCTCAGTGAAAAGCTAGATTATGACTTTAATTTCATAATTTATAATTCATAATTCAAAGATCAATGCTCACAACTACCTTGGCATAAGTTAAGCCTGCGACTTTAGCGCTATCTTCAGCAGATAAGGCTATTTTGACTTCTACTACTCTTGCATCTACATCTGCGGCTGGGTCTGTATTGAGTACATCTTTCTTACCCACTTTTCTACCAATTTCGCTAACTGTTCCCTTTAATTCGCCGTTAAAAGCTCCATTTTCACTACTAATTGTTGCTTCTTGACCAAGACGTACTTTACCGATTGTGTCTTCAGAAACTTCAGCAACAACTATCATTTGATCGGTTTTTCCAATCTCAGCAATACCATCTACACCCATTGTTTCCCCAGCCTTAGTATGAATTTTTAAAACTTCTCCGGTCATGGGTGCTTCAACATAGCTTAAACGCAGTTGTGCTTCTGCTTTTCTGAGATTAGCGATCGCATTAACATATTGAGCTTGTACTATTTGTAAATTAGTCGGACGAGTATCCAGAAGTCTTTGCAATCTGGCTCTTTCTTCATCAATTTGTTGTTGCAAAATCGCTATAGTTTTATCTCGATTTACTTGAGCTTCTGCAATTTGTTGTTGCAAAGTTGCAATGGTTTGTCTACGTGTGGCTTGGGTTTCAGCTAGTTGCTCACCAAATGTGACTGCACTCAAGCGTCTATTGTCACGCTCTTGCTGAGAAATTGCGCCTTCTCTGTATAACATCTCATAGCGTTGAGCATCGACTTGGGCGTTACGTTGTTGGGCTTGAACACGTGCAACACTGGCTCCAAAGACATCTCTTTGTCCCGCTAATTCTGCTTCTATACGGTTAATTAAGGCTCGTTGAGCAATGCTTTCACCACGTAACTGAGCGTTTAAACGAGCAATAACTGCTCTTTGAGCTTCAATATCTTTTGGTAAAGTCGCTCTGATTTGTTCCAAGTTAGCACGAGCTTCTTGAACTCTGGATCTGGCTTCTTCCAATGCAGCTTTGTTATTACCAAAGCTATCCAAAATCGCCACTACTTGACCTTTTCTAACACGTTCTCCTTCTTTGACAAGAAGTTGTTCAACTCGCGAAGTCCCCTGGATTCCAGCGGGAGCAGAAAGTTTGATCACGTCTCCTAGTGGTTGTATGCGTCCCACAGCATGAACAGTGGTGACAATTGGTGCGCTGGCTATAGGTTCGGTTTGTTTCAACTGATCCATTTTCGCCATAGTCAGCACCCCAGCCGCAACTGTGACTGGTAGAGCGATCGCGATCGCCCACCAAAGTTGAGGTTGTTCTCTAAATGCTGATTCCTCTGTCATCCGCGTCATTGTAAATTACCCTTCTCTTTAAATTTTGCTAATACTAAAGCAAGCAAAAAGTAGCGAATTAAGCATAGTTGTATGAATTAGAAATAGTTTTTTAGAAATAGCAAATTACCAACCATAAATTACACGAATTTAAAGCTGTTCCTCATATTCAATTTTTATTTATCAAGACAATTCAACGCCAATGTTTTTCACAATGGCGCTTGTGGAGAAACTAACTATCAATTACAAACTACTTATTTAATAGATAGTTAGATGAAACTTTGGTAAAATAAAAAAACTAAATTTGTTACTACTAGATACACCTGGTTATTTGAAGAGATGCAGTGGAGTTTATAGGCGCTATTACAGTTATATTACTCCATTTTATTCGCTTTGAATAAATTCTACATTAATAAGTTTTGGTGAAACGTAACAAACCTAACAGATGATAGCTAATTGATAATTGGTAATTGGTAATGGAAAAATATTAATTACAAACAACCATCTACCAACCACCAACTAACAACTACCAACTAATACCAAAAAAATAATTAATTTGGCAGGTCAAATAAAACAGTAGTCATATAATTATCTGCCCATTCTGAACCAAAAGCTTTTTCTAGTACACGACGAGTTTTATCGTTTTGTTGTTGTTTGGTACAGTAATTATGTTGTCCAGCAATAATTTCCGTCACCTTGTCGGGTGAAATTTGGTTAGAGGCGATCGCATTTTGACAATGAATATCTAAAAATGCCTCTACACGTTTGAGAAACATAGTCTCTTCTTCAGTCGAACTCGGACGCACAAACATACAAAACTCAGAAAAGATATCTCCCCACTCTGGTAAATCACGCGGTTGGGAAAAATCTGCTACTGGTAGCGCCACGAGTGCAGAAGTATAAGATTCACTCAAAGAATGGTCAGAGTTAACAGGTGAAAGATCAGCGATCGCTGCACTAATTTGACCCCGACCACCAACCAAGTCACAACCAAACATTGGCAAGTCATATTCAGGTCGAGGAAACATCACACAGTGGAGAATATCCAGCATGTTTCCCACTTTTGCCAGTTCTAGATGCATTTTACGAAACTGAGGCGTTTGATAACAGCGATTTTCAATGATCAATTTTTCGCCTTCTAGTCTACCTTCCACATACCCCAACTCCGCAGGTAAATGGTAGGGCGAAAGGTCTAGGTGTTTATGCCAAGCTGCTTCAATACTGTTAGCAAGTTGACGAATCAGAGGATGTTGTTGGTCACGCAGTGAGGGAATAGAAGTAGTTGACATTTTTTAACCCAGGAATCTTAATCTAGTAGCCAGTGTACAGCCCACCATACACCGCCCAATCCAGGTTGCAACATATTTCAATTGTTAATGGTTGGTGAGTAGGAGCGCAAACAAGCCACAAAAAATAACAACCAACCAAATTGGAAAAGTTAAGTTATAAGACAATCTCTTTTGAAAAATCTTATTAATTTTGTAGTCTTAGTTACAGAAATATTTTTGAACAAGCACTTGGCTGAAGGTTAAGGCAGAGCCATGAAATTAGATTTAAGTAGACCAGATTTTGCAGTACAGTCCAGAAAATCCAACTTGGATTGGTCAACTGATGAGTGTGACATCAAAATCGAGCAGCAACATTTTCAAGCTAATACCTGGGTGAGACTCTTGGAACTTCCCAACCCCTACAGCTTTGACGAAGCACTATTGCTGTGTCCAATATCTCAATCTGAATGGGTAGCCTGGATACCAGATCATGGAGAAGCAGTATTGACTACCAGGCAATTCAGAAGAATTTAGTCAATAGTCATTTGTCAATGGTCACTAGTTATTCTCCGCGTCCCTGCGTCTTCGCGTCCCCACGTTCTCCAATCCCCAATCACACCACCGAAAGGGGTTCGTCAACTTTGCTTGTGAGTGTCAATGGGTCGATTGCTTCGAGTTCGCCATGCTTGATACTCCAGCAACGGTCGGCGATCGCTAACATATCCCCAGCATCGTGAGTTACTACCAAAAGTGTCCAATCTTTTTTTAGTTTTGCTAATAAATTGACTAATTGCCGACGCATTGACCAATCCAAGCCGGCGGTGGGTTCATCGAGTAATAATAAGCGTGGTTGACGAATTAATTGCACAGCGAGGGCTAAACGTCTCTGCTGACCTCCGCTCAAAGCTTGTGGTGATGTTGCCAATGATAAATGCTCTAAACCCACCTCTTGCAACGCTTCTTTAACTCTTTGTGTTCCTAACTCTGGATGTCCTAAGCGTAATTCTTCTAAAATCGTACCACCGCAAAAATGCCGTTCGGGAAACTGGAATACTAAACCTGCTAATTGCTGTAACTCCTCAGCAGTCAGGGTTTGTTCGTGCCAACTAACAGAACCGGATGTTGGTTCAGCTAGTCCGGATAAAATTTCGAGTAGTGTGCTTTTTCCAGAACCACTTGGCCCAATGATCAAACCCAACTGTTGGGGTGCCAAGTCTAGATGAATTGATTTGAGAATTGCTGTCGGACAAGCTGTGGGGTGGTAAACGACATTTCTGAGATAGAGCATTTGTTAAGAATACCAAAGAGAGTTAGGACTTATTTATTAAATACACACTGAGCATATGCCAAGTCCTGAAAAAGTTCACAGGACATTCGCCTTGTTTACATGGTAAATATTTAGCGACTATAGGATATTCAGCTTTTCTTTAAATTTTAAAAGCAACAACCAAGCAAACCTCACTCACAATTGTTTTTATTGTGGCAAACTTATTTTGGAACAACAGCTAAAACAAAATATGGGAACCCGTTAACATCACCACAGTCAAAGTGTATACCAGGCTTTACCTGCAACACCCCAAATAGTTTGTTTATCTTTTTGAATTTTAAGTAACATATACAACAATCTCAACGGTAATAATTCTGAAGGAAACACAACAATGAATAAATGGTTTCCATCTGTGCAAGCAATTTTGTCTGGTAGGCTTGAAACCTTCATTCAAGTCGGTTTTGCAACGACTTTAATTCTGAATATATTGGTTAATCCTTCTGTTGCTGCTGATCCTTTTCGGACAAAAGAAGCACGTAATATAGGTGATAAAACTGAGGCAGCTTTCAAAGCTATTTTTCAACAGGGTGACTACAAAGCAGCAGAAGCTTACCTGCAACAGGCATTATCCAGCGAACCAAATGAACCTTTAGCTTATGCAATGAAGGCATCGCTAGCGTATACAAATCAAGATTGGGCTGCGCTTGATACCTACAGCCAAAAAACTCTCGAAATTGGGCAAAAATTAATTGCTAGTGATCCCTTGCGTGGTAATCTTTACACTGCTGTTGGTCATTTTTTAGAGGGAGCAGCACAGGTTCGTCGTCAAGGTACAGTCAACGGTGCGGCACAGGCGTTAAGTAAGTTGCAGGAAGTTTATAAATATTTAGACAAAGCAGAGGCAATTTCTGCCAACGATCCAGAGCTAAATTTACTCAAAGGCTACATGGATTTGATGCTAGCTGTAAATTTACCGTTTGCCAATCCCCAACAAGCAATTGAACGCTTAGACAAAAGTGCTGGACCTGAGTACTTGGCAGATCGGGGTATTGCCTATGGATATCGAGATTTAAAACAGTATAATCAAGCACTAGAATATGCCAATCGTGCTTTAAAGGCGACATCAAGTAATCCAGAGGTGTACTACCTCAAAGCCCAAATTTTGCGAGGGATGGCTGGAAAACAGAAAAATCAACAACTGTTACAGGAGGCGGTCAGCAATTTTGACCAAGCACTGGCGAAAAAATCTCAGCTACCAGCAGGTTTGGTAAAACAAATTGAACGCGAACGCCGCAAAACAGCACAGGATATTGCTCGCGCTCAAAGGTAGTGGACTGTGCTATTGATTTTGATTGGTTTGTAGTAAGTGCTTTAGCGCTTAGATAAAGGACTAAAGTCCTTACTACGAACTTTTATTCACCTATAATTTATTTTGGTAGCTTTGAGTAAGATTCTGTTAAGCAATTTTAAGTAATGAAAATACAGTTTCGTGAATTTGACCCTTTTGATATATGGATTTGGCTGAAGTTCAGTACTGTACCTTCACAACGTGAAAAGGAATATGTAGAAGAACTTTTTGATTCCTGGTTTTACATGGGTAAGTTGGGTGCCTATAATGCAGAAAATCTCCAGGTGCAGGAAACAGGGTTAGACCTCAGCTATATGAATTATGATGCTGATGCGTATGATAGAACTTTGCTAGCACTGATGCACAACAAGGGAGACTTTGAGTATCAGGGTCAATGGGGACGTTGCTGGTTTGATTTGGGAACTTCAGATGCGATCGCTTTAGATATTCTCATCAATGCCCTTCAACAACTTGGTGTAGAATACGTCACCATTGATGAAGTTTATATCGGCGGCGAAAATGATGATTGGCCTGTTGAAGACAGTGATGAGCGTTCTTCGTTTATCTATGATAACTAGTAATAAAAATTACTAGGTTAACTTGCTCTTATGTGTTCGATCGCAACAAATAGAGCATCAAGCATAACTTCAAAAGTCGCATCAGTGGAACGGTTAAGTGTGAGTAATCCTGCTTGTTCGACAGCAATGAAACCGGAAACTGCTGCATTCACTATTCGCATGACGTCAATTAATTGATTCTCAGTTAGGTTGTAGGATTCTAAACCGATTCTGAAAAAACCCAGCGCTTCTTGAATAATTGGCGCTGCTTCTGCATCAGTAGGTTGTAGTTGCACTTGCATCATTATCCTGTAAAGTGCTGGATGCGATCGCGCAAAATTGCGAGTTGCATGTCCACCTGCTTGCAGAAGTGCGCGAGGTTCGCTCAATCCAACGGTTTGTTGCTTGTAATAAACAAAAAATCTCTGCCAAATGGCAATCACTACAGCTTTTCGCAAGCCTGTATTACCATCAACATGCTTATAGATTGCAGGTGGCTTGATACCCAATTCCCGCGCCACCCGATTCACACCAAGGGCTGATTCTCCTTCTCGATCAAGGCAAGCGATCGCAGCTTCAATTACATCTTTACGCGTTAGAGAGTTTTCTTTTGTAGGGCGACCCATAGAAAAAATCAATTAGTTAATGCAATTAACTAAAAGTGAATATAATTAATTTTATTGTGGCAACACAATCAATCCAAAATGCAAAATTTATATGAGCGATCTAGTCTTCACGCCTGCCTATCAGCTTGCTCAAATGATCCGCGATCGCATTGTTTCATCCCTAGAAGTGGTGGATGCTCATTTAGCACAAATCGCTCAACACAACTCTCAACTCAACGCCATCTGTACTTTAGATGCAGAACGCGCCCGTGAACGAGCCAAACTTGCTGATGAGGCTTTAGCACAAGGTGATAACTGGGGTATTTTACATGGTGTTCCCATTACAATTAAAGACATTTTTGAAACAGCAGGACTACGTACAACAGCAGGCTATATTCCCCTGAAAGACTATGTACCTCAAGAAGATGCAACCGTCGTTGCAAGACTGCGGACAGCAGGGGCGGTGATTCTGGGGAAAACAAACATGGCTGAATTAGCTGGCGATTACCAGAGTACGAATTCTCTTTTCCCACGAGTTAATAATCCTTGGAATCTGGAATATACTCCTGGTGGTAGTTCTGGGGGAAGTGCTGCTGCTGTTGCAGCAGGGTTATCACCGTTGGATTTAGGCAATGATATTGCGGGTTCAGTACGTCAACCTGCCCATTTCTGTGGTGTGTATTGTTTAAAACCAACAGATCGCCGCATTTCTACAGTAGGGCAAATTCCGGAAGTACCTGGAATGCCGATATGTATTCGGCAAATGATGACAGTGGGTTGTTTTGCGCGATCGCTCGAAGATATCCGACTATGCTTTTCATTAATTGCAGGTGCTGATTCTCGCTCTCCTGATGTGCCGCCTGTAACATTAGATACTCATTCCAGCAAGTCTTTACAGAATCTCAAAATCGCTTGGATTGATGAATGGGCAGAAGTTCCTGTTGCTAGTGAAATTCGAGCCGCGATGAGTAGCATCGCCCAAACTCTTTCTCAAGTTGGTACTCAAATCGAACGTTGGTATCCTCAAGATTTTGATCTGTCAAAAATACTGAACCTTTACGGGCGGATGGCGGCATATCTTAACATTTACGCTCAACCAGTAGATCAATATAACCTGCGTCGTACTTGGAAGCAGATATTTCGGACAGCAACCCAAGGCGACAAATCTATGCGAAAATTGGGGGATTTTAGCCGCTTACTACCTGAATTGTTGAATCCTAGTCTGAAAGGGTATTTTGAAACATTGACAGAACGCGATCGCTTCATCACTCAAATAGATCAAGCATTAGAACCGTGGGACGTGTGGCTCACCCCAGTGGCTGCAACCTCTGCTTTCACTCATCGTCCTGCTTGGAGTGCTGTTGACATTGATGGTAGAGCCTATCCCCATGCAGTAGCAAACGGATCTTATACTATGCCATTTAATCTCAGTGGACATCCGGTTGTAGTCATTCCAATTGGACAAACCAACAATGGTCTACCAATTGGAATGCAAATTGTCGGAAAGCGCTGGCGAGAAATGGAATTGCTGGCGATCGCTCAAGAAATTAACAAAGTAGTTGGTGATTTTCGACACCCATCTGGTTACTGAGCAGTATCTTGTTAGTTCTCAATCTTCCTTTGCAATGTCTTAACAATTCCATGCATTCGGATAGGATCGAGCATTCGCAGTAAGCTAGTTTGAGTCACTAGTCCTAATCCTCTACCACCATCCCAAGATATTACTAATCTTCGCACCCGTCGCCTTTGCATCTCTTGATGAGCAGTCCATAAAGAATCTTCTGGATTAAGTAAAAATAGCGGTGTACTCATTACAGTTTCCGCCTGTACTTTTGCCAAATTTAATTGCATTGCCTGAAATTGGACAATATCTCGCTCAGTGACAATTCCCAAAGGTTTATGAATAAAGCATCCTAACTCTGGTTGTGGTTCTTCTTCACTAATGACCACACAACTGACTCGATACTCAGCCATAATTTGAGCTAAAGTCAGCACTGAAACAATTTTCGGGGTACGGATAACTTGAGTATTCATGACATCTGCCACACGTATAACTTTCAGCAAATGAGCGGGTGTTAAAACACTACGAATACTCTTAGGTGAGACGACACCAATGATTTCTCCATTAGTACCTAAAATTGGCAAGTGACGAATTCGATAGCGTCGAAACAGAAATAACGCTCCGAAAATATCAGTAAACTCAGCCTGCGATAAGGTAATCACCGGCTTTGTCATCACTTCACTAATTGTTACTTCTTGAAAATTAATACCACCAGCTGTTAACCGAACGATGTCCCTTTCAGTTAAAATCCCTATTAATTCTTTTGCCTGCACCACTAAAACACAGCTGGAGTGTCTTGGATATTCGCTGAATTCGATTGATGGTGAATCTACAGAAAATTTACTGTTAGAACGTGATTGGTTCATTAAAGCAATGACATCTACCAGTAAAGTTTCAGGTGCAACAATCGGCGGATTTGGCTCAATTGCCGCCTCAATAGATGGTTCACTAAGCAGGAGGTCATTAATTTGCATGTTTATTCAAGCTAGGGAACACTGTCTCAAATTTACTAAATATTTGACAATGCCCTTTAATGTTTTACATGGTGATTTCTATCAAAAATGTTACATTTTGTTTCAGTGAAGAGATAAGTGTTTATGCCTACTACTGATTGGACTCGTCACCACGTTCTTTCTTTAGCTGATTTCACCTCAGCTGAATACGACACCGTACTGCAAACAGCTGCCAGTTTTCAGGAGGTATTATCCAGGCGGACAAAGAAAGTACCTACTTTGCAGGGACATGTGGTAGCAAATTTATTTTTTGAGCCTTCGACTCGCACTCGTAGCAGTTTTGAACTTGCTGCCAAACGTCTCTCCGCAGATACACTTAACTTTGCTTCAGCCTCTTCTTCGATGACTAAAGGAGAGACGATTCTAGATACAGCCAAGACTTATTTGGCGATGGGAACTGATATTATGGTTATTCGCCATAAGGAAGCAGGAGTACCAAATGCGATCGCTCAGGAAATGGATCGTTTAGGTGTCAAGGTTAGTGTCCTTAATGCCGGTGATGGTCAACATGAGCATCCTTCTCAAGGTCTGTTAGACTTATTTACAATCTGTACTCTGCTTGATTCAGATTCTCCTCGTCTAGAACTTCTCAAGGATAAAAAGATTGCGATTGTTGGGGATATTCTGCATTCACGTGTAGCGCGATCGAATATTTGGAGTATCACCGCCAGTGGTGCAGAATTACATTTAGCAGCACCACCGACTTTATTACCAAAATTCTTTGCAGATTTCGGCAAAGACAGAGCAGGTAAGCTGTTTGTACATTGGCAATTAGAACCAGCCCTCAAAGATGCTGATTTTGTGATGACACTACGCTTGCAGAAGGAACGTATGACTACACATTTGCTGCCTTCTTTGCGAGAATATCACCAAATGTTTGGGATTACACGCTCAAAGCTGCAACTGTGCAAACCCAATGTCAAAGTTTTGCATCCAGGCCCAGTAAACCGTGGTGTTGAAATTAGCTCAGATTTAATGGATGATCCAGAATTTAGTTTGATTCAAACACAGGTTACAAGCGGTGTTGCTGTGCGTATGGCACTGTTGTATTTGATTGGAACTACTAGAGGTTGACAATCAACGCATACACTAGTAGTAGTTTTAACGCAGAGGCACGCAAAGTAAGCGCAGAGGCACGCAGAGTCTTTCTTTAACTTTTATGCTTCCTAGTACAGTTAGTTACATGAGGTTAGTCCTGTGTTTGGAGGCTCTGACTCCGGATCAGCGCGGAAAATACCACCAGTGCCATCAGCAAGTGTTGCATAGAAAACAATTTGATTGCTGTTATTTAATCCCTTGTTGGAAAAATAAATAGCTTTTACTGTCGAGCCAAACAAAGCATCGCCTGCGACAATCACCTTATCAGCGACGGGATCTGCTCCAGTAAAGATACCCAAGCCACCGTCTTTGAGGACACCTTTAAATGCTACTGTTCCGACATCATTAATTGCAGGATTCTCGAAAAAGCTAAAGTCTTTGCTGTTGTCGGCAATAGTAGTTATTGTGCCGTTGTTAGCTATAAATATACCTTCACCGTTTTCTTTTTTTAGGATTCCCTTAAATGCCACGGTTCCTGGATTATTGATAGCTGGAGGAAAAACAAAACTAAACTTACTAGTACTAGTTGTATCAGCTATAGGGATGGTTACTCCATCTGAGTTGATTGTAAAAATACCACGTTCTCCCGTATCTAGCCTAGCTGAAAAGGCAATGGTATTTGCATCATTAATTGCATATCCATCAAAGTCGCTGTAAGAACCATTGGTATCAACAACAGCAGTTTTTGAGCCATCAATATTAATGAAGATAGCACTGCCATTCTCAATCTGAGATGAGAATGCAACAGCAGCTTTATTATTGATGACAGGAACACCAAAGGCACCTCTAGGCTGACTACTTTCGGCTATGGTGGTTGTGAGTCCGTTGCTCACAGTAAAGATACCACTACCTATCGTATCAATGTTGCCATCAAAAGCTATAGTACCTGAATCGTTAATTGCAGGTTTATTTCCAAACAAACTGAATATCCCACTAGTGTCGGTGATGGTGGAGGTTGTTTCACCATTGCCAATCAAAATACTACTATTCGTACTATCTAAATTAGCTGAGAAAACTACAGTCCCATCATTATTGATTGCAGGATTAGACCCAAGTGTAGTAAAACCATCTTTGGTATCAGCTATTTTCGTGAAAGTGAAAGAAGCTGTTGCTTCACCTATAGCAAGCAAGCTGATAGAAAAACTAATTGCTGTTGCCGTTAATAACTGTTTGATGGCAGCCATAATAATTTTGTCCTAAAAAGCCCAGGTAATATTCTTGTGAAATATGATACTAATAATACTGGTATAAAATAGTAATTATATACAAAGTCTTTAATGATTCTACAAATTTCTATTGACTTTTTTATTGACAGGGAGAATAAGACGGGAATCTTTTGGGAATTGTCTGATGTTTTTAGCGATCGCATTCCTCATGCATTTTTTAACAGAGAATAAAAAGTGTACAGAATTTTTTCAGTGCTATGCCAACAAAATAATTCCTACACGGTTCGCTATAAAAATCTCCTAACCTAAATAATATAGTTGTTGATACAACTCAAAAAAATCTCTTTGTTCTCAAAAATACATTTATTTTGGAGATATTTATTAATGTTGGAATCTAGTACTAAAGTCCAAGATTAAATATGACTAAAGTCACATGAAATATAAATTATATTTTTTTATAGTGACAATATAATTAATGTGTGGAGCTTCTTAAAAGCATCCTACATGTAAGAGAAAAGTCAAATTATAATTTTTTGGACAGGCGCTACTGACTGTGAAAAATTTAGTTTGACTGACTCTTAATTCTCAATTTCATGTGTCTTCGATTCCTCAATCTTAGACTTGAATGTTGATGGTTAAAGTTACTTTGTCAACTATCAAAGCAAAACTAGATGAGGAATCTATACTTTTAGATTTATGAATACAACACACCAAGCTCAAAGCCGACAAACTGCTCTGATTACTGGCGCATGTAGTGGAATTGGTTATCAATTAGCGTGTCTTTTTGCTTCTGATAATTATAATCTTGTGTTAGTAGATAGGTGGGGAGAAAAACTAGCTGAAATAGCAGAACAATTTCCCAATAAATTTGGGATTTCAGTCAAATCGATCATTAAAGACTTATCCACACCAACATCTCCAGAAGAAATATTTACCGAAGTGCAAAACTCACACATTAAAATTGATGTGCTGGTAAATAATGCTGGATTTGGTACTTATGGATTATTCCACGAAATTGATCTAATTACGGAATTGGAAATGATGCAAGTAAATGTGGTGTGTCTCACCCATTTAACAAAATTATTTCTGAAAGACATGGTTAAACAAGGCAGAGGTAAAATATTAAACGTATCCTCAACTGCTGCGTTTCAACCAGGGCCTTTAATGGCAGTTTATTTTGCTACCAAAGCCTATGTCCTGTCATTTTCCGAAGCGATCGCCAACGAGTTAGAGGGTACAGGTGTCACTGTGACTGTTCTTTGTCCAGGCCCAACAGCATCTGCATTTCATGAAAGAACAGGTATGGCAGACTCAAAACTAGTTAAAGGTAAAAAAATGATGGATGCTCAAACTGTAGCTCAACTTGGCTACAGTGGCTTACTAGCAAACAAAACCCTTGTGATTCCGGGCGTCAAAAATAAACTATTAGTTGAAATCGTCAAATTTGCACCCAGAGAACAAGTTACCAAAATAGTTAGAAGTATGCAGGAAGTGAAATAAATCATAAGTTATGAATTATGAATTATGAATTTTTTGCATAATTCATAATTCATAATTTATATCTTGTTATTCTCCCGTAATTGAAAGTCCATCAACCCAAATTCTTGGACAAACCCCTCCAGGAGTCAACTCTTGTTCTTTTTCCACAAAAATAATTGACTTGAGAACTTGTAGAAAATCACCAGCAACAGTCGCTGATTCAATACTCGTCTTTACACCTTTGTTGACAACCCAACCATCAAAAGGCAAAGAAAACGAACCTTGCAAAGATTTTACGCCTGCATGGAGAGCTTGTAAATCATCAATAAGAATTACATTTTCAGCAGTTTCTATGCTCAATTCTTGTTCACCTGGTGCAGCAGCAAAAACATGATAAAAGTTAGGACTGACGGTAACTTTTGCACCAATATTGGCATTTCCTGTGGGTTTAGCATTCATCCTTTTGGCAGTACCTGCACTATGTATAAAGCTAGCTAAAACACCATTTTCAATCAATGAAATTCGCCGAGTTGGAGTTCCTTCGCCGTCAAAAGTTTCTGCGCCAACATTAGCAGGATGCAAAGCGTCATCATAGACAGAAAGCAAAGGAGAAGCTATTTGTTTGCCTAAATCATCAGGAGTAGATAAACTCTGTTTATCTAGAATATTTTGGGCATTAAACAAATTAGAAAAAGCACCCAAAAGACTTAAAAAAGCATCTGGTGAAAAAACAACTGTATATTTACCAGACTTAACTTTTTCATAGTTCAAGTGGCTGATAGTCTTCTCTGTTGTTTCTTGAATGCAACCATGAATATCTAAACTTTCTAAACTGCGCTCAACTCTAAAAGCACCAGCACTGCGAGGTTTTTTTCCTTCTTCCTCGGTTTTGCTGTAGAGATAAATAGATGCTAAAGAGTGAGACTCAGTTCTGATAGCACCATCACTATTGAGATAGAATCTATCAATATCTCTTTGGGCTAGGTTGTTGTAAGGTACTCCTTGAATTGCCGGATGAGCTGCTAAGACTTCTTTTTCAGCCGTTAACAAAGTTTCTATTAATTGAGAAACTGGTGCTTGTGGTGATTTATCTTTTTGTTGAACAGCAATTTCAACAGTAGCTTCTGGACTAAAATCTGGCACATTTTCTTTGACACCAAAAAAACTAGCTTCATAAGCTGTTTTCAAAGCTAATTCTAGTCCTTTGGGGTCTACATCTGAGGTGCTGGTGACACCCATTGTATTTTTATCATTCCAAACTCGGACAGTGACACCAGAAAGATTTGAAGCTTTAACTTGCTTAGGTTCACCTTGATCAACTTGTACACTAATTGCATCTGCACTTGAGCCATAGATATCGAATTTTTTGATCCCAAGTTTATTTGCACTATCCTTGGCGTAATTGGCAATTTCGCTGATGTTTGGCATAGTCAATTTTAGATTTTAGATTTTGGATTTTGGATTTGTAGAAAGTTTATTTTGGATATTAGATATTGGATTTTGGTTAGGAGAATGTGTTTGCTTGGCTCGTAGAGTTTTTATCGAAGCTACAGTCATAGCTAGAATTTCATTTGTTTCTTGCATCAAATTAACAAGCTTTTCTGTTGGTATCAATCCACTTTCAACAGTAAGCTCAAGCCAAAAAAGAGTTTCGTCGGCTTCCTCTTCAACAATACTCAGTTTTGCAATTAAATCAGCCGTTGATTTTGCTCGACAAGCAGCTCTATAATTAGCTGCTACAGAAGTCGCAGCGCGCAAAAGCTGCTTACCAATTACATCGGCACTTCTGGTCTGCGGCAATGCTTCAACTAAATTAATCACTCTTAATGCAAGCTGTTTAGTTCTAGTTTTAAACTGTTGCTCATTCACAATCCAAAATCCAAAATCTAAAATCCAAAATTGTTTAGCGTCCGCCTACGGTTATTGAATCAACTTTGATATGAGGTTGTCCAACTGTGGTATAAATACTGCCACTGACGGAGCCACAAAAACCAGGCGCTAAAGATAAATCTTGGGAACACATGGAAATTTTATTCATAATTTCCTTGGCTTCACCAATTAAAATTGCTCCTTTAAGTGGCTTGGTAATTTTGCCGTTTTCAATCAAATATGCTTCGTCTACACCAAAGTTAAATTGTCCTGTAGCACCAACGCTACCGCCACCCATTTTTTTACAGTAAATGCCTTTATCAACGGAAGCAAATAAATCTTCGGTTGTGTATTCTCCTGGTGCAATATAAGTGTTACGCATCCGGCTAGCAGCTGCAAAGGTAAAACTCTGGCGGCGTCCGCTACCTGTTCTAGGGTGTCCGGTGCGCCAGGAACCGGCTCGATCTGCTAAAAAGTTTTTGAGAATGCCTTTTTCTATTAATAATGTTTTTTGGGCTGGCATACCTTCGTCATCCATGTCAATTGTACCGAAGGCTTGTTCGGTACGTCCTTCATCCAAAGCGGTGAGGCTTTCATGGGCAATTTTTTCACCCTTTTTATCAGCGAAGGGAGATGTTTTGCGTTCAATTTGGGTGGTTTCTAGCAAGTGTCCACAAGCTTCGTGGAAGATTACCCCACCAAAGTGATTAGCCATGATTATGGGATAAGTCCCTGATTCTACGTAGTCTGCGTAGAGCATTTTTCCTGCGGATTCAGAGATATGTTCTGCTGATTCTTGATAATCCCAGGTTTTGAGGAAGTTCGGATCACTGGTGTTACCAGCACGTTCACCGATGGAAGTACGATTAGCACCATCTGCACACAGGAGATTAAATCCTACAGATTGGGTGAGGCGAATATCACGAGCAAAAGTACCATCGCTAGCAGCAACTAGGACTTCTTGCCAATCTCGGAAGTAGGTAGCACGGCGGGATTGGATATGATTAGCTTTACGCTGGAGTTGGGCTGTACCATCAAGGAGAATTTCTCCCATTTCCCGGATAGAACTACACAGAGATAACCAACTATCTTTTCCTCTTTTAGTGGCGTAATCTCTGAGTAGTTCTAGGTTGATTTCGGGAATTAAAGCATTGGGAGCAGGTAGCTGCAATCCTAGAATAGAAAGCCCTTTTTCTAAAGCTGCTTTTAAGCCTGCAAAAGATAAGTCATTGGTGCTGACATAGCAGTCTGCATGTCCTTTAAATACTCTGACTCCTGCACCAGTGGAAAGACGTGGTGTAATGCTGGTGATGGTATCTTCTTCTGCAAGACAACTAATGTAATTAACACGCTCTAAGAAAAATTCGATAAAATCAGCGCCAGCAGCGCGTCCTAGTCCTAAGAGGGTAGCTAGGGGAGCTTCCCAGGTTTCATCGAATCGTTCTGTAGTCGAGGTGTATTGCAGAGTGGGGAGTTGTTGGGACAGAAGTAGGGTATTTGTTAGCATGAATATTCTCTTAGTGCTGGCTGGTTCGGAGGTTTGACTATATATGCTGGTGTGTTGACTCTAACAGATGACTTTTGGAAATCATCTGTACTAGCTTCTTAAATAGTAGCTTGCCCAATTTAGTGCTTGTGTGCGATCGCACTAATTCCACTGATTTTTTATCTGCTTGCGGTTGGTGTCAGCGTTGTTTTTTGAGGTTTGGATAGTAGGAGCGTTACAGAAGTTGGTGAATGGAATTCACTGCACTGATAATTACAGAAGATGCTTTTTCGATTTCTTCTTGAGTCGTAAATTTACCAATACCAATTCTCAACGCTCCTTCTGTTATATTTTCCGCCAGGTTCATCGCTTGTAAAACATGAGATGGTGCAACAACACCAGATGAACAAGCAGCACCACTAGAAATAGCTAACTGGTGGCTAACTCTCGCAATCATGGCACTATTGGGAATATCAGGAAGTGAAATATGTAAGTTACCTGATAAACGGTTGTTTAAGTCTCCATTCACCACTAAGTTAGGAATTTTAGCTAGCAGCAAGTTTTGCAGTTGATCTCGCAAAAGTGCGATCGCACTTTCATCTATTTTCATCTCTAATTGTCTCAATCGAGATGCTTCTCCTAAACCAACTATTCCGGGGACATTGAGTGTACCTGATCTGATTCCCTGTTGATGTCCACCACCGTAAATAATCGGTTCAAGTTCATAACTTTTTTTTACTACTAATGCACCAACGCCTTTAGGTGCATAAAATTTATGACCAGAAATCGCTAGATAAGTAATACCCCAGTCTTGAAAGTTGATGGGAATTTTACCGACTGCTTGGGAAGCATCACATAAGAAAGGGATATTGTAGGAGGATGCGATCGCGCCAATTTTTTGGATGGGGTAAATTGTCCCGACTTCATTGTTAGCCGCCATCACACAAAGTAAGGAAGCACCATCAGCACAGACTTTTTCGAGATTTTCTAAATCAATCTGCGCTTGTTGATTGACTTTTAACCAAATAATTTCTACCAGTCCTTTTTTAGCTAATGCTTTGCAGGTATCTAAAACGGCTTTATGTTCCACTGGAGAAACAATGATTTTGGCGGGGGTATTTTGTTGTGCAATATGTCCTTGAATTGCTAAGTTAATACTTTCTGTTGCACCAGATGTAAAAATAATTTCTTTGGGTGAGGCGTTGATTAATTCTGCTATTTGTTGATGTGCTTGTTTAACTGCTTTTGCTGCTACATTACCATAATCATGATCTACACTATTAGCATTACCAAAGGCGGTAGTCATATAGTACATGACTCTCTCAGCTACTCTAGGATCAACGGGAGTAGTTGAGTGGTAGTCTAGGTAGATTATGTTGGTCATTTTTTTAAACGCAGAGGAACGCTAAGGAACGCAGAGAATTATGATAACAACTCTCTCTGCGCTTGGAGCATTTGGAGCGTGAATTTTAATCAATTTTACTGAAAGGTTAAATATTCTAAAATTAGTAATCTTAAATAATCTAACATTCTCAGGTATAACTTAATATTTTCGTATTCATGAGAGTTATGCAAATACAATTGGGAAATACTCGGAACATCAAACACTCGTTTTTGCTTGAGTTGTGCAATTGCTTGCTGTGGATTCTCTATATATCCTCTGGCTTTAATTTGACTAGCGTAGCCTCGAATGTCTGTAGTTAATAGCTCAATTTCTTCTAATAATGTAAATTCTGTTTCTGATACAGGGAATTGATGAGCGATCGCCTGTCTTTCTGATTTAGTATTTTGGTAGTCAATCGTTAATTGTTCTAACAGTTTAATGATATAATTCTTAGTGAGTTCAGGATTTTCATTAGTCAAGGTAGTATTAGTCATCGTTCACTCCATAAGTGACAATTTTTTCAGTTCCAAATTTATCTGGACGGACAATTAAATATTCATTTCCTTTACGATAAACGGCTGAACCATCTTGACGATAGCCTGATTTTGGTATTCTCAATGCTCCTTTTTTGTTAAAATTATGTGCTTTACGGAGTAATTTTAACGGGTCAATTTCTTTTCTGGCGGCATGATCTAAAATGTTATGAGAAACGCTGATATAACTTGCCTTATCCCACTCTGTTAAGTATTTTTCAATTTCCGCGATTTCTGAGGATGTGTATTCTTGACAGAGTTCTGTAAAAAACGGATCATCTTGTGGTTCATTAGACATTATTTTATCACTTCGCTACTCATTCTCTAAAAACCTCCTAGCGACTCTCCCCCAATCAATGCGGGTATCTTGAGCATTATCTTTAAATTTACCCTCTGGCTGTTCATCTTCATATCTAGCCCATGCCATGAGGAGTAATTTTAAACCATCCAAAGAGTTAACTAACCGAGAACGTAAAGTATCTACATCAGCTTTATCAACATCCTCTTCTAAGATTTCTACTAAATTTTGATAAGCTGGATGATTAGTATTTAAGGTAACAATAATTGCTCCGCCTCTGGGTTTAACAGAGAAGAAAGCAGGAGTATCAAGCGGTGCTTCAACAAAGGTATATTTCAAGCCATCATCTACTGTGGTGGCGGCTAATAATTCAGCTTTTGTTTCTGTCACTCCTTCTTCTTTGAGGGTTTCTTTAATTACTTGTTTGCGTTCTTCTTTGGGTAATTTTTCATCTACATCACTTTGACCTTTATAACCTTGTGATTTACGTTCTTGAGTTACAGTAGTGGCAACTTTTTCAGGTTTATAAGGGTCATGGCGTTTTTCAGTGGTGGTACGAGTACCTTTTGTTTGGGCTTTGAGCCAACCACGAATAATACTCAACTGGTTATTTATTTTATCGACAATATCTAAGAGAGGTCTTTTTGGATCTTCATCTTCTTTTAACTCTTCCTTTAACTGTGTGAATGTCTTCCCATCTTCTGATAAAGATTGACTATCTATTCGCAAAAGTTCACTTAAATTACGAGCAGATTGTTTATTATTAGTTACTCCAAAAATATCATCCAAGGAAGGGGGAAATTCTACTTCTACGCCCCACCAACGTTCTGTAGGATCATAACCATTAACTACTCCTGTATCTAATTCTAGTTCTCTACCTGCACGAATAATAGAAACTCCTATGTTTTTCTTTGCATGTTGTCCATGAGGTGTACTTCCTGGATTATTTACTCCTTCTATAAGACGTGCTTCTTCCTTGGCATAAGAAAAGCGAACTTTAACTTCATGTTCTTGTTCCCTAAAATTAATAGTGAAAGTCGCTTCATAAGATGTATCTCCTTGCCAAGTTCCAAACATTGCTTTGTTATGAAAAGGAGGCGGACAAGAAGTCTTTTCTATTAGATAACCAGGATCATTTGGAAGGGCATATTTTTCAGGCTCAAGATAATTAAAAGTATCTAAATCAAAAGCTAACATGCGGATTTTGACTTTACCGCTATTAATAAATTTGCGATACATTCTGCCAATCACAAATTCTGAGTTATCAATAATTGCTTTGCCAGTTCGCCAAATAGAACGGTCGATGTTTGACCATACTACTAATGTGCCACTTTCACCAAATTTTTGACCGATTCTTGTCCAAGTTGTGGGAATTGCTTGAGGTGTAGGTTCGGGTACTTCTGTCAGTCGTTGATTTTTAATTTCATCTAAATCTAGGTAACTATGCAGTGCATTTTCTATGCCATTTTGCCATGACCAGACATCAACTCTCTGACATTGGGAGATAGAAGACGAGGGTAAACCCATGCCAAAACGACCGATTCCGGTGTGTTTGTCTTCATCTAAATATGTCCCGTTACCAAATTGCAGGGCGAGACGCAACACATTCGCATCCATCCCACAACCATTATCTAACACGGCGATTTGTTCAATGCGCGATCGCTTCCTCCCTTCTAGCAGTTGTTTACGTTCCCCACACAATAGTTCTACTTGCGATGCACCAGCTTGAATGGCATTATCCATTAATTCGGCTAAAGCATAGGCGGCGTTTTTATAACCGTTATCGCGCATTGCTTGGACTGCTAAGTGAGTCGGAACAATATCATGGGTGTTATTCATGGGTTTTCCTCCAAACGTCTTCCCAATTGTGAAAGGCTGATGCGACTGAACCAAAACCAGGAAGTTGGCTATCGACAACAGTGACTATTTCGGCGATCGCATTACCCCCAGCTTTGATTCCTCTAATGCCGCGTCCTACCATTTGGCTGTAGAGGACAAGGGATTTGGTAGGACGGGCGATAACTGCGGCGCTGGTTTTGGGTGCATCGAAACCAGTGGTTAATACGCCGTAGTTACATAAAATCTTGGTTTGGGGTTGTTCGTCTTTAAAACTTTGAATCAGTTTTTCTCGTTCTGATTTGGGGGTTTCACCTGTAACAGCATCAGCATTCAAGCCGCGTAATCGCAAGATGGAAGCGATGAGTCGCGCGTGTTCGACGGAGGTATTAAAAACGATGATCCGTTGATGATGTGGGGCGAGTGCTTCGAGTTCGAGGATGATGCGGAGGTTGCGTTGTTCGTCTGCTGCTAACCGATTGAGGATGTATTGGGGGATGTCTAATTCTGTATTTATCCGCTTCAAGTCTTGGGGAGTTAATTCAATCCCGGTTTTGTAAAATAAAGAGCGATAGTTAACTTTAGCTAGGTATTGTTGAGCGACCAGATAATCAATGGGGTTGTCATAACCGGGAATTTCTAAAGTAACTTTTTGGTGGGCGAAGAATTTAGCGAGTTGTGCATCGGTGTTAATATCAGCCCAAGTCCGTCCAGGTGTGGCGGTTAAACCTAACAAGGCGGTTTTTTCGTAGGGGACGACGAGAGAATCTAAGACGAGTTTATAGGTTTCGGCTACTGCTTGATGGGCTTCGTCGATGATTACCAATGAACAACGCACACCCAGTTGATTAATAAAGCGGATACTCTTTTTAGCGGCGTTGTAAACTTTGGCTAATCCTGCTACTACTAAGCCGTCTTGAACTTGTTCTATATCTAAATCATGGCTACCCCAGAAGCGGTAAATGGTGGTGGTGCGATCGCCTAAACTGTCCCAGGCTTTTTGAAATTCTGTAACTGCTTGTTCGCATAGTTCTTCACTATAGGCTAACCAGATTACTAATAGAAATTCAAAATTCAAAATTCAGAATTTTAGGTGTAAATCCATTCAGGGCTAAAACCTTGGAGAGTTGCTAAAGAAATCAAAGGTTGTATAGTTTTTGTATAAACATTCATGAGATTTTCTAAATTTAATAAGTCATCTGGTTGATCAACTTTCAACTCTGCCACAAAAGATTCAATATCATTTAACCATTTTGTTTGAGAAACGTTTTGCTTATAAATAGTTAATCCTAAATGCTGTAATGTTACAAATTCACGAAGATATTTTTCTGATGGTAAATTATTAGATTTAGAAGAATTAACAGATTTTGTAGTTGGAATCAAATTCCATAATTGGTCATGAGCTACAAAAGACCAAGGCAGATAATGATCTAATGAAATCTGATTCTTATCCAATTTAACTTTAGAGTAAATACATTCAATGTCTCGATATTCTAAAATAGTTTTCCAGTATTTAGTTTGATTCGTCAAAGAATCTCTTTCTTGTGGCATAAATAATTTATTAACCACATTAGGCGTGCTGGGGTTTCTTTGCTGCATATAGTTTAACCATTCCCAAGATGCCCAACCCCTAACTATTGTGTAATTTTCTTCTAAATACTGAATCCAATCAGGATTTAAAATAATAGCGTTACAGTTTTTCTGGTCTTCAGCGTTAAAGTAATACAAAGGTTTTTTACTATCAAATTGATTATTGGCTAAGTTAATGATAGTTTGATTAACATCATAATCTTTCAATCCTCTAGTTTCTTGAGCAAAGAAAGGACGAATTAAACGATAGGAGACATAGCGATTAATAGAACTAATAATGTCATCAATATTTTGACTATTAATGGTATTACGTAAAAGTTTGTTATCTGTATCTCTAAACTTTAAAATCGGTTCTGTAATTTCTAGCTCAAGAGCGTCTAATTTACTAGCAATTTGGTCTTGAGTTCCAAAAGAGAGTTTAAAATAGTTATGAGGATACCAAGCATTAGCTAACATCTCAACAATAATGTCTTGAAAGCTAATAGGCGATAAAGTATCAAAGTTTCTTCTTTTTAGAATATCTAATAACGATAAAAAATAAAGGTATTTATAAGAATTAGTTGTATTGTTAAATATTTGAGATAAAACACTAACATCAACTTTTTCTGATAGTGGTAAATCCTGATTCATAAATTGATTTTTAGATAATGTTAAATCTCCTAAATATACTTGAATGAAATCACTGGCGGATGAATATAATAAAGGCTATTTTGGTTATTATGACTCAATTTGCCAGTTTACTTACGATCGCGTTGATGGTCTAGTCTGATAATATTTATCGAACTCACGTTGTATCATCAAAAAAATGAAATTTTATTAGGAATAATCATGGCGAGTCAACGGACATCGCCTTTGTTCTATTACTCCAAACTCTGCAATCCAATCGCGATCTTACTGTGCTTCTCAATTTGACTCATCACCTGTTTTGCACGTTGAATTACCACCCCAGGTAAACCCGCCAACCTTCCCGCTTCAATACCGTAGGACTTATCTGCACCCCCCGGCTGAACCTGATGCAAAAAGATAATTTGGTCTGGTAACTCTTTCACCGTCACCTGATAATTCGCTACATTCGGTAAAATACTCGATAACTCATTCAACTCATGATAATGCGTCGCAAAAATCGTCCGCGCCTCAATCTCAGCGGCTAAATATTCCGCCACCGCCCAAGCAATTGACAACCCGTCAAAAGTCGCCGTTCCTCGCCCTATCTCATCTAACAACACAAGCGATCGCGACGTCGCATGATTGAGAATATTTGCCGTCTCATTCATCTCCACCATAAACGTAGATTGACCAGTCGCCAAATCATCCACTGCACCCACACGGGTAAAAATGCGATCGCACACACTCAACTTCGCATACCTAGCAGGTACAAAACTACCAATTTGTGCCATCAACTGAATCAAACCCACCTGTCTCAAATAACAACTCTTACCACTCGCATTCGGTCCTGTAAGGATGATTAAGTCAGGAGAAGAAGACGCGGGGAAAGATGAAGCGGAGACATTAGGACGCGGGGAGGCGGGGAAAGATGAAGCGGGGACATTATTTCCTTCCGCGTCTTCTTGCGTTACCGTGTCACCGACTCTTTGTGTCACCGTGTCTTCTTGCGTCACCGTATCTTCAGAGGCGTCTTTTCCTCCTCCTAAACTCGTCGAATTCGGCACAAAAAACCCTGCGGGTAAAGACTGTTCCACCACCGGATGACGCCCATCCACAACATGAATCTCTCGTCCCTCCACCATCTGAGGACAACAGTAACCTTGATGAACAGCCAACTCTGCCAAACCGCACAACACATCCACCGCCGCCACAGCCCGCGACAGATTCCGAATCACCTCCGCCTGGGCTGCAACTTCCTCTCGTAACGCTACAAAAATTTCATACTCCATCTGGTTCAAATCATCCCGCGCCGTCAAAATCCGCGCTTCCCGTTCCTTCAACTCTGGAGTAATGTAGCGTTCTTCATTCGTCAAAGTCTGCTTGCGGATATAATTTGACGGCACTTGGTCAGCCTTCGCACGGGAAATACTGATGTAATATCCAAAAGTTTTATTAAATCCCACCTTCAGCGTCTGAATCCCCGTCCTCGCCCGTTCATCAACCTCTAAATTTGCAATCCATTTTTGGTCTTCTTCCACCAAACCCCGTCTTTCATCCAACTGGGGATTAACTCCCTGACGAATCAATCCGCCTTCTTTAATATGTATTGGTGGCGACTCCACAATATAGCTACGGATTTTTTGCCCTAACTCCTCCAAACCAGGGGGAACTTTCTGCAAGGCTTTCAAAAACAGAGACGCAGCATCCATCACTAACAACGCTAACTCCGGCAACTTGGACACAGAATCAGCCAAAGCCACCAAATCTTTAGCATTGGCTGTACCAGAACCAGCCCTTCCCGTCAGACGTTCCAAATCGTAAATTTGCCGTAATAACTGTCGTAAATCTTGGCGTAGGGGCGTATTTTCCACCAATTCTTGAATTGTATCTTGCCGCGCCCGGATACCTTTAGTATCAAGTAGCGGTTGTAACAGCCAACGTCGTAAAGCCCGACTACCCATCGCCGTCGAAGTTCTATCTAAAGCCCAGAGTAAAGAACCGTGAAAACTGCCATCGCGGACAGTTTGCGTAATTTCCAGGTTACGCCGAGTTTGGCTGTCTACAATCAAATAATCAGTAATTGTGTAAGTTCTCAGTGGTTGCAGGGGTACAGAACTTTCTTTTTGTGTATCTTCCAGGTATTCTAAAAGACCACCAGCCGCCCGGACTGCGAGGGGGAGGTGTTCGCAACCCAAACCTTCGAGCGATCGCACCCTAAATTTCTGCAATAATCTGGATCTAGCTTCGCCTGCTGAAAAAGGTAGTTGCGATCGCAGTGCATAACAAAACGTCGGTGGTAAACATTCCGGTAGATGATCTGATTTCTCTCCTGGTCGGAGTAAACTTCCCAAATCAGGTGCATTCGTCGGAACCAATACCTCCGCGGGCTGCAAACGCATTAACTCTTGGGTCAAATGTTCACTAATGCTACCTTGGGTAGTTAGGAATTCCCCGGTAGAAATATCTGCATAAGCCAAACCCCAATGTTCCCCAGCAATTACCACAGCCGCCAGGTAATTATTGCGACCGGCTTTCAGCATTCCTTCTTCGAGCAAAGTCCCAGGAGTGAGAATCCGCGTTACTTCGCGCCGCACCAATCTCCCAACAGCTTCCGAAGCATCTTCGACTTGATCACAAATTACCACCGCATACCCTTTTTCTACCAGCAGAGTCGCGTGGCGTTCCCAAGCGTGGTGCGGCACACCACTCATTGACACCCTTCCTACTTCTCCGACTGGTTTGCTGGTGAGGTAAAGTTCTAATTCCTGCGCCAGAATCACCGCATCTTCAAAATAGCACTCAAAAAAATCTCCCACTCGATACAGCAACACCGCATGGGGATACTTCTCTTTTGTTTCGACATAATGCTGAAACATTTGAGTCAGCTTACTGCGATCCACAAGTCGATGATCAGTAATAAACGTGTTCGCATTGTTGCTGGCGTTGGGCTGGGATGCTGAGTAAGAAGCGGTCATGGATGTTTAGGGATACACATTTTTAACATGCCAATAACCGATGATAGCGCGTCATTAGGGCTACCAAGAAATTGCTCAAGGTTTATTTATTTTTTCTTCATTAAGAGATTGGGGATTGAGGTGTGGGGAGTGTGAGGAGATTAGTCGAGTAACCAATCATCTGGATATTTTATCGGTTTTTAGAGACAACATTTAGATACTGCGATCGCGTTGCACGAGTACTTATTATTAATCTTTGATAACAAACAGTATCAAAATAGACTGTTTCCTAGTTAAATGTAACACTAACATGCTTGCAAAAGTTTTTAGCTAATTCATTTGAAAAGAATTTAGATATGAGAATTAATCGGCGTAAATTTTTGGTCTACGGTTCAGCATCTTTGGGAGGAACTTTTTTCTTAAAGGCTTGTGCCAACAATTCTTCTACAAATACCGCAGAAAATCCATCCCCAGTCGCATCTGATGCAGCTTCTCCTGTCAGCGCTGCGAGTAATGGAAACACCATCAAAGTGGGGATTTTGCATTCTTTAAGCGGCACAATGTCTATCAGTGAAAAAAGTGTTGTCGATGCCGAAAAATTAGCAATTAAAGAAATAAATGCTGCTGGCGGTGTCTTAGGTAAGCAAATTGAAGCTATTGTTGAAGATGGTGCTTCCAACTGGGATACTTTTAGAGAAAAAGCCACTAAACTAATTGATCAAGATAAAGTTGCTGTAGTTTTTGGTTGCTGGACTTCTGCTAGCCGTAAGAATGTTAAGCCGGTATTTGAAAGCAAAAACCATATGCTTTGGTATCCAGTGCAGTATGAAGGTCAAGAATGTTCTAATAGCATTTTCTACACTGGCGCCGCTCCCAATCAACAAATTGAACCTGCTGTGGATTGGCTACTCAAAAATAAAGGCAAAGAATTCTTTTTAGTTGGTTCCGACTACGTTTTTCCCCGGACAGCAAACACAATTATTAAAGCGCAATTACAAGCAAAAAACGGGAAAACAGTCGGTGAAGATTATTTACCACTCGGTAACACAGAAGTTACACCTATTATCACTAAAATTAAACAAACTTTACCCAATGGTGGTGTAATTTTCAATACCCTCAACGGTGATAGCAACGTCGCATTCTTCAAACAATTGCAAGGTGCTGGTTTAACACCAGATAAATATCCCACCATGTCCGTAAGTATTGCTGAAGAAGAAGTCAAAGCCATCGGTGTTGATTATCTCAAAGGACACTACGCCGCTTGGAATTATTTCATGACAGTTGATACTCCCGAAAACAAGAAATTTGTCGAAGCATTTAAAAAAGAATATGGTAGCGATCGCGTCACAAATGATCCGATGGAAGCTGCATATATTGGAGTTTATTTGTGGAAACAAGCAGTAGAAAAAGCCAAGACTACTGACATCGCAAAAGTTCGCGCCGCAGCCTACGGTCAAACCCTGAATGCACCCGAAGGTAAAGTTACAATGGAAGCCAACCATCACATATCTAAAATTGTGCGGATTGGTGAAGTTAGAGATGATGGTTTGTTTAATATTGTCTATGCTACTCCCGCACCAGTTGAACCAATTCCTTGGAATCAATTTGTGAAAGAAACCAAGGGATTTGCTTGTGATTGGTCAGACCCAAATAAAGGTGGTAAATACAAAGTTTAACAGTTAACAGTTAACAGTTATCAGTTATCAGTTATCAGTTATCTGATTTTGATTTGAGTGACAACAGCAATCAAACCCGATTTCTATTTAACTGTTCACTGATAACTGGTAACTGATAACTGACAACTGATTTTTCTTGGGGGAAATGTGTTAGCAGGATTTTTGGATGCCATATTTAATGGCATTAGTATCGGTGCTGTTTTGTTAATTGCAGCATTAGGTCTTGCCATTGTATTTGGGCTAATGGGTGTCATTAATATGGCACATGGTGAGTTGATGATGTTGGGAGCATACACTACATTTGTGGTGCAAAATGTTAGTAAGCAACTAGGTGGAATTTGGTTTGAGAGTTATATATTTTTTGCTCTGATCTTTGCTTTTTTATTAACAGCAATTGTGGGATTAATTTTAGAAAGAGGTGTGGTGCGTTATCTCTATAAACGTCCTCTAGAAACTTTGCTGGCAACTTGGGGCGTGAGCTTAATTTTGCAGCAGTTTGTTCGCAGTGTGAATTGGGTGTTGATAATTGCGATCGCACTATTTTGTTTATTATTTTTTGGTGGTTTATGGGTTTTGAATTCCCGCACAAATTTAGGACGGGTTCGTAATTGGATTGTGACAGTAATCTTATTACTTTCTCTAGGGGTGACAATCGCTGTCAGCAATTTTTTAAGTGCTACTTATAAATTAGCAGTGACTCAACCTTGGTTTGGCGCTCAAAATGTAGATGTGACTGCACCCAGTTGGTTACGAGGGGGTATGTCTCTAGGTGGTGTGCAATTACCTTTTGCGAGGTTATTTATTATTGCTTTGACTGTTATTTGTGTGGTGGCGATTTACCTATTTTTGCAACGTTCAAATTGGGGATTAAGAATTCGCGCTGTTACACAAAATCGCAGTATGAGTGCTTGTTTGGGTATCCCGACACAAAAAGTTGATGCGATGACTTTTGCACTGGGTTCGGGATTGGCTGGTGTGGCTGGATGTGCGATTAGTTTACTCGGTTCTGTAGGGCCTAATACAGGGCAAAATTACATTATCGATACTTTTATGGTTGTGGTTGTTGGTGGTGTAGGCAACCTGATTGGTAGTATTGTGGCTGCGTTGGCAATTGGAACGGTGAATTTTTTGATTGGTTCTGGAACTCTGGCTTTGTTGTTGACTCCTGTTCAGCCTTTAGCAGATTTGTTTACGTTTTTTGCAACGACGAGTATGGCGAGGGTGATGGTGTTTGCGTTGATTATTGCATTTTTACAGTGGAAGCCTGCTGGTATTTTTCCACAGAAGGGCCGTACTGTTGATGTTTAAATTAGGGATCGGGGATTGGGGATTCTCCAGAGGAGACGCTTCGCGAACGGGGATTGGGAGAACATGAAAGGGAATAGAAGAAAATTAATTTTAATTGAGGTGGGGGTGGTGGTGGCGATCGCACTCATCCTAATTGTGATTATGCCTGTTGTTTTGTCTAATTTTCGGCTGAATTTGCTGGGACGATTTTTATCGCTGGCGATTGTGGCTTTAGGTATAGATTTAATTTGGGGTTATACGGGGTTGTTGAGTTTGGGACATGGGATTTTCTTTGGTTTGGGTGGATATGCGATCGCTATGTACCTGAAACTGCAAGTTCCCCAAGGAGAGTTACCTGATTTTATGGGATTGTATGGGGTGACGGAATTACCTTGGTTTTGGCAACCTTTTTATTCATTTCCTTTTGTGGTTGTTGCTGTGGTAGTTCTTCCGGCAATCTTAGCAGGATTATTAGGATATTTAGTATTTCGGAATCGCTTGAAAGGTGTATATTTTTCGATTTTGACACAAGCGGCGACAATTGTTTTTTTCAATTTCTTTAATGGTCAACAAAAACTTTTTAATGGTACGAATGGGTTAATAGATTTTACAACTTTATTTGGGGCTACAGTTAGCGATTCCAAAACGCAGTTTGTTTTCTATACGCTCACGGTATTGTTTCTCGCTGCTACCTACGCTCTTTGTCGCTGGTTGACAAGTGGACGTTTCGGTAGATTACTCATCGCAATTCGTGATGATGAAAGTCGGGTACGTTTTTCTGGTTACAATCCTACAGAATTTAAAGTCTTGGTTTTTGCTGTTTCGGGAGCAATAGCTGGAATTGCTGGAGCATTTTACACTCTGCAAAGTGGTTCAGTATCACCCAGAGCAATGGATATTGCTTTCTCAATTGAAATGGTAATTTGGGTGGCGGTGGGGGGACGCGCCACGTTAGTAGGAGCAATTTTAGGTACATTACTTGTTAACTATGCTCGTGTTTTTCTGAGTGAACAATTTTCCGAAATTTGGCTATTTTTCCAAGGCGCACTATTTTTAATAGTCGTAACAGTCTTACCAGATGGCATAGTTGGATGGTTACGTGAGCAAAAAATTTCTTTTCTACAACGTCCTTCTCAAATTGCCACTTATCCCAGTTTAGAACAAGATCCAGAAGTGCAGCATGAACGCCAAAATATTAGAAACTGAAAACCTCACTGTGACTTTTGATGGATTTCAGGCATTAAATCAGTTGAACTTTAGCATGGATGTAGGGGAATTGCGAGTAGTAATTGGTCCGAATGGTGCTGGTAAAACAACTTTTCTCGATGTCATCACAGGTAAAGTCCAACCCACAAAAGGACGAGTTTTATTTAAAGGTAAAAATTTACGTTTTCTCAAAGAACATCAAATTGCACGTTTAGGAATTGGTCGCAAATTCCAAACTCCTCGAATCTACCTGAATTTAACGCCTCGTGAGAATCTGGAACTGACTAGTAATCGCAACAAGAATGTATTTTCTACTTTGTTGGGACGTTCCAGTAAAGCTGAAAAAAATAGCATCAAAGGATTATTAGAAACTATAGGTTTAAGAAATAAGGCAGATATCCTAGCAGGTTTGCTTTCTCATGGCGAAAAACAACGTTTAGAAATTGGGATGTTGGTAGCACAGTCTCCTGATTTATTACTCGTTGATGAACCTGTGGCTGGGTTAACTGATGAAGAAACTTATAATGTCGGAGAATTACTTTTGACCTTAGCACAGAGTCATTCAATTTTAGTGATTGAACATGATATGGAATTTGTGCGCCAAATAGCCAGAAAAGTCACAGTTCTCCATCAAGGTTCGGTGTTGTGTGAAGGTAATATCGAAGAAGTGCAAAATGATCCTCACGTGATTGAGGTTTATTTAGGACAAAAACAAGATAGCTAATATAGCATTTCTATTTGATATATGAACAAAAGGGACAAAGGAGACAAGGAGGACAAGGAGTAAATGCTAACAACTAATCACTAACAATCGACCAATGACAAATGACAAATGACCAAATAATGTTGCAAATATCTAATCTCGATGTTTACTACGGCGAAAGTCACATTCTTCGGAATGTAGATTTGAGTGTACCAGATGGACAAATGGTTTGTCTCATCGGACGTAATGGTGTGGGGAAAACAACTCTCCTCAAAACAATTATGGGGTTACTCAAACCCCGTGGCGGTACAATAACTTTGACTGAGACTATTATTAATTCTAAATCTCCTGATCAAAGGGCAAAAATGGGTATTGGTTATGTACCTCAAGGACGGGAAATCATCCCACGTTTAACGGTGAAGGAAAATCTTTTATTGGGTTTAGAAGCGAGAAGAAAGCAAACAAAAAATCAAGAAATTCCAGAAGAGATTTTGACACTATTTCCAGTTTTGAAAACTATGCTGGCGCGTATGGGTGGTGATTTAAGTGGTGGACAACAACAACAATTGGCGATCGCTCGTGCTTTAATGGGACAACCCCAATTACTTTTACTAGACGAACCCACAGAAGGAATTCAACCTTCGATTATTTTAGAAATTGAAGCCGCAGTCCGCCGTATTGTTGCTACTACTGGTATTTCTGTTTTATTAGTAGAACAACACCTACATTTTGTCCGACAAGCTGATTATTATTACGCTATGCAAAAAGGCGGGATTGTCGCTTCTGGTTCTACTGATGAACTCAGTCAAGAAGTAATTCAAAGATTTTTGGGTGTCTGAATTTCGGAATTAAATTTAACATCCTCGTCAGTTGCTGGACTGAATTTTCCCTCACGCCAATTATCACCAACACTTTTGATAAAACTTCCTAAAGGAATCGCAACTAAAAGTCCTAATAATCCCCCTAATTTTGCCCCTATTAATAAAGAGATGACTACCCAAACTGGATTTAAACCAGTTAAATTACTCAGAATGCGAGGAGCAACAAAATTGTAGTTAAATTGGTCAATCGCTACTGCTACAGTTAAAGCTTCTACTCCTAACCAAAAATTACTTAATGCTACTAAAGAACTTACTATAGTAATACCTATTCCTGTGCCAAAAGGAAACAAAGCAAAAAAACCAATTACTAATCCAAAAAGTAGACTCAAGGGAACTCGTAAAGCTAAAAAAGCTAGGGTAATTCCTGAGCCTAAGATAGTAGCTAATGTTACTTGTCCAATAAAATAATTTTGAAAGTCTTCTCGTAATGACTGACGCACTTGTAAGCCAATATGAGATGGAAACCACAAAAATATGCCATCCCAAAGACGTTCACCATTTAAAACTAAGTAAAAAGTCAGTACTACTGTTAATAAAACATTGACTAAGCTACCAATGGTATCTAAAGCAAAGCCTAATATTCTCCCTGTGAAATTTTGAATTTGGTTGGAAATTCTATCGAAAATTTGGGGTATTAGTCCACTTAAATGCACTGGTAATTGTTCAGTTGTTGCCCAATTTTGCAAAGCTTGTAGTTGTTGGCTACCAGAATCTATCCATGTGGGCAAAATGTTAGCTAATTCGTTAAGTTGTTGAATGATGAGCGGTACTAAAGTAATACCTAAACCTACCAATGTTAGTACAGCCAAAAGAAGTACTCCTGAGATGGCAAGATTACGTTTCACCCCTCGCTCTTGCACAAATCGAATCGGATAATCCAGAATAAAAGCTAATAAAATAGCCGCAACAACAATGCTTACTAAAGGTTGAAAATAATTAATTACCTGAAGCAATACCCAACCATTTAAGATGATCAAAGGAAATGCTAATGCTAAAGTTAACCATCTGGGTAGCTGATTTACAGATTGCATATTAACCACTAACCACTAACTATTCTATTTCCCATAAAATCTAACAAAATTCGCTGATGCACTGGCCCAAGAGGCCGGATTTCCCCTGCAATTGTGGAATAACATTGTCCTTGGTGAATGTCTTCTGGTGTTACTAGACCCATATCCCAACCTTCGTTGAGAACAAGTTGGTTTAATTCCACCAACAACGGTGCTTGAAAGACGTGACGCACCACAGAATCATCAGCATAGCAGCCAAACTCAGACACCATTGGTGGTAGATTATAGCCAATTTCCTCTAAAACTTCTCGTTTTACAGCTATATTTGGGGTTTCTCCAGGCTCAATGTGTCCACCGAATAGTCCCCAATAACCAGGGTAGAAAATATTGGGGATATTATCGCGCAGTTGCATCAGAAATTTGTCTTTTTGGTAGAGAATAGCGATCGCTACATGCACCTGTTGCTGACTCATAAATTTTTGATCGGGACAGTATGACGTTACTATTATTACCTTTCTTCTATATACACTTCCCCATATTCTTTGCCTGCAATGGAAATACTACGGTAGCGAATTTGACCTTTAATTACTACTTGATCTCCGACTTGCAAATTTGTTTGATTGGTGATAGCCCAAATTTTACCAGTCTCGTCCTTTACTAGATAGGCTTGTTTTTTTAACAGGGGAGCAATTTTTTCCACCTTGCCTTGGATGTATACTGTTGTATTACTATCTGGTTGCGATCGCAGTTCTCGAATCGGAGTCACATTTGCACCGATCGCATTGATACCAGAGAAAGTAAAATTACCACAACTTATTAATCCTGCCATGAGAAAATAAGTCAATCCCAAATGGAAAACGGTGAAAGGAAGGTAATACGATTTTGGATTTTGGATTACCCTGTGGGAAGCCGCAGAAGCGTCTATAGATTTTGGATTGGGAATCGCCTTGTAGATATGAGTTCTGTCAATCCATCTGTCACATTCTTTTTTCAAATTGGTGTAAAATTCTTGTGCCTGTAGCATAAAAGATACCCTGGGAGAGAATTTTGGCATCAATGGTTGGTTCGTCGCTATTTACAATCAATCAGTTCCCACTTAGTCTATGCTCTTACTGCCAAAAATACACTCTCAATTCAAGCAAGCAATCTGAGAAAATGGTTAATGGGTAATTTGGTAATGGGTAATTGGTAATGGGTAATTGGTAATGGAAACAAACACTGCAAAACTGCTTGATGGTAAAGCCCTAGCGACAAAAATTCAACAAGAATTAGCTGCTACTATTACCAGATTACAACCCCAAATGGGACGACCGCCCGGTTTAGCAGTGCTAATGGTAGGCGATAACCCAGCCTCAGCTGCTTATGTGCGCGGTAAAGAAAAAGCCTGTGCGAAAATTGGCCTGGCCTCTTTTGGAAAGCATTTTCCCACACAAACCACTCAAGCTGAACTTGAAGAAGTGATTCACAACCTGAATCAAGATGAACGAGTGGATGGTATTCTCGTACAGCTGCCCCTACCGAGTCATCTAGATGCTATTTCCCTATTACACCAAATAGATCCCAGTAAAGATGCTGATGGATTGCACCCAGTAAATATGGGAAAGCTATTGCGGGGTGAACCCGGTTTACGCAGTTGTACTCCAGCTGGAGTTATGCGCCTATTGCAGGAATATGAAATTTCCTTGCGCTCTAAACAAGCAGTAGTCGTAGGGCGTAGTATTCTGGTGGGTAAACCATTGGCATTGATGCTCTTAGAGGCTGATGCGACGGTGACAATTGCCCATTCGCGATCGCAGGATCTCGCAGCCATAACTAAAAACGCTGATATTTTAATAGCAGCTGTTGGCCGTCCAGAACTAATTACGGCCCAGATGGTTAAACCAGGCGCGGTTGTGGTAGATGTGGGGATAAATCGTATCACCGATCCCAGTGGTAATAGTCGCCTAGTCGGCGATGTCCACTTTGAATCAGTTGCAAATGTGGTAGAGTTCCTCACCCCAGTTCCTGGCGGTGTTGGCCCTATGACTGTCGCCATGTTATTGCAAAATACGGTGGATAGCTATAGCGAACGCTTAAAGAGTTAGGACTTACGCACACTCTACGAATCCTTGGCGCCCTTGGCGTCTTGGTGAAGCAGTCCAATCTTAGGGGTTTCCCCGATGAGGAACTGCTGAACCCGAAGGGCGGTTCAACAAGTAAAGCTTTTTGGCGATTTTTGCGTAAGTCCTGAGAGTAAAGAGTAATTATTGCTCATTGTCATTTGTCCATTGTCATTTGTGAAAAACTATTGACCATTGACCATCGACTATTGACTATTGACTGATGACTCTTTCCCTTAAAATTGTTACTTAAATAACAGAAATTTAAGGAAATCAAGGATGGTAACAACGGATAACCTGAAACTAACTCCAGAAAAAGCCAATTTTGACCTCATTACCTATTTAAAAGAAAGACAAAAGCTATGTGAAGTAGCTTTGGAACAGGCTATTACCGTGAGTTATCCCGAAAAGATTTATGAAGCAATGCGCTACTCTCTTTTAGCTGGAGGTAAGCGCCTGCGTCCGATTATTTGCCTTGCAACCTGTGAAATGACTGGTGGCAAAATCTCTATGGCTATGCCAACTGCGTGTGCGCTGGAGATGATTCATACCATGTCTTTGATTCACGATGATTTGCCAGCCATGGATAATGATGATTATCGTCGTGGAAAACCCACAAATCATAAGGTATACGGCGAAGATATCGCAGTTTTGGCTGGAGACGGCTTGTTAGCTTATTCTTTTGAATATGTAGCAGTAAACACCAAAAATGTGCCAGCAGAGCGAGTATTACGAGTCATTGCTGTTCTAGGGCGTGCAGTCGGAGCTACTGGTTTGGTGGGTGGTCAGGTACTTGATCTAGAATCAGAAGGAAAATCGGATATTTCTCCCGAAACACTCAATTTTATTCACAACCACAAAACAGGCGCACTTTTAGAAGCAAGTGTAGTTTGTGGTGGAATTTTGGCAGGAACATCGGAAGACAATGTACAAAGACTCTCTCGATATGCCAAGAATATTGGACTAGCTTTTCAGATTATTGATGACATCTTAGATATCACCTCTACACCAGAACAGCTAGGAAAAAGTGTCGGTAAGGATCAAAAAGCCAAGAAAGTAACTTATCCAAGCCTCTGGGGAATTGAAAAATCTCAAAAACAAGCCCAACAGCTCATTGAATCTGCTTGTGCAGAATTAGAACCGTTTGGGAAAGCAGCAGAACCATTAGTGGCACTAGCTCATTTTATCACCAGTCGCAGTCACTAAGGTGTTATTAATCATCAGTTATCAGTTATCAGTTACTTACTATTGGTTGACTGTAGCCTGTGGCAAGCCCTACCCTCCGGGAACGTCTACCCTGCGGGAAGCTAATGCAACGACGAACGGGTCCTCTTGCGAGAAGCCACCAAAGGGCGTCTACGCAGTCGCACTCTACCTTGAAGCTGCTTACGCGTCTACGTGGGGGAAACTCTCATAGACGCGCAAGCGGCTTCTTGAAGGGTAGACCCCACTGTCTCACCGCTACGCCTCTACACTGATTTCTGCTGTACAGCACTGAGTTAATTGGAGATTTTTGGTTGCATCTATTACTTACTCATACACAAACACACAACTGCTGCTCATTGTTATTAACCTGACCAAAATACCATGCACGATATAGGCAATATTTTAGACAACCGGGTGCTGGTGGTTGCTCTATTCGCTTGTTTGATGGCTCAAGCTTTGAAGCTCATCATTGAACTAGTCAAAAATCGAAAATTAAATGTGAGTGTTCTAGTCACAACCGGAGGAATGCCCAGCGCTCATTCAGCTTTAGTGACGGCTTTAGCAGTTGGTGTCGGGCAAACTCATGGCTGGGCTTCTGCTGAATTTGCCCTAGCCACAGTTTTTGCGATTATTGTCATGTATGATGCAGCTGGAGTCCGTCAAGCTGCTGGCAAACAAGCTCGCATTCTCAATCAAATGATTGACGAATTGTTTCACGAACACCCAGAATTTACAGGCGATCGCCTCAAGGAATTGCTGGGACACACACCATTTCAGGTGATAGCTGGCTCGGCATTAGGTATCACCATCTCTTGTTTAGCTAGTTATGCCTATAATTAAAAATTTGTTGTTGGTTAGGGGTTAGTAGTTAGTGATTGTTGACCGAACAATTTTAGATTTTAGATTTTAGATTTTGGATTAAAATGAAAATCTGAAGTTAATCTAAAATCCAAAATCCAAAATCGAGTGACCAACTTAATTTTGTGGTATGCTCACTGCCGATCGCAACAGCGTTACCTTACTACTATCAACAATCACTGCAAAAAAACCTCGTTCTGAAAGCTTCTTTAATATACTGTATGCGTCTTTCTGATTAGTTGTATAAGTCGCTAGCAAGTAATGGCGTTGCCCATAAGCTGCAAAACCCACATCACCCCCCACTGCTTGCTTCACTTGATTTGCCAGTTCTGGACGGTTGAAATAATCTACTAACACAGCAAAACCATTTCCCAAACGTTGAGGTTGAAAGCTTAGTGTTTGAGTCGGTGCTGCTGCTACCTGTGCTGGTCGAGTGGTGATAATAGCCGACAAACCCGCAATACTATTAACATACCTAGCCCAACGGTTAGCATCATCAATTTTAGTAAATCCACCGATTCTAGTAACTGTATCGTTAAGATATTTACACGTTGTACTCTTAAGCTCAGGCGGTAAAGCGCGACGCAATTGATTTCGACTATCTGTAGTTGGACTGATCACCAGTAACACATATTCACCGGGTTTGGGAGACTGACAAACGGGAATATTTTTTTCTTGGGCAAAAGCAGTATTCATCACAGCGATCAAAGAGGCGAAGGAAGCAACAGAAGCGATCGCTAGCGTGAAATTACTTACTAAAATATTTGCTAAATTATAAAATTTATACATAAATATAAGGAAACGGGGAATAGGGAGCAGCGAGCAGCGAGCACAGAGCAGGGAGTGTGGGAGAATTATTTGACAAGTCTCTTCCAATGCCCAATGCCCCATGCCCAATGCCCCATGACCAATTACGACACAGTGGCAAGCGATGCCAGAGGATCTGCGATACTTTCAGAAGGAGCTTGAAATTCGCCTGTGATTACGTATTCTAATCGCAGTTTCAGCCAAGTAATAAATTGGGGATTCGTAGAAATAATTGCTACTGCTGGTTGCGGACATTTTGCCTTAACTTGTGCCATTTGGGGTGCTTCCAGAAAAGCAGGTTGTTTCACTACCCAAAAATCTATTTCTTTTTCTTGTTCGTGATAGTGACGGGTACGTTCTCGCAACACTTCTTCCATTGGTTCTTCTTCTAATAGAAAGCGTTGACTTGCCAAAACGTAATAGTATGTTTTCATTTTCGTTCTTTGCTAAATAAATTAAAGTGGGGACATAGTATTATCTACTATGTCCTTGACAAATTATCTCAGTTTTAATCTTTTTAACCACGATCCAAAAGGACAAGCATTGCCTGGTTGTTGATCCTTGGCCTGTTTTTTGCCACTTGTGAGCTTGTTTAAAAATTCGCTATTGTCAAAATAATGCTCAACAGCAAGAATTTTCAAATCATCTGTAACACGAGCCAGACTCATCCCAACTATTTCCACCGTCTGTCCTGTGGGTGCATAGTCTTTATATGGCCCATTAAATGTTCCCCAATGTCGCCACTTGAATGTAACGTTGGGTGGGCCTGAATAAACCTCCAGTACTTCCCACAAAAATCCTTTGGGAAACGCAGTCCGAAAAAGCTTACCTGAAGATTCAAAGGTTTCCTCAGAAGCTTTATAATTTTCTACATCACCAATAAATACATTGTAAGTTCCAAAAGCATATACATCTTCAGCAGTGTAGAGCGAGCCGCCGTTACTACTCATGCGAAATTTGTCTTGTACAACTGATAACCACTGTTGGGGATTGCTTTTAAAAGATACCTCCATTTCAAAGGTTCTCACCAAATTTTGTACGATCGCTTCTAGAGAACCTTCTAAATGACAGCATTTGCTCTCCTCAGCAAGACCTGCTTTTGATTCTGAATAATCAGGAGGGACACCGTAACGCCATTGAGCATCTTTACTTTGGGCAATGACTTCATCCCGGTCTTGTACCCAAAGTGGTAGGTCTTGAGATTTTTGTGCGCTCATAGAATTTTTTGGTTTCAGATTTAACTTGTAGTATCCGTAATGACCAATAAATTTCTAGATTTCGCAGAGATTTTCCGTTTTAGGGATCGGGGAAAGGGGAAAGGGGATTGGGGGTCGGGGGTTGGGGATTGGTGTTTATTTTCCCCTTGTCCCCCTTGTCTGATACTGTTGGCGAAAGTGTTACAAATGCATAAACAAAGGTATTACAATTAAAAGTTGCAACGATAAATTGAAGGTTTGCTCTCACGTAATACTTATATTTACAAATATGTAGTACATTCGCCAACAGTATCCTTGTCTTCCTTGTCCCCCTTGTCTTCCTTGTCCCCGATCCCCGATCACTTTAAAATTTCCCACGCATAGCTAATTTCATCTCCTGGACTGCTCTTTCCATGCCTACTAACACAGCCCGACTGATGATAGTATGACCTATGTTAAGTTCTTCCATACCAGGAAGACAAGCAACGGGGTAGACGTTCCAGTATGTGAGTCCATGACCGGCGTTGATTCGTAATCCGGCTTTCATCGCTTGCTCGCACCCGGCTGCTAACACATCTAATTCCTGCTTGCGACTTTTTTCGTCTTTAGCTTCAGCATACCGTCCAGTGTGCAGTTCAATAAATTTTGCCTGTACCTTGACAGAAGCTTCAATTTGTGCAGGTTCGGCATCGATAAACAAACTCACTGGAATATCAGCACTTTGTAGTTTATCAACAACCTCTCCGATTCTAGCAATTTGACCCGCGATATCTAATCCACCTTCTGTGGTTACTTCTTCCCGCCGTTCGGGGACTAAAGTTACATAGTCTGGTTTAATATCGAGAGCGATCGCTACCATTTCATCTGTAGCAGCCATTTCCAAATTTAAATGTGTTCTGACTGTCTGTCGCAATAAACGCACATCCCGTTCTTGGATATGTCGCCTGTCTTCTCGCAAATGGGCGGTAATCCCATCAGCACCGCCTAGTTCTGCCAGTACCGCCCCTGCGATGGGGTCTGGTTCCACCGTCCGTCGCGCTTGCCGGATGGTGGCGATATGATCAATATTGACGCCGAGTGTAGGCAACCCTAGTCTCTCCCTATGCACAGTTCACAGGATTTGATTGTAGCGGAATACTCTTGGCAACGCGATCGCCAATCAACTGAAATATAAATAACAAGCAGCTTTTTAACTAATTGTGCGGAATTCCCCATCCCTGTAGACGGTGGGGATGGTGTCCTGTGGAGATTGAGAGGCGCATCCTTTATGGATGTCCCTTTAATTTTCTGTTTTTGCGGCGAATGAATTATCCGATATAGTATCGCCAGGGGGCAAACCTCGAATACGATTCATTTGTATCAAAGCATATCGGGCTGTTGCTTGGACTTCGGGATCACAATCTTGCACTGCGTGACATAAAATTTGACTAATTTGAGCCATCATGTCATAAACACGAGTGAGATCACGAATCGCATTTTGACGTACTTGGGGGCTTTGATCTTGTAGAGAGATCGCCAAAGCGTTATTCATTGGTTTAAGTGTGCTAACCCCAATTTCTGCTAAAGCAGCCAAAATGAGACTACGCTGTTGTGAATCTGCATCGATCATTAAATCTACTAACGGTTGAATAGCGCGCGAGTCTCCTTTTTGACCTAAACTCCAAATCGCTTTGCGTCGCTTGATGGGATCGGGACTGCTTAAATCTTGAATTAATTCTTCAACAATATTTACTTTGGCTAGGTGAGAAGTACTTTCTGTTGGTGATGGTGGTAGTAATTTTGTAGATTGTGACGTGGTAGATACTTGTAGAGTGGTATTTAATTCTTGTGAAGGTGGTGTCTCTTGCGGGAATTCTGTTTGAGTTGAGCTTTCCAACAAGGGGGTATCTTTTTTATTAGCAGTAAATTTTTTGTTCCCACCCAAGAATTTGATTAAAAATAATAATGCACCAATACTTCCGAAAATAGCGATCGCCACTACTAACCACCAGAGAAAATCGCGCTCCTTTGGTTGCTTGTTGTTTGTACTAGATTCTGAGTTGAGGCTGACGAAAATATTTTGACCCCAATTTGGGGTCAAATCTGACACTTTGAGCGCTGGGGAAGTAGCGAGGTGTGTCTCGGTAAAAATCGCGGGATTTGTGAATACAGTCTCCCGATCACAAAACAGCCCATTTCCGCATCTCTCAAAGTTTTGTGTCGCTGTACTTGGGTAAGCATAAGCCAAACTCAGGTAAGTAAAACAGATACTCAGCGTCATTGAATAACGGCATAGCCTCATATACTAAATTTCAGTCACAATATACGTGGAATTCATGGATACCACGATAACTTCAGACAGAACTAAATGTTAACTGTTACCAATGAATTTAATTTTGTCCAACTGAACTGAAAAAGGGTGTAGGGGTGCAAAGGTGTAGGGGTATAAGAAGAATCATATTTTTATTCACTCTGGTTTACGCAGTTCATAATAGCTATTTACCCTTTTGCTTGTCGTTCCAGATACTGACGTACCCCTTCGCCCATCTGCAATAGATTTGGCTCAATTTTTTTACCGAGAAAATCTTCAACGATCTCTGCAACTTTGCTAGCAATGAACCAAGGTACACCTTTGATTTGCTTGGAGTCAATCATGAGTTCGCCACGACTTTTAATAATCGTGCTATCACCATCTGCGAGAAAGCGGTTCTTTCCTGCACAGTGGACAGCTTCGGTATAGACATGAGTTTTAATCCGCCACTCCACTAAAAACTCAGCTTCGTTCCAAGTATTATATTCTGTCCAAGAGAGCATATCTTCACTGAGTATAGCCCTTGCTGCGAGTGGAATTTCTCCTCCTCCATGCCATTCGTTGATACTGTAGACTCGTCTATCCTCCTCACGGCGGGATTTCACCTCAATTTGACGTATATTCGGCATGTAGGGAATCAGTTCAACTAGCTTATCTCGGTAGGTGGCATAAACTAAGGAACGAGGGAAAGAAATCCGCGTATCAGCAGAGATCAGCATTGTGCAATTTCTTTGGGATTTGAGATTTTTGATTTAACTGGAACTTTAATCTTACAAGTTTCCAGAAATTAGCGATATGTCCAGAAAATCACGATCATTTTATGAAGATGTGCGATCGCCGCTATGACAAATTTCTTTGGTTTCTTAGGAATAACTATTATATTTTTATTTCATCGCCAATTATAGGGTACTAGTTAAGCCAATAACTCTTGTCGTAAGCGAGTCAGCCGTTCTGAGTAATTTCTGATCACTTCGATCGCAAATACTGGAGTTTCCTGAACAGCGAACAAAAACCTTGCTTGGTCTAAACAAGCTAGCTTACACTCTGTTTTGGCGATCGCTGTGTAAGTTCTCTTTTTGATACCAATCAGCACTCCTGTACCAAACACATTTCCTGGTTCTATAGTCTCTACAATCCGACCCTTAACTCTCAACTCCACTTCCCCTTCTACCACACCATACATGCAATTTCCTAATTGTCCTTCCTCGAAGATAACTTGACCAGGTGAAAAGATTACCGGGCCAGGTTGTTTTTGAAAAATAGTAATAGTTTGTATAGGTTCTAACATAGCTTCTTCACCCCAGTTCAAAACAAATTGAAATTATAGTGTGCTTTATTTTATAGATTTTATGAATTAAATCTCACACTCTAATAATAAGTTTGATACATTGTCTGCCATGAAGTCGGTAGACATTAACAAACAAAAATGCTAAACATTAAAACCATCTCAGGGATGATTTTCTCTATCTGTTTTTAGTGGTGATGCTTCATATTTAGTAACTTTAACGCTGATATCTGATTGATAATAATTAAATCATATGACCTTATTTTCTATTGAACATTTGCGGGTTGCCTATCCTCACCGTAGTCATGAAAATACTCAATGGGCTGTTGATGATGTATCTTTCAGCCTGCAACCAGGTGAAAAAATGGGATTAGTAGGAGAGTCTGGGTGTGGTAAATCAACCTTGGGAAGGGCTGCAATGCGGTTGTTACCATCATCTACTCAGATTGAAGGACAAGTAAAATTTCAGGGGAAATCAGTATTTGATTTTACACCAGAGCAAATGCGGAAATTTCGGGGTGAAGCGGTAGCACTGATCTTTCAAGACCCAATGACACGCCTTGATCCATTGATGACCATTGGTAATCATTGTGTAGAAACATTAAAGGCACACTTACCCCAATTATCAGCAAAAGCAGCGAAAGAAAAAGCGATCGCCACTTTAGAAAAGGTCAATATACCTGCTACTCGCTGGAATCAGTATCCCCATGAGTTTAGCGGTGGAATGCGACAACGGGTAGCAATTGCTTTAGCTTTATTGTTACAACCAAAGCTCATAGTTGCCGATGAACCCACAACCAGCTTAGATGTCACAGTCTCAGCCCAGATTTTGCAAGAACTAACTCGGCTGTGTGCAGAAGAAAACATGGCACTACTCTTAATTTCCCATGATTTGGCAATGGTGGCAGAGTATTGCGATCGCATTGGCGTTATGTATAACGGCAAAATCGTAGAAATGGGTACCACAGAATCAGTATTTCGGCATCCGCAACACGAATATACGCGATCGCTCCTCCAGGCGGCTTTGCATATTCAAAGTGTAGAAGCTACTGAGTCGGGAGGAGAAGGATGCGGAGAAACTGAGACGCGGGGACGCGGGGGAGATGGGGAATACGGGAGAGATAGAGGACAAGGAGGACAAGGGGAACAAGAGAGCAGGGAGACAAAGGAGAATAGCCAATCCCCAATCCCCATTACCCCTTCGCCCCTAATCCCCACTCCCTTGGGGGAGTGGGGGCCCCGAGTTCCCCAAAGGGTACCCCACCTGCCCCTTATCCCCAAAGGGGACCCCTACCTTCCCCAATCCCCAATATTGCGTGTCCAAGACCTCAAACAGCACTACACCATTGAGCCTAATTTTGTTGAGCGCATATTTAAAGGGCAAGGTCAAACCATCAAAGCTGTTGATGGCATTAATTTAGAATTATATCCAGGGGAGATTTTAGGATTAGTTGGGGAGTCTGGTTGTGGAAAAAGTACATTATCGCGGACAATTTTGCAACTAATTCGTCCCAGTGCTGGGAAAGTCGAGTTTCTTGGTAAAGACATCACTAACTTATCTCGACAAGAAATCCGCCAACAACGAAGACAAATGCAAATGGTATTTCAAGATCCCCATGCTTGTCTCAATCCAGCGATGACTGTAGGACAAAGTATCGCTGACCCACTATTAATTCATCAGATTGCAACTCCTGAAGAAGCGAAACAGCAGGTTTTAGGAATGTTGGAAAAAGTCGGGTTACAACCGCCAGAGGTTTTTTATCAACGTTATCCTTCAGATTTATCAGGAGGACAACAGCAACGAGTTGCAATTGCTCGTGCTTTGATTACTCATCCGAAACTTTTGATTTGTGATGAACCCGTGAGCATGTTAGATGCTAGCGTACAGTCGCAAGTATTAGATTTGATGTTGGAGTTGAAAGAAGAATTTGATTTAACGTATTTGTTTATTACTCATGATTTGTGGTTAGCAAGATTTTTGTGCGATCGCATTGCTGTCATGAATGGTGGCAAAATAGTTGAAATCGGCCCCACTAAAGAAATTTTTGCCAACCCCCAACATCCCTATACACAAACTCTCCTTGCTGCTGCACCTTTATTAGCAAGAGCATGAGGAATTGAGAAGAATAACTATTAACCATTGACTAACCCCGAACACTCAAACAAATGTAAACCCAAATGTTGAGACAATTCCTCACACACCTTTACTCCCCGGACGCTGTTACCACGTGCATCTAAACGCGGTGAAAATACTGCAATCCCCATCTTGTTAGGTACTACAGCGATAATTCCACCAGAGATCCCACTTTTAGCAGGAATACCAACTTTGTATGCCCACTCTCCAGCAAAGTTGTACATTCCGCAGGTGTACATGACACTGAGAATGTCTTTGATATAACGACTATCAACAGCTTGTTGCTTTGTCATTGGGTTGATACCTTTATTTGCCAGTGTCGCCGCCATCACAGCTAAATCATGGCAATTCACCATCACAGCACACTGCTGAAAGTATAAATCCAATGCTTCATCAATGGGTTTGTCAATCATGCCAAAGTTGAGCATGAGGTACGCCATCGCCCGGTTACGGTTTCCGGTGGTACGTTCTGAGGTAAAGGCTGAGATATCAACGAAGACATCACGCCCGATGTACTTTTGGAACATCTCTAACATCCGGTTTAAACGCTCAGTTGGATCTGAACCTTTGATCAAACTAGTCGTGGCGATCGCCCCAGCATTGACCATTGGATTGTAAGGTCGCTTGGATTGTTCGTCTAGCACAATGGCGTTGAATGCGTCTCCTGTCGGCTCCACACCTACTCTGGTCAAGATATATTCTCGCCCGTGATCTTCAAGGGCGAGTCCGTATGCAAATACCTTCGATATCGATTGAATCGTAAATAGTTGCTGATAATTTCCTACTTCGTAAACTTCACCGTTCACACTGACGATACTGATAGCAAACAAATCCGGGTCTACCTTAGCCAATTCTGGGATGTATTTGGCGACTACACCATCCTGCAATGGTTTGTATTTGGCATATAAACCATCAATGAAAGTTTGTAGTGATGATGAATTTTTTACTAAATCTTCTTGATTTGTCATGAAGCTGAGTGCAAAAGTCTGAAGGAGGAAAAATACACAGTTTAAAAAATCACGCTTTCTCAACTACCCAAAGTCAAATACTGTGTCTGGTTGCCCTAGTTACAAATGATTCGCATAGCACCAGCAATTCTGGTTAATTTTTTAGATAATCATTTTTTATTTTTTTGTAAAAAATTTTTCTTGTAAGTAAATTTTCTCTTTTAGTCTTTTGTTTAACACCTGTGTAAATTATCTTACTATGGATTTGTTGTGCTTGATTAATCCAGTGTATCTAAACACTTGTTACAAGAAGAACAATTATAAAAAGATAATCAATATCAAAATAAATGTCATACTAATTTCATATATTAAGTCTATCATCAGCGATCCCCTCGTTGCTGTCCTTAATTAACTATTGACAATCGCTACTGAAAAAATGTTATAAAGATAACTTAAAATGACGATTAATTTTAAATTATTTATTCTAAGTATAATTACTTATTATAAGTGAATTTATGGAAAAAGAGAGTTTTTCAAAAACTCAATAACATTAATGAGCTTTTTAGGCAATACCATATGCAATTTGAACGATTTAAATACCAAATAGTGTTAAGTTTTCCTAATAAAATTTCTAAACAATAAAAAAACTATTACATCACCAAAATCCTCTTTTTAGAAAGGTTTTGAGCTTTAGATACCAATTTAATTTTGATAAAGTTACCAAGACTTGCGACAAAACCCTGATCCCCAAGATCAGAAGTTCGTGTTAATCTGTTGCAGTTAATAGCAAAAAGTGAAAGCGGAACGAGTTCGGTTGTTGGGTAAAGTAATTCTCAGTTGAATGCTTAACCTACGAACTATCAAAGCTCCGTTCTACAGTCGCTTTAATATTCGGACGCATGAATCAAAAACATTTGTGGACTGTTGTCACTGTGTGTAGCACAGTATTGGGAATGCCCTTAGTTGGACGTACTGAGACAGCTAAGAAAATCGCTCCAACCTCACCACTTACATCTTCTGGTGATGTGGAAAAAGTAGGAGAATACCAATCCCCAACAGCAAATCCTGCTTCAGATGCTGCGATCGCTAAGATTCACACACACCAAGCAGCAGGTCGCTCAGTGGCAACGCTCTATATCCGCGATATTCCCGTGATCAGCTTTCTAGGACAAAAGTCAGTTGTCAGTCAAGAAACAAAAGTTGGTGAAATCGCTAACGTCAACGGGGTATCTCAAGCTCTTGATACCAGCAGTCCTACTCAAATAGCAGCAACCAACGGGACAGGTACAAATTTGGCAACTCAGACTAGCTCGGTCAAAGATGACCCGATCCAAAGAGCAAGTGTAGTAGCAGCAAAAATTAACCAGCTAGTCCTAGATAAAGTAGACGCCAGCAAAATTATTGTAAGTTGGAAAGCATCAGAAGCATCTACAAATTCCAATCAAGACCAAAACAAAAGCCTGAGTGGTCAACAAAAAGCTGGCGATCGCTTCGTAATTAAAGCCAATAACCAAGAATTGGTAGAGATCAACCAAAACACCAAACTTGCGGATACAACCAACGATCCCGCTCAAGATGCATTACAAATAACCAACCGCTTACGCAGACTCATAGGCAATGCATCGCCTTTAGGTCAGATCGCTAATTTACCTGCGCGTTTCTCGCTGCCAACTAAGCTACCACATCAGATTGCTGTTAAAGTCCAAGATACTTTCAAAGGTATAGCCTCCTACTATGGCTATGATGGCTCTGGTAATCGTACCGCCACAGGCGAGAGATTCAATCCAGAGGGAATGACAGCAGCTCACCGTAGCCTACCTTTTGGCACACGAGTACGTGTAACTAACACCCGTAATGGTCGGTCTGTGGTTGTGCGAATCAACGACAGAGGTCCATATATTCGCGGTCGGGTTATTGACCTTTCCGCAGGTGCAGCGCGGATTTTGGGTATGATGGGCAGTGGTGTAGCACCAGTTAAACTTGAAATTCTGGGAAGGTAGTTTTTTGGTGTTAGTTGTTGTTTGTTGTTTGTTGGTGGCAAGTTGCAAACAACAAACAACTATTAGTTACCAACGAACAACCACCATCTCCTTTGTTCCCCTAGACTAGCCTCTTGCCTCCCAAATCGGATATAAACTAACGGGGGAGAGCTTAGATCAAGACTAGGGGTATTTTTGTGCGCCTGTTGACAACTACTGTGGCTTTACGCTGCTATTTAAATCAGCGCCGTTCGGAAAACCAGCTTACAGAGCAAGAACGGCCATCAGAATTCGAGGTGACTGGGAGACCTTTTACAGCTGTTGGTTTAGTTCCTACTATGGGAGCCTTACATCAAGGTCATTTCAGCTTAATTCAACGGGCGCGGCAAGAAAATGCTACGGTTATTGTCAGTATTTTCGTTAATCCTCTGCAATTTGGCCCCAATGAGGATTTTCACCGCTATCCCCGCACCTTAGACCAAGACCTGCAACTGTGCGAACAAGCAGGGGTAGATATAGTTTTTGCGCCAACCCCGGAAGAAATGGGAGTTGACCTGAAAAATATACAAGAATCAAAAGTTACACAAGTTAACCCGCCATCTGCTATGATATCAGGCTTGTGTGGTAAAAATCGCCCAGGTCACTTTCAGGGTGTGGCAACGATTGTTACCAAGCTGTTCAATTTGATACAGCCTGATCGAGCTTATTTTGGTCAAAAAGATGGTCAACAGTTAGCTATTATCAGACAGCTAGTAGTTGATTTAAATTTTTTGGTCGAAATTGTTGCTTGTGCAACGGTGCGGGAAAAATCTGGTTTAGCCATTAGTTCTCGTAACCAATATTTGACTACCACAGAAAAACAGCAAGCAGCTGTGTTGTATGGTGGGTTGCAAAAAGCCCAAGCAGCCTTTCGTGCTGGAGAACGCAATGCTAACAAACTTATTGCAGTAGTGCAGCAAGAAATAGCAATGGTCAGTTCTGTATCTGTGGAATATATTGAATTGGTTGAACCGAATACTTTAATGTCAATAAAAAAAGTTCAGGAGGAAGGAATGCTCGCGATCGCCGCTCGTCTTGGTTCTACACGTTTGATTGATAATACGGTTTTACGCGATCGCCAGCCAATTATTGCTATTGACGGGCCAGCTGGAGCTGGTAAATCTACCGTTGCACGTCAGGTAGCAGCTAAACTAGGTCTAGTATATTTAGATACAGGAGCCATGTACCGTGCCGTCACCTGGCTGGTACTGCATGAAGAAATCGCCTTAAATGATGAGTGTGCGATCGCAGAATTGGCCAGCAGGTGTGTAATTGAATTGTCTCCAGGACAGGACTTACAATCTCCTGTGCAAGTGTACATTAACCATCATGATGTTACCCAAGCAATTCGCTCCACTCAAGTGACATCTAATGTCTCCGCGATCGCTGCACAAAGTGCTGTGCGTCAAGCATTAGTAAAACAACAACAAAGGTGGGGTAAAAAAGGTGGTTTAGTTGCAGAAGGACGGGATATCGGTTCTCATGTTTTCCCCGATGCAGAAGTGAAAATCTTTTTAACCGCCTCTGTACAAGAACGCGCTCGTCGCCGTCTACAGGACTTTAAAAAACAAGGTCAGCCTGAAATATCTTTAGAACAGCTAGAAAAAGATATTGCTGAACGCGACTGGAAAGATAGCACTCGCAAAGTTTCTCCCTTGAAAAAAGCACCAGACGCCGTTGAAGTGATCACAGATGGTTTGTCAGTAACCGAAGTCACAGAAAAAATTGTGGACTACTACCAGCAACGCTCATCTCAGTTTTAAGAGTCATTGATCAATTGTTAATTGTCAATTGTCAATTGCTACTTGAAATAATTGATAATTGACTTTGAACAATTGACTCCACAAAGCAGAAGTTAATTTACATTAAGTCAAAGAATCTTAGGAGAAAGCCGCTATCCTAGAGGAAGAGCAGGACGATACTTTAACAAATGACCTTTAAAAACTTTCAGTTAAGTCTGTATCAACTCCGCCCCTGGCTCACCTTCATAGTAATTGCTTGGTTGCTAGGATCATTGGGCTTAGGCTGGTTGGTAAATTCATTGCTAATTATCGTTGGGCTACTTTTGCTCACACCCATTCTGGCATTTTTTGGATTTCGTTGGTGGTTGCAACGTAACCTAATTACTGATCGATGTCCCGTTTGTAGATACGAATTTACGGGTTTGAATCAAACTCAGTTACAGTGTCCTAATTGTGGAGAACTGTTGTTAGTACAACAGGGCCATTTCCAGCGCACTACACCCGACGGTACAATCGACGTGACAGCTATTGAAGTACCAGCACAATCACTTGAAGATTAATTATTAGTCATTGGTTATTGGTCATTCGATTTTGGATTTTGGAATTGCTTCCACAGATTTTTCTACTTGCTCCATACCATTAAATAAGTATCGATCAAGAGGAAAATTAACAAATGACTAATGACTAATGACTGATTTCGGAAAAGCTTGTGTGTGTTTACGTAGTATACCCATTACCTTGTCAGATGATATAGGTTTGGCGAGTAAATATGTAGCTCCTGCCACTTTAGCTCGAATTTGCTCTAAAGGACTATCGCTGTCTCTTAAAATAATTATGGGCGTATTAGCAAACAGGGGAATACACCTGAGTTGAGCGCAGATTTCATAACCATTGGTAACTGGTAGTACTAAATTCAAAAAAATGAGGTTTGGTCTATGCTCAATTAGTATTGATAGGGCATGAATAGTATCTTGAATATTAATAAATCTAAACCCATTAGGAATGAGAATATCTTCAAGTGTTTGACTCAGCGAAAGATTGTTATTTACACAAGCAACGAGTAGACTATTGGAATTTATAGTTTTTTTTATGAAATAATTTTTATTAAATTCAACAGTTTGTAAGGGGAAGTCACAAACTTCTACTAATTCAATGATTCCTTTGGATATATAAGGAAGCAAAGAATGGGAAACAGAAAGTACGCTTTGCTTCATTTTGACGGCTAAATCCCATAAAGTATATTTGCCGTTAATTAAAGTGACAAAATTATTGTAGACTGCTGAACTTACATATTTATGGAGTTCTTCTGGTTTTCGTAATTTTGGTGCTAAATTAGGTGATATATTCTTGAGACCAGTTGCTAACCAATGTTCCCAAGACTCTTGCATGAGCTTTAAAGACATATCTGCATCGGTGATGCTGACTATTGCTTCTAAAAAGATTTCTTGGTTGCGATCGCAATTTATAGAATAAAAATTGGCTTGTTGAGTAAGATCAAATAATAACTCTGCGGTAGTGTTTTCTATAACCGCCGTCATTTGTTCAGGCTTAATTTTATGTTGATTATATAGAGACACTAGTAAACAATAATCCCAGTAATCAAGGGATAATTCTTGAGGGTGTAAATGTATCTTATCAATATCAATACTAGGGCAGTATTGAGCAAATTGCCGCCTCAACCGTCGGAAAGGATGAGTACCTCCTGTTGCCCAAATTATCTTACCAGCGTGGTAATAGAAAATCCATTTTTGTCCATTAACACTTTTAATATTTAATTTGCCGCTATATTTTAATTCGGTACAAATTTTCAATTCATTCATTAATTTATTTGATACCATCATTTGCGGATGGTTCATATTTTCTCCTTCTATTAATATGATTAACAAGTGATTTTGAAAATACCTGTATTTTGATGTGTAGGTATTTAAAACGGGACAGAGAAAGGGGGAGTTTAGGTTAGGGATTTAAACCCTAACTCAAACTTGCAACTTAGAGAAGATGGAGTTTTAGACCCCAATAGAGGAACAGATAAATTTCCTCAGTTCGCAATGAAACTGTTTTGGAAAATATATATCATCTTATACATTCAGCAATAATATTAAAACAGTATAAATTCTGAATTTATTTTTATGTTAACTATGTAGAGGTTGGTTATATACTTCTAACAATTTGATAAATAAATGTACTCAAATTAAGCGTTTCGCTTTTTTGAATAAACTTGACGCTGACTCAAAAGCCGATTCAAATAACATGATATTTAGAAGTTTATCTTGACAATTAATAAAATAATTAATACCAGTATACTTAGGAAATCCCAAAAATTTTACGTTTCTATTTCTAAGATTTGATCACCTCCAAATACTTGTTGCATGTCTATGCAAAGTAATGGCATATATTAACAACCCTGATGACAACAGTGATTGAGCTTGACTGCGGATAAATCCACTTTGTCGCTTTCACTCCGCTCTCAAGAGACTGGGCATGACCTCGCTCCGCTTTCTATGTGTAATTTTTACAGTTAGCGATCGCAGCTCTGAGATTACCTTGATTTTCAGAAAGTAGTTCTAGACCTTGTTCTTTATCTAAGCCTGTCCAGTGCATTAACAGCGCCAACTTTACCCATTTACCACTGCGTTCTAACAACACATCCGATGCTTCACGACCTAAACCTGTTAAGTCTTGCAAGATTCTTAAAGCGCGATCGCGTAATTTGTTATTGGTCACAGCTACATCAACCATGCGATTTCCGTAGACTTTGCCCAAACGCACCATCACACCCGTAGACAGAATATTCAAAGCCAGCTTAGTTGCGGTTCCTGCTTTGAGGCGAGTAGAGCCAGCAAGCACCTCTGGGCCTGTTAACAGGCGAATATCAATATCTGCTTCTATACTCACCTGTTCAGCAGGTACACAAGCCATAAAAACTGTAGTAGCTCCCCGTTGACGAGCAGCATTGATCGCACCCTGAACATAAGGTGTTGTCCCACCAGCAGTAATACCCACGACAACATCTAGTTGGGTTATATGTCGTTGGGCGATCGCCGCTTCTCCATCTTGAAAGCAATCTTCTAAATCTTCGGAACTACGTAATAGCGCCCCAGCACCCCCAGCAATAATTCCTTGCACAAGTTCTGGAGGTGTACAAAAAGTTGGTGGACACTCAGCAGCATCTAAGACTCCCAATCGACCACTCGTCCCTGCACCAATATAAAACAGTCGTCCTCCGTGTTGCAAAGACTCGGCGGTTCGTTCAATAGCTTGAGCTAATTGCAACTTCGCACCAGCAACCGCAGCCACCGCATTCTCATCTTCGCGATTAAAAATTTCTACCAACTCTAAACAACTGAGTTGGTCTAGATTTTGACTATTAGGATTAACTTGCTCTGTGAGAAGATGGCCACGTTGCTGTAAATCAGTCATTTGTTTTTTGTCCTGAGTCATTGGTCATTAGTCATTGGTCATTGGTTGTTGGTCTACGTAATGGTTGAAGTCCTGAGTCACCAGAGGTGTGATGTTCCTCGTGTCTATTAGTCCAAGATAATTGGCTAATGACAAATGACTAATGACCAATGACTAATGACTATTTATAATAACCCTTCTAATCGGCGACGAATACTATCTAGTTCGGAATCAGACAATTCTGATTCTGGTGGTGATTCTTGGTTACTAGATTGGGTGTTAGTCTGTGTTTGGTCGATTTCAGAGTCTGGTTTCCAGTCGGTTTCTTCTACGTTGATTTCTGGGGGAACCATTAAAGCACTATTTTCTGTCACCATTTGCCAATCATAGCCAGTACTTTGACAAAACTCTTTGATTTCTTCAGCATCAATTGCCTCAACTACGGGTATCGGAAAATCTTGGGCTTCTAGCATCAAAGCAAAGCGCGTGGCGTCGTCTTCTGACTCAAACATCAGAATTGTATTGCGATCGCCTACTCGAATCGTGTGAATTCCTTCGTTATCTGTGCCAGCGTTAAAGATCAACACAAAAACACGCATGGGTGTAATCATCTTTCCTTTTTTTTGAGGTCTACTGTTAATTAAAGTTCTAGCTGGTCACTAAGGAAAAGCTTATGAGCTAATAGGGTTTAGTTAAGATTTTAAGTCTTTGGAAAAAAGGGTCTGCCTTTCTTGGTAATCGTGGTTTCGGTTTGAGCTGAATCTTTACCTGTGTGGAGGAGGGTGCCTTGGTGTTGAATGGGGAGTGGTAGATTGCAACTATCCGCAATTCTAGCGACTCATAAAACTCTGAATTTATCCTAGCGAAACTTGGTACTTACGAATAAAATTTTCTCCACAAAAATTTGTGTGTGATCGCACTCTCAATTGTTTCATGCAGTTCCTTCTGGGAGATTTACGGAAATTCCACACAAATAGATTAATATGCTTTATGTTAGGTATGGGCTTAATATAAATTTAATAAAATTTGATTTGAGCTTGATTGAAACTTTATTCAGGCTTTGTGCGTCTACCCAAATGGGTCAAACTCATTATTTATAGAGCATCATAAAACACTGTGTTTCTACCAACACAATACATCGTTCTCAGTATTTACATATAAAGCGCTCTAATTACTGATTTGAGTGAGTTGTTTGGCCAGCATCAACAGCACTAATTAAATACAAGGTGTAAAAAATGACTTTTTTGTTCATTTGGTTGAAAAAAGCCTGCCCAACTAAATGGTGCAAAAGTATTCAAGATACTAGATATCTAATTTGAGTAAGCCGAATAAGTTAAGTGTGGTCGTTTGAGGATTCAAACATGATTCGGATTAAAGATGTTGTACAAAAGGCTTTATCAACAGGATACCTGACTATAGAAGCAGAAAATCAGCTACGGCAATTATTGAGTACACAATATGATCTTGAAGATTTTAATGCTTTTATGAGTTTGCAAGAAGCTGCCATGACAGGTAAAGTCAAGCAGGAGTCTCGCGAGCGTTGTGGGATCAAGTAGAGATTTGATTTGTGATGTCTCTATTGATTAACGCTCACGCTGATCATCCTCAATATCGTCTAAAAACCCCCAATCCTCTTCATCTGCTTGATTCTTTTTATCGGTTGGATGATCTTTATCGGTAAAATCATCGCTTGATGGTTGATAGGGGGGAATAATTACCCGATAGTCTGCATCATAAATTGATTCAGTTTTGCCCACTCCAGAGTTTTTAGGTTCGCGGTAGCTGTAAGAATATGAAGAACCTGCTCGGAAACTATCTGTAGGTTCTTGTCGGCGTTCATAGCTTTTTGAGTCTCTGACTTCGGTATTTTGAGAACTTGTGGCGTCTGGCTTTTCCTCAAAATCCCAATCTTCGTTGTCGTTTGTGTCCCAGTCATCATCTGGATTAGATTGAGATGGAGTTTTAGCCGCTGATGGTGGGGGACTAGTATAGCTACTATAACTGTCGGTAGATTTTTCTTGGGTTGAGCGATCGCTCTTTGCTGTAGTTCTCCGAGATTTAGATGCAGCAGAAATAGGGCGTTGTGATACTGTCAGATAACTGGACAATTGAAATAAACCAGAGATCACCAAAGAAGTAGCAGCGCCAGCAGCTGTGCTGAACAAAATCCACATTGCTAAAGGTAATGATTTCGTCTGCACACCTAAAAAGACTAATGGGAGGATAGGGGACCAATTTTGCGCTAATAACAGCGCCAGTCCTCCCATAATCGCTACTAACAAAATTAATCGCAAAAGAGCCATAAGGAATAGAAAGGATGAAGGATGTAGACGCGCCTACGGTGTAGGGTAGGATGAAGTATTTAAAGATTAAGCTAAAAGATAAAAAGCAGAAAATAAAAAGTCAAAGGAAAATAACTCACACTTCATACTTTATCCTTACATCCTTTAGAGACGACCTTGCCAACGTTGAATAGGAATACAATCAATATCTAATTGATCTAAAGCACGGGCGACTACAAAATCAACTAAATCCTCAATACTTTGAGGATTGTGATACCAAGCAGGAATAGCAGGTACAATTCTCACTCCGCTTTCTGCAAGGGTAGTTAAATTGCGTAAATGAATCAAGCTAAAAGGAGTTTCACGGGGAACAAGGACTAGTTTTCGTCCTTCTTTTAGCTGCACATCTGCGGCTCGTTCTAATAAGTCGGAACTTAAACCTGCTGCTAACTTGGCTACCGTACTCATACTACAGGGAATTATAATCATTCCTAAAGTACGAAAGGAACCACTAGCGATATTCGCTCCTACATCTCCCCAAGGATGACAGCGTAGTTTTCCTCCTGTTTCAACTCCTGCTTGTTGTCGCCAAAATTGCTCCTGTTGAGCAGGTTCTACAGGCATACGAATATCCTGCTCAGATTGCCAAACCATGTAGGTTGATTTAGAAGCAACTAATTGAATTTCATAATCAGCACAAAGCAAATATTTTAAAGCGCGAACTGCGTAGATTAAACCAGATGCACCTGTAACTCCTAAGATGAGTGGCTTATGATTGTTGGACACGTTTCTCAAATATGGGGATTGGGGATTAGGGATTGGGGAAGGTAGGGGTCCCCTTTGGGGATAAGGGGCAGGTGGGGTCCCCTCTGGGGAACTCGGGGCCCCCACTCCCCCAAGGGAGTGGGGATTAGGGGCGAAGGGGTAACGGGGATTGGGGATTCTCCAGAGGAGACGCTTCGCGAACGGGGATTGGGGATCGGGGATTGGAAAGAATTTTGGATTTTGGATTTGCGATGTGTGGATTCCCTTTGGGTGGCTACCAAAAATAGGCGCGTTAGCAACAGGCGTGCAAGTAGACAGGAAGTGTCGAAGCACAAGGTAATCTAAAATCTAAAATTTCTTGTCTCCCTTGTCTCCCTTGTCCCCGATCCCCGATTCCCTTTCCCTAACTTTTATTCATCGTCTTCATAGGATTCTAAATCGTCTGGTTCCATGTCGCCCCGTAAGTACATATCTGATTCTTCAGTAGTTATGTTGATATCTGGGCGATAAGGAATACCATCACTACCGACTGTGACGAGATCAATTTGTTGACGGTAGTAATCGACGCTTTTAACTTGTACAGCAACGCGATCGCCTAATCGATAGGAGGCGCGATTTTTTCTTCCAAATAACGCCTGTTGTCTGGCGCGATATTCGTACCAATCGTCTTTGAGGGAACTGACATGTACTAGTCCTTCGACTCGTAAAGGTACGTTCTGCTCACCAGCATCATCTTTTGGTGGGACTTCAATTTCCACAAAGAATCCGTAAGATTGGACACCTGTAATCACACCATTGAAAACTTCGCCGATGCGCTGTTTCATTAAAGAGGCTCTTTGCAATCCCTCTAAATCGGCTTCAGCTTCTTGAACTTCTTTTTCTCTGTCGTTGATTTGGGTGATTACTCTTGTCAGTTCACTTTGCAATTCTTGTTGCAATTCTGGTGGTAAAACATTCCAGTTAATTTCCCCGTGGCTAGTAGAAGAACGCAAGTTCACACGCTCTTTGACACGAGTGTTGCGGCGATCGCGTCCGTGTTCGAGTAGTGCGTAATATACCCTCTGCATCAGCAAATCTGGGTAACGTCGTAAGGGTGCGGTAAAGTGGACATATTCTGGTAGCGCCAAACCAAAGTGGGGTGCTTTGTTGGTGCTGTAAGCTGCTTGTTTGAGAGTGTCTTGCAATAAATAAGTCAAAACTTGCTCAGATGATGACTCAGCAAATACTCTTGTCAATTGTTGATAATCCAGAGGTTGAATATCAATATCTGGCTCTAGTGACAATTCGATCCCCAAATTGATCGCCAGTTTCAACATCTCTTGGACATCTTCGGGATCAGGTGCGCCTTGGACTCGCCAAATGCTTGGAATACCTAAAGCACTCATGTGGTTTGCCATGATTTGATTCACCAGCAATACGAATTCGGTGAGCAGCGATCGCACTGGTGAATCTTTTTCGACTACGCATCCGAGAATTCCCTCATCATAGAAGGGGTTTTTATTTGTGGGTAGATTTAATTGCAAACTTCCGCGAGAGGTGCGTTGTTGTTTGAGAAACGTCTGCAATTTTTTCAATTCTTTCAGCATTTCTACTGCTTCAGTAGGAACTTTGGTAACTTTTTTACCCAGAAGAATTGTTTCTGCTTGCTGAGTATTCACTGAAGCATCTACTTTCACTACACTGGGTTGAATTTCCCAATCCAGTACCTCTCCTGATTCCGAATCAAAGGTAACTAGGCAAGAAATACTGAGGCGATCGCTTCCTGATACTAGAGAACACCGATCTATTACATTTTCCGGTAACATTGGCAACACTAAATCGCCAAGGTACACAGTTCTACCTCGTCTGAGTGCTTCCCGATCAAGTGCTTCATCTGGCTGTACATAATGGGAAACATCAGGAATATGAAAGCCTAACTGCAAGTTACCAGCACTAGTTGTTTCCAAGGAGAAAGCATTTTCTACTGTTTTTGTGTCAATATTATTACCCAGTATTGTAATAGTAAACTTGTTACGTAAATCTAGCCGATCTTTGAGATCAGCCTTTAAAATTCTTTTTGGTAGTTTGGTTGCTGCTTCTTGGACGTTATCTGGGAAACTACGGGAAAGATCATGCTTGCAGGTGACTAAATCAATATCAGCTGCTGCTTCTGCATCGCTTCCCAGGATCTGCACAACCCGCCCTAATGGGGGATATTGTGCTAGTGGGTAACGTAGAACTTCTACATGAGCCAGATGGTCGATCGCTTCTTGTAATTTCAGACCATTGGCATAAAGTTTCAATTCAAATAGCAGGCGATCATCTAAAGGTACAGCCCGATAGCCTGCTTCTACTTGTTTGATGCGTGCGAGTAAAGTATGATTGGAGCGCTCTAAAATTAATTTCACTTCTCCTTCGGGAGAACGACGCCGACTACCTTCTTTGAGAACCCGCACTAAAACGCGATCGCCATTCCAAGCATTACTCAAATGGCTTTCTCGAATGTAAATATCCTCAGTTCCTTCTACATCTTGAATTGCAAAGCAAAAGCCTTTGCTGGAACAGCGCAACTTCGCTTCTATTAGCCCTTCTTCTGTGATGCGACGATACTTACCGCGTTCTTTGACTAAAATGCCAATTTTCTCCAATACCTCCAAAATGATGTGAAGTGTCTGTAAACTTTCTTCATCTTCACAACCAAGTTTCTTTTCTAGAAGTTTACGAGCTACCAATTTATCATCAGTAAAATTGGCAAGGAGTGTAGCGATTGAAAATTCCATGCAGTGAACCGACCTTTGGTCAAAACATCTTTTTTTGTTGAGGACAGTTTTGTGTGGGGGTTCCCCTCCACCTTTGTAACGTGTCCGTTGTTGAATTTGGTTCTTGGTTGATTACCTCACACCCACAGACACTAGCGGTAAACGAACTTCCCAACAGGTAGGGCGCTACACAATCATCTTTTGAGTACCAGTTCGTTCAAGTCCCTTCACTTGGCCAATCTGACAAGGCAGTCCTTATACCGGATTTTACCCTACTAGGTTGTGACGCAACGGGTTTTTGAGAGGCTGTGTTCGGATCGTTCTCAGTGGAACTGCCCAAACGCGCTACGCAGGGGAAACCACAGGTGTTCAATTGCCTAGTTGAAAGGTACTTTACGCGATTAGACTCTGATTTTTCACTAGGAGAAACTGCTGATCAACCTAAATGTTCCATATGTAGAATCAGTAACAACTAGGTAGCAGCTTAATAATCTGTGAGCACGAACCATTACTTCATTATTGTAGATTTAGTCGTACTTCCAGAAAAGATTTCTGGATATTAAATTGGGTAAACAGTATAGCATTGCTCGCAATAACACTTAAAGTTAATTTGTGGTAGCCAATAATTTACCCAAAAAAATTTATTTTACAAACAGTATAGTCAAGTTTTTAATACAATTTCGGTAACTCAGGGTTGCATGATCGATCTCAGGGTGCGGAGTAAAAGGGAATTCTTGCTAGTGTAAAGTTCAAGCCAGTGAATCAAAAACACACTAAAATTCTTTCTCTATTAAAATAGAGCCATACCCAATCGTGAATCCACAAGATAAACAAAACAAGAATGGGTGGGCAACTCAAAAGCAATACTTAATTTGGTTATCAGCTCAATCAATTGGGTAAAATCATCTTGCTGATTAAATATCTTACCTGCTTCAAGAATTGCCTCTTGCCTGTTTCTTGAAAAAGGGTGTGGAGGTGTAGGGGTTTAGGGGTGTAGTAGGAGTTCTATTTTCATGTTTGGTTGTGGGATTTTCCCATGATTAGCTGACTTGAAATTATTCTGATGTAGATTTGGTGAAATTATGATGTTGGCTCAACTTCAGAGCTTGTATCCCACAGCTAGTTTAATCTCTGAATTAGTGCAAATTTATCATGGTCAATACATTGTTCGGGCAAGCTTACAAATAGAAGGTATCACCCGCGCTACTGGTATGGCAGCAGCTGCAACAGTAGAGGAAGCAGAAGATCAAGCCAGAAGTAGGGCTTTGATGGTTTTGGGAATCGCTACTACCTCACAAGTACAGACGGGAAGTTTGATTGATACCAAGAGTATAACTGATGTTCAGACTACCAAAAGTAGTGAACCACCTCAAACAGAAGAAAATGTCTCAGCGTCTCCCCATCTATGCGTCCCCGTCTCTTCTTTCACCCCAACTCCCATTGATTCCTCCAATCTGGACACACAAGCAAGCACACCCATTAAATCAACTGTTTCTTCAACTTCTTCAAATTCTTCAACTTCTTCAAAAAACACAATTGATACCTATAGCCAGGATTCAGAGCAAAATTTGGCTGCGATCGCACAACCAGAACTCCCCTTAGATATTCAAGCAGAAGACTTTGGAGAAATTTTTAGCAACCAGAGCGAAAACGAACCTTTACCAGAGATTAAATCTAGTAACGTCACACCATTTCCCCAACGCAGTTATCACAATACTCCTACCGAAGAAGTAGTAACTGCGGCGCCACCAGCACCGACAACGAAGAAAAAGAAGAAAAGCGAACCTGTAGATCAATCAGATGATATTGCCAAAATTGGCGTAGAAATGCAGCGCTTAGGTTGGACAACAGAACAGGGTAGAGACTATCTAATTCAAACTTATGGTAAGCGATCGCGTCATTTACTTGATTCCGAAGAATTACGTGATTTCCTCAAATATTTAGAATCCCAGCCTACACCAATAGATCCACTAGCAGGATTTTGATAAATTATTTGTCATTTGTCATTTGTCATTGGGCATTGGGCATTGGGGTAAACAAGTCAAAAATCAAAAAGTTCTTAATTTTGACTTTTGACTTTTGACTTTTGACTTGTTTTGTCCCCTACACTCCTACACCACCGCCATTGGACGGCTACCAGCAGCGTGACGATCAATCACCTGGTCGATTAAGCCATAATCTCTGGCTTCTTCAGGTGACATAAAGAAGTCTCTTTCTGTGTCTTCGGCGATTTTCTCTAGCGGCTGACTGGTATGTTCGGCCAAATATTCGTTTAGCCGTCGCTTGTGGTAGAGAATTTCGCGGGCTTGGATTTCAATATCAGTTGCTTGTCCGCGAGCGCCCCCCAAGGGTTGGTGAATCATAATCCGAGAATGGGGAAGACTCATTCTTTTACCCTTAGCACCTGCGCTTAGGAGAAAAGCACCCATACTCGCTGCTAGTCCGGTACAGATGGTACACACATCTGGGCGGATGTGCTTCATAGTATCAAAAATACCCATTCCTGCTGTTACCGAACCACCAGGAGAATTAATGTACATATATATGTCTTTCTCTGGATCTTCGGCATCTAAAAACAGTAGTTGGGCAACAATCAAGTTAGCAACGTTGTCATCAATCGCTTGTCCCAAAAAGATAATACGTTCACGTAAAAGGCGTGAGTAGATATCAAAGGCGCGTTCGCCACGACCTGATTGTTCAATAACGATAGGAATCATTTAGCCAGCTTGTAACTAATGTAGATACATTCTATCGATTACAAAGGCTGATTGTTTTCCGAAACCATCTTAACCATTGTGTAGTCATATATAACAGATGGTACTCACCCTATTAATTCGGCTGTTAGCCAGTATTCTTTTTTCATAGTTTTGTAAAAATTGCCATATTTTTACTGATAAACTTCCTGATATTTCTACCTAATGGGGAAAATCATTAGTACAAGGGGCATCTAACACAACACATCCCAATCAAAAACATCCACCGAAAGAGAGGAAGCTGCCATGCTGGAAAAATTGTTACAAGCTGCTATTATTACCTTTTTACTGCACTTGATCGTTGGGCTGAATACAAACACTACAATGAGTACCAAAGCAGTACCTCCTTCTGGTACAGTGCTTACACCAGTGGCTAGTTCGTTTTTACGTTCTTTAAACTAAAAAATCACTGGTTGAATCATAATGTGTATTGGTTTAGTGTCAGTTATTTGTTGGTAGTTATTCGCTCTCAATCACTACCAACACATTAAAAATTTATTAATAACCATTATTGAATCTAAAATCCAAAATCTAAAAATTAAAATCTTTCGAGGTAGACTGAACAGAGAAGGCAAATTCTAGTGTCTAATCATGACTAATCGCCTTGCTAAAGCAAAAAGTCTATACCTCCGTAAACACGCCGAAAATCCGATTGATTGGTGGCCTTGGTGCGACGAAGCACTGACAACCGCAAAAGCAGAGAATAAACCTATTTTCCTCTCGATAGGTTACTCCAGTTGCCACTGGTGTACTGTTATGGAAGGAGAAGCATTTTCTGACCTGGGCATTGCCGAGTATATGAATGCCAATTTTATCCCGATCAAAGTAGACAGGGAAGAAAGACCAGATATTGATAGTATTTACATGCAAGCTTTGCAGATGATGAGTGGTCAGGGGGGTTGGCCTTTAAATGCTTTTTTATCTCCAGATGATTTAGTACCATTTTATGCAGGTACTTACTTTCCAGTTGAACCACGTTACGGTCGTCCTGGTTTTTTACAAGTTTTACACGCGATTCGCCGCTACTACGATACAGAAAAACAAGATTTGCGCGATCGCAAAGCAGTAATTCTCGAATCTCTCCTCACTTCTGCGGTATTGGAGCAACAAGGTACTACCCCAACTCAAGACAATGAGTTATTACAAAAAGGCTGGGAAACCAGCACTGGAATCATTACTCCCAATCAGCACGGTAATAGTTTCCCCATGATCCCCTACGCAGAATTAGCATTACGGGGAACACGATTTGATGTGACATCTAGATATGATGGCAAACAAATTTCTACCCAACGGGGATTAGACTTGGCATTAGGTGGGATTTATGATCATGTAGGAGGAGGTTTTCACCGCTACACCGTTGATCCTACCTGGACAGTACCACATTTTGAAAAGATGCTCTACGACAATGGTCAAATTGTAGAGTATCTCGCAAATCTTTGGAGTACAGGTATAGAAGAACCTGCCTTTAAAAGAGCGATCGCTCTTACTGTTGAATGGTTAAAAAGAGAAATGACCTCACCTGAAGGTTATTTCTATGCGGCTCAAGATGCTGATAGTTTTACAACACCAGCAGAAGCAGAACCAGAAGAAGGTGCTTTTTACGTCTGGACTTTCAGCGAACTCGAACAACTGCTGAGTGCAGAAGAACTCACGCAATTACAACAACAATTTACAGTCACCGCTAACGGTAACTTTGACGGTCACAATGTCTTACAAAGACGCCGTAGTGGCGAACTCAGCGAAACTGTAGAAACAGCACTCAAAAAATTATTTGTCGCGCGTTACAGTACGACCCCCGAATCACTCGCAACATTTCCTCCAGCGCGCAACAACCAAGAAGCTAAATCTCATCACTGGTCTGGTCGGATTCCAGCAGTAACAGATACTAAAATGATTGTGGCTTGGAATAGCTTAATGATTTCTGGCTTGGCAAGGGCGTATGCTGTTTTTCGAGAACCCATGTATTTGCAACTAGCAACCACAGCCGCAGACTTCATTTTAGATCATCAGTTTGTCGATGGGCGTTTCCACAGATTGAATTATGAAAACCAACCAACCGTATTAGCTCAATCAGAAGATTATGCCTTTTTTATCAAAGCACTGCTAGATTTACAAAATTGCAGCCCTGAACAAAATAAATGGTTAGAAAGGGCGATCGCCCTCCAAGCAGAATTTGACGAATATCTCTGGAGCGTGGAATTAGGAGGATATTTTAACGCTTCTATTGACGCAAGTCAAGATTTAATTGTGCGCGAACGTAGCTATGCAGACAACGCTACACCATCAGCCAATGGAGTCGCGATCGCCAATCTTGTGCGTCTAGCTTTGTTTACAGATAATCTACATTATTTAGATTTAGCAGAACAAGGCTTAAAAGCATTCCGAAGTGTAATGAGCAACCATCCGCAAGCCTGTCCGAGTTTATTTACAGCCTTGGATTGGTATCGCAACAGTACTCTGATTCGCACCACCACCGAGCAAATACACTCGCTCATGTCTCAATACTTACCAAGTATTGTGTTTGCGTTCGCATCAAAACTACCAGAAAACAGTGTAGCCTTAGTTTGTCAAGGGTTAAAATGCCTACCAGCAGCAGAAAGTGTAGAGCAAATGTTGCAGCAAATTCGTCAAAGTCAGATGAGAGGGTGATATCAGTTATCAGTTATCAAATTAAACTGGTAACTGTTAACTGGTAACTGTTCACTAATTTATGACAAATGACCAATTAACAGCCATCATTTTAGCAGGCGGTAAAAGTACGCGTATGGGTAGGGATAAAGCTTTGATCCCGATTGAAGATGTCCCGATGTTGCAACGAATTTGTCAAATTGCGGAAGCTTGTACAAAGCAAGTTTACGTGGTTACTCCCTGGCCAGAACGTTATCAAGATTTGTTACCACCTAAAAGTCAGTTTATTCAGGAAGTACTTTTACCACAAGAAACTGGTAATGAACCAAAAACTCATGGGCCACTGGTGGGGTTTTCCCAAGGATTGACGCAAGTTACAACAGATTGGGTGTTGCTGTTGGCTTGTGATTTACCTAATTTACGAGTGGAAGTTTTGCAAGAGTGGATAGCTGGATTAGAACAAGTACCAGAAGAAGCGATCGCAGCTTTGGTTTATAGAAATAATAGATGGGAACCCTTGTGTGGTTTCTATCGCCGTCGCTGTTTATCAGAATTAAATAAGTATATTGAGCAGGGTGGGCGATCGTTTCAGGAATGGTTGAAGCGATATCCCGTGCAAGCATTACCTTTGCTGGATTCAGAGATGCTTTTTAACTTCAATCGTATGATTTGAGAGAGGCGTTTCAGTTTAAAATATATAATCTCTCCTCTCCCTAGCCTCTCTTGGCGACAATGAAACATACTCTATCAGTACTTGTAGAAGATGAAGCGGGTGTTCTTTCCCGCATTGCTGGTTTATTCGCGCGTCGTGGCTTTAACATCGAAAGCCTTGCAGTGGGGCCAGCAGAACAGTCAGGAGTTTCTCGAATCACAATGGTTGTACCCGGTGATGATTGGGTGATTGAACAACTCACCAAGCAACTATACAAGCTAATTAACGTTCTCAAAGTGCAGGATATTACTGAAATTCCCTGTGTAGAACGCGAATTAATGCTACTCAAGGTGAACGCTACCAGCAGCACTCGTTCGGAAATAGTCGAATTATCCCAAATTTTCCGGGCGCGAGTGGTAGATGTAGCTGAAGATTCTTTGACTTTGGAAGTCGTCGGCGATCCAGGAAAAATGGTCGCGATCGTGCAAGTATTACAAAAATTTGGCTTGAAGGAAATTGCGCGCACTGGCAAAATTTCCTTAACTCGTGAATCGGGAGTGAATACAGAGTTGCTCAAATCTTTGGAAGCCAAGGCTTCGTAGTAAGGGGTAGCTATAGCTACCAAAACATAATTATTAAGGTGTGGGTGCAGGGGAAGGGTGTTTTACTGCATAGTAAACAACGACTTTCAACTGTTGCTCATTAGGAACGTAAAATACTCTGTCCCCTTTTGTCACCTCGTATTCCCATACTCCCTTGTAGAGTTTGCCCTTCAAAGGGAAAACACGCCCTGGCTGTCTAGTGGTTGGTGCAGTACATAAATCCTCATAACAGCGAAGAGTGTTTTCTGGATGGCGCTGCATTAAAGCTTCCCAATCCCGATTTATCCGACGATTTTTGGCTACTACCAACCAAGTGCTTTCTATCTCAAATAATGCAGGAGCCGTCAGTTTAACTTCTGACGGCTCCTATTTCTCCAATATTGGATTTTCTTCTTGATTATCTGACATACTCATAGGGATTAAAACTCGCTTGTGTTGAGTTAGCCTCAATCATAGATAACGTATTACTGCGCTAGCTCATTCATTTTGCGAGCCAGATGTATATCGTTGATCGTAATTCCGCCTGCATCGTGAGTTATCAAATCAACTGATATACAGTTATATACGTTGCACCACTCTGGATGATGTCCCATTGTTTCTGCCACCAGTGCCACACTGGTTATGAATCCAAAAGCTTCAACAAAGGATGGAAACTGAAACTGACAATGGAGTTTCCCTTGTTCAACACTCCAACCTTTCAGTTCTTGCAAAGCAATATCAAGTTCACTTGCGGATAAAACGGATAAGTCGCTCATAGTCTGACTTGAGGTTATCAAAAGGTGAAATTATCAAAACATCTCTCGTGTTGATGCTGTCTTTTACACGAATGCCAATTCCAGATTTGGATAGTCACATTCGTGTAAAGAATTGAGTTTAAATATTGCCATACACAGGAACAACTGCCCCCCTCATATCAAGAGCAGCTTCTGAAGCCAAGAAACAGATGACCTGTGCCAGAGAATCGGGTTTAACCCATTGAGCAACATTCTCTGTATTCATTACTACTCGATTACCAGGAGTATCAATCACACTAGGTAAAACGATATTAGCAGTGATGTTTGTTCCTTTCGTTTCATCAGCGATCGCTTGTGTCAATGCTACTAATCCAGCTTTGGCGGCACAATAGGCTGCTAACTGTCCCCCTGGTTGTACGGCTCCCCGCGAACCTACTGTGACAATTCGTCCATAGCCATGTTCTAACATCCGTCTTAAACTATGTTTCAGGACCAGGAAAGCAAGATCCAAATTCAGTTCTAGGTCAGTTTTCCACTTTTCATAAGGATATTCATGAGTTTTTCCTATTGAAAAACCACCAACGAGATGAATCAGGACATCTACCCGTTCCATCTCGTTGATTAAATTTTCCACAGCCGATTCATCTGTAAGATTGCCTGTAATAAATCTAATGCTATCGAAATCAGTAACAGACAAAATACTTTTCAATCGCTCAACGTTTCCCGCGTTAGTATAAGGAATTGTTACCAAAGCAGGTTTGTGAGCCAGAACAGTTGGCGTAACACCAAGCCCTAATCCACCCGTTCCACCAGTTAATAAAACATGATTATCTTGCAAAATTGAAGAAAGTTTATTGCTCATTATATGCCCCTAACATTCAATCTTTAATTGAGGACACGCTTGATGATGAGGCGTGTCCATCTATGTTGCAAAATTCTCAACTTCAGCTAATTACTGTTAGTTCAAACACCAACAAGTTGAGATTCTTGGGTAATCGAGGGTAATTCAATTGCATTTCGTAAATGAGGACGGCTATACCAACTCCAATGTCCTTCAGTAACAGGCACAATATTCAACTCTTTACGCCATTCAGCCAAAGGTTGCTCTAGTCCTTCTTCAAACTTCACCGGGAACAGTGGTTGTGCTTGCCGAGCAATTTTTATCCCTTGAGAAATCAGGTCAAAATCGTATTCTAGAGGGACATCAATACCTTGACGTTGATGCTTGTCTGAGAGGAAACTTAACAGTAATGCGACAATATCAATGAAGGCAAAGCCTGGATAACCAATTTGACCCACAGTGACAGCAATTACGCCTAATTCGCCATAGTCATCGAAACTGAAACCTGTCAAAATATGATGCAAGTCGTGGGTTTTACGAACGCGCTGAATGATGTAATCAATATCAGATTTAATCTCCCGTTTGCGATAAAAATCTGGGTCATAATTAAGCGCACTCAAAACTTTTGCATAAGTCCATCCTAGAGAATCTTTAGGCATTTGCAACAAGGTATCTAAATCAAATTCTGCTCCCACATAACGCTCTTCTAGCATTTGTGCAGAAGCAGGATGTTGGCGCACAACTTGCAAACATTTTTGCATTTGCTCACTATCACGTAGTGCATCTTCAATATCGAAAACATTTTCTGTATCAGTGAGTCCACCAACCACCATATCTACCATCGTCAAGAGTTGATTGACGTTTTCTTGAGTTGCCAATTCGCTGATATATTTGAAACCCATGATGACTATCTCCTTGCGTTTGCTTGTCTTTGGTTGATAGTTTCATCTTAGGTTGGCTAATTGGGTTAAATCTAGGGTATTTTCTTGATATAAATCAAATTTGACAAATATCAAAAATAGCGGTTATTCAAATTAGAGTAAATTCTGAAATCATAATGGTGAGCATATCAATTATCAAACTAAGCTAAAAAAATATTCTGAATTAAGACTGCCAGATTCTGAGTAATTATTTATGTTTTTGCTGATATCTGAGTGAGAATTAATTTCGCCAGCGTTGACGATTACGATATTTGGCACGAATACGGCTTAGTGTTTCTTGAGTTACACCTAAATACGATGCTAGATGTCCTAGTTTGACTCGATTGAGAATATCTGGATATTGTTGCAGTAAATGAGCGTAACGCTCTGATGCTGTCTGAGATTGCAATGAAAAGAAATGCTCTTCTAATTGAATATAATAACTTTCGATGGACAACCGACCCAGCCTATTCCACACTGAATCTTTGTTATAAAGATATTGTAGACTGTCATAACTAATCGTTACTAACTTGCAGTCAGACATTAAAATAATACTTTCTTTACTGGGTTTTCTAGAAATAAAGCTATAAAAAGAATTAATAAAATCACCCTCAAATCTAAAACCGGAAGTTATTTCTTTGTCATCTTGGTGATAATAATATCTAACTGCCCCTTCGACAAGAAAATGTAGGTGATTACAGATATGCCCTTGTTCCAGTAATATTGAATCTTTGGGAAGTTCTTGTGGCGTTGTCACCCTTTTGAGGTCTTCACGCTGCTGTTCACTAAGGACAACGAGCCGATCTATCGTTTGAAACATTTTTTCGTACATTTTGGGACTGGTAGCATCAAAATAGGTGGTGATTTGGAATTATTTTCCCTTTTTCCTGTTGTTTTACAAAGCAAGGGTAAATAGGGGAATGCAGCGATCTTTAGCCTCATCATCAACACAATATCAACACAATTGTCTAATTTCTACTTGGGAATCAAATCATTGAAACCCGCCTGCGCGGGTTTCGTCTGTGTAACCGCCATTACGAATATCGCCAGGACTTCATTGATGCAAAAATCTATCCACACAGCGCACAAACATCTCCACACCCATCGCTAACGCTGTTTCATCAAAATCAAAACGGGGATGATGATGAGGATAGGCTAAATTCTTCTCTTGATTAGCAGAACCCAAGAAGAAATAACAACCGGGAACTTCTTGCAAAAAGTAGGACATATCCTCACCACCCATAGTCTGGCACTCCGGTACAATACCCACGGGCGTTTCTACGACTTCCTCTGCAACTGATCGCACTAATTCCGCTATCCCTGCATCATTAATTGTAGCTGGGTAGAGTTTGCAGTATTCAAAGTCATAATTAGCACCAAAACTTTGACAAACTCCAGCAATAATTTGCTCAATCTTTTGGGAGAAAAAGCCCTGCAAAGACGGATTAAAGTACCTGACAGTACCACTCATCCTGGCTGTATCTGCAATCACATTGCACTTTGTCCCAGCATGGAGTTCACCGACTGTCACCACTGCTGAATCAATTGGATTGACGTTGCGAGCCACTATTGTTTGTAGAGCATTGACGATTTGGGCTGCAACTACTACCGAGTCTACAGTTTGATGAGGCATCGCGCCGTGTCCACCTTTACCAAAGATGGTGCAGTTAAAGGTTTCTACAGCTGCCATTAACGCACCTGCACGTACACCCAGCGTTCCCAAAGGTAAATTATTCCACAGGTGCAAACCGATAATGGCATCGACATCAGGGTTTTTTAATACCCCAGCATCAATCATTGGTTTTGCACCTCCTGGGCCTTCTTCCGCAGGTTGGAAGATCATTTTCACAGTCCCGGCGAAGTCTTGACGATGCTGCTGGAGATAATAAGCTGTACCAAGAGCGATCGCAGTATGTCCATCGTGTCCACAAGCGTGCATGATCCCATCATGCTGAGAACGATACGCTACTTCGTTCTGTTCTTGGATAGGTAAAGCATCCATATCCGCACGAATCGCCAATACTTTCGATTTTGGATTTTGGACTTCGTCGTGAGCGCTCAGTCGAACGATTTTAGATTTTGGATTCGATGCTTCTGGTTGTTTTTCACCCCGGATAATCGCAACGATACCAGTCTCAGCAATACCTGTTTGATGCTCAATTCCCCATTCTTGTAATTTATGGGAGACAAATTCAGCAGTGAGTTTTTCTTGAAAACCGAGTTCTGGTTTTTGATGTAACCTGCGTCGCCACTCGACTAATTGCGGTTGCAATGAGCGAATCGCAAGGCGAACGCGAGATAAGTCAATATTGGTAGAGTTGGGAAAGGTCGAAACCATTTTCTTTAAATTACTGTCGGTTATTTCTAGTTTTGATTTTAGATTTTAGATTTTGGATTGACTAACAAACGCTCTAAATCTAAATTTGAAGCTACTTGTGCAAGTTTGTCTACGTCTGCTGGATTTTCTAAATAGGGTAAACAGCCTAAAACTGGGGTATTTGTCAAAGATTGAATTAAATCTGCTGGCGTCCAGTTGGCGATTTCCTCATCTGTGCGGGGTTGGACGCAATTTAGAACAATTCCCAGCAATTGGATTCGTGTTTGTCTTGCTAATGCAACATTCGCCACTGCTTGAGCGATCGCACCTAGTCTGACTGGTACTACTAACACTGTAGGTAAGCGCCATTCACCTGCTAAATCTGCTACCGTCAATTCCTCAGTTACAGGTGAACCCAATCCACCTAAAGCTTCTACTAAAACAAAATCTCGACGCTGACATAAGGCTGTGTAAGCTTGCCAGACCACTGCTAAATCTACGTGGCGATTTTCTTGAATTGCGGCAATTGGGGGGGCTAAAGGTGCTTGAAAATACAACGGTGTGATTTCATCAGGAGATTGTTCCAAACTAAATAGTTGTTGATACCATTCGCGATCGCCCACTCCTGATTGTATGGGTTTCATAATACCCAAACTACGAGCAGAATAATATTTTTGCCAATAGGCTGCTAATGCTGTTGTTAAAACAGTTTTGCCTGCTTCTGTATCTGTTCCAGTGATTAGTAGTGCGTTCAATTGTAATAGTTAGTGGGTAGTATATAGTAGTTCGTAGAGAAAGTTTGAATTATTGCTAGCTGCTTCTGCTGTTTTAATATTGTCAATATATTATCGTTAAATCAACCTAACAAGAGTAGTTAATAACCAACCACTAACAACTAACAATTTGCTAGTCAAGTTTGTAGTAAGGACTTAAGTCCTTATTTTTTAAGCACTAAAGTGCTTACTACAAACTCTCATCTTCATTAGCTATTGGTTAGACGTGCCATTAGTCGGTTGATTGTTGGGATTTTGATTGGGAATAGGTAGAAATGGAGTATTAGTAGGTGTTTCTGTTGGTGTTTCTGTTGGGATATCGGTGGGTATTTCTGTTGGGATATCAGTGGGTATTTCGGTTGGGGTTTCGGTTGGGGTTTCGGTGGGGGTTTCGGTGGGTGTTTCTGTTGGGATATCTGTAGGTGTTTGTGTAGGTGTAGGCTGGGGTGGGCTTTCTACCTGGATATTGAGGTTATAGTCGCTTTCAGTAATTCCTGGAGGTAGAGTTAAGTCGATCGCATATCTACCATTAACAGGTAATGTACCCTGATAGAAAGTGGCATTTTGAGCAGAGTTTTCAATTGGTTCTTTATCCGGGCCTAAAACAGTTAATACAACACCACTTTCTTGTGTTAGCAACGCAATTATATTTTGCCCTTGCTGACCTCGGAATGTGTATCGGATGATTTGATTAGCTGTAATTGTACCCTCAACTTTGGTGCCACCAGATGCATCTAAAGTCAGGCGTCTACTTATAATTGTTGGTTTGTTTGTCGTAGGTGTAACTGTAGGTGTGGGTGAAATTGTAGAACCATCGGGAACTACTGGCGAAGGAAAAGTTTGTGTTGGTACTTCAGTAGGTTGTGTTGATGGTGTCCCGCGAATAGTACGCACCAGCGCCCAAGAGCCGATTCCTGCTATACTCACCACAGCAACAGTAATCAATCCGACTGCTAACGGGTTATCCAAAAATGACCTACTAGCAGGTTCTGGAATTGTATGACTGGGTGTATCTGGATCAGGAGGACGAGCAACGGGGATTGTTTGGACGTTGGAGACTCCTGGGCTGGATGCAGCTGGTATAGAGGCTGAAGCTAGGGGTGTTTGTTGTCCACCAGATGCCAATGCTTGTGCTACTTGGGTTGCACTTTGGAAGCGATCGCTCGGTCTAAAGCTCAACATTCGATTTAAAATATGAGTTAAGTGTGAACTCACACTCACCCAACGTTGCCAGTTCCAAGTCAAAAGATTTTCATCAAATAATTCTTGAGGTTCTTTACCACTCAGCAATACTATCACTGTCACTGCCAGTGCATATAAGTCACTGCTGGGGTAAGCTTGTCCTGTTTGCATTTGCTCACTGGGAGAATAACCCAATTTTCCGACATAGGTTGCTGGTACTGTCGGATTAGCAGATTGCAATCGTGTTGCGAGTTCTTTTACCACCCCAAAGTCGATTAAGACTGGCTGATTGTCAAGATCACGCAAAATAATATTGTCTGGTGAAATATCCCGGTGAATAATACCTCGAGTGTGAATATGTTCTAGTACTGGTAACAAAGAGCGCATCAGTTGTAATACTTCTTGTTCTGTGAATGCACCACCAACAGCTTTACGTTCATCCAGCAAAGTATGGTAGGTTTTACCAGCTACATAGTCTTGCACCAAAAACAATCGTTGGTCTTGTTCAAATCTTTCTCGGAATTTTGGTATTTGAGGATGTTCTATTTGATACAAAATATTGGCTTCTCGGAGGAAAAGCTCTTGTGCCTTTTGCCAAGCAACAGGATCTGTTGTGTGAGGAATTAATTCTTTGATGGCACACAATTCGTTGAAGCGTCTGTTGTCTTCTGCCAGATAGGTTCTACCAAATCCCCCTTGACCAAGAATTTGAATAATTTGATAACGGTTTTGCAAAACAGTACCAGTTGAAATTGGTGGTTGCATCTTTTAGTTAATTGAGTTTAACGGCACTACTCGGAGGAACTCACCCGCAAAAATCATATCCAACAGTTGTAATTTGTCAACTGCTGTAATTGTACGTATATTAAAGAAAATCTTAATACATTTGCTTATAATCTATTTTCACACTGTCTTTCGGCTACAAAATAGTAAAAAAGATCAAAAAATTCTTATTTTAGTTCCCGTTGCTTTGTGAGCTTCGATTCATTTGTTTTTCCTTGATGGTGGAAAACTATCTCGCAAGTCTGGTAATCTATTTATTTGCAGCTAGTATCATAGGATATCTAGACGACTATAATTAATTAATTCATAGGTGTTTTTACCATTACAAGTAAACTCTGTAAATAGGGTGCAAAAAAGTAAAGTAGTCCGTCCAACAAATCTATATGAGACTTCAGGTTTGGAGAGCAAGTTAAAACTCTCGACTACAGGTGTGAGCTAGTCAAAGTGTGTTTACCACAAAAACTGAAAAATGAGAACCTTGTAGTTTCATGGAGGTTTGTATCAAGTTTTGATAAAACCTTCAACAAAACTCACAAATATTTTTCGGACTATTGCTCTTAAACAATCTAAATATCTGATGATAATATTGCCATGAATGCACATCGAGGACCTGCTGTGCTAAGTACTGCAACTTTCAAACTGCCATCAACTGCAACAGGAATAGCTGAAAATAATCGCCTGCGGCTATTCTCTGGTTCTGCTAATGTACCCTTATCTCAAGAAGTAGCTCGTTATCTAGGCATGGACTTGGGGCCAATGATCCGCAAGCGATTTGCTGATGGAGAGCTTTACATTCAAATTCAGGAATCTATTCGGGGCTGTGATGTTTATTTAATCCAACCCAGTTGTCAACCGGTAAATGATCATTTGATGGAATTACTAATCATGATTGATGCTTGTCGGCGAGCATCGGCTCGACAGGTAACAGCAGTAATTCCCTATTATGGCTATGCTCGTGCTGACAGAAAAACAGCAGGAAGAGAATCAATTACTGCCAAGCTGGTTGCTAACTTGATCACTCAAGCAGGCGCGAACCGGATTTTGGCCATGGATTTGCATTCAGCACAGATACAGGGATATTTTGATATTCCCCTAGATCATGTGTATGGTTCACCAGTTATCCTGGATTATTTAGTTAGCAAAGAACTGTCTGACATTGTGGTAGTTTCTCCGGATGTTGGCGGTGTGGCAAGAGCAAGAGCATTCGCGAAAAAGCTCAATGATGCTCCCTTGGCAATTATTGATAAGCGTCGTCAGGCTCATAACGTCGCTGAAGTGTTGAATGTCATCGGTGATGTGAAGGGTAAAACAGCAGTGCTGGTAGATGACATGATTGACACTGGCGGCACAATTACAGAAGGAGCCAAGCTACTTCGTGAAGAAGGAGCGCGTCAGGTATATGCCTGTGCTACCCATGCAGTATTCTCCCCTCCTGCAATCGAGCGGTTGTCAAGCGGTATATTTGAGGAAGTGATTGTCACTAATACAATTCCCATTCCAGAGAGCGATCGCTTCCCGCAATTACAGGTGTTGTCAGTGGCAAATCTCTTAGGAGAAACAATTTGGCGGATTCATGAAGATAGCTCTGTAAGTAGTATGTTCCGCTAGCATCAAAAATACTGTCATCACCATTACGGTTGTGCAGAAGACCGCAGGCTAGCTTTGCCTGTGGTCACTGAATTTATATATTTTCAGGGTGTCATCTTTTTAACTAACCAACCGCGAGCGATCGCCACTTTTTGATTACAGCAAACCTAAATCTTTGAGGCTGCATCGTGTGATCTCAATCCTAATAGGTGCGTCTGATAGTTGACGCATGTCCATTGTTGTTGCAAAAAAATAGACATTTTTGTTCTGTTCTAGATAACCCACAAACCAACTTAATTCTGGTTTAGTACTGTTTAGCCATCCTGTCTTACCTCGCAAAGTATATTCTGGAGTCTTCTTCTACTAATCTCTCCAATTCTGAAACTACCCGTTCTAATTCTTCAAAAATTGGACTAGAGCCAGTTTGGGAAAAAGCAGTTACCAATGCCCGATAATACCAAAGTGTACCTGTTTTACCTCCTTGAAAGCGTTGCCAAAGTGATTCACCCAAAATCCGATAATCCTTGAGAATTGATTGGACATTGTGGAGTTTATCAGCAGCACTCACAAGTAGTACAGAAGGCGAAGCTGTAGGAATGTGAGCAATGTATGCTTCTTTACGTTCTCGCCAAGGTGGTTTAGGTATTGTATCGGCGTCAGTGCAACCGTCCACAATAGCAGCCACATTGTCACCAAAGCGACGGCGAATTTCTTCTCGTGTTGCAGCACCGCCTTGATCCTCGACAGCGTCATGCAAAAGTGCAGCGATCGCTTCATCTTCATTTGCCCCATATTCTAAGGCAATACTAGCAACACCTAATAAATGAGCCACGTAAGGAACACCCGATCCTTTACGAACTTGCTTGGCGTGCAGTTGGGTAGCATAGGTAAGAGCTTCAGTAAAGTTTTCTGATAGCATTTCAAAAAGAGTCTTTGAATAAAATTAAACAATCAAAAAACACATCATTGTGAAAGCAAAAGGAAGGGCAAACAATTCCTATGTGTATTTATACTTACAAAATAAATTAATGTTTTATTAACCAGCAGATAGATACATATCTCTATTTAGAAAGAAGATAATGCTTGAGTTGAATTAAGCTAAGTGTTGAAAGACTGTGTTACTGTCGTGGATTCGCCGTCCACGACAGCTTTATTAATATGATGAATCATTTTTAATGCGATCGCTCTTTGCAAAGGTGATACCAGCATCAATCAATGATAAGGCACTTGCTAATTTTTGGTTAACAAGTGCCTTATGTTTTAGAAGCTTCTAATGGTGCTATCACTATAAATATATGTCCGTAAGCATGATCCTAGTGATGATTCCACTTGTCATGGTGATCCCACTTGTCATGATGATCCCAGTTGTCATGATGATCCCAGTTGTCATGATGATCATGCCAGTTGTCATGATGATCCCACTTATGATGATCATGCCACTTACCACCCCAGTGACCACCAAATAGATGGTGCTGTCCCTCTACAGACACATCTGTCAGTGACTGATTTTTATCCAGATCTTTGAGCAAATCAAGATTGGTAAGTTGATAGGGCATAACTAGTTTCCTCCATTTCATTCATCACCTACTACAAACGCTACTGATGATCTCAGAAATAGATTCGGATCGTCTAATTTGAAACCTTTATCATCTTTACTGTCGCTCAAATTTCAAACGATAAAATATGAGCGGCCTGCAAGAACGTTCTTACTCTTCCAAGGCTAAAAGAATGTTGTAGTAAAGGATTAAATAATTTACATTTCTTAAATAAAAATTACTCTTATTTTTTTGGACTTTTTACTTAAACTCAGCCTTTTGAATGGTGGCGCGAAAGAATTCAAGATAACGTTCTGTACCAAACCACCAACCCGCCTTCACCTGGGATGGAATTGTGAAGCCACCAAACTTTTGTTCTGCTTGAAATTTTACTCCAAATGGGATGTAATCCCAGCTACCATTATCTGTCTTATCTCCCCAACGTAGTAGAGAAAGCTTTAATATTTTGCCTTCGGCGTCTACAACCAGTGTTAGCGTTACAGATTCATCATCAATTACAAGATTTGCTTGTATGGTCTTCTCATCAATAGCCTGCCAAATGACACCGTGTTGAGGTAACAACGCAGAAGGTAGCCAGACAAATTCTCCTGCAAGTCTACCAATGCCGGAACGAGCAGTATCTTGAGTATGAGCATTAACTAAAGGAACTAATCCCCAAAGAGAAAACCGCATTCTACCCGAACCATTACTGTAATAATCAGCACCCACTACTTGAGACAAACCACGACCGATCGCAGCTTGCCAAACAAATCCTTTGAGTACTGAAATTCTTTGTTTAGCTTGCATAGGAACCCAAGGTTTATCTTGTCCCAATCTGAAACTACCACTCATTTCCAGAGTTACAGAAGATGCCAAGGGAGTTCCTGGTGCGATCGCATGTAAGAAATAGCGTTGCACTGGTGCTGGTAATCCTGTAACCATATCTTCTGTAAAAACATTTTCTGTGGGTAAATCTGCTAATTCTTGCCAGATTTTACTGACTTCATTGTCATTTTTAATTCTCACAACTACCAAGATCAAGAATGCGATCGCTAGTAAGGCTGCAATACTGAGTAAGATTTTTGTCAACATTTGGAGTTAAAACCAGTCTGAATTTATTTCCAAATTAGGAGCAAAAAATGAGAAACTTTTGAGGAAGTGAACCATAGGGTTTTTGAAAGATGGAACTAAAGTTCCATAAAACGCGATCGCAAAGTCAGTAACCCTCGGTAAAAATGAGAAAAAATCGTAAGTTCCCTCACACTCGGTACTCCCAACTTATTCAGACAACTCTGATTGTATTGGTATTGTTGATCAGTTTGCTGTTAGCACCTGTACAAGCACAATCTCAACCAGTAAACTATGCACCTGTTGTTGTAGATGGCCGGTTAGTTTTTAGAGTCAGCAGTAATGAACAATCGAAAGCTCAAGAACGAGCAAAATTCATTAGTTCCCAATTACAAGCAGTTGTTAAATCCGATGAAGCGCCTGATATCAAAATTGAACAACGCAACGATTCTCCAATTATCGTAGTTAATGGTCGCTACTTGTTGACCGTCACCCAGAACGATATAGATTCTGCTGGTACTCCCGAAGAACAAGCTAGGATCTGGGTTCAAAAAATTGAGGAGGCAATCCAAAAAGCTCATAGCGAGAGAGGTGTCAGTTTTATTCGCAATACATCAATTCTGAGTGTTGTGATTGTGTTGATGGCGATTGGATTACATCGGTTATTAGGAATTGTATGGCAACTCACCCAAAACCGCCTCTCACAAATGCTAGTTTCGGCTGATTCCTCTGGCGATAACCAAATCCAAAATACATCAAGATTCCTGTTTAAAGCAACACTGCTGTTAGCACGGATAGGACTTTGGGTAGGGGTAGTTCTCTATATTACTAATCTCTTTCCTCTCACCCGCAACTTAAGCTATGATATCGCGACCAGGATATTTGCTAGCCTGACCTCTCCAATTTTTTCCTTAGGACAAAAGTCCTATTCTCTGACCAACATTTTAATTTTGATTATTTTGCTCTTGGGGCTGATAATTTGTGCAGGTGCAGCAACAAACTTGCTACGCTCTCGCATTTTAAGCCGGATGCGAATCAGCAGAGGAGCACAAGAAGCGATCGCCATTATTTGCAAGTATGCATTTATTAGTTTTGGTACAATTGTTTTGCTACAAATCTGGGGACTAGACCTTAGTTCTCTGACAATTGTAGCTAGTGCCTTGGGTGTGGGAATTGGTTTTGGCTTCCAAGACATTGCTAAAAACTTTGGTAGTGGAATTGTATTACTATTTGAACGTCCCATCCAAGTAGGCGATTTCATCGAAGTGGGTGAATACATGGGGACAGTAGAATACATAGGGGCGCGAAGTGTAGTAATTCGCACACTAGACCGAATTTCAATTATCGTCCCTAACTCTCGATTTCTAGAGACTGAAGTCATTAACTGGAGCCATCGCAACCCTGTTTCTCGGATTCATTTACCAGTAGGTGTTGCCTACGGTTCAGACGTAAACTTGGTAAAAACAGCACTCGTTGAAGCTGCTGTACATCACCCAGAAGTTTTAAAACTACCCCAACCCCAAGTATTTTTCAAAGGTTTTGGCGAAAGCGCCATAGATTTTGAACTCCTAGTATGGATTGACAAACCCCACCAACAAACACCGATCAAAAGTGATATATATTTTCTCATCGAAGCCTCTTTGCGAAAACACAACATAGAAGTTCCCTTCCCGCAAAGAGACTTAAATATGCGTACCGGCGACTTACCCATCAAACTTTCATCAGAATTAGAACAAGCTTTGTTACGCTTGACTAAAGAATTTAATGGAAATGGGAAATCGGGGATTGGGGATCGGGGTTGAGCCTCTGAAGGTGAAACTTGAGCTTTGACTATTGTACAGACACGTAGATGCTCGTAAAAGCGGCTTCAAGGTAAGAGTATAATCGCGTCTATTGACCATTGACCAACAACTTTGAATCTTTGTGTCCTTTGTGTCCTTTGTGGTTCGTTAACTAGATATTCTGTGAGTGAGGAGAGACTGATTGACTCAAACTTATGACATCAAAAAAGAAGACATCTCGCTTCTTAGCACTCATACTGGTAACTACCTTACTTTGCTTGAGTAATTCACCAGTTTTAGCAAAAATTTCTAACCCTACTGCTTCTAATTCCCCCACAATCTCTGCTGTTTTACAACAAGGGAAAGCACTCTACGATAACGGACAGTTTGCACAAGCAGTACAAGTATTGCAGCAAGCAGCCCAAAATTATCGTCAGCAGGGAGAGACAAAAAAACTTGCTGTGACTTTGAGTAATCTTTCTCTGGCTTATCAACAACTTGGTGCGTGGAATGAAGCCAAGCAAGCAATTACAGAAAGTCTAAATCTCCTCAATAGTACAGATGATCCCAAAATATTAGCTCAAACTCTCGATATTCAAGGTCGTCTGCAACTTGCCATTGGACAACCAGAGGAAGCCTTGAAAACTTGGCAACAGGCAGCAAAGATTTATACTCAAATAAATGATCAAAATGGCGTAGTAAGATCGCAGATTAATCAAGCTCAAGCATTAATCTCTAGTGGATTTTACCGTCGGGCAGAAGCAACACTATTACAAGTAAAACAGACATTGCGATCGCAAAGTGACTCACCAGAAAAAACAGTAATGTTGCGATCGCTAGGCGATGTTCTACAATTAGTGGGCAAATTCCCAGAATCTCACAAATTTCTCGAAGAAAGTTTAGCAGTAGCCAAGCGTTTGCAATCACCTAATTATATTGCTGCGAGTCTTTTCAGTTTAGGCAATAATGCTCGCGATCGCCAGGAAACACAGCAAGCCATTGATTTTTATCAACAAACAGTTAAACAATCTCCCTCACCTCTGTTAAAAGTCCAAGCCCAACTTAATCTTTTGAGTTTACTAATTGAAGAGCAAAAACCAACAGATGCTCTGAGTTTAGTACCACAAATTCAATCCCAACTCGACCAACTTCCTCCCAGTCGCGCCAGCGTTTATGCTCAGATTAATTTTGCTCAAAGCCTTTTGATTTTAGATTCTGTAGAGAACCAATCTAAAATTGCTCAAATTCTCGCCAAAGCTGTGCAACAAGCCCGTAGTTTAAACGACCAACGCTCCTTAGCTTATGCATTGGGAAGTCTAGGTAGTTTGTATGAACAAACTAGACAGTGGTCTGAAGCACAAAATTTAACCGAACAGGCGTTACTTTTAGCACAGAGCAGTAATGCACCCGATATTGCTTACAGATGGCAATGGCAGTTAGGTAGATTGCTGAAATTACAAGGGGATATTCCAGGAGCGATCGCAGCCTATGATTCAGCAGTCCAAACCCTCGAATCAATTCGTAATGACTTGGTAGCAGTCAATCGAGAAGTACAATTCAGCTTTCGCGACAGTGTCGAACCAGTATATCGGCAATCAGTAGAATTACTGTTAAATTCTCAAAAAACACAACCAAAAGAAAAAACTTTAGAAAAAGTACGCCAACGAATTGAAGCCCTGCAAATAGCCGAATTAGATAACTTTTTTCGGGAAGCTTGTCTAGAAGGTCAGCGTATATTATTGGATCAAGTTGTAGACAAAGAAAATCCTACTGCTGCTATTTTATACCCAATCATTCTTCCCAATCAATTACAGGTAATTGTCAAAATTCCCAAACAACCCTTACAAAACTACAGCACCCAAATTTCCCAAACAGAAGTCGAACAAATAATTACTCAATTGCGGCAAAATCTTTTGAATCCTGCGGCGATCAAAGCTACAAGAACCCAGTCACAGCAGGTTTACAACTGGCTGATCAAACCGATTGAATCGCAATTATCAGCTAGCGGAGTCAATACCCTAGTATTTGTACTTGATGGAGCATTGCGTAATTTATCCATGTCTTCTCTGTATGACGGAAAACAATATTTGATCGAAAAATACGCAACAGCTTTGAGCGTCGGTTTGCAAATCTTTGATCCCAAACCATTACAGCGACAGCGTTTACAAGCCTTAACCGCAGGGTTAACTCAACCACCACAAGCATACTCAGAATTTGCACCTTTACCCGCAATCAAAACAGAGATAGAGCTAATTAGCGAATCAGGTATATCCACAACCAACTTATTAGATCGGCAATTCACCAGTAGAGAACTAGAAAACAAAGTTAATACTAATCCTTTTAATGTCGTGCATTTAGCAACCCACGGTCAATTTAGTTCCCGTGCTGATCAGACATTTATCTTAGCTGCCGATGGTCCAATTAACGTTACTCAATTTGATAAGCTGCTACGCAGTCGAGATGATACGAGAGCAGAAGCACTACAACTATTAGTATTAAGTGCTTGTCAGACAGCAGCAGGAGACAAACGTGCAGCTCTGGGTTTAGCTGGCGCAGCTGTACGCGCTGGCGCACGCAGTACGATCGCTTCTCTTTGGCAAATAGATGACGAATCAACGGCTCAGTTTGTTGGTGCTTTTTATCGAGAACTCAAAGAAAGTAGGATTAGCAAAGCAGAAGCCTTGCGTCGCGCCCAGCTAAAATTGCTCAAGCATCCCAATTACAATGCTCCTAGTTTTTGGTCTGCTTACGTATTGATTGGCAATTGGTTGTAAACACATGAATAACTACAAACCATTAACAATTAATTCCTGAATCAGCGACAATTTTTTTTGCGTAATTTTTGTAATTATGAGCGATCTATATACAGCAGCACTAAACTTTGGGGAATGATCTATGTCACACCAAGCCTATCGTCTTGAAGATATCGCTTTAACACTGCCCATCACCAAGGCAGCCTTAACTACTGCCCAGCAATTTGCGAATCAACTGCCACATCCTCAGACTGCGGAACGAGTCCGTTTGAATACTTTGTGTATCTTAGCAGTTAATGATTATTTACAAATGATGAGTCTTCCTACTGATTTGCCAGCTAGCGACAGTTGGAATCCGATTATGCGTTTGTGTGCTGATGTGGCTGATTTAGAATTACCAGGAATTGGGCGTTTAGAGTGCCGTCCTGTCCTATCGGATCAACAAATTGCTTATGTCCCCCCTGAAACATGGGAAGAACGAGTGGGTTACGTGTTTGTGCAAATCGATGAATCTCTCCAAGAAGCAAAATTATTAGGATTTGTCCCTAGTGTCGCTACCGAAGAGATTTCTTTAACTGAACTGAAACCTCTAGAAGAATTAATCGAACATCTAACACCTGCTTTTGAGTCACCAGGTTCAGAACTAGTGAATTTGAGTCAATGGTTTACAGGTATATTTGAAGCAGGATGGCAAACTATAGAATCCTTGTGGAATCAACCTGAAATGTCGCCAGCTTTTGCATTTAGAAGCGGCAACTTGATTGAAGATCAAACTAATGATCAGCCAGAAGCAGTAGTCAGACGAGGAAAATTAATTGATTTAGGAATTCAGATTGCCAACCAACTTGTCATGTTAGTTGTAGAAATTAGTCCCCAAGCTGATCAACAAACCAACGTTTTGGTACAACTTTATCCTGCTAACAATCAAAATTACTTAACACCAGGAGTTCAACTTACAGTCTTAGACAAATCTGGAGGAGTATTTTTGGAAGCCCAAGCGAGAAATGCAGACAATTATATGCAATTAAAATTTGCAGGAGAACCCAAAGAAGAATTTACTGTTCAAGTAGCATTACAGGATGCCTGTGTGAAAGAACATTTTGTGATTTAGTTATTTGTTATTTGTCATTTGTTCTCGTTTTCTTGGTGTCTCAATTTCTGTTACCGATACTTTTTTGACGGTACAGAGCAGCAGATTTAATGAGTGGAGTCAATCCAAAATCCATAGACGCACAAAGTGCGGCTTCTCGACAGAGTAATCCAAAATCCAAAATCGAATGACTTTCTAATTTATGGGTAAGTTAGTAGTTCTGAAATTTGCAGACGGTAGTTTTGAGCAAGGATTTGCTGTTACCTTACAAATTGGCGAAGAAGGTGAGTTACCTTCTTCAGAAATTGCGGGTAAGCTACCAGCAGCAACAGAATTATTACATAAATATAAAGCGTGGCAGTCTAGCTATTCAAGATTAGGTAGTCGTTTTCGTCTATCTGCGGAGAAGGTGCAAGTCACAAATGTATCGATTCTCAAAGACTGTGACAAAACTGCTCATGTATTGCGATCGCATCTTAATTCCTGGCTACTCGCTGCGGAATTTCGTCAGGTGCGTGAAAAATGGCTAGAAAGATTATTGCCTACAGATATAGTACGAGTCATTTTACAAACAGAAAATCGTGATTTGCAGCGTTTACCCTGGCATCTTTGGGACGTACTTGAACGCTACCCCAAGGCGGAAATTGCCATAGCACCTCCAAAATACGAGCGTATTGCTGCCAAGAAAACTCATAATAAAAAAGTAAATATCTTAGCAATTATTGGTAATAGTCAGGGAATTGATACTCAGGCAGATACGGCTTTACTCAAAGCATTACCCGCAGCTGAAGTCAGCTTTTTAGTTGAACCACAGCGTAAGGAATTAAATGATTATCTGTGGCAAAAAAACTGGGATATTCTCTTTTTCGCTGGACACAGTTCTAGCCAAGGAAATAATTGTAGCGGCAAGATTTTTTTAAATAAAACTGATAGTCTCACAATTGACGAATTAAAATATGCCTTAAAAAAAGCAGTGGAACGGGGTTTACAACTAGCAATTTTCAACTCCTGTGATGGTTTGGGATTGGGAGAAAAATTAGCTGATTTGCACATCCCCCAAATGATAGTGATGCGCGAACCTGTTCCAGATTTAGTTGCACAAGAATTTTTAAAGGGTTTTCTGGATAGTTTTGCTGGTGGTGAACCTTTATACTTAGCAGTGCGAGAAGCACGGGAAAGATTACAAGGATTAGAAGATAAATTTCCTTGTGCTACTTGGCTACCAGTAATTTGTCAGAATATGGCAGAATCACCCCCCACTTGGCAAGAGTTCACAGGCTGGATTACTCCAAGCAAACCTGTTAAACGAACTTATAATTCTTCTAATTTATTACGTATAATTATTTATTTTTTAATTAATACTATATTAATTACTGCAATCCCTACAAGCTTGAAATTTTTGGAAGTCCTACAAAATTGGGATTTACAAGCCTATGATTTGATGATGCGATCGCGTTCCGTTCTCATCAATGAAGACCCCGATCCACGCCTGTTATTAGTAACCATTGGTGATGCTGATATTGCAGCGCAACGCCGCAGAGGCGAATCTTTGAAAGGAACATCTGTGTCTGATCAAACCCTCAATAAAGTTTTGGAGAAACTTCAACAATATCAACCGCGAGCTATAGGTCTAGATATTTACCGTGATTTTCCAGCAGAGTCAGCAACATTACTCAATCGTCTCAAACAAACTGACAACTTATTTGGAGTCTGCAAAGGTAGCGATACAACAATCAATACTAATGGCATTGAACCACCACCAGAATTTCCCCAACACCGTTTAGGTTTTAGCGACTTTGTTTATGATGCTGATGGTGTAGTGCGTCGGCATTTGTTGTATATGAACCCAGAAGCAACTTCACCTTGTCCTACTTCTTTTTCTCTCAGCTTACAACTCGCATTACGTTATTTAAAAACTGAAGGAATTAGATCAAAGTTTACTACCAGAGGTGATCTTCAAATTGGTAATGTTAGTTTCCCACTCTTAAAACCACGAACAGGAGGTTATCAAGGCATAGATACTAACGGTGGTCAAATTTTACTCAACTATCGTTCCTCAAAGCGAATTGCTGAACAAGTAACATTGACACAACTGTTATCTGCTCCGATTAACCCCAACGCAATTAAGAACAAAATAGTCTTGATTGGTGTAACTGCTAAAGGTGATTTTCCAGATTATTGGGCTACACCCTATAGTACTGAGTTAGACCAACAAATGCCAGGAGTATTAGTACAAGCTCACATGGTTAGTCAAATTCTCAGCGCTGTTCTAGACCGACGTCCACTCCTGCGATCATGGAATTCCTTAGCTGAAGTGATGTGGATTTGGGTTTGGTCAGTAGCAGGAGGATTATTAGCTTGGCAAATGCGTCACTCTTTGACACGCTTGCTAATATTTATCGTCATTGGCTCAGGAATTCTTTATATTTTTTGCTTTGGCTTATTTATCCAAGGTTACTGGGTGCCTTTTGTCCCATCAGCTTTAGCACTCATAGGAACAGCTGGTTTAACAGCAATTCATCAAGAGCCAAAATAATTTGTCAAGAGTCAATGGTCATTTGTCAAGAGTCAATGGTCATTTGTCATTACTTATTCTCCCTATCTCCCTTGTCTTCCCACACTCTCCACACTCCCCTCTCCCCTTTGTCTCTTTTCCTCTTCTCAATCCTCACATTATGAAGTTCAATTTAGATCCAATTAAACTTATTTTGCTGTTAACTCTCAGTAGCACCAACTTACTGAGTAGTTTTTCGTTGGTTGTCGCGCAGTCAACGCCAACTCAACCCTCACAACCAACTTCACCTCAGCCTCCTAAAAGTGGAACTATTAAGGTTGATTTACCTAATTTGCCACCTGGTCCTCCTCCTGGAGGTCGCCGCTTTGGTGGAGCCAGAAGAGGTAGTTGTCCAGAGGTTGAAACACCCCTAACTGCTTTGGTTCCCTCAACAGAGCAGCCGCCATCGGTAACAAATATTTGGGGATTCACAACAGAAGAACATCCTCAGTTATGGTTTTATCTACCCTACACCAAGAGTTCTGGTTATCCGGCTGAATTTGTCTTGCTTGACGATGCAACCAAAGATTCAGTTTATAAAACTGCGATCGCTCTACCAGCAAAAGCAGGTATTATCAAAGTCCCCATACCCGAAAATGTTCCGTCACTGCAAGTCGGTAAACAGTATCGTTGGTTCTTCAACGTTTATTGTTACCCACAAAAGCAATCAACTCCTATTTATGTAGAGGGAGTCATTCTGCGTAAAAATCCCAGCAAAACTTTAGTTCAACAGTTACAAAAATCACAACAATCCCAACAAGTTAATATTTATGCCAACAATGGCTTTTGGTACGATGCGCTCACCACACTAGGACAACTGCGCCAAACAAATCCTCAAAATAATACACTTCAAACACAGTGGAGAGATTTACTAGCTGCTATTGGCTTAGGTGAATTAGCAATTCAACCATTGGTTCAACCGTAGTACTTAAATTGGGGATCGGGGATCGGGGATCGGGGATCGGGGATTGGGGATTGGGGATTGGGGATTGGGGATTGGGGATTGGGAAGAAACAAGGTAGAGCTGAGAGTGGAAGACGCGGTGAACCAATAAAAAATATTCTCCGTGTCCCCGTGTCCCCGTGTCCCCGTGTCCCCGTGTCCCCCTTGTCCCCGTGTCCCCTTGTCCCCCGATCCCCACACTCATCACACTTCTCTCTTCCCCTAGATGCTTGAATAAAAAACCCAATTCGATTTAGGTTTTTAGACAATCTTTAATCAATTGTGTTTGTTGTGGATGTGTCTGTTCTGATCAAAACTTTTGTTGCTGTTTTTGTACTTGCTGATGCGATCGGTAATATACCAATTGTTTTAGTTCTCACTAAAGGTATGGAACCAGAACAAAGAAACAAAGTGATAGATAAAGCCATTTTGGTAGCAATCACAGTACTTTTGCTCTTTGCTTTTAGTGGAAAATTTCTTTTGAGTTATTTGGACATCACTATGGGATCATTAAGAGTCGCTGGGGGATTGCTATTATTATTAATTTCTTTACAAATGCTCCAAGGCGACTTAGATACTCCAGTAATCGATAAAGATCGCGATGTGGCAATTACACCCTTGGCTTTACCTCTACTGGCAGGCCCTGGCACACTCACAAGCGTGATGTTACTGATGTCAGAATCTCCAAATCCGCATATTAGCGTGATCGTGGGAATTGTTGCTGCAATGTTTGTCAGTTGGTTAATTCTGCGACAGGCAAACTTTATTGATAACTGGTTCGGTGCTGAAGGAGAAGTGATTGTTACTCAACTTTTAGGGTTTTTATTGGCAGCATTAGCGGTGGAAATTGGTAGTGCAGGAATCAGGGAGTTATTTTTAAGTTAAGTATTTGCTGGCGATCGCTTGGTTGTTAACTAGAAGCACTGGTATAAAATCGTAATGCAAACTGCCAAAACTTATTAGCAACAAAAAATAGTAGGACAGCCAGCACTCCCGCGCCCAGCATCCAAGTAATTTCGCTGCGACCTAACATCGCTTCTGCCGGTACTGTAGTTAAAAATGCAACGGGTACTATGAAGGTGAAGAAGAAACGATAAGCAGCAGGATAGGCTACCATCGGATACCTACCAGCTTCCAACAAACCACGCAGTACCTCGGTAACATTATAAATTTTGACAAACCAAATACTGGTAGCTCCCAGCATAAACCACAGGCTATAAAGTATGATTAAGCCAAAACACAAGGGTACAGTACTTAACAGGTAATCGCTTATCCCTAAATTGAGTTTTGTACCTGCATAGATAATCAATATGGTGCCAAACACCAAATCTGGTAATCCCCAAGGTGAAAGAGTATGGGTAGAAAGCCAAAACTGACTGGGGATTGGTTTCAATAAAACAAAATCGAGTGTTCCTTCTTGGACATGGCGGACAATGCGATTTAGGTTAGGACCAAGAAAAGTTGCTGAAAATCCCTGCAATAAAGTAAAAATTCCCAGTACTAGCAATGCTGCTTCCCATGACCAGCCAGGGAATGTGTAGCCTTTTCCATAAAATAAAAATAATCCAAATAAACTGCCTGCTAAATTGCCCATGCTACTAAGGGCAGCTAAAAGGAAGTTAACACGATACTCCATTTCAGCCGCCATAGCTGTACTCCAAAATATTCCTATTAATTTCAAGTGTTTGAGCATGATTTATACCTGTATTGGGGATCGGGGATTGGGAATCAGGGAGCAGGGAGAAGTGGTGGCAAAGGAGAATAACTAATGCCATTGACCATTAAAATCATTTAAACTTTATACTATTTTTTATTTGCAGCAGATCAATACCCTTTAAAATGTGGATTTAATCTCGTTAATTTTGTGAGTTTATATGCATTTTGATTTGCTACAACTAATTAAATCATTAGGATACTTTGGAGTTTGGGGAATTATTTTTGCTGAATCTGGTTTATTGATTGGTTTTTTCCTACCTGGTGATAGCTTACTTTTTACTGCTGGATTTATCGCCTCACAAAATTTGCTCAATATTTGGATTTTAATTATTGGTTCTTTTCTATTTGCAGTAATAGGTGATAATGTTGGCTATGCAACTGGGAATAAACTTGGTCGGAGATTATTTCAAAAAGAAGATTCTTGGTTATTTCATAAAAAATATTTAATAAAAACTCAAAAGTTTTACCAACAACACGGAAAGAAAACAATTGTTTTAGCTCGTTTTTTACCAATTATCAGGACTTTTGCGCCGATTGTGGCAGGAATTGGTGTCATGCATTATCGGACATTTATGTTTTATAACCTAATTGGCGGCATAGGTTGGACTTTTAGCATTACTTTGTTAGGTTTTTTCTTGGGTAAGTCTTTACCAGCAGAAGAGGTGGATAAGTATTTATTACCCATAATTGGTTTAATTATTATTGTGTCGTTAGTTCCATCGGTGTTACATGTGATTAAAGAAAATAGAGCAAAGCGACATTAAGCAAGTATTTATAGCATTCCGAAATCATTTAAGACTAGGTTGGGTTTCCTTATGTCAACCCAACTTATCTTCATGATGTTGGGTTGAATTTACAAGACCCAACCTACAAAATTTATTGCGACATTTTGGTCTTGACACGCCATTACAGTAATCTAATCTCCCAAGTTGAAAACGAGAATTTCCGGGGTTGAAACCAGAACTTTCAGGGTTGAAACCAAAACTTTCGAGGTTGAAACCAGAACTTTCAGGGTTGAAACCAGAACTTTCAGGGTTAAAACCAGAACTTTCAGGGTTAAAACCAGAACTTTCGAGGATGAAACCAGAACTTTCAGGGTTGAAACCAGAACTTTCGAGGTTGAAACCAGAACTTTCGAGGTTGAAACCAGAACTTTCCAAGGTTGAAAAAACAATAGCCGGATTGTCTGAGAATCTTCCCTTCAGAATTCCTCGCTCACACGTTAAGCTTGATTAAGGTAGCAATTTATTGCGCTTTTTAGATTAATTCCTCTGTTACTGGTAACTTTTAACAGTTATCATTTATCAGCTTCAGCTATAAACTTTATTCTTTTGGTAACGGTTTCCCCACCATACACCTGATAACTGCGGCTGATACTGTTCACTGATTTAATTTTCACTGCTTGAGAAACTCGGAATGCTAGACCAAATTTTTGACTATCTTAATTTTCATCTCAGCATTGAAGCGGCTATAGTTTTGCTGATTTTGATGTTTTTAGAGGCAGTGCTATCTGCTGATAATGCTATTGCTCTTGCTGCGATCGCTCAAGGACTGGAAGACAAAAAGCTGGAAACCCAAGCACTCAACATAGGTCTAGTTGTTGCCTATGTCCTGCGAATTACCTTACTACTCACCGCTACTTGGGTGCAACAGTTTTGGCAATTTGAGTTGGTAGGTGCAGCTTATCTGCTGTGGCTAGTATTCCAACACTTTACCTCTGAAGAAGACGAAGAACATCACCATCACGGCCCGCGTTTTAGTTCATTGTGGCAAGTGATCCCCGTAATTGCTTTGACAGATTTGGCTTTCTCTTTGGATAGTGTCACCACTGCGATCGCTGTTTCCCAAGAAACTTGGTTAGTACTGACTGGGACAACGATTGGTGTGATTACTCTGCGATTTATGGCAGGCTTATTTATTCGGTGGTTAGATGAATTTGAGAATCTAGAGGACGCAGGTTATATCACTGTTGCACTGGTGGGGTTACGCCTATTAATCCGCGTCGTCAATGAGGATTTAGTACCACCACAATGGTTGATGATTACTGCGATCGCCCTAATTTTATTCTGGGGATTTTCCCAACGCACTCTACCCCCATCAGTATCAACAGAATCACAGAAGACAAAAGTACCCCAATCTAAAGAAGTTGAGGAAGTGTAAGAAGTGTGGGGTGTGCTTGGATTATGGGAAGTGCGGGGACAAGGAAGACAGATCAATTCAAAAATCACGCATACTTGCGGTATGCGTGATTTTTGACTTGTTTAGCCCAAGGCCCAATGACAAATGACAAATGACAAATGACTATTGACAATTGACAATTGACCAACCACTAACTGTGAAAGCGCAGCTTTTGTTAATCTTTACCTTATTGGTTCTTAATTCTGGAACAGCACATTCACAAACGTCTGTACCAAACCCACAGATCACAGCTACTCCAAAAGTTACTCCCGCAATAACTGTTACACCAAAATCTTCGAGTTCGCCTAAGGATACAAAGGCTTCTGAGAAGGATTTGGTGAAAACCTTTGAGGAGCTAGATAAGGGATTTACTACTATTGTCTTTTTATTAGTAAAAATTTTAGTAGGGTTACTGAGTTTATTTGTTATTAGGCGATTCTTTTTACTAATTATTAACCGCTCATCCCAATTGATAATTGATAATTTCAGTAATGCAACTGGCGCAGATGAAATCGAGAGTGTTTTACCAGGATTATCACAATTGGCACGGGAAAGATTAGCCAGAGAGATGAAAAGCGTCTATCAACGGTCAAAGGAGCATATCAATAGTGTGGGACCAGAAATCAATCTTTCTTCTACTAGGTTTCCCCTACCACAAGCTACTGCAAATCAACAACTGACCAATTTTATCTCTTCTGTCAAAGAGTTAACTCCTGACCAAATTGACCCGTTGGTACAATTACTTGCAGTAGTATTCCCACCCTATGGCACTAAAGTTACTGCCATCTTACAAAGCCAAGGTGAAGAACATAAAAGAATTGGTATCACATTTGAAATTCAGGATATAGATAATCGCATTGCTGCTCAGATTTACACTGTCTGGGAATTACCTGAATCCGAAGCAGATAAACAGTCCAAAACAGTATTGAAAGATCGTTATAGACAGCTGTTGCGGACAGCTAGTCGTTGGCTAGCATTAGAACTCTCTAAACGTGAGATGATCAGAGGTATACCTAAATTGTATGTAGGTAGCAAGCGTCAACGCTATTTAGGCCAAATTCATAATTTCTTCGGTGTCCTTAACCAATCTAGCGCTCAAACTCATGGTAAATTTTTCTACCCCTTGGCAATTGATGAGTTGCAAGACGCCATAGAATTTTATCCAGATTGGTATCAACCACACTATAACTTGGCTGATACTTACAGCCTTTTAGCACGCACAGAACAAGGTGACAGAAGAGTTAATCATCTCCAGAGTGCGATCGCTCACTACGAAGAAGCACTCAAAAGAGTTACAGAACCAACGGTAGAATTACGGTGCAAAGTTGCTCGTGCGATCGCTCAACTACTCACAGAAAAAGAAGATTTGCTCTTGGTAGCAAAACAGGAAATACAAAATCTGGAAACAGCAGAAAATTGGGATGCGACCACAGTATTAAACTACCAATTATTGTACTATCTCGCTTGCTGGTATGCCCTAGCTTATCGTTTCGATGTCGCCGATAACACTAAAAAACAAGCCTATATATACTTAGCTTATAGCCTAGCCAGAGAAAAAAATAGAGATTTTTGGGAATGGACTAGTAAAGATCCGGATCTAGAAAGTATCCGTGGATGTTTTCCGGAACTCAAATCTACGCTTTTGAAGACATTGAATGAACAGCCGGAACTACCAAAGCAAACAGGCAAAGATTTTGCCGAATCTATAGAAAAAGTTTTAGAGGGAGTTGATTGGGGATCGGGGATCGGGGACAAGGGGGACAAAACAAGTCAAAAGTCATAGACGCGTAAGCGGCTAGTCAAAAATCAAAATTAAGAACTTTTGATTTGTTGCCCAATCAATGCCCATTGACCATTGACCATTGACCGTTGACCATTGACCATTGACCATTGACTAACTACTAACGACCAACAAATTTAAAATGAGCCAAGCCGATTTTGAAAAAGCCAAGCAGCGTTTAGCACAAGCAAAACAAGATATTATCTGGGCTATTAATGTTTTAGACGATGCTGCTAAGAACCTCAGCGATTACAAACTTACTCCTGAAGAGGTAGTTCAACTTGGCTACCAATTTCAGCGAGACTTGCAGGATATCCGCAAAACTCTAGAGCAAAAAACTGACTTAGAAAAAAATTCAAAATCATCAACAACTAAATATTCTTTTCCTGCTCCAAATATTGGCGAATCTAGGGAAATATCTCCGAGAATAACAGGGCAAATACCCCCCTTCGATGATCCTGATGAAGATAATGATATGGGTGTAAGCCGTTCTATCTTTTAGAATTCTAGGGTGAGAGACGCTGTATTTTCCAATTGTCATTATCTAAGCGAGCATATAGTATGCGATCGTGCAGGCGACTAGAACGTCCTTGCCAAAACTCTATTGCTGTCGGGATCACCCGTAAACCTCCCCAATGAGGTGGTCGGGGTACATCCTGGTTTTCATACTTAGCTTGTAGTTCTTGAAACCGTTGCTCTAAGAGCATTCGGCTTTCTATGATATCGCTTTGATTAGATGCCCATGCACCAAGACGACTGTTAAAAGGGCGACTTTGAAAGTACCTGTCGGAATCATTTTCCGATACTTTTTCTACATGCCCACAGATCCGGACTTGCCTTTCTAATTCTCCCCACCAAAAAACGAGAGCTGCTTGGGGATTTTCGGCTAATTCTTGTCCTTTATGACTGTTATAGTTAGTGAAAAAAACGAAACCCCTTTCGTCAAAATCTTTTAGCAACACTATTCTTGCTGAGGGTTTACCGTCTGGAGTGGTAGTAGCAAGGGTCATAGCATTTGGTTCTAGCAACTGTGCTGTTAGTGCCTCGTCAAACCATTTTTGAAACTGTATAAAAGGATTAGGATCAACATCAGTTTCATTTAACCCTTGTAAGGTGTAGTCTTTGCGAAGATCAGCTACAGTTTTGTCCATAGGGTTTGTATCCTAGTAGTTTTGTAAAAAATAATTATGATGATAATCAGCGCGAAGTAACTTTGCTAAGTAAGTTTTACCAATCCAGCCAAGAACTTTTGTAAAGAACATTGCATCAAATGCGACGTTGGGCCTCTGTTCAAAATCTATTAATCTATGGTCTGGGCGGTCCAATCATCGCACTGAATGTTTGGCTACTGTCTGTACTATTTAGCTATTTTCAGCATCCTATTACAATTTTTAGTATTGCCACAATACTTGCTTTTTTACTGAATTATCCGGTGAAGTTTTTTGAGCGCGCTCGTATTTCTCGCGCCCAAGCAGTAATCATCGTATTGCTGTTGACTTTGACTGTGTTAGTAATTTTGGGTGTCACGCTCGTACCGATGGTTGTTGACCAAACCAACCAATTGTTAGATAAAATCCCTGATTGGTTAAATAGTAGTCAAGACAACTTAGAGCAGTTGCAAATCTTGGCAAAGAGACGACGTTTACCTTTAAACTTCAGTGTTATTAATCAGCAAATTAATGCCAACATCCAAATATTAGTACAGCAAATACCTTCTGGTGCTGTAGGATTTGCGGGAACACTGCTGTCAGGATTGCTGAATGTTGTGTTGGTAATTGTCTTAGCTTTTTACATGCTTTTGTATGGCGATCGCCTTTGGTATGGTTTAGTTAGCCTTTTACCATCTCACATCCGTGTACCTTTCACTACATCTCTCCGACTAAATTTTCAAAACTTTTTTTTGATTCAATTCTTGTTGGGTTTGTTTATGGTGGTGAGTCTAACTCCCATTTTTTTGATTCTCAAAGTTCCCTTTGCACTTGTATTTGCTATCTTTATTGGCATAGCCGAACTTATTCCCTTTGTGGGAGCAACTCTAGGTATTGGTAGTGTCACGGTTTTACTATTACTACAAAATTGGTGGCTAGCAGTACAGGTAGCAATTGCAGCTATTTTCATGCAGCAAGTAAAAGATAATTTGTTAGGGCCAAAATTACTTGGAGATTTTATCGGGATCAATCCCATCTGGATTTTTGTCGCAATTTTAATGGGATTTGAGATTGGTGGGTTTTTAGGATCACTCTTGTCAGTGCCAATTGCCGGGACTATTAAAGGTACTTTTGATACGATGAAGCACAAGCAGAAGTATTAATGAGTAATAAATAACAAGTAATCGATTTTGTTTTTTGTTGATGGTTGTTTGTAAGTTGGAAAACAACCAACAACCAACAACCAACAACCAACAACTAACAACTAACAACTAGCGGCTAAACTTAATGAATGCTTCTGAGCTACTGGCAACAATTGAAAATCTCATACATCAGGCCCAAGAAGGAGAAATAGATCCTTGGGATGTGCAAGTGATTGAGGTTATTGACCGCTATATAGAATTAATGGCACCAGAGACAACAAAAAAAGGCTATGAAGCTGATTTGTCTCAATCTGGGCAGGCTTTCTTATCTGCGTCAATGTTGGTGTTATTCAAAGCCAATACTTTGATGCAATTACAATCTGCTGCGGATGAACAAGAGACTTTAGCAGATGATATCCTGCTGGAGGAATTAGAAAATGGGGCATTGTACCAGGCTCATCGCCTACAATTTGAGCGACATATACGTCGTCGCCCAGCAGCAATGCCTCCACCAAAGCGTCGTGTCACTCTGCAAGAGCTGATAGAGCAATTACAGGTGATGGCAGAGCAACTGAAACTGGTGGAAAAAGTAAATAAACCACCGCGTTCTCGACGTCAGCCTAGCTTGCAGACAATGCGAGCCGCATTAGAATTAGCTCACCAAGAAAATCTGACTGAAGTTGCTGGAGAGTTAGAGCAGGTTTTGTACAGTTGGTCAACAGAGCTTTGTCTAGAGCAAAATTGGTTAAATTTGGAACAACTAGTGCAGCTGTGGACACAAACAAAACAATCACAACATGAAACTGGTCATGATTCACCAAACAGCCATAAAGTCAGTGTTTTTTGGGCGTTACTATTGCTTTCGGCTCAATCTAAAGTGGAGTTATGCCAGGAGGAGTTTTACCAGGATATTAAAATTAGATTAATTACAGAGAAAGAAAATAATATCAGACAATTAGAACAGTTGATGAAATAAGCAATATTTAATCTAGAAATGATTGATATTTCTAGAATTAATGCTTCAGATCACACCAAAATCTGGGTAAATTGGAAGGATAAGCGATCGCTTGTTGACTATGGAAAAAGTTCTTACTCAAGAAACGCCTCCCCCGTTCCACAAGAACGGGGTGGGCATTTTGGATGTCCTACGCGAACATATGTCATCTTGCTATGCATATGGTTATACCATGTCCGGCAATTCCCGTATTCCGTGGTTTTAAGGATGACTGGGAGCAAAAACAAACCGATGATTAAGTATCACTCACTTAAAGTTAACTGGCTTGTGGTTGAGGAATAAGTATATTATGAAGGCGATGATTCTGGCAGCGGGCAAGGGAACTAGGGTACGTCCGATTACGTATACTATGCCCAAACCGATGATGCCCATCCTGCAAAAGCCAGTGATGGAATTTTTACTAGAACTGTTACGACAACATGGATTTGACCAAATTATGGTCAATGTGAGCCATTTGGCTGAAGAAATAGAAAGTTATTTTCGTGATGGTCAGCGCTTCGGTGTACAGATTGCTTATTCTTTTGAAGGGCGAATTGTTGAAGGTACGCTAGTGGGTGAAGCTATTGGCTCTGCTGGCGGAATGAAAAAAATCCAGGATTTCTACCCATTTTTCGATGATACTTTTGTAGTATTGTGCGGAGATGCCTTGATTGACCTGGATTTGACAGAAGCAGTCAAGTGGCACAGAGCAAAAGGGTCAATCGCTACCATTATTATGAAATCCGTACCACAGGAAGAAGTTCCCAGCTACGGTGTGGTTGTTACCGATGAAGAGAATCGCGTTAAAGCTTTCCAAGAAAAACCTAAGGTAGAAGAAGCCCTCAGTACCAATATCAACACAGGTATCTATATTTTTGAACCAGAGGTATTAAATTACATACCCTCTGGTGTAGAGTTTGACATCGGGAGCCAATTATTCCCCAAACTAGTAGAAACGGGTGCGCCTTTCTACGCTATTCCCATGGATTTTGAATGGGTAGATATTGGTAAAGTCCCAGATTATTGGCGAGCCATTCGTGGTGTGCTATTGGGCGAAATTAAAAACGTCCAAATTCCTGGTCATCAAGTTGCCCCTGGCATTTACACTGGCTTAAATGTAGCTGTGAATTGGGACAAAGTTGATATCACAGGTCCAGTGTACATCGGTGGCATGACCAAAATCGAAGATGGGGCGAAAATCGTAGGCCCGACTATGATCGGCCCCAATTGCTGGATATGTAGTGGCGCGACGGTAGAAAACAGCGTCATTTTTGAATGGTCGCGCCTGGGGGCAGGAGTGCGACTCGTCGATAAGCTGGTATTTGGACGCTATTGTGTGGATAAGACGGGCGCAACAATTGACGTCCAAGCAGCCTCTTTGGACTGGCTGATTACCGACGCCCGTCAACTACCACCATCTCACACTCCTGTTGAGCATCAAGCGATCGCAGAACTTTTGGGAACGAATGCGAGTTAGTCAATGGTCAATGGTCAATGGTCAATGGTCAATGGTCAACGGTAATGGTCAATGGTTTAGGGTTAAAAAACTATTGACTCTGGACACTTGACTATTGACTTTAGACACTTGACTATTGACTCTAGACACTTGAGTACTAACTACTCAAATACGTATACCTCCGTAAACTCTGCTCATAGGTTTGCAGCAATCGCTGAGATTCCGCTAGTGTAATGCGATTTTCTTCTAAAGCTAATTCGCAACGCTGGCGGATATTTTCTACCATATCTTCGGAATCGTATTGGACGTAACTGACGACTTCGGTCATGGTATCACCTTTGACTACGTGCTGAATTTGATAGCCTTTGGGTGTCAATTGGATGTGAACGGCGTTGGTATCACCAAACAAGTTGTGTAAGTTCCCCATAATTTCCTGGTAGGCTCCATTGAGGAACATCCCCAGATAGTAGGGTTCTCCGGCTTTAAAGGGATGAAGTTCTAAAACTGACTTCACATCCCGCAAATCAATAAAACTATCGATTTTGCCGTCACTATCACAGGTTAGGTCTGCTAATATACCCCGTCGTGTTGGTTCTTCATCTAAGCGATGGATCGGCATAATTGGAAATAACTGATCGATCGCCCAACAATCAGGTGCTGATTGAAACACAGAAATATTTACGTAGTAGATGGAAGCCATGATTTTTTCTAGGTCTTCCAATTCATCAGGTACGTACTCTTCTTTTCTAGTGATACTCAGTATTTTCTGACAGCAAGCCCAGTATAGACGTTCCGCCTTAGCGCGTTCAGTCAGGCTCAATATTCCCAAATTGAAGCGGCTGATAGCTTCTTCTTTGAATTGGGTAGCGTCGTGGTAAAACTCCTGATAATTTTCTTGGTTGATTGATTGGTAAGTTTCCCAAAGGTAACTAATGATGTGGGATTCTCCTTCTTTGGGCGGTTCAGGTAATTCTGTGAGAACTTCGCTGGTACTGAGAACATCAAAAATTAATACCGACTGATGAGAAGCGATCGCTCTGCCACTTTCGCTAATCAGTGTTGGTACAGGTATATTCCGCTCAGAGCATGTATCTTTTAACTCTGCTACAATATCATTAGCATAGTTCTGCATGTTGTAATTTTTGGAAGCGTAGAAGTTGGTTTGGGAACCGTCGTAATCTACACCCAAGCCACCACCAACATCGAGATACTTCATGTTTGCCCCCAAAGCTGCTAATTCTACATATATACAGCTAGCTTCTTGGATAGCATCTTTGATGACATTAATGGCAGAAATTTGTGAACCAACATGAAAATGCAGCAGTTGTAAAGAATTTAACAAATCAGCAGCACGTAACTTTTCAACTGCATGAATAATTTCGGGAATTGTCAGACCAAATTTCGCGCGATCGCCACTGGAGGTTCCCCAGCGTCCCATCCCTTGGGTACTGAGTTTTGCTCTCACCCCCACAATTGGCTGAATACCTAATTGGCGACTGGCTTCAATCACCAAATCGACTTCTTCAATTTGTTCTAAGACAATGATCGGTGTTTGCCCTAATCTTTGGGCTAGCATCGCTGTTTCGATATATTCTTGGTCTTTGTAACCGTTACAGATTAACAATGCTCCTGGCGTATCTAGCATGGCTAGGGCGATCATTAATTCTGGCTTAGAACCAGCTTCTAAGCCAAATTGATGGGGTTTACCAAAACGCACCAAATCTGCGACTAAATGACGCTGCTGGTTACATTTGACAGGAAATACGCCACGATAAACACCAGGATAGTTGTAGCGAGCGATCGCTTTCGCAAAACAAGCATTTAACCGCTCAATTCGGTCTTCTAAAATATCAGAAAACCGAATCAACATCGGCAATCCCAGGTTACGTTGTTTGAGAGCATTCACCAACTCATATAAATCTAGAGAACCGCCGCGATCGCCTTTTGGGGAAACAGTAATATGACCTGCTGCGTTGATGGAAAAATAAGGTTGTCCCCAACCTTCAATACGATACAGCGCTTCGCTATCTTCTATTTTCCAGACGCTTGTTCCTTCTTGTATGCTGGCAGGTGGCAGCAATTTTTTGTGCTTGTGATTTTTCAATTCAGATTTTTTACCATTATGGGACGGCGGTTTCACCACCTCATCAGATGCAGCAGTAGAATCAAGACGCATTTTCCTGACCTTTATCTTTCACCCACGAATTTACAATTTAATCGATTCGTATTTCAACGCACTTAAACCAGAAGTTGATTTGTAAGATATTCTGTGATTGGTCATTAATCATTGGTCAATTGACAAATGACTAATTGACAATTGACAAAGGACAAATTTATTCAGTTTGAGGAGATCGCTTTGGAACGCACATTTATTGCCATTAAGCCCGACGGCGTACAGCGTAAACTAGCTGGTGAAATTATCCGTCGTTTTGAAACCAAAGGCTTTACCCTAGTTGGCTTAAAATTCTTGAAAGTTAGCCGAGAACTAGCTGAAGCTCACTACGATGTTCACAAGGAAAGACCATTTTTTTCAGGGTTAGTTGACTTTATTACTTCCGGCCCAGTAGTAGCAATGGTGTGGGAAGGTGATGGCGTCGTAGCTGCGGCGAGAAAAATGATTGGTGCAACAAATCCTTTAACCGCAGAACCTGGGACAATTCGGGGTGACTTTGGTGTCAATATTGGCCGCAATCTAATTCATGGTTCCGACGCGATCGAAACCGCACAGCGCGAAATTTCTCTGTGGTTCAAAGATGAAGAATTAGTGAATTGGCAACCACACATCATGCCTTGGTTACACGAGTAATCTTATTTTAGACCTATTGCCAAAGTTCTTTTTGCGCTCTTGTGGGGGAAAAGGGAAAAGTTAAAAGATAAAGAGATTGTTCTTTCCTTTTCCCTTTACCTTTTCCTGACCGAGACAATTTTGGATTTTAGATTTTGGATTTTGGATTAAATCTAAATCTAGAATCCAAAAAAAACGGTTACCTACGGAAGCCGTACCTTCGGAAGCCACTTCGTGTCTACCGCGTCTACAAGCCTCTGCGTTTACGGAGAAGAGAACAAAAAAATTCAAGCCTAATAGCCTCTCCAATACATCGCAGAGGTTAATCCAAAATCGTAAATCCAAAATCTAAAATCGGGTGACTTATGCAAAAAGTCTAGTTTCCTAGTTAACCTTCAGTTGCAGCTGTTTTGGAAGAAAACTGAATTCTCGGATCTGGCATAAATTTATACCGTAGATAATACCCTGCCCCAACAAACAACACAATCAACAATGTACCTATACCTAAAGGACTAGGAAGCCAGAAAACTGCTTCTATGTGATTGAGTTCGCCAGGGTTAAGATGCCACACTAGCTGATTGTTATTTTTTTCTGGTAGAGGAGTATTTTCTGTTCTTTGAATACTTTTTGCTCCCCAAGGAGTCTTTAAGCTAAAGTCCAAATCAAGAATAGAACCTGCATTTGCCAAGACATTACCATCGCTGGAAATTAAAGCGAGCGATCGCAAATCTAAATCATAAATCAAGTGGTTCCGTACCAATAGCAAAAAATTATTCTGATTTAGCAGTAAATTTGATTCTACTTTTGGCAATTGTGAGTCAGATTCGCTAGTGACAGCTTTTTGATTAACAGTAGGGTGAAAAAATTGATTGAATTTTGTTTGCAATTCTTCACCATTACTGAAAGGAATTGTTACAATCACTTCTTCTTTAGAAGGTCTTCGTACTTTACCGTCTTCTTGACGGGCGCGACGTTCTATACTATTCAACCATTCATACACAGGCTCACCGCTAAAGCTGGTAAGGCGTTCTCCCAACTTAATATGCTGCACCAACTCACCACTATTAGAATTATCAAAACGTACGCCTACGTCATAATCGACACAACCAGAAAGCAGCAAAGTTGCTATCAGCACCAAGCAAATATATTTCAGCCGACCTAAATTTATCACTATAAAATCTCCTCAAACGTCAACATTGGGGATCGGGGATCGGGGATCGGGGATCGGGGATCGGGGATCGGGGATCGGGAAGAGATTTGTGAAAAAATTCTCCCTTGTCCTCCTTGTCCTCCTTGTCCCCTTTCCCCGATCCCTGCTCTCTAAAAATTCAACCAGATTAAACTCAATAATGTTAAAGCGATCGCAATCAACGCTACCCAGATAAAGCGATTATCTTTAGTATTCACCTGGCTGAGATCAACTAATTCTCGTTCAGGTGGCTTTTTAGATGCAGAAGAATTGTTAGGCTTGGCAGAAAAACTAATTTTACTTTCATTGTCAGCAATGTTACTAAAATCAGGAATTTGAGTCATCCATTCTTGAGGACGTTGTAATCTGGGTGCTTTGAGAATGTATTGCAGTCGCCGTGCTTCTTTACTAGTTTCTGAATGGGGATGACGTTTGAGTTGTTCACACAAGGCGATCGCATCATCTGTACGCCCTGCTGCTTCGTAAGCTGTCGCCAACCAAATTTGTACTTCACCACTCAAGCGAGTATTACGAGCCAACAAGGCGCTTGCTTTTTCTAGTTGTTCAATAGCTTCTCGGTATAGCCCACTTTCAAAGGCTACTCTTCCTTGCTGATAGCGATTTTTGGCAATTTCTATACTATCTGAACTCACGTTTTACTCACAAATTCAGCACTGTCTTCATTGTGCCAACGGTAGCAGCATTTGTGAAATCTTTTGGAGTCAAGGAAAGAAATTTGTTGTTCGTGGGCAGAAAATAATGATTTATTATTTATATAAATCTATATCTATCTATATAGTTAAATTATACTTAAATTTATTTCTAGAATTTACTTCTCGTAATTTTACTGAATCAAAAATATGCTTAAAATCAAGTTTAATCAAGCCTATTTTCTGGGATTGGGTTTTACTGTAGCACTGATGAGTGCGATCGCAACTCCTGTTTCTGCCCAGCAGATAATAGTAATTGATAACGGAAATTTTTACGGTGTCAGTCAACCTCAAGCACAAAATACTGGTAGCTTTATATACGGCAGTCCTATTTCTACCCCTATGCCTGTAGATCCAGTGACGGGATTGATGCCAAATCGCAGTAATTATAATACTTACCCTAATTTGCATCAAAATATACCGGAAAACGTTTTAGTTAATCCTGTGTTGGTCAATCCCAAAATTAGAAACTCAACATTAATCAATCCTGTAATTATTAAAGATTCTTGGTATCACAATAGACCAATTAGGCAACCGATTATTATTCAGTATCCTTCAGAATAGATATGGAAAAAGATCAAGGGAAAAGGTTTGTTTTTTCTCTTTCCCCTGAAAAATTCACGACATAAATTGAGAACCAAAAATCATCGTACCGATACCCCCATCAGTGAAGATTTCTAGTAGCAGAGCGTGGGGAATGCGACCATCAATGATATGTGCGGCGCGAACTCCTTGGGCAAGCGATCGCACGCAACAATTCACTTTAGGAATCATCCCACCGCTAACCACACCACTAGCAATCAAATCACGAGCTTCTCTAATATCTACTTTGGGAATTAAGCTAGTCGGCTCTTTGTAATCTTTTAAAATTCCACGTGTATCAGTGAGCAAAATTAACTTTTCTGCCCCTAACGCTGCTGCTATTTCTCCCGCTACGGTGTCAGCGTTGATATTATATGCTTGTCCATTATCATCTGCGGCGACACTAGACACTACGGGAATATACCCATTACTGACCAGTGTTTCTAAAATATTAATATTGACATAGCTGACTTCCCCAACAAAGCCTATACCTTCATCTCCCTGGGGACGGGCTTTAATCAGGTTGCCATCTTTACCACATAGCCCCACAGCAGAACCACCAGCTTGATTAATCAAAGAGACGATTTCTTTATTGACACGACCGACTAACACCATTTCCACCACATCCATTGTGGGGGCATCTGTGACACGCAGACCATTCTTAAATTGTGGTTCAATTCCTAATTTATCCAGCCAACTGTTAATTTCTGGCCCACCACCGTGTACCACAATTGGTCGTAAGCCAACACATGATAAAAAGACAATATCACGGATAACTTTATCTTTGAGGTTGCTATCTTTCATCGCCGCACCACCGTACTTAACAACAACAGTTCGACCTGTAAATTGTTGAATGTAAGGTAGTGCTTCACTCAGCACTTGTACGCGAGTTGCCGCATCTTGTCGAATATACTCAGAATCTTGGATCATAATAAGTCTATGAGGAGCTTTTATTATTTAAATTGGTACTCACAACAATTTCTCATAGAAAAGAATATTTGTTGCTAAGATGTTCGTGCTGATTTCGTTAAAGTGTAAAAGTATAAGGATATAAAGCTCACAGGGTGTAAGAGTATAAAGGTGTAAGAGGAAACAAGAGTTTTTTGAAATTCATATTTTTAAAATACCCCTAAAATTTTTAGCCGCACTCCCAAAATCTTCCTAGACACGTACACCCCCATACCCCTAAACCCTTTTTACCAGACGTCTATAATTTTCACCAGACGATGTTGCAAATCCAACAGGTATTACGCGATCGCTATCAGCTTATAGAAAAACTTGGTGACAATGCTGGTCGTCAAACCTGGTTAGCATGGGATTTGTCCACTCATGAACAAGTCATCGTTAAACTGCTTACTTTTAGCGACCAAGCAAAATGGGAAGATGTTAAACTTTTCGAGCGAGAAGCCCAGATACTCAAACAACTAAATCATCCGCGTATCCCAAAGTATCGTAATTATTTTGGCTTTGAAGATCAAGTACTCCATTTTGCCCTAGTACAAGAATATATTCCTGGTTCGTCATTTAAGGAATTACTGGCAAAAGGGAGAGTATTCAGCGAAGCAGAAGTACGAAAAATTGCTGCTGAAATTTTGAAGATTCTGATTTATTTGCACAGTTTGAGTCCACCAGTATTGCACCGCGACATCAAACCCAGCAATTTACTTTTAGGAAAAAATTATCAGATTTATTTGGTTGATTTTGGCGCAGTGCAAGACCGCGCCGCCAGAAAAGGAGCAACTTTTACAATAGTGGGAACTTATGGTTATGCACCACTAGAACAGTTTGGTGGTAGGGCAACTCCAGCATCTGATCTTTATGCTTTGGGCGCAACTTTGATTCATTTGCTCACCCGTATCCCACCAGCAGATTTGCCACAGCAATATTCTCGCTTACAGTTTGCTCACTTACTAAAAGTTAATCCTGGGTTTGTTCGCTGGTTAGAACAGTTGACACAACCTAATTTAGACAGACGCTTTACTAGTGCCAAAGAAGCACTCAAGCTTCTCAAAGCCAATCAAATTGCCATTTCTAAAATAGTTCGTGCTAAACCTGCTGATAGTCAAATTCAACTGCAAAAATCTCCTGAACACCTGCACATTAGAATTCCTGTACTTTGGCAAAAAGCATTAACTGATCCGAAAAATATTGCTGCAACAGTAGTACTAGCTATTTGGTTATACTTTTTCAGTGGTGGTTTTAGCTTGGGTAGCGTAGAAGGTTGGATATGGCTAATAGCGAGTTTACTGCTCACAGGTTGGTTTCTTTTGCCTAACTTTGTGGAAACAAATATTTACTTTGACCATCACCAATTTGAAATTGAATTGAAATTACTAGGTCTTTGCTTGCGTAGACAGCGAGGAAAGGTTTCCGAAATTGACAAAGTATTTAGCGGTGAGACTGGTGGTTATGGTAGTCACAAAGTACCAGAGGTAACATTAGCTTTAGGCGTATCTGAGTATTCATTTGGAAAATTAAAGCCACCTCTAAGTAAAGAGGAGTGTCGCTGGATGGCAGCACAAATCAGACATTGGTTAGGGATTGGTTAGAGATTGGTTAGTAGTTAACACTAACAATTTTGCATGGGGAATTTGGGGATGTTAGAAGCAGGAGAAATACTTTGTAATCGCTATCAACTTCAGGAAAAATTAGGTGCAGATGCTAGTCGTCAGACTTGGTTGGCTAAAGATTTGACTAAACAGCCTCAGGAACTAGTTGTCGTCAAGTTGCTAATTCTTAGCCCCCAAATGCAGTGGGATGAACATAAACTGTTTGAACGAGAGGCTCAAGTATTAAAAAATCTTAATCATCCCCGTATCCCCAAATACCGAGATTACTTTGTTTTAGAACATCAATCTGGTTCTAAATTCCCATGGTTTGGGCTAGTACAGAGTTATATTCCTGGAACATCCCTACAGAACTTAATAGACAAAAGTGAACATTTTTCAGAATTACAGGTAGAAAAAATAGCTGTTGAAGTTCTTAGTATTTTGGTTTATTTACACGAACTCAATCCACCTGTCCTACATCGGGACATCAAACCCAGTAATTTGATTTTGGGTGAAGATAAGCGGGTTTACTTGGTTGATTTTGGTGCGGTGCAAGATCAAGCGGTGCAGGAAGGTGCTACTTTCACTGTTGTCGGTACTTATGGCTACGTACCAATAGAGCAGTTTGCTGGTAGGGCTGTTCCTGCTTCTGATTTGTATGCTTTGGGCGCAACTTTAATACATTTGCTTACGGGGATATCTCCCGCCGATTTACCTCATCTGGATGCACGGATTATTTTTGCTGATAAGGTTAACATTGACCGGGGTTTCGTCAATTGGATTGGTAAGCTTACAGAACCAAATGTAATAGAAAGGCTTAGTACTGCTAGAGAAGCACTTGCAGCACTCAAGAATAAAAATACCCTCACTCCACCTATTACTAGTCGTAAGCCCACAGGTAGCCAGATTCAAATTAAGAAGTCTGCTAGTGAGTTAGAAATTAAACTACCGAGACGCGGTGGCAAAGCTTTTAGATTATTTTACTTAGTTGGAATTATGATTCCTTTTCTCTGGCAATTACCACAATTGATAAATTTTATCATTAGGGGAGGGAGTTCTCAGGCATGGTTTTTGTTGATTTTCTTTGTGGCAATGCTGATTGCAGTGGTACAAGGAACTGTGTTACCTTCTTTTGGACATACTGATTTTTACTTTAATCGCCAAAATTTTGAAATACGTTGGAAATTATTTGGTTTTTGCTACAAGCGACAACAGCGTCCAACAGCATTAATTGAAAAAATATATCAAGAACCAGTGAATCAAGGTTCAGCACCCAGAGGAGTCATCATCGAAGCCGAAGGACAAAAATTCACTTCCAGCCCTCTGTCAACTATAGAACGTCATTGGCTAATTCAAGAAATTGGACAATGGTTGGGATTAGAAAATGAAAAATGACAAATGATCTATTGAATTACCTTCCTTACTAATTCTGGAATGATAGAAGGACGTTCCGCCACTGGGACTTTGACTTCTGAGAATGCAGCTAGTTTGCTTTTTGCTGTACCAAAGTCTGGATGACGTCCGATGACTGCTGCTAATGTCCCGGTTTGACGCCAATATTTGGCGGGTGGTGCGTGTGTACCTGCAATATAGGCAATAACTGGTTTATCAATTGCTTCAGCAATGTAGCGTGCTGCTGCTTCTTCCCGTCCTCCACCGGGTTGACCAACTAATACGATCGCCTCTGTGGAGTCATCCTCATCAAGAATTTGCAACCATTGAATAAACGATGAACCAACGATCGCATCACTCCCAATACTGACACTGATTGATTGTCCCAGATGCGCTGTAGTTAGTTCTCTGGCTACTTCGTAGGTTAGGGTTGTGCTACGACTGATAATTCCTACTCGACCAGGTGTATAAAATTCACTTGGTTGAGTGCCTAAAAGAATTCGCCCTGGGACAATAATGCCGGGGCTATTGGGTCCGACCACTAGTGTTTCTGTGGCTTCAGCTTTACGTAGTAATTGCACCATATCTAATGGTGGTACGCCAGGAGAAATAATGATAATTTGACGAATACCAGATGCGATCGCTTCCAAAGCCGCATCTAATACTTCATAAGCGTTTACACTGAGAATTGTAGTATCAATTAATCCATATTTTTCTACTACTTCTTCGATGAGATCAAAGACTGGTAGACCATGTATTTTTTGACCACCACATCCAGGTTTTACCCCTGCTACCAAATTAGTGCCATAATCTACCATTTGGGCAATATGAGTAGCCGATATAAATTCACTAAAGCCTTGGATTATAACTTTGCTGTCTGGCGTTAAATTCATAAAAAACACATAGATGAAAGCACAAGGCACAAAGCAGTCCCGATGAAACAAGTTTCACCGCCAAAGATGAAAGAGGTTTTTTCTTTTACACTTATACACCCCTACACCCCTATGTCCTCTTTCAAGTTATAAGGAAAATTATCAAAATTTTCTGTGAGCAGTAGCTTTAGCAAGATTAACTGCTTCTGTTACTGCTTCATCTAAATTTTCTACTACTACTATAGATACCTCACTAGGAAATTTTAATGTTGTTAAATATTTTCTGGCTGCATTAAATTCTGATCCAGCAAGACGAACAACTAAGCGTGGTAAGTGGGTTTCCCGTCGGCTTTTGTTACTGTTAGAACGTAAAGCCTGGGTTTTAATTTCGTTTTTATGATGCTGTACAAAATTAGCAATTATTTCTGCGACTTCTCCACTTTGAGGGACACTACCTAGAAAGTTGATCAGTATAACTTGAATACTTTTATCAGCAGCCAAAATATTTATCGCTCTATCTAGGCGATCGCGAAAGGTAGTTGGTAAAGTATCAGTGGGAAAAGCATGGCGCAAATTCAAACAAACACCAGGTTTACCACCAGCATTGACTACTGAATCTAAAGTTGCTAACACTGAACCAGTACCATTGCCTAAGATGCCGATTTTACCGTGTAGTTCTACTGCGTCCCATTCACTTAATCTTTTGTTAAACTCTACACTGCTATGACGATGGGTCATTTTTCTCGCCATCTCAGTAATATCTGGGTGACGAGCGATCGCTCTTTCGTTAACATTGACACTACCATTGAGAGCCATCACTTGACCAGAAGCATCTACTCCCAGAGGATTAATTTCTACTAAATCTAAATCTTTTTCTATAAACAACTGGTACATTTTCTCAACAATTATGCTGACAGACTGCATTAATGCACCTTGTAATCCCATTTTTAAAGCCAAACGTCGCGCATAAAATGGGGAAAAATCTTGTTCTACCACCACGTGTTGCATTTTTTTGCCAGCAGATTCCCAATCAATATCTGCTTCTTTACAACCTAAAAGTATTGGTCGGCAAACAGCTGTATCTAAAACTACCGCCAAAAAAAATTCTTGCTCCGCATTATACTTAGCTTCTGCTAACAATACTTCTGGTAATTCGCCTAAAATTGGCAAATTAAAAATATTTTGGGCGGCGGCGATCGCATCTATAGTCGTTTCAGCAAATCTAACTCCACCTGCTTTTGCTCTCTCTCCTGCATGTACCTGAGATTTCAGTACAATTGGGTATTTTATTTTTAATCTTTTTAAATCCGTGGGATGGTCAATTTTTTGAGAGGGCAATACAGGAATGCCTATTGTCCGAAACCACTCTTTGACTTGATACTCTAGCAATTCCATTGACACACCTTATCTCTAACCATTTTTATTTGCTCGCAGTGGTGCTGTCTAACATCCGAAAGCTGCACCTAGTTTGCATAATCAAACTTTGGTCGTTTATCTTAAAATAAATTTTTCTTTCATTAATTTTATCCAATCCAGTAAATCTGGTGAATTCATTGCTTTTGTTACTGCTTTTACCATTTTGACAATAAGTAATTAAATTTCTCAGTAAAACTTCTTGTATTTCAGCGAACAAGAGTTTTTGTCAGTAAATTTTGATATAACAGTAAAAACAAATTTTTTCATGCAAGAGAAAATTTTAATCTTGGCAACTGCAAGTTTTCGCTTTTGAATTTATATCAGAGAAAACACGAATTATCAATAGACTAGGGACAGAGATTTAGTAAAAATTTTCTTACTACTATCATCCTTTAACAGGATTTTAAATTTTAGATTTTGGATTGACGAGGCGCGGGTGGCGAACCTGCGTCGCCACATTGAGTGCCGTCCCCACAGATAAATCTGCTTGCTCTGTACCAGCAAAGAATAATTGTTCAAATTAACTATGCCTGTAAAAAAATCGAAATTATTAATACAAATAATAATTATTGAATTATATATTAATTTTTAAACGTGAATTTTGAGTAAAAACCGCAGATTTACAGAAAAGATAGAGGAAAATAAGCAGATAATTTTATCAATGATTTCCGATTGTTATATCTTAAATAGTTTAGATTTTATATTGTAAAACTGAAAAATCTTATTATTCCCAATTTTGACTTTAAATTAATAGTAGCGCTGATTTGATTAAATAGTTATCATGTATTGTTCATATCACTTCTAAAAGAATAAATTGTAAATATTAACTTTTGGTAAAAGCTGAAAATTTGTGCTAAAAAAATGTTCTCTCACATTACAAGGCTGGGGGTCATGAAACTGTGTATCTACGTTCCAAACTTAAAATAAGTTCTTTTAACACACTTGAAGATGATCAAAACTATATAAATCAGCAGGATGGCTCTATGCAAGTAGCAGTCATAGAAGAAGATTTACAGTTCATAGGGCAAATTTTGCAAGAACAGCTGCGTGCCGAAATTCCATCTGGTGAATATTTCCAGGTAAAGTGTGCTGTCAAAAATGATCAGCTCATGATTCTAACTCAACATCCCCAAGGTGTGACAGCTGATACCGAGAACATCTTTGTATTGCTTGAAGAAGCACTGCAATTGCTACTTAATCAGCACGGACAACACGTAGAAATCTTTCTGAGGATCGCAGGGGTAAAGTTACCTTACGCTAAACATTCCCTGATATTGAAAGCCTCTGAAGCGAAAGTTGAGGAAGTGGGAAAGTTTGAGGTTTCTTCTGAGAATGAAAAAGCAATGGGAGGAGTACAGGAAGAAGAGAAATTAGATAATTTTTCCCCATTTACCGCTTCTGATGCGTTGATGGATCAACAGTCCTCTCCAGATAACTCTGATGAATCTGAAGATCGCCATTTTGATCCTATGGCAGATGCACCAGATTTGTCTTATTACACAACATTAGAGTCAAGACGCCCAATTAAACCTATTGTGTTGGCTATTGTTATAGCTGCAATTGCAGTCTTAAGCGGAGCTGCTTACTTGTTGACTCGTCCTTGTGTGATGTCTGAATGTAAAGAAATCCAAATAGCCGATAATTTACAGAAGTCATGGCAAAGATTAATACAAACTTCCAAGTCTGAAACAGAATTAACAACAGTACAACAGCAACTTGTGGAAGCAACAACAGGACTAAAAACTATTCCCAGTTGGTCATCACGTTACCAAGAAGCTGAGACACTAGCAGCTAATCTATCCAGACATTCAGAAAGTATAAATAAAATCATCAAAGCCTTTGGTGCAGTCTCATTAGCGACACAAAAAAGTCAAACCCCGGTAAATACTCTAGAAGAACTAAAAGCTAGACAACATCTGTGGCGACAAGCGATCGCACCACTCGAAACAATTAGTACCAATAATGAACTTTATGGATGGGTGCAGCCAAGATTAGCGATATATCGTGCCAAATTGCGAACTGTGAATCAGCAATTGCAAGTAGAAGACAAATGGTTAAAAAAAATAACAGCAGCTAAAAATGTCGCGAACGCCGCCATCCAGCAAGAAACCACAGCTAAAACCTTACCAGAATTACAAAAAGTCCAATCTACTTGGCAAGTAGCAATTAACGCCTTGACTATTATTCCTAAGACTAGCTCTGTATACTCAGAAGTAGAAAAACTGCTGATAGAGTATAAACCCAAACTTGTAGCCGCACGCGATCGCACCACTAAACTACAACTAGCAGCTAAAACTTACCAACAAGCCATTGAAAATGCAGAACAAGCCAAACGCTACGAAAAACAAAATCAATGGCAAGCTGCGGTGACATACTGGAACCAAGCTTTAAATACTGTCAAGCAGGTTAAACAAGATAGTTTGTACTACACTCAAGCTCAAAGTTTGCTCCAATCTTATGCAACATCCCTTAAACAAGCAGAAACAAAACTCCAAGTTGCTAACTCTCTACAACAAACTCGGACTGATTTAGAAAAAACCTGTTCTGATGAAATTCGAGTTTGTAACTATACCATTAATGACCGAGAAATAATTGTTCGGATTACTCCGGAGTATGAACAAGCCCTGAACAGCAGCTTAAATCAAGCCGAACAGAATACTGTAGCAAATATCACCAATTATCTACAAAGCTTACAGCAAGCCCTAGACGTCATCAGTGATAACGCTAATTTAGCTGTGATTGTCTATGATGCCCAAGGTAGACAAATTCATGGACATATACCAACACGGTAAAAATGAGATAACTTAAAAATTTTTCCTCACCCTATGTCTTTCCTTGCGAAATTGGGTGAGTTGATCTGGGATCTTGATCTTGCTCCCCAATCCCTTCACCTTACCAACTGTGCTGCGGAGTTAAAAAACAAACTGCTCAACCCCTTAGTTAAGAAAATAACTGTTAGTAAGTTGGCAAAGGCAGTTATTAACATAATTACAATTTGGTAAGCAGCAGCATCAAGGGGACTTACACCACTTAATATCTGTCCAGTAACAAATCCTGGTATTGTCACTAAACCAATAATCATCATTTGGTTAATAGTCGGGATTAAACCAGCACGAATAGCGTCTTTACGATACTGAGCGATCGCAGCTCGTGGAGTTGCACCTAAACTGAGATGAGTTTCGATTTCTAGATGGCTGTTTTTGATTGTATTGACGAGACGTTCGCCTGCGATCGCAGCTGCATTCATCGCATTACCTAGTATAATTCCCGCCAAAGGAATTACATACTGTGGTTCATACCATCGATTTGGCTGAATAATCACAAGATTAGTATAAACTATAGCCACAATCGTGCTAAGTAAAAGGGAACCCCATACTAAAGGCAAAACTTGCGGTATTTTTTGACTAATGCGATTTCGTGCGACAATCGCCGTGATTGTCAGCAATAATGCTAAAAACGCTAAAACTGCCCAAGCATTGTTAAAAGCAAAGATGAAATCTAAAACGTATCCCAATACTACTAATTGTAAAATGGTTCTCCCTGTTGCAAGGACTAGGTTGAGTTCTAATCCTAGATTTTCCCAAACAGATAAACCAATGACTACAGCCATTAATGCTGTTGCACTAGCCAAATCAACTAAATCTAATTTGATCAGTTCCTGCATAGATTTTGGCGTTACTAGTTAGTAGTAGTTGTTAGTTGTTGATTGGTTAACTACTAACCAATAACAACCACCGGGAACTTTCATTATATGTATGGGATCTTGTGTTGATGCTTACCCCGTGCCAAGCAAGCTACAACACGCAGCCTGTTCGCCTTTGGCGTTCCCATTCCCTCGTTGCGTTAGCTTCCCGCAGGGTAAAGGGTTCCGTTGGCGTAGCCGCCCTGAAAGGGCTAGACGAAATTCGCAACTACGTTGCTGTTTCTCAAGGGTTTTCAGCCTACATTTTTATAAATAATAAACTCATGGTTCAAAGTCAAAATTCCATTCCTGCATTTGATATCAAACAGCAATACGCCTCGATTGAAGCAGAAGTGAGTAGTGCGGTTTTAGAGGTTTTAACTTCTGGTCGTTATATTGGCGGACCAGTGGTTGGAAGCTTTGAGGAGCAGTTTGCTGCTTATCACGGTGTCAATGAATGTGTAGCTTGTAATTCCGGGACGGATGCGCTTTATCTAGCACTGAGAGCTTTTAATATAGGTGCAGACGATGAGGTAATTACAACACCCTTCACTTTTATTGCCACATCTGAAGTAATTGATGCTGTAGGAGCAAAACCAGTCTTTGTTGACATCGATGCAACTACTTTTAATTTAAATTTACAGCAAGTAGCAGCAGCGATCACACCTAAAACTAAAGCAATTGTTCCTGTCCATTTGTTTGGACAACCTGTGGATATGACTGCACTCATGAGTATCGCTAATGCTCATCATCTTACAGTGATTGAAGATTGCGCTCAATCTACAGGTGCAACTTGGGGCGGGCAAAGAGTAGGAAGTATAGGACACATTGGCTGTTTTAGCTTCTACCCTACCAAAAATCTCGGTGGTTGTGGTGATGGCGGGGCGATAACGACCAATGATCCAGAAATTGCTGCTAAGTTAAGGGTGCTAAAAGAGCATGGTCAAAAAAATCGCTACATCCACGAAGAAATAGGTATTAATAGCCGATTGGATGCTATCCAAGCAGCTATTTTAAAAATTAAGCTGCCTTATTTAGATATTTGGAATCAAAAAAGACGAGCGATCGCATCTCGTTATCAACAATTTCTCAATCAAGTCCCCGGTATAATTCCCCCTCAAGAATTAAATGGTGGCGAAGGAGTTTGGAACCAATACACGATTCGTGTACTCAACAACAAAAGAGACTGGGTACGCAACCAATTACAAGAACGAGGTGTAAATACAATGATTTACTATCCCCGTCCTCTACATTTACAACCAGTTTACCAAAGCTTGAACTATCAACCAGGACAGCTACCAGTATCCGAACAAGCATCCCAAGAGGTTTTATCCTTACCCATGTTTCCAGAACTTTCTGAGGAACAACAAAATCAGGTAATTTATAGCCTCAAGGATTGTTTGGCATAGGGGATCGGGGATTGGGGACAGGGGATTGGGGACAAGGAAAGGGAGAGACGGGGGACAAGGAAGAATTATCTAACAAGTCTCTTCCCCAATCGCCGATCCCCGATCCCCGTTACCCCTTCGCCCCTAATCCCCACTCCCTTGGGGGAGTGGGGGCCCCGAGTTCCCCAGAGGGGGCCGCACCTTTAGCGATCCCTAACCTTTAACCTCTACACTCGTTCCTAAAGCTTCTACTAAACCACGGACAGCAGCAATCATTGCTACTTCACTGTTGAGTTGGTTGATGGCAGAACCGACACCAACGCCAGCAGCACCAGCAGCGATCGCTAAAGGTGCAGTAACGTTAGAAATCCCGGAAGCACACAGTACTGGAACAGATACCGCACGAGCAATTTCGTAAGCTGCTGCCAATGTGGGAGCGGCTTTTTCAATTAAGCCCAATGTACCAGCATGAGTGGGGTTGCTGCTAGTACCGCCTTCGGTTTGGATGATGTCAGCACCAGCTTTCACCAATTCCTCAGCCAGTTGTACTTGCGCATCAAGTGTGAGAATGTGGGGAACTGTAACAGAGAGCGGAATTTCTGGCAGTAAAACGCGAGTTTGATGAGTCAGTGCTAAAACTTCCTCAGCCTCAAATCTACGTCCTTGAGCATAGAAAGCATCAAAATTCCCAATTTCAATTAAATCCGCACCAGCATTTACTGCTGACAAGAATTTTTCTGGCTCTACCGCTGATACACAGATGGGTAGATTAGTCAAGCTCTTAGCTAATTCTACTAAAGCAGGATCAGCAGCAATATCAACAAAAGTTGCACCGCCGTGGTGTGCAGCTTTCACAGTTGCTGCTACACGGGCAGCATCAAAATTATTCAAACCGCTGATAACTTTGAGGGCGCAGCGGTTAGCAAATGCACGTTGGAGAGTCGGATGCATCGTCATGGTTTCTCTCGCAAATCATCAAAGTAGAAATATTTTCACACAAATTGAAGACTTCCTCCTAGAGCTTTTCGTCCTGAGAGGAAGCCGCAGCACAGTTTAGTATGCGTCAATGTTATTTGGAAAACTAGCCGATAGCTACCAACAAAAATTTTATTGCTATAGAGGGTTAGTTATGTTATGATAAAAAGCTGATGCGGATGTGGCGGAATTGGCAGACGCGCTAGATTTAGGTTCTAGTACCGAGAGGTGTGAAGGTTCAAGTCCTTTCATCCGCACTTTTTATTGTATCATTCTCAGGGAAGGGAAGAATCTAGATACTTCGCTTCACTACGTTACGCACCGTGCGGGTAGACACGTAGGCGCAAAGCGGTTTCCGTAGGTAGTGGCTTCTGTTCTCACCAAAGGGTTCCCGTTCCCTCGTTGCGTTAGCTTCCCGCAGGGTAGAGGGTTCCGTTGGCGTAGCCGCCTGAAAGGGCTAGGTAGGGTAAGTAGCCGCAGAAGCGTCTACAGTATGACAAAAGCTCAAATTGTAACCGTGCAAAGTATAGAATATCTATTAATTTTGTACTACCGTTATTGTCATAATTTCAGTATAAGTTTCATTTTCAAAAGAGCGATCACCACTAAAAATGAAAATATTACATTCCTAAATCAGTAGTGAGAGATAAGATCCCCAATTTCTTACAAAAATCGGGGATCTGTATTTTATGATTCTCTCTCACAAGTCATATATGATTGAATTGCTATGAATAGCAACACTCTCAACAATTCTTTTGTGTTTGCTAGCTAATTTTTTTGTTGGCGTTGTCGTAAACATACACCAATTACACCAGCAGCCAATGAAGCTAATATACTCACAGGTTCGGGTACAGGTTTAGAATTACTTAAACCATACTGCAAGTGATCTACTTCCCAGTCAGTACTGTTGGGCATACTGATTTTAATCGCAGAAATACCATCTGTATTAAACACCCCAAAAAAGCGATCTTCTGCTGTTCCTCCATCAACTGAACCATCGCCAAGATAAGAGGCTACTATTGTCCCTAAAGAAACATTATCAGCATTGAAGGCTTCAAACACAACATCACCAATAGGAAAGCTATCTGTCCAAGTGATACCTGCATTGGTTGGAAGCGAACCCAGAACATTCTGATCAAAGGTGAAAATTACACTATTATCAGCTAAGTAATAACTATAGCCATTTACGCCATTACCATCTATTAAGCCATCATCAGCGTCAACAGAATCTCTCAATGGTTCAGGCCCTTTTACTTGTCCATTAGAGGATGTAACACCTGGTGTATTCAAAGCGCCATCCTCAAAATCTTCTAGATAAAAGTAAGAATAGTCCCCTCCTTTCAAAGAGCTATCATTGAAACTTTGGTAAGGACTGGGACCAAAAAAAGTTGTCGCAGCATGAACAGATGATGATGTAGCGATTGTTCCCAAAGCAGTTAATACGGCTCCAGCAGTCATCATTGATAACTTGTTGAAAATGGTCATGAAACTATCTTCCTATTCAATAAATTATTGATGTGAGATTTTGGCTTGTGCTTGGAGTGGTCAATAATACGGGAAATAGATGAAAAACTGTTTTCTGAAAAAGTTATGAATACTTTTTCAGGAAATTTTTGCTTAATACACCCAATGCTAATTAATACCTTCAGATCAGGAGGAGGCATTCTTAAATAAAATGCCAACAGAAGGCTTGCTCTGAAAATTTTTATTGTCGTATTTGGCTGAAACTTAGGTAGATGCGACTAACTTCATCAAGAAAGTCATAATTTTTGGAGAGCTATTGTAAAGAGGCATCTTACACCCTAACATTCGGCTAATAGTATCACATTATTTACCTGTAAAATACTTTTTATGAAGCAACAGACGCAGAAATTATACCTTTTGTCTCTAAAACTGATGCGACTTGTAAAATTAATGCTTCTTGATAAGGTGCGGCGATTAATTGTACTCCCAAAGGTAAAGCATTTGTATGTTGAATTGGTACTGATAAAACAGGTAAACCAATAAATGATAATGGCTGAGTAAATAATCCTAAATGAGGACGAACGAGAATTTCTTCTCCATCTAAAATCATCGTTTGTTGCCCAATTAACGGTGCAGAAATAGGTGTAGTTGGGGCAATAAGAATATCAACTTTTTCAAATATTTCTCGTACTTGATCGCGAAACCATTTTCTAAAGCGCTGCGCTTGAATATACCAGTGACTAGGAATTAATGCACCTGCAAGAAAGCGATCGCGTGTGGCTGGATCAAAATCTTGAGGACGTTGACGCAACTTTTCCAAGTGTAAATTTGCTCCCTCGCAAGCAGTAATCACAAAGGCGGCGGCACGGGCGCGATGGGCTTCGGGTATAGTTACATACTCACTCACACCCAAAGCATCAGCAACTTTCTGCACTGCTGCTAAAGCTTCGGGATTAGCCCCTTTGCAAAAATAATCAGCTGCGATCGCAATTTTAATCCCATCAATATTTTGTAATAAAAAATGGCGCGTCTCTACGGGAGGACGTTTAGTGCAAACCGGATCACGTTCATCTTCGCCTTGCAATACATCAAAAGCTGTGGCGATATCCTGTACTGAACGGGCAAAAGGGCCGATATGATCAAAACTGCTAGAAAATAAAGCTACACCAGCACGTGATAACCTGCCATAAGTTGGTTTCAAACCAAAAACGCCGCATAAAGCAGCAGGTACACGAATTGAACCATTCGTATCAGAACCCAACGTCAGTGGAACCAATCCAGCTGCAACTGCTGCTGCTGAACCACCCGATGAACCACCCGCAACTCGTTGTAAATCATGGGGGTTATGAGTAGCGCCGTAATGAGAGTTTTCTGTCACAAACCCGTAAGCGTACTCATCCATATTTAACGCGCCTACAAGTATTCCACCTGCTTGCTTCAACCGCGCTACCGCAGTTGCATCTTGCGTCGCTGGCGGGTTTTCAGCATTAATTTTTGCTCCTGCAAGAGTTGTAATCCCAGCAATATCAAAAAGATTTTTGACAGCGAAAGGTACACCAGCCAGTAAACCAGGATCTTTACCCTGGGCAATTTCATGATCTATTCTTTGTGCATCAGCTAAAGCAGCGTCAGCAGTCACAGTGGTAAAACAATTGAGTTCATAATCTCGTGCTGCAATTCTTTGTAAAGTAGCTTGCGTCACTTCCACCGCGCTAACTTTACCTTCACGCACTGCTAAAGCAATAGATACAGCATCCGCAGAGTCTAGATTCATGATTCAAATATTGGCGCTACTTCAATATCTTCTGGTAGGGGAAAAGAATTTACTAATTGAGCGATCGCTTTAATTCTCTCAAAATTTGCTACCACTCCATCCCTATATTCATCCCTCAACCGTAAATCTAACAACAAAGCCATCTGCTCTACATACTCACCCACATCCAATTCTTGATTATTCATCTCTGCGCCTGTGTGGTTCATGACATCAAATCCTTAACCTCTTGTGGCAATCTAAATTTACCATCTTCCCCAGACTCAAAATTCACCACTCGCCAAACAGCATCAATATTCAAAGCACCATAAATATGAGGAAATAACTCATCTACCTCAGCCATCTCATAACGAATTTTAGATTTCACTTGTTCAGAATCAATTAATAAAAGTACTAATCCTTTTTGAGCAGCAAAAAATCTCTCAGCAACTTTAATAATTTGCTCTGGTGTAGAACAATGAATAAAACCCTCTGATTCGAGACTATCTGCGCGATATATTCCCGCTAACTTTGCTGCTTTCCATTTTTCACGTTGAGTGATATGAAGAATAATATTCATATATTCCAGTTATTCAGTAGTATACAAAGTATAGATAGCGTAGCGCAATATTTTTCAGCTAGTAGAAGGGTGTAATCAGATTAATTAAACCTTTATGACTGATTTTTTATGATATTGATTCTTTATGATTTAATGTAATCAATAATCTTAAAATTCATAAATAAATTATGCCTTTTCGGATTTTAAGCTTGGATGGCGGCGGAATTAGGGGATTAGTAGCAGCAAAAATACTCGCAACAATTGAAAGGCAAATTCAGCAGCCATTAAATGAGTATTTTGACTTAATATCTGGAACTTCTACTGGAGCAATTTTGGCTGCGGCGATCGCAACAGGTTCAAGTAGTGAAAAAATAGTTGAGCTATACAAGCAAAAAAGTTCATTAATTTTTCCTTACAAAAGTCGTTTTTCTTTAAAGCGAATTCCCTTATTGATCAAATATGGTTTGTCTGCTCCCAAATACTCAGATGCTGGCTTGATTCAAGTTCTCAAAGAAAATTTTGGGGAGATTAGTTTGTTAGATATTTTCTCACCTTTATTATTAATTGTTTCTTATGACACTATTAGTAGAGAGCCAATTATTTTTAAAAGTTGGCGACCAGATAAAGGTTATGGAAATGTTCCATTATGGGAAGCTTGTGTTTGTTCCACATCCGCACCAACTTATTTTCCACCACATAAATTACAAAAAATAGTCAATGGCACAGTTCAACAAGCAACGATAGATTCTGTAATTTTAGATGAAGATGCATCTGCTACTAATGATATATATAATAATACAGAAATTAGAATTATCAGTGGTGTAGGTAGTGGTCAAACTCGCACTATTAAACAATATATAGGCATCACCAGACAGGCATTTTTAGACTTACCTTGGAAGGAGATTCCTCATCAGAATTCTACTTACTCAATTCAATGTATTTACTCTGCGATTGATGGTGGTGTCGCTGCTAATAATCCCTCTGCTTGTGCTGTTGCAGAAGCATTAAGGCTAGGGTACAAACTAGAGGAAATCACAGTTTTGTCTATTGGAACAGGCGATCGCACACGTATCATCCCCTTTGAAAAAGCTCAAGGTTGGGGTTTAATAGAATGGGCGCAGCCAGTAATTGGCATCTTATTAGAAGCCTCATCAGATATTTACGAATACATCACCAACCAAATTATGCATCAACGAGTTTTACGCTTGCAATTTAAACTCGATCGCGAGTTGACAGGTAAGCGTTTAAGCGATGATTTCGATGATGCAAGTGAAGAGAATATTAACAATTTGATAGAAGCAGCAGAAGTTTACATTAACCAACCGTATGTACAATCAGCATTACAAGAATTTTTAGAAATTAGTCAATAGTCATTGGTCATTGGTCATGGGGCATTGGGCATGGGGAATTAGGCATTGGGAATTAGGCATTGGGCATTGGGCATTGTGTATTACTTATTCTCCCTGCACCCTGCACCCTGCTCCCTGCTCCTTTGTCTCCCTTGTCCCTCTTGTCCCCTTACTCCTTCCCTAATTCTCACTCACTTCTTCTCACCAATGCATCTCCTGACTCTACATCAAACCAATGAATATTTTCATTTGGCAATGCTAATGTTATCTCTTCGTTACTGATATTTTGATCTGGGGATAATAAAGTACGTACTGTTAGAGATTCTTTTTGAGAAGCAACGCTGACACTCACCAAATTGTGCATTCCCAGATTTTCGACTAAAAATACACGACCTTTAATAATGTTTGTATTTCCTTCTTGGGCAATACGGACGTGTTCTGGACGAATTCCCAAAACTATTTGTGGTGGAATTGTGGGAATATCAGGTAAGAAAATTTTAAAATCACCCAACATTGCATGGCGTTCTTGACAGGGTAGGGTAAGCAAATTCATCTGTGGACTACCCACAAAACCGGCTACAAATAAATTTGCTGGATGATTATATATGCGTGCGGGTGGATCTAGTTGCTGCACGTAGCCGTTATTGAGGACTGCAACTTTAGTTGAAAGCGTCATCGCTTCTGTTTGATCATGGGTAACATAGACTACTGGCACTTTTTGAGCAGCAAATATCTGCTTTATATCAGCGCGGACTCGCTCCCTCAACAGTGCATCTAGGTTACTCAAGGGTTCATCTAATAAATATACCTGAGCGTTACGTACCAATGCTCGACCGACTGCAACCCGTTGTCTTTGTCCTCCAGATAATTGGCCAGGTTTACGCTGCAATAATTCTTCTAAGCCTAGAATTGCTGAGACATCGGCGACTCGTTGTTTAATTTCAGCACGGGGAACTTTTTTGAGTTTTAGTCCAGAGGCGAGGTTTTCGTACACCGTCATGTGAGGATAAAGAGCATAGCTTTGAAATACCATCGCCATGTTGCGATCGCCTGGACGTTTCAAGGTAATATCTTCTCCCCCAAGAATAATGTTACCGCGAGTCACTTCTTCTAATCCTGCAATCATTCTCAAAGTTGTGGACTTACCACAGCCACTAGGCCCCAGCAAAGTCAGAAATTCATTGTTATCCACCGTTAAACTGATATCTTTAACTGGAACAACTTTAGGTGAATAGGTCTTATTGAGATTTTTTAATTCTAGTGTTGCCATGATACTAGGGATCGGGGATTGGGGATCAGGGATTGGGGAAGGTAGGGGTCCCCTTTGGGGATAAGGGGCAGGTGGGGTCCCCTCTGGGGAACTCGGGGTCCCCACTCCCCCAAGGGAGTGGGGATTAGGGGCGAAGGGGTAACGGGGATTGGGGATTAGGAAGAGACGCAGTGATGCGGAGAGTAAAAGACAAGGGAGAATCTATCAAATATATTCTCTGTGTCCCTGTGTCTCCTTTGTCTTCCTTGCCCCCCTTGTCCCCCTTGTCTCCCTTGTCCCCAATCCTTATTAACCCTTGACTGCACCAGCTGTTAAACCTTGAACAATTTTGCGTTGGAAAAATAAAACTAGTAACACCAAGGGTAATGTACCAACCACAGTAGCAGCGGCAATTGGGCCGTAAGGAATTTCAAATGTTGACGCCCCGCTAAGTTGGGCGGCTGCTACAGGAATGGTTTTCATGTCTTCACGAGTAATGAAAGTGAGAGCAAAGATAAACTCATTCCAAGCAAAAATAAACGTCAGAATTCCAGTTGTTACTAAAGCTGGAATGGTCATCGGCAATAAAATTTGAATGAGCATTTGCCAGGTATTGTATCCATCTATTTTGGCAGAATCTTCTAAATCTTTTGGCAATTGTAAGAAAAAGCTACGTAACACCAAAATAGTTAATGGTAAATTAATTGCTGTATAAGGAATAATTAGTGCTAGATAATTATTACCCAAATGCAAACCTTGTACTATTTCTAACAATCCCTGGAATAATAAAATACCAGGAAATAAAGTTACGATTAAAATACTTGCTAAGATCAATTGATTACCACGAGGGCGTAACCGTGCCAAGGCATAGGCAGCAGGCGCACCAATCGCCAAAGCGAAAGCTGTAGAAACAAAAGATACAAAAGCACTATTTAATATGTAACGCCAAAAAGGACGACGACTAAATAAATTAATGTAATGATTTAGTGTTAAGCGTGTAGGAAAATAAACAGTAGGAACCTGAGAAATATCCTGATTTACCTTTAAAGAGGTAATAAGTTGCCACATGATTGGTGCTAAACAGAAAATCATTACGGAAGCGATCGCCACCCAAAGTAAAATGCGTTTTCCTGAATTATTTGCCTTAGCTTTGTGTTGGGGATTGGTAGTCAATTCTTCACGAATAGCAGTCATAAAAAATTGTTAGTGGTTGGTAGTTAGTAGTTAATTTATTAGTAATTCCACATCTTTACCTATCTCCCCATCTTCTTTATTTGTTTTCCCTTCTTCACAATTTTTAATTTTTAATTTTTAATTATTTTGTCTTCTGTGTCCCCTTTCTACTTTCTTATGATCCAGGTTTGAAATAATCGAGGAGGCGATCGCCTGAATCGGCTCGAATTAATGCCACAATTACATCAGGTAAAGCTGCCAAGCTAGGATAAATAAGATAACGGGATTGCCAAATTGGGTGAAACTTATCTTTGTAGGCGTGCAGACCTTGGAAATTATAGAACCGCTCCAGATGCTGATAAAGATAGTGTAATGTCTTCTCCAGACGTCTTGATTCTTGAGTTTCACCAACTCCAGCTAAAGCAGACAGACCCAGATTAAAACTATCGTAGCCCTGTTCCTTATAGTGTTGGAACATGGAGATAAATAAAAAGTCCATCGTACCGTTTTCTATCGACTTGCGGTGTCGCATCAAGTCATTAGTGATTTCATTGAGTTGGTACTCAGATACAATGTTGGCAAAAGCAATAATTTCACCATGAGAAGACTGTACCACAGCAATTTCGCACTCCTTTAGGTAAGCTTCGTCAAACCAACCCAAAGAAAAACGCTTTTCTGAACCTTGCACCATTTGCAGCCACTCGTCACTAACAGTTTTCAACTGGCGCAACAAGTCATCAGCTATAGGTGGTTGATAGAATCTGACCTCGTACCCTAGCTTAGTCATCCGATTTACGGCGCTACGGAAGTTTTTACCTGCTTTTCCTTGTAAGGTAAAGCTTTTGAGATCAACAATCGCTTCTTCTCCAATTTTTAAAGCTTGAAACCCCAAAGACTTGTACAGATCAATGTCATCAGGTAAAGTTTGGTAAAAAGCAGGATACCAATCGTTGCGTTGGCAAAATTGCTGAAAAGCAACAATTGTCTCTCTGCGGTCTGCAATCGGTCCAATGGGATCTCCTAAAGCGATCGCACCCCTTCCTTTGGGAACATAGGCAATTACACTTTGATTAGTGGGGCTAAAAAAGTAATTTTTATCGCTTAATAAAGTAAATTCTGCTAAAGAAGAACATCCGTGATTTTTGACAATTTCTCTGGCTTTTTGTCGTTGATTAATAGTAGTTATATTACGTAAAAATACTGGGCGCAATAGCATTATTAATGCATACATAAAGGTAGCGACTGCAATTATGTATATAGAATTGGCAAAGAACTCACCAAATCGCGTTGTTGGTTGCAGTCCGGCATTATCTTCAGTGAAGAACATTGCTAGAGTTTGAAGTATGGCATCTCTCAAACTAAAATTTACTGAAAATTTGTTGTCTAATAAGTAAAATCCTATAGTTCCGTATGCCAGAGTAAAAAATAAAGCACCAATTAATACCCGCAATCCTTTAGCAATTGAAGGACGATCTGACTGGGCTGTAAAAACATGACGCATCATAATTAATTGCACCAGCAATAACCCAGACAGCAGGCTTTCTTCATAGTCCAGACCCTTGAGTAAATGGCTGGCAATAGAAATAACCAACAAGCCAATAGTCAGTAACCAAGCAACACGTTTGCGACGCAACAAGTTAGTAGCAAGTGTTAATAAAACAAATCCAGTCAAAGCTGCAAATATATGACCACCAGCACGAATTTCAAAAGGTAAAAATTCCTTTAACAAAAAATTCCGACCGTAGAGATTGGGTGTCACTGCTGACAGTAAGTTCACCACTGCGACCAAACCCGTAAGAAGTGCTGCACTCCACAGTCCAATTCGAGTTTTTAAGTAATTTGTCATTTGTCATTGGTCATTTGTCATTGGTCATTGCTTTTTCTCCGCGTCCCCGTGTCTCGCACTCCTGCTTGTCCCCCTTGTCCTCCTTGTCCTCCGTGTCTTCCTTATCTCACACTCTCCCTTGTCTCCCTATCGTCCTTCTGAAACTGTTCTCCTACATACGTAAGCGAATCTTTGAGATGCTTATGAAAATAGTTCCAACCGATATCGGGTCCAGATAAACCATGTCCTCCAGGAAAAGCATAAAACACATTTTTGATACCCAACTTGTTTAATGTTTGGTGGAAGGTTTGAGTAGAAGCTAGTAAATCCGTATCATTTTTCCCAGCATCTAAATATACACGGAGTTGCTTTCTATCTGCGGCTGATAATTTTTGCACAATTTGTTGGGGACTATTTTGGGAACCACTGTCATCGGTAAAATAACCGCTATGGCTAAACAAAATGTTGAAGTTTTGTAAGTAGCGTAATCCAATATTAAAAGCTCCCCATCCCCCAGAAGATATACCGCCCATCGCCCAAAATTGTGGTGCTTCCAAAGTGCGGTAGCGTGATTTGACAAGTTGGACTAATTCTGAACCTATCAAAGTTCCGACTTTACCATTAGACCCATCGTAATAATCAGGATCATATAAAGGACTAGAACCGCGATTATCGTTACCATCAGGTGTAATCACAATTGATGGTGGTAATTTCCCATTTTGATAAAGTTTATGTAATATGTCTAAAATAGCGTATTTGTCAACATAAGCACGGGCATCATCATGACCGCCGTGTAGTAGAAAGATGACTGGATAGCGTTGGCGAGGATTTTTTTCATAGTCTGGAGGTAAAATCACGCCATATTGACGGACTTTACCCATTGCTTGGCTGTTGAATGTTTCTAGTTGAAACTTTAGCCCAGTATTTGTTTGTTGTTGAGGTGGGTCTAGCTGTGGCGCACCCAAAATGAATACATACCAGTAGCCACCTACTGCAAGAATTGCGATCGCACTGATAATGCCGATTACAATCTTAGATAATTTCATTGTTTTTCTAGGATTTCATGGTTTTCCATAATATTTTTCAATACTTCAATTATCAGCAGTATGTACTGTTTGTGCTGTGCGAAATTGTTCTCCGACAAAAGTCAACGAATCTGCTAAATGTTCGCGCCAATAGTTCCAAGTGTGACCACCAGGAAACTCACGAAACACGTTAGAAATTTTCAGTTGGCTTAATACTTTAGTAAACTGTTTAGCTTCTTCCATTTCTTCGATATCTGATGTCCCAGTATCTAGATAGATTCGCAATCTTTTTTGTGCTTGAGGAGGAATATTTTTGATATGAATAATAGGGCTATTTTGTGGTCCACTTTGATCTTTAAAATAGCCGCTATGACTAAATAAAATTGAAAAATTATTCACATTATGTAATCCTACATTGATTGCACCCCACCCACCAGAAGATAGTCCTCCCATTGCCCAAAAATCGGGATTGGGTAATGTGCGATAGCGCTTTTGTATAATCTTCACCAATTCAGATCCAATCGCAGTAGAAACATTACCATGAGGGCCATCAATATATTGGGGGTCCCAATGAGGACTAGAACCACGTTTGTCGTTACCATCTGGTGTGATGACAATACTAGGTGTTAGTTTGCCTGTAGCATATAATTTTTGCAGAGTAGTGAGTGCGCCTCCCTTTTGCTCAAACCAATCTTTAGGGCTACCGTGTCCACCATGGAGAAGAAAAATTACAGGGTAGCGCTGGTTGGAGTTTTTTCCATAGCCAGGGGGTAAAGATATACCATAGGTGCGACTTCCTCCCATCACTTGGCTATTGTAGGTTTCAATTTTGTAGGTGAGGGGAATAGCCAAGTCACTAGTACTTGGTTGTGGTGGTAACATAGAGAGATTTGTTGCTGGTGCAACTGGTGATGATTTAGCTTGTACATTTTGTGAATAATTACAGCTAACTAAAGTTAGTATCGAAATTAGTAGCAAAATTTGAGTTTGAAAGTATTTCATCAAGCAGGGAATATTTAATCACTCAACTTCAAGTTAATGTCTATCAGGAATTGAAATCATCCACTTAGCGATCGCACTATTTACCAAGTCCGCCTGTTCTGCCATAACTAAATGTCCCGCATTTGCAAAGTGTAAATGGGTACTATTAACAAAGTGTCTTGCTAAATCATCTCCCATCTGGCGTGTAAACATGGGGTCTTTGCCTGCGGTAATCACTAAAACAGGTATGTGTAAATTTTTGAGCAAAGGGTGACGGGCAAAAAAGTTATAGTCCCAAAATATTTCTAAGGCTTTGTAGGAAGCAAAATCTTTGGGAACTGGATTTTCAGCAAAAAACACTTCCATAACGTGATTACGGTAAGAAGTAGAAAAAAAGTTGGTTATTTGCTGTACACCAGGTAGATAGTAAAGATACCTACCTCCAAACGCCATAAACTTCATCAAAGGAATTTCCCACCAAGGTGCTAAGTCATGAGTACCGCCAGCAATGGCAATTAGACCACTGACTTGATGATGCTGGCTAAACTCTAAGCCAATCGGAACCCCATAGCTGTGGCAACACAGTATCGGCGAATCAATGCCAAAATACTGCAATAATCGCCGCAAGTCACGACAATGACGTCCTATGGAGTAGTGCTTGTAAGGACTTGACTGGCCGTGTCCTGCTAGGTCATAAGCCAGAACTTGCCAACCTTGATTCTGGATAAACTCATATTGAGAACGAAAGTTGAAGCGGTTTCCTGTACCTCCGTGAATAAAAACCACAGCAGGAGTTGCACCTGAACTATGGCAGACTTGTAAATTTAGCCATTGGCGTAGATGAATTGTTGAACCGTCTAAGGCATCTTCAATCACAGTCATCAGACTACTTACCTAACGACTTGCTTTTCTTGTAGATATTTCTTGCAATTCAAAGCTTACGCAAATGATGTGTCAATAGCGTGTCAATGTAATGGAAAATCTGCGACTGGTTGTAAGGTAAAAGGCAGAAGATAAAAGCACTAGTTTTCCTGTGTCCCTCCTCACTTTCCTGAATTTATGTCCAAAAAACCTAAACTCAACCTCAGTTCTCTATTTGGCTTGTTGCTGCTTTTGTTTTCTTTATGGGCTATTAGTAACGAGCTGCGCGAGTATAATTACCGTGATGTGTTGAACAATTTAGCAGCAATTCCTAAAAATCTCTTAATTGCGAGTATCGGGTTGACGACCTTTGGCTATTTTGCGATCGCACTTTACGATATTTTAGCCTTTCGATATATTGGTTTTTCTCTAAATTGGCAAAAGATTGTATTTACTAACTTTATCAGTTCTGTATTCAGCAATACAATCGGCTTTGCCTTATTAACTGGTAGTGCGATCCGTTATCGTTTTTACTCGACTTGGGGAATATCACCATTTGCGATCGCCCAAATCATTGCTTTTGTTAATTTCACTTTCTGGTTGGGAATGTTTGCTTTAGCTGGGTTCATATTCCTTGTTAACCCTTTAACTATTCCCACTCAATTGCATTTACCTTTTGCCACTGTGCGTCCTATTGGTGTGATTTTTTTGCTACTCATTATTGCTTATTTATTAGGAAGTCTTATTATTAAAAAACCATTAAGAATTCGTTCTCATGGATTTAAATTTCCTAGTTTTAAAATATCTCTTGCTCAAATAGCTGTTTCTAGCTGTGACTGGATGTTTGCAGCAGCTGTTCTGTATGTTCTATTGCCTGCAAATATATCTTTGTCCTATCTTGATTTTTTGGGAATCTATTTACTAGCGATGTTTGCTGGTGTTGTCAGCAACGTCCCTGGAGGATTAGGAGTATTTGAAACTGTTATTTTGCTGATTCTTTCCTCTAAAGTTTCTGCGGCGGCAATTTTGGGATCATTACTAGTATATAGGGGAGTCTACTATTTTTTACCTTTTATAATTGCAGCAGCTTTACTAGGACTGTACGAACTACCTCTGTTTAGAAATCGATCACCGATACACACTGATAAACACAGATGTCAAAAGAAAAACTGAGAAAATCGATAGATTTTCCCAGTAATGAGGTAGAGGCTTTTGATAATTAACCTGCTTGGAAAAGCCAACAACTGTTAAAAGAGATGATCAATACTTGCATTCGCAAATTATTTAGCTGCGTTGACGTGTCCAAGGTCCCCAAATCGCCAATGTAATTCCAGGAGTTTGGATATTTACAAATAGAGTATTACCATCGGGGGAGAAGCAAGCGCCAGCATATTCACTGTCATTGATATTATTCTTCGCAAACTGATACAGTTCGCCCTGCTGGTTCACGCCAACAACGTAATTGTCTCCATCACCATCTTCACAGAGGAAGAGATCGCCAAAGGGAGAAACAGTAATGTTATCAGGAAAATCGAGTTCACTCTGTCCTGGGGATTCTACAACCAGAGTAATGGTGTTGTCCTTAGGGTTATAGGCAAAAACCTGCCCAAATCCAGCATCACCACCATTTGTACAGTTAAAGTAAACCAATCCATTCCCATACCAAGCACCTTCACCACGTGCAAAAATGGCTGCTCCTTTTGCTTGGGCTTGGTAGCGAACTGCTACATCACCTGCTACCACATCACCAGTTCTATTTTCTCGTACCGGATCGGGATTATCAATCTGAACCCAACTTACTGATAAAGGTACATTTTTATATCCAAGATAGTTTTTGCGAGTATCTGCGGGAGCTCCATTAATTACCAGAGCCTCAAGTACTCCACCACTTTGAAGGTTACCATACTGATTAGGGCGGAAACGATAGAAACAGCTATCACCCCTGTCTTCGGTTTCATAAACCCATCCAGTCGTTGGATCAACGGCAACTGCTTCATGACTAAAGCGACCCATCGCAACAAGAGGAATTGGGTCAGCAACTGCAATGTCATATGTTGCAGGGACTTCAAAGTTATAGCCGTGACGCTTGACACCAGGCGAACCTGTATTAAAGGTTTCTTCACAGCTAATCCAAGAACCCCAGGGAGTTGGACCACCGGCACAGTTACGAATTGTTCCTCCTAGTGAAGCAAACTGCTTAATAACTCGGCGATTAGAACCAACAACCAGGGTTGTCGTGCCTCCCCCAAGTTGGTCATACAATTTGGATGCAGCAACCCCATTAGAAGTAGGGTTAAGTTCATGGTTTCTCACTAGAATTGTAGTTCTGTTTAGACCTGGGAAGGCAGCCATACCATCATGAGCAGCGGGTACTTTCCCTCCATCATTCATAGAGTCACCCGTAATCGATATTGCCGTATAGTTAAAACCGGGAGGCAGTTGTAGGATCTCAATTTTACTTAAGTCTACAGGTCTGCCGTCAATTTGAATAATTGGTAATTCATCTGCATTCACAGCTAGCTTAGGTTCTAACGCCCCAAAGCCAATTCCCCTTGCAACTTGACCACGGGCAACTCTAGCATAGAAGGCTTCTAGGGGGGAAACCACTGTTACACTAGCAGCAGTTACACCAGCCAGAGATATAAACTTACGTCGTGAGAAAGACACCTGTTCTTAATCCTTGCAATTTCACTCTTTTGAGGTGAAATCTATCAATCCCTGGTTAAATCCAAGTGAAGCGATCGTTAAATAAGCGATTATTTTGACATTTCGAGAATTTACATGATTTTAATAAATGTTAATCAGCGACAATAGAAGAAGACTACAGGTTATTTAAGTTAAGAAGGCAATTTTAATTTCTGCAAAGGGTAAAATACCAAGCTAAGTGGATAGGCAAAATTAAAGTTAAGAGTGGAGGCAATGGAACAGGGAAAAGCTTGAAGAATGTGTAATTCATTTTGTTGAGGTTAAATAAATTGTGTTTCTCCATCTGACATTCAAATAAAATGTATAATACCTTACCTTGAATTTGATAATTTTTTTAAATTAAATGTTTATTTATGTTAAATTGTGATATCGAAGACAACAACTTAGTTGTAATCCACAAAAAGGAAATTTACGAATGTCTAGGCAAATTTCTCATCAGAGAAAGTTTATGAGACTTTTTGATAAAAGAACAGCAATTATACCCTATCAGCTGAGTAATAATTTAGAAATATGGCGAATTAGATTATTAGAATCTGTTCCATTTCTAATTGCTTGCGCTGTATTTTTAAGCGTGATAAGTCTCAAAAGTCCTATCTTACTTTTTTGTTTAGTGTTTGGTAGTTTAGTGACAGTTGTCATTCATAAAATTGGGCATGAGGTAAAGCTACCAAAGCGATACATGATTTTGCTGCAAATATTAGGGGTCGCTTTAATTTTTAGTTTATTCTGGTTAGATTATTTGGCAGAACCAGCACAAGCACAATTTTTTAAAAAAGCAGAAGATTTCTTTAAAAATACTCTCACACAAGGTGCAGATACAGGCAACAATACCCAAGCAGCAGTTAGTTTAATATTTAATGTGCTACGCGCTCTTTACTTGCTATATATAGCTGTTTCCCTCATTGGAGTGATTAATGCAGTTCGTAAAGATGAAGACTGGCAAAGTGTTGCTAGAACTCCTTTATTAGTTGTTGTTGCAGTTACGATCGCTGATGTCCTTACGGGCTTCGTCATTGGTGACTCTAACACTAATAATCAACAATAATTATTTCATCTCAAATCAAGATGAAAAATCGCTGATAAATTTAGTCATGTCTCAAGAACCAGATAAAGAATTTCGACCAGTAAATCAAATTTTAGGCGCTCAACCTTCACTAGGCCCCATTCCTGCTGATCAAGTTCTACCTTGGACGGTAATAGCCTTAGTTTCCTACTTCATAATAAATGGAATTTTTGGTGGCTTCTTTAAAGATGAGTTTCAAAAATGGTTGTGGATGTTACTAATTACTGGTTGGGGAATGGCTACTTGGTGGATCTTAACTGGTGGTAGAAGTTGGCGCTTCTTAAGTAAATTTATTGGTGTTCCTACTTGGACTAGAGGCTTTGCTCGTTATCAAAGCTTACTGGAAATTAACCATGAAGCAAAAAATCGGAAAACAAAGCATCGGCGTCGGCGGAAGTGAAGCACGATTTACGCCCTTTGAAGACGCTTTACATTTAGCAACAATGCTACGTGTCTCATTAGAAGGACGCGATATTGGAGCTTACATTTTGACGAAAGGAAACCAAAAAGATCGGTTTTGTTTTGTTTTTGGTTTTGACTGTCAAGGAATTCATACGACGTTAAGACCAGAACAAATCAATACAATTATCAATAACATTGAAGCTGGTTTAAAAGATATCCCTGAAGGCGAAAAAATGACTTTGCATTTGGGGTCGTTTAGCTCAGATAAACAGCGGCAACAAGAGTTAGCATCTTTAGTCAAAAAAACGCCATCACCAGATATTAAATATTTATTAATTTCAGAAAGAGCAAGGGTTCAAGAACTCACACGTTCTGGAATTCGCAAGCCAAAGTTTTTGCGAATTTACGTAACTTATACGATTGAGCCAGATGCTACAAATACAGATGATTGGATCGAAAAATTATTAGCTAAAGGCGAAACTTGGTGGTTGAAATTTAAAGGTGATTTAGCAGAAGTAGAAAATCAACGTCTGGAAACAATTATTACTAACGCCTATAAAAATGGATTTTGTCGTTGGGAACAACTATTATCTAACAAAATGGGCTTAGATATTAAGCCTTTGAATACAGAAGAATTATGGGGAGAAGTTTGGAGAAGATTTAATGACACTCAACCAATAGAAATTCCCCAATTATTAACTTTAGATGAAAATGGATTACATGAACAAGCTTATTCAGATTTAGCTAGTACTAAATTACTGATAGAAAATATCCACAGTACAACTTTGCTAATTGAGTCTGATGTCCCTTCTGCGGATCGGCGTTGGGTTCACGTCAATAATAAATATATTGGCGTCATGACTTTTCTCGAAAAACCTGGTGGTTGGCCAAGTAAATCTGCTCAGTTGCGTTATCTTTGGGAACTGCTAGCTAGAGAAAATGTTATAGACACAGAGATTTTTTGTCAGTTGAGTGCAGCGAATCCAGCTATAGTCAAAACTACACTACAACGAGTGCTTAAGCAGTCAAATATGACGGCTTTGTTAGCACAGGAAAAAAGTAGAACCATCGATGTTAACGCCCAATTAAAGTTAAGAAAATCAGTAGCAGCCCAAGAACAATTGTATGAGGGAGCAGTACCGATTTATGCAGGTATAGCTATCTTGGTACATCGTCCGAGTGTAGAGAAATTAGATGAAGCGACAAGATATATTGAAAACTGTTTTCAGCGTCCAGCACGAGTAATTAGAGAAACAGAATATACTTGGAAAATCTGGTTGCAAACTTTACCGATTGTTTGGGAAAGTTTATTAGCAAGACCTTTTAACCGACGTCAATTATATTTAACCAATGAAGTACCAGGATTAATGCCTTTAGTATTAACTAAAGCAGGCGATCGCCAAGGTTTTGAATTAATCGCCGAGGAAGGTGGAACACCAGTCCATCTGGATTTATTCAACCAACATAAAAATCTAGCACTCTTTGCAACCACTCGTGCTGGGAAATCAGTATTAGTGTCAGGAATTTTAACTCAAGCATTAGCCTATAAAATTCCTGTAGTTGCATTAGATTTTCCTAAACCTGATGGTACGTCTACATTCACCGACTATACACATTTTATGGAGAGGAATGGAGCGTATTTTGATATTTCCAAACAATCAAATAACTTATTTGAACAGCCAGATTTACGCTTGTTGAATCCAGAACAACAACGCGATCGCATGTTGGATTATATCGCTTTTCTCGAATCAGCCTTGATGACAATGGTTCTGGGATCATCTACCGAAAGTCAGCTACTATCGCAAACAGTGCGATCGCTCTTAAACTTAGCTTTAGGAGCCTTCTTTACCGATGAAAGCATTAAAGAACGATATCAAGAAGCGATCGCAGGTGGATTTGGCAGTTCAGCTTGGCAAAAAACCCCAACTTTAAGGGATTTTCTCTATTTTTGTTCACCAGAACATTTACAATTAGAATCAATTGCAGGTAGAGTTGAAGACGCCTTAAATCAAATTCAGTTGCGCTTGCGATTTTGGCTTTCTAGTCGGGTAGGACAAGCTATTTCCGCACCTTCTAGTTTTCCCACTGACGCCCAACTTTTAGTTTTCGCTTTGCGAAATCTCGCAGATAATGAAGACGCAGCAGTCCTATCTTTAAGCGCCTATTCCGCAGCATTGCGCCGCGCTTTAAGTAGTCCTGCTTCTATATTCTTCATCGATGAAGCACCAATTTTGTTTGAATTCGACCAAATTTCTGACTTAGTAGGAAGAATTTGTGCCAACGGTGCTAAAGCTGGAATTAGAGTCATCCTATCAGCCCAAGACCCTGATACCATCGCCAAATCTAAAGCGTCATCAAAAATTTTACAAAACTTAACTACACGATTAGTTGGGCGGATTCAGCCAGTAGCTGTTGATAGTTTCACCAATATACTCAAATATCCCCGCGAAGTCATTGCTCGCAATGCAACTGAAAGCTTTTTTCCTCGCAAAGAAGGAATTTATAGCCAATGGTTATTAGATGATAACGGAATTTATACATTCTGTCGCTACTATCCAGGTTATGAACAATTAGCAGTAGTAGCTAACAATCCCCAAGAACAATCTGCACGTCAAAAAGCAATGCAAACACACGAAGACAAATATCAAGCAGTTTCGGTGTTTGCACGTCAACTAGTAGCAACACTACGTGGTTAACCTGCTTGTTTGTAGTAAAGGCTTTAGCCAGAGAAAATATTATCCATAAAGACTAAAGCCGCCTAATACAAAATTAAATGCAAAGATAAAATCTATCAGTGTGCATCGGTGTTCGTAAATCAATAAAACTCTATTTGACACCTTTAAATTTATTACTCAGCACACAGTTTTTTGGTATAAATTATGAAAAAAATAATTCTTTTCTCTATTCCTCTTTCATTTTTCATCATCCTACCAGCAACAGCAAATTTAGGTCAAGTTTGGACAGATTTTCAATCCTACGCCACAGATTTACAAAACTATCTCAGAAATAATCTGACTGAAACATTACAACCAATAGAATCTGAAGCTCAAAGTGCTATTGATAGTTCCATCGGAGAATTAAACATACCCAACCCTAACGCCGCTGGGGAAATCATCCGTGATGGCACAATTTGGTATTATACCTCAGCCGATAAATTTGATAATAATTCCACTGTGAGGGCGAATTTAGTTAGCAATGAAATTAATCGCTTGATTACCCGTGGTGCAGCATCTGGATTAATGGGTACAAATGGACAACTTAGATTGAAAACAAAATTAGAAGAAACTGAGCGAACAATAGAAAAAATCGCAGGATTTAATGAGGAAGCTGAAAAGTTTCAAGAGGAAATACAAAATCAACTTAACAGTATACCGGGTATAAATGAGGCTAAGAATATTGCTAATCAAATTGCTTCTACTTTAGGCCTAGGTCAACTGAATATACTTCTACAATCTATTAAAATCCAAGAGGAAACTTCAAAAATTACAGGTGAAAATTTATCACAAACAATGCAAACTAACCAATTTCTACAATACTCTAATTTAAACTTAACTAATATTTCCCAACAAGTAGAAGAAAATAATCGCGCTCGCAGAGTTGATAATGCAACTGAAGCATCTAGACTTTTACGCAATACTTTTCAAGTAGATTTATTTGGGAGACAGTTTGAACAATAAGTAGAACACGTGATTCGTTATTTATCATTTGTCATTGTTAAGAGAATAATTTTGATTTCATCTAATAGAGATGAATTAAAAGTAAAAAAATGAACATTATTATTTTCTCTCATCTTTATCTTGCCCAATCTAACATCCCTGATATCCCCGATATTGTCAATAGTGGTTTCACGACCGCGAAAACAATTTCGGAAAGTTGGGACAAACAATGGTTGGATTTATTACAAAATAATACTAATGAAAATTTATATGGAGCATTAACAAACCTGGGTGTATTTTTCGCCGTCGGCACCCTTTTGTTTTTCATGATACAATGGCTTCGAGATGTGATTTACAGTGAATATTCCCGTCCAATTTCGGCTTTAATTTGGCCTTTTATAGTGGTAATACTGCTAACTAATACAGGAAGTGGTAGTGTACTATCTAATCTTACTTTGGGAATCAGAAATTTTATTAACACAGTGAATCAGCAAGTAATCACCACAGCAGATGCTAATAAAAATTACCAGCAAGCATTGAATATGGGTGTTGCTGAAGAAGTAGCTGGCTCTATGCTGCGTCCTTGCCAGTCATTAACAGGTGAACAACAAAATCAATGTTTTGTGAGAGCCAAAGAAAAAACTGATATTCTATGGCAGACATATAGAGATTTATATGGTGATAAAGTTTGGATTAGTAGATTAGAAAATAAAATTAATCAGATTGCATATAGTACTATTGGTGTATCAGAAAATACCTTTAATTCTTTTTTAGGTTCCACAGTCCAAACTAGTATCAAAAATTTTCTCATTTCCTTACAATATGCTTTTCAAAATTTAATCGAAGCTACGATGTTGCTAATAGCGACTTTGGGACCATTAGCTGTGGGAGGTTCTTTGCTACCTGTTGCTGGTAAACCGATTTTTGCTTGGATGACTGGATTTTTATCGCTGGGAATTGCCAAAATTTCCTTCACTATTATTGCAATTTTAACTGCCACAGTGATTGTGAATGGTCCTGGTGAAGATGCAACAGCTGATCCTGATTTAATGTGGTTCATGATTTTTTTAGGACTTTTAGCACCAATCGTATCTTTGCTTTTAGCTGGTGCGGGGGGATTTGCAGTATTTAATGCAATTAGTAATACATATGCGTTGGCAAAAGAGAGGATATAATGGTACGCCTATTAGAGAAAAAGCAGCGAACAGTTAGTCTTTTGACTACATTTGCGATCGCAACTTTCGGATTGCAATTATTAGCTTTATTTTTATTAGCATTCCAAGGTTTAAAAATTCGTCAGCTGAGTCTGAGAAAACCCGCCTCCTTTGTACAATTAATCAATGGTCAAGCAATCACTGTGAATGATGATTTGGAAAGAGATCCAGAAGTAATTCGCCAATTTGTCAGTAAAAGTATGACCTCAATGTTTAACTGGTCTGGTAAACTTCCACCACAAAATGTTGAAGAAGTAACCAAACCTAAACCAGATTTAGGCATATTTATACCAACACCTGAAGGGAATAGCAAAAAAGTTAGTACTAGTAGTTGGATTGCTAGCTTTGCGATCTCAGAAGATTTTCGCAAAGGTTTTTTAAGTGAAATAGCAGCGATGACACCACCAGAAGTTTTCGCTAATAATTCTAGCCAAGCCATAAATGCACAAATAGTTATTAAGCGGGTTTATCCTCCGCAAAAAATTAAACCTGGTAAGTGGCGAGTTGGTTTAGTCGCTGACTTGATCCAAACCAAAAAATCGGATGGGAGAAAAGTAATTATTCCCTTCAATAAAGATTTACTTGTACAAGCAGTCGATTATTTTCCTTATCCGCTAGATGATACTTCCAGCGTTTTGCAAAAAGCAATTTATAGTATGCGATCTGAAAAATTAGAAATTTACGAAATCCGTAATTTATGTCTGTTAGATCAATATAACAGTTTAAGTCAGGAGCAATTACGGCAGTGTGGAATTGAAACACAATCAGACAGCTTTGTGAGGTAAGAATAAGAATAAGATAATTAGACTTTTGTCGGTATTTCATCCATATGAAATTTATTTTATAGAATTAACTCATGCAGTTACTTAAACAAGAAAATAAAAAGAAAAGTAGTATATTACCATTGTTTGCTGTTGGAACTTTTGGTTTAAATATTTTTGCATTGCTCATACTAATGTTCCACGGTTCTATGTTGCAACAGCTAAGTAAGCAATTAACTCCTCAAAGTTTAGTACAACTTGCTGATGGTCGTGCGATTACAGCAGATCCGAGGCAAAATTTAGAACGATATCCAGACACCATCCGGCGTTTCGTCGGTGAAACAATGACCTTAATGCTAACCTGGTCTCAACAACAATCGCCCGAAACAATATGGGAAATTAGTTCAGAGCTTTTAACAAATGAAGTCAAGCAAAAATTTCAATCCGAAATTATTAATCCAAATACAGTAAACCAATTTGCGAATCGCGGTGCTGAAAGTGTTTTTATTATTCAAAGAATTTCTCAACCTGTAAAAATTACTAATGGCAAATGGAAAGTAGAGTTACAAGGGAATCAATTAATATTTAATAATTCTGATAGATTAGGGAAAGCGATCGCATTCAATAAACAAATCTTAATCCAAGCAATCGATAATCAAAAAGTCACATTACCTGATCTACCACTATCTTGGCATATAGCAGCTTACCGAATCGGTGAAGCTAGACTAGAAATCTACAATATATGCGACATCAAAGATAAAAACTGCTCCTGATTAAACTATAAACTAAAGCTTTATTATGACTCGATATTCTATTCCTTCAGAAACTCACCCAGAAAATATAGATACTCCGCTCCATGAGAATTATCAACCGGAACTAGGATTATCTGATTGGGAACTGCAAATGGCAAAATTGGTTGGCTTTGAACAGGAGTCTCCAACCATTGAAACACAAACAGAAGCAAAAGCAGAGGAAGATGTAGCCAACTTACCACAGCCATCTTCACCTTCTCCACCACCAGAAGTTAGCACCAAGCAATCCCTCTCATCAAATCCTTTTGCGAAATTAGCCTTTGTAGGAACTACCACTTTTGCTTTAGTTTTAGTGGCTGGTGCTTTTTTATCACAGCTGATGAGTGCTAGCAATCAAAAACCTAGAAAAGCTAATGTCGTTTCACCAAAAACGCCGCAAACAACGACTGAGACGCGCTTACAACAACTAGAAGGAGAAGTAGAGACTTTAAAAACAAAATTAGCCTTAGCTGAACAAGCGCAAGCTGTGAAATTAGCACAGCAACAGCTAAGAACTCCAAAAGTCATACCAGCACAACCAACTTCTGAGCTAGCAAATTCCAGAAATAACAGACCCAAAATTGCTTTACAAACAACACCTACACCTACAAAAACAGTTTACATGCCGCCAAGGGTAGTCACGCGGATCGTCACAGTACCCCAAACCCCACCGCAATCGACTTCACCGCTACCTGTAGTTCCCACACCAGAAACTCAACCAACAGTTCAATTCACTCCCCAACCCACACCAGATCCCTTGCAAGAATGGGCAAGATTATCAAAACTGGGTAGCTATGGTCAAGTTTTAGCCGTTGCTACACCTAATAATACCAATAATACCAATGTAAATCGTCCAACTTCTGTACCTATACCTGTACAAAATACAAAAAATCCGCCACAAACAGCCAACTCTCAATCCCAGGATAATACCCCAAAACCACCAAGTTCTATTGTTAGTCAAGCACAACCAAATAGTCCGAAGTCTGTAAGAGTAGGAACCAGTGTAAAAGCTGTATTAGCTACTGCTGTCTTTGGAGAAACTAGTAGAGCAACAAACAATAATAAGAAAGATGACAGTCCTCAAAATGTCTTTGTAGTTCGCTTAAAAGAACCATTAAAATCAACAAATGGTGAGATTATTTTACCAGAAAAAACTGAGTTTTTGGCTCAAGTTAGTTCTATTTCTGAACAAGGTTTGGTGCAGTTAGATGTAGTCAAAGTAGTCAGGGAAAACAATGGCAACTTGACAGAGCAAAGCTTACCACAAAACGCCATCCTCATTCGTGCCTCAGCAGGTAAACCTCTAGTTGCCAACCAATATAAAAAAGGAACATCCACTACCATGATTGATGCTCAACAATTTGTATTGGGAGGGATTGGTAAAGCCGCAGAATTATTTAATCGTACAGAATCCCAAGTTACTACCACTTCTACAGGTACTGTTGTTACCAACAGCAATCCCCAACGTAATCTCTTCGCTGGGATTTTGGAAGGTGGTGTGAAAACAGTAGTTCCCCAAATTACCCAGCGTAATCAACAGGCAATTTCTCAAGCAATGCAACGCACCAATATTTGGTTTTTACCAGCAGGAAAAGAAATAGAAATATATATCAATCAAACCATGCAGCTTTAATATCAAGTGGGTCGGGACAGTAATAATTACTGGCGAAGATCGTCATTTGTCATTACCAATTACCCATTATCCATTACCAATTACCGACCTCAACTGCATAGTATAAGTGTTCAAGCAGACATGATATGAAACATCACATTAACCTGCAATTCAAACCCCCAAAAAATTCGTATTTATTAACTCTAGCTTCTCTAATTTTTTCTGCTGCAATCATTATGGTAGCAGGTCGTGCCTTGGCTAATAATGCTGTTCTCCGCTCTATGTTTTCTTGTCAAGCGCAAGGTTTAGGAGGAGCAACACCTACTATTAATGTCTGGTTTCAGCAAGGAACAAATTTAAGTTTTATTCCATCTGGAGAAACAATTAAAAAAGTTTGGTTAAATGACCCATCCCAGGTGACAATGGATTTTGATGGGCCGATGTGTATGCAGTTTGGTCCAGATCGCAATAACAACGCCGGAGATTGTAAAAACTCCGCAGCACATGTAATTCAACTCAGGCGAATTAAGAAAATAAATATTCCTGGTCTACCTAATGCTGCTAAAACACTTTTAACAGTAGTTACTGAAGAAAGCGGAAAAAACAAGTTATACACCTTTGAAATTGTCTATGATACTGGCTCTCCCCAATATCATACTTTGGCAATTTACCCTGATCCCCCTACTGCTAGTTCAACCCCTGCTTGCGTGAGAGTTGGACAATCAAAAAATTGACCAGCCATACTCCCCCAGCTGATACTAATAACAACGGCGTTAACCAATCACCCCAACGCACATATAAAGTCTGTGTCTGACGGCGATAAATAGTTTCAGCGTGAATCTCGTAAGTATTATGTCCCGAAATCCATTTTGTTCGCCCGTGGGGATCTACAAAAGCTGAATATCCTGTATTCGTCGCCCGTACTGCCCATCTATCAGTTTCAATTGCCCGCATGATATCCTGGGCGTGATGCTGGGCTGGCATTGATGCACTGTAATGAGCATCATTAGATGAGCTGAGAATAAACTGTCCGCCTGCTTGAGCTTGATAGCGAAATACTTCAGGAAAAGCAGATTCATAGCAAATACCTGCGATCGCACGACCAAAAGGTGTGTTAAAAATTTGATTTGGTGAACCAGGAACTTGGTGTTCATCCAGTGGCGACAAGCGACTAATAATACCGCCTAAAAGGTTTTCAAACGGCACATATTCACCAATGGGTACTAACTTCACCTTGTCGTAACGACTAAATAACTTACCATCTCCTGTGACAGTCAGCAAGCTATTTGTATAACTTTTTCCCTTGTGTCCAAAACCGCCAATCCAAGCTACTACCCCTTGCGATCGCACTGCTGCCACCAAGGAACTATGTATAATATTACTCTCAAAGAAAGGTAAGGCTCCTTCTGGCGTCAGTACAGCCTCTACTCCTTGATCTACTAAGCTTAAATAACCAGTAGTATAGCCTTCTAAAGCCCGACGTAAGCCTTCTGGATAAAGTTTTATTTGGTTAGGAATATTACCTTGAATAATTCCGACCTTCAGGGCTGCTGCTGGTGGTTGTACTAGGGGAGGAGTGTATAAGAAAAAACCTATCAGGTGTAGGCTAATTAGTAACCCCGTGGCGCTGATGAGATATTTATTAACAAACCACAGAGGCGCAGAGAACACAGAGGAAATTCTCTCTGCGTTCTCTGCGCCTCTGCGGTTGATACAAGCTTCCGCAATCAGCCCATTGACGGCGACGATCGCAGCTGTTACGGCATAGGGACCCGAAAGTTGACCAAGATGCAAAATTACAAGATTATATGGACTTTGGGTGTATGAAATAGAAGTCCAAAATAAGGCTCCCCAACTCAAGATAGTCTCTACACCACACCACAAGGCAGTGCCAATCAGAACACGGCCGTAGGGTTGTGGGATAGAATCACAAATAATTCTCATCCCTGTTGCCCACATTGCCACAGATGCAGCACCCCAGAGAGTGATGAATACCCAACAAAAAATAGCTATTCCCAAACTTGCTAACCAAGGAACCCCCATCCAAGTCATGGGGTGAATTCCTGTGATCCAAGATAGGGCTAGACCGTGATAACCAATACCCCAAGCTAGAGAGATGGGGAGAAATGGGAATTTTGATTTTGCAGAATCAACTATTAATAACCATAAAGGCGCTAAGGCGAACCATCCTAAAAACCAAGCATTGACGGGGGCGACAGTTAGCCCCATCAAAATACCACTAAATAGGGCGATCGCGAAACGCAAAAATGGAGACGCGCGGAGGCGGAGAGTAAAGCTTTCCCCGCGTCCCCGTGTCTCTTTGTCCCCGTGTCTTTTATTACTCTGCTTCTGTCGCATCAACAGTATCGGGGGGAACGATCGCTACTCCTGTAATTACATCATCTTCATCTAGACGTTGTACACGTACTCCTGTGGCAGAACGGGATTGGACGGAAATTGCATTTACTGCCTGTCTGATGATGATACCGCGACTTGTAACCATCATAATTTCATCGTCGTTGTTGACAATGTGTAGGTTGGCTAGTTGGTCTTTAATTTTGCGGTTTTTGAATTTGGTTGCCATTAAACCTTGACCAGCCCGATTTTGCAAGCGGAACTGAGCAACGGGTACACGTTTACCGTAACCTCCAATTGTAATTACCAGTACCCATGGTCCTTCATGACCGTTACCTGGTACTTCTGCGGTTTCTTCAGTTTCGATCTCTTCAGTTTCGATCTCTTCGGCTTCGATTTCGGCTTCTGAGATGGGAGCCAAATTATCTAGAACAGCTGCGGGTAGAATATCCATTCCGACTAGTTCATCTTTGGCTTTGAGTTTCATGGCTTTGACACCACGAGTCGCACGACCCAGAGGACGCAGTTGTTCATGGTTACAACGGAAGTGAATCGCCATACCTTCACGGGAACCAATGATCACGCTGTCTTCGACTTTTGCCCGTCGTACCCAACGCAGTTGATCGCCTTCTTCTAGGGAAATGGCAATTAAGCCGTTGGCACGAATATTACTAAACGCTTCCAATACGGTTTTCTTGATGTTGCCACCTTTGGTGAGCATGACCAAATACTCATCACTGGTAAACTCACTGACGGGTACGATGGAAGTAATTTTTTCTTCTTTAGGAATTGGCAACATCTGCACAATCGGTGTGCCGCGGCTGGTACGGGAACTTACGGGAATTTGGTAGGCTTTGAGACAGTAAACTACGCCGCGATCGCTAAAGAATAACAGGCTATCGTGGTCACAGCAGGTTAAGAAATGCTCGACGCCATCATCTTCTTTGACTTTGGCTGCTGCTTTACCTCTGGTAGCACGGTTTTGGGCTTCAAAGGTGTTGACCGGCATCCGTTTGATATAGCCTTGTTCGGTAATTAAAATGATCGCTTTTTCGTTGGCGATTAGGTCTATATCTTCTAAGTCGCCTTCACCGTGAGTAATTACCGTGCGCCGAGGTGTAGCAAATTTGGTTTTGAGATACTGGATTTCGGTTTCGATAATTTGCAGTATCCGTTCTCGCCTTGCCAAAATATCTTGCAAGTCGGCGATTTGGGCTTGTAATGCTTCGTGTTCTTGGCGGATTTTATCTGCTTCTAGGGCTGTTAAGCGCCGCAGTTGCATTTGTAAAATGGCATCTGCTTGCACTTCTGATAGTCCGTAAGTTGTGATTAATTCTCCTTTGGCTGTTGGTGTATCAGCAGCGTGGCGAATTAAAGCAATGATTTCATCGAGGTGAGATAGGGCGATTAATAACCCTTGCAAGAGATGGTCACGTTCTTCGGCTTTCCGCAGTTCGTACTGGGTGCGTCTGGTGATCGCTTCGATACGAAAATCCAGAAATACTTGTAAAAACTGCTTGATGGTGAGGATCTGGGGTTCACCGTTGACCAACGCCAGCATATTCGCCCCAAAATTAGCTTGTAGGGGCGTTTGCTTGTAGAGGTTGTTCAGAACTACACGGGGATAGGCGTCGCGCTTGAGTTCGATCACAATTCGCATCCCATCGCGATCGCTTTCATCTCGGATGTCGGCAATTCCCTCGATGCGCTTGTCGTTTACCAACTCGGCGATTTTCTCAATTAATGCTGCTTTGTTGGTTTGATACGGTAACTCGGTGACGATAATCGCTTCCCTTTCTGGGCGTCCCCGCATTTCGATAGTTTCAATATTTGCTACACCACGCATGGTTATAGAACCACGTCCAGTGGTATAAGCTTCTTTAATCGCCGCAGTACCAAGAATTTGAGCACCTGTCGGAAAGTCAGGGCCGTGGATATACTGCATCAATTGAGTATCAGTTATTTCTGAGTTGTGAATCAGTGCTACTAACCCATCAATCAATTCACCCAAATTATGGGGCGGGATGTTGGTTGCCATCCCCACAGCGATCCCCGAAGAACCATTCAATAACAACTGTGGTACTCGTGCGGGTAACACAGTCGGTTCTTGCTGGGAACCATCGAAGTTGTTAACAAAATCTACGGTTTCTGACTCGATATCTTGCAGGAGAGCATCGCTAGTCAAAGCTTCCAAGCGGCATTCGGTGTAACGCATGGCCGCCGGAGGGTCGTTATCTACAGAGCCAAAATTACCATGCCCTGCAATTAAAGGCGATCGCATGGAAAAATCCTGTGCCATCCGCACCAAGGCGTCATACACTGCTGTGTCGCCATGGGGGTGATATTTACCCAAAACTTCCCCCACAACACGCGCACATTTACGGAAAGGACGATCTGAGGTCAACCCCAACTCATGCATAGCGTAGAGGATACGCCGATGGACAGGTTTCAGACCATCCCTGGCATCTGGTAGCGCCCGTCCAACAATGACGCTCATGGCATACTCCAGGTAAGACCTGGACATTTCGTTTCGCAGATCTGTAGGGATAATCCTCTCCTGAGAGGTTGTCATAGCCTAAAAAACTCCAATAATGGCTAGTTTTAGCGATTAAAGCGCAAATAAGCAAGATTATTACAAACTAAGCTTGAATAATTGCCATAATTTGTTACAATTTTAGCACAAATTGTCTATTTCTGGCTGTTCAGCAAGAGCTAACGGGGAAATAAAATAAGGGTACATTGAAGATGACACGGAGAAGGAAAGACGCGGGGACGCGGGGAGTCCCCACAGATAAATCCGGGGGATTCAAACAAGGACGTATATTTTTTGTCTCCACGACGCGCATTCGCTTTCTTGAGACCGGGTGCTTTGGTGCTTTGGTGCTTTGATCTTGAAGGGTGTCGCGCTCCGCGTCTTTGCGTTTTCTTGGTCAGCACCCTGTCATTATTTAAAAATACCAATAGGGTAATTTATCTGTTTTGAGAACGAGCTAGTTTTAAAGCTTCTTCAATTACTTCATCATTGCCCAAAATTAAATTGCGTTCGATGCGAACTTTAGCATCTATAGCCGATCTTTCACCCCAAAATTTTGCCAGTACAGCCGCATCATTGTAGTTATATGTTGAGTCTCTATAAAATTTGTAGGGACTGGAATCATCGGCGGTACGAGGTAGTTTGACGGCTCGAAGTGCTTGCAGCCTAGCATCTACAAGAAACTGGTCTAGGATAGCAATATTTGTTGAACCCCAAAGAATTTTTCTACCCATTCTAGCTTTTGCCTCTTCTACAGTCTCCCCCCAGAAGTCTGCTAAAACACGGGCATCCCAATAGTCATACTTGCTAGTTAAAAAAGCTCGCAGTTCTTCAGTTTTAGCATTTTTAGCTGCTGATTTTGTAGCGTTGTCGAACAGTTGATGATCAGATTGGCTTGATATCGAGTTTATAGTTATCTGTTGAGCAACCACTGTATGAAGAGCAGTACCAAAAGAGCTTACAAGCACGCCTAATAATAATAAGAAAATCCGCAGATTATATTTCATTTTCATTACCTAGCAAAACGAGTATTAATAACTATCAAATGGTAAAAATTCCATTTACACACAAGCTCTCAGTAGCTTGGTAATTTTGTAATCTTACCTTTTGATGCTATTAATTGATACCTTTTAAAGGTAAAACGTTCCTGAAAATTACGGGAAATTGTAATTTGGTTCAATCGGGGAACAAAAACCAGTTACATGTCTACCAGAAGGGTGGACTTTAAGCGATCGCACACTACAAACTGTTTTTTCTTGGAATCACATTTCTGATGCCACCTTTAGCACCAACAGTATCACCTTTATAGCGTGGAATAATATGAATAATGGTGTGCATCATATTTTGACCTGCATCTCGGTTGATGTTTATTCCTACATTGAAACCGTCGGGTGCAAATTCTTGGTTGAGAAGTTATTGCACTTTATTAACCATCAACCAACAAGCAGATTGCTCTTTAAATGGTAGCTCAAAATAATTACTCACATGGCGTTTTGGGATAATTAAAACATGACCTTTACTCACAGGATAACCATCAAACATTGCATAGGCTGTTGCTGACTCAGTTACTACTGTGAGGTGTTTGTAAGGATTACAAAATATGCAATTATTAGAAGAATTTCTCTGGAGATTATAATGTTTATATTCGTAAATTTCGTAAGATTCATCTAATTGAATTGATTTAAAAGGAAGTTTAACAATACATTGATAAGTTGGTTTTTTATGGATATAGTGTTCTCGAAAACCTTCTCTTTTGATATCTCTTCTCACTGCATAATAAGCTTTACCTCCCGGTTTTAATAAATGTGCAATCTCCATGATAACATTTGCTTGTTCTTCAGGAAATAAAACATTTAAAACATAAATGCAAATGATTGTGTCAAATTTATTTTTCGGATATTCAGGGAAATAATAAGGGTCGTAACCTGTAATATCAAATCCTTTTTTTCGTAATAATTTAACATCATTGCCAAACCCACAACCAAAGTCTAGAACTTTACCTTGCAGCAAATTTTTATCTAATAAAAAATTTGTCGGGACTGATAGATAAACTCTTTCGATAGCTGTGAGATGGCTAAATTGATTTTTTTGCTTTTTCATGAAAAAATAAATCTTCTAGGAAGATTTGCAAGAAGCGATCGCTAATTATAATCAAGTGTTCTGATCAATTTTATGAAGCGATCGCACCGACGTCCACAAAAAAGCAAACGTATAGTCATAAAAAACAAGATCCGCAACTTCTCGAAGAAGTCGCGGATCTGGGGGCTCGACAACAAACAATCTCTTACTGCCAAACAAACACTTTTGCTTCGTAAGGGCCAATATCAATCATAATACCATCATCGCCAGCTTCGACATCGTAATTTCCTGTCCATTCGTGCCATGTACCACCGTTGGGAAAGTTAGGAACGTGATAACCAGCTAAGAAGTTTTCCGAGAAGTTAGTGATCACAACCACACGGGAACCTTCATCATTCCAGCGACTATAAGCTAATACTTTTGCCTCTGGATTCTCATGGATAAAGTCAATATTTTCTGTGTAAAGAGCATGATTTTGTTTCCGCAGACTAATTAAACCTTTATAGTATTCAAATAAACCGCGATTCAAATCATTACCTAATAGTGTCCAGTCAATTTTTGCTGATTCTGGAGTTTTAGGTTTATACTCACCAAACTCTTCACCCATCCAAACCAAGGGTACACCAACAGCCGTCATTAAAATTGCCACACCAAGCTTAATTCTTCTGAAGGCTTCCTCATCAAAAATGTTGCGATCGCCTAAATCAACCATCAAATGATTATGATCATGATTTGTGACATAATTGACAACATTTGTCGCGCCCATGAAGCCCTGACGTTTACAATCAATGACATCTTTGAGTCGTTCTATATCAAATGTTTCACCACAAATATGTTCCTTAATACAGTGATAAAAACTATCATGCCAGCAACCGTCCATCGGTCCATCAACATTGGTGATGCTGGTAGTTTCAGGAATGTATTCGGCGACATTATAAAAAGGTTTTGCACCAGCAGTATTCTTAGCTTCTTGTACAATCCAGTGCATGAAATCGTAATTTGCAATTTGACGCGCTGCATCATAACGAATACCATCAATATGATATTCTTCAATCCAAAAACGGATTGTATCACCGATAAATTTTCGTGCAGGATAAGTCTCTAAATTTTCATCATAGAGTTCGTAATTAAACTCAGGACCCCAGCTATTATCAGGATCACGTGGAGAATGATGATACCAGTAATCATGGTCAATTTGAGTTAATGGACTAGATGCTTCTGAGTGATTATAAATCCCGTCCATAATCACGCGAATTCCTCTAGCATGACACTCATCAATCAGATTTTTTAAACCAGATGTCAGACCATAACTTGATTCTGTGGCAAAAAAATAGCGCGGATTGTAACCCCAGCTATGATCACCTGGATATTCTTTCACAGGCATTAACTCGATAGCATTAATACCCAATTCACAGAGATAATCTAATTTTTCAACTACATGCTTATACTTTCCGCGTGCGTAAGGATCATCTTCACCACCAGAAAAATCACCAACATGTAATTCGTAAATTACTAACTCATGATCAGCAGGTAAAGGTTTATCATCGTGCTGCCAAACATAAGTATCAACTATTCTTTCTCCATCTTTGATATGTACAATACCGTTATCTTGACCACTTAATTCATCTATATCTATTGCATAAGGATCTGTAACATCAACCCATTGATCTTCTTCTACAAACCATGATTTTGACTGTACACGAAATTTATATTGGTAATCTCCATCCTCTAATTCAACTGTAGTACGGAAATAGCCATCCTCACCTTTTTCCATTGGAATTTCTTGCCAATCAGAAAAAGATCCAATTAAAGCTGCTGCTTTGTTATATGGGGCAAATAGATTAAATTCAATTGGCTTCGCCATAATAATTAAGTTTATTTAGATTAGTGAATCCTTGCATAATTATTCTCTAATTTTCAAAAAAAATAGCCAATCTTTCCCTAGAAATAAATAAATAATAATGACTCTATCTTCAGGAATAAATACTTAAGAAATCATCAAAGAATAATTAAGTTAAGTAAGATGTGATTAATCGCGTCTGTACAATAGTCATTGGGCATGGGGCATTGTGGGCATTGAGCATTGATAAGAAACTGGTTATGATGATTCTCCCCTGTCTTCCCACACTTCCTTGTCCCCTTTCCCCTTTTCCCTTTCCCCGATCCCCTTTCCCCCGAACGACCTAAAATTAAATAAACTTGCACTGATTGCTTGGTCAGTTTAAGAATATATAGGGCAATGCACACGGGGAAACTAACGTGAGTCAAGGATTTGATTATGATTTAGTGATTATCGGCGCTGGAGTAGGCGGACATGGGGCTGCCTTGCACGCCGTTAGCTGTGGTTTGAAGACAGCGATCATTGAAGCGGCTGATATGGGGGGAACCTGTGTCAACCGAGGCTGCATTCCTTCTAAGGCATTGCTAGCAGCCTCTGGGCGTGTACGGGAACTTAGAGACGCCCATCACCTGAAAACGCTAGGAATTCAAGTCGCAGGTGTACAATTTGAGCGGCAAGCGATCGCCGACCATGCTAACAATCTCGTCGCGAAAATTCAAGGAGACTTAACCAACAGCCTCAAACGTTTGGGGGTTGATATTATTCGAGGTTGGGGCAAAATTGCAGGCACTCAAAAAGTAAGTATAGTTACAGACAGTGGTGAAAAAACAATCACCGCTCAAGATATTATTCTGTCTCCTGGTTCAATTCCCTTCGTCCCTCCTGGGATTGAAGTAGACGGTAAAACAGTATTTACCAGCGACCAAGGGGTAAAATTAGAGTCATTACCAGATTGGGTAGCAATTATTGGTAGTGGTTACATTGGCCTGGAATTTTCTGACGTTTACTCGGCTTTGGGCTGCGAAATCACCATGATCGAAGCACTCGATCAGTTAATGCCAGGATTTGATCGTGATATTGCCAAACTTGCCGAACGAGTGCTAATTACTCCCCGCGATATTGAAACTTATGTGGGAATATACGCCAAAAGAGTCATCCCAGGTTCACCAGTGGTGATTGAATTAGCCAACTTCAAAACCAAAGAAGATGTAGATGTGCTAGAAGTTGATGCTTGTTTAGTGGCAACTGGACGTATCCCAGCTACTCAAAATCTCGGTTTAGAATCAATCGGTGTAGAATTAGACCGCAGGAATTTTATTCCCGTCAATGACACTATGGCTGTGTTAAGTGGGGGTGAAATAGTTCCACATTTGTGGGCAATTGGTGATGCTACGGGCAAAATGATGTTAGCTCACGCTGCTTCTGCTCAGGGTATTGTAGCAGTAGAAAATATCTGCGGTAGACATAAAGAAGTAGACTATCTTAGTATCCCCGCAGCAGCCTTTACTCACCCAGAAGTTAGCTATGTGGGAATGACCGAAGCACAAGCCAAGGAAAAAGCCACCGCTGAAGGTTTTGAAGTCGCAGTGGCAAAAAGTTACTTCAAAGGTAATTCTAAAGCCTTGGCAGAAGGCGAAGCCGATGGTATGGCAAAAGTAATTTATCGTAAAGACACTGGTGAAGTTTTGGGTGTCCATATTTTTGGAATGCACGCCTCCGACCTCATCCACGAAGCCTCAGCTGCGATCGCCAACCGTCAATCTGTCCACACCCTCGCCCATCTGGTTCACGCCCACCCCACACTCTCAGAAGTCCTAGACGAAGCTTATAAACGCGCAGTTGCTTCTTAGTCATTTGTCCTTTGTCATTTGTCCTTTGTAAGCGACGAATGACAAATGACCAATGACCAATGACCAATGACTATTGACCTTTGACTATTTATTATGCAAATCCGTCGCCGTCCACCAAATCCAAGTGTTGCAGTGTCTAATTTAAGGTATCAGGTTGCCACTCATGATGCTCAACCAATGAACATCTTAGAAAAAATTGTTTGGCAAAAAGAAGAAGAAGTAGACCAAATGCGCGAGAAGCAATCCTTACAGGAGTTGCAAAAGCAAGCTTTAACTGCACCCCCAACTCGCGATTTTGTAGCAGCACTGCGAAATGGTAAAACTAAACCAGCTTTGATTGCTGAAGTCAAAAAAGCTTCTCCCAGCAAAGGTGTAATCAGAGAAGATTTTGACCCAGTAGCGATCGCTTTGCAATATCAGCAAGGTGGTGCTAGTTGCATTTCAGTGTTAACCGATGAAAAGTTTTTTCAAGGTAGCTTTGATAATTTAGCTAAAATTCGAGCTGCTGTCGATTTACCTTTATTATGTAAAGAATTTATTATTTATCCCTATCAAATGTATCTAGCCCGCATTCTTGGTGCAGATGCAGTTTTACTCATTGCGGCTATCCTCAGCGATCAAGATTTACAATACTTTGTCAAGATTGCCAATGCTCTCAATATGGCAGCATTAATTGAAGTCCATACTCTTGCAGAACTTGACCGTGTATTAGCTCTAGATGGTGTTTCTTTGGTGGGAATTAATAACCGCAATCTTGAAGATTTTTCTGTTGATTTACAAACCACTTGTCAACTTTTATTAGCAAGAGGTAAAGACTTGCAGGAACGGAACATTCTTGTTGTAAGTGAGTCAGGATTACATACCTTAGATGATCTAAATATAGTAGAACAAGCAGGAGCTTCTGCCGTACTTATTGGTGAATCATTAGTCAAACAACCAGATCCAAAATTGGCGATCGCGAATCTTTTCACCAAATCTTAATTAGTTAGTAAAAACAGGATTAAAGCAAATCTTTGTAGTCTATGTAAAAATTCGCTGATGAACACAGTCTTGGATTGAAATCAAAAGGTACAATTAAAAATAAACTTCATGGAGCAAATTCCTCTACCTTCACCCATCCATTATGAACTCATACTGCAACTATTAGAAAGACAAACAATGTTAGCAGTGAGTAATAATCCAGAACTGCGAAATCAAGTAAATCAGCTAATCATTACTCTCCGCAAAGCTGCTGTTCAACAAAAAAATTTAGAAGAAATTTGTCAGTGTTCATCTATGAATGTTGATCACCGTTGGTCACTTAATCATCTGAATACGGAGCAAGTATCTTCACCCGATTAACTCGAAAATTGATTGGCGTCTACCTAAAGTAAGCGCATAGCGACAGGCGTGCAAGTAGCCGCTTGCGCGTCTAAACTGTCTTGGTGTTGAAAAATTTATATTTTTACCACCAAGACATTAAGAGGACAAAAATGACGATTTATATCAAAAATTTTGTGAAATCTTATTACTGATATTTAATTCAGAAGCATCTAAGTTTGGCATCACAGAAGAATAAGATTGATCAAACCCAGCAAATTTTGTATGCTCAAATACGTCCGGACAACCAATCGAATCAGCACCAATTTGTTGGGGTTTGAGGTAATTACAGAATTGATTAGGACTACTATGAGCTTGTTCAGTCAAAATATGACGTAAGTCCCTTCCATATTGATGGGGAGCAAAATCAGTAGTGATATCTTCTTGATTTTGTGTATTGTTATTCATCAAGCGATCGCTAACAAAACCAGCAACTAACTTATTTTCTCCTACATCACCGATGAGGCTATCATTAGCATTTACTTGAAGTGTTGCTTCAGAAGATGGAGGGTTTGGGATCTTGCTAATCGGGTTAAGATCACCACTACCAAATTCCTGACTCCAATAATTGTTATGGAAACCAGTGCCGATTTCAGTATATTTGGGATTGAGAATATTTTCCCGGTGTCCAGGACTGTTCATCCAATCTTGAACCACCTGTTCAGGAGTTGTTTGACCTGCGCCTATGTTCTCTCCCATCGTTTTCGCTTCATAACCAATAGCCTCAGCTCGCTCCCATGGTAAAGAACCATCTGCTCCCGTATGACTTAAAACACGACGTTCTGACATCTGTTTAGCATATTCGTCAGCAACATAGTTGAGTTCAGCATTCTCTTTCAAAGCAGGGAGATTATTCTTCGCTCGTTCTTGGTTAGTTAGTTCAACAACCTGTTGTTCAAATGTCATGTTGTTTGAAGCCATTTATACTGTCCTCGCTGTTTTCAAAATAGAGTCAAACAATTTTGGATTTTCGATTGACCTCACTTAATATCAAAGGTGATTCGACTTAGTACGAAATTGCATAAATTCATAGCGAAATTTTGACACTAAAACTCAGCGATCCTCCCTTCGGGTCAATACTGCTCGGATAAGACAAATCGATTGACATTTAAACCCACCAGAGACGCGCCATGGCGCGTCTCTACATGGCCCAAATTATGACTAAAAATCCTTAACCGAGAAATATTGCCCTTCGGGTACTCTGCAATTAGCCGCTCCGCGTCTACGTGACAGAGACCGCCAAGACGGGGGCTGGTCTCACTGCGTTTACCTTTGCGTCCCTCTGCGTTTCAAACCGCTACAAATTAATGCAAAGCTGTACTTAGTGTCTTGGTGTCTTTGTGGTGAAAAATAAATCTGTATTTAACCACTAAGACACAAAGAGAACTATGCTTTGAAGGAGATGCCTACGAACTGAGAACAAAGTTACTGCGTTTTAAGCTTGATGTATCAACGTTTGACAACATGTTGAAATTCTCGAAACCGCCGGATTGCTGATTTGCATCTATGTCTAGGCGAACGCCTGTATCAGCACCAACTTGTTTGAATTCTAGGTAGTCAGAAAATTGATTTGGGCTTGTGTAAGCCGAATCAGACATAATTTGACGCAAGTCGATCGCATCTTGATTAGTGTCAAAATCGGTAATGGTATTACCTTGATTTTGTAAATCTTCATAGATCAAGCGATCGCCTCCAGCATCCCCAAGCAGGATATCGATACCATCACCATTGTCAAGGCGATCATGTCTATATCCCTTGACTTCTGCTTTACTCTTTATAAAGTCTTGTTCGGCTTCCCATTTCGGAGAGGTAGATTGATCGACGTGTTCTAAAGCACCCCAAGCACCCCATTTCGTCGGTGTGGTGATGTCATCGTAAATCACCATTTCACTACCGTTACTTCGCTGATCCCAACCTTGGAGATATTCTTTATACAATTGACCCATGCGTGGATCACGGTTAGCTTTGATGAATAAATCCGTGATAGCATCATTATTTTCTGATCCGTTAAGACCTGTAAGATGCTGTCCACCTTCATAGCCAACTAAATCAAGACCATATTTATTAGCCTGTTCAGAGTGTTTGCTGATGTTGTCTAGCTGTTTGGGTAGTACTGTGTTGTTCAAGTAGTCAAAGGTTTTGTTCAAACCTCCATCTGATTCTTTTGTCCAGCTTTCTACTTCTGCTTCTGCGGTTGTCCAATCTTGTTTATCTGGAGTCACAAATATCCCCAGGTAAGGAGCGATACCAATCGCATCTACTGTAGAGTTTGGATCATAAGACTTGACCTTCTGCATCAGTTGATCAGTCAACTGTAAGTTACCATTCTGAGTGCCAAGTACTGTGACTACTCGATTGCTATCTTGGCCAAAGGCTTTATCCCAAATATCACCCATCTGTTCTGTACGGCGACTGAACCAGTCTGTCCAGTCACCACCCAGCTTTTGCCCTTGGTCTTGCGCCCATTGATGTTGACCAAAAGCACCATTCCACACTTCGTTGGAATATTCTACATAAACTTTCAGGTTAGGGTTGAGCTTTTCTTTGACGACTTTGGCAAAGTTGGCAATGTACTCATCGGATGCTTGGTGAGGCATATTGAACCAAGGATTAGCCCCAGTTCGATTAGCCAAATCAACCATCACTTCTACAGGCACACCCTTATTAGAGTAAATGTAATTAGAACTATCAACTGTCGGTCGATTTTTCCAATCACTTTGTTGAGAGTTGTTAGTACCCATCCAATCCATAAACCGGAGGGTAGAAAAATTGTCAGTTTTATTGACAAAGGTAGGATTAAATACCTGAGTCTTGTAGTTTTTTTCCTCGGCTTCTGGTACAAGATGAATGTCGCGAAGATAATTTCCTGTACCTTTAGGATCTGTTTCGGTAAGCCATATAGACATACCCTTACTAGAAGGTGTGACGTCAATCACATCACGACCAGGCTTAGAAGCAGCCTTATCTAGTTTGGCATCTGCCCCATACTCTAGTTTGCCTTCGCCGTCGTACAAAACAACGTATTTACCACTAGGGTAGTTTTCTTTGACTCCTGGTGTAGGGGAGATCAGATTGACGAGAGTTTGAACGCTGTCATAGTTACTCTCTCCTGATTTTGGTAAGGATTTTACCCAGCCATTTTCATCTAGATTCAGTTGAATTCCTTGTGGCTTTTCCCCTGTTTTGAAATTTTGAGGCATCCAGTTACTAGCCGTTTTGAAGTGATCCAAGAATGGTAATTGGCTAGACCAGTAAGAAACTCCACTTAGATTAGTGCCGAGATTATTCGCCATGACTATCCTTTAATGAACTCCAAATGGTAGATTCCCTGGAATATGGATGTAGGGGTCAGGCTTGTTAAGGCGACGCGAAGACACGGGGAAAATGCTTCTCAAAATATCTCCGCGTCGCCGTGATTTCTCCCTCTGTGCGTCTGCCCTAACCGTTAACTTAGTTATTACCTAAGACTGGAACTCATAAGCACCAATATCAGTGCCTTTACCTTGACCACGTTGTTTAGCGTCGTAATCCAGCTTTGCGTAATCACCAATTTCTGCGGAACCAGTATCAATTGCTGGCGAATTTGCTGTCAGTTTGAAATTTTTGCCATTTAAATCAGCAAATCCAATCGAATCAGCCTGAGTGTTATTCTCAGCTTTTAAGTTATTCACGCCATTGCCAGTTTCATAGACTTTTGCAAACTTATTCGTGAATAAGTTGTGGTCTAAGGTCACATTGTCAGCATCTTCAACGAATCCATTACGATAACTACTATTAGCGAAGATATTGTTGCGAACTAGAATGTCACGAGGTCGATAACCGCCATAGTTGTCAGAGCCATCTATCAGGAAACCTTGAACATTGCCATCAACCGTATTGTTGACGATTTGAACATCACTAACATTACTGCTGACACCAATTCCTTGACCACTATTTACCCCGTCCTTACCATTGCCATAAACAATGTTGTTGTAGACACGGATACCAGACACATCCCCTTGATTGGGAACTTCATCTGTAATCACAAGTCCACCAGCAGTGTTATTGGCAACAACATTGTTGTAAACATCAATGTTGAACATATCAGCACGGTTGCCTTCAATATAGAGGCCAGGACCACCAGTGTAACCATTGGGTGTACCGCTAACTAAGGCTTGATTAGTAACAGTATTGTTGTGGACAGAACCGTTGCGGGAACCAGTTTTGACATCAATACCTTCGCGGTTGCCTTCTTTAACAGTGTTATTAGCCACCTCAAAACCATCAACACCCCAAATACTTAATGATTCCTGTGTTCCAGTTGAGTTATCAAGACCGTCGTTTATATTGCCTTCTTTAGAAGCGTTACCCTTCCAGATCCAGCTAGCTCGTTCAACAGTGTTGTTGAGTACCTTGATATTTTTACTAGTTACCTCGGCTTCTCCACCACTGTAGTAAGTATCAGGCATGACGATGATACCGGAGGCACCAGTTTCGTAGGTGTGGTTGTTTTGCACAGTCATGTTGTAGGCATCACGCAAAGAAATTCCCGCCCAGGATGTGTTTTCAATCCGGAAGCCATCAATTACCCAATTACCTTTGCCAGCTGACTGAATCACCCCTTCCCGGAAAAAGCCATTATTGGGGTCGGGGTCACGCAGAGTAACATCACCATTAGCTTTGAGCGTGATGTCACCCAACTGACTATCACCAGATTTACCAAGGGTGATGATTTCTGTGTAGGTTCCGGGCTGAACTAGAATCGTGTCACCTCCTTTGACAGGAGAACTTTCACTCACCGCACGGTTCACAGTTTTCCAGGGTTTATCAACTGTGCCTGGATTATCATCACTGCCATTAGGTGCAACGTAGTAAACATTCTGAGAACTGTTGGATTGACTTGTGTCTTGACTCGCTGCTAGAACAGTCGGTTTTTGGGTAGATTTGCTAAAGTCAATACTCGTACCTAGAACATCTGAAGTTGCAGTTTCTGATTGAGTATCAGAACTAGGCTGTATAAAGGATTGATCAGCAGAATTGCTGAAATCTTTGATACCGTTGTCTTTGATTCCAGTTAGAACGTCTTGATTGTCACCACTGAGCGTTTGATTGCCATTGTTGCTTAGGAATTGTCCATCTTCTGTCTGAGAAAATAGGCTGTTTCCTTTGCCAGCATTTAACCAGTTATCTTTCGTGCCTAAGCCTTGATCCTGCCAAACACTGACTCCTGAGTTGGGTAAGGATTTTACCCAGCCTTTTTCATCTAGATTGAGTTGAATTCCTTGCGGCTTTTCCCCTGTTTGGGAATTTTGAGGTATCAAGTCACTAGCCCTTTTGAAGTGATCCAAAAGTGGTAATTGGCTAGACCAGTCATAAACCCCACTTAGGTTTGTGCCTTGAGTATTCCCCATGATAATCCTTTAATTCACGTCAAATTAACGCCAAATGGTAGATTCCCTGGTATACCTACGGAAAAAATATCAACAGAGTTGAAATGAGAAGAATTTGCAACTACTGTTGTTCTGAGTACGCAGAACCTAGTAACTCATTTGTTTTGTGATTAGTCATTTGTATTTACGCAGGTGTATTTAGAACAAGTGACTAATGCAATTTTTGAGGCAATTCTTGAAGCAGAAAAAATATATACGCCTGAAATCAGTTTTCGTGCAGGATAGTTGAACTCACCAGATTGTTGCGACTACGACAAAAAGCGGCGACTACGAAACCGTTCACTCATTCACACTCATTCAGAATAAAAGCTACTGTAGCTTTTTTCACGCTTTTGTTGTGACAGTTGAAATACTGTCACAAGGCACTAACAATAAACTTTATACAGGTATTTTTGATAGATTTCTATATATTGAAATTTGACATAATTGAGTCATTTTTTGTAGATTGCTATATTTTGCTTTTGATATATTCGTTAATCTGTGCGGCGAAAATAACTTTGTCAAGTATTTTTGTTGACCCAAAAAATTTTTTTTAGAAAGTTTTTACTGTAAAAAAAATAATAATTATTTGTCAAAAAAGTGGCAAAACAGTATATGATGTAGTGTTTTGCTGAAGTGAAGCAATGGTGTAGATAAAAAATTGACAAAGTCTTATAAAAAAAATTCCTGATGCAACTCAAAACCTGATGTATATCCAATAGAGACAGGGTCTATCTATTTGTAGATTGACTTTTGTGTCCTCTCACCTCAGTGAGATGTTTAAATAAATTTTCAAACACCAGAAAACCGATCGCACAAGCTAGGAATTATGACGATACAAACCTTGCAAGTGGGTAACGAAGTACTTCAGGCAGATCAGTTAATGTCTTTGCTACATCGTTATCAATTGTTGCCACAGGTATTACGCGCCAAAGTTATAGATGAGGCGATCGCTTGTTTCAGTTGCACAGAATTAGAGAAGCAAGCAGCAATTAACAGCTTTTATCAGCGTTACCAACTCACCTCACCAGAGTTAAAACAAGCATGGTTGCAAAAGCACCAGTTAACAGAAGCAGCTATGCAAGAATTGGCTATTCGCCCGGTGTTGATCAAAAAATTTCAACTTGCAATGTGGGGCAATAAATTAGAGTCTTACTTTATGCAACGCAAAGGAAACTTAGATCAAGTCGTATATTCTCTAATTCGTACCCAAGACGAAGGACTAGCCCAGGAATTGTATTTTCGGATTTCTGAAGGAGAACAACCTTTTGCTAGCGCCGCCGAGAAATATTCCCAAGGCCCAGAAGCACAAACAGCAGGGATATTAGGGCCAGTTCCCTTGTCTCAACCCCATCCAGTCATTCAACAAATCTTATCTGTGAGTAAACCCGGTCAACTTTGGAAACCACGAGCCATAGCCGAGTGGTTTGTCATTATTCGCTTAGAAAAATTACTGCCTGCACAATTAGATGAGGCTATGCAAGAGCGATTATTGAATGAACTGTTTGAAAACTGGATACAAAAACAAGTGCAAACGCGCCTACAATCCTCTAACCATCATGTGGATGCTGCTGCCGCGTAAACGTACTGACACTATCTCATACCATTTCACGAAATGCCTGATGGAAATGATTGGTCTTTAATTGTGTCCCCCTGCCCCTGCTCCCCTGCTGCCTATTTGTATCAATCTTAAAGTGAAACGGTATCAGTTTCAGGGGCAACCCAGATAGCCGACTTTGTGGAAATCTGGGACAGTAAGTGAGGTTGTGAGCAAAGGAGACAAGAAAAATCACACTTTTTCTCCCTCAACTCCACCAACGTCTAAAAGTTGGTGGATAAGCCACAAGGTTTTGTGGGAGTTTCTAGGAGAAATTCAGATGAAGCCAGCTATTACCCAAACCGACATCATAAAATTCTTAGCCGATACCCCCCCTTTCACCAGACTACCACTTGCCACCTTAGAAACAATTGCGGCGAAATGCCAACTGTTGCAATATCGCACTGGACAGTGGATTTTGGTTAAAGAAAGAATGCCAGCGCAAGTAATCGTAATTTATCAAGGACAAGCGCGGCTATTGGGCTACGATCAGCGTACGGAGTCTCAAATTAGTTTGACAGTCGTAGAGCCAGGAGAGTTCCTGGGTTGGCTAGGATTAATACGTGGGGTAAGTTGCGAAGCAGCGATCGCCTCTAGCGAAGTCATAGCCATTACTCTAGACGCATCAATATTTCTAGAGTTAATGGCTACACAACCAGAGTTTAAACAAACAGTGCGATCGCGTCCTCAGATCATAGAAGTGTTTGAACTCCTGAGTTTAGAACTCCAACGACAAGCAGATGCAACCACCGATTTAAAAGACTTAGTGCGTCAGGTTTGGCAACAAACAATGGTGGTGAATGCACCACCAGGGAAACTAAATTCGCAGCAATTGAATGGTAACTACCTTTGGTTAATCAGCGCTGGGATGTTCGACGGAATAAGCATTGGTAGTCGTTTGCAGTTAGATGACAACCAGCAAAAAATTTGGCACAGTGAAACCGAAATACGCTTAATCGGTATTCCTTGGAAATCTCATACAGAGAAATCACGCAATCACAATACTTCCACTCTAGCAATCTCCCCTGCCCCAGAATATCCCTCTAATCCTGCTGTCGAATATATCGCGCCACCAAACACCATATTCGTATCAGGACAAGGTACTGTTGATGCTCCCTTGGCATGTTTCCAAATGTTACATCGCATCTTAGGGGGTTCTTTTCGCCGTGACTTAATTCGCAAAGTCTTAACAAATCAACTCAAATCTCACAAGCAAATTTCACTGCAAGTAGCAGGGGCTGTTGTAGAAATGATGGGTTTGCAGGCCCAGTTAGTCAAAGTTCCTGTTAACGTTATCAACCGTTTGAGTGCGCCAGCAGTAATTTACTGGCAAGAAAACTTGGCCTTACTCTACAAAATCACAGAACATGAAATTGTTGTAGCTGCTCCAGAAACAGGCATTGCTCACTATTCGATCGCAGAATTTGGTAACATCTGGGGACAATCAGGACAAGTCTTGGTAATCGAAAAACCAGAAGAAGAACGCCCAGAAAAATTTAGTCTGCGTTGGTTTTTGCCTTATATCTACAAATATCGCTTGGTATTGATTGAGGTTCTGGTTGCTTCGTTTTTTGTACAAGTATTTGGTTTGGCAAACCCAATTATTACCCAAATCATCATTGATAATGTATTGATGCAAAAAAGCCTTGATACTCTCGATATTTTGGGGATTTTCTTGCTGGTAATTGCAGTATTTGAGGCAATCTTAACGAGTCTGCGTACTTATTTATTTGCTGATACTACCAACCGCATTGATATTCGCCTGGGTTCAGAAGTTATTGAACATCTGTTGCGATTACCTTTAAGTTACTTTGAGCGTCGCCGCGTCGGAGAATTGGCAGGACGAATTAATGAATTAGAGAATATTCGTTCTTTCTTGACAGGAACAGCATTGACTGTAGTGCTAGATGCGGTATTTTCTGTGATTTATGTCGCCGTCATGCTGTTTTATAGTTGGGTGCTGACACTGGTTGCTTTAGCTTGTGTTCCATTGTTTGCCTTGCTCACAACTTTTGTGGTTCCCATTGTACAGCGACAATTACGGAAAAAAGCCGAACGCTATGCTGATACTCAATCTTATTTAGTTGAAGTACTCACCGGGATTCAAACAGTCAAAGCTCAGAATATTGAATTGAAATCTCGTTGGCAATGGCGCGATCGCTATACCCGCTACATCAGCGCTGGATTCAAAACTGTACAAACTTCCAGCACCGCCAACTCCATCAGTGGATTTTTAAATCAATTCTCTAGTTTTGTGTTGTTGTGGGTAGGCGCTCATTTAGTAATTTCTAATCAACTTACCCTTGGTCAATTAATCGCTTTTCGCATCATTGCTGGTTATGTTACCAGTCCTCTGTTACGTCTAATTCAACTTTCACAGAACTTTCAAGAAGTAGCATTGTCTATTGAACGTCTTGCTGATGTCTTAGACACTGCGCCAGAAGTATTGCCAAGCGATCGCCAAAATATCCAACTACCAGAAATTGAAGGCGCAGTCAAATACACAGGCGTTTCCTTTGGTTTCAATCCTGACGATGCTTTGCAACTGCTCAATATCAATCTTGATATTGCCCCTGGAACTTTTGTCGGCATTGTTGGACAAAGTGGTTCAGGCAAAAGTACAATGACAAAATTATTACCCAGACTCTACGAACCTTTAACCGGACAAATTCAAATCGATGGTTATGACATTAGAAAAGTAGAGTTAAATTCCCTACGTCGTCAAATAGGGATGGTATTACAGGATACCCTGTTGTTTGAAGGAACAATTCAAGATAACATTGCCCTAATCCGACCAGAAGCAACTACCGAAGAAATTATTGCTGCTGCCAAAGCCGCTGCTGCTCACGATTTCATCATGGCACTACCCAACGGCTACAACACAATTGTGGGGGAACGGGGTTCTGCACTTTCCGGTGGACAACGGCAAAGAATCGCGATCGCCCGTACAGTCTTGCAAAATCCGCGACTGCTGATTTTAGATGAAGCCACGAGCGCCTTAGATTACCAATCAGAACAACAAGTCTGTCACAACCTGATGGAAGTCTTTAATGGGCGCACAGTCTTCTTCATCACCCACCGTCTCAACACCGTCAAAAACGCCGATGTCATCATCATCATGGATCGGGGTGCCATCGCTGAACAAGGAACCCATGACGAACTCATGGCTATGAAAGGACGATATTACTGTCTCTATCAACAACAAGGAAAAGAAGAATAGTTAATTATCTCCCTTTTCCTCCTTGTCTCCCCACACTCCCGACTTTCTACACCTCCTTTACACAGAAAAAACCATGCTTGATCCATCTTTGTTGCTGCTAGCTTGTACAAACTGTTCAGAAGTGTCACTGAATACTCCTGAAACAACTAGTAATCATTGCGAGCAAATTCTTGAAGAGCAGACAACAACTCAATCAAACTCTGATTTGAGTAATTGTGTTAGTGAACTCGAAGGCACTGAGGTGGCTTTTTCATCACCAAATCAGTCGAGTAACCAATCGAACTTGAAATTTGGTAGTCAAGGCACAGCTGTTTCCCAACTGCAAACTCAGCTGCAAAAATTAGGATATTATCATGGTGCCATTGATGGTAAATTCGGTGTACTTACCAAAGCAGCAGTTATCAAATTTCAGCAAGAGAAACTATTAAACACTACTGAGGGTGTTGTTAATACTGCCACTTGGAAAGCGCTACAAACACCCCAACCCAAGGTGGCGAATACTAGAACAAACTCTGAAGATGATTTTATTGATCAGAGCGATCGCCACAACACAATTCAAAACACAAGCCACAACACAACTCAAAATACAAATCCAAACAAAAATTACCATGTAAATTACTTAGAAGCTGCCCCACGTCAAGGAGCTATTTTCTTGCCTCTAGGTGGTTTCATGTTTTTGCTCACAGCCGGGGGATTAGTATTTATTTGGAAGCGTGTGCCAAAATCTCAGCGTGAATGGCAGTTGCTTTTGCAAGGAAGTTCAGCAATTTTCACTTCGGCAATTACCATTCCTCGTGAGAAACCTCGCGAGACACCTAGTGAGATCAATGACTTTGATCAGCCCGTCATTTTAAAACAATCCCGTATTTGGTCACATGCTATTATTTGGAGTATCGTTGGTGTAACTAGTTTTTCTTTTGTCTGGGCTTGTACAGCTAGAATTGACGAATCGGTTCCCGTACAGGGCAAACTAGAACCCAAAGGTTTAGTCAAAGAAATTCAAGCACCAGTGGGGGGAGTAATCAACAAAATTCATGTTCAGGAAGGGCAACGAGTCGAAAAAGGCGATCTTCTGGTGAGTTTTGATCCCACAGTTGTTCAAGCAAAATTACGCTCTCTGCAAGAAGTTCGAGCCAGCCTAGTGCGAGAAAACATTTTTTATCGTACCCAGATGCAAACATCGACGGCGAATTCTACAAAAAGAGAATTCCACATATCACCGGAGTTAGCATCACTCACAGAAAACCGTGTGGCTTTGGTGCGGGAAAATGAACTTTACCGTGCAGAATTGCTTGGTAATAAAGCAATACGTAACCTGAGTCCAGAGTTACGAGAACGTTTGATTAATAGACAAGCAGAAAGAGACTCTCGAATTGCAACAGCAAGGTTAGATGTAGAACAATTAACCAAGCAATTAAATCAAGTGCAAGTTCAATTAGATAGTGCTAGGAGTAGCCTCGTAACAAATTTAGAAATAGCCAGTAATTTAAACTCTTTGGTGAAAAAAGGAGCCTTTGCTCGCTTAACTTATTTGGAAAAGCAACAAACAGCAGACGCTAGTAAAGCCGAAGTTAACCGCCTTGTGCAAGAAGAACAACGTCTGCGGCTGGCGATCGCCCAATCACAAAAGAAATTAGAAAATGCGATCGCTTTATCTAAAGAAGATTTACTCAGCAAAATTGCCGATAATGATAAACGCATTGCTGAAATTGATAGTCAACTCACCAAAGTGATGGTCGAAAACAAAAAACGCATCCAAGAACTTAACAGTCAAATTAGCGAAATTTTTTCGACTTTAAAATATCAAGAAATCCGAGCCACAACTAGTGGAATTGTTTTTGATCTCAAGCCTCGTAGTTCTGGTTATGTCTACAACACCAGCGAATCTATTCTCAAAATCGTGCCGCCAGAAAATCTTGTTGCCCAAGTTTTTATCACCAACAATGATATTGGCTTTGTTAAAAATGGAATGCCCGTTGATGTGCGAATAGATTCTTTCCCCTACACAGAATATAGTGATATTCGAGGTGAGGTAGTTCGGATTGGTTCTGATGCTTTACCTCCTGATCAAAACACTCCATATTCCCGTTTCCCAGCTGAAATTCGCTTATCTAAACAATCTATCAACGTTAACGGTAAAGAAGTATCTCTCCAATCTGGAATGTCTTTGAATGCCAATATTAATGTCCGGAAACGGACTGTAATGAGTATTTTCACAGAAAAATTCTTAGGCAAAATAGAAAGTTTGAAATATACTCGTTAGTTTGTAGTGAGGACTTTAGTCCTCGTTGAGCGCCCAAGCGCTCACTACAAACTTCTACCTTCTGTCTCCAGCATAAGTGCCTTCTTCAAACGGTTGTCAAAATATTTTCTCTGATCTTAGTGATCAAATCACTGAGGTTATCTGTATTGAGGCGATAACTTAAAGGATGGGCAATTAACCGCGCTGTACTTTCATACAGCACTTCGATTTCGACTAAACCATTTTCGCGCAATGTCCGCCCTGAAGAAACTATATCAACGATCGCTTCAGACATCCCTGTGATCGGCCCTAGTTCGACAGAACCATATAGCGGCACAATTTCCACGGGTAAATCTAGACTATGGAAGTATTCACGCGCACAGTTGACATATTTAGATGCAACTCTACCATGAGCAGGTAAATCGAGTGGCGATCGGTAAGGGCTTGATTGCTTTACCGCTACCGACATGCGACAATACCCAAACCCTAAATCAACTAAATGTGCTACTTGCGGTTTTTTCTCTCGCAGGACATCGTAACCTACAATACCCAGTTGTGCTTGACCGTATTCTACATAAACAGGCACATCTTGACCTCTGACTAATAGTCCTTTGGCTTTTCCGTTTGGATCAGTAATTTGTAATTGTCGGTTCCCGGAGTCTAAAAAAGCACTAAAATTTAACCCTACAGTTTGTAGCAGTTGGATGCTATTTTTAAGAAGTTCACCTTTTGGCAGTGCAACAGTAAGCATAAATGGCGTTAGCAGTCAATCGATTTTGGATTTTGGATTTTGGATTTTGGATTGATCCCACAGATCAATCCGCTTTTTTGAGGATTTTGGATTTTAGAAAAGCCAACTGAGTCCCAGAATTGATTTGCTTTCTTGTACCCTGGGAGAAATTATTGGTCAGCATGATAATAATAGTTACTAAAAATATAGTCAAATATTTCTAGCTTTATAAGGTGTAAATCTTAATGGGCTAACTACAAGCCTCTCTACTGAAATCCAAAATCCAAAATCTAAAATCCAAAATTGGCTGGCCATGCGAATTTTAGTAGTTGATGATGAAATTGAATTGACTGATCCCTTGAGTCGGATATTAAGTCGTGAGGGATACAGTGTCGATGCTGCTTATGATGGTACAACTGGTAGTCAACTGGCACAAACAAGCAATTACGACTTACTGATTTTAGATTGGATGCTGCCTGGAAAAACAGGATTGGAGATATGTCAAGAATTACGCCGTCGAGGCGTTACTACTCCTGTATTATTTTTAACCGCTAAAGATACTCTTGATGATCGGGTTGAAGGTTTAGATGCGGGTGCAGACGATTATTTAGTTAAACCTTTTGAATTGCGAGAGTTACTTGCAAGAGTCCGTGCATTATTACGACGTTCTGCTTCCCAAACGCCTGAGACACCTACTGGTCGCTTGTCAGTAGCTGATCTAGAACTTGATCCAGAAAATCAAGTCGCCTATCGCCAGGGACGAGTAATAGAACTCTCACAAAAAGAAAGTCAGTTACTGCAATATTTTATGGAAAATACTGGCAAGCTACTCACCCACACCCAAATTATGCAATCTTTGTGGCAAGATCATGAACAACCCAGTAGTAATGTGATTGCTGCATTAATACGTCTGTTACGGCGCAAAATTGAGTTACCGAATGAAACGCAACTAATTCATAGTGTTTACGGTAAAGGATACCGTTTTGGGATATCAAGTGATTAGTAAATAGTTATCAGTTATCAGTTATCAGTTATCAATTATTCAGTTATCAAATTTAGCTATTTTTGAAATGTGAATAAGTTACCAAAGGCGCCGATTGTTTTAAAGTTATATCCGGGAACTTTGGTAGTGTAGATACTAAAAACAAGAAAGTTCTGACGCTCGGTTGATGTGGCGATAAAATCTTTAATGTTGCTACCTTGAAAAGCCAGTCCTGTTGCTAATCCTGATTTACACGTGTTCCTTGTCAGTTTACTTATATCTTCCCAAAACTTCCCTTGTGGTAACTGTGGCCCTTTACAAATAGCGTCTTGAATTTCATTAGTAAGTCGAACTGCGGCATAGTTAACATAAGTGTTGTCATCTGGGTTAGTAACAGACATCACACCAGCAACACCAACAACAGCTAGAAGTACGTATGTCCGTTTCCCTATACCTAAACGATTTTGCAATGATGCTTTCATAAGCTTTTGATCAAAACAATGCAACTGACTGGTTTGATGTAAATACAGCAGCAGTCACATCTATTTCTGAAACATTGGGCAATTGCTAAGTTAATTCCCTATTCTCTAGTTCACTAGTGCATCTTCTTTAAGAAAATCCGTCACACCCATCTTCAAAACAATGTTGGTGTTTCTGGATGAAATAATCTAAGCAATAAGTTCAGCTTCTTTGTTTTGGCTTTGTTGATTAGACTTTTGCTGAAAAATATGGAATTGCATACTCAGCATACAGTAAACACTACACACTATTTCCCACCAACGTTCTATTTGCTCATAATTAGTGATGCGGAAATCTGACCAACCTATGTAATTTTTACTGTGTTTACAGCCATACTCTAACCAAGTTATTAACCCATAAGGATTCTCAACTGCGGAAGTAATAGATTTTGGTAAATTACTCATTAAAAACAAAGTATAATTTTCGATTGATTGTTCTTTGTTGTTTGTAATTTGCCAATAGCGAAGTTCTCGACGATTCCCAAAGATAATTTCACGGATGTAGCTTTGTTCTGTTTTACCATTACTAAAAATTCGATGAAAATTTTTCCAACTTGTGTATCTAGGTTTTTGAGTAGGTGCCAACCAAAAACCGTGATTACTTCTAATAGCTGTGACAAAATTCAGCTGAAACTGATTTAAAATCTGAATTAAGGCATCATACTCTCCATAAGTAGTATCTGCTAGTACTAAGTCAAATTTGAATCTTCTTTCTTCTAATTCTTCAATGATCTCAGCAATTAATTGAGGCTTTGTTTTAAACGTTTCGCCTGGTTTTAATCTTTTTGGTGGCTTGAAGATTTTAAAGATGAGAGGAAAAATTAAACCATCTATAAAAGCATAGGCATTGATGGAAACAATTCCATTTTCAACAGTGCCTAAGTTACCAATATATTGTCTGTCTACATAATCTGTAGTTTTACCTTTCTTTTTATCTCCAGAATCATCAATAATTAGAGTAAAACTCCTACCCTGCAAAACCTGACGAATAAGAGACAATCTTTGATTTCTTATTTCTTGTACTTGCCAAGGTGATTCGGTGACAAAATGCAGTAAAGCTTGGTTATTTAACCCCAAATGTTTAGCGATCGCAGGTAAACTTTTGCGATTTATGTCAGAAATTAACCCTAAATGCAACCACTTAAAGAATTCAAAACTTCTCACTTCGGGGAAAAGATGTTTGTAGCTTGCACAATAGTTATCAATAAAAGTGATGGTAGTAACTGCTTCCCTGGGCTGCGCCATGTTTTGACTCCAGAAAAAGAAATATATGCTTGTGCAGTAATTTTTTGGTAGCGTCACATAATATAACTAAAGATTACTTACAGTTTTATGAAGCTTTCTTGAAGTAAATAGTTTTTACTTATTCTATTTTTCATAGATATTAATATTATTTTATTGGACATAATAAAAATTCATATTTTTCTCCAAAATTTTACCCACAAATCATACAATACTGAGTTTTATACGTAAATATACTGCTTATAAATTTCTCTTTTAATTAAGAAGATTTTTGATTAATAAAAAATATAATAATCAAGAAGAAATCAATGAAAATACTATTGTTGCAGCTGTAGTTTTAGTAACAACCATTTAAGTAGATGACAAGCATCAAGTTAATTAGCATGTAACAACAGCGCAGTTCATAAGATTTTTTGTTGGTTAAGGCATAAAATACAAAATACTTGTTGTCCAGTACTAGACACGAATAACTATAATACATAAAAAATCGAGATTGCCGCACTATACAAAATTATTCTTTTGTGCATCAAAAATCTATCGTTTCAGGATTTTCTCACTCATTTATTTGATATATAGCGATCGCTTAAAAAGCGTTGAAAAATTAAACTGCAATATTTGAAGTGTCCCCTTATACCTATTTTTCTCCTAACGGCAAGTCTACAATTGTTTTTTATACTCCTGAAATTTTAAGTTTTATTTTCAAGCAAGTAATTTAATTAACAATAACGAAAAATTGCAGTAAGCAATTTATCTGATAAAACCTGCAAATAACAGGTTATTAGAATACTAAATTTATCATAAATTTTTAATTAGGTAAAACGCTAGAGTAGGGTTAAAAGCACTAAAAATCTTAGCCATAAACATGGAAACAAAACAACTAGGTAACACAGGTGTTTATGTGAGTATCATCGGTTTAGGAGGTATGCCGATGTCGTTAAGTAATCGCCCTCCAGAAGCAGAGTCAATCAATGTTATTCAGCGTGCTTTGGAATTGGGAGTCACTTTTATTGATACTGCTGATTCTTACTGTAAAGATGAAACAGACAAACACCACAATGAACAACTGATTCACAAAGCTTTACAAACTTACAATGGTGATACCAGTAATGTGATTGTGGCAACAAAGGGTGGCTTAATGCGTCCGAATGGTAGTTGGACACGTAACGGTAATCCCAATCACCTACGAGAAACTATTCGTGTTAGCTTTGAGGCTTTAGGTGGTAAGAAACCCATTGATCTTTGGCAATATCACGCACCTGATCCTGAATATTCTATTGAAGAATCCCTCGCACCAGCCAAAGAAGCAGTGACAGCAGGAATGATTCGGTTTGTAGGAGTTTCTAACTTTTCTGTAGAACAAATAAAAAGAGCTAGGGATGTAGTTGATATTGTTTCAGTGCAAAATCAATATAATCCTTGGCAGCGTCAGCCGGAATTCGACGGAGTACTAGAATATTGTGAGACTGAAAGTTTAACTTTTTTACCCTGGAGTCCTTTTGGTGGGAGTCGCCGCCATGACAAGTTAGAAGATATTCCAGCGATCGCTCAGTTAGCCAAAACAAAAGGCGTATCAGTGTATAATATTGTACTGGCGTGGTTATTGGCAAAATCGCCCTGTATATTGCCCATTCCTGGTGCTAGTAAAATTTCTAGCATCGAAGATACCGTACGAACTGTGGATCTGAAATTATCTGACCAGGAAGTACAAATAATAGATCGAGAAACAGCATCATAATCCGGTAAAATAACAAGTCTGCAATCAAACAGGATGCTTGCTGACTGGAGAGGCGCTTATGGCTCGGATGTATTACGACGCAGATGCAAATTTAGACCTTTTAGCCGGAAAAACTATCGCTATTATCGGTTATGGTTCCCAAGGTCATGCCCATGCTCTCAATCTTAAAGATAGTGGCATGAACGTGATTGTCGGATTATATCCGGGCAGCAAGTCAGCGGCAAAAGCCGAAGCTGCTGGGTTAACTGTCAAGAGTGTGGCAGATGCAGCCAAAGCTGCTGACTTGTTGATGATTTTATTACCTGATGAAGTTCAAAGAACAGTTTACAAAAACGAAATTGAACCCAATTTAGAACCAGGAAACGTCTTAGCTTTTGCTCACGGGTTCAATATTCACTTTGGTCAAGTTGTACCACCTGCTGAGGTAGACGTGATCATGGTAGCACCCAAAGGACCAGGACATTTAGTACGGCGGACTTACGAACAAGGACAAGGAGTACCTTGTTTATTTGCTGTCTATCAAAATGCTTCTGGACAAGCACGCGATCGCGCGATGGCTTATGCTAAAGGTATTGGTGGTACACGCGCAGGTATTCTTGAAACTACCTTCCGCGAAGAAACTGAAACTGACTTGTTTGGTGAACAAGCAGTATTGTGTGGTGGTTTGAGCGCTTTAATTAAAGCTGGATTTGAAACCTTAGTAGAAGCTGGTTATCAACCAGAGTTAGCTTATTTTGAATGTCTCCACGAAGTTAAATTAATTGTTGACTTGATTGTGGAAGGCGGGCTAGCGAAAATGCGCGATAGCATTTCTAATACCGCAGAATATGGTGATTATACCCGTGGCCCACGGGTAGTCAACGAACAAACCAAGGCGGAAATGCAGAAAATTCTCCAAGAAATTCAAACTGGACAATTTGCAAGGGAATTTGTCCTAGAAAACCAAGCTGGTAAACCTGGCTTTACTGCGATGCGTCGCAAAGAAGCCGAACATCCAGTTGAGGAAATTGGCAAAGATTTACGCGCGATGTTCAGCTGGATGAAGAAGGATTAATCGAGAGAAGTATAAGGCAAATTTGATGTGTTTGTAGTAAGTGCTTATTTAAGAACTAAAGTACTTACTACGAACCCTTAAACTTTCGTGTAACCACTAGTAGTACATATAATTATTTTAACCACATCCATACATAAATTATGTTGAATACGCAAACTGTTGCTAAGGCAGTGGCTTTATCTAGCTTAATTTTTGGGGTAGTAGTAGAATCTTCTGCCAAATGAGTCTCATATCAACTGGTGATAAAATTATCTCCAGATAAAGAGCCAGTTTTAATTACAGCCAAATAATCAAATTGATTTACTACAGAGGTGGGATGGTAACGCTGTGCTCAACTGTTGGAATATTAAAGAAGTGGGAAATATAAGTTTATCTACCAACTGTCAATCAAAGAAGGCACAAGCCTTATTTAGACAGCAACTAATCACAACGGTATAACAGGAGCAGCGTTAATGGTGAAACCCATTGTCTCACCCAGACAACATCGCAAGATCGTTCGCTGGTTACTCAAAGAAGATCGTAGCGAGAAAGGGGAGCATTCTAAGCATCCTTGGTGGCAGGTGATGTGCCTGACGGGGGTAGATTATTTTTCCACACTTGGTTATCAGCCTGGTATTGCTGCCTTAGCGGCAGGGGTTTTATCTCCTCTGGCTACCTTAATTCTAGTTTTGCTCACACTGTTTGGTGCATTACCTATATATCGTCGGGTTGCTGCGACTAGTCCTCATGGAGAGGGATCGATCGCCATGCTCGAAAATCTCCTTCCTTGGTGGCAAGGCAAGCTGTTTGTATTATGTCTGCTTGGCTTTGCAGGAACTGATTTTATCATCACGATCACTCTTTCCGCAGCCGATGCCACAGCCCACATTATTGAAAATCCTCTCGTACCAGAGTTTCTACACGGGCAATCAGTCAGTATTACGCTCATTTTGATTGCGTTGCTTGGTGGCGTATTTTTGAGAGGTTTCAAAGAAGCTATCGGTCTTGCCGTTTTTTTAGTTGCTGCATATTTGTTGCTGAACTTAATCACGATTGGTGTTGGTGCATACCAGATTTTACAACAGCCAATCGTGATTTCTAATTGGCAAACTAAGTTGTTCAGCAGTTATCCAAATCCTTTCATGATGATTGGTGCAGCCGCACTGCTATTTCCGAAGTTAGCATTAGGATTATCTGGTTTTGAGACTGGCGTGGCAGTTATGCCGTTGGTAAAGGGGAATGAGCATGAAACAGAAGCAAACCCCAGAGGCCGCATTCATAATACCCACAAACTGTTGACACTTGCGGCGGTAATTATGAGCTTCTTCTTGATTACCAGCAGTTTAGTGACAATTCTACTCATTCCTGCCCCAGAATTTCAAGCGGGAGGCAAAGCGAGTGGACGCGCCCTCGCCTACCTGGCTCATCTCTATTTGGGTAATAGCTTTGGAACTATTTATGATTTGAGTACGATTTCTATTTTGTGGTTTGCTGGTGCATCCGCAATGGCAGGGCTTTTGAATATTGTCCCTCGTTACCTACCACGGTATGGCATGGCACCAGACTGGACACGGATGATCCGACCCTTGGTGTTGGTGTATACAGCGATCGCCTTTATAGTTACGATTATCTTTAAAGCTAATGTCGAAGCTCAAGGTGGAGCCTATGCAACAGGGGTATTGGTATTAATGACTTCTGCTGCTTTTGCTGTAACTCTAGCAGCTCGGCGTCGGCGAGCAACACGAGGAATATTATCCTTTGGTGCGATTACAGTCCTGTTTGTATACACCACCATTGTTAACATTATTGAAAGACCAGAAGGTATCCAAATTGCTGCCTTCTTTATCAGTACAATTATTCTTACCTCCCTAATTTCACGAGTCTGGCGCTCAACAGAACTGCGAGTCGAGCAAATTGAAATGGATGAAACAGCTCGCCGCTTTATTGCTGAAGAGGAAGAGCATCAAGGAAAGATACGGCTGATTGCTAATCGCTTGGGTGAAGGAGATGAACGAGAATATTTATTAAAAGAGAAGGAAGTACGCGAGGACAACCATATTCCCCAGACAGATTCTATTTTGTTCTTAGAAATTCAAGTATCTGATGCTTCAGTTTTTTCAGAAACCATTCAGGTAAAAGGGGTACAGGTGGGTAAATATCGTATTTTACGAGCTAGGGGTGCTGCTGTACCGAATGCGATCGCAGCTATTCTTTTATACATACGAGATCAAACCGGAAAACTGCCCCATGCCTACTTTGGTTGGGCAGAGGGCAATCCAATTCAGTATTTGTTACGCTTCATCCTTTTTGGTGAAGGGGATATAGCTGTTGTGACTCGTGAAGTTATTCGTAAAGCCGAGAAACATCCTGAACGGCGTCCTGGTATTCATGTGGGGGGATAGGGATCGGAGACAGGGAGACAGGGTGACACGGGGACACGGGGACACAGAGAAATTATTAACAATTTCTCCGCGTCACCGCGTCTGTTTCCTCTCCCCGCGTCTTTTTCCTCCGCGTCACCGTGTCAGTCACTCCCTGCTCCCTAATCTTGCAACTGACAGAGTAATAAACCAAACATTTGGTTTTCGTCAGTCCATACTTTTTGGGGTACTAAACCTTTGGCTTTTAGTTCTTGTTGGATATGGTTGAGATCGAATTTGCGAGAAATTTCGGTGTGGATGGTTTCACCTGGTTCAAAATGAATATTGAGTTTGAGAGTACGTAATTCGACAGTTTGCGATCGCTTACTTTTGAGATGCATCTCAATTTGATGTTCAATTTCGTTATAAAATGCCCAGTGTTCAAATTGGGTGGTATCAAAGTTACCCTGAAAACGCCAATTGAGATGCTCTAACATATTCAAGTTAAATGCTGCTGTTATTCCTTGATTGTCGTTATAAGCAGCTTCCAGAATATGTTTTGGTTTTTGTAAGTCTACCCCCAATAAAAAATACTCTCCCGCTTGCAGCGCAGCTTTGACTTGGGATAAAAACACATCACACTCTCGTGGATTCAAATTACCCAAAGTGCTACCAATAAAACAAATCATCCGACTAGATAACTGGCTAGGTTCAATTTGAGAAAGCGCTAATTCGTAGGTTCCTGCCAATGCGTAAACCTGCAATGAGGGATAATCTGCTAGTAGCGACAGCGCACTACTTTCGAGCATACCTGCACTGACGTCAATTGGTAGATAATGCAGAGGTAATCCTTGTTTTTGGTAAGCATCTAGTAAAATCCTGGTTTTAGTAGAACTGCCACTACCCAGTTCAACTATTTCACAAGCGCCTGTGATTGCCGCAATTTGACTAGCGCAGCTTTGCAAAATTTTTGTCTCTGTGCGTGTGACGTAATACTCTGGTAACTCACAGATTTGCTCAAATAAATCGGAACCACGGTCATCATAGAAGTAACGCGGTGGTAGGGTTTTTGGTGTTTGAGTTAATCCCTTAACCACATCACTTCCAGCACTAGGAGAAACAATCAAAGTCGGCTCTAGCAAACGCTGTATTTGTAAGCGTTGCTCAATGGTTCTTTGAGAGTTACCCTTGCTGCTGCCAGGTTTAGATATTGACATTCACCCTCCGTGTTTTTGCCGTGATAGGTTACGATGCCGTATTGCAGGCGATCGCTTTCCCCAAATGGCCTCTATTTCGATGTTAGCGAGTGAAACAAAAAGCCGCAGTGGATACAAGATGGTGATCCACTGAGATTTTCGCAGGAAACAAGCTAATTTGCTTCTAACTTTTTATTCTGATCAGGGCAGTGTTCTAGATCGTCAGAAACACTCTTTGTTGAGATTAAGCTGTATTAGGTGACAAACTAGGGACAAAATTAAGCTAGGATGTTGTCACTTTTTGCACAGCGAAACCCCGCCAAAACTTGCTGTACGCCAGGATGATACCAGTTGCGAAAACTAGAACGCAGCGCCCAAGGACGAGTAGCCCAACTACCGCCTTTTAAAACGCGATGTTGATTGTCAAAATAAACTTGGGAATATCCGATATATGGGTAATATTGAAAGCCTTCATAGCCATCAAACCAGGTAGCTGTCCATTCCCAGACATTGCCTAAAGTATCATACAAACCATAGGGGCTTTTTCCAGCAGGATAGGCATTGACTGGTGTTGTTTTGCCCATTTTACAATCATGGTTGCAATATTCAGATGTTGGTTGTGTTTCTCCCCAAGCATAGGTGCGCTGCTGATTAGTTTTTGCATCCCAGCTAGCGGCTTTTTCCCATTCGGCTTCCGTGGGTAAGCGCTTCCCGACAAACTCTGCGTAGGCTGCTGCTTCGTAATAACTAACACCACATACTGGGTGATTTTCCCAAGCTAAATCTTCACGCCAGTATAGAGGTTGTGTGACTTTTGCTGTTTGCAACCATTCCCAACCAGCCTTTGACCACCATTGAGGATTTTCATAACCCCCAGCTGCCATAAATACCCGATATTGTCCACAAGTCACAGGGTAACGGTCAATTTCATAAGTATCAAGATATACCCAATGAGCAGGACGTTCGTTATCCATAGCATCTAGTGAATTGTTACCCATCTGAAATTCACCAGCTGGGATTTGGATCATTGCTTCTGGCTTTGCAAAGTCAAGTTTCCAAAGTCCAGAGTCTACAGTTATTAACTTTTCACACTTGACACTTGACATTTGACTCTTAATTAATTCTAAAACAAAACAAATTATTTCACTATGTTGGCTTTCGTGCTGAAGCAAAAAGCGCCAAAGAGGTTCTTCTGTTTCTAAATCTGCTACTTCTAAGTAATCAAAAACTTTTTCTCTGATTGTGTCTAGGTAATAATAGATTTCCTCTAAGTTGGGTAATTTGACGCGATCGCATTTAGGTAAGCCGTCAGCTGCAAACAGCTTGCGATATTGAGGAAACATACAAGGTAAACCAGCACTGCGCTCTAGTAACCACAAAGATTCTGTGTAAGCAATATGTCCTAAATGCCAACCTACAGGACTAAAATCAGGATGAGCCTGACGGCGAAAGGTAACTTCGTCCATACTCTCAAACAAAGTCAGAGTTTTGGCACGACACTGAGTAAAAGCCTGAAAAATTGTCTGTTTGAAACTAGATTTGCTCAATTCTGATATCACAATCTTCTCCCACACTGATAATGCTATTTTCTGGGCAAGGTGTCCAATTACCTGTAGACAAAGGTTCTGAGGCTAGAATGACCGCATTGGGAAAAGTTGGATCATTGGCTGTCCAGTAAAGAGAGGGAGCAGGTGATTTTGTGTTAAAGCGAGAAGCAACAAGACGATTTCCATCACTGATAATGACATTTGCTGAGGCGTGGGTTTGATGAATTTGCGCCATTTCTGAGAGTTTGAGCAATGTTGCGTTTAGAGCCTGTTCTAAACTTTTACCTGGGTTGGCTTGCCATAAAGACAACAGCAAGGCAAATATGTGTTCAGAATCAGTTGTTCCACCAACCCATTGATAAATTTCATCATTTAACTGCTGGCGAATTGGTATGTACAATGTTCGCCGGAAGTTTTCAATGCGACCATTGTGAATAAATAACAGACGTTGATACTGAAATGGCTGACAGTTACTTAAATCAAGTGCTTGCCCTGCTGTAGCACTGCGAACATAGGAAAGAATACACCCTGACTCCACATAACGGCTGAGACTGGGTAGATTTATATCATTCCAAATCGGCAGCGTATTTTTGTAGGTAAAAGGTTCGGTATTTTTTTGAACATGATACCAACCCACACCAAAGCCATCGGCGTTAACTACTCCAGACAGCATTTCGCGGGGTTGATAGCTCTGGACTACCAGCGAGTGTTCTGGTTCGTACAACAAAGGTTTAAGAGAAATAGGTGAACCAAGGTAGGCTAATAAACGACACATTGTTAAGGAATAAACTCCTAATAACAGTAGAGATTAAGCTTTTTACCTGAGAATTCCCTGAAAATTATATAAATTTCCTTGGTGTAGCGATCGCTCTATTTTCCTTTTCCACCAGAAAATATCACTTCTGTCTAGGTAAAATTTCTATAAAGGAAGTGCTAGTAATTATATGTGCAATCTGAAATAGACTACTACTTCAAATTCCAAGCAGCAAAAGCCAAAGCACACCAACCAGCGATCAAAGCTGCTCCTCCTAGCGGTGTGATTGCTCCTAAATACTTAATACCTGTTAAACTCAGGGCATATAAACTGCCGGAAAAAATTGCAATACCAATCACAAACAACCACCCGCTTGCTATTAAACTAGGTGGGGGAGATTCGATGCTAAGTAATAATATTGCTACAGCTAACAATGCCAAAGCATGATACATTTGGTAGCGAGCGCCTGTTTCAAAAATTAAAAGCGATCGCTCACTAATTTTTTCTCGCAAAGCATGAGAAGCAAAAGCTCCCGCAGCCACAGATGAACCGCCTAAAATAGCTGCCAAGCTTAAAAATATTTTCGTCATAGAGTTTCCCAATCAATTCTCTAAAGATCAAAATGATAGGAAATTCCCCCCTCTTCACTAATCTTATAATTAGCATTAAATACTTTGGCTTGTTCATCAAGATATTGTCTGGCAACTGGTGCAGGTAACTGAGATTGCATCGCAAATTTCAAAAGAGTTATCTGTCCATTATTTTCTTGTAACATCTGATAAAAAGTTGATTGCAAATGTTCACTAACCTGCTGTTCCAGAGCCTTTTTATCTCGACGACTTTGACGAAATAATCCTATTGCCAACCATCCACCTAAAGCAAGCGTAGGAACACCAAATATTAAACCTTGTTTTGCAGTTACATCAAGTACAGCCAAAGCTTCTTTATTCTTAATTTCTATTGCTTGATCATCATAAGCTGGAGATATGGGTTTGAGCATATTATATTTATCTATTGCTGCTGATACTGATACAGTTAAAAACATAAATCCTAGAGTTAGCAGCCAACCCGCAGCTAATTTTTCACCAGTTTTCATAATTCCTCTTAAGTGAGATAACAGCAATTGTTAATAATATTTGGTGGTGATTGGTTGATCTTTCCAAAAAACCAACACCAACAAACTAAATATGAAAGTGGTAATAAACGCCACCTTGAGGATTAACATCAAACGTGGCATTAAATTCTTTTGCTTTTGCATCCAGATAGTGTTTTGCTTCCTCACCACTGATCTGAGATTCCTTAGCAAAAGACAATACGGAAATTGTACCGCTGTTTTCTTCAAGCAGACGATAAAAGGTAGATTGGAGGCGATCGCTTAATAACTTTTGGTTTTGTTTACGCAAATTCCATACCAGCCACCCCCCATATGCTACAGCTGGTAAACCAAAAACTAAACCGCCCATCATAGTATCTCTGGCTTCTTGCTGTTCCTGTGGAGTTGGCTTTTGATTATATGTCAGTATCTCAACCGTGGCGATCATTAAAAAGATAAAACCAAATGATAATAGTACACCAGCAGATAGTTGTTTGATAAATTTCATAACGCGACAAGATATTATATCTTGTCGCGATCTTAGCTTTACTTACGGTTTGCTTCCAGTAAGCGGGAGAAATAAAACCGAGTGCGTGTCATTGACTCTCTTTGCACCACAAAGCCATTTTTCTCAAGAATCTTGACTACATCAGCTTCGCGGTGTAGATAAGCACGAGTCGCTTTACTCGGCCCCGGAAAGAAACTCCCAATTTTCTTGAGGATTGTCAAAGCACAGGTTTTGGGAGCAAAACTGAGAATTATCCGCGACTGTGCTAAAGAACAAAGATGAGAAATCATTGCATCTGCTTTTTCTTGGGGATAGTGGATCAGAACATCCAAGCAAATCACCGTATGGTAGCTACCGCTGAGAGTTTCTAGATCCTGAACTGCAAAAGTCAGATTCTCCGGATTTGCCAAAGTTTGAGAAGCTCTTTGTTTACCTTCTTCTACCATTTTCTCAGAAATATCGCTGGCATATATTTTTGCGCCTGCTTCTGCTAAGGGAATACTGAGACTACCCACACCGCACCCAGCATCACAGATAGACAATCCCGCGAGATTATCATCTGCTTTTAGCCAGCCGATTACCTTATCTACGGTTTGCTGATGTCCATTGCGGATATCTAGCTGGACTTTATTGACTTCGCCATCGCCATATATACGTCTCCAGCGATCAAAGCCTGTGGAATTGAAATATTCTTTAACAATGGTTTTATCGTCGGCTGCGTTCATGAAATTCAATTATCGAAGAGTACCCAATGGTTAAAAGTATCATGTCTGTCCGCTTTGAGGAGAGTGTGGAATTTTTTGTACTTCAGCATCTCAATCATGAATCTGCAATTATTAACTGTCAAGAAACACGGTCAAAGGGGTGTAAGGGTGTGGGAGTGTAGGGGAGGAAAAAGTGTTTATTTCGTTTATTTTATTCGTAGCGGCTAGTACATTGCCCATACATAGAGTGTTTCTTCAAACACTTTGCATAAAAATACTGAGTACTGGTGTACTACATTTTTGTTGAGGAACCGTATTTTTAGTCCAAACTCGGTAAAAATTATTGATTTTCACAACAAAATTGATTTAATCATAATGTATATACTTAGAAAGTAAATATTTATTTATACAAAAAATAATTAAAATAGCTATTTAACTTTATCAAGAATAAATTTCTTTAAGACTTAATGAATGTTTTTTTAGTTTATTGATTAAGTTTTTTATTGAGGTTATTTATAAGTAAGCAAATGTTTGAGCAATAGATTTGATTTATGGCAAGAATAAAATTTTTCATGCATTTTGTTGCGGCATCTAGCCTCGTTTCTACCTTCTTATGTATGACATCGGTAGCTCATGCGTCTAGCTTAATTCCGAAAGAAGAAGGAGAAATTCAGTTAATAAACGTATCATGTTTAAGCAATCAAAATCCTAAATGTATAGATACAGCTTTAGGTTCCAATGGCTACAAAGTCACTAGTTTAGAATTTGATAAACAGTTTTCTGTGAGTCGTTTGTTTGTAGATCAAAGAAACACTACAAACGATTACTCAAAGTTTGGGATTCAGCTTCTGGCAGAAGATGAAGGGACTAATCCATCGATAGGAGAATACTGGTTACGTCCAGTAGCATATACTGCACCTGTAATTAAGAAAGACACTAAAACCTCTACTTCCACACAGAAAAATTTGAATGCCCCAGAGGGTGCTACTGTAGGAACCAAGACTAATACAACAGCACCAAAACAAACTACTACAACAAGATATGACGGCACACAAGTAATTACGGAAGAAATCGTTGAAACAACCATAAATACTAGGCAAATTATGATTGACCAAAAGTCAATTCAAACTGTTTATAACGAAAAAACAAAAAAATATGAGACAAAAACAGTTACTGTAAAAGTGCCTAAGTTAGTACAAGATGTTACTACTAAAACGACTACTCAAACAAGCACAATTACACCAGGAAAACCTGTTGAAAATGGAAGGTTAGAAGTAGGTAGATTCAAATTTGAATTTAATAATTCTTTAGATGGCATAAAAATTAATTTTTTTGATGTTGAAGATTATAATTACACTGGCATATTGAGCTATATCAATTCTCAAGGTCAAAATATTTCGGTTCCAGAAATGTTATCTGGACTCCTAAACAAAAAAGGGAATATTATAGATGGAACTATCCAGTCACTAACTTTAAAGGATGTAAAATCTTTTATGATACAACTGGGTAATCCTGGTACAAAATATGGCTATAAAAGTATTTTCAATTCTACTGGCGATGGTGTGGACTTTCAGATGGAAACAGTTCCAGAACCTAACACTACAGCTGGTTTGGAAACTTTAGCTATCTTAGGAATTTTAGGTGGTAGCCAATTGAAGCGAAAAACTAGCTTATTGAAGTTTTAATGATTTAGTTAGGTGTAGTTAGAAGGTAGGGGTATAGAGGATTGAGTATAAGAAAAATCATCAACACCCCAATTACAAACTACCCATTACCAACCTCTGCAAAGTTAATTCTTGACTGGATTTATCAAATTGCCAGCGCAATAATTGGGTAGCAGAAGCACCAACTATACTTGCTGATAAACCGATCGCTTTTCTGGGTGCATCCGTAGCAAGTGCGATCGCCACTTCTACATCACAGATTTCCCACTTCACCAAGTTTTGCACTCCCAGCAGCAAAGGTAAAGTTGTCCCTGATAAAGTCCCATCTGGTAGTCGTGCTGTACCGTCTTTGACTTCTATTTGTCGAGTATCCCAAGGATAAATACCATCGGGTAAGCCTAAAGGTGACAAAGCATCACTAACTAGAAAAAGTCCTTTTTCATAATGACTAGCACGCAGCAATATATCTAGCATTGTCGGTGCAACATGTTGTCCATCAGCAATAAAACCACACATCACTTCAGGATGAGTAATTGCTGCGCCTAATAATCCTGGTTCACGATGGTGTAATGGTGGCATAGCATTAAAAGCATGAGTCACCATCGTTGCACCCAGTTTAAAAGCTTGTTGTGCTTGTGCTGCTGTCGCTTGTGAATGTCCTAAACTGACGGTGATACCATTTGAACGTAAGTAAGGAATGACTTCACCCGTTGTATCTAACTCTGGCGCCAGAGTCATAATTTTGACAATATGAGCATAATCTCCTAACACCCGTTTGACTTCATCTATCGTCAAAGACAACAAATACTCAGCTGGGTGGGCGCCGCGTTTGTGAAAATTTAAAAATGGCCCCTCTAAATGGACTCCTAAAATTGGGGATACAGGGAAAGTTGCCATAAACTCAGCAATAATGGCAAGCGATCGCTGAATATTTTCTACTGAAGTAGTCACCAAAGTTGGTAAAAAAGCATCTACTCCTACATTCCACAGAAATTCGCATATTTTTGGCAATAAATCAGAATTTTCTGGTTTTAATTCTGGAAATGCTAAACCTAACGCCCCGTTAATTTGTAAATCAACACCACCAAGCGAAATCCAATCACCTGCAATATCCAACACTTGCAAATCAGGTGATGGAACTCTTTTAAAAATTGTACCCATTGGCAAGATTTGTTCAATTATGCCCTGGCAATTCACAACAATCATCTGCAAATCTTTGTAACCAGGCACTTTTGCGTTAACAATGTCTATAGGAAAGGGATCAGGGATTAGGGATTGGGGATCGGGCATTGGAATTTACAATTATTTCTGAGTTAGATTTTAGGATGAATCACAAATTACGTAGATAAATGAGATGATAATCTCTACCAAAGGAACCAGAGACTAAAGGTGAAAGGTTAGAGAAGACAAAATTCAAAACAAAAATCTCTAACTTTTAGCCGCTCCCCAATCCCCGATCCCTAATCCCCGATCCTATGACTCAACCTCTTGTCGGTATTATTATGGGCAGCGATTCCGATTTACCTACCATGCAGGGTGCGATCGCTGTTTGTGAAGATTTTGGTGTTGCTGTTGAAGTTGCGATCGTCAGCGCTCATCGTACCCCAGAACGGATGGTGCAATATGCTCAGTCTGCTCATGAACGAGGTATTAAGGTAATTATTGCTGGTGCGGGTGGTGCTGCTCATCTCCCTGGTATGGTTGCATCTTTAACTCCGCTACCTGTGATCGGTGTTCCTGTACCTAGCCGTCATTTACAAGGAGTCGATTCTTTGTATTCTATTGTACAAATGCCTGCGGGAATTCCTGTGGCAACAGTAGCAATTGGTAATGCTACAAATGCTGGACTTTTAGCAGTACAAATTCTTGCTATCCAACAGCCGGAACAACAAGAAAAAGTACAAAAATATCGTCAAAATTTATGTGATTCGGTAATGAGAAAGCAAGCTAAACTTGAGCAAATTGGATATCAGCAGTATTTAAAACAGATGTAACTATTTTTAATAGCTAAGTTTTAATTTATACTTAATTATAAAAATGCAAACTGAATTTAGTAATTAATTTAGTTCAATTAATTATAAAAATAATTTGCATTTTACTTAAAAGATAAAGATGTATTTTAAATAACGTCAATTATTTTTAAAATAATATTCATTTCTATAAAATTTTTAATATTTATGCAACTTTCTTGCCTAGATTGAGATCAAGATTGATACAGCTAAATAATACAAGCTATAAGACCGAAATTGACATATTTAGCAATGAGACAAGAAAGATAAATTGTATTTAATGTTACAGATTTTTATAAACTTAAGTTTAAAAATACACTATCTAACGAAATAATTTATTTCGTAATATTCACAAAATTCTGCAAAGCTTTTATTTTATACACTCTCTAGCTCTATTGCGTATATACATTCATCGCATCTTTTTCCACAAGTTATAAGTGTTAATATTGTTAAATATTTGACAAAAATTATAAGTATCAAAATATCCTCTTGATTTTATTTGCGTTAATTGTTGAGGCAAGGATTTAAATTTTTTTAAGTTTGGTGAGCTAAATTTTACGGTAATTTAAATGAATTTAACAAAATTTTTTTCATTGCTACTGTCATTTTAAATGAAACTTTTTGACAAAATTATGCTTATATAAACAAAATATATTTTATTTGAATAAAAAAAATAAATAGACAATGTAAAGATACTTGACTCTTAATCAAACTACATAATAATAATTTCTTAAGAATGTTTGTAGTATCACCAAAGTTTAGTTGCTACTTCCTGAATATAAATTTGGTTATTTAATTCTCAAATTTATCAAAAACAGCTTGGTAAAGCATTGAGAATCTGCGAGTTTTAGGAGAAACTTGTGTAATAACCAAATATAAAAAAGCAATTGTTTAGCTTTGGGAGAGCGCTCTTTCTGCTTAACGTAATTTTCTCAGTTAACGACGGTTTAGAGCATGATGTTGAAGAACAAAAAAAAATCGACAGCAAAACATAGGCGACAGTCAGGAAACTGGAACCTCAGCAAAACGCAATCAAACTCAATTTTCAGTCAATTTTTATGGGTAATCAGGCGCTTGTCTCCCAGTTGGCAAGCTTGTATTCCCTTAGCTTGTTTAATTGTGTTGGGTTGGGGTTATGTAGCAGTTGCTCAAGAAACTCCTGCTGCTGCTGGCCCAACTACAGCCGAATTAAAGGTTGCACTTGACACTTTGTGGGTTGCGATCGCAGCTTTTTTAGTGTTTTTCATGAACGCTGGTTTCTGTATGTTAGAAACCGGCTTTTGCCGTCAGAAAAACGCTGTTAATGTTCTCGCTAAGAATCTCATTGTATTTGCTCTTGCTACCGTTGCTTTTTGGGCAATTGGTTTTGGCTTGATGTTTGGCGATGGGAATGACTTTATAGGCTTAAATGGGTTTTTCTTGCAAGGGGCTGATAACAGTCCTGCGACAGGAGACGCTTACAAAGGAGTATTTAGCGCTCTCAGTTGGACTGGTGTTCCCCTCGCTGCTAAATTTTTATTCCAGCTAGTCTTTGCCGGAACCGCAGCAACAATTGTGTCTGGTGCTGTAGCCGAACGCATTAAGTTTATTGACTTTCTCATTTTCAGTCTCTTACTTGTCGGTGTTTCCTACGCGATCACCGGACACTGGATTTGGGGTGGAGGCTGGTTAGCAGACAGAGGTTTCTGGGATTTTGCCGGTTCGACAGTGGTTCACTCCGCTGGTGGTTGGGCTGCTTTGATGGGAGCCGCCTTACTTGGGCCTCGTCTTGGTAAATATCAAGATGGACAGACTGTAGCTATTCCTGGTCACAACATGAGTATAGCTACCTTGGGCTGCTTGATTTTGTGGTTGGGCTGGTTTGGATTTAACCCCGGTTCCGTCATGGCTGCTGATCCCAGTGCGATCACCCACATCGCCTTGACTACTAACATGGCAGGTGCTGTCGGTGGTATTGCTGCCACAATCACAGCTTGGTTATATCTGGGTAAGCCAGACTTATCCATGATCATTAACGGTATTTTGGCTGGTTTGGTAGGAGTTACCGCATCTTGTGCTTACATCACCATTGGCAGTTCTTTCTTCATTGGTTTAATTGCCGGAGTCCTCGTAGTTTTCGCTGTCACCTTCTTTGACAAAATCAAAATCGATGACCCTGTGGGGGCTGTTTCGGTACACCTAGTTTGCGGTATCTGGGGAACTCTAGCAGTTGGTCTATTTGCTGTTGGTCCTGGTGTCTATTCCTGGTACGGTGAGAATCTTGGCCCAGCTAAAGGTCTATTCGCAGGTGGTGGCTTAGGTCAGTTCTTTACCCAGCTACTTGGTGTTCTTTCTGTAGGCGGTATAACTGTTCTTCTCAGCACCATCTTCTTCTTAGTACTTAAAGCTACCTTAGGTATCAGAGTATCTCGTGAAGAAGAGATAGAAGGTCTAGACATCGGCGAACACGGGATGGAAGCCTACAGTGGGTTTGTGAAAGAGGCAGATGCTGGCAGATTTAATGAGCCAAGTAGCCACAGAGGAGTCTCGACATCAGGAGATTTACCCACAACCTTGTAATTGTCAATTAGTTTATTTGTTGTTAAATAATACCAACCCTCAGTTACTTTGTTGTTGCTCAAGGGGTTGGTTTTTTATTGAAAAATTCAGTCTCCTTCCTAACCCAATGTAAAAATGCTTAAGTCACTTTTTTATTTTGTATTGGCTGGATTATTTGAAATAGGTGGTGGCTATTTAGTATGGTTGTGGTTGCGAGAAGATAAGTCAGTTTGGTGGGGGGTTTTAGGCAGCATAGCTTTAGCGATTTATGGAGCGATCGCTACTCTTCAACCAGCTAACTTTGGTAGAGTTTATGCTGCTTATGGTGGTGTGTTTATTATCATGGCAATATTTTGGGGTTGGAAAATTGATCAAGTCACCCCTGATTATTACGACCTGATTGGAGCGGGTTTAGCATTAGTGAGTGTTGTAATCATCATGTATGCACCCAGATAGTGAAAATAGAGATTCGGAATTATCCCAATTCCGAATTGCAAACTCTAAATTCCTAATAATTCACTCAGGTTTATTGCTGATCCAAACGCAGCACCGCCATAAAAGCTTCTTGCGGGACATCAACTGTACCCACAGCTTTCATCCGTTTTTTACCTTTGGCTTGCTTCTGCAACAGTTTTTTCTTTCGACTGATGTCGCCACCGTAGCACTTAGCAAGTACGTCTTTTCGCAAGGCGGGAATGTGTTCGCTGGCGATAACTTTACTACCAATAGCGGCTTGAATTGGGACTTTGAATTGATGACGAGGGATGAGTTCTTTTAACTTCTCAGCCATCGATCGCCCAACTCCATAAGCTTTATCGCGGTGGACAATCATGGCTAAAGAATCAACCGGCTCGCTGTTGATCATGATATCCAACTTCACCAAAGGATTTTCGCGGTAGCCGATCAGGTGATATTCCATACTCGCATAACCACGCGATCGCGATTTCATCTGATCAAAAAAGTCAGTGACGACTTCTGCTAAAGGTAATTCGTAAGTCAGTGTCGTCCGTCCTTGGGTGAGATACTTCATATCTTTAAACACACCACGTCGGTTTTGTGATAATTCCATCAGAGTCCCAACATAAGTCTCTGGTGTAATCATTTCTACCTTGACGTAGGGTTCTTCTATTTTTTCCCGTTCGTTGGGAGAGGGTAAGTGGCTGGGGTTATCGATATATAGGACTTCGCCTTTATTAGTAGTAACGCGGTAAACTACTGAGGGCGCAGTAATAATTAAGTCTAAATTGTATTCTCGTTCCAGACGTTCTTGCACAATTTCCATGTGCAGCAATCCTAGAAAACCGCAACGGAAACCAAAACCCATAGCACTAGAAGTTTCTGGTTCATAGTGCAGCGCAGCATCATTGAGTTTTAGCTTTTCTAACGCTTCCCGCAAATCCTCAAATTGGTCTGCATCAATGGGAAACATACCACAGAACACCATCGGATTTGCTTCTTTGTACCCAGATAAGGGTTCAGTAGCCTTGGCATTCGTCAGGGTGATAGTGTCACCGACACGGGCATCAGCCACGGCTTTAATCGCAGCTGCCAAGTAACCTACCTCTCCAGCGTGCAAGTCCTCAACTTGCTTTTGGTTCGGAGAAAGTACACCTAACTCGTCAATTTCGTATTCCTTCTCAGAGGCCATCAAGTAGATGCGATCGCCTTTCTTCAAATTTCCATCCATCACCCGGAAATACACAATCACACCCCGGTAGCTATCATAGTAGCTATCAAAAATCAAAGCCCTTAGAGGTTCATTTACTGTATTTCGTGGCGGTGGAACACGCTCCACAATCGCTTCCAAAATTTCATCAATACCAATTCCCTCTTTCGCAGAAGCCAGAATTGCACCGCTACAATCCAAGCCAATAATCTCTTCAATTTCCCCAATTACCCTGTCTGGTTCTGCTCCCGGTAAGTCAATTTTATTCAACACCGGGATAATTTCTAGGTTATGCTCTAGTGCCAAATAAACATTTGCCAAGGTTTGTGCTTCTACACCCTGGGAAGCATCCACTACTAACAATGCGCCTTCACAAGCTGCTAGACTTCGAGATACTTCATAGGAAAAATCCACATGACCAGGAGTATCGATTAAGTTTAATACGTACTGCTCACCATCTTTGGCCGTGTAGTTCATCCGGGCTGCTTGCAGCTTGATGGTAATGCCGCGCTCCCGTTCCAGATCCATATTGTCTAGGAACTGTTCTTTCATGAGTCGGTTGTCCACCGTGCCAGTGACTTGCAGCAAGCGGTCAGCAAGGGTAGATTTGCCGTGGTCAATGTGAGCAATAATACAAAAATTCCGAATACGAGCTGCGGGAACGTCAGTCATAATACTTTTTTGCTTTAGCAGCAACCAAGGTTAAACAGAAATATACTTAACGTATTTTAATGGTTTCTTCGCTCAGACGGTGCAACTGAGGAGAAAGCTTAAGAGAGAAATAGGGAACAAGAGAGTGTGGGGACGGGCAGAAGAACTAATGACAAATAACAAATGACCAATGACAATTGACCAATCACTAAACATTGACAAAATATAAAGGTCTATCTACAGCATCTGGTATTGATCAGTTGGGAGCGTACAATAAACATCTAGAACTGCAAAATGCAGACAACAAAAGCTATATTGCAGATCATAAATTGCCCGGAGCCAAAACAAGCTTTTTACAAAGCCTTTGACAAACGAATTGAGAGTATATCAACATGAATATGAAAGATAAAATTACCGATGCGGAAGAATCTCCAATCGATAAGGTAGAAATAGCAGTTCAACTAGACTCTGAGTTGGTGGAGCAAATTCGCCATTTAACCAACGACCCCAGTAAAGTAATTGAAGTGGCAATTCGTCAATGGTTGCGAGGTGAAGTTCCCAGAGACGATGAACTTACGCGCAATCCTCGGCGGATGCCTGTACCACCACGAGGCGAATGGAATGATTAGTAAAATCAGGCTGTCCCAATGAACTGATGTTCAGCGCCAAGTACGAAAAAATCTTTTTTACACATGCGCTTGTGGTTAATACCGGGAAACCCGTCCACCGCACTGGCTACCCTACACCCATTCGGACTTCGGCGTCACACTTCGACACTTAGGCAAGCTCAGTGCCTCAGCACTCAGTCGAACGCTGATTTGACTGTGGAAGTCTTATATCCTTTTTTAACCTGAAAAAATTGTAATTATTTATGCAAGTAAGGCATGAAAATATGACTCCTGCTACACCCCCACACCTATTTTCAAGCTAAAAGGCTAGAAAGTTTAATTTATGAGCTTTTTAACCTTTTTAATTAGATAATTATTTATACCTAACGACATTAGGTAATGAAAATAGCTGTTTAGTGAGGATTAAAAGGTGTAGATTTTCTTAAATTGTCTGTTCTCAACCAAAAAATTACTAATCAAAAGTGCTAAAGCTGTAAAAAATTATGCCAAGCTATATTATGCCAAGCTATAAGCAGCTTCAGCAAAAGAAATTTTTGGGTTGCCATTTGTCTATCCAACTCGAGTCATGAGTATTGCTGCTAATTCCCAACAGCCGAATTCTGTGTCTGAGCATCTAAAAGCGATTACCAGTAACACTAATGGCTCATCAACGAATTTAAGAGCAGAGTTAGTGTACATGCAAGATGGCACAGGGCGGTATCTTTCCTTTGATTGGCAACATTGCCAAAGGTTCGGTATTGATCCTCAGCAAATAGTTGCTGATGCCAAAGTCGATGGGGTTTTTGCTCCAGTAGATAAGGTTGCTTACTTAGAACGGTTGCAGCGCGTACTCACAACTTTGGTGCCAGAAAAGTGTCAATGTTGGTTTCGCTATCAAGAGCATTCTCTAGAATTAGAATTAATCATTAGTCCAATTTTGCCAACATTGGGTAATCCCGCGATCGCTGTTTTGGTTATGGGACGGCTACTACAAGCCACAGTCAGCGAAACAGCTATTGACGTGAAAACACAATCAGCCACAGAATTAGAATTAGTACTGCGATCGCGGCAAAATCAACAATTAGTCACCCAAATTACCAGAAATATTCGCCGCACTCTCAACTTAGATGTGATTTGGCAACAAACCGTTGACAGTTTAGGAGAACTGCTACAACTGAAGCGTTCGATTATCTTTCCATACCAACCATCAAATAACAAGCTCAGGGTCATAGCAGAGTATCATCAGCCTGCATTAAACTCTGTATTGGGATTAGAAGTGGATCTTGCTTGTGAGCCAGCATTTGCGAGAGCTTTGACAACTTTAGAACCAATTTTAGAACAGAACCCCAAACATCCGCTCTTTGGCCAGGAAACAATGTTGGTAGTAGCAACCTGCTATCAAAATCAGCCGAACGGATTGATTGCTGTAACTCTGTGTGATCAATGTTACAGTATGACAGCCACAGAACTTGATCTAGCAAAAGAAGTAGCAGATCAGTTAGGTACAGCGATCGCTCACGCAACTTTGTATCAAGAATTAGAAGCCGCAAGCCAACAAGCAGAAGAAGCTTCTCGCCTCAAAAGTGAATTTCTCGCTAACGTTTCCCATGAAATTAGAACGCCACTCAATGGTATAATTGGCTTTTTAAAATTGATTTTGGATGGAATGGCTGACGATCCAGAAGAACAAAAGCAATTTATTCTGGAGGCTCATAAATCATCACTACACCTGCTTGACGTCATCAGTGACATCTTAGACTTTGCCAAAATCGAAGCAGGAAGAATGGAACTGGAATTAGTACCAGTAAGTATTGCAGAACTCTTCAGTGACGTAGGTAACTTTATGCGCCTACAAGCAGAACAAAGAAAATTGAGCTTCCAGATGTATTTGCCAGATACATCAGATGATATTCTTGTTCATGGTGACTATCAACGCCTCAAACAAGTAATGCTGAACTTAGTTGGCAATGCCATTAAATTTACCCATGAAGGTGGTGTTACCGTCAACGCCGATGTAGTTCGTAAAAAAGTCATATTTAAAGACCAAGAATTCCCCGGCATGGTAAAAGTGCGAGTAGCAGATACTGGTATTGGCGTTTCTCTTGATCAACAAGACAAACTGTTTCAACTATTCTCACAAGTAGATGGTTCTCGTACTCGTCAATATGGTGGTACAGGTCTAGGACTAGTCATCTCTCAAAAACTTGTAGAAGCAATGGGTGGAGAAGTCCATTTTTATAGTTTGGGTGAAGGACTTGGCTCCACAGTAACTTTTAACGTGCCACTTTATCAGCAACCTGTCATGGTTTCCTCAAGTGAAAATAGTCCACAAGAATAGTTATTAGTTATTAGTCATCGGTCATTGGTCATTAGTCATTAGTAAAGAACTTTTAACAAACGACAAATGACAAACGACAAATGACAAATGACAAATGACAAATGACAAATGACAAATGACAAATGACAAATGACAAATGACTGATCACACTAGATTAAACTGAGAAAAGTGAAGTCAATGTGGTGGTATGACAGCTCCAAACAAAGCCCGCGAGTTATTCCAAACTGCTTACGAAAGCCGTTACACTTGGGACACAAATTTTCCTGGTTATAGTGCAGATGTAAAAGTAGTGCAGGGTGCGGAGATTTACACAGGTCAGATTCACATTAACCACGACATGAGTATAGAAGTTACGGGAGTCACTGATCAGCAAGTGGCAGAAGGTATTTACACCCAATTGCAAGATATGGTCACTCACCGCCAACATACTCCCTTTGAAGAGTCCCACGGCAATAACGAGTTTGTTTTAGGCGAAACAGACAATACCAATGCAGTAGAAATTTTGGTCAAAGGTGAGTCAATGGATTCTACTTATAAAATCCGCGACGAGCAAATTTGCCAAGTCAACCGGGTTATGGGGCGTATGGCTTTTGTAATTGATACTTATAAAAGTTTGGATACAGGTGAAGGCTATATTCCCACTTGCTATGATGCTACTTTCCGCAACACCCAAACCAACACAGTGGACAGCATTTTAAAGTTTGAAGATACCTATGAGAAAATAGGCAACTACTACATCATGACCAAGCAAGTTGTGCAAGAGTATATAAATGACAACAATACTACCAATACTGAGTTTAATTACTCAAATATTGTTCTTGGTTAGTTATTTGTCATTGGTTTTTCTCCGCGTCCGGTGTCTTCTCGCGTCTCCCTACTCCCTTGAAAGCGCTCTCCACCCTCCTTGTACTAGGATGTAGTTAACAAATATAGAAAATAAATATTTTCTGTTCAAAAGAGGTCTGAAAAAATGGAACTGACTCCTGACAACGTAGAAACTGTATTGGATGAAATGCGTCCTTACCTGATGTCTGATGGTGGTAACGTAGAACTTGTAGAACTCGACGGCCCTATTGTCAAACTGCGTTTACAAGGTGCTTGTGGTTCTTGCCCAAGTTCCACAATGACCTTGAGAATGGGTATTGAACGTCGTCTCAAGGAAATGATCCCCGAAATTGCAGAAGTAGAACAAGTGGTGTGATAGTAATGAGTCAAGAGTCAAGAGTCAAGGGTCAATGGTCAATTTGAAATTCTCTGTACTCTTGACTATGGACTCTTGATTATGGACTTTTGACTATGGACTTTTGACTTTTGCTATGTCTCATCCCCTGTACATTGCTTTTATCTGGCATCAACATCAGCCGCTGTATAAATCTCGCAGCGGCGTTTCGCTTTCTTTATCCCAGCATTACCGCTTGCCTTGGGTGCGTCTACACGGTACAAAAGATTATCTGGATTTAGTACTGTTGTTAGAAAAATATCCTAAATTACATCAAGCGGTGAATTTAGTACCATCGCTGATCTTGCAGTTAGAAGATTATATATCGGGTACAGCTTTTGATCCTTACCTAGAAGCTAGTCTGACACCCACAGAACAACTGACTCAGCAACAGCGAGAATTTATCATCCAACACTTTTTTGATGCCAATCATCATACGATGATTGATCCTCATCCCCGCTATAGTGAGTTGTATAGTCAAAAGCAAGAGAGAGGAGAAGCTTGGTGTTTCGCAAATTGGCAAGCACAAGATTATAGTGATTTATTAGCTTGGCACAATCTGGCTTGGATTGATCCTTTGTTTTGGGATGATCCAGAAATTAATGCTTGGTTAAAACAAGGTCGAAATTTTACTTTAAGCGATCGCCAGCGCATTTATTCTAAACAAAGAGATATTATTGCTCGCATTCTCCCCCAGCACCGGAAAATGCAAGAAACTGGGCAAATTGAAGTATTAACTTCACCCTACACTCACCCCATTTTACCCTTACTTGCCGATACCGATTCAGGGAGAGTAGCTGTACCAAATATGACTTTGCCACACTATCGATTTCAGTGGGCAGAAGATATTCCTCGGCATTTACAAAAAGCTTGGAATTTATATATAGATAGGTTTGGACAAGAACCCCGTGGTTTATGGCCATCGGAACAGTCAGTTAGTCCAGAAATTTTACCGTATATTATAAAACAGGGTTTTAAGTGGATTTGCTCAGACGAAGCTATCTTGGGCTGGACACTGCGACACTTTTTCCACCGTGATGGGGCGGGAAATGTACAAGAACCAGATTTATTGTATCGACCATATCGCCTAGAAACTCCTGCGGGTGATTTGGCGATCGTCTTTCGTGACCACAGGTTATCAGATTTAATTGGCTTTACCTATGGTTCCATGACACCTAAGCAAGCAGCAGCTGACTTGGTGGGACACCTGCAAGCGATCGCCAGAATGCAAAGAGAACATCAAAGTGAACAACCTTGGTTAGTCACCATTGCTTTGGACGGTGAAAATTGTTGGGAATTTTATTCCCAAGATGGTAAACCTTTCTTAGAAGCTTTGTATGCAACCCTAGAACGAGAACCACATCTCAAACTCGTCACTGTCTCAGAATTTCTCGAACAGTATCCACCAACAGCAACTATTCCCGGAAACAAACTACACAGTGGTTCCTGGGTAGATGGTAGTTTTACGACTTGGATCGGCGATCCCGCCAAAAATCGTGCTTGGGACTACTTAACCCACGCACGAGTCACCTTGGCAAATCATCCAGAAGCAACCGAAGAAAACAACCCAGTAGCTTGGGAAGCATTGTACGCAGCAGAAGGTTCTGATTGGTTTTGGTGGTTTGGTGAAGGCCATTCTTCTAATCAAGATGCCATTTTCGATCAATTATTTCGAGAACATCTGTGCAGCATTTACCAAGCTTTAAATGAACCTATACCTACTTACTTACGTCACCCTGTAGAAGTCCACGCCGCACGCATGGATCATCGCCCAGACAGCTTTATTCATCCCAACATTGATGGTAAGGGAGATGAACAAGACTGGGATAAAGCTGGACGGATCGAAATCGGTGGTTCACGGGGAACCATGCACAACAGCAGCGTCGTTCAACGCCTGTGGTATGGGGTAGATCACTTGAATTTTTATCTGAGGCTAGACTTTAAAACAGGGACTCAACCAGGACAGGATTTACCACCAGAATTAAATTTGCTGTGGTTTTATCCTGACAAAACAATGCACAATAGCCCTGTTCCCTTAACGGAAGTTCCCGATGTTGCGCCAATTAATTACCTTTTCCATCATCATTTAGAAATCAATTTGTTGACCCAATCGATTCAATTTCAGGAAGCAGGGGAACATTATCAATGGCATTCCCGTACTAGTCGGGGTCAAGTTGCTTTAGACCGTTGTTTAGAGATTGCAGTACCGTGGGCTGATTTGCAAATTCCACCAGATTACACCCTGCGCCTAATTTTAGCGTTTGCAAATGAAGGGCGTTTTTGCAATTATCTACCAGAGAATACTTTGATTTCGATTGAAGTACCTTAATATTTGTTGGTCAATAGATATTGGACATTAGGAAGAGACGCGATGACAGGGTGAGTAGGAGACGCGGTGAATCTATCAACAATATTCTCCGTGTCCCCGCTCCCTATCTAATCTCATCTATATCGTCTGCATAAACAAACCAAGTTTGGATATCATCACCCGATATAGACTTGATTGGGGGATCGCAATGTACCTCTAAATGCATGTGTTCGTGAAATGGCTTACCTAGGTATTTCACAAAAGTAATATAGGAGAATGAAATATTGCTACCTGCTGCAATTTTAGCCTTATCTCCATTGCCGAGATACTGTGCTTCTTGTAGTGGATCTTGCTTAAAATAAGTATCCTGCTTAATTTTTAAAAAACCTGACATTTTATGTATCTCCCTTACACTTGAAGTTTGATTAGTGAAACTTTATTTATCTATTGATCAACTTGCTTAATTTCGATTGTTAAATATATCACAACAAAATCATATAATAACAATTGTAATATAAAATAACTTATTGTTATAGATATTACTCAAGCATGGTAGATATTGCTTAATTTACCATTCATGTGATCGCCCAAAAATATAGTAATAATTAAATAATATTTATGTCTGCCAAAATAATTTTAATTTAGTACACAAACTCACAAATATACCAATTATGAAAATATAAAAAACTCCTTTGAGAAAGCCTGTAAAAGGAGTGTTAGCGTGAGCTAGAATAAATTTTTCTAGATGAGTTAATTTCAGAATTAGCAATATTTTGTGCCTGGTGCATATAAATTTAAATTTAGACATACTATTGTTTGATTTTTGATTTTTCTGGTTTTTCTTTTATCGATAAAAGTTTGATTGATTTTGAATTAAAATTTGTATCAAATTTTTCAATTAAAGTTTTCACTGATTCTAGTTGATTAACTGTTAAACGAGGGATTTCATAGTAATTTCTCAAAATATTGCGATTCAAAAGTTTATTATTATACAGATAACCTGATAAATAATATTTAGCTACATATTTTTTGACTCTTAGATTATAAGCACCATAAGGATAGGCAAAATGCGAAGCTACTTTTTTGTCTGGATCTAAATCATGAGTGCATTTTCTTAGTTCATTTTGAGATTGCAATAATTCCTTAACCAATCTTTTATCTCTCAGTCTTGTTAAGTCTTTATGATTTAAGCCATGAGATTGAATATCATAGAAACCTTGTCGTAAACCTTCTCTTAATTCTTCACACCCTAAATTAGGAGAATTAATACTATTTTTATTCGCTAAAGTCCCTGGATTTATAAATAAAACAACTTTTATTTTCTTATTATATTTATTTTCTAGTCTTTTTAAAATAGGCAGCAAATTTGTATATACTGTTTTATATCCATCATCAAAAGAAAGCATAATGGGCTTTCTTTTTTTTAATACCTGAGAAATGCTTGGATTTTTACTTGACAAAATATTATATAAATCTTGTGAACTTAAAAACCAGTAATCATTATTTATTAAGTATTCTAAAAACATTTCTAAGTTTTTTCGTGGATAATGCATTTTATCTTGGTCAATTTGAGTAATAGAGTTTTGATTACTAATTACTCCATGAAATCCTAAGACAGGAATGACAGTCGCAGTATCTTGAGAAACAAGAATAAATATTATAATTATAAATATTATAGATAAGCTAAGAGGAAGATTCTTATTTTTGGAATGATTAAACACCTGATGATTTTGGCTATTACTCATATTGTCTATTATTTTTATATATTTCTATGACATTAATAGTACCAAGGTGAAAATTTCCTGAATTTTGAGATTAAATCTCATAACTAACACCACTACATGAAGATTAAATTTCCTCCCAATTTCCGCAATTTGGGGGTAGAGACTGTTTAGTCAATGCGAAATCCAAAAGACTTTGATCAAGCATTAAGGACTTGCAAACAAAGATTTTGTATAACATTTATCAAAAGTGATCAATTAAGCTTATCTTTTTGTAACTAAACAAATTAATATAGTTTATTGACTTCCATACTGAACCCGAATGCTATTTATTCTATACCAGCAAAAAATAGATATTTATACTAACACTGTGCAATTGCGAATTAATATGTAAAAAATAATACAATAGGAGTATGAAAATCTCTTGTTTAATTCTCGATCCCTGTTTTCAAGACAGCGTACCTAGAAAACAAGGACTAAAGTCCTTACTACGAACTCTTTAATACATCAATTTAAAGTTGATACCGTTCTTACCGAATTATTTTTTCTCAATACGGTTAATATTAGAGCGTAATTGTATACATATCAAGTGTGTTTTGGATCAAAGTTAATATTATGTCCCTATTACAATCTCCTCTGACAAGCAATAATAAACAATCACGTACCGTTGGACGGGGTATCCAGTCTATATTTTTGATTGTGTTTACCTTGTTGTTGACAAAAGGTATTCTGGCACGGTTAGTGTATTTGCAAATTGTTCAAGGCCCTTCGCATCGAGAACGAGCTGAGTCTAATCGGATTCGGCTTTTACACAAACAGCCAGAAAGAGGTAATATTTTTGACCGGAATGGCAAGCTTTTAGCTACTACTCGTTATCCTCATTCTGTGTATTTATGGCCGATGGCTCACAAAAAAAATGATTCTTGGCCGAAAATAGGAGCGCGTTTATCTGAGATTCTTGACATTCCGCTCAATGAAATAGAAAAGAAACTCGAAGAAGCAGAGAAAGAGCCTGATTACTCCGGACTAGTGCGGATTAAACGCAATTTAAGTCTAGATGAAATTACTGCCTTAAAAGAGTACGAAAGCGAACTAGATAAAGTTGAAATACATACGGATGCAGTTCGTTATTATACGCATGGTAAAGAATTTGCTCATGTACTAGGTTATACTCGTGAGTTAACTCGTGAACAATTAGAGCAAAAGAGAGACGAAGGCTACCGTCTCAGAGATGTAATTGGTCAAATGGGAGTTGAAAAAGCTTATGAAGACTTGCTTCGGGGTGAATGGGGTGGTCAGCAATTGGAAGTAGATGGTAGTGGTCGTCCATTGCGGATTATCGGACAGAAACAGGTAAAAGCTGGTGAGGATCTACGTTTGACCCTAGATGCAGATTTGCAAATCGCAGCTGAAAAAGCTTTGGGCGATCGCAATGGTACTATCATCGCCATGAATCCCCACAACGGCGCTATCTTAGCAATGGTGTCTCATCCCACCTTTGACCCCAATGTTTTTTCCAAGCCAAAACCTTCTCAAAAAGAATTACAACAAATCTTGTTAGGTGCAGACCATCCCTTACTCAATCGTGCTTTGAGAGCCTATCCCCCAGCAAGTACATTTAAAATTGTTACCACCACTGCGGGATTAGAGTCCGGTGAATATTCTCCAGACACGGTGCTACCAACCTATGGTTCGCTCAACTTTGGCGGTACTCGCTTTAATGAGTGGAATCATGCGGGATTTGGAACAGTGGGATTTGCACGAGCGATCGCCATGAGTAGCGATACCTTTTTCTACCAAGTTGGTGCGAGAGTGGGTGGCCCGACTTTAATTGAATGGACACGTAAATATGGTTTTGGCAAAAAAACCGGGTTTGAATTCGCCTCAGAAGAATCAAAAGGTTTCGTTCCCGATGAAACTTGGAAACAGAAAACCTGGAAAATGCCTTGGACTGTAGGCGATTCTGTAAATATGTCAATTGGTCAAGGGGCGCTACTCGCCACACCTCTGCAAGTCGGTGTCATGTTTGCTGTACCCGCTAATGGTGGTTACAGAGTTCAACCACATCTACTCGAAGACAACAAACAAGCAACAACTTGGCGTGAGCCGGTTAATATGAAACCCTCCACAGTCAAAGTTCTTCAAGATGGACTGCGGAAAGTCGTAAGTGAAGGTACAGCTAAAGCGCTAAATGTGCCAACTCTTCCTCCTGTCGCTGGGAAAACAGGAACTGCTGAAGCTTGGTTACGTTATGGTGTCAAAGCCAATCATGCATGGTTTGGTGGTTATGCTCCAGCGGACAAACCAGAAATTTTGGTTGTCGCATTTGCAGAACATTCCGGTGGTGGTGGTGGTAGTGTGGCTGGGCCGATGGCGTTACAAGTGATGGAAAATTATTTCCACAAAAAATATCCAGGCAAATACAATAAGTCTGAGGCTAATAAATTAGGAAATAATTAAAAAGTCGAACACCAATGTAGACGTTCTTGGGAACGTCTACTGTAAGTCGCTAGAATTACCGTATAATACTCAATACAGGAGGTGAACTATGGCGATATTACAACTAGAAGATGGCAAAGTATATACTGACCTGAAAGATATTTCTCGCGAATTAGCATCCCTTAATATTCAACTCGATTATTGGTCTGTCGGGGAAGATCCCCAATTACATGAACTGCTAGCAAAAGATAGCCTCAATGAAGACGAAAAAGAACAAGTATTAGTAGCTTTAGATCAATATTTTAACGAGTTGCAACAAACAGCAGGCTATCAATCCCGTGACTTAATTGTTCTTCATCCAGAAATCCCCAACTTAGATGGATTGCTAGCAAAGTTTGACAAGATTCATACTCATGCAGATGATGAAGTACGCTACATCGTCGCGGGAGAAGGTATTTTTGGCTTTGTGCGTCCTGATGGTAGTCAGGTAGAACTGACTGTACAACCACAAGAGTATATCAATGTGCCTGCTGGGACAGAACACTGGTTTTATCTTACACCAGAGCGGCGAGTGAAAGCTGTACGTTATTTCACCAACACAGAAGGCTGGGTTCCTGAGTATACAGGTACACCAATTCATCGACGTCAGGCTGTTGCTTAAAAAATGAAACGTATCATTTTCTGTGATTTTGACGGTACAATTACGGTATCAGAAACCTTTGTGGCAGTGCTGAAGCATTTTTCACCTCAGCTTTCTGCCGAATTGATACCAGAAATGTACGCACAGAGACTGACATTACGCGAGGGAGTCAAGCGGATTTTGGAGTCAATTCCATCTTCTCGCTACCCCGAAATTTTGGAATTTACTCGCAAACAACCAATTCGTTCGGGGTTTACAGAATTACTGGATTTTTTGGATACACAAAAAGTACCCTTGGTCGTAATTTCTGGCGGACTGCGGGGTATGGTGGAAGCTGTTTTGGACGAACTATTACCACGAATTCATGCGATCCATGCTGTTGATATTGATACAGCTAGTGACTATTTGCAGGTAAATTCTGAGTTTGAAGGTGGAACAGAATTAGTTGCGAAAGTGCAAGTGATGGAAAAGTATCCAGCAGATGAGAAAATAGCTATTGGTGATTCGATTACTGATTTAAATATGGCTTTGGCAACACCGATAGTTTTTGCTCGCGATCGCCTAGCCTATTATTTAGAAAAAAATCAAAAACCCTACATTCTCTGGCAAGACTTTTTTGAAGTGCGTGATAAATTAGCACAATTGTGGAAATCTGTCTAGAATAATGAACAGCCCAACCCTAAATGATACCCGTCTGGAGTTAATTAATGCCGCCCGTCACTTTTACCAACAGGGTTGGATGCTAGGAACAGCAGGTAATCTCTCCGCACGTCTATCTGATGGTAGCTTCTGGATTACTGCTAGCGGCAAGTCGAAAGGAGAATTAGTCATCGATGACTTTGTACGGATTTATCCAGATGGGAGAGTAGAACAACCCGCAAAAGACTCTAAGCCGAGTGCTGAGACTGCTATTCATCAAGTTATTTATGATCTTTTTCCGGAAGCCAAAAGTTGCTATCATGTCCACTCAATAGAAGCCAACCTGGTTTCTCGGTTTGTCAAGACAGATTCTTTACCCTTACCACCACTGGAAATGCTCAAAGGACTTGGGGTATGGGAAGAAAACCCTGATTGTGTTATGCCTATATTTGCTAATCATTTACAAGTGCAGCAGATTGCGGATGAAGTCAAAGCAAGATTTAGCAAGATAACCCCACAATTACCAGCCCTACTTATTCGTGATCATGGTGTCACAGTCTGGGGTTCTTCTTCAGTAGAAACTCGTAATTATCTTGAGTTGGTGGAATACATCTTCCGTTATATGGTTGCAGCACGGCGGGTTCTTGGTGAAGAGTAGAGTTGAGTTATCCAGTGAAGTTGGTAATAATGCGAAGCAGTGAACCATTGACTTGACAAAGCACAAAAAACTAGAGTGAATGTGATATCGGCATTCTCAAATCAGGTGTAACTCAGCGCGTGAAGCTATTCATTTATCATACTCCGGAATCCACTCCAGTGGATAAAGTACCAGAATGTGCGATCGCAGTTGACGTGCTGCGAGCCACTTCCACAATTGCAACAGTTTTGGCTGCTGGTGGTGAAGCAGTCCAAGCGTTCAGCGATTTAGATCAACTTATACAAGTCAGTGAAACTTGGCCAGTCGAAAAACGGCTACGAGCCGGAGAACGTGGCGGAGCCAAAGTCCCTGACTTCGATTTGGGTAATTCTCCTCTCGATTGTACGCCAGAGAGGGTAAAAGGAAGGCGCTTGTTCATCAGTACTACTAATGGTACCAGAACTTTACAACGAGTCCAAGACGCTAAAACTGTAATTGCAGCAGCATTTATCAACCGTGGTGCAGTGGTGAAATTTGTGTTGGAAAAGCAACCAAAAACAGTGTGGATTGTCGGTTCTGGTTGGGAAGGTAGTTTTTCTCTAGAAGATACCGCCTGTGCAGGTGCGATCGCTCATGGTATCTTGCAAACAACTAATTTCTCCGCTGATGAAATTGCAGGTAATGATGAAGTCATCAATGCGATCGCCCTTTATTCTCAGTGGCAAGATAATTTATTAGGATTATTTCATCATGCCAGTCATGGCAAACGTTTATTACGTCTGGAGTGTCATGAAGACTTAAAATATTGTTCTCAATCTGATACTTTAGATATCTTGCCTATACAGAAAGAACCAGGCGTTTTAAAAAAATACTAAATTTTCAGTAAACAGTTATCAGTTATTAACAGGTAACTGATAACTGAATCTACTTTGAATTAAGATTTTGGTTTTAGCAAGGGATATACACCAACAGCAAGACTAATAAATCCAATCACAATCCACCATGTATCATTTTGCTCAACCTGCAAAGATGGTTGTTCACTGTTTCTGACAAAGTTATTGATTTGGGATGCGATCGCTCGCTGTTGATTTTCATTAGCGTAACTTGTAAAGGAAGAAAATGACACTTCGCTATTACTAGTATTGATCACGACTTTAGATGATTCGTCGTTCTTGGGGCTATAAAATTTAGCACCTCGTAATTTATTCACTGGCAATTCTTTTTCTTCCGACCATAAAAAACCGGAACGTACTAACTTACATGATCCCTGCTTTTCAGTGCGAGTACAAGTAAGTTTATTTGATTGTGCAAAAGAAATTAAAATAATCCCTAGTATGATAAAGCCGAGCCTCAGTTTCAATTTTCCCTCCCGAATTACATTTAAGTCAGTGATACCTACACTCAAAGAACACCTTAGTTTATCGGTGATAAACTAAAAATTTCATAACAAGTTTCTAGAGAAAAATTAGTAGTTTTTCTCCTCAGAAATATTGTTCAGTGATCAACAATAACCACTGATAAAGTTTGTAATGAGATAGCTTATGAGCTATATTCTATGTTTTTGAAACTTCGTTGTCAGCCCGAAATTATACAATTTTGGTGATAAATTGTAGATTATTCTTGTTTATCCTTTTTTTGAAAAATAATACAAGGGGTAGTAGACAGAAACTATAAACTGCAAAGAAAATAAAGTTTCGTTCTACATTGCCAATTTTACAATAAATACTTAAGTGTTATGCAAATAGTCAGTATTTTTCCTGATATCAGGGAAAAATATGTCAATTTTTTAATTATTATTTATTTTTATTCACGTTTTTTTTGCAACGAAAAAACATTATTTAAAACATATTTTAAATTACAATTAGCTAGTAATTCTCATTGTCCCTATTTGCTTAACTTATGGATGCTGAACCTGCTAGATAAGCTGTTGTCCAAGCACTTTGGAAATTAAAGCCACCTGTTACACCATCTATATCTAAAATTTCTCCTGCAAAGTAAAGTCCAGGAACCAATTTGCTTTCCATAGTCTTAAAGTTGATTTCTTTAAGATTTACACCACCACAAGTTACGAATTCATCTTTAAACACTCCTTTCCCGTTAATTGAGTATTGTCCTTGGGTAAGTTCTTGCACTAATTTATTTAAAGTTTTATTTGATAATTCTGCCCAACGATTTTCAATAGAAATACCTACACAAGAAACAATGTATTGCCAGAGGCGATGGGGTAAGTCAACATCGCGAGAAGATGCAATCAAACGCTTTGGTGAATTGTTCTTAACTGTCAACAATTGTTGACGCACTTGTTCTTGTTGGAGATGGGGTAGCCAATTAATTACTAAAGTGGCTTGGTAATTACTAGAGTGCAACATTCTTGCACCCCAAGCAGATAATTTCAACACAGCTGGGCCACTTACACCCCAATGGGTAATCAGTAGTGGCCCTGTTTGTTCTAGATGTGGGTATTCCGGTACAATTAGCCGCAATTTTACAGGATCTACACTCACACCAGCCAGTTCTGTAAGCTTTTGATTTTTAATATTGAAAGTAAATAAAGATGGGACGGGTGACTCGATAGTATGTCCCAATTGTTGAGCTATTTTATAGCCTATGGGATTACTACCTGTAGCTAACAGCAAGCGATCGCACTGTAATTTTTCCCCCGACTTCAAAGTGATCTCGAAGCGAGAGAAGAGCTTCTCTGATAAAGGGACACGAGGAGGTGAGGACACGGGGATTATTGTTGATAGATTCACCGCATCACCCTTCGGGTTCGCAGTCGCTACAACGGAGGGAACCTCCGCAACGCGCTGCTCACCGTGTCTTTCCCTCTCTGCGTCTTCTTTTAATTTCACTGATGTCACCGCAGTCCCTATACGCAGTTCTACGCCAGCGGCTTTAGCTGCACCTATCAAACAATTGACGATGGTTTCTGAACTATCTGTAATCGGAAACATTCTGCCATCAGCCTCAGTTTTTAACTCCACACCATGAGCCTGAAACCAGGTGATAGTATCTTGAGGTTGAAAGCGCGTAAAAGCACCTAATAGCGCTTTGCTACCTCTGGGATAATTTTTCACCAACTCTCGCGGTTCAAAGCAAGCATGGGTGACATTGCAGCGTCCGCCACCAGAAATACGAACCTTAGCCAATGGTTGATGGCTAGCTTCAAGTAAAATTACATGGGCGCGAGGATTAGCTTTAGCTGCTGCGATCGCAGCAAAAAAACCAGCCGCCCCACCACCTACAATTATTATTTGCAATTTTGTCATTTGTCATTGGGTATTGGGTATTGGGTATTATTCTCCCTCTTGTCTTTCTTCCTAATTTTTAATTTTTAATTTTTAATTGATAAGTCCCCGATACCTAATCCTCACTCATCTAGTTCAAATTTATCTTTTTCTGATCCACATACAGGACATACCCAGTCTTCAGGTATATCTGCAAAAGCTGTGCCTGGTGGTATACCACCATCTAGATCGCCTTCTTCTGGATCATATACGTAACCACAGACTGTGCATACATACTTTTCCATTTTTATGTCCGTCTTCGTTAATGACATTTTTCATATTGTTTTTATATTAATTCTAATCACCTGAGTCTATGTAATATTGGAGATTTGGATTTGAGATAATCTTTAACAATCCTACGACTTCTAGTTGTGGGAGTCTCAAAAGATTTAAGAGATTATTGTTTCATTATAAAAGTTAAAAAAATACAAAATATTTACTTTATTTAAGTGCTTTACGAAGATTTTTCTGTGAGGTTATAAGGCTACTGGCTCTTATAATCAGGGTTCTAATTTGCTGACAGTATTCTGTATTTGAGTTCAAAATTACGCAAATATACCATTTGTTATACCAAGTATTTAATCTTATTCTGAATACTTAAGGGATCTCCAATAAATAAATCAGCCCAGCCCACCTTCGGAAGCCGCGTTGCGTCTACGCAAAAACGCCTTAAAGCGTTTTTGCTCCCCCTTGAAAAATATATAAATCCCACGAAATAGATTAATAGGGCTGGGCTGATTTATTGGCGGGCTTGTGCCTAAAAGAGAAAAGAGTACACAACAGTGACTGAAAGGCCAAAGTTTTCTAATCTCATTCGTGAGTTGAGAAAAAGGCTAGGACTTTCACAGGAGCAACTAGCTCGTCAGCTGGGCGTTTCGTTTCAGACGGTTAACCGTTGGGAAAATGGTCGTGCTATTCCCTCACCAATGGGAATGAAGTTGATTGAGCAACTTTTGATGAAAATGCCTACTCAAGATCAAGAATTATGGGAGCAATATCTTTCAGAACAAGAGCCGAACAGATGAGAGTTTGAGGAAAAATCATGCTAGAAAATGAGCGGGAAAAAATACGTCATCTGTTAGTTCTGCAAGACTTGCAAGGACAGCGAACAATTCCTTTGAAAGAGGCTACATATTCTCTGGGACGAGATAGCAGAAATGCAATCGTGCTTCGTTCTCGATCTGTCTCCAGACAGCACGCCATTTTATTACGAGTAACTCTACCAGACATAGAACAATATGCCTTTCGGATTATTGATGGTAGTTTTAAGGGAAAAAAAAGTACAAATGGACTATTTGTCAATGGTATGAAATGCTTCTCTCATGACCTCAAACATGGAGACTTGATTGAATTTGGCAATAATCAGGTCAAAGCCAAATACTATGCAATCTCCAATTTATCAGAGCAAGCTTTTTCGGAATCTTGCGTTGCTGAAGATATATCTGGCTTCTTATCAGAACAAGCTAATCCTGTTAATCCTTTTGAAACTCTCAGTCTCCCTACAGAAAGTGTCGAAGGTGCTAGTGAAGTTGCTTTGGCTCGGTTGGCGTCTTTTCCAGAATTGATTCCCAATCCCATAATTGAGATTGATTTAGAAGGAAAAGTGACTTATCTTAATCCTGCTGCGGCATTGAAATTTCCTAATATCAGACAATTAGGTATACAGCACACAATTTTGGCAGGATTGGCGATCGCTGTTCAAAATCAGCAAGGGAATTCTTTTATTCGCGAAGTAGAAGTTGGTAAAGAAGTATTTGAGCAATCAATCCACTATATTCCAGAAAGCGATTTAATTAGAACTTTTATTGTTAGGGATATTACAGAGCAAAAGCAAGCTGAAATCGAATTACGCCATCGTGATCGCCTGCTGCAAGCAGTAGCAGAAGCTACCAATTATTTACTCACAGAAATGAACTATGAGAAAGCTATTGACAAAGCCTTGGCGGTGGTGGGTGAAGCTGCTCAGGTAGATCGGGTTTATTTGTTTGAGAACCATCTCCACACTGTTACTACTGAAATGGAGATGACGCTTCGATTTGAATGGAGAAGCGATTCTGTGCAATCTCAAGGCACTAGACAAAATCAACCCAATCAATTTTCTGGCTTCAATCACTGGTATACTACCCTCTCTCAAGGAAAGTCAATTGCAAGTTTGACTAGAGAATTAAGTGTTACTGACCAAGCAATTCTCCAAGATGAGGGTATTTTATCTGTGTTGCTTGTGCCTTTGCGTCTTGATGATAATTTTTGGGGTGTCCTGGGTTTAGTAGACTGTTCAAAGGAACGTCAATGGTCAAGACACGAAGAATCGACTCTCTTAACAATGGCTGCTAGTATCAGTGGTGCTAGAAGGCGACAACAGGTGGAGGAAATGATTCGTTACCAGGCCCTCCACGATTCGCTTACAGGATTACCAAATCGCCTATTGTTTAAAGAGCAGCTGTCCAGGACTTTACCGAATGCAGCCCGCAGAAAAGAAAGTTTAGCTGTAATGTTTCTGGATTTGGATCGATTCAAAACGATTAATGATACTCTGGGACATACACTCGGCGATCAATTATTACAATGTGTCGCCCAAAGATTACAGAAATCCCTCAGAGCTGGTGATATTGTTGCTCGCTGGGGAGGCGATGAATTCATCATTTTATTACCCGATGTTAATTATGTGGACGAGGTCACCCAAGTAGCCGAAAGAATTCTCCAAGAATTAGAAACAGCTTTTAATATAGAAGGAAACGAACTTTATATCAGTGCTAGCCTGGGTATTGCTCTGTTTGACGATCATAGTCCTGATGTTGAAACTCTGATTCAGCACGCAGATGCAGCCTTGTACCATGCTAAAGACGAAGGTAGAAATAACTTCCAATTTTATACAACTTCTATAAGTTCTAAAACTCCTGAAATACTCACTTTAGAAAAGAGTTTACGCCATGCTCTAGAACGAGAAGAATTTGTCGTTTATTACCAGCCTCGCGTAAATATTGACACTGGTAAAATTACTGGTATGGAAGCGCTGCTGCGTTGGGAACATCCAGAGATGGGACTAGTTGCTCCCACTAAATTTATTCCCTTAGCAGAGGAAAGTGGATTAATTATCCCAATAGGAGAATGGGTTCTGCGAACGGCTTGTAGGCAAAATAAAGCTTGGCAAGATGAAGGATTACCTAATTTGACCATGGCTGTCAATCTTTCTCTCAAACAGTTCCGCCAACCGAAGTTGGTGGAGACAGTGGCTAAGATTTTGGATGAGACAGGGCTAGAACCGCATTTCTTAGAATTGGAAATTACAGAAACAACTGCTATTGAGGATCTCGAATTCACGAGAACGGTGTTGCAAAAATTAGAGGAGATGAGAGTTCATCTTTCTATTGATGATTTTGGCACAGGTCATTCTTCTCTGTCACGTCTACAGTTGTTACCACTCCACAATTTAAAAATTGACGGTTCTTTCATCCGTGATTTGACCAAAGATGTGAAAGTGGCTCATATTATCAAGGCGATAGTTAATTTGGGGCGGAGTCTGGGGTTGAAACTAACCGCCGAAGGAGTAGAAAAGCAAGAGGAATTGGAGTTCTTAAAATCCATTAACTGTGAGGATGTACAAGGTTTTCTATTTTACCGTCCGCTTACTGCTCAAAAAGCAACGGAAATTCTTTGGGATGAAGGAATAAAAAATTAATGGTGGGCAATTAAATGCCCACCTTAACTAAGACTAAAAATTTACCGCAGATTTGCCAGCGATGCATTTAACCACCCGTCAAAGTTCCGTGTTTGTGTAGCAGAGGGATTGACAACAGGTTGTACTTGATACTTGCTTGCAGGTGGAGAAGCCAAACTGACAGGGTAAATGCGGAGTTCATCTTGGTGGAAGACGGCAACTTGGATGATGTCTGTGGGTTGGTAATCTTTCAGGCGATCGCTTAGTTGATTCGCTGTTACTTTTATGCCATCAATTGCGAGCAATTCATCTCCAGGATCAATTCCAGCTAATTGTGCAGGAGAACCGACTTCGACAAATTTAATAATGTCTCGTCCATGTTCGTTACTCACTCTCATACCCAGGTAAGGTTCTGTTTCTGTGTGTGCTACCAGTTGTAAGCCAAAAGGCTCTAAGTACTCATTGAAAGGTAATTCCTCAGTACCATCTATGTAGCGTTTAAAGAAATCAGATAAATCGATTCCTGCGACAGATGCAATTACTTCCTGCAACTGTTCTGAAGTATAACCAATTTCGCCTTTGCCAAATTTTTGCCACATTTGCACCATGACATCATCAAGTGATCGCTCGTTCTGATGCCGACAACGAATTAGCAAATCCAGCAAGAAAGATATCATTTCTCCTTTCAAATAATAGGATATCTGGGAATTACCACTGTTGGCATCCTGACGATACAATTTAATCCAGGCATCAAAACTAGATTCCGAAAGGGGTTGTACTTTGCGCCCTGGAGTTGTCAGATACCTAGTAATTTCTTTACCCCAGTTATTCAAAAATGATTTGACATCGTAAATCCCAGCCCGTAAAGGAATTAGCAAGTCGTAGAAACTAGTTGTTCCTTCACAGAACCACAAACAAGGGGTATAGTTTTCTTGATCGTAATCAAATAGTTCCAGTTCCTTGGGACGAATGCGCTTGACATTCCACAAATGGAAAAATTCGTGGGCTACCAATTGCATGAAACGATCATACTTTTCGCGATCGCGAAATCCAAAGCGCTGGTAAATCAACGAGCAACTGTTTTTATGCTCTAAACCCCCGTAAGCTTGAGCAAATAAATGCACCAGAAACACATATCTTTCATAAGGTAAACCACCAAACATTTGTGCTTCAACTTCAATAATTTTCGTGATATCAGCAATCATCTGCTGCACCTGAAAATTACCACGTCCCCAGATAGCTAGTTCGTGAGGTTTACCCTGTACCTGAAAATGATAGAGTTGATGAGAACCAATCTCAAAAGGACTATCCACAAGGGTGTCAAAATCCAAAGCACAAAACGTGTTGACTTGTCCCGGAACAGGGGGTAACGCTGTAGTTACCTGCCATTCTGACCGCGGTGTTACAATTGTCACAAAAATTGGTTGCTTGTCAAATTCTGGTATCCTAAAAAACAGCGCTGCACCATTAAAATAGCCGTGTGTAGAATCTAAATGATTTGTACGTACGGTGAGTTCATTGGCAAAAATGCGGTATTTTATAGTAACTTCTGATACATTTTCTGTTTCTATTTGCCAATGATTTTTACTAATTTTTCGCCAACTTAGAGGTTTATCGTTGGCAAAAGCAGTGAAATCTTGTAGATGTTTAGCATACTCTCGCACTAAGTAAGAACCAGGTGTCCAAACTGGTAATTTTAAATCGAGAGTGGAAAATGGGTAGCCGACAAGCTGTAGAGTCACCTCAAACAAATGATTTTCAGGTTGAGGCATTGCCACCTGATAGTGAATGGTCGGTAATTTTTTTTGAAGACGCGTATCGGTACGAGGTGCTATTGTTTCATTCATCTGAGCTTAAGAGTAAATCTTACGGAATTATGAGTTAAAAGATTAATTTAACTCATAACTCCTAACTCATAACTCTTGTATGCACAAACAGCCATAATGACCTGAAAGTATTAAACTTTGCTAGCCAGATTGATCATTTGGCACAAATTGACGAGGTAGACCACTTGATTAACAGTATCAATTTTTATCCAACCTTTTTCGTTTAATTTTTCCATAATTTTGGTAGTTTCTTCAACCCCAATTTCTGCGACATCTGCTAAATCTTTAAAAGGGATGTTAAAAATTTTTCTACCTTCGTCTGATTCTTCACTATAGCTATCGCCCAAGCTGACAAGAGTCTGAACAAGTTTGACTGCTGGTGGAGAAGAACGCATGTGCAAGCGTACGTTTGCGTGTCGTAGTCGTCTCACCATTAATTGGAGCATTCGGTGGTGTAGCTGTGGATCTTTAAATAAGATATGAATAAATTTTTCTCTAGAGATACTCAGTAATTTTACGGCTGAAAGAGCAATCACGTCGGTTGAACGAGGAGATTCATCCAAAATAGCCATTTCTCCAAAAAAATCGCCCCGACCTAAAATAGCCAAAGCTATAGAATCCTCGCCTATAGTGCGCCGAACTTTTACCCAACCAGAAACTATAAGGTAAACTGCGTTACCCCAAGCATCTTCCATCAACACAGCTCGTCCAGCGGGGTATTCGTGTTCAACGGCAACCGAAAGTAACCATTCCAGAGTTTGGGGATTGGCTGTATTGATTAAAGGGAAAAGTTCACTAAAAACCTCTGTATGCATGTAATGCAGGAATAATATATTTAACCGTAATTTTTTGGTTAGTTGTTATAGAGTTTTATTACATCACAAAAATTATGCAATCAAAATCAGCGGTTTCACCGAAAAACCGATTGGAGAGACAATACTTTAAAAGTATTTGATGATTAGCGATCGCACCTTGGGAATATACAAAATTAAAAATATATATAAATCATAATTATTTAAGCAAAAAAGCCTGCTTAGACAGGCTAGTGGCTCTAAGTAGGAGCATAAAAGTTTAATTAATACTACTTAATTTTCTGTTTTACAAAGGTTACAACCTGAGCTAATTGTTTCTTCAAAGCATCTATTTCCGCTTGCATTTTGACAATTTTTTCATTTAACGCCTGAATCTCATTAGCTGAGGAAGTAATGCTAGGATCAGGGCTTGCTATTAAATTGTTTTCAGCAGTAGATGCTGCTACTGGTGTCTGTTCTGGACGCGGCTGTTTAGCTTTTGTCATGGCTGACTTAATTGCGCCAATAAGTTGCTTTTGATCAAAAGGCTTACCGAGAAATTCAAAATTTTCAAATGGTTCTGAGATTTTCTCTGTTACCTCTTCCTTGCGACCAGACATGATCACCAAAGGAATTTTTCTGAGATCAGGTTGAGATTGAATCTGCTGAAAAACTTCCCAGCCACTCATTTTTGGCAACAGGAAATCCAACATAATCAAGCTGAGTTTTTCCTGGCGGATTAAATTCAATCCTTCTAGACCGTCTTTTGCTTCCAATACATCGAAGTTACCCGGAGGTAACATTTCTCGTACTTTTACCCGGACAACTGTAGTGTCATCGATAACTAGAACTTTGTTACTTACCACGACTGCTTGCTCTAACAGAAACTTTAGGTTTTGATAGTGTTTTTACTGCCTTACGGCTCTGAATTCTCCCACTATACTCAATATTTATCTTGATTGGGGGATAGTATTTTCATGGAGAAGCATTAACTTATGAAAGTATTGGAACTAACTTCGGCTGTTGTGATTTGTAATTTGTGTCATGGTAATAAAATGTAGACTTTTTGCAGAAATCGGGAAAGGAGGAAAGGGTAACGGTTAAAGGGATAAAAACTTCCTTTGTTCATTTGCTCTTTATCTTTGCCCCGATTGAAATAAACCTCCTGAATTTTTTGGATGTCATGACCTCGTCTAAAACAAATCAACTCAAGTCCGAAATTGCTGCTATGCCAACGTGGTTACGCCGCCCAATTGGCAAAGCTAGTGAACTCTCGACGGTACAACGTATTATCAAGCAGCGCCAGATTCATACTATTTGTGAAGAAGGACGTTGTCCGAATCGAGGGGAGTGTTACGCCCAAAAAACTGCGACTTTTTTACTTATGGGGCCAACATGCACTAGGTCTTGTGCTTTTTGTCAAGTAGATAAAGGTCATGCACCTATGCCTCTAGACCCAGAGGAACCAAAAAAGGTGGCAGAAGCCGTGCGACTGTTGGGACTACGTTATGTAGTGCTGACTTCTGTAGCCCGTGATGATTTACCTGATCAAGGTGCTGGTTGGTTTGTGAAAACAATGGAAGCGATTCGCCAAGTCAACCCAGAGACTCAAATAGAGGTGTTGACTCCAGATTTTTATGGAGAACAGCAACGTATAGCTGCGATCGCCAACAAAAAGCCAGCTTGCTATAACCATAATATCGAGACAGTACGACGGTTAACCGGGCCAGTACGCCGAGGTGCAAAATACGATCGCTCACTTTTAGTTTTACAAATTGTCAAAGAAATCGACCCCACTATCCCCACCAAATCCGGTTTGATGCTAGGACACGGAGAAACTGTCGAAGAAGTCATCGAAACCATGACAGATTTGCGCCAAGTTGGATGCGATCGCTTGACAATTGGGCAGTATATGCGTCCTTCATTAGAACATTTACCAGTACAAAAATACTGGACACCAGCAGAATTTGACGAATTGGGTGCGATCGCCAAACAAATGGGATTTACCCACATCCGTTCTGGCCCTCTGGTTCGTAGTTCCTATCATGCTGGGGAAGAAGAGTAGGGCATTGGGCATCGGGCATCGGAAAGAGACTTGTTAAATAATTCTCCCCACACTCCCCACCTTAAGCGATCTCTGATCCCCGATCCCTGATTTCCGATCCCTAATCCCCTATTTTCCCAAAATCACGAAAATATTTTTAACGAAAGTGGCAAATAGGGACATCTGTTTGGTATTTCTGAAGAAGTCCTTAAGTTAGGAGTTCATCCGATGGCTAAAGCAGATACTACAGCAGATTTACCCGTAGCTAAATCAACAGCAGCTAAACCCCCCTACCCATTTCGTACGGGTTGGGCGTTGGCGCTTTTAGCTCTCAATTTCCTTGTAGCTGCCTACTACTTCCATATCATTGAATAATTAAGCGGCTCAACTGGAGTATCGGGAAAAGGGGATCAGGGATTGGGATTGGGGAAAAGGACAAGAGAAAGGGATGAGGGAGAAATTTCTCCCAATGCCCCATGCCCAATGACGCCAGGTGCTTTATGCCGACGGACTTCCTTAGCCGGATGCAAGCTCCGGCTCCAGTCCTCGCAAACCCGTCCACCGCTCTGGCTCCCCAATGCCCAGTCCCCAATCTCCGCTCCCCGATCTCCAGACTCCAGATCAGATCGTGCCTCGGAATAAACCTTTGGGACGAATGAGCAGGACTAAAATCATAATTAACAGGGCTACACCTTGCTTATACTGAGAACCAAGCAAAGGTGTACTTATTTCTTGGGCGATGCCGATAATAAAAGCAGCAGCGATCGCACCGTAAGGATTACCAATTCCGCCGAGAATTACTGAAGCAAATAAAGGTAATATTAAAAACCAACCCATATTAGGTCGTACAGCTTCACTTAGACCTAACATGCTTCCACCTAAAGAAGTCAAGCTGCCTGCTATCACCCAAGTCCACAATACAACTTGGTCAACATTGATACCAGAAACTCGTGCTAGGTCAATATCATCAGCAACGGCTCGCATTGCTTTACCGATTTTTGTATTTTGTAGGAGGTAATGGAGAACCAAAATGACTAATATTGCTAAAACAACCACCAACAGCTTGACTTGAGGTATCTTGATTCCCCAAAAATCTAAAGCTTGGGCAACTGGTACATTGTATTTTTGATTGCTACCACCCCAGAAAAAGATAATGCCATTGCGAAGGAATAGAGCTAGCCCAATGGAAATAATAATAAAGGTGGTGGAAGTTGCCCGAATCGAACGCATTCTTGACCACAGCAATTTTTCTGACAATAGCATAGCAGCAATAGTCCCTACTGCTGCTAGTATCATTGACAGCCAAATATTTATGCCAGTGGAATTGACAAGCAATGTTAGATAAGCACCGAGAGTGAGAAAGTCACCATGGGCAAAGTTAGACAACCGTAAAATCCCATAAGTGAGAGTAAGTCCGACTGCACCCAAAGCGATAATACTGCCTACCGAGATCCCGTTGACGATTAATTGAATTAGTTGTGCATTCATAGCGTTATTTTTGTTTTAAGCAATTACAGCATAAAAGTTTCATCAAAAAAATCTTGTATTGCTTTCAAACTCGACATTTCCAGTTTTAGTCTGTAAATATAAAAAGAGGAGTGCGTTAATATACATAGCATCCTATTTGCACTTTTGTGCAAAGCTAAACTTCTTAAACGGTCTAGTTGACCATGCAGCAGTATTCAAGCTTACCAGAACCAAACTCACAAGTAGATGCAACACCAACAGTTTTGACAACTATGCAACAACTGCAAGCTGAGTTGTGGCTGGAACAAAGCTTGAGTCGGTTGCAAAATCGCCTCAATGATTGTCTATTAAGTCTGTTAAGTCTGACTAGCAATCAACAAACAGTGACTGGAGAATCAGAAATTTTTCAAACTGTGGTTGATGAACTAAATAGTGTTTTGAATCACACTAAGGTAGCGATCGCACTTGTAGAACCACAAAAAAATGTTGGCAAAGTTTGTTTTGTCCCGACTTCAACCTCTCGAAATTCACCATCATTAGTGATAGAAGGAATGGTGGAAAAGAAAAAAAAACTTCCTTTGAAATTAGCAGAAGAAATAGACATTGATGATTTACAGTTGCTTGCACAACAAGAACCAGCTAGTGCTTGGCAATTAGCCAATGATATTGATGGCGTAATTGGTTGGTTAATTATTGCTAGAACACCTGTAAAGTCTGAGACTAATTCATTCCAACACACTTGTGTACAAATCACACCTCAACTGCTGACACGCGCTGCTCAACAATGCGTTACCACCATAACCCAATTGCGGAAAATACAATCTTTACAGCACCAATGTCAACAATTAAAAACTATTAATCAAGAACTAGAACGTACTAATCAACTTAAAAATCAATTTTTAGCAAACACCAGTCACGAAATCCGAACTCCTCTAAGTTCAATTACTGGGTTTATCCACTTGCTGATAGCCCAAGGGTATGAACCATCCAAAGAACGTCATCAAGAATATTTAACCATTATTCAATCTAGTAGTAAGCACCTGTTGGCTTTAATTAACGATATTTTGGATTTGTCTAAAATTGAAGCCAATCAATTAGAAATACAATGGGAACAAGTTGATTTACAAAAATTATGTCGTAATGTTTTAATTATATTGAAAGAAAAAGCTACTAATAAAGGTTTAAAACTATCACTCGAATTAGACCCGAATGTTAATACCTTATTAGCCGATTCTTTGCGACTCAAGCAAATGCTGCTGAACTTGTTGTTTAATGCCGTTAAATTCACCACTAATGGCAGTGTTGGCTTACAAGTTAAACTCAACAATTCGTGGATATATTTTACAGTTTGGGATACTGGTATTGGTATCTCTCAAGAACACCAAGCAAAACTTTTTCAACCTTATTTTCAAATTTATAACAGCGTAGTTAGTCAACACGAAGGCACCGGTTTAGGATTGGTAGTAACTAGAAAACTCGCTGAACTTCATGGTGGTAGGGTAGAAGTAGAATCAGAATTAGGTTCTGGTTCTCGATTTACGATTGTACTTCCCCTCAAGCAGCAGGACGAGGAAATACAGGAAGACGCGGAGATAGAAGAAGACACGGAGAGGAGAAGACGCGGTGACGCTGAGAATTCTTCTGTCCCCGTGTCACCGCGTCCTCGCGTCCCCGCGTCCTATGAAGTGTCATTGCGTCATCGCATCCCCGCGTCTTCTTCTTACTCTCCAAATATTTTGTTAGTAGAAGACGACGCACACAATGCCCAATTAATACAAATTTATCTGCAAAAATTGGGTTATCACATACATTTGGCCAATAACGCAGATCAAATGTGGAAAATATTAGACCAAGATCAGCAAAAGCCAGTCGTAATTTTATTAGATATTAAACTACCAGATGAGAATGGTCTAGCAATCATAAAAAACTTACGAGAACATCAGCAGTATCGAACTATTCCGATAATTGTGCAAACTGCAATGGCGATGAAAGGCGATCGCGAAATTTGTTTAGCAGCAGGAGTCAATGAATATATTTCTAAACCGATAGATTTGCCATTGTTAGGAAATTTGATATCAAAATATATATAGCAAACCTTCTATTAGTCAAATCTGTAAAACACAGTTCTTTTGAATGCGTAACTTTTGACTTTTTATTTACTCGGTAGCAGTATTAATCTGGTTTTAGCTAGTGAAACAGTAATACTAAGCTAATAAGCATTTAAGCTGCATAAAATCAGAGTTGTACTGCTTCACAGAATCCGTAGGGTAGTCCTTACTACAAGCGAACAAGTTTGGAAAAATGAATGACGATTAGCTTAATTTTATCTAAAAAAATCTTTCTATATTGCAAAGAGCAATTATTTATCGTTGTTATTAATTTTTATTGCAAAGTTAAGTAAGTATACCAAACTTATCATAACAAATTTAAATATTGAAAATGCCAATAATCCTTATTTTATAAGCTTATTTTAATCTATTCTTAACTCTAAAATACCTGAATTCTCTCCATAATAACTATCGATTAGTCCACTGCCGATAGACTTATTTAGAAATAATAAGAGAGGGTTTAGTGACCTTATCAAGACGTCAGTTTTTTATGCTGGCTGGCACAAGTACTGCTGGTGCTCTACTTTTATCGCCATTGCAAGCTTTCTATGCTAAAAGAACTTTAGCAGCCGGACCCTACGGTGCTTTACAATCTGACCCTATGGGTGTTCTGGATCTACCTGCCGGATTTTCTTATGTGAGATTATCTGAGACAGGGCAAACGATGACCGACGGCTACAAAGTTCCAGGTGGACACGACGGTATGGGAGCATTTTCAGGAGCTAATGGTAATACAATTCTGATTCGCAACCATGAACTCTCGCCAACATCAAGTAATGGCCTTGGCGCACCCAATTCTAAGAAATATGACACCCAAGGAAGAGGTGGTACAACAACTTTGGTAGTCAGCCCCAATCGCACTTTAATCAGTCACTACGGTTCTTTGGCTGGTACATACCGTAACTGCGCTGGTGGAGCAACCCCTTGGGGATCGTGGCTCAGTTGTGAAGAGAGTTTTGAAACGGGAAATAAGAAGCATGGCTATGTATTTGAAGTACCTAGTAGTGCAACTGGGTTTGTCACACCTGTAGCCCTTACGGCTATGGGTCGTTTCAATCATGAAGCAGCAGCTGTAGACCCCAATACAGGCTATGTATATCTGACTGAAGACCGGGGCGATGGCTTGTTATATCGCTTCGTACCTAACTCACGGAATAACTTGAGTGCAGGTGGTACGCTGTATGCTTTGAGAATTACTACAAGACCCCAAGCAAACACCACAACAGGATTTACAGTAGGTCAAGCCTTTGCAGTGGATTGGGTTCGGATTACCAACCCCGATCCTTCAACTGATACAGTACGGGTTGAGGGCTTTAACTTAGGAGCTGCTAAATTTGCTCGTGGCGAAGGTATTTTCTATGGCAACGGAGATATTTATTTCTCCTGTACCAGTGGTGGAAGTGCTGGATTGGGTCAAATCTGGCGCTATACCCCTGCCACTGAAACGCTTCGTCTGTACATAGAACCTAACAATGCAGGTATTCTAGACTTTCCTGATAACATTGTCGTTGCGCCTAATGGTGATTTATTTCTGTGCGAGGATGGTGGCGGTACTGACTGTATTGTGGGTATCACGCCAAGCGGCGCACTTTATAAATTTGCACGCAATGCGTTGAACACAAACGAGTTTGCTGGGGTTTGCTTCTCATCTAATGGACAAACTATGTTTGTGAATATGCAGACACCAGGAATTACTTTTGCTATTTGGGGTCCCTGGTAAGGTTAGAGCATAGTTTTGATAGAAAATGGGGTGAGAATGATTTACTTAGTATTCTTTCTTACCCTATAGTAATTTCTGTCTTGAAAATAGGTCTGGGGGTGTAGGGGTGTAAGAGGAATTCTATTTTCATGTTTGATTGTGGGATTTTCCCGTGAGTAAAATGTAATTGATAGGGTGCTATATTGGTTGGGTTAGAAAATGAAGTTAACAGAAAAATTTGAGCAACTAAAAGCAATGTTTGCAGAGATGCAGCAAGCTTTAATTGCTTACTCTGGTGGAGTTGATAGTACTTTGGTTGCTAAGGTTGCTTATGATGTCTTAGGTGATCGCGCTTTGGCTGTAACAGCTGTTTCACCGAGTCTGTTACCTGAAGAATTGGAAGATGCCAAAATTCAAGCAGCAACGATTGGGATTCCCCATCAAATCATCGCCACACACGAGATGGAAAATCCTAATTACACTTCCAACCCTGTTAACCGTTGTTATTTCTGCAAAAGTGAATTGCACGATACCCTCAAACCCTTAGCTGTGGAAATGGGTTATCCCTATGTGATCGATGGGGTAAATGCTGATGACTTGCATGATTATCGTCCAGGAATTCAAGCAGCAAAAGAAAGGGGTGCGCGATCGCCTTTAGCAGAAGTTGGTATTACCAAAGCCGAAGTCCGACAACTTTCTCAACAACTCGGTTTACCTTGGTGGGATAAACCCGCCCAACCTTGTCTGAGTTCCCGTTTTCCTTATGGTGAGGAAATTACTGTAGCGAAGTTACAACGTGTAGGTAGAGCAGAAGTTTATCTGCGTAAGTTGGGATGGAAAAATTTACGAGTACGTTCCGAAGGCGATACTGCCAGAATTGAATTATTACCAGAGCAAATCAAAGATTTTGTGTTAAATACAGATTTAAAAACAGTAGTTTCCACATTTCAAGAGTTTGGTTTTATCTACGTAACTCTAGATTTGGAAGGTTATAGCAGTGGTAAATTAAATCGAGTTTTAAATTTGCAAGAAGCCTAGTTTAATGCCCAATTACCTATTATTACCTGTTACCAACCTCAACGGATGACATAAGTATAAAAACGGACTATTAAAAAAGCTAGCTCCCTTTCCCTCTAGAGAACTAGCTTTATACTTTCTTTATGCATCTTAATTGCTGCCCTGTTCAGGGTACAATCTTTAACCGAACTTACCACTAACGTATTCCTTAGTGGCTTCTTGTTGAGGATTTTGGAAAATTGCTTCTGTGCGGTCAAATTCTACCAAATAGCCAGTCCGACCACCTTTTTCAGATGTCTGGACGTTGAAAAAGGCTGTCATATCCGAGACGCGGGAAGCTTGTTGCATGTTGTGGGTTACAATCACCACGGTATAGCGTTGTTTAAGTTCGTGGATTAGTTCTTCAACTTGCAGGGTAGAAATAGGGTCAAGCGCCGAACAAGGTTCATCCATTAAAATGACATCTGGTTGAACAGCGATCGCACGAGCGATACATAAACGCTGTTGTTGACCACCAGACAAAGATAAACCACTTTGCTTGAGTTTGTCTTTTACATCATCCCACAAAGCAGCTTGTTTGAGCGATCGCTCTACCAATTCATCCATATCTCCTTTGTAGCCGTTGAGTCTCGGTCCAAAAGCGATATTGTCGTAAATTGATTTCGGGAAAGGGTTTGGTCTTTGAAACACCATCCCGATTTTACGGCGCACTTCTACAGGGTCAACCTGGGGTGCATAGAGATTTTCGCCATAGTAAAAAACTTTACCTTCTGCCCGAAACGATTCAATGAGATCATTGAGGCGGTTATAACATCTAAGTAAAGTACTTTTACCACATCCAGATGGGCCAATAAAGGCTGTAACGCGATTTTTGTGAATATCCATCCAGATATCGCGTACTGCTAAAAAGCTACCGTAATAGATGTTAAGACCCTCGGCCCGTAAAACAGTGTCTGTTTGGTTGGCGGTGCTTATGTTTGTTACCATATAATACTAAAATTGCTAACTTGACAATTTAATGAAAATGTCGTGTGCAGTTGATGTCATGTGTATTTTTTGCGATTAGTTGCCAAACGAGCAATAATACTCGTAAGCAGCACCATCAACACCAAAATTAGAGATGCAGCCCAAGCCATCGCCTGCCAGTTTTTATAAGGAGCGATCGCGAAGTTATAAACTAAAACTGCAAGGGAAGCTGTGGGTTTAAACAAACCATCAAACCAGTACTGAGAGAATAAAGCGGTGAATAATAGGGGTGCGGTTTCACCAGCGGCTCGTGCGATCGCTAGTGTTGAACCTGTAACAATTGCTGGTAAAGCTGCTGGTAAAACTACCCACATCACTGTTTGAAAATTTGTTGCTCCTAAACCAGTTGCGGCTTGTCGCAAATCATCTGATACCAGCTGTAGAGCTTCGTCTGTGGTTCTGACAATAATTGGTAGCATCAATACCGACAACGCAACTCCACCAGCAAAAGCGGAAAACGAGCCGATGGCTACTACCACAATACCGTAAGCAAACACCCCGGCAATGATGGAGGGGACACCACTAAGAATGTTGGTAGAAAAGCGCACCCAACGAGCAATTTTTCCAGAGCTAAACTCAGTCAAATAAACAGCAGCCAGAACACCTATGGGGATGCTAATCAAAGCACCAATGCCTACCATGATGATTGTACCGATGATGGCATTACCAAAACCCCCTCCTGGAGCCAATGGAGGTGGCGGTAATTCAGTAAACAAACTTGGTCGCAGACTAGCAAAACCTTGAATGATGACGTAAGAAAGTACTGCTATTAAAGGTACAAGTGCTAGTATTCCACATATAAATGCGATGACTGTCATCACAGTGTTGAATATCGTTCGCGATGACGACGAACGAGCCAGACTACTGCGGAGCGATGCACTTTGAGACTTGTCTGTATAAGCCATATTTCAACACACTTCCAAACACAAAAATGCCATAGTCTACAGTCGCTTAACTCGCAGGACTATGAACTCAGCCAAAACATTGACTATCAGAGTTAAAACAAACAGAATCAAAGCAGCGTACATCAAAGCAGAGACTTGCAGACCACTTGCTTCGGCGAACTGGTTTGCTAGTAAAGAAGAGATAGTGTTAGATGGCGCAAACAATGAAGGGCTAATTCTATTGGAGTTACCAATCAACATTGTTACAGCCATTGTTTCTCCCATCGCCCGACCTAAAGCCAGCATTACGGCGCTGACAATTCCAGAGAAAGCAGCAGGTAAAATTACTTTGAAAAGTGCTTCCCAACGGGTTGCTCCTAGTCCTAGAGCTGCTTGACGCAAACTAGAAGGTACAGAGATTAACGCATCGCGAGAAATTGCTGTAATAATTGGCAAAGTCATAATGCCTAAGATGATTCCTGCTGGAAACATCGATGGACCTGTGGGAACAGTACTAAAAATTGGCAACCAACCAAAAGAACTATGAAGCCATTTTCCTAAAGCGGTGAGCGGAGGAATCAAGACAAAAATTCCCCAGATACCATACACTACACTGGGAATTGCTGCTAAAAGTTCTACTAAAAACACCAAAACTGTACGTACAGATAATGGTAACCAATTTTCGCTTAAAAGTATAGCCGTGCCAACCCCAATTGGTACAGCTAGCAATAAACCAATAAAAGCACTAACCAGTGTACCGTAAACTTGCGGTAGTACGCCGTATACATTGTTAACTGGATTCCAGGTGCTTTCTGTTAAAAAACGAACTAAACCAAATTCTTTGATCGCAGGTAAAGACTCAATACCAACCTGTATGGCTATCCACAACAAAATAGCAGCGATCGCCAGAGCTAATATTCGTGTTATCCAAATAAAGCCTTTATCTAAAGACTTTTCAAACTCAGAGCGTGGTTTAACTGTAAACTTGTGATCTTGGGCAGATGTATTCATGAATGACTTTACCCGTCAACGGTTCAAAAAGTGGGAGCGAACCATGCTAGTCATTAGTAATTAGTCATTGGTCATTGATTGATCACAAATGACAAATGACAAATGACTAAATATTATTTACTGGCGCTGGCATCATTGCTTGAACCTACGGCAATTTTATAGTCAGGGCTGATCGCGTCCGCAGCAGTAGCCACTTTCTGAACTACGTTTGCAGGTAGAGGAACATAACCCAACTCCGGTGCATTTTTCTGCCCTTCTGTCAAGCCATACTCAACCATTGCTTCAATCGCTTTGGCTTTTGCTGCTTCCGGATATTTTTTGTGAACCAAAAGCCAAGTGTAGGTGACGATAGGATAGGAAGCATCTCCTTCTGGATCTGTAATGAAGGCGCGGAGATTTTCAGGTAAAGTAACTGCTTCTAGGGTTTTCGCCGCTGATTCATCATTGGGAACAACAAATTTACCTGCTTTATTTTCCAAAGCAGCAAACTTGAGATTATTTTGTTTGGCGTAGCCGTATTCTATGTAACCAATCGAGCCTGCTGTTTGGGTAATTTGAGCAGTTACACCTTCGTTACCTTTAGCACCAACTCCTACAGGCCAGTTGACAGTTTTACCGTCACCTACTTTGCTCTTCCATTCTGGGCTAACGGCGCTGAGGTGTTTTGTAAATACACCTGTAGTACCACTACCGTCAGAACGATAAATTACTGTTATTGGTTCGTTAGGAAGCTTGGCGCCTGGGTTTGCAGCAGTGATTTTCGGATCGTTCCAAGATTTGATTTTGCCTAGAAGAATATCAGTGTAAACTGCTCGTGGCAGCTTCAACTCTGGAACATCTGGTAAATTGTAAGCTAGCACAATGCTACCAGCAGTCATGGGTAACATGAGGACGCCTTTATCTGCCGCCACTTTTTGAATTTCTTCATCCTTCATCGCGACGTCGCTGGCACCAAAGTCTACAGTACCTTGGGTAAATTGCTCAACTCCAGCACCGCTACCAACAGACTGATAGTTAACTTGCAGATCAGGATACTTTTTGTTTAAATCAAAAAACCAGCGACTATACAGTGGTGCTGGGAAAGTTGCACCAGCTCCAGTCAAAGATACTTTTCCACCAAGATCCAATTTTGCAGGACTAGAAGCAGTTGTATCAGTCGCAGCACCAGGAGTTGCATCACCAGTGGAAGTGTTGTTTTGAGCTTCCTGTCCACCGCAAGCAGCTAGGCTAAACGTTAATGCTAATACCGAAATAGTTCTCGTTAGGCGAGATTTATGAATTACTGACGTACGGGAAAGCATGGATTTATGATGTTTGATCCTATTTTTCCAGCTAAACCCCTATGATGATATAGCTTTTTGGTAAAGAGAAGGTTAAAGGCACAAGGATTATGATGCTTTTAAGCATAAATTTTATACAAGTTTGAATTTTCTTGAATTGACCAAATGTTTTTGATTGCAATTGATTTTCATTTAAGAATGAATAGACATTAGCATTTACACGCTGTACAAAATGACTCTCATGTGCATTAAGAGGATTTGTTGTTTCAGGCTATTGGCTACTAGTTTTAAATCAAAGTGCGATCGCCTGGTTAAACTATAATCATATTTCTCAAAAAAAGGATAAAATATAGCATTTACAGAAAAATGATCAATCATCCCAAGCAAGGTCAAAGAAAGCGTATAAATCCTGGGGGTCAATCTAAAATCGAATAACCTATTATTATTAATTATTTTGCTTTTATATGAGAATTTGCATGAGTGTATTGTAAATGTTAGCCGCGTCCAATCAGTTGTTATGGTCTATGATTGGCTTACTGCTAACGATGGGTGGTACCTTCTTAGAAGCAAATATTACCACCTTACCTTGGAGTTGGAGTAAGCACGGAATTCATACTTTTTCCTTGGGTGTCACTTTTCAAATCGGCGGTGTCCTACTTGTTGGATGTTTAGGCGGCAAAAATGCTGGCGCCATTTCACAAATAGCCTATTTGGTGATGGGGCTAACTTTATTACCTGTATTTGCTAGTGGTGGTGGTCTTGGCTATGTTAAGCTATCACAGTTTGGTTATTTACTGGGCTTTATTCCTGGAGCTTGGATTTGTGGCTTTTTTGCCTTTAAAGCCAGACCTCGACTGGAAGCACTAGCATTTAGTTGTATTTGTGGCTTGTTGACCGTTCACGTCTGCGGTATTAGTTATTTGATTCTCAGCTATGTTTTACAGTTACAAGGCACAGAAACTTTGACCCTGATGCAAGCAATCCTCAGATACTCTTGGTTTGCACTACCAGGACAACTAGCTGTGGTTTGTGCTGTCACTGTCATCGCGTATGTGCTACGTCACTTAATGTTTTATTAGTCATTTGTTATTTGTCATTGGTCATTTGTCGTTTGTTATTTGCTTTTGACGAATGACTAATGACTAAGTAAGTCGGTGGGATAAATATTACTATGTTATGAAAAAACAACATGTTTAAAACCATTATCAATGACCAATTATCAATGACCAATGACCAATGACAAATAACGACCCCAACTCATTAGCTTTATTTGTGCCGACTTACTTATTTTGCCATGCGTTTTAAAAATAAATTCTTCTGGATTACTGGCTTGATCGCTTTTTTTTTAGACCAAATCACAAAATACTGGGTGGTACAAACCTTTAGCTTAAAACAAACATTGCCACTGTTACCTGGTATATTTCACTTAACATATGTGACTAATACTGGTGCAGCTTTTAGCTTGCTATCAGGAAAAGTAGAGTGGTTACGCTGGCTATCTTTAGCAGTGAGTTTAGCACTAATAGCTTTGGCATGGTTGGGTCCAAACTTAAACCGTTGGGAGCAATGGGGTTATGGCTTTATATTGGGTGGTGCTATGGGTAATGGTATAGACCGCTTTGCTTTAGGTTATGTTGTTGATTTCCTAGACTTTCGACTGATTAACTTTCCTGTTTTTAATCTGGCAGATGTATTTATTAATATTGGTATTGTTTGTTTGTTGATTGCCACTTTTCAAAAAACGCCAACCTCTAGTCGCAGGTAAATTTTATCAAAAAAGGCTGTAGGAGAAATGAAATGAGGTGCGATCGCACCTCATTTCATTTCCTCCTCTACACGTCACACATCCCAAAATACGCAAACAAGAGGCTATTCTACATAGCCTCTTGTTGTCTTAAAAAAGCCGCAAATTTTTAAACACGTCAAAAACTAAGAAACCTATATCAGAATCATCTCACAAACAAGGTGAAGCCTGATCTTTATGATTATTGACCAGTACCAGTACCATTAGGGTGCTGGAGTTGTGGTGCTATCCGGTGCTGGAGTTGTGGTGCCGCTCGACGATGCTCCTTGACAACGGGAATTTAATGGAAAATATTCACACAGAATCTTCTTCCCCTCTGGTGAAAGCTTAATTTCTGGGGGTGAGGTTGTGGTTTCTTGATTCTGTTGGCTTAGTTCAGGAAATTTGGTGATTTGGGCAGCAGCAATATTGCTGGTTAATGCCACAGTCAGGGCCGCGCCTGTCAGGGTAATAAACTTCCCCTTCATATTACTTAACCTCAACACCTTCAAAGAATACTCGGCCCATTAAATCAAACAATAGGTTTTATAAAATCTTCCTAAAAGTAGATGTTTTTTAAACCATTATATGTAAAAGGTTTTTGGCATGTAAAAATTAAATCATTCAAGAATAAATTTTTTAGTAGAAATAAATATTAAAAATCCAAGCTAAAACTGTTGAAATCTAAGTAAATAGGCTATTTAAAGATAAAACCGAGTAGAACCAAGAGAAAACTTACTGACTACATCAACATGTAAAAAAACTAACTTTCAAAGTCATATTGATATATATTATCTTGATGTCAATAAAAATCGGGAACCACTCTGTGCTGTTAACGTCCTTGTAAGGTTATGAGTACAATGGTGGAATACAAACATCAAGATGGCAGTTCGCCGATTTTTCAGTAATATCCGTGGTTTCTTTAGCCGATGAGTTCCCCCCAACCCCCTCAAAAGCCACAAACATTGCTTGGTCAGATAACGCAAGCAGTACAAACAATTCAAGCTCGGGTTGATTTTTCCAAACTAGCACTTAAGCCTAATGCCAGAGTACCAGAACTCTGGGTGCAGGATGCGGGGGCGGATAAGGCAGAAGTATATCCGCTATTGGGCGATCGCTATATGCTAGGTCGCAGTTCCAAATCCTGCGATATCGTCGTCCGCAACCCAGTTGTCAGCCAAATTCACTTGTCACTGTCGCGGGATTCGACTCAACGGCAACCTATTTTTGTCATCAAAGATGAAAATTCTACAAATGGCATTTATCGTGGCAAGCGTCGGCTCACATCCCTAGAATTACGTCATGGTGATGTCCTTACCTTGGGACCACCAGAACTGGCTGCTTCAGTGAAACTGCAATACGTTGATCCACCTCCTTGGTACGTCAAAGGCGCAACTTGGACTGCTTACGGGATTGGTGGTATTAGCGCTCTGACAGTGCTAGTGATTGGTGCTGAATCGCTAAGATTTCGTGTTAGACCTCTACCTAATCCAACTCGCGCTCCTGTGGTTGTATATGCAGGTGATGGGGAAACACCACTACGTGAGCCAAGGAATACTGCTCATGTAGACATGAAAGGACTCAAAGATTTCGGCCCGTATCTACCGTCGGCGGTAGTTGCTTCTGAAGATAGCCGTTACTACTGGCATTTTGGCGTAGATCCCTATGGCATTCTACGAGCCGTCTTGATCAATACTCGCAGTGGTGATGTGCAACAAGGTGCTAGTACAGTTACCCAGCAAGTTGCTCGCAGTTTGTTCCGTGATTATGTGGGTAGACAAGACTCCCTCGGACGAAAAGTACGAGAGGCGATCGTTTCTTTGAAATTGGAAGCCTTTTACAGCAAAGACCAGATTTTATTGACTTATTTAAACCGAGTATTTTTAGGGGCTGATACTTCTGGGTTTGAAGATGCGGCACGGTATTACTTTGACAAGTCAGCCAAAGAGTTAACTTTGGCTGAATCTGCGACTTTAGTGGGTATTTTGCCCGGTCCTAACAGTTTTAATTTCTGTGGCGATAACCAGAGTAGAACACGCATTATAGAGTATCGTAACCGCGTTCTACGGCGGATGCTTGAAGCTGGTAAAATCAAGCAAGATGATTATAATCGAGCCAGGCGATCGCCCGTAGATGTCAGCCCGAAAGTTTGTCAACAGCAAGCAAAAACCATCGCTCCATATTTCTACAGCTACATTTTCCAAGAACTGGAATCCATCTTGGGAAAAGACTTGGCGGGTGAAGGTAACTTTATTATCGAAACTCAGCTAGATATTGGGATGCAACAACAGGCAGAAGCCTCGTTGCGTAACTATGTTAACAACGCTGGGAGCAATTTTAAATTTTCGGAAGGAGCAATAGTTACCCTAGATTCCAGTACTGGCGGTATCCGGGCAATGGTAGGTGGCACAGATTATAGAACTAGTCAGTTCAATCGTGCTTATCAGGCGAAAAGACAACCTGGTTCTACCTTCAAAGTATTTGCTTATACCGCCGCCATTGAACAAGGAATTTCACCCGCTACGAGTTATTCTTGCTCTCCTTTAAGTTGGCAGGGTTTTACCTACAAACCTTGTCGAGCAGGTTCTGATGTGAGTTTAAGTATCGCTACTGGACTTGCCCAATCTGAAAACCCTATCGCCCTACGAGTTGCTAGACAAATTGGACTCAATAGAGTAGTGGAGATGGCAAAGCGTTTGGGAGTCAAATCAAATTTAGATCCAGTACCAGGATTAGTATTAGGACAAAGCGAAGTCAATGTTTTGGAAATGACTGGTGCTTTTGGCGCTATAAGTAATCGCGGTGTCTGGAATCGTCCCCATGCAATTAGCCGGATTTTAGATAGCAGTGATTGTCGCGATCGCAAAGATTTAAAGACTTGCCGTGTAATTTATGCCTTTGATAAAGATCCCGAAGCTAACAAAAGCGTACTGCGAAACGATGTCGCTGATACTATGACTCGCTTACTCCGAGGAGTAGTAACTAATGGTACTGGTGGACGCGCAGCGATCGGCGATTTTGCAGTATCTGGTAAAACTGGTACAACCAACAACAATGTTGATTTATGGTTTATTGGCTTTATTCCCAGTCGCCAACTAGTAACTGGTATTTGGCTAGGCAACGACAACAATTCCCCGACATCTGGTAGTAGCGCTCAAGCTGCCCAACTGTGGGGAAATTATATGGGTAGAGTGGTTAGATAGGGATTGGGGATTGGGGATCGGGGATTCTCCAGAGGAGACGCTACGCGAACGGGGAGTGTGGGAAGTGTGGGGAGTGTGGGAGCAGGGGGACAAGGGGGACAAGGGAGAATTATGTAACAAGTCTCTTCCCAATCGCCGATCCCCAATCCCCAATCCCAAATTCACTGATACCCTTGCCAAGGTATAATTTCTAACTTGCCAGTTGGCTGAAAAATGACTTGGAAATGAGCCAGAGGTTCTTTGCTAATTGACATTGATTGATTTGAGGGGTTAGATGACTGGAACATTTGTGGCAGGGGTGTTTCTCGAAAATAATCAAATGCTACTTGGTTAAGTGGTTCATAATCAGTAATAACCCCATCTTTGTTGACTGCTACACGATACTTTAAATCTATGGTATAGCTGGGTTTACTATGCCAATTTTGGCGAATACCATCATACAGTAGTTGGCTTAACTGTTTAACTTGATTGGCGTCAGTAATTTTAGCACCGATGACATCCGGTTTGGTTGTGTAACCACGCCAAGGACTAACTTGCAGTACGCCATCTCTAGTGAAGACGACTCGATATTGAGCGATCGGTTCATTGGTAATTGGAGGACGAACAGCAGGATTGTAAATTAGATTTGGTAGAGGAGTTTGATTTACTGCCTGATTCGCCTCTGGATTGACAGCTTTGTAACCAATGATCGCACCATCTGCTGCTACACCTACACGAAAGACTAAATCCGTCTTCAATCCTTGGCGATTTTTCCAATTGGGGTGAATTTGGTTATAAACTTGCCGATTTAAGGCACGTAACTGGGATGCATCTGTGATTTCAGGAACACTAGTTAAAAGTGCTTCTAAATTTTGATTAACTACAGATGTTGAATTCGGTGTGGAGTTAGCAACAGTTGTAGAAGTGGATGTAGGAGTAAATTCAGGAGTTGCTGCAATCTGTTCATTAACAGTTGGAGTCGGGGTCAGTGCAGGAGTCGCTGCTATTTGTGTATTGACAGTTGGAGTCGGGGTAAATTCGGGAGTTGCTGCTATTTGTGCATTCACACCGGAGGTGGGATTTGTCGCTATTACTTGATTGGCATCTGGCGAAGGAGTAGTAGTCGCTTCTGGATTAGCAGCTGGTGTTGAAGGAGTGACACTTAAGGCGGTTGAGCTAGATTGTTGCTGTGTAGTTGTTTGTGGTGGAGGGGGAGGTGGTATCATGGCAAAAGCGATCGCCGCAGCTGCCAAACTAGTTACCCCGACACTAGCTGGTACTACTTGTTTAACCAAACCTTCATTACCAGAGCCATAACGTTTCGGAACTGGTTGTAACTCTAACGATAGCTCCGGTAGAGTTTGGGTATCAGCAAAAAATTGATCAACGGCTTCTACCAAATCAAATAACTGTACTGTATTTAAATCTATTTGAACTGGCTGCTTGCCATCATGAACATAATTAGGTTGTAATATTTGCCCATTAGGAATTTCTGAATGTACAATCAATCGATGTCGATTGTACTCAAGCTTTTGCATTTGCACCAATTCAGAATCAAAATTGTGCGCTTGCGGGTGAGAAACGCTACTCAAAAATTCTTGAGCATAAGCACTAACCGCTCTCACCAAACTTTCAAAAAATTCCCTACCACCCGATAGTGGTTGACTATAACCTGATAAATAACATTCTGCATTTACCAATATCGATAGTGCTGGGCGCAGTTCCTGAAATTGTGCAGCCCTTGTAGCATCACTTAAACCCTCTAGAACTAACGTGCAATTTGGTAAACTATACTTACGTTGAATATTCATTCCACTTCACCGTCAAAAAGACTAATCCAGAAGCGCTGCATTCCAGCCGTACCTGTACAAAATAGTAATTTACCCAGCAAATCTATAGCCAACTCATCTAATTTTTCATCTGAATTTAGTGCCATTACTCCAGAACGGCGTGGATTCATCCGACTTTTAAAATGCGCTCTAAACCGCTCTAGGTAATTAGACAATCGTAAATTTTGTTCGAGTGGAATCTGCTTTTCATCCAGTTGCTGGTATATCATGAGCAACTGACGAATTACAACTGTCAAGCGCCGTGCTAAATAGCAAGCAATTACCACTAAGGCTTTAGCCTCCGTAATTGTCAAAGAACGGCGAATATGCGCTCTTCTGAGGGGATTAGTGCTACGCATTCGCCACAAATTCACCCTGTCTTTAATAATTCCTTTCAATTCCAACTCTTGTGCAAATGACAAAATGGCTTCTGAACTACCAAGGTCTAAAGCTTCAATGGCCAATAAAATCAAGTCTATTTGCACCCTAGTTTTCCGGGGGCAAGAAGCCTGTCCCTCAATAGCAGGATCAGGTAGAGTATCCAAAATCATCGGCGGTGACTGGGGAATAGGGCTGTTATATGGCGTTAAACTAGCGGAGACATTCATTATAAATACCTTGTGCAGCTGCAACAGAGTCGGTAAAACTAATTTAAGATATATAGCCAAATTGGCATGTGTTTGGTTGTGAGCAGGGCATAGTCGCTCGATATATACATTAACTTACCCCTTCTATTTAAAGTTTTCCGCATACACAAAATGCAAGTTTTCCAACCACAGTTGTTTTTTATAGTTTACTTAGTAACATTTCATCCTTAGCTTGGTGTAGTTTCTCTTAATAGTCAATGGATGGTGTTTGTGAATATTTCCAAGCGTACGACATAATAGTGTACGATTTTTCAGGTATCTGCCCTCACTGTTCGACATATTTCCCTCGGCAGAATAGGGCTAATTAAAAAGGTAAAGGAAATCAGTAAGAATAAAGGCTGTGATTTCATGCCAACAAGCATTATTGCCTTCTTCCCTTTTGCCTTCTTCTGTTTTGCTTTCTTACCCACCTTCATCTACGCTATCTTTCTTCACTTATGGATCTTAGGTCTCTGATTCGTGATATTCCAGATTTCCCTAAACCCGGAATTTTATTTCGGGATATCACCACACTACTGCGTGATCCCCAGGGGCTGCGCTACACCATAGACTTGTTTACACAAAGAATTCTAGAAGCCGGACTGAAGGCAGATTACGTCATCGGAATGGAGTCGCGGGGTTTCATGTTTGGTACACCTCTGGCTTATCAATTGGGAGCTGGTTTTATTCCTGTCCGTAAACCGGGCAAATTACCAGCAGCAGTACATTCAATTGAATATGAACTAGAATACGGTACAGATTGTTTGGAAGTACACCAAGATGCTTTGCACCCTCAAAGCCGAGTTTTGATTGTAGACGATTTGATTGCTACAGGTGGAACCGCAGGTGCAACTGCAAAATTAGTAGAAAAAATTGGCTGCGAACTGGTAGGATTTGGGTTTATTATCGAGCTACGAGATTTACAAGGACGTAAAAATCTGCCAGATGTGCCGATTGTTAGCCTTGTTGAATATTAGTTATTAGTCATTGGTCATTAGTCATTGGTTATTGGTCATTGATTAATACTTAACTAGTTGTTACAAAAAAACAAATGGCAAATGACGTAGACGCTTTGGCGGCTTTCCGCAGTGTAGGACAATTGACAAATGACGAATGACAAATGACGAATGACGAAGGACAATTGACAAATGACTACCACAAGAATTTCCCCAGAAGCATTTAGGGATAGGCTAGTAAGAATAGTTACTAACGAAACATTTCTTTATGTGGTTAAAAGATTATTGCAGGCGCTGTTAACTTTGTTTTTGGCGTCGGCTTTGTCGTTTTTTATTATTCAGCTTGCTCCTGGGGATTTCTTATCAACGCTACAGCAAAACCCAAAAATCGATCCAGCGAGAATAGAACAACTTAGACGACAATTTGGTTTGGATAAGTCGTGGCCAGAGCAATTCTTTCTCTGGTTGGGGCGCATTATTACTCAAGGAGATTTTGGTACTAGTTTTGTTTACCAACGTTCTGTAGCGTCACTGATTTGGGAGCGAGTTCCAGCAACTTTATTGTTGGCTATTTCTTCTTTAATCGTGACTTGGGCGATCGCTATTCCTTTGGGTATTGTTGCTGCTGTGCAGCAAAATCGCTTTACAGACCGAATTTTACAAGTGGTTAGCTATGCTGGGCAAGGATTTCCCAGTTTCATCACTGCTTTGTTATTGCTGATTTTTGCTCAATTGACTACTCCCATATTTCCTGTCGGTGGGATGACTAGCATCAATCACACCGATTTGACATGGTTTGGTAAAATCCTCGATATCGGCTGGCACATGATTTTACCTACTGTCGCTCTTAGTATCACTAGTTTTGCTGGCTTACAGCGCATCACTCGTGGTGAACTACTAGATGTATTGCGTCAAGACTATATCCAAACGGCTCGCGCCAAAGGACTACCAGAAAATCGAGTCATTTACGTTCATGCTCTGCGGAACGCCATCAACCCCCTAATTACTTTGTTAGGTTTTGAATTGGCGGGTTTATTAAGTGGCGCATTTATTGCCGAATTTTTCTTTAATTGGCCTGGTTTAGGAAGATTAACTTTGCAAGCAGTGCAAAACCAAGATTTATATTTACTAATGGCAAGTTTGGTCATGGGTGCGGTGTTATTAATAGTTGGTAATTTAATCGCAGATTTATTACTTAAAGCAGCCGATCCTCGGATTCGTTTAGAAAATTTAAATTAGTTATTTGTTATTAGTCATTTGTCATTTGTAAGAAATAGTAACTATTAATCAATGACCAATGACCAATGACCAATGACCAATGACCAATGACCAATGACCAATGACCAATGACGTTTAATTATGTTTTCCGAAATTTATTATTTGGTAAGGTCACAAACTGACGGCCGTTATCTAACAGCCCGTCCCAACCCAGAAGGTGTGAGTTATCTTTTGATGTTTCGCGAATACTCTGATGCTCTTAGCTATCTCAACACACACGCTGGAGAATTAGCGAATCGTTTTGGTGTGGAATCTATTCCAGGATCGCAGCTCAAAGCCTTGCTCAAACGTTGGGGTTTTGGCGGTGTGGCTATGGTTTCTGATCCGTTATTACCAAAAATTGAATTTTTACAGGTATGAAGACAGTCCCAATGAAAATTTTTTCTGTTGTAATTCTTACAGGACTATAAATGTCAAATCAGAGTATAGATTTTGACAAAAACCCACCAGTTACAAGCAATGAATATGACAATATGGCGCGAATAGCTCTACCTGGCTATGACGCTATGCATACAATGGTGTTGTCTTGTTTGCGATCGCACCTAGCAGAAAAAGCAAATCTGTTAATTGTCGGTGCTGGTACGGGGATGGAGTTAGTCAAGTTTGCTCAGGGGAATCAAAACTGGCACATGCTAGGTGTAGATCCATCTGCTGATATGCTCTCTATTGCCCAAGAAAAAATTCAGCAGCAGGGATTATCTGAGCAAATCACCTTATTTCGGGGATACATCCACGATTTGCCTATTCATCCTTTGTATGATGCAGCAACTTCTATCTTGGTGATGCATTTTATTCCAGATGATGGCAGTAAACTGGCTTTTCTCCAAAGTATCGCCCAACGTTTGCACTCATCAGCAGCTTTTATATTAGTAGATGTGTTTGGTGAAAAAAACACTCGTGAATTTGAGCGGACTGTTTCTTTTATGAAAGAATATTGGCAAGAAATGAAAGTACCGCCAGAAAAGATCGTGACATTGCTAGAATCTTTGAACACGGGTGTTTATCCGATTCCAGAAGCTAGAGTATTGGAGTTGTTACAGCAAGCTGGTTTTGGAGATGTGATCAAATTTTATACAGGAATTTGGGTTGGTGGTTGGGTGGCGAGCAAAAAATAAAGCGAGCGCTCAAAAGTCTCAAAGCACCGCCAGGTCTTTGAAACAACGACGTGTTAACTCCAGGCGAGCAGATGGATCTTTCTTGTTACGAATATCAATGTTAGTAGCAAAAAAGTAAACATTCTTTCCTCTTTCCAAGTAACCAACATACCATCCGATTTGCGGTGTAACGTCGCCCACAAAACCAACCCAACCTGTTTTGCCCCTAATTGTGTAGTCTGGAGTCTGCTCCATAATCATAATATCTTTGACAATAGAGAGCGATCGCTTGGAAAAGGGTAAGTCATTATTGTAAAAACGCCGGAGAAACCGAATTTGCTCTTGGGGTGTAATTCTCAGTTCTCCCTCTAACCAGAATTTATCAATATCATCTTTACTACCAATTTTTTGATTTCCGTATCCTACTTGAGTCACCCATTTTTGCATCCGATCATGTCCGACTCGACGGGCTAAAACTTGGTAAAACCAATAAGCAGAAAGCTTGATCGCTTCTCTCATATTTAAGTCCCTGTTCCATTCAGGAAGCTTTCTGGGAATTCCGTCCCATGTGAGAACCGCGATTTCATCTGAAATGACTCCGGTTTCCAGCGCAATCAGGGAATTGAGAATCTTAAAAGTTGATGCAGGTAAAAAAGGCGTTGCGTTCCGTTGGGGATTATGTTGAAAGATGCGATCGTTGTTCAAGTCATAGATTAGAATAGAACCTTCAACCCCTAGTTCTCGAAAGTGTCGTGCAAAATCGGTGTTCTGAGCAACATTTACACGAACTGGAGACTCAATGGCTGAATTTGGCGTTGTTGCTGCTGATTGCAGTGTCTGAAATAGGATAAAGGGAATGCAAAACAATGTCACAAAACCAATCATTGCCAAACGAACTATTCGATTCATAGACTTTCGCAAAAATAAAAAATGCTTTAAGTTAATACTATTTATTCACTCGTATTAGTGATGTATAATTGGTGCGTTGCGCTACGCGACAACACACCCTAAAAAACTTGAAAGGGTTATCAATTATTCTCCGTAGTGACCGCCAGTAATCTTACCCCGGAAAACAATGTATTGATAGAGGTTGTAGAACAACATTACGGGAATCAGCGCGCCAATAAAAATAATCATAAAAACCAGCGCACTCGGATCAGCAGCAGCTTCATAAATGGTGATTTCAGTCGGAATAATGTAGGGAAAGACAACCATTGCTAACCCTATAAATGTCAGCAAAAACAGTAAAATTGTCCAGATAAAAGGCGCTCTTTCTTCTTTGCGAAACAAGCTTCTAATTAATAGCGAAATCAACAAAACTCCCAACACCGGAATCACAGCAAATATGTACACCTGCGGGCGATGGAATAAACGCTCTCTGGCGTAATCGTAAAATATCGGAGTGCCAATTGTAATCAAAATGGCTCCAATTAGAGTTGTCACGGCTGCAATCTTCGCAGTTTTATAGTGGGTTTGTTGTAATTCGCCTGTGGTTTTCCATACTAAATAGGTGGAACCAATCAGGACGTAGCCTTGAATCAGAGTCAAAGCAACTAGTACAGTTTGCCAACTTAACCAATCCCAAGTTGTACCGATAAAGTGACCTGCTTGATCTACTTGAATTCCTTTGAGTACACCACCAAGGGCAAATCCTTGACCCAAGGCTGCGAAAAAACTTCCAGCACCAAAGGCAAAATTCCAAAATAATTTTCGTTTGGCTTGTTCGCGAAATTCAAATGCGACGCCACGAAAAATAAATCCAAACACCATCAACAAAATGGGAATGTAAAGCGCATTTAAAATCGTGGCATAGGCAAGGGGAAATGCTCCAAACAAGCCACCACCCATGAGAACTAACCAAGTTTCGTTCGCATCCCAAATATTACTCAAGCTAGTCATTAAGATCCCACGGCGTTCTTCGTTGGAAGCAGTCAGTGATAAGATTCCGACTCCCAAGTCAAACCCATCCAGCATCACATAGAGAAACAGGAAAAGAGCTAAGATACCGAACCATACCTGCGGTAAAAAATAACTTAGTGTCTCCATCAAACCTCCTATTGCTGCGCTTCCACAGGACGTTCATCTGGGATAAATTCTCCAGGAGTCGTTTCGACTGCGGGTTGGTTTTCTACGCCTGGTATGGGTAAATCGAGTCTTGGCCCTCTACGGATAATCCGACTACCGAAGTATAAAACGGTGAAAAATAAAAGGCTATAGACGGTTGCAAATCCAATTAAAGATGTTAGTACATTGGTTGCAGGCAAATTTGAGGCAGCGTCAGCAGTGCGAATTAATCCATAGACAGTCCACGGTTGTCTACCCACACAGCGAACTATCCAACCTGACTCTACGGCAATGTATCCTAAAGGAGCAGCAAAAATCCAACCCAGCATTAAAAGGCGTTGTTGGGCAATGTTTTCGGGTGAGAGTTTACCGCGTAGCCATTGCAGAGTACTGATTAGCATTAATCCTGCTAAGAAGAAGCCAATGGCAATCATGATCCGGAAAGAGTAATAAATCAATCCGATTAGATGTGGTCTATCTGCTGGTTGCCATTCTTTTAAACCACGCACAGGTTCAGAAAGTTTTTGCTTAAATTCCAAAATATAGCCCAAAGCGTTGGGAATGGTGATTTCCCAGTCATTTTTCTCGGCTTGTTCATTGGGTAAAGCCACCAAACTCCAATCTGCTGCTTGTCCTGCTGGGGTTGTCTGCCATTGTGCTTCCATTGCTGCTAATTTAGAGGGCTGGTAGTGATATACTTGTTCACCACTGAGATGTCCTACGTATATTTGCAATGGTGCCACAGCGATCGCAGTTGCTAGGGCAATTTTAAAAGCCTTGGCAAAGAAGGCACTTTGACGATTATTGAAAATATACCAGGCACTAATTCCACCAATCACAAATAGTGAAGTTTCTAGTGTGCCAAGAAACATATGTGACACACTCACCGCCATAAACGGATTGAAGATCCCCTGAAAGTAATCATGGACGACAAACTTACCGTTGACCATTTCTCCACCCGCAGGAGTTTGCAACCAGGAATTAGCTGCCAAAATCCAGAAAGTTGATAAGTTAGCACCAACGGCAACCAAAATAGTAGAGATAAAGTGAATGATTGGGTGAACACGTTCCCAGCCAAACACCATTATTCCTAAAAAAGCAGCTTCTAGCATAAATGCCCAAGAAGCTTCAAAACCGATGACACTACCAAAGAAATTACCAATCGCTTCTGATAAAGGCGCCCAATTTGTCCCAAACTGAAACTCCATCGGGATACCAGTAGCTACACCAATACCAAAGTTTAAAACATAGAGTTTTGACCAAAAACGAGCATGGTAGTAGTAATCTGGGTTACGAGTCTTCAACCATACTCCCTCTACAATCGCTAGATAAATTGCCATACCCGTAGTTAGTACAGGCCAAAGTATGTGAAATATGGCTGTCAAAGCAAACTGCATCCGCGACAGCACCACGGTATCAGAGAGAAATTCCATAAGTTCTTCTTTTCACTGGTTGAAAAACTATGTGTCAGGATTGTCACCCACTACATAAGCAGTGAATCCTTATGACTGTGACAATCCTTTACAAATTTTTAAGGTATGACTTGCTGTCGTAAAAGTGAAAGGTAGGCGATCGCAAATATTTTACAATGCTAACTCAGTGACGAATGTATAATTTGCGGAAAGTCAATCTTTATACCCAATATCCATGCCCAACAATCTTGTATACATCATCATGGATAGCTGTCGATACGATAGCTATGCAGCTGCTGCAACACCCAATATTGATTTGCTAGGAAAAGCAGAGTGTCGCTATAGCTATGCATCTTGGACTTCTCCTTCTCACTACACTATGCTGATGGGCATGATTCCACATCAAAGCCCACGGGGTGTATTTGCTTCAGAAGTGTACAAGCAGGAGTTTGTCAAATGGGTGGATCGTTTGCATATCCCAAACCTGTCTTTTAAAACTTTTGTTCCTTACTTATCCTTACCGAAAGTTTTACAAGACAATGGCTATAAGACAATCGCCAGAGTTTCCATGCCTGTTCTCAATCAATTTACCAACATTAACAAGTATTTTAATGACTATAAACTAATGCCAAATCATACCGATTTTCCATCCATGATTCATGAAATGGAATTTCCTGATGATCAACCTCGTTTTTACTTTTTCAACTTAGGCGAAACTCATTATCCCTATATGTTAAAGGGAGATGACATGCCTCGCATATCTGGTGTGCATGGAGTTTTTAAACATATTGATGAATTTTTGTTGGTTGGGAATCAATCAGAAGAAAAGAAGTTTTTTGAACCAGAGGAAATGACTCGCTTACATAAGCAACAAATTAATTGCGTAGAATACGTTGATAAATTAATTGGTGATTTATTTCATAAATGTCCTGAAAATACCCACATTATTATTACGGCTGACCACGGCGAATTATTTGGAGAAGATGGTTATTTTGGACACGGGCCAATCATGCATTCTAAATGTTTTGAAGTTCCATTTTTAGAAGGAAAAAGACCGTGATTTGAATGTCAAAGTTTAGCTGTAGGATTAAAATTTAAATTAGTTTCAAAGACATATACCATTTTTTTATATCTAGACAGAGTTTGTAGGAATTGATTGTGAAGATCACGGAAATTCCGACTTTCTTGTGTCATCAATTAATCCCTTACCACTTGAATTAACTACCAGCGTGATTAGTTGTGTTGTAGTTTGGTACTTGCATTGGCTTGCAATGCGAATGCATCGGCTTGCAAAAACTCACCTATTTTTCTTTAACCTTACCCTATCTGAAAATATCACCTCAATCTTATGGGGGCAAGTATCTAATACAACAGAGTAAGATTTGTGTATTTCACGCAAGCGAGGGCTAGAGTGTCCAAAACATGTACATACTGGCGTTGATTGATAAGTTGTTAGTATTCTTGAACAGCTTTATCTGGCGCAATTTTTACAGTAGGCTGCTAGAGGATTTTCTGATTTTTATCCTGTGCTGTTGATTCAGATGTTGAAAAATTCTTAAGAATCAAATGTTACGCAGTCCCTAAAGTAACTGTGTATATCTTGAAACTGTTTCCTCTGTGGAATCAATTCTGTTTTCTAAAATCCAAAATCGGATGAATCAGGTGCGAATTTTTAATCCAGAACCAAACCCCGGATTAAGTGAAGCTAATTTCCGTAAAATTTGCAAAAACGGCTTTGGAGATGGGAATAATGCTTATGCTCATTCCATGGCTTGGTTTAATGGACACTTGTATGTTGGAACAACCCGTGCCAATTTTTGTCTGATCCGTCATAGTATGCCACAGGTAAAAATAGACGTTTGGCCTGTTGAATGTCCTCATAAAGTATATTCGCCAGAATTTGAACGAACTTGGGCGCGAGCAGAAATCTGGCGCTACAATCCAGTCATCAAACATTGGGAACGGGTTTTTCAGGCTCCAATGACCTTCGGTAAAGAAGGGGATGAGTTCAGTCGTGATCTTGGCTATCGTGGGATGGCAGTTTTTCAAGGCAAATCAGACCCAGAACCAGCATTATATGTCAGTACCTGGTCAAGGTCTCGCGCCAATGGTCCCTTAATCATGCGTACGATCGATGGTAAAAACTTTGAGATTGTCTCAAAACCTGGATTAGTGGGTTTACCAATTACCAGTTTGCGCTTACTAATTCCCTTCAAAGGACGCTTATTTACTGCTCCTACGGGTGCTGCGGGAGGAAATCCTAATACTTCTGGAGTCACTCAAGTTTATGAAAGTAGTGATCCTGGCAAAGGAGAGTGGTATGCTGCAAGCGATCGCAGTTTTGGAGATCCTGACAATCGCACCATTTTCGAGTTACGCCCTTTCGGAGATTATCTCTATGCTGGAACTGTTAACAACAAAGGTTTCCAAATCTGGCGTACCAAAGCAGAAGGAAAGCCTCCCTATCATTGGATTAACGTGATCTCTGACGGTGCAGGTCGTGGTAGTCTCAATCAAATTGCTGCCAGCATGATGGTTTTTAAAGATGCCTTATATGTGGGTACTGGCATTCAAAACGGCGGTTACGATCACCTCAACAAAATAGGCCCTGCTGGTGCTGAACTGATCAGGATTCACCATGATGGTTCTTGGGATGTGATTATGGGAGACATCCGCAGCGATGGTAAATGTCCTTTAAGTGGATTAGCAGCCGGATTCAATAGCCTATGTAATGGCTATCTCTGGAGAATGGGAGTACATGATGGTTGGTTATACACAGGGACTATGGACTGGAGTGATATTATGCGTTATGTCTCCTTAGAAGGTAGACCAGAGAAAACAGTCCGAATGCTAAACCGAGTCGGTTTAGAAGAAATCGTCAAGCATCAAGGTGGTTTTGAAGTCTGGCGCAGCTTTGATGGCGAAAACTGGCTACCAGTAACTCGACAAGGATTTGGCAATGTCTATAATTTTGGAGTCCGTAACTTGATTTCGACTCCACATGGTCTATTTATAGGGACAACCAATCCTTTTGGCCCGCGTGTAGCAGTGCAAAAAGATGGAAAGTGGATATATGTAGATAATCCTGACGGTGGATTGGAAGTCTGGCAAGGAAAATTCAACTGGGATTCATAACCTCTGCGAACCTCCCTTCGGGTTCGCCAGTCCCCCTACCCTTACGGGAAGCCGCTCCGCGTCTACGTGACGGAGACCGCCAAGACGGGGGCTGGTCTCACTGCGCTGACTTTGCGTCCCTCTGCGTTTAAAAAAACTGTGTTTTTGCAAACTTTTACTTAATGTCAATTACAGCTTCTAATAAACCCACAAAATAACCGTCTTCGACCTCTTCTGTGAGTGTCATTATTCTGTGTATTACCAAAAGAATCAATCACACTTTCAGTGGTGTTACTATAACGAGATTGTTGATTTTGAGGAAATCTATAATAATCTTCACTCTTGATGGGTTGAGGATTGTTACTGTAAGTAAGCCTCATTACTAATTTGCCATCAGTCGAATTAACTGTAGTTTGTTGTTCAGTATTATTGGTCTTACCGAAAATTATTTGTTTACCATTTTGGTTGCCAGTAAATGAATAATCGGCTAATGCATCAAATATACGGTAAACCCCAAAGTAATCCAGTCCGTCCACTCTACCATTGTTTCCAGAAGTCAAAGGCACAAAATGATCTGCGGTTAGCTGGCAATTTTGAGAACTTGCAGACTGTAGAATCATATAAGCTTTTTGAGGGACGTTAATAGTCTTAAATAAATCGATCGCCATACGATGGTCATTGATCTTATCGTCTAGGTAAACCTGAACTAGCAGATTTGTTTGTTTCGGAAAACGTTTCATTTGCTGCTGGGTAATTTCAAAGGAATACCAAGGAGCCATGATATAGATAAATGCTGCTTTACTTCCCCATCGTTTTTCTACCAATCCTTTATAAGCCATAGCGGGAGTTGCACCCCCACCAAAAGAGTGCCCCACAAAACCTACTTTTGTTAAGTCCATAAATTTGCCATATTTAGCACTGGCGGCTGCAAAACCACTCCAAAGTAAGGTATATCTTTGGGAGTGAGTTGCTCGCAAAGTCTTATATGGGGAATAAACTACTACATAACCCCGACTAACAATATGCTCTATAAATTTTGCGTAGTATTGCGGCGAAGTAGCAGCATAAGCATGAGAAAAAAATATTACTGGAGCAGGTGATGAGTTATTAGCAGGATGAAATACATAAACTTTTTCTCTTGGCCATTGGGGATGAACGAAAGTTTCGGTAACTACGCGACGAGAACCATCACTACCATATCCTGTTGTGATTGGTAAGACAGCATTAGCACATTCTCTATCTGTGACTTGAGCGATCGCAGCTCCTGAGTTAGATTTATCCTCAGTATTTTTTAATACAATTTTTTGTAGAGTTCCGAATGAACAAGCACAAAGATTCGGACACATAAAGAAAATTATAAATACAAGTGGGGCTAAGTAGCGAATCATTCAGAGATTACTCCAACAGTCTGTGCAAATATCGGCAAAAATTTATACAATCTTTATTACTCTCAAAAAAGCTTTAGCGGAATTTTGTTGAATTCGGTATAAACTTTAGCATTGAAGAGCAAATTGTAGATTATGCTCTAAATCAGACAGTATAGAGCAGCATTCAATCTTGCAGTAGCGTCTTTAAGCGTTTTGAAATTTTGGTGCGATCGCTATTTATAAAATGTTGCATTGACAAGTTAGGCGTCAAGCTTTTCAAGTAGATATGGCTAGGCTGCTAGGTACAAGCTGAGTGAAAAATTTTTACTCAGACATATTCAGTTAAACCATTAAATATTTTTAACAAGTTTAAAGGGTTTCATCAATAATCTACCGTAGGATAGGCAACTATCAACTAATTTTTATTGGGCAGTTGCATAGTATATGCCAATTAATCAATAGCCTCTGTCAACAGAGGATTTTACAGAGGTGTAGCTACATATAGACCTAAAAATAGACAAAATCAAAACCAGAAATGAAAATAAAAAATGCGTTAGTTTTTGTAAGTGTATTACTACTCTTATCTCCTTATCATCCAGCCTTGAGTTCTACTAAAAACCATAAATATTCACTAGAAAAATCAAAGCTATCACAGAATAATACGAATGTTGTTGTTGGTAAGGTTACTAATCTTCAGAGTTCTTCAGAACGAATGATTTCCTACAGACATCAAGAACGGATGTGGTTCACTGAAGATGGTGTAATGCATTTAATAATTAATGAGGGTAATAATTCTACAAATAGTAGCTTAGTGCTTTATTCCAGCTTTGACTATGGTGCTACATGGAAAGCTATGAGCGCAATCAGTAATACGAATGAAGAGTCAACTCCGGATGGGTTTTTGTATAACAGTAACCTATTTTTAACTTATAGTTCCTCTACGGGTAAAATATACTTTTCCATTCTCCGCTACGATGCCACAAATAAAACTTGGCAACCCATTCAAACAAACGTAGCGTATGAAGATGATAATTATATTGCTAGCAATGCAACTATAGCAGTAGATAATGATAATCGCTTGTGGATTGCTTTTATTCGGCAGAATTTAACAACAAATCAGTTTGAAATAAAAACTTTATATAGCACTACTAATGGTGCATCATGGCAAGATACTGGATTAACTCTAGGAACAGTAAATTCTTCAAAAGCAAAAAGCGCAAAACTTGTCAGATTATCAGATAGAATTGCTGTTGTTTATACAGATCAAGATACAATTAACTGGGCATATCGGATGAATGACTGGTCATTAAATACACCTTGGTCAGGGCAGTTGTTATTTCAACATCAACAAGGCTCTGACAGAGACCCTTATGCTAGTCATTTCAACGTAGTTGTTGATCAACTCGAAAATATTCATGTCCCCACACGAGATCAAGGAAAATTATTATATTTAAGATTTGATCGACAAAATCAAAGCTGGGATACTCCAAGAATACTAACAAATGATTCTTCGGTAGCTTATGTGCAAGCAAGTGTATCAGATGATAACAGATTATTTATCTCATATAACCAACAGAGTTTTGTGAGAGTATTGCAAAGCTCCGATTATGGTAAAACTTTCCCTACTAGTACACTATTAGTACATCCGAAAAAAGAGTCTCTTAACCCATCAGCAGATTTTACACGTCCGAGAATTGAAGCACCAGCAAGAGTAGGATCGTGGCTTCCTATTCTTCAACAATTTGTGATGGATGGCAAACAAAGATTACTCTACTATAATTTGAAACTAGACACTACATCTCAAGCTTTGAATAATAATATTCCTACTGAGACTTTGAAGCTTTCTAGAGAACCAGTAGTACCAAATTAAATTTGCCTTGATGACTGTACCTCCACCTCTATTTATTCTGGGTTCCCCACGTTCTTTTACATCTTTGATTTGCGCTATGCTAGGTCAGCATCCCGAAGCTTATGGGATGCCAGAACTAAATTTATTCATTACTGAAACTCTGGAACAACTGTTAGATAGATTGAAGGGGGTACGTCAGTTTCAGATGCATGGTTTGTTGCGTACTGTAGCGCAGCTCTATGCAGGCGAGCAAACTATTCTATCAGTAGAAATGGCACGGCGTTGGGTATTAACTAGGCTGCATCAGCCTACAGGAGAAGTATATCTAGAACTGAGTCGTAAAGTAGCACCACTACGCATTGTAGATAAAAGTCCAGCATATTCAACTCACCTAGATATTCTCAACCGGATGCGCCACTATTTTCCCAATGCTTATTATTTGCATCTTGTGCGCCATCCGAGAACTCAAGGAAAATCCATCATGAATATTGCTGATGGGTTAATGGCTATACTTGCTAATTCTATAGACTACTCTACAGATCCACCGACTGTTGATCCTCAAGTTTCGTGGTACAAAATGCAGTGCAATATTCTAGAGTTTTTAAGTACTATTCCTGTTGAGCAACAAATGCGTTTGCGAGGAGAAGATTTGTTAAGTGATCCTCGCTCACATTTTGAACAATTATGCAAATGGTTAAATCTTTCTTGGGATGATTCAATTTATGAGGTCATGTTGCAGCCCGAAAACTCTCCTTATGCTTGCTTGGGTCCCTACGGCGCTCAATTAGGCAATGACCCCAACTTTCTCAAATCACCTGGTTATCGCGCTTCTACCATCAAACCCAGCCATCTTGAGGGAGCTTTACCTTGGCGTCCAGATAATCAAGGTTTTACCCCTGAAGTCATCAAGATGGCTCAAGAATTGGGATATGAGTAAACACCATTTCAAATGAATTCGATAAACATCATTCTAATAATATTTATCGAACTCAGGTTCGTTTAAGATTGCTACATTGACACTCCCCATGTCGCGCATACAGGAGCTTGCTCGCCGTTGGATTATCGGTCAAAATCCTGACAACTAAATCAATCTAAATTTAAGATTCAACTAATCCTACAGGACAAGCTACATTTGTTCCTCCTAAACCGCAATAGCCACCAGGGTTTTTACCCAAGTATTGCTGATGGTAGTCTTCCGCGTAGTAAAATTCTGGCGCGTTGAGGATTTCTGTAGTGATGTTGCCATAACCTGCGCTATTGAGGGCTTTTTGATATTGATCTCGTGAAGCTTCAGCTAGCTTTTTTTGCTCCTCAGAGTATACATAAATTCCAGAGCGATACTGTGTACCAACATCGTTACCTTGGCGCATTCCTTGGGTGGGATCATGGTTTTCCCAAAAAGTTTTGAGTAAATCGGTGTAACTAATCACTTTGGGATCATAAACAACCAATACTACTTCGTTGTGACCAGTCATGCCGCTACAAACTTCTTTATAGGTGGGATTAGGAGTGATACCAGCAGCGTAACCAACTGCGGTAGTATAAACACCACTGTGTTGCCAGAACTTACGTTCTGCACCCCAAAAACATCCCATCCCAAAAATTGCCATTTCCATACCTTCTGGAAATGGAGGCTGGATAGGATTACCTAGTATATAGTGACGGTTATTTACTGGCATCGATTCTGCCCGTCCTGGCAAAGCTTCCTGGGGACTAGGCAATGTTAATTTTTTACCAAATCCAAATAGCACCATTGACTTTTACTCTAATATGTGAGACTTATTTTTACTTTACTTAATATTTTAAAGATTATAGCGATCGCCTGCATGATGTTACTACTACAAGTTTTTCAACAACCAACTGTGAGAAATGCGATCGCTATTAGTTTAGGAGCCATAGGAGGCGCTTTGAGCCGCTACTATTTAACAGTGTGGTTTACCCAACGTTTTGGTATAAGTTTCCCCTATGGCACATTTGTGATTAATCTTAGTGGCTGCTTTTTTATGGGATTCTTCGCTACCCTAGCTTTGTATAAAGGAGATATTATCTCTCCAGAAGTACGTTTATTGGTAGCAACAGGATTTTTAGGAGCCTACACAACCTTCTCAACCTATGGGCTAGATACTATTAATCTATTAAATAGTGGTAATTTAGCAAAAACGGTTTTTTATTGGGCTGGTAGTGCAATATTAGGAATTATCAGCATCCAATTAGGAGTGATTTTAGCTAGATTTTGGAGATAGAGTATTTAAGTCTTTATTTGTTCTTTTTGAATAACAACAGATTCAGAGAATAAATTATCAAGATTATTCAGTATCGGTATCAATAGCAAAAGCATCACAGCAGAAAACATATCGCCACCCCAACTATCATGTAACCAATGGAAAGCAGCTTCGTTACCTGTACCATGAAAATAGGTGAGTAAAGTATTGCGAATAATATTGCCGCTAATACTAATCAACATTGCTATCAATAAAAACGAAACTGTTTGACGGCGAGATGATAAATTACCAGTCCAATAAAGTAACATCAAGCTAACATAGAGAGTAGTAAATAACATTTTTAATCCCGCACAGTATGGGGCTACTTCTACAATTCTTCCTCCCACATATATATTTATCTCATCAACAGTTACTGTTATTCCAAATTGATTGAGAAGAAAACCCGCAGTCCCAGCAATAAAACTTTGTAAAGGGAAGGTATAGGGAGCAATTAAATAGGGTAATGGTGTTGGTGTTGCCAGAAAAACTAATAGCAAAGGAAACTTTTGTAACTTAAAGCCAGAAATACCTTTCAACCATAAGCACAATCCTGCAAGTATAGCTGGGAAGGAAAGATTAACCCATTCGCTAATACCAGTAAGATAACAAATTCCTCCTATTAATAATAATACAGCACCCAAAGGATGCTGATAATTTGGTAGTCTTTGCCATAGTTTCCGCTTGAGCCAAGCTATATATAAGGCAAAAGGTAAACCAATCATCCCGTGACTAAAATATTCATGTTCTGTACTGATATTTTTATGCAGCCAACCATCAAGCCAATGTAGTAATAGAGGTGCATAAAGCAGTCCTAAAATAGCTATAATGGCTAAATTAAGAGAATTCGGTGAAATTATCTTTTGTTTGGTCATTGGTCAATTGTCATTAGTCATTAGTTATTATTTCCATTTTCATCATCTAGCTTTTAAGTAAATAGCAAATTTTTATCGAAAGAATTAACTGTTAAAATCTGGGCGATCGCATCTGTAATTTTCTGAACTTGGTTGTTGCTTAAACCTGGATACATGGGTAATGATAAAATTTGATTTGCTAACATTTCCGCCTGCGGAAAATCACCTATTTGATAGCCCAAATTTGCGAATCCTGGTTGCAGATGACAAGGAATTGGGTAATGAATTCCTGTTTGAATTCCTAGACTTGTGAGTTGTTCTTGAATGACACAACGCTCTACAGCGCAAGATTCACAAACTCTAATTACATATAGGTGATATACATGACCTTCACCACTCTGATTTTGGATGGGGATAATACCTTTTGTGGTGAGAGGTGCTAGTTCTGCATCATAATTTTTGGCAATGTTAAGGCGATCGCGATTCCAATTTTGGAGATATGGTAATTTTTGGTGCAGTACAGCAGCTTGGATGGTATCTAAGCGGCTATTGGTTCCGATTTCTGTGTGAAAATACTTGCGGGATGCACCATAATTTCGCAACCGTACCATTTTTTCAGCTACTTGTTGATCTCGCGTTAAGAGTATTCCCCCATCTCCAAATGCTCCTAAATTTTTGCTGGGATAAAAACTAAAAGCAGCTGCTATACCTACTGAACCGGCGCGATATCCTTCTCGTTCAGCCAAATGTGCTTGAGCAGCATCTTCAAAGATTAGGATTTTGTAGGTATCAGCTAAGTCTAATAGCTTTTTTGGTGATACCATTTGACCATAAAGATGTACGGGAATAATTGCTTTTGTTTTTGATGTAATTGCTTTTGCTGCTGCTTCTAAATCAATTAAACCTGTATGGCGATCGCAATCTACTAAAATAGGTTTTGCTCCTGTACGTAACACACCAATTAGTGTGGCGACAAAAGTATTCGCTGGTAAAATTACCTCATCGCCAGCACCGATATTACAAGCTTGTAAACCGAGAGCGATCGCATCAGTTCCACATGCAACACCAATTCCATATTTTGTACCAGAAGCAACAGCAAAAGCTGCTTCAAAATCAGAAAGCGTTTTTCCTAAAACAAAATCTCCTTGTTCTAATACTTTTTGAATTGCTTGTTGCAATTGATTTTTAATTGGTAGGTGTTGTAAATTCAAGTCTACAAAAGGGATTGTTGTTGGTATATTCATTTTCACTTACACTCAAAAATCGTTACTCTTGAACAGAGGAATTTTTATTTCTCATTCTCCGTTCTCATTTTCGTTAGTGTTATGTTACCCAGGTAGAATCCGATACTAACGGAGAAATCAGAATCGGTAATTGGCAATTGGATATTTAAGGTGTCAGTTTTAAATCTGTCTTATAGATTCTTAAGAATTTATGTCATCTCGTTGAGTCAGGAATTTCTAACGCTAAGTTAAGAGAATCACCAGCCGTGTGTGGCATGGAAAAAATTGTCAATCACTTGTTATTGCAGACTAGTGCAAAGTCATTCCAATCCAGAATTCAACCATAGTGTCACAGTGGATCGTAATCGCGGTTTGCAAAAAGTACTTGAACGCCTGATCGGAACAATGAAGCGAGACGCGCTAATCATAGAAACAGCAAACCGTCTCAGAGAAACGCTTCAAGTCGATCGCGTGGTTTTGTATTACTTTTACTATCAGTGGCACGGACAAGTGACTTTTGAAGCTTTGAGTTCTGATGAATTTTCTATCTTAGGTTCAACAGGACCTGATGATTGCTTTAATGATGAGTATGCTGCACTGTATTTGGCAGGAAGAGTCAGAGCAATTCCTGACATTGAATCAGAAGCAATTGCTACTTGTCACCGAGATTTTCTGCGCCAATTGCAGGTTCGTGCAAACTTAGTTGTACCTATCTTGACTTCTAAAGGATTATGGGGACTATTAGTGGCGCATCACTGTCAAGCCCCTCGTCAGTGGTTACAATCAGATATTGAACTGATGCAAACAGAGGCGCAAATTTTGGCAACAGCGCCTTGTATTCAGGAGATTTAGGGACTCACGAAGGGGTTTTCTCTTCTGCTTTCTGCATTCTGCTATCTGCCTTTTACATTCTCACTTGTTCTTGGGAATGGTATGTGTGAATTATGTTAGGATAAGTGCTTAGTCAGGAATTTAACTTTATACTATTGAATTTAGTATACATTAAATAGCTTGATGAAAGCCAAATATTAAGCTGATACTATAGGTATATTCCACAAGATTTTTTATGCCTGATATGCCTTTATGGCAAAAAATTTTATTCGGTGCTTTGGGACTGATATTACTTACTTTTAGTGGTGTCAAAACAACTGAATTATTTGCTAACTCTAAAACTCCTGAGCCTAAACCGACTACTGTCTCTCCAGTTCCTCCCTCTCCAGTTCCTCCCTCTCCAGTTCCTCCCTCTATTAGTCCCTCGCCAGATCAGAAGGATTTTGGAATTCATGTATGGACGGGAGAAAATAGAGAGTCAGTAGCTGATGTAGAAGTCGAGTTTTCACTTTCCATTGGATCGTCTTTAACTAGTAAAACTGGAACTGATGGATATGCGAGTATTCAGATTCCTAATAAACTTAACGTACAACGAGTTATTCTTCGGAAGAAAGGGTTCAAAACTGCCATATACACTATCAATCCAATTATTAATAATGGCAAGACTATAGAGTACGAGTTAAAACCTGATCTCCGACAGTCGTTGTCACCTCCACCTTTACCTAGCCCCACCTCCTATATATCACCATCTCCTTTGCCCAATCGTTCTTCCAAATCTCAGTCTTCTTACCAAAAATCACCACCTCCGTTACCTACTCCCTCCCCCACATTTACATCCCCTCTTTCCCAAGTCTCTTCCCCTACAGAAAAAGTATTGAAGCCATCCTACAAAAATGCTGAACTTGCATTGCTTGACGGCTACACAATAGAAATTTTTTTTTAAATGAACCTGGAGGATTGAAAGATATAGCCTCTACTATTAAGAGTGAACTTGAGAGTAGTGCTTTGAAGTCTAAAGTGAACCTGCGTCCAGGAAGCCTCTCAAGCTTGAGAAACGCAGGACTTTGTCTTCCAGCAAACTTTGAAATTCGGTATGATTATGGTCAAGAGAAAATAGCAGCTAATGTATTGAAGCGCATTCTTGAAGGTATAATTCCAAGTCAAACTTTTGTTTTAGAAGAAGCCAATGGTCCCAACATTCACCCACATACTCCAAACTATATCTCGGTTTGGCTGGGTCCCATTGAAGATAACAGTTGTCAGTCCGAAGAATAAATTGTAGAAGAAGTAATCTTAGAAGAAAAATAAAGTGCCTTGCATAATGGCGGTATGAATCCAGATGTAGAGACGTAGCAGTGCTACGTCTGTTACTTATTTAGTGCAGTTTTGCCCAATTTGACTGATCGTGTTGTCAGCTACAGTTCGATTCTTGAGAATCAGGCAAAAATTTAAATAATATTTAGTTTTACATATGCAGCTTTTCTGCACATCATGCTGCTAATTCATGAAACCTCGAATAATTGTCTGTGGTTTAGGACGCACTGGATATAAAGTTTTTCGTTTGCTGAGACAACAAGGGGCGTTAGTCATCGGCATTCATCATAAACCAGTTCCAGGCGAGAGAGCAGGAGATGTCATTGTCGGCGATCTGCACGCAGCTAGCACCCTCAAAGCAGCTGGGGTTCAGCAGGCGCACACCCTGGTGATCGCTGGAGGTGACGATGCACTCAATTTACGAATTATGATGCAAGCGCGGGTACTAAATCCGCGGATTCGGATTATCAATCGCTTTTTTAACACCAGTTTAGGGGAACGGCTGGATCATGCGGTTCCAGAACATTTAACTATGAGTGTTGCGGGATTAGCAGCACCTGTATTTACTTTTGCGGCGTTGGGAAGTGAAGCAATTGGACAGATCAAGCTATTTCAGCAAACTTGGCCGATTCACGAAGAATATATAGATGAAGATCACCCGTGGCGCGATCGCAAACTCAGCGAATTGTGGAACGATCAGACACGGATGCTAATTTACTATATGCCAGCAGAAGGCGAGGTGGATTTAGTATCTGCCGTAGTTACGGGACATAAATTAAAAGTAGGCGATCGCTTAATTGTGGGAACTCAACCCCGCGTGCGTAGCATTCGCAGATCAATGATTGCCAAACTGCTGAAAGTGTTTACCAGTTTGCGACAGTTTCAGAAACATGCTCAAGCGGTGGTAATGATGTCTTTGGTATTGCTGGTGATTATTGCGATCGCTACACTCATCTACACTTCCACCGAAAGAACTGTTTCTATTGTTGATGCTCTTTATTTTGCTGTCGGAATGATTACGGGGGCGGGTGGTAATGATAAAGTTGTCGAACATGCTCCCACGAGTGTAAGATTATTTACCGTGTTGATGATGCTGGTAGGAGCTGCGGTAATTGGTCTTTTCTATGCCTTACTGAACGATTTTGTTTTAGGTAGTCGCTTCAAACAATTTTTAGACGCAGCCCGCATTCCCCATCGCCATCATTATATTGTCTGTGGTTTGGGAGGAATTGGGATTAAAATTGTTCAGCAACTCCACACCAGTGGACACGAAGTTATAGTGATTGAGCGCGATACCAACAACAGATTTGTCAACACAGCGCGAGGATTGGGTATTCCCGTCATTCATGGTGATGGTAGCTTTGCCGAAATTCTCAAAGTCAGCAATTTAGAAAATGCATCTGCACTCATTGCTGTCACCAACGACGACGCCACAAATATGGAAATTGCTCTCAAAGCCAAAGCCATCACGGCCAAAGTACCAGTGATTGTCCATTACGCCGATCCAGATTTTGCCCGGATGGCGCAACAGGTATTTGACTTTGAAGCAGTTCTTAGTCCCGCCGAACTCGCCGCCCCGGCTTTTGCTGCTGCTGCTTTAGGCGGACGCATCCTTGGTAATGGAATTACCGCTGATAGCTTGTGGGTAGCTTTTGCAACATTAATTACACCCTCTCATCCCTTTTGTGGTCAACGGGTGAAAGATGCAGCGATGGACGCGGACTTTGTGCCGTTGTATGTAGAGACAAATAACCAAGAAATTCACAGCTGGGATTTACTGGAAATTAGTCTCAGTGCTGGAGATATTTTATACTTAACAATGCCAGCCAATCGTTTGCATCAGTTGTGGCGTTATACACCCTCACAGGTGATGGCGAGTTGAAAATTGAGCCTAAGTTCTAAGATGTCATGCTGAGTGGAACGAAGCATCTATATCTTGTATTTTTCAGCAAAGATTCAGATTCTTCGCTCCACTGGCGTTGCGCTCAGAATGACAATTTAGGGATGATTCAGATAAGGTGATGTAGAGCATCCTACGTGCTTTTCGCCATAAATGAATACTTATTACGTATATATTTTGACGCACTACTCAAAAACTCTTTATACTGGCGTGACTAATGACTTGGTTCGTCGTATATACGAGCATAAGCAAAAGCTGATTCCTGGATTCACTCACAAATACAACATTGATAGACTAGTTTACTACGAGGAAACAGTAGATGTTACAGAAGCGATCGCTCGTGAAAAGCAAATTAAGGGTTGGTTACGTGTCAAAAAGATTGCTTTGATTGAATCAATGAATTCACAATGGCATGATTTGAGTGCAGATTGGTTTGATAAGCCAACATAATTAAACGTAAAATTCATTCTTTGTTCATAATCGCTCCCGTGATTAATAGTTCTATATACTACTTCGGCAAGCAACTACACAATATGCTACTGACTTTATTCGTGAAATTCCGGAAATAGATTACTGAGTGTGGAAGTATGTAGTGATGAAGTGAGGATGTTTACAGAAAAAACGGGTTTTAATCATATGATTAAAACCCGGTTTCTTGGCTAGTTTGTAAACTTTTTCAAACTAGTTTCATCAATACTAATTGCGTGATTGGGTTTCCATCCACGCAATACACTTGTGCATTTGTTCTTTCATAGTTTCTGTATCTGCGTGATATCTTCGTCCATGGCCTGGAAGCACCCACTCAAAAGTATAATTAGCCAACTTCCGCATTGATTTGATTAATTCTGACCAAGAGTAAAAACAATAATTACGGAAAGCAATTAACTGTTGAATATCATCATCCCAAGCCAGATGATCGCCAGTAAAGAGAAATTTATTTTTGTATAGCAAGACAGTATGTCCTTTACTGTGTCCAGGAACAGGGATAATCAATAAATCGGAAGCTAACTGAAAAGGTTCTAAACCAGTCAATTGAATTTCGACATCACGAGTACCCCCATTAATGTCATCTTGATGTAGGATACGTTGACACCCAAAATGTTCTGCATACTTTTGATGATCTGCCACATCATCTATGTGAGTTAAGAACATATAACGTATTCCCCCCATTTCTTCCAAACGCTTGACTAGAGGCGATGTAAAGCGAGGAGAATCTACTAAAACATTACCTTCTGATAGTTGAATAAAGTAGCCAGTTCCACCATAGGATTTTTCTGAATGGTAGCCACAATCGTAGACATTTTCTTCTATAGGAATCGGAAAACTTAGCTGAACAATTTTGATATCTTGAGGCTTCTCAACAGTACCAATTGAACTAGTAGGACAAGATAAAAGTGCTTGCAATGCTTTTAATCTTTCTTGGTCGTTTGCTGGTTGCTGATAAACTGCTGACATTCCCTCAGCTTCAGTAAATACTTCTGGAGCCATCCAACGACAGGTATCACAGTCGATACAAGTGGTATCGACATAAAAATCACCACTAATATTTTGCGGACGACGCAGATTTAAATTAGCCATATTAAGCAAGTTAATTTATAGAAGAGTTATTAATCATCTATGACTACACTAACAAATGCGATCGCTATCTAGCGATGCTCTCCAATTTTGTTTAAAAATTGTATTATCTCAAGCAGTTTGAATCTCTAGTGTTCACCTCACAATTTCAACTAAATATCAAGAATAACCATCGCCTTCCAACCATCATTTATTTTTTCTATATGAAACTGATGTAACGTGACAGCTTTTACATCTACTAATTGTTGATGGCGTTGAGGGTCAAGTTTTTCTCCTTGGAGTACAGCAGTGAGGTGGTATTTACCATCTTTACCATCAATATTAATTTGCTGTGTTTGCAACAAAAGTTGTTCGCTATCTTTGTAATAAACAAGTTCTTGCAAGAAATTAAATAATAACAGGTCTAATTCATCATTATCTAAGCTGATATTTCGTGTTTCTTTTGGTTCTATTGCATCCAAATTTTCAACCATAGTATTGATTGTGGCATTACCTGCGGCCTCGAAAAGCTTTTGCAAATCTTCTCCCCAAGCACAAAAGGCAATATCAGCGGTGGCAATATCTTCCAAAAATTCGTAACGCATAAAATTCTCTATTTTAATTTTCTCTGTGGTTCATTAAATAAGAATAAGATCCCCGACTTCTTTGAGAAGTCGGGGATCTTACCTCTCGATTTTTACAATATTTCATTGTTCACACAATTTTAATTTGTTAATAATTTCTGATTTCATCAAGTTTAAATTTTTGCCAATAAATACTAATTCTGTGGCTTCTTGCGTAAACACCTCTAATTCCCAACGCCCAACCACAAAATTAAACAAATATATGCCATCATCAAAGCGGATAAAGCCTTTAGCTCGATCAACTTCCGTTTTCAAATTATCAGCAAATTCCTCAAAAAGCTGCCGGTTAAAAATAGCAGATGAACTATAACTAAATGATTCCAATTCTAGCTGATGAACGTGGCGTGGAGGAGCTTGTACTTTTTCTCTACTAATACCGAATAGTAAATCTGGATCTACTTGACCTCGTATAGTATGTACAATCGAAGCAGTTTCATTAATTGAATTTAACTTTTTCTCAATGGCTTGCAATTCACTTTCAGAAACTAAATCAACTTTGTTTAAAAGAATAATGTCCGCTGCTTCAATTTGAATTTTGGTTGTGTGACCGATGGAAGGAAATTTAATCATTGCATCAGCATCAATAACTGTAATTACTCCATCTAGTCGTACTCTCTGCAAACTTTCTTGAATATCAAAAACTAAAGCATCTGGTTCTGCGACTCCGGTAGTTTCCACTACGATGTAATCAGGGTCAACGTTATCAATAATTTCATTTACAGCGGCTTCAAATTCACCCAGTAGCGAACAGCAAACGCAACCACCACCCAAATCTGCCATCTGGACGTTTTTACCTTGGATGATTTTGGTATCAATCGCTATTTCGCCAAATTCGTTCATCAAAATGGCAATTTTTTTAGGGAAAGTGTCAAGGATATGACGCAGCAGTGTTGTTTTACCGCTTCCCAACGGCCCAGTAATTACTGTTAATGGTGTACGTACTACCATAAGAATCTAAAATCTAAAATCCAAAATCGTATTACCCCTTGATATTTCCGATTGGTGTCAACCTTGCTACCCGCTTGCTAATCCCTGCTAACTCAGCCGCTTCAATGACATCATCAATATTTTTGTAGGCTCCACCCGCTTCTTCTGCTAATCCTGAATAGGAGGTACTGCGGACATAAATACCTCGGCTTTCCATCTCTTTTTTGAGTTTTTCACCACGATAGATTTTTCGTGCTTTCGTTCGACTCATCGTGCGTCCGCTACCGTGAGCAGTGCTGAAGAAAGTTTGCTCACCACTGGGTACACCCACTAATAAATAAGAGCCAGTTTCCATACTACCGCCAATAATTACTGGCTGGCCAATGTTTTTATACTGTTCAGGGACATCTGCCATCCCAGGAGCAAAAGCACGAGTTGCACCTTTACGATGGACAAGTAGCGATCGCTCTTTGCCATCAATAATATGATGTTCTAATTTGGCTGTATTATGAGCGACGTCATAAACCATATGCATACCTAAATGTTGGGGCGATCGCCCCAACATTTCCGCAAATACTTCCCGAATTCGATGCAAAATCACTTGACGATTAACAAACGACATATTGATACCGCATTTCATCGCCGCAAAATAAGCTTGTCCTTCAGGAGAGTCAAAAGGCGCACAGGCTAATTCTCGATCCAAAATTTTGATTCCATACTTACTTTCCATTACCTTTAAAAAAGTTTGCAGATAATCAGTTGCTACCTGATGACCAAATCCCCGACTTCCACAGTGGAACATTATCACCACTTGATTCGGAATAATAATTCCCAGACTCCGGGCTAATTCCTGATCATAAATATTCTCTGGTCGGGCAACTTGAATTTCTAAATAGTGATTTCCAGATCCCAAAGTTCCGATTTGGTTGAAACCTCTATCAATCGCTTTTTCACTGATTTTGCTAGCATCAGCACCCTGAATGCACCCGTTTTCTTCTATCAATTCCAAGTCTTCTTCCCAACCGTAATCATTACGGATGCACCATTGTGCGCCTTCTTCCACTACTTTACGAAACTCATTCCGGGAAAGTTTCACAAATCCAGTGCTTCCCACCCCAGCCGGAACCCTTTCGTACAGCCTGTCTACTAACTTTTTAATATAGGGTTTAACTTCATCGTAGGTTAAATTTGTTACCACCAAGCGCATACCGCAATTGATATCAAAACCGATACCACCAGGAGAAATCACACCCCCTGCTTCTACATCCATTGCTGCCACACCCCCAATCGGAAAACCATAACCAAAGTGTCCGTCCGGCATACACAAAGCGTACTTAGTTATACCCGGAAGTGTAGCGACATTAGTAACTTGATCATAAACTGCGTCGTCCAATTCCTGAATTAACTTTTCTGTTCCATAAATACGCGCCGGAACGCGCATTCCCTGTTTGTAGGAAACTGGAATTTCCCACACCGTGTCAGAAATTCTTTTTAAATCTTCTATCATTGCCATATACAGCACTCCCGCATTTGTTCGGTGTTTGTTGTTAGTAAAAAGACATTGCCACAAAATCCCATTGCTTCGTGGCGGGAGTTTCAAAATACGCTGATAAAATTTTGCATATTTATAGATTTGAGGATAAAGTTTCTATTTGCTTGAAACCTCTGTCTAGAGAAATGTGTAACTCTTCGGAGCGGGAACAGTTCCTCGTTCCTAAAGCAAAAAAAACAATATCATGCACAATAACCAATACGAACAACAATACAAACAAAAAGTAATTGATTTTTTTAACAGCAGAACTAGTTACGACAATGATTACACCATTCGTCGCACTCTGCCTTTATTAGAGTTAGTTAAATTAAAAAAGGGACAAAAAGTATTAGATATAGCAACAGGTACAGGTATCATTGCCATCTCTGTTGCTCAAATTGTTGGCTCAGAAGGCAAAGTAATCGGAGTAGACTTTTCTTCAGGAATGCTTAAGCAAGCTCAACAAAAAATAGATGAATTAGGTTTGCAAAATATAGAATTAATTGCAGCCGATGCAGAGTATATAGACTTTGATGATGAAAGTTTTGATGTAATTATTTGTTCTACAGCCATAGTTTACTTTACAGATATTCCTGCTGCTCTACGTAAATGGTATAGTTTTCTCAAAAAAGGTGGTATTGTTGGTTTTTCTTCTTGCTCTCAGGAATCATGTGAAGCACCACTCATCATTAAAGTTTGTGACAAACATGGTATTTCACTAACAAATATTAATGAACCAACAGGAACTCCCCAGAAATGTCAAAATTTGCTCCGAGAAGCTGGTTTTAAAGATATTCAAGTGCAAAGCGAACAATTTGGTTTTTACCGTAGTGTTGAGAAAGCTCAAGAATGGAATGGAGGATGGTTTCATCCTAGAGAGAATCCATTATTACAGGTTTCTGCGGAGCAAATGCAAGAATTACAAATAGAGTATCGTCAACAAATAGAAGCAATGGCAACAGAGCAAGGTGTTTGGTATGAAAATCTGACTATTTTCACAATTGGTCGTAAATGATTAATTGAATTAATACGATTAATTTTGCACCAACAAATACAACCCTTATACCAATTATTTGTGAAGCTGCATAGAATTTTACCCCTCCCTAACCCTCTCCAAGGCATCGGCGAGGGTGCGCGTTAGCGGGGGTGGGGTCTTTGTATGCGTCTTCATATTAAATTGGTATTAACATTCCAATTGATTCAAAAAAATAGTTAATAACTTTATTTTTCAAGCTAAAACTTTCAAATTTTTAGATAGATAGCTGATTGCTATCCAGAAATCGAGAACTACTTTTGACAGATGTATGTTCTATCTTTGGACATATGAATGTCCGATAAGCAATACCTCAATTAGGTTACTAAGGTTATCGCTCACCTGATTTTGTAAGTGAGGCTAATAGGATGTGTGAGAAGTGAAAAATTAATCAAAATTGGCATTAACTAAGTCGCAGTCCAGTACTTTTCAGACATCCTTAAAATCACCGCAATTACCATTAATTAATTCCCAGGAGAAAGTCATGATTATTTCTGATTTGAATCACATTGAATCTGTTGAATCTAGTCAAATTTTTGGTGGTAAAGACGACAAAGGCAAAGGCAAAGGCAAAGACAAAGACAAATACAAATGCTATAGATGTTACGATTGTTACAAGGACTAAAGATTGACAACTTCCACTAGTTTGTAGTACCAGGATGCGAAGCCTTTAAACCCTCGTTACCAGGTTCAACCTGGTAACGAGAATAATCGTCTTTAGCTGAAACCTAAATCTGTTCGTACACAACATTATTCCTTAAAGCTGGATTTTGAAATTGAATAATTTGTATAATTTATTTTACTTTTATAAACAAAGTTAATGGATAATTATATTAGTATCAGCCCTATTAAATCTAGCTAGAGGATTCAAGATGAGTATTTTACGTCAAATGGCGTTGAGTGCTTTTTTTGCTCTTTTTTTAGCAGCTATTCTTGGTGTCGTGAAGAATCAGCCTTCTTTGGCGGCTTCGGCGGGTATAGCTGCTGGTGTGTGTGGACGCGCTCTTTCTGCAATTAAATAATTGAAATAAAAACCGGGTTTTGAGAAAAACCCGGCCTAATTCCAGTTATCTACCTTTCAGTTCACCAAATGCAACTGACTCGCCACAAAACTAATTGCATGATGCGTAAGAGGTAGACTATCAATTACCATACCCAGACACAATAGCATCATGTAAGAAATGGAATAGAGAAATAATCCTCTGGCGAAATTACGATCGCTTGGATGATGGAGCAATTGCCAAGCTTTGTAAATGAATACTCCGCCTAAATATAGCGCGATCGCACCATAAACAAATCCTGTTTGCTGCAAAGGATAAATTAGCATCAGTGTAGCTGCGACTGTGATTAAGGTATACCACCAAATCTGACGCACAGTCGCCTGATTGCCGGCAACTACTGGTAGCATTGGCACACCAACTTTTGCGTAATCCTCGCTAATCATCAAGGCTAAAGCCCAGAAATGAGGCGGTGTCCATAAAAAGACAATTGCAAATAGTAACCATGCTGTCCAGCTTAAACTACCAGTAACAGCCGCCCAACCTACCAGTGTAGGAATAGCTCCTGCGGCTCCACCGATCACAATATTTAGGGTGCTGTGACGCTTTAGCCAATGAGTATAAATTAAAACATAAAAAACTATACCAGCCATTGCTAGCGAGGCAGCTAGCAAGTTGGCAAATACTGACAATAGGCTAAAGGAAATAACAGCTAGAGCGATCGCAAAAATTAGAGCATCACGTGACTGTATCCTACCAGAAGGGATGGGACGATGACGGGTGCGCTCCATCTCATAATCTATATCCCGATCATAAATACAGTTAATTGTCTGGGCGCTAGCAGCGGCTAAAGTGCCACCAAACAAAGTTACTAGCAACAGCAGTGGATCTACCTGTCCCTTGGCTGCGATCCACATACTGCCAGCTGTGGTTATTAACAGCAATGGGATAATTCTGGGTTTGGTTAGTTGGTAATAGCTTTGCAGAACCTGTAAAAATGATTCATGCTGCTTCGAGACATTAGTCTCAATCATCTTGGCACTAATTCCTTAATGTTCAATAATTTGTATGCTGTTGCTATCAGTCAGTTATCAGTTATCAGTTATCAGTTATCAGTTACTAGTGGCTCTTTTTAATAACTGTTAACTGTTAACTGATTAACTTGGAAGTGGATTGGCAGTTTCAGTATTTGTGTCAGCGTTAATACTGCGGCTTACTGCCCAATCGCGTAATGACAGAACAGTGAAAACCACCAAAATACCAAGTAAACTTGCCCCTATAGCTTGGTGAGAGACAGTTAGTGGTTCAACTTGGAGATGTAATCGAAAAGTAGCAAATCCTACGATAAGTTGTAAAAGCAATAATCCACCAGCCATATTTGCTAATTTGCGTAGGGCTGGGTGAAGCGCTGGTGTACGCCAAGCCATAAATACCAGTACCAATATAGCCACTGTGGGCGGGATCAAGCCAAAGATGTGACCATACATCACATCACAAAGTTCGTAACCTCCAAAACATTGGTGTAGCGCCCAGCGAGAACCGACTAAAGCGCCGAGAATACTCTGTACGTAAATCAAAATAGTGGCAATCAAACCTACCCAAGGTAATTTACCAACTGTTCCGGTGGCTTGGTAGGGAGTAAGTGCAGTACCAATCACCAATAGAGTACAGAAAAATACTAAAGCTGTTCCCAAGTGAGCAGTAACTATATCAAACCGCAACAGTTCAGTAACAGTGAGTCCACCTAACACGCCTTGGAAGATAATTAAAAACAAAGCAAATGTGGATGCCCAAGGTTGCCACTTGGGTAAGGAGCGACGATTCCACCAAGATACACCCACGAGTGCGATCGCGCTGATCCCAATTAATGACGCATCCAATCTATGAAACCATTCCAGAAACACCTGGAAATTCATTTGCTTGGTTGGTACTAGTTTACCGTAGCACAAAGGCCAGTCTGGACAAGCTAATCCTGCATTCATGACACGGGTGGCGCTGCCGATCGCCATCAAAATCAAAGTGGCTACACACATTCTCCACACCCAGCGTCGAATTCGATCCTTAGGATTTTGCTGCTGTTCTAAGGCCTCTACATTTTGTTGTTTCAGAACAAATTCGCTCATGAAAGATACCTTTGAGTTGCTCTTCGTGAGCCACAAAATTTCAAACGTTTACCAGCCGATTTGGACTTTATAGAGATTGTCCATACCATCCATCCAGAGGGTTGGGGATTTTGAATTATCGATACAGGAGTTGTGACTTGGTTGAAACGTCGTTCCCAAAATCTAAAATCCAAAATCGTTCGACTGAGCGCTCACGACGAAGTCCAAAATCTAAAATTCACATCTCCACCCTAGCTTATGGAAATTGGGGTGAAAGTTCGGCTCTCACTTATACTTTGAAGCACCTTCGTTACTTTGCGCCTAAGCTTTAGGTATTTTTCAAGTTGTAGGCAATAGACTGCTGGAGATACTTCTAGCTGAAGAAAAGTTTTCTCTGAATTTGCATCTCACCTCCGACATATCCAACCAATACATTCTGTTGAGGATCGAAAAATCAGCTTAAAAATTAATAATGATTTTACTTTCTAGGACTCTATCTCCTGTAGGCTGGACTACCGTAGTAAGTGAGCAGTTCCGTCTAAGTAGTAAAGTCATTAACTTTATCAACCGTGAAAATTCCAAGTTCAATCTGGACATTACTTATTGGCATCGTGCTGACACTGGCCAGCCTCTGGTATGGTCAAAATCATGGTCTATTACCTACCCAGGCTTCCGATGAAGCTGTTTTAGTGGATGGCCTGTTCAATGCAATGATGATCGTATCTACAGGTATATTTTTAATCGTAGAAGGTGTTTTAATATACGCTGCCTTTAAATATCGCCGACGTGCAGGTGATGATACAGATGGTCCGCCAGTGCATGGCAATGTACCCTTAGAGATTCTCTGGACAGCGATCCCCGCGATTATTGTTATCGGTATCTCTGTTTACAGTTTCGATGTCTACAATGAAATGGGTGGCTTTGATCCCCATGCCATTCACGACGCACCCATGACTCCCCAAGCAATGAACATGCCAGGGGCAGCCATAGCAGCAACATTGACCGATACACCTGCGAGTGATCAACCCAATCTCAATCAGCAAAAATCTGATGAGGCAATGCAAGATCCAGCCACCGCAGTAATTCGGAATGCTGACCAAATTCCCCAAAAGCAGGATGCTCCTGGTGTTGGCAGTGTTGCTCCCACAATTGGTGCTAGTCGGGAAAACCAAGGCAAACCACCGGAACTAGTGATTAATGTTACAGGTTTGCAGTATGCCTTTATTTTTACCTACCCAGATACAGGAATTACTTCTGGTGAGTTGCACGTTCCCATTGGGCGAGAAGTGAAACTCAATATGACAGCTAATGACGTTATCCATGCTTTCTGGGTACCAGAATTTCGCCTCAAGCAAGATGTGATCCCCGGCCGGCAAACAGAAATTCGATTTACACCCAAGACAGAAGGCGATTATGCTGTAATCTGTGCAGAACTATGTGGCCCTTACCACGGCGCGATGAGGACACAAGTCATAGTAGAAAAACCAGAAGCCTTTGAAAAATGGATACAAGAACAGCAGGTTGCTAGTGCTGAAACTCTCAATCAAGCAGTCGCTGTGAACCCAAGCGAACTATCCCCAGCTGAATATCTCACCCCATACACCCAAGACATGGGCATTCAGCCAGAAATGTTACATCAACTTCACAAATAGTCAAGAGTCCATTGTCAAAAGTCCATTGTCAAGAGTTATTTACCATTGACCATTGACCATTGACCATTGACTATTGACCATTGACCAAAAAACTTATGACACAAGCACAGATACAAGAAACAGCTAATATCCCTGCGGAGGTAGACGAACCAGGGATCAGAAAATGGTGGGAATTCTTTACCTTTAACACCGACCACAAAGTCATTGGTATTCAATATTTAGTCACCACTTTCATCTTCTACTGTATTGGTGGGGTGATGGCTGATTTGGTACGTACTGAACTCCGAACGCCAGAAGTAGATTTTGTAACTCCCGAAGTCTACAACAGCTTGTTTACGCTGCACGCCACAATCATGATTTTCTTGTGGATTGTGCCTGCGGGTGCGGGTTTTGCTAACTATGTGATGCCCCTGATGATTGGGGCAAAAGATATGGCATTTCCTCGCCTCAATGCCCTGGCTTTTTGGATCATCCCTCCAGCCGGTTTGATGCTCGTTGCCAGTTTAGCTGTAGGTGATGCTCCAGATGCAGGTTGGACTTCTTACCCTCCTTTGAGTTTGGTAACAGGCCAGGTGGGTGAGGGAATCTGGATTATGAGCCTCCTGCTGTTGGGTACATCATCGATTTTGGGGGCGATTAATTTCCTCGTCACTTTACTGAAAATGCGTACCCCTGGCATGGGTTTTCATCAAATGCCTTTGTTCTGCTGGGCGATGTTGGCAACTTCAGCCTTAGTTCTGCTGTCTACACCTGTGCTAGCAGCAGGCTTAATTTTGCTGGCTTTTGATTTATTCGCAGGTACAACATTTTTTAATCCGACTGGCGGTGGTGATCCGGTTGTTTACCAGCACATGTTCTGGTTCTACTCCCACCCAGCAGTTTACATCATGATTTTGCCCTTCTTTGGGGTAATTTCTGAGGTGATCCCCGTTCATTCTCGTAAACCGATTTTTGGTTATAAAGCGATCGCCTACTCTTCTTTGGCAATTAGCTTTCTGGGTTTAATTGTATGGGCGCACCACATGTTTACCAGTGGTATCCCTGGTTGGTTGCGGATGTTTTTCATGATCACGACGATGATCATCGCCGTACCCACAGGTATTAAAATTTTTAGTTGGTTAGGAACCATGTGGGGTGGTAAACTCCGCGTTGATCGTACCGCTTTACTGTTTGCGATCGGCTTTGTGGGAACTTTTGTGATTGGTGGTATCAGTGGCGTTATGTTGGCAGCAGTGCCTTTTGATATCCACGTTCACGACACCTATTTTGTCGTCGCTCACCTGCATTACGTTCTGTTTGGTGGTAGTGTTTTGGGTATCTACGCTGCTTTCTACCACTGGTTCCCAAAAATGACGGGACGGATGCTAAACGAATTTTGGGGTCAGGTTCATTTTGCTTTTACCATGATTGGTCTGAATATGACCTTCTTACCCATGCACAAACTCGGATTAATGGGTATGAATCGTCGTGTTGCCCAGTATGATCCCAAATTTGCCTTGATCAACGAAATTTGCACCTATGGTTCTTACATACTCGCAGTTTCGACTTTGCCTTTTATTGTCAATGTGATTTGGAGTTGGATGTATGGCCCCAAGGCTGGTAACAATCCTTGGAAAGCTCTAACTTTGGAGTGGATGACTGCATCACCGCCAGCATTTGAGAATTTTGATAAACCCCCTGTATTGGCTACTGGCCCCTACGACTACGGTTTGGAAAGGACTAAAGAAGGTGTACCTTTATCTAGTTCTGATCCAACTTTGTCAGCAGGGCCAAACTCAGTCTTACGCGCCAATCCCGACGAGCCCTATCCATCGATCGCAGCTGAAAAAGGCGAAATCTAAGTTTAATAATGAATTATGAATGATGAATCCTGAATTCATTCTTCATAATTCATAATTCACAATTCATAAATTTAAAAAAGATTCATGAGTCAAACTATTGACCCAGCAAAAACAGCGCTAAATTATCACCACACAGCAGAAACTGCTCATCACGAAGAACATCATGACTATCGTCTGTTTGGACTAATTGTATTTCTAGTTGCCGAAGGGATGATTTTCATGGGCTTGTTCGGAGCCTATTTAGCTTTTCGTTCGACATTACCTGCTTGGCCACCGGAAGGTACTCCAGAATTAGAACTGTTGCTTCCCGGTGTCAACACCATAAATCTAATTGCTAGCAGTTTTGTCATTCATAATGCCGATACTGCCATTAAGAAAAATGATGTCCGCGGTATGCAAATGTGGTTTGCAATTACTGCTGTCATGGGGATCATTTTCTTGGCGGGACAAATGTATGAATACTTCCACCTGGAATTTGGTCTGACAACTAATTTGTTCGCCAGTGCATTTTATGTTTTAACTGGTTTCCACGGTTTGCACGTGACGATTGGTGTTTTAGCAATCTTGGCAGTGTTGTGGCGATCGCGCAAAAAAGAACACTACAGTAGTGATAAGCACTTTGGGATTGAAGCTGCTGAAATTTATTGGCACTTCGTAGACGTAATTTGGATAATCTTATTCGGATTATTGTATATACTGTGAGTATTACTTTTTACTCCATCATTTGATGACATTAACCCCCGATAGGGGGTTTTTTGCTTAAATCAGCGCCATCACTCCAGCTGGCGAACCTGAACCATCTCTTAACCTCAAAATCCCAATCACCAAAGTTACGCCTTTGGCTGGTAACTGATCTAAATTCGTAAGATTTTCTAGAACAATACGTGGTTTCTCTAGTACTAGACAGTTGGTGGTAAAAGTAGTATCTTGCCCAGGATCTACACCATGTGTATCAATTCCAACTCCAGCAATGTCACGCTCATGCAATAGAAACTCAGTTGCATCACTACTAAAACCAGGAAAATGCATATTTCCTTGAGAATCTGGGTTCATAAAAGCCGTGCGATCGCACCACTTTTCCTGCCATCCTGTGTATAATAACACTATATTCTTACTAGTAATTTCTCCGTATTGCTCTTCCCACTCCAAAATATCAGCAACATTGAGAATATAGTCCGGGTTAATTTTTACTTGCTCTTGAATATTAATAACTACCGCAGGTACAACTAGCGATTCTGCGGGATATTGATCAATGCCAACACCATCATGATAAAAGCTTTTTGAGGCATTAATATGAGTAGCGCTGTGTTCACCTAAAGAAAAGCGTCGCAGATGATACCCGTCTTTTTCGATTTCTGCAACAGTCTCAAATTCCACCGGAGGATCACCTTCCCACTGAGGAATATCGGTGTCTATCACATGACTCAGATGAATAACTCGTGAATAGGTGATAGTTTTTGGTTGAATAACTTTTGATTGAGAAAACAAATAACTATTGTCTTTCCCATCTCTCCCATCTCCCCACTTCCTACTTAACCTCTCCAGCGTCGCCTCCATTATCGCATTAGTCTGCCCAGTAACTGTAAACACCAGTGCTTCGCGGTATACTCTTTGTGCAGGATGATGTAAATAATTGGCAGCACCGCTAGAAACGGTAACAGCTGCATGAGCAATGCGTGTTGCTAAATCAATTGCCCAGGCTCGTAGTTGTAATTTTTCTGACAGTTGTATATTAATATTTTTCTGTGCCTGATGAATTGCGCTGCGACACTGGTTTAATTCTTGTTGAAAAGCTGTCAAAGCATGAGCGATCGCAGGCAATGATTTTGTCTCTACGGCAGATTTTATAATATCTAAACCAGCAAAAGCGCAACCTGTAGCTAAAAAGGTGGCACGCAGGACATTATTTTTATCGTTTTCATGAATCCATCCAGCTGGTTTAATTGAAACTACGTACTCTTCAGGTAAAAAGTAACTACTCAAATTAGCAGTCACCGTATTAGTTGATGTCATCGCTGCTAGTTGTGCTGGCGAAGTAAATGTGATTTTGCTTTCTGAATTTTGGTAAGTTTCCTGAAAAGGAACAACACCAAACACGGCACAACCATCGGGAAGCGTAGCAGCAATAATAAAATCGTCAAATATTCCCCATCCAGTCACCCAAGGTACGACTCCATCTAATTGATATCCTCCTGTGACTGGTTTAGCAACTGTGAGTGGTTCGCCTACACGTCGCAACTGCGAAAAACCAATACCGAGTAAAACTTCACCCTTACTTATACGGGGTAAATATTCCTGCTGCAAACTAAAATTACTGCTAGCAACTAGCATTGCAGCAGCGCTTTGGTGTTGAGTTTGCAAAAAAGCTAAAGCGCCGGAGTACCGTGCTACGAGTTCTTGAAATTTACTAAAAGTGTCTTCACTAACTCCTTTACCACCCCAATCAGGGGGAATACGTAACGCCAGCAAACCCAAATTTCCAAGTCCTTGCAGCGCTTGCATGAGTGTATCTGGATCTCTGTCTATTTCATTAGCTTTGGCTGCAACTGGGTTGAGCAAATAGGAATGGGCTATTTCTAAAACAGAATGATTTTCCTCTGGCAACACTTGGCGATCGCAATCCATTAGCTTTTGCTAGTTTAGCAAAAATGAGGAACTGAAGACACGGGAGGCACGGGAGACAAGGAGGACACGGGGAGGTAGGGACAGGTCGAATATTTTTGATTGATTCACCGCGTCTCCCACTCTCCGCTCTCTTTTGTCTCTTCCCAATGCCCGATCCCAAAAAAGAATCCCTCCAAATTCTGTAAACCACAGATTTTAGAGGGTTCAAATGTTGCAGCAAAAAGTGAATTAGTAATAGGGTAGCAGCTTATCATTTATTTTTTAACTCCGCTTTAATTAAATTTACGTAAAATCCCTAAATAGTTTGCGTATGCCAAGACATATATAAAGATAAATAAAATACTCTGTTATATGTAAAAATCAGTAAAAATTTAACTGTTCCTAAATCTTGTTTTAAATCACCTATAATGTTGGACAATGTATATTAGGGGATCAACAGCTCATCACATCTAAAATTAACAATTAAATATTAAAAATCTTTGTTTTAAGACTTATCAGGTTTATTTAGTGAGGTAAGAATAATTTCCACAAGTTCACTGTTCACTGATTTAAGATCATAGCTGGTACTGTGGAATGACAATATAGAATCATTATATAATAATTGTATCTAAAGATACTTAATTTTTCCTCACTGTTCTTCAATCAGATTTTTGTAGCTAATTGATAAATTTGCAACCGTATATTTACTTAAAAATTTTATTAAAACAAATAAATCCTTTGTTCAAAGCTAACTATTCAAAACCCTTTCGGGTTAATTTGATTTATGGCGATTTATTTTTATTAAATAAACTTGTTTATGAACCATTCGTCGCAGCCTGGACAAGAATCTTCTGCGATCTGGTCTAATCTGCTTCAACAATTACTAGAACGCCAATCTTTATCTCGCCCTCAAGCAGCAGAATTGATGCAAGGATGGCTAAGTGAGGCTATTCCCCCGGAATTATCAGGGGCAATTTTAGCTGCACTACATTGCAAAGGCGTATCTGCTGAAGAATTAGCAGGAATGGCTGAAGTCTTGCAATCTCAGTCTCTTAGAGGACAAGGGGACACGATGACACGGGGACACGCAGACGCGGGGAAACAAATCTCCGCGTCTCCCATTCTCCGCGTCCCTACGTCTTCTTCACTCCCCGATCCCCTCATCGACACCTGCGGTACTGGAGGAGATGGAGCATCAACATTTAATATCTCTACAGCTGTTGCTTTTGTGGCTGCTGCGAGTGGTATATCTGTTGCAAAACATGGGAATCGTTCGGCATCCAGTCGTGTTGGTAGTGCGGATGTATTAGAGGCTTTGGGGATAAACCTGAACTGTTCTAGTGAGAAGGTAGAAGCAGCAGTCAAAGAAGTGGGAATAACCTTTTTGTTTGCTGCTGGTTGGCATCCAGCCCTCAAGTCAGTTGCTGCGTTGCGACGGAGTCTCAAGGTGCGAACAGTATTTAATTTACTTGGGCCTTTGGTGAATCCTTTACGTCCCACAGGGCAAGTGATTGGGGTATTTGATCCCAAATTATTAACGACAATTGCTCAAGCCTTACAGCTACTGGGTACACAAAAAGCGATCGCCCTACACGGACGAGAAAAATTGGATGAAGCTGGTTTAGGTGATATTACTGATTTAGCTGTCTTATCGGCAAATGAAGTAACATTAACTACAGTAAATCCACAAGAACTAGGGTTAACTCCTGCTCCCATTACAGCACTCGTGGGTGGGGACATTCAAGAAAATGCGGATATCTTAAAAGCGGTGCTACAAGGTAAAGGGACACAAGCACAGCAGGATGTAGTAGCATTAAACACTGCGTTAGCGCTGCAAGTGGGTGGAGCAATCCCATTATTGGATCACGCTCAAGGTATACAATTGGCTAGGGATATTCTTCAGAGTGGTGTGGCTTGGACGAAGTTGGAACAGTTAGTTGAGTTCCTACAGGATTGAGTTGCCCAGAGTAGGATGGTGGACGAAATTCTATCACATCACGCTTAATGGTGATCTCGTAGTCACCAAAAAAATCGTGTCCCAAAAGTCCTGTTTCTAATTCTGTTCCAGCGATCGCCACCGGAATTTTTTTGACACTCACTCCGCCAACTTCCATAGAATTTACATAACCAACGGGAAATTCTACCGCTTTTGCACTGGCTGTATTTGCTTTCGCTCTCCCAAAAGGTACTATCCCCAAGGCATTTGCCATACCTTGGGTGATGACTGTACCACTTGCTCCCGTATCTAAAATCATCTCAAATTGTTGATTGCCATTAAAAGCAACATCAATGATTGGTGTCCCCCCGACTCGTCGTTTAATCGGAGCGACAAACACCACAGGTTCATTGCGCTGCTGTGTAGTGGGTGCTACAAATACCTGTTGTTGTGTATTGCTTGTTACTTGTCGGTTGTTGGTTGTTGGTTGTTGAGTTTTTTGGAGAATTGCTGGTTTAGCAGAAGGTTGAGGAACAACAAGCACTATCCTGGAAGGTTGTTGTTGTACTTGTGTTGTTACTTTTGGTGGTGGTTCCTTGCGAGAGAAGACTTGCTGTCGAGCGTATTTAATCCGGCGTTGATATTGGATGATCTTGTCTTGAGCGCTGGGAAAGAAAGTACTTTGCCGATCTACTTGTTTCATCAACGCGATCGCATCTTCATACTGACTAACTACTAAATTCCAATCTTCTGTTGATTGAGCAGATTGACTGATAGTATCAGCACTAGCTGCTTTATCCAAGCCTAACTCAAAAGTATCGGATGGCATGTCAGAAGCTTGGTATTGCTGTGGTTGTGGAGTGATTGTCGGTAATGGTGTGTTCTCACCAGAAGCGATCGGACTCTTTTCTACAGCTTCTGGTTGTTGTTGCTGATGATCCACAACAGCCTGTTTGTCCTTCCGACAAGCAACAGCAAAAATCGCGAGTGTGGTGGAAAGAAATATTAGCGTGACTTGGGATAACAAAGACTGAAGCATAATTGTTTAGAACGCATACCTTCCCCTATACCCAAGATACTTTGGAATCATGCTAATATCCGAATTCAATAAAAGATGCACTATATTTTTAAATTTAAAGAGAATGCCGTTGCCGATAAAAATTATTTCGAGTTAATTTTGTCTGTGGCTATTGTACTGCAAGCAGACAAAGCAATTCAAATGATAAATTCATGGGATAATGATTCTTCGCTGTGGACTGGAGAACAGGGATAGGGGGTCAGGGATCGGGGATTGGGGTAAACAAGTTCTTAATTTTGTAGACGCGGAGAGGCTACTTACCAGAAGTCGCTACGCGCCTACCGTAGGTATTTTGTAGACGCAGCCTTCCTGTAGGGTATTTTGAATTGATATGTCTCCCTTGTCCCCGATCCCCGTTGCCCCTTCGCCCCTAATCCCCACTCCCCCAAGGGTGTGGGGGCCCCGAGTTCCCCAGAGGGGGCCCCACTATCCCCAATCCCCAATCCCTTTTTTCAACCTAACAGCCTATGGCCTTATTTGACGCAATACCTGCCTTACTAGTTCTTGCCGACGGAACCACTTATCGCGGTTGGTCTTTTGGTGCTACAGGCACTACTATCGGGGAAGTGGTATTTAACACCGGTATGACCGGATATCAAGAAGTCCTGACAGATCCTAGTTACTGTGGTCAGATAGTAATTTTTACTTATCCAGAATTGGGTAACACAGGTGTAAATCCAGAGGATGAAGAATCAGATCGACCGTATGTGCGGGGAGCGATCGCGCGCAATATTTGTACCCGACCGAGTAACTGGCGATCCTCGCAATCTTTACCAGACTACCTCAAACAGCACCAAATACCAGGTATTTACGGCATAGACACCCGCGCCTTAACGCGCAAAATTCGCATTTTTGGAGCCATGAATGGTGGCATTTCTACAGAAATTTTAGACGAAGCCGAACTGCTAGAACGGGTATTAGCAGCTCCTGCGATGAATGGACTAAATCTTGTCCGTGAAGTGACTACCCAAACAGCATACGAATGGTCACAAACCACTGATCCCGTTTGGGAGTTTAACCCAGAGGCAAAAACTAATTCTGAAGAAACTTTCACCGTCGTGGCTCTAGATTTTGGCATCAAACGTAATATCTTGCGTCGTCTGGCAAGTTACGGATGCCGAGTTATTGTTGTTCCAGCCCACACCCCCATAGAAGAAATTCTCAAATATAATCCAGATGGGATTTTTCTCTCCAATGGTCCTGGTGATCCCGCCACTGTGACCGAAGGTATTGAGACTACGAAAGCTTTACTGTCATCTCAAAAACCAATGTTTGGCATTTGCATGGGACATCAAATTTTGGGTCATGCACTGGGAGCAGAAACCTATAAACTAAAATTTGGGCATCGTGGCTTGAATCAGCCAGCAGGTTTAGAAAAACGGGTGGAAATTACCAGTCAAAACCACAGTTTTGCTATTAACCCAGATACCCTACCTCAGACCACTGTAGAAATCAGCCACCTAAACTTGAACGATCGCACTGTTGCTGGATTACGTCACAAGAATCTACCTATATTTTCTGTGCAGTATCACCCAGAAGCTTCTCCTGGTCCTCACGACGCTGATTACCTGTTTGAGAATTTCGTGCAAGCAATGCGCGCAGATCGTCAAACAGCAAACAGTTCTAATAAGGTAAAAATAAAGTAAAAATGGAGAAAGTGCGAGACAGTGAACAGTAAACAGTGAACAGTGAACAGTTTCCTTTCGCTGTTAACTGATAACTGAATAACTGGTAACTGGTAACTGATCTCCAATGTAGACAACATCTACCAAAACCATCTATACTTGAGCGTTCATTATGAATATGAGGAGGGAATTATTGCTGAACCACTAAACCTAACCGTTAGCCTGAGAGGTACTCGTGAAGTCCGGGATAACTGTCAGCTATTCCGCCTCACAGGTTTGTTAGACGCGTTTTCGGAACCGACCTTCCGCAAAGTACTAGGAAGCAAGATTGACGAGGGTCCCAAGCACATTATTCTGGATCTCTCACAAATCGACTTTGTTGATAGTTCCGGCTTGGGTGCTTTGGTGCAACTAGCCAAGCAGGCGCAAAATGCTGAAGGTACTTTGCAGATCGTCACTAATGCTCGCGTCACTCAAACAGTCAAGCTTGTCCGTTTAGAAAAGTTTCTGATGCTGCAAAAATCAGTTGATGAAGCTTTAGAAAACGTCAAGAACCCTTCTTGATAGCTTGGCTGTGCTGATAAAATTAGCTATCCGATGTTCAATCTGGATAGCTTAATTTTTGTGAGCAGTTAGTTTGGTTGTTGGTTGCTTGTTGAATGTCTATCACTGACCATTGAGCAATAGCAATCCCAAAAAAACTATAAAGAATGAAAATTAGGTACTTCACAATCTCAAAGTTCATTCTAATCTTAAATAAAGCTGGTCTATTGGGAGAACACTGATCTGCTTAAACAAATGCACCATCCCCAACCTCCCAAATATAGTTTTCAAGGAATAATGAGCTTGTGAAATCAAAGGAGGAAAACTTATTGAATGAACAAGATGAATCTGGGGTGTTAGATTCGTCTTGTTGGCAGTTGATGCGAGCAACTATAGAAAATTTATTCCCACAGCACACTGACCAAGCACAACTACAACAACTTTCTCCTGTTGCTTTAGCATATTTGGGAGATGCAGTGTACGAACTTTATGTTAGGATGTATTATCTGCTGCCGCCGCAGCGAAGCGAAACTTACCATCGTTTGGTAGTGGCACAGGTCAGGGCAGAAAAGCAGGCGCTGCATCTGCGATCGCTTATTCCTCATCTGCGGGACAGCGAATTAGAAATAGTCCGACGGGGCCGTAATGCTGCCACAGGACGTCCTAAACGGCTAAACCCGAAAATATATCAACAAGCAACTAGCCTAGAGACTTTAATCGGCTATTTATATATTACTGATTACCTACGTTTAACTGAAATATTACAACAACTGCAATTAGAAAAGTAGTGAGAAAAAACAACCTCATAAAAGTAGAATTGCTTATTATTTATGTTCGATATATGGTGTGAGGTTATGAGTTTAGACTGACTATTGACAGCTTGTGGACACCGAAAAAGGTCGTCATCGCTAGATTCAAGCAACAAATTTTTATGGTTTTTAAGTTTTTCAATATCGGATGCCCACTCCTACGCATAACCCAAACAATCCCATGGCAAACAACACGAAAAAAATTATCACTACTGGTGAAAGAAATCGGGGACAAACCCTAAAATTAAAGAGCAAGCGCGTTGTTCCTAATATTGTTCGCACTTCCACTCAAAAAGTGGATACACCAAGCCATAAAAAACAACCACAGGATAAAGCACTAGATAATGCACAAGATCAAGATAGCGATCTGATCTACGGTCGCTATCCAGTCTTGAGTGCATTGGAAAGTCAACGCTTGCTGAACCGGATTTGGATTACTTCCCGCCTGCGCTACGATCACCGCTTTCACTCTTTGATTTTACAAGCCAAGGACAATGGGACGATCATTGATGAGGTAGAACCCAAGCGCTTAGACCAAATTACTGAGGGGAGAAATCACCAAGGTATAGCAGCACAAATTGCTCCCTATAGCTACATAGAATTCCACGAGTTGCTCGAAAGTGCCAAATCGGTGACCAATCCAGTCATCGTTGCTGCTGATGGGATCACTGATCCCCATAATTTAGGGGCAATTATTCGCACAGCTGAAGCGATCGGTGCTCAAGGGTTGATTATCCCGCAACGACGAGCATGTGGGATCACTTCCACAGTCATGAAAGTAGCAGCAGGTGCTTTAGAACATTTTCCAGTTGCGAGAGTCGTGAATCTGCACCGTGCTTTGGAAGAAATGAAAACAGCCGGTTTCTGGATTTACGGAACTGCTTGTGAAGGTAACGAACCAATACAAACAGTCGATTTTAATGGTGCGATCGTTTTAGTAGTGGGATCTGAAGGAGAAGGTCTAAGTTTGTTGACACAACGTTGCTGTGATGTTTTAGTGTCAATCCCCTTACAGGGTAAGACTCCTAGCCTGAATGCATCAGTTGCAGCTGGGATGGCTTTGTATGAAATTTATCGCCAACGCTGGGAAAAAAATACGCTACATTTCGATAAACTACAAAAAACCACTTGGAAAAACGGTGGTAACAGAGTATAAAGAAATGTAAAGCACACAACTACAACAAACCTTTAAGACCCAATACAACGTTAATAAACTGGCGCAAACCATGAAAACTATTTGGGAACAATCTAGGGAATTTTTGGCTAACATATTCGATACTTTGGGATTGGCTTGGTGGATAGAAATTGTTACACAGAATCCCAAATGTACATACTACTTTGGCCCATTTTTTAACTCGGCAGAAGCAAAAGCAGCTGTTAAAGGTTATGTAGAAGATTTGGAACAGGAAGGCGCGCAAGGAATAGCTATAGATGTAAAACGTTGTAAACCAAATGTCTTGACAATTGCTGAAGACCTGGGGGAATTGACTGACCGCAAAGTACAGCCTGTCTTTAGCGGTCAAGTTTAAGTAAGGCTGGTCAAAAGTCAAGTATCAATCGTCGAACTATTTTGGATTTTGGATTATCCCCGTGAATAAATTCGCTTTCTTGTTTTTCTCACAATCCAAAATCTAAAATCCAAAATTCCCTGACCATTGACTAATTACTCTTGACTATTTCTGGATGCGCCTCCAACCAATGATCAATATCGCTCAATACCTGATTGGGAATTTCCCACGGGAAAAGATGAGCAGTATTGGCGTAACACTGCCACTGGCAATTTTGTAAGTGTCGGGCTGTTTCTATACTAGAATCGGGTGTGATGTGGCGATCTTGAGAACCTGCCATGACTAAAGCAGGACACTGAATTTGCTCAAGATCAGCAAGGCGGTTGTAACCTGCTTTGATTGCCGTATAGAGAGCGCGAGTTGCAAACGCTGAGGTTTGTAAATAAGCTGACACAGCATCCTTGGCTATGTATTTGTAGGTAGTGGTGGTATGTTGTTGAATCAGGTAGCGAAATAGCGATCGCTTACCAAATGTCTCAATATTCCACTCCCAGCCTGGTTTGATTAAATTCAAAATAGAGGCAACCCCGGTATAGAAATTATCCTGCCAAGTTATGGGTGGATGGTTTCCTCTCGGTCGAGCAGCAGTTGCTATCAAAATTAACCCAGTCACGCGCTCAGATAACCGGAGTGCCAATTCCATCGCCAAAATGCCACCGAGCGACCATCCCAATATCAAGCATTTTTCTATCTGCAAGCGTTCTATAAGGCTCTCTAAGTCATCTAAATGGTCGCTCATAACAAAATTGTCATTAAATCGACTTTTGCCATAGCCACGGAGGTCTGGAGCAATAGTTTGGAAGCGGTTAGAGAGGTGATCGGTAAAAACAGAAAGACTAGAACCAGAACCAGGATGACCATGTAAACAGAGAATGGGGAAGCCCTGACCTTTTATTTGGACGTTCAATGATATGGCTGGGAAATTTTGGTAAACAGAGCGATCGCCCATGATTCTTAGCCTTTGTTTTCACACAGATTTTTCTACATACCCTCCAGCATAATTAATAACGCACATTTGCCTGTATGTGGAGTGAATTCCAAAAGCCACTCCTGCAACTTTAAAATTTGGGTTAAAAATATTTATGCGATGACCGCGATCGCTCACTCCATCATCGATAATTAGCTGCATGACAATATCTTGGGCTGTGTGCGAACCGTAGCTAATATTCTCGCCAGCAGTAATTTTCCAACTCCCATAGCGATTCAGACGTGTGAAGGGATCGCTACCATCACTGCCATTATGACCTGTTGCACCTTTAGCACCTTGATCTTTAACATGATCCCTAGCTGCTAGAGACATACCTTTAGATGCACTCAAAGCACCCACAGGACGAACTGAGTTGAGATAGGCGATCGCTTCATCAACAGCTTTGACTCCTTCTTGAGTTTGTAAATAAACATTTTGAGAAATTCGGACTTGATTACCCACAAAGCGGCTTCTGTAATTTTTGAGTACAGCTACATAACTTTTAGGATCAGTCCTCGCCTTGTTCATTTCCACAATTACTTGTTGTTCCAATGGCGAAAGATAGTCTCCCCGCTTTGGTGGATTAGAAGTTGCAACAGGAGTTTTTGTCGCTACAAAATCAGGCTGAAAGACTTGATTTGCAGAACAGCTTGTGATTATGGGAATAGAGGTAAATATCCAAGATAGCAGCCGATGCATTAATAACCTCAGAACTTGGCAGCGATGAGTCAATATATTTTGAGATTCACACCAATAGAAAAACTTTCCGGAGTACTTGATAAACTTGTAGAGACCGTAAATTTACTGTCTCTACATCGTCTGTATTTGTATCAACTACTTGGCGTTCGCTAAAATATTTTCCAGGTCAGATATCTGTACAGCACCAGAAACCGTTTCACTGCTAATAATAAAAAATGGTGTACCAGAAAGACCTAATTTTTTAGCTAATTGTATATCTTTCTCAATGGCACTATTAGCAATCTCTCTATCTTGGTTGAATTTTGCTAAATTTAAATTCAGCTTTTTAGCAGTATTTACATATAAAGATTCACCTAGTTGATCTTGATTAGTAAATAACTCATCTTGATATTCCCAAAACTTATTCTGTTGTTGTGCTGCCCAAGCTGCTTTTGCAGCTGGCATTGCCTCAGCATGAATTGGAGTTAAAGGATAGTGTTTGTAAACAAATTTGACATCTTTTTGATGCTTTGCGAGCAGTTTTTTTAAAGTTTTATGAGCTTCAGCACAGTAGGGACATTGAAAATCAGAAAACTCTACCAATATAGTTTTTGATTCATTTGAGCCAATTGTCGGAGAATCAGCAATGACTGCTTGAGGATTGGTTTTTAAATCCTCTAAAAATCCTTGTCGTACTTTATCTAATTTCTGTTCTTTTTGCTGTTGATAAGCTTGAACAGATTCGATAATTACTTCTGGGTGCTTACGGATGATTTCTAAAACTTGCTCTTCGAGTTGTGGGTTAACGCGGGTAGCAGCTTGGGCTGGCAATGACCAAGTGAGAACCAGACATAATAAGCATAATACTGCCAAGCTCCGGTAATACCGCAGAATTTGCCCAACTTTAGGTAATAATTTACTCATACTCATTGTGGATGAAATTTTTACATTTTAGTATCATCTGAGATGAGTAAGAGCGATCGCACAACAAATATTTTTCCCCAGTCCTTCAACTTTGTCCATTAACTATTACTAAGTCAACTAATTCGAGAATTTTCTCAAACCGAAAGTTTTCAGCTAAATCGGTGAGGAAATTACTCAACAAAGATTTGCCAGAAGGAATTTGCTTAACTAACTCTATAATCAAGTCATCACTGCATTGCGCTGCGGCATAATGCACCTGTGTCAACCACTCACTTGGCATTTCTGACAATAGAGCAACCATATCAATGGAATTTAAAATCGCCTCTGTGTTTGTTTGGTTTTGTGATATTTCTTCTTGATTCTCTTCATGAAAAAGATATTTCACCCCCAGATATTGAGCAAGTTTTTCTAGTAATAATGCTTCACGGAAGGGTTTATTAATAAAATCATCACACCCAGCTGAGATCATCGCCTGTCGTTGTTCCTCGAAAGCATTAGCAGTGAGGGCGATAATGACAGTATGCGAAGAAGACGTAGTGACAGGAAGAAGCGGTGATACGGAGAGGGAGGAAGACGCGGAGATTGTTTGATTTATATTCCCCGTCTCTCCCATGTCCCCGTGTCCCTGCACCGCATCTCTTTCTCTCCCTTTAATCTCCCTAGTGGCTTCGTAACCATCCATGATTGGCATCCGCATATCCATGAAAATGAGATTAGGTTTCCAGGATTCCCAAACAGAGATGGCTTCTCTACCATTTGTAGCTTCTCTGACTGAAAAGCCAATAGATGTTAGTAATTGTACTACTAGCAAACGACTATCATGAGCGTCATCAACTACCAAAATACGGTATTCCGGTTCACCAGGTGCTAAACCAATCACTTGCTGAGAAACAGAAGCAGTGGTTTGAATTTCGTCAACAGAAGCGATCGCAATCGGGATATAAAAGGAAAATACACTTCCTACCCCTACAGTACTACTGACGTTGATCTCACCTCCCATCAGCTGTACGTACTTGCGGCTAATTGCTAAACCTAACCCAGTTCCCTGCTGTGATTTTCTACCTGTTTCAGTTTGTGCAAAAGCTTGAAAAAGTAAGTCAATTTCTTCTGGGAAAATACCAGGCCCGGTGTCAATGACTTCAAAGCAGAGAAGGAGTGTGTTGTGATGGGTTGATAGAGGGTTAGGGTTTTCCTGTTTGTGTGGTTGGGAAGAATCTGATTTTACTTTCTCTTCATCTCCAAGGTAAACCCGTAGCTTTACACTACCAGTTTCAGTAAATTTAATGGCATTTCCCAAGACATTGAGTAAAACTTGTCGCAGTTTACTAGAGTCGGTTTTTACATATCTGGGAATTTCAGGTGCATATTCAAATACCAGTTCTAAACCTTTGGCTACAGCACGGATGTGCAACATTTCTTGCAGATTGTCCAACAGATAAATTAAATCGAAGCTAGACAAAGTTAATGTGGTTCTACCGGCTTCGATTTTAGACATTTCCAGAATGTCGTTAATTAAATTGAGCAGGTGTTCGCCAGCACGATTGATAATTGCCAGGTTTTGTTTGTTTTCACTAGAGAGAGTCCTGTCACGACTCATGACTTGAGTAAAGCCAAGGATTGCATTCAGTGGGGTGCGTAATTCATGGCTCATGTTGGCCAGAAATTCACTTTTGGCAAGGTTTGCAGCATCAGCAGCGATCACAGCTTTTTGGAGTGCGCTTGATTGCTGTTGAGTCTGTGCTAGTAACTCTGCTTGCTGCAAAGCAACTCCCAATTGATTGCCAATTTGCACAACAATGTTAATTTCTCCTTGCTTCCACTGCCGGGAAGTAGAATTTTGAAAACTAGCTAGTAGTCCCCAAAGTTGATTACCACAAAAGATCGGAACTGTTATGTAGGCTCTGACTTGAAAGCGTTCTAAGAGATTGATGTAACAAGGATCAAAACCAGCCGTATAAATATCTGGTACACATAGGAAACTTGCACCTTTGGTGTATACACCGCCTTGGGTTTGTTGGAGATAAGTATCAATTACTTGGTTATCTCCACTACTGAGGATTCTGACTGTACAGCGTTCGTTTTGGAGAGTATTTTCGATGATAACGGGTTCATCTTGGTGTTGTTCGATGAGCGATACCCAACCACTGCCGACTGACTCGGCGACAAATTCCCCACTCCAGTCAGAGTTGAAGCGATACACCACGACGCGATCGCAGTTCAGTACTTGCCGCAATTCTTGAGTAGTAGCAGTAAAAATTGTTGCCAAATCTAATGTCTGGCGCATTCTCTGAATCACTTGGGTGATGGCTTTTTCTCTGTCTGCACTTTCACGCAAGGCATCTTCGGCAAGTTTAAGTTCAGTGATATCTGTGACTGTGCCAATGTAGCCTTTAAATTCACCATCATCTCCAAATTCTGGTAAGGCTTGACCTATGACCCAAATTACCCTACCGTTGGGATGTACGAAGCGATACTCTGAATAAAAAGACTTTCTTGCTGATATCATTGCTTGCCATTGGGCAAAGACGCGATCGCGATCATCAAAATGAATAATTTCATGCCAACGCTTATCCAAATCAGCCCTGGCAGCAAGCCCAGTGATATCGCTGAAACGCTGATTTACATAAAGGTACTTGCCCTCATGATCAGTATGGAAAATGCCTACAGGCGAGGCTTCTGCTAAAGTTTGATAACGACGTTGACTCTCTTGCAAAGCTAGTTCAGTGTGTTTACGATCTGTGATTTCTACTACAACTGTACCCACACCACGAGGGCGACTGTCTTCTCCAAAAATGGGGAAGTGAGAAGTCAAAAAATGCCGTATAATACCTGGCTGCGAAGGCAATGGTGCGCTCACTTCTATGTTGAGAATGGGTTTCGCAGTTTGCAGGACTTGTTCGTGGATTGGTGCTACAACAGGCGCTACTTCGGGGACTATTTCCCAAACACTCTTGCCTATATGCTCGCTTTGGCACAACCCATTAATATTTGCTAGCAGTTCGTTGATCTGCACAAATCGCAATTGATCATCTAATATCGCTAACCCTACAGGAGCGCAGGAGAAAAAAGCATTGAGGCGGGCTTCCCGTAAGGCTAATTCCCTTTCTAGGGTTTTACGTTCGGTGATGTCTTTGTGTGTACCTGTCATCCGTAGTGGTTCGCCCGATTCGTCACGCTCAAATACCTGAGCGCGAGACTGTATCCATTTCCACTCACCGGATTTGGCACGCAGGCGAAATTCTACTTCGTAGGCGGGACTCTCACCCCGCAAATAGGCATCTAGTTTGAATTTAATTGGCTCTACATCATCTGGATGCAGCAGTTGAGCAAAAGCACGGGAATCATCTGAAATGTCGTCTGGTTCGTATCCCAACATTTTCTTCCATCGCCAGTCGCGGTAGACTTTCCCAGATTTGATATTCCAATCCCATAATCCTAAATCGCTTCCTGCTAGTGCCAGTTGTAGACGTTCTTCGCTTTGACAATGGGCTGCTTCTACCTGTTTACGTTGAATAAGCGCCCCTAATTGAGCTGCAACAGCACCCACCAAATAGAGCAAACGGCGATCCAAAGCATGGGAGCTACTTTTAAAAAAAGTCAAGACAGCGACTACTTGACTACCAGCTAATATTGGAACAACAAAACCAGCTTTTAATCCGATTTGCGATCGCGTAGATTCCCAATAGGTTGCGTCTCCTTCTATAGAGAATCCTACAACAGATGACTCTGTCACTTCAGAAATATCTTCTATCCATTCTGGTTTTTGGTGGCGCCAAACTCGCCTCAGTAGTCTCATCCCTTTTTCAAGTCTGATCACTTGGCTGTACTGGCAAAATTCGTCTAAGTTATTGTGGCGTCCATACCAACCTAACCTATATTCCAAAGCGGTGTCGTTTTCAGTAGGTATCCAAGCCTCACCAAAATTCCAATCAATAGTTGTACAGATTAAGCGCAAAACAAGGGCTAAAGCATTGTCTACATCTACAGCGCGACTGATAGCTTGGGTTGTCAGCAACAGCAAACGGCTTTCATTTTCAGCTTGCTTGCGCTCTGTAATATCATGAGCTGTACCAAGTAAATATTGTTGTCCGTCGATTTCAATTAGTTCAGCACTAAAGAGTGTCGTCTTAAGTTCTCCGCTCGCAGTACGGAATTCAACCTCATGATTGTCAATTGCTTTTGTATGGCGCAGAACTTGGGTAAGCATGGCAAATTCTTCTTGATTCGCCCAGATATTTAATTCTTGATAGTTGCGATCAATTATCTGAGAACGAGAATAGCCAAAAAATCTACAAAAGCTATCGTTAACTTCAATGTAGCGGACTTCTGGAAAAGTGGTCAGGGCTATGGGATCGGGAGATGAGCGAAAAGCTGAAGCTAGCTTGGCTTGGGAATGTCGCAAAGCTGCTTCGGCGTTGAGGCGATCGCGAATTTCTTGCTCTAATTCTATCCGGGCTTGTTTTTCCTGTTCTAGTAGTTTGGCTTGGGCGATGGCAATTCCCAATTGAGCAGCAATTGATTCTAGTAGTTCAATTTCTTCTAGACTCCAGTTGCGATAGCGATCGCACTGATGTAAACAAACCATTCCATTTGCTTGCCCATTATAAGAAGTGCGGACTGCGAGTATAGATTTAATATTATATTCCCGACATAATTCTTGAGCGTTTTCTAACAGTGGGTGAGTATAAACATTATTAGCTGCGATAGCTTGATCTTGAGCTAATAATTGTTGGGTGTGGGGATTACCATTTACAGGTATATTGTAATGGCTGAGGGAGGTACACTCAGGAGCCAAAAATTCTTCTAATATAGGGATTTGAGGAGTTGGCAAGTCTACGTAAGTATGAATGAGTGTACGACTGACACCGAAAGCCTCACCTATTTGTTTAATAGCTGTTTTGATAATAATTTGTGTGTCTAATTCCGAACGGATTTTTTCTATAATTTTTCTGAGAAGATGACTACGTTCTAATTGTTTTTGTAATTCTAAATCTGATTTATATCGTTCGTAGGCTATAGAAATTGCTCCTGCGGCTGCTTGCAAAAAAGCGACTTCAGAAGTTTCCCAAGGGCGTGATTCTACACAGTTATCAAAGCCAATAAAACCTAAAAATTCTCCTTTAGCAATAATTGGCAAAATCAAAATTGAAAGTATACCTTGTGGTTCTAAAATTGCTCGTTCTGATGAGGGTAATTCTGCGACGATACCAGAAATAATTTTGCCCTGTGGCAATAAAGTAGCCCAGCGAGGAAAATATTCTTGATATGATAAGTTTTGCAAAATATGGTTATCAATTTCCGGCTGAATGCCTTCACTACACCACTCAGCCCGTTGACTCATGAGCAAGTTACCATCATCTGCATGATGATTTTCAAATACGTAAACGCGACTCGCCTTGGAAGCAGTCCCAAGAATTGGCATAATATCCTGATAGCATTTGTCGCTGCCATCAAACGACAATAACCGATGCTGCACTTCTAAAAGTGCTGTGAGATATTGTTCACGCAATTGTCGAGCTGCTTCAATGCGTTGACATTCTTGCATTTCTAACAGCAACTGTTCATTTTGTTGTTTAAGTTGCTGTTGCAGTTTTTGGATAGTAATTTGATTTTCTACACGTACTAAAACTTCTTCTGCTTGAAAGGGTTTAGTAATATAATCGACAGCGCCAATTTTAAAAGCTTTAACCTTGTCAAAAATATCATTATAGACACTAATAAAAATTACCGGAATATGGCAAGTAGTCTTATCTGCTTTGAGTTGTTGACAAACTTCATATCCATCAATATCTGGCATTTTTATATCAAGCAAAATCAGATCCGGTAAAGCTAATTTTGCTACTTCTAATACTATCGAACCTGTAATTAAACTCCGGACAGCATAGCCGTATTGGGACAAAGTAGCAGATAAAGCTTGTAAATGTTCCCAGCAGTCATCAACTACGAGAATGTTTCCTTGGCTTTTTTGTTGTGAATTGCTGCTACTCATAATTGGTTTTTAATTGACGTGGTTTAGAAACGCCACCAGGTTTTTTGCAAGTGATTGAGAACACCGATTGCGATCGCTACCATTAACAAGAGTAAAATAATTCCTCCAGGAATAAAAGTCAGTACACCAAATCCCCTTAATACCCAAATGGCAATCGTAATACCAAGAATTACAGCAACAAGCTGGGTTAATCTGCGATTTAATTTAGAAGAAGATTGACTCATATGAATAACTATTAACTCAACAACTGAATTATTAATTATGAAGTATGAAGTGTGAAATTTTCCATTTTTCAGCTGATGCTGCACTTAGATATTTAGTAGCGATTTGTACTAAATCATTACGCAGCTACCATAGTTATTGGTTTCCCGTTAGGGACATCCTTCAGACTTCAGCCTTCATCTTCATTTTGGTCATTTTATCCATGAACAAGCAACACTTTAGGCAAATCTATGGCAGACTTTGAGCATTGTAAGTACTTTTACTTAAAGAATTTGTGATTAGGATCACTTAAAATTGATGAAAATTTGACATAACAACCCAGATACAAAGTATTTCCGGAAATTATATATATTGATTTGGAACTAGAATTGGTCAAATATACTCAATCAATTGAGATGATTACAACTTTAAACCAGAATTTGTGTAAAAGTCGAGTTCAGGAAAAAGGAAACTGCAAGCTAGCATTAGCTCACCTTTAATTTTTTCCAAAAACGATTGACTTTATTGAGGAGTGAGTTAAACATTATGTCTGCATCTTATATTTCAGAATCATTTACCAAAGGCTTACCAATGACTTGGAGTCAAGACAAGCAACAGAAGATCATACAGGGTGAAATATTGACAGAAACGGGATCACATACGTCATGGGGTGGTTGTGTCACTGCTTGGATGTATTTACCCCTATTGCGATCGCAAGTTTTTTCACAAATCACAGATTACCCTCGTTGGGTACAGTATTTTCCCGATATAACTAAAAGTGAGGTTTTGCAAAAACGAGGTGAGGTCAAGTGTCTGTATCAAGCGGCACAAAAAGCCTTCTTGTTTTTCACAGCCCATGTGGAAATTTACTTAAGTGTCATAGAAGAATTGGGACAGAGAGTGCAATTTCGACTAGAAAAAGGTACTTTTCACGACTTTAGCGCCGAGTTACACTTACAAGATTATGCCAATGGCACTTTGCTAACCTATACTGTCAAAGCTACTCCTAACATCCCTGTTCCGTCTATTTTTATTCAACAAGCAATGAATTTTGAATTGCCTGCAAACATGCGTAAAATGCGACAAGTTATTTGTACTTCTCAGTAATATCAATGACACAGGCACAAGAAATATTAGACTTTTGGTTTGGTAAGTCCGATCAACCCAGTTACGGTAAACCACAAGATTTTTGGTTTAGCAAGAAACCAGAAGTTGATGAAGAATTGCGAACTAGGTTTGCTAAAGATTATCACAAAGCAGCAGAAGGTTACTTAGACGATTGGATGGAATTTCCGGAATCTTGTCTAGCATTGATTTTGCTGCTAGACCAGTTCCCTCGTAATATGTTTCGTGATACTCCAGAAGCTTTTGCTACTGACTGGGAAGCACTTTCAACAGCTCATCATGCTGTTGCTCAAGGCTACGATCAAAAATTGCTACCTGTACAGCGTTGGTTTATTTATTTACCTTTTGAACACAGTGAAAACTTAGAACATCAACGTCAAGCAGTAAAATTATTTCAACAACTAAGTGACGATCCTGATAGCGCTATTTGTATTGAGTATGCAATTCGTCATATGGAAGTGATTGAACGTTTTGGGCGTTTTCCTCACCGAAACGCAATTTTAGGAAGAGCCTCAACCGCGGATGAAAAGGAGTTTTTGAAGCAATCTAGTGCGTGGTTTTAGCTGAATCGGACATTCATTTCACACTGAATGAGTACATTACAGTATGGAATGAATGTCGATTGATGTGTCGTAATATACAAAACCGTGAGATTCTGAAAGCGATCGAGATTTTAGTTTATAAATAATCTCTAATATTTAAGCGTTCAAAAAAATATTACAGAATCAAGTTCCTGTATGTTTAATAACTTGATTTTAAATTTACTTAAAAATTCTTTTTTTCTAATTTCAATACTCAGGTTGAGTAAAAAGCTACTTTGTGGAAAAATAAGACATATATTTGCAAATATATTTATATCAGCTTGCGGTTAGTAAATATCAGAATGACTAAATAAATATATAACAAGTATTATTTGTGATTCTGAGCGAAGCAGAACAGTATCATATATCAACCTGCGTGTTCATAACATTGCTAATGTTCAATTAAATATTAGGCTGCATCTAACCATACGTATTAAATGTTGAAAGATGAATTCAAAATTAGTTGCTCGTTAAGGTATTTAGATGCACAAGAAAACAAATATTATTTCTTACGAAATTGTTTCGGAAAATTATTTAAGGCGGAGGAAGTTAAAACCAGGTGCTGGTTCTTTCATGTTATGGGGATTAGGTGTAGGTGCTGTCATTTCAGGTGATTTTTATGGTTGGAATTATGGTTTAATCGCAGGTGGTTTTTGGGGTTTAACTATTGCGACTTGTTTGATGGCAATCATGTATTTATGCATGGTTTATAGTTTGGCAGAATTATCAGTAGCCTTACCTCATGCAGGTGGTTTATACTCTTTCACTCGCAATGCTTTTGGCCCTTTTTGGGGTTATATTTGCGGTGTTTCTGTCGCTATTGAGTATGTATTTGCTACTGCTGCACTCGTCTACAGCATGAGTAATTACCTCAAGCCTTTGATTAACAACTTGTTTCCCCTACCAAGTTACTTGATTTGGATAATTCTCTATGCTACTTTTGTGGCAATTTGCATTCAGAGTATGGAACTGAGCTTGTATGTAAGTTTTTGGCTTACTCTGATAGCAATTATGGTATTGGGCATATTTTATGTGAGTATGCTGGCAGCGAATTTTTTTAAGCTAGAACTGCTCTTCAATGTTCCTGCTGATTACGGACAATCTGCAACATGGCTACCTAAAGGTTGGCAAGGTGTTTTTGCGGCAATACCCTATGCAATCTGGTTCTATTTAGCAATAGAAATACTACCACTAGCCAGCGAAGAAACCTCGAACATATCTAAAAATATGCCCAGAGGGTTAATATCAGCAATGCTTACCCTGATTGTTCTTTCAGTTTTAACTTTGGTACTGAACTCAGGTGTAGGGGGTGGTGCTTTTGCAATTGGTCAATCTAATGTACCGTTGTCAGCAGGCTTAGAAGCTTACTTTGGGAAGGGTGCTACTAGCAATTTTATCACTGCGATCGCACTCACTCTTGGCTTGGGAGCTAGCTTACCAACTCAAATATACGGTTATGGACGTATAATTTTTTCGCTTTCTCGTGCTGGATATTTACCACGCCAGATTTCTGTAACTAGCAAGAATAATACGCCTTACCGGGCATTACTTCTAGGTACAGCAGTTGGATTGATATGTGTCATGCTTGTTGATGTAGGTAGTAATCGAGTGGATGCACTGATTTTGAATATGGCTGTTCTGACAGCATTAATATCCTACATTCTGGTCATGCTCAGTTATATCAAGCTCAAATTCAGTCGCCCTGATTTACCCAGAGCATACGAAAGTCCATTAGGTATTGCAGGAGCTACGATTGGGACAATCCTAGCTATTTTTGCTCTCATAGCCTGTTTATTTGTACCTGCTTACCAAGCTGGTATTTGGGGTGTTGTAATTGTTATGGTTTTAGCAACTCTCTACTTTTTATCTCGGAAAAACCGATTAGTTGTTCAGGCGCCAGAAGAAGCAACAGCATTGAAAAAATAGGCACAACAGAAGAAGTCACGGGGGACAAGGAGATTCCTAGCAAACTCATCTCCCGTGGTGTACATCCCCTTCCTTGCATGGTAGTTGATTTGTCATACCCTTGTTGTAGGCGCGATCGCCAGTGGTTCTGATTACGCGTTAGTGATCATAAATACTGATGAATAATTTTAGTGTCGCTAAAACAATCACGCGATCGCAGTCAATGAGCAGATTAAGTCTTTCATATTAAATTGTATTAAATAATACTTTAAATGTCGTAAATAGTAATACTAATATATAAAGTAAACTAGCCCAATATCAGTCAAAATCAATAAAAATTTGGAATGAGCGAAGACTAAAGGTATTGTTGACTGTTGATCATTAATAAGTATATATATTTAGGAGGTGTGTAAAATTTATCGAAATTTTATCTAAGGATGATGCTTAATGTAGTAGCACCAACAAGAGTCAGGTTGAGGTTACAAGCTCAACCATTATGCATTGCGCCTACCTACAGTTACACAATGTTTACTTAAGGGTAACTGGTTTAACCCAGTCTTTATATTTTTTTTGCTTTTTGCCGGAGAATGTTTGTTAATCTCAGTATTAGTAAGTAAAATAACTCCTACTTACTAATTTAACGGTGATTTTATTACCAAATAAATAAAGCTAATCAATAGAAATCTAGCTATACACAGAATCAAAAAGTTGTATCTTTTACTACAAAAAATTAATTTTTATGCAATTCTATTGTTTAAATCCTCTGATAAATATAGCTTAGACCCATATAATTGAGCAACAAGTAAAATCACAATGAGCACAAGCCCTCTAAGTAGCTACAAATTTTTTCAAAAACTACATCCTCTGTCTTTATTAGCGCAATTAACTAGTAGGCGTGCCACAGGATGTTTACGAGTATTTACAGATAAAAACTCTTGGACAGTTTATTTAGAAGAAGGAAAACTTACTTATGCCTCCTCTTCAGATAAATTGTTTGAGCGGTTAGATAATCAATTGCGACGTTTGAGCCAACAAATTCCGAATTTATTAGGTGCAAATCGTGTGCAAATGCGGTTGATGTTCGACACCAAAAATGACAATCAATCGATGCCACATGCAGATTACCAGGCTATTTGCTGGTTAGTGAATCAAGACTACATTACTCCTCCACAAGCAGCTATTTTAATAGACGAATTAGCAAAAGAAGTACTGGAGTCATTCTTGACCTTAAAACAAGGTAGCTATGAATTTTACCGGGAAACTCCTTTAGATGATCTGCCAAAGTTTTGCCGATTAGATTTACGATTATTAGTAGAACACTGTCAAAAGCAGTTAAAAAATAAGCAAGAACAGTATTCAACAGTTAATAATGAGGAAAATTCTCAAACTTTGTTGAAAACACCATCTCAAAGGAGGGTACAACCTCAAACTCAACCTGAGCAAAAAATAACAACAGATACTCATAATTTTGAGAATTCAGATAATATCCTTCATAGCCAGATTCCCTTGCAACCTGCGAATCGGAGCTTGTATACAGTAGCTTGTATTGATGATAGCCCAACAGTTTTAAATTCTATCAGGAATTTTTTAGATGAAAATACCTTTTCAGTTGTAATGATTAATGATCCAGTCAAAGCTTTAATGCAAATTCTCCGCAGCAAACCCGATCTAATTTTACTAGATGTGGAAATGCCAAATCTAGACGGCTACGAACTATGTTCCTTGTTGCGTAGGCATTCAGCTTTTAGACATACACCGATAATTATGGTCACTGGCAGAACAGGATTTATAGACCGAGCCAAGGCAAAAATGGTCAGATCATCAGGCTATTTAACTAAGCCGTTTACACAATCTGATCTGTTAAAAATGGTGTTTAAACATCTTGATTAATTGTGTTCGATCACAATGAAATTGACAACTCTTATTTTAGTAAAACTTTGTTTGTTTAGGAGATACAGGAGTGAGTCTAACTTTGCTTGGGACTATTTTAATTGTGGAAGATTCTCCCAGTGAATTGGAACTAATGAGCCACTATCTTAGAGAAAGTGGTTACAACGTAATTAAAACAAGTAGTGCAAAAGAAGGATTAGAACAAGCTATTTCACAACTACCAGATGTCATTGTCACGGATGTTGTAATGCCAGGAATGAGTGGTTTTGAATTGTGTCGTTCTCTCAAAAAAAATCCCGCAACTCAAAAAGTACCAATTGTAATTTGTAGTTCTAAAAATCAAGAAATAGATAGATTGTGGGCAATGAGGCAAGGTGCTGATGCCTATTTAACCAAACCTTATACCCGCGAACAACTGTTGCGTGCAATTAAATCAGTGGCGATTTGAATAATCATGAAAAATTCAAAAATGACACTCGCTGCAAAATCAATTGATTCTAACTTGAGAGATGGCTATCTCCGGTTTCAACTCAATAAACAAGCCCATGCAGTTTTGCCGATGAAGTATACCCAAGAGGCAATTGTTGCACCTGTGGAGACTATAACCTCCATACCAAACATGCCCTCCTGTATACTCGGATTGATGAATTGGCGCAGTCATATAGTTTGGGTAGTTGATCTGCCAAGGATGTTCAATTTAGAATCCTTAGACTATAGATTTCGTCAGTTCAATATCGTGATGATTCGGGTGGAATCACTGTTTCTAGGCTTAGTTGTACAAGAAATCAGAGGTACAACTAAATTCATGCCAGATGAAATTCGCTCTCCTGTTGGACAAGTCGCCTCTAGTTTAGTTCCGTATTTGCGTGGATGCGTTGTGCAACAGAAAGAAGTATTGCTGGTGTTAGATGCACAAGCGATTGTCCAATCTTCTATTTTGCATGGTAACTAGGGTGTATTACTATAACTACGGTATTTTTAGGGTTATTTTCCACCTATTCTGGGAAACTATTTTATGTTTAATAAAACGGACGCGACTAAGAGTAGTGATGTTGAAAATCGAAAATCAACGATTACTTCTCAAAAAAATACAAACAGTGTAGTGCAACTACCTACATTGACTAACCACGAGCAAATAGACACAGATTCTCGCTTGAATCGGATATTTGCTAATTTTAAGCGGCTGAGTTTGGGTACAAAAGCCACAGTACTGGCGATCGCCATTGGTACACTACCAGTATTGGGAATTGGGGTTTTAGCTTATCAAATTTCTAAGCAATCAATCGAACGTAAAGTTACCCAATTACAACAAGCTCAAACTGAAGACTTGGGAGACAAAATAAACCGTTTCATGGTTGAGCGCTATGGAGATATTCAGTTCATATCTAATCTGCCAATACTGATTAATCCCCAAACTAGGGCGAACACTCCCCCTGAAGAAAAACAAGCAATACTGGATAAAATCATCGAGTCTAAAATCATCGATGGAAACGCAATCTATGAAAGCATTGCCGTCTATGATTTAAACGGTAATTTGATTCTCAAATCCCAGGCACAATCTATTTCTAACGTTAAAGATCGCACTTTCTTTAAGAATGTAAAACAAAGCGATCGCCCTTATATCAGTCAACCAGAACTATCACCAAGTACAAATAAAGTAAGTATTTTTATTGCTGCACCTGTTAAAGAAAATGGCACAGGCAACACAATTGCCATAGCTAGAATACGTATGCCTGTCAAACCATTAGAAGAATTGGCAAGAAGTTATACAAAAACAGTGGAGGAATATCTCTTTCTTGATAGCTCTGGCAAAATTTTCATCGCGTCAGAACCAGACCACGTAAATAGCAACATCAAAACAGATTACCCAGACGTATACAAATCACTACAAAAATCTAGAGAAAGAACTGTAGTTGGATTAGATCCGGTTCATGGTAATCGCCAGCAATTGTTAAGCTACGTACCCCTTAAACCAATAAAAGGTTTGCCAGATTTAAAATGGGAAATCATACTAGCAACTGATACATCAACAGCATTTGCCGCTCAACAAGAATTATTATTGACTTTCGCCATTGGTACGGGGTTAACAGCAATCATCGTCGCGGCGATCGCAGCCTGGATAGCTAAACGTGCAACAGAACCAATTTTGCAAGCAACAGCAACAGTAGAAAAACTAGGCCGGGGCGAACTCAACACCCGACTGTATATCCAAGGAGAAGACGAACTCGGAGTGTTGGTTGCCAACATTAACCAAATGGCATCACAACTAGAAGCTTCAATCAAAGAGCAAGAACAAGATGCAGAGCGCTCTAAACTACTTGCAGATATTACCTTAAGGTTACGCAGAAGCCTGCAAGAAGAAGACATTTACAAAACAACAGTCAGAGAAGTTCGGCAAGTATTGAAAACAGACAGAGTCATTATTTATAAATTTAATTCCGAAACATGGGATGGCGATGTCGTCGCCGAAGCAGTTAGTACTAGTTTTCCGAAAATGTTAGGAGTACAAATAGATGACCCTTGTTTTCGGGAACGTCATGTCAACGCTTACAAAGATGGTAGGGTGCGGGCGATCGCAAATATCTATCAAGACCCCCATCTGAGTAATGCAGAATGCTACACCAGGATGCTGGAAAGATTTGCAGTCAAAGCAAATTTGATCGCACCAGTTGTGCATCAAGAAGAACTAGTAGCCTTATTGATAGCTCATCACTGCGATAGCCCCCGGATTTGGCAACAAGCAGAAATTGATTTATTTAAACAGCTAGCAACTCAAGTCGGCTACGCCATCGAACAAGCCAAGTTGCTACAAGAGTTAGAAAGCGCTAAAGTAATCGCCGAAAAATCTACTGTAGATGAACGGCAACAAAAAGAAGCTCTGCAAATGCAACTGTTAGAACTACTCAGTAACGTAGAGGGTGCAGCTAGCGGCGACTTAACAGTACGTGCTGATGTGACTGCTGGCGAAATAGGTACTGTTGCTGACTTTTTCAACTCTATTGTCGAAAGCTTACGAGATATCGTTACCCAGGTCAAAATAGCTGCTAACCAAGTAAATCAGGCGATTGACACAAACTCCGGGGCAATTCACCAACTGGCAGAAGAAGCACTAGCACAAGCAGCCGAAATTGACAACACCTTGAGTGCAGTTGATCAAATGACAGCATCTATTCGAGCCGTAGCAGACAGCGCCCAGCAAGCTGCTACAGTTGCTCAAAATGCTTCAGTGACTGCGGCGAAAAGTGGTCAAGCAATGGATATGACAGTACAGAATATTCTCCACCTAAGAGAAACTGTGGGCGAAACCGCCAAAAAAGTCAAACGTTTGGGAGAATCGACACAACAGATTTCCCGCGTTGTCGCATTGATTAACCAGATTTCCATGCAAACCAACTTGCTAGCGATCAACGCTGGGATTGAAGCAGCAAGAGCAGGTGAAGAAGGGCAAGGGTTTGCTGTTGTTGCCGAAGAAGTCGGAGAACTCGCAGCGCGATCAGCCGCCGCAACTAAAGAAATTGAACAAATTGTTGAGAACATCCAACGAGAAACCAGTGAAGTAGTGCAAGCAATGGAAGTAGGAACCGCTCAGGTAGTGGAAGGTACACGCATTGTTGAAGAAGCAAAAGGCAGTCTCGGTCAAATTTTGGAAGTTTCACGGCAAATTGATGCTCTAGTGCAGTCAATTTCTACCACTACAGCTTCTGGAGTGGAAACATCACAAGTAGTCAGCGAATTGATGAAACAAATCGCGATCATTTCCAAACGCACCAGCGATTCTTCCTTACAAGTATCTGAATCTCTGCAACAGACTGTGAAGATTTCTCAACAGTTACAAGAAAGTGTGGGTACGTTCAAGGTCAATTAATTATTGGTCATTAGTTATTTGTCCTTGGTTGTTTGCCTATGACAAATGGCTAATGACTAATGATAAATGACTAATGATAAATGACTATTGAACGCCAGGTGCTACAAGCTGGCAAAGCCGTCCAACGCACTGGCTCCTCTTAACCAAGGAAAAAAATTATGTCACAGGACAAAGAATTAGAAATTCAGATGCAGTTTCTGGAGGAAGCAACAGATTATCTGAATACGCTAGAAGGAATATTACTCGAAATTGAGACTAATCACCGCATAGCTCCAGACAAAATCAATGCTGCCCTCCGAGCTGCCCATTCCATCAAAGGTGGTGCAGGGATGATGGGGTTTCGCTCCCTTTCAGATTTAGCCCACCGTTTAGAAGATTCTTTTAAAGTATTAAAAACTCGGAAAAATTCTTTAGAAATTGATACAGAATTACAAAGTTTATTACTATCTGGAGTTGATTGGCTGCGTCAGATAGTCGATTTGCACTCAGAAGGAAATACTATTGATGAACAATGGTTAAGTACTTTTTGTTACCCTGTTTTTGAAGAACTGCATCAACTTTTAGGCGATCCGACTCCAGAAGACGCTACCACTATCCTCTCACCGGAAGATGATGGGCAAAATATTATACCCTTACTCTTTGAAAGCGAGGTAGAGGGATGCTTACAACGCTTAGAGTCTGTGTTGGAAGAGAATCAACAAGCCTGTCTCAAAGAAGAAGTTGCGATCATGGCAGCGGAATTAGGTGGCTTGGGGGAAATGCTCCAGTTAGAAGCATTTACGCAGTTGTGCGAATCAATCGCTCATCATGTCGATAATGCTCAACCGGAGGAAATGGAAGAAATTGCCCGTGCTTCCTTGACAGCATGGCGGCGATCGCAAGCATTAGTACTCACAAATCAACTCGATAGTTTACCCACAGAGCTTGATTTAGAACAAACCTTCATCCAACTCTCACCCCATCCATCACTAACACCAGAAATAACTCCACAGCTGGAAACAATAGCAACCACCGTAGAAGATGAGATTCTCCAAGCAGAAGTTACCGCAGAAAATTGGCTGGATGACGAAATTATTGCCGCAGACTTTGAAGCCTTAGAAGCAGCCTTTGCTGATGACAGCGACTCTTTTGCTGATGAACAAAGTCAGCCTACTCCGGTAACTACGAAAGAAATTCCCGTTACAGATTATAAATTTGTTGAACCTAAACGGGAGGCAGTAGGTGTAAATAAAGAACGTGAAACTCAAGAAAATACCGTCCGAGTACCTAGCAAGCAGCTCGAACAAATTAATGACCTGTTCGGAGAATTAATTATTCAACGCAATGGGCTAAACTTACAGCTAGAAAGACTACGTAAACTAATTCGCAGTCTTAGTCAGCGCGTCCAAAGTCTGGAAAGAGAAAACCAAGAACTACGGACAGCTTATGATCGAATCGCTACCCAAGCTGTGATTTCAGCCGAAGTGTCATCATTGCCATTGCTCGGAAATGGTGGCGATCGCTTTGCATTTGACTACACCTACCAGACACAAGACATAGAAAGCAGGTTCGATGCCTTAGAAATGGATCGTTACAACGAATTAAACCTGCTGTCACAAGAAGTTATGGAAACAATCGTCCAGGTGCAAGAAGTCACAGCTGACATCCAACTCAGTGTGGACGATACCGACCAAATCTCCAGAAAGCTCAACAAAACTTCCAAGCAGTTACAGCGAAAGCTTACACAAGTTAGAATGCGACCTCTATCTGATATAGTTGATCGCTTCCCCAGGGCTTTGCGTGACTTATCTGTGGAGTTTGGCAAAAATGTCCAGTTAAAAATAGAAGGCGCTAACACCTTAATTGAACGCAGCATCTTAGAAGCTTTGAATGAGCCATTAATGCACTTGATGCGAAATGCATTTGACCACGGCATTGAAGATCCTGCCACACGTCGCGCTTGCGGTAAACCAGAACAAGGAACGATTGAAATTAAAGCCACCCATCAAGGTAATCGTACCATAATCAGCATGAGAGATGATGGTCGTGGTATTTCCTTAGAAGGAATTCGCACCCGTGCCTTAGCTATGGGCTTAGATGCAACTCTGTTAGCTCAAGCCAGCGATGAAGAACTATTATCCTTGATTTTTGAACCAGGATTTACTACTAAAGACCAAGTCACAACACTGTCCGGTCGTGGTGTAGGTATGGATGTTGTTCGCAACAACCTGAAACACGTACGTGGAGACGTCAAAGTTGATACTATGCCGGGAGTGGGAACTACCTTTACTTTATCTGTGCCATTTACCCTTTCTGTAGCTCGTGTACTGCTGGTAGAAAGTAACCGTATGCTATTGGCATTCCCCACAGATGCAGTATCGGAAATTTTCCTCATGCAAAATGAGCATGTTTTCCCAGTGGCAAATAGCGAAGTGATCAACTGGCAAGGAACTATGCTACCGTTGATTCGCCTCAGCCGCTACTTAGAATTTAATTGCTACCGTTATGACAATCCAAACCTGGAAACACCTCCAGCAATTAATGCTGCTAGCATATTAATTATTGAAAGTAACAATCAACCAATCGCACTGCAAATCGACCGTTGCTGGGGTGAACAAGAAGTTGCGATTCGCCGTGTTGAAGGAAATATCCCCCTACCTGCTGGCTTTAGCAACTGTACAATTCTTGGTGATGGTCGAGTCGTGGCTTTAGTCAATGTCAGCGAGTTACTATATTGGATTGCTGCTAATGACCGTACACCCAGAACCAATCAATTACCATCAGCAAGGTTGAAAACTATATTCCTGACTCCATCTGAGGAAAAAAACCCAGACTTATTAAAAGATCAGAAAGGAACTATCTTAATTGTTGATGATTCGATTAATGTCCGGCGCTTTTTAGCCTTAACTTTAGAAAAAGGAGGATTCTTAGTAGAACAAGCCAAAGATGGTCAAGATGCTTTAGAAAAGTTACAAAGTGGCTTAAAAGTTCAGGCTGTAATTTGTGATATTGAAATGCCACGGGTTGATGGTTATGGCTTTTTAGGTCGGGTTAAATCAAACAATGAATTCAAGAACATACCAATTGCTATGCTTACCTCTCGTAGTAGTGACAAGCATCGACAACTAGCAATGCAATTAGGTGCAAAAGCTTATTTCTCAAAACCTTACAATGAACAAGAATTATTGAGAACACTGGAAGAATTAATTTTTCCTTTAGCAGGAGCAAATAAAAACTAAATTCAGTTCGTGCGAATTGAGTATAATTCCACGCTACAACTGAATTGATAGGTAGAAAAAACTTTAATATCTCCATCTTTACATTAGGCTGCATGAGGACACCACATCTTACCTCTTCATGCAGCCTTTTAAATATGTTGATAGTTGATGGTTGATAATTGGTTGTTAATTGTGAAAAACCAATGCCAAGCCAATTGGTTGTTAATTGTGAAAAACCAATGCCAAATGAGCAATCATTCTGAGCAAGGTACAGAGCAAGCAGAGTTATCTGTGGAGCAAATCCAAAATCTAAAATCGGATGACCAATCAAAGCAAAATCATAAGATTTGTATAGGAACGCTCTTATTAACAATTACAACATATTGTTATAATATTGTGTCTGCTTTATTACCAGTAATTACCTCAATAATTTTCTGTGTTCAGAGGATTTTATCAGGTTTTTGCCTGTTGTCTAAATTCGAGATAATGATATAACTTATACTCATGGCTTAACAGTAACAGTATCAAATCAGACTTTTTCAGCAAGCCCTAATTAAACAAGTAACAGAGGAGACAGCTATGTTACTAGCAAAAAGGGAATTACACCTGAAAGTTTGATGTTGAGTTGTGTCCATTAAATTTGTGATTTGAGTTATTAATACAGGGAATTTACTTATGGGTTATCGATTTGATGGTGCTAATAAAAGTAAAAATTCCAGTTTGGCATATCCCCTATTACCTTCTCAGCTAATGATTGATAATTCTAGAGTTTCAGAACCACGTAAATTAAATATTACAACCTTATTTTCAAGGAATAAATCCTTATTTAGATGGTTTTATAACCTGACCCTCAATCGTAAACATTTAATCGCCTTAATTAGCTGTGAATTAGTTTCTATTTTAGGTATAGCTATTGGAACAAAATTATTTATTCATCAAAGTTTAGCAACTCAATTGATTGAACAAACTAAATCTGAACTAACTTTGAACGATGTTAAATATCATGCTAAGTTTAATCAAATGAGTATTGGCTTGCAGAGCCAATCGGAGCATACTGCTCTATTAACAGCAGCTAATTTACATAACTCTGGTAAAAGCTTAGATAAAAAATGGCAATCAGTTATTAAACAAATTCTGAAAAACAAAACTCAGACTTTAAAAGTAGAGTATGCAACTTTAGTTGGTAAAGATTTAAAAATAATTGCTAACGCTAATGCTGAACGTCAGGGAGAATATTTTAATCCGAATAATTTAGTAAAAGAGGTTTTACTAAATTCTCAATCAATCAAAGCTACTAGAATTATCAATTGGTCTGAATTCAGTCAAGAGGCTGTTATTTTACCAAAGAAATTGATCAGCAAAAAAGATACTTTGATTCGTTATTTAGTAACGCCCATAAAAGACCTTAAAACAAAATCAGTGATCGGTGCTTTAGTAATTGGTGATTTTGTAAATGGGCAGAATGCGATCGCAAAGGAAATTCCAGGATTGTCAGGAAGCTATAGCGCACTTTATTTACATCAATCAAATGGAGAATTCACTCTTATAGATTCCCTATTACAAGAAAAAGCAAATAATTTAAATCAAATTAAATCACAAATCGAATTACCTTTAGAAAGTAGATCTATCCTAGCTGAGGCAGTTGCAGCCAAGACAGGACAAATAGTTACTAAACGTGTTGTTTTGGAAAATCAGCCTTACATCATAGCAGCTAAGGCTTTGCCTAACACAATTATTGGAGATATTGAAACAGCAGATGGGTCTAAAGTTGTTGATAACACACCACCCTTAGCTATTTTAGTGCAGGGAACTCCTGAGAAATCTATTAATAACGTATTAACACAAAGTTGGTTATTACAAACTGCATTAGTTTTGTTAGCTTTCTCGTTAATTGCTATTTGGACATTCATTTTAAGACGTTCAATCATCAAACCAGTTTATAATTTGCAGCAAGCCACCGAAAAATTTGCCGCAGGCGATCGCAATGTCCGTGCTCACGTTTTCGCAAATGATGAAATTGGTGAACTGGCTGTCAGTTTCAATAAAATGGCAGACTCCATCACAAAAGAGTTCCATCGTCAAGAAAAAGATGCAAAACTCATAGAGCAACTCAATCACATCACTGTCAACATACGAGAAGTACTCAGCAGTGAAAAAATTATCAAAACCGCAGCATCAGATATACGAGATGCTCTTGCTTGCGATCGGGTACTCTTTTATAGTTTAGATGACCATTGGCAAGGCAAAATAATTGCTAAATCAGTTGATTATTCTTGGTTAAGTGATTCAGACGAAAATCTTTCTAACCCCTATTTTGGAGAAGAGTATTCTGATGAATTAGCAATAGGTACAGTGAAAACAGTCCATGATATTTACGACAATGATTTTAGTCACTCATACCTGCACCAACTAGAAAGCCAAGCAGTCAAAGCATATTTGTTAACACCTGTTTTTATTAATAGAAAATTATGTGGTTTATTGGTGGCTCATCAATGTTCTCATGAACGTTATTGGCGAGATATAGAAATTTACTTATTTAAACAAATTGCTGTTCAAATTGGTTATGCCCTAGAACAAGCAGAACTTACTAAACAAATAGAACTAGTTAGCCAAACTAGCAAAACATCTTCTTGCGAGGAACAGCAACATAAACAAGCTTTACAAAATCAAGTTTTAGAATTACTAGATGATGTTGAAGGTGTAGTTCGAGGTGACTTAACAGTACGTGCTGATGTGAATGAAGGCGAAATCGGAACTGTTGCGGACTTTTTCAACTCCATTGTTGAAAGTCTACGGGATATCATCATCAAAGTAAAAGTATCAATTGTGCAATTAGACGAGGCGATTGGTAGCAACGAAACAACAATTAGCCATCTCACACAACAAGCACTAGGACAAACTACCGAAATTAGCCGCATTTTGGATGCTGTTGAACAAATGACTGTTGCTATGCAAGCAGTAGCATCTAGCACTCAGCAAGCTGTACAAGTTGCTAACACCGTTGCTAATACCGCCACCGAAACAAGGGAAGCAATGGATACAACAGTGGAAAATATCTTAACTTTGCGTGAAATTGTTGGCAAAACTGCCAAGCAAGTCAAACATTTGGGACAATCTACACAAGAAATTTCGCGTGTAGTGTCATTAATTAACGAAATTTCCATGCAAACCAACTTATTAGCGATCAACGCAGGTATTGAAGCAGCGCGAATGGGTGAAGAAAGTCAAGGTTTTGTTGTTGTAGTCGAAGAAGTTAGCGAACTAGCAGCGCGATCGGCACAAGTAACCAAAGAACTAGCAGAAATTGTTGAAAATATCCAACAGGAAACCAATGAAGTAGACAAAGCAATGCAAGAAGGAGTTACTCAAGTTACGCAGGGAACACAAATTGTTGAATATGCAAAACATAGTCTGAGTCAAATTTTAGACGTTTCACAGCAAATAGATGCTTTAGTGCAGTCAATTTCTACCGCTACAATCTATGGAGTCCAGACATCGCAAACAGTTAGCGAGTTAATGAAGCAAGTTGCGACTACTTCAAAATCTACTAGTGAATCATCTATGCAAGTTTCTAAGTCTGTACAAAAAACGGTGAAGATTTCCCAGCAGTTACAGGAAACACTAGTTGGTTTAAAAGTGAATTAAGCTGAATTTCCCTCCAAGCAAAAAGCGCTGATTTAGATTATGATGATAATTCAAATTTAGACCGAATAAACTCACGGACAACTTGTTCAACAGGACGAGATTGATTATCGACTTGATAATTCATTTTTTGCATCTCTTCAGTCGAAATTAACCCAGCTAATTGATTAATCACCTTCCGTAAATCAGGATATTTCTCCAGAATATCCTGATTGAATATAGGAACAGGTTCATAGGGTGGAAAATAGTTTTTGTCATCTGCTAAAATAAGCAAATTCAAAACAGGTATCAAGCCATCTGTAGAATTAGCTGCAATCAAATCTACTTGCTTTTCTTTTAAAGCTTGATACATCAAACCTAACTCCATTTGTCGAGGAGGTTTGGTAAATTTTAAACCGTAAGTCTTAGCTAAACCTGGATAACCATCTTCTCGTTCTAGAAATTCAGAGCCAAATCCAGCTTGCATTTGAGGTGTATATTTAGCAGCTTCGGAAAGGGTTTTAATCTGCCACCGTTTAGCGTCTTCACCCCGAATAATCATGGCGAAAGTGTTGTTAAATCCCAAAGACGGCATGACTTCTAATTGAAATTTCTGATCGTAATCTTGTTTAATTTTTTCATAGACAATCTGAGGATTATTAATAGGTTTATTTTTTAATACAGATGTAAAAATCGTTCCTGTATATTCTACATAGCCAGCAATTTTACCTGCTTTTACCGCTTCATGACAAATAAAAGTTCCGCCTAAGTTAAAGCGTCTATCAACCTTTAATTTAGTATTTGATTCAATTTGTTGAGCCAGTAATTCTCCCAAAATAAATTGCTCAGTGAAATTTTTGGAGCCAATCACAATTTTTGGTGGGGTTTGCCAATAATTAAAGGCAATTAATCCCAAAAGTAGCAATGCGAATATACTTGAACCTATGGCAAATTGGCGATTAACTTTTATCGTTTTTTTTCTTTGCTGTGTCAGCTGTTTTTCTAGCCATCCCAAAACAAAATCTGCTGCTAAAGCAATGAAAGCGGCGGGTATGGCTCCTGCTAAAATTAGCTGATTATTAACTGTGGAAATCCCTCGGAAAATAAATACTCCTAAACCACCACCACCAATCGCCGCAGCAATGGTAGCAATTCCCACAGAAATCACCGTAGCTACTCTGACTCCGGCTAAAATTACACCTAAAGCGAGGGGAATTTCTACCTGAAACAGTAATTGTCTATCTGTCATTCCCATTCCTTTTCCCGCTTCTCGAATTGCTGGATCAACGTTGGTAATACCGATATAGGTATTGCGAATCAAGGGAAGCAAAGCGTAAAGAGTCAAGGCGACAATCGCAGGAGTTGAACCAATTCCTCCTATAAATGGCACAGAAATGAGAAAGCCAAAGATAGCTAAACTGGGGATAGTTTGAATAGCATTAGCAATATTGAGAATGGGTTGACTGAATTTAGGTTGGCGAGTGATGAGAATACCTAAAGGAATACCAATAGAGATTGCAATAGTCATTGCGATCGCAACTAGTACTAAGTGTTCTCCACTGCGGAGGAGAATTTCTGGAAAATATTGATTGAAAAACTGGGTTATTTGGCTTTGCATAAATACGAATTGAATATTTCAGTATATCTATTGAACTTCTCTATTATGCAACGCTAAATTTTTAAATTCATGATTTCTAGTTCGTAGTAAGGACTTTAGTCCTTATTTTTTAAGCACTAAAGTGCTTACTACAAACCCTGAATTTTAGTTCATAAAGTTTTATTGCCAATTTCCGACTAAAACGTAAGAAGCCCAAAAATAAGGATGAGGTGGTAAAGACTTCAATTGCTTAAATAAAGGCTGAGTGCGAATAGATTCCAACTGTGATAATTGCGCTGTTCTCAAAGCAGTTAATTTTTGCACTCCTGGTTTTTTCAATTCTTGATAAAATTCACCCATGAGTTGAGCTGTGGAAGCATCACTAACAGGCCAGAGAGTTGCAAGCGTACTGCGTGCGCCAGAACGAACAGCTGTTCCTGCTAAACCTAACATTGCTCGTTCGTCACCAGTAGCAGTTTCACAAGCACTTAACACCAATAATTCTAAATTATCTTCCTGCTCTTTTAACAAAGTACTCAACTCATTAATACTGATGCTTTTACCATCCCCCGTAATAATAAAATTCTTTTGCGGATTAGAACTAAATAATCCGTGAGTTGCGAGGTGAACAACAGGAAAATTATATTTTAGTTCCTTTTGAATTGTTTTAGTAGTAAATTCTTGATTGAGAAGTTTTTGAGAAGTGGGGAAAGCTTGCTTGATTTCATCTAATTCTTTTGGCACATTTACTAATGCCGGAAAAATTTCTCCTTGGATTTGAATTTGTTCACTGACACCAGCAGCTAAGACTTTGATATTTTTTCGCTTCAGGAATTTCGTATCAATTAGTTGTAAACTTGGCACTAGAGCAATACCGTATTTCTCAATCAAATATTGTTGACCATTATATAAGGCTGACATTGGCACTTTTTGCAATCTTCCATTTAGTACAAAGACTAAATTGTTGATGTGCTTGGCATTTAACTGTGGTTCTAAAGGTTGAATTAACCAATTATAAAGCTGTCCGAATATTGGTAAAATTGCTTGAATGTTTTCTTTTAATTCTTCTGGATCTGGGTTAGAAGTCGATAGAATGTTACGAGCAGAGTTATTGACAGTAACGTTATCTAAGTAGTCATAAAGTATATCTAGTGTGTTATTAACTTTCTCTTCAGTCACAGGAATTGTTACTTGTTGTAGAGTTTTTCCTGGTAAAGAAAGGATTATTTCTAAGCGGTCTGGAAAAATAATTGGGTAGATAACAGCAGCTTGAGAATCGATATCATCTATCTGAACTGCAACATCTGTTTCTTGCGAACATGGGTCTTGGAAAAAGTTATCAAGTTCAGCTAATTGCCAAGACTCGATCACCCGACGAGCAAATTCTAAACGATTCTTGGGTTGATTTTGCTCATACTTTGACTGGTTAATATTAGGATTTGCAATTACTAAAGAACTCAATTCGCTTTCACTTAGTTTTGATTTTAAGAGTAAATTCGCTAGTTCTGTATATACTGGTTTGACCTCTTGAACAAAATTAAACTGCACATCGCGATTATTAGCATTTAAATCAGTACGTAGGGATTGTAGAGTATTATATGCTGCTGTGTAAGCTGCGATCGCTCTTTTGTTTTCTCCCTTTTCTTTCAGCAAACTTCCTAACTGTGATTGCCAAAGATACGTGATTTCTCGCGCATCGCCTGTAGTATTTCGTGATTGAGATAACATTAAAGCTTGTTGAGTGAGAGCGATCGCTTCACTTAAGTTTTTTTGTTGCTGATAAACTTTCCCCAAATAACCTACAACATAAGCTTCTGCACGTTGATCTTTTAAAGTCCGTGCTTGTTGAAGCGCTGTATCCAAAATAGATTTAGCTTTCTTTGCTTGTTCTGTTTGCTTTGTATTAATCAAAGTGTCCGCAAAGTAAATTTGAGCATAAATAATTGCACGAGATGGAGGAATAATAGCCAAGGAAGATTCAATTTGACTTTGCAAACTTTGCACATCCCGACTCAATTTTGATTCCAACTCAGACAAAAAATCTTTAGCACGTGCGATTAACTTTGACTCACCAAATCTCGACCAAGAAACAATGCGGCGATTTGTTTGTTCTCGCCACCAACTTTGATTTTCTAGTAATAATTTGTAGTGATTCAGTTGTGCTTGAGTTTTGACAATTGCTGAGGCTGATGTTAAAGCTGCTTGTGTATAGTATTGGAAAGCTTTTTGATAAGGTGCTAAAGCCGCATCTTGTGATTTTTGATCAATAATAGCTGTAATCTGTTCATAATCCCAGCGATCGCGAATTTGATTTCCTAAAGCCCGTTCGGTGTTACCCAAACTTAACAACACAGCACCTGATTGGGTTGATTTCTCTAGCGCTGTCAAACTCAATTGCAAAACTTTCTGAGATTCTTCTAACAACCCTTGTCTGCGGAGAACTTCACCAAGACTACGTAAACCAGTAGCCTGGGTGAGTGAAAGAGAATTTTGCTGTTGGGCAATATTCGTGAGAAACTTGTCTATCTGGTCTGGGTTACATGTGGGATTAGCAACAGCAAAAGCTTGGAGTAGAGTTTTACAAGCTTTGGGATACAATCCTAATTCTTGTAAAGCTTGGGATTGATTAATCAAGCTCTTTGTCATCCCTTCTTTGTCGCCCATTTGCTGATAAGCTTGAGCTGCTGCCTGCCAAAGCTGAATCGCTTGATCAAAGTTGCCAATGTTATAACTTTGTTGTCCTTGCTGTGCTAGTTCTAGCGCCTGATTTGATTTAGAATTTGACCAAGCCGGAAAGCTTAAAGTTGAAAATAATCCAAATAGGGCTGAAATCAATAAGATAATTAGACGACGGTATTTCCTAATAATCATAAGCTTTTCACCTCAATCGGCTTATATAAATCGACCACAGATGCACAGTCTTCTTAGTACAAAATTGCATAAATTTATGGCGAAAATTTAGCACCAAGACTCTGCGTCTCTCTGCGTTTACCTTTGCGTCCCTCTGCGTTTTAAATCCCTACAACATTTGTGACAAACGTCGTGATGTTCTTTATGAATGAAACGACGTTCACCACAAACGTGAAAGCGATGCTGCAAAGCAGCCGCTACGCGATCGCAAATAACGAGTAACCAACATTAAAAAGGTTTGTATTCCAATTGAAAATACACGCCGTTTTCTTGCCATGTTTGACCCTCTGAATTGGAAATATCGATTAAAGGAATACCCCAGTCTAAGCGGGCGGAAAAATTTTCTCCCATCTGCCAGAGTAAACCGCATCCCAACCCTACCAAGGTATTCGGATCTGGACTGTCTCTACCTGTGTTCCAACCGATGCCAAAATCAATAAATGGTGCAATCTGTAAACTTCCCTTAGCTTGTGGTAACTGCAATATCGGTATTCGTGCTTCTACGGAGGCAATAATGCCGTTATCTGTAACTAAAGCATCTTGACGGTATCCGCGTACGGTTGTGGGGCCACCGATACTAAACTGCTCAACGGGAACTAAAGAATCGCTGGCTAGTTGTACGCTGGAACGCAACAGCAGGCTAGGACTGATTGTGGATCTAGATGTTGCTTGTGCCAAGCGGCGCAAATACAGCATTTGTCCCCGCCAGATTAAAAACTGGCTATCCGGCTCATCATCACTAACACTGGCATTAAAAGCATTGATACCCAGGCTAATTTCAGAATTTACAGCTAAGACGGCTTGGCTACCACGTTGTAACCATTCTTGAGTAAAGTTTAATTCTGAGATTCGGGTTTCTCCATTGTTATCTGCTCCTGGGAAAACAGGAAAGTCTACTCCCAGAATAGAGGAGTTAGTTTCTCGTCTTGCAAACCCAAAACCAAGAGCAAATTCTTGACTAAGTTTAGGGGTTGCTTTTTGAATAACTGGTTGACGAAAGTTGAATTCATACTCGCGAGAGTCTACTTTAATATCCAAATCATCAAAAGGTGCTTCGATAATTTTGTTGTTGGTGATCCGGTAGGTAAAGCCAATAGTGCCATTGCGGGGATTGACGGGGAAGTTATAACTGCCTTCAAATCTGTTGCTACCATCAGTGTTACGATAACCAAAAGTAAATTCATCCCCTAACCCCAACAAACTAGTTTCTGAGATATCAACACCACGTTCAAAACTGCCGATGCTGGGGTTACGATGGTTATCTAAAATCAGCCGGGTATTAAAGGTATCTGCCCCGACAACTGTTACTTCTAATAAATTAGTACCAGCTTTAGTGCCAGCTGTGAGTTCGGCATTTAATCTTTCAATCCGAGGATTGAGTTGTAATAATTGCAGTGATTCCTGTAGGCGATTGATGTTTAGTGGTTTATAACCAGCCGCAGCAATGCGATCGCGCACATAATTGCGATTTAACCGCCCTTTGATTATATTGACTTTGATGTCTTCTAGACTACCTTCCAATACCTGAATTTTCACGATCCCCGATTGGATCTCTTGACTGGGTATGTAGGCTCCAGATGTAATATACCCCTGTTGCAGATATAGTTGAGTGATTTGATTTGCAGCTTGCAGCAGTTCCGCAAAGGTGATGGACTTACCAACAAAATTAGCCGTCGCCTGCTGTAACTCTTGTTGACTAAAAACTGTACTGCCAACAAACTCGAATTTTTGCACGACAATTGTCCCTGGTACACTTTGGATTTCGTCAGGGGTTGGCGGTGCTATGGGTGGAATCTGGAGTGGTTTTTCTAAAGGTGGTAGAGGCTGAGGTCGAGGTGGTTCTGGTGTTGGCGTCACCGGATTGATGGGCTGTCCCCAAGCCGAAGATGTAGTAAAGAGTAGGGAGAGTAAGGGGAGTAAGGAGAAATTGGTAGATGAAGAGAATTTGTGTCCCTGGATTTTTTTATCTTTGCATCCCCGTATTCCCACCTCTTTACGTCTTATTGAGTTTTTTCTAATTAGCATGACATGAGGATGAACTTAATCCAGAAGCATAGGGGGTAGGTGTAGGGGTAGCTGCTGTCAGGATGACTGCACCTTTGGAGTTAACATACCAACCTCTGGCAATTGGTGGTAACTGTTGGGTTTGATTGGTTTTGGTGGCGATCGCTCCACCAGAAATATTTTCTGCTTGACTAGTGTCAGATTCAACACTCAGTAATGCGTCACTACTAAGTACTTCGCTTGGTCGAGGTGGCAATCCTCCGCGCCCAGTGATAATAAACTCGCTCTGTCCCTGTTTTCTGTCCGCTGGACAGACTTGTGCTACCACTTCTTCCGGCTTAGTAATCTCCTGCGGCAAATCAAGAACTTCTTGATTTGTACTAGTGTTTGGTGTCAATATTTCTACCTGCCCATCTACTCCTAACTGAGAACTGGCACTAATTTGACATTCTGGGCAAACAAATAGACCTTGTGTATTAATACTGATATTTCCTCCCATACCCTCAAATGCATTGGCGGTGATTTTGCTACCTTCTAATAGCACCACAAAATCAGCCGGACTAAAGCCTGTAATTGTGATGTTACCACCATTACTACTACCGCCTGCTTCCGCAGAAATCTGGCTGTCACGACGCATGGCTAAGGAATTTGTCCGCAAGAAAATGTTACCACCTTCACCAGATGTGGTTGCCGCTGTGATGCTACCTCCCTTATCCAAAAAGGTAGAGTTGGTATTGATTCTGACACTGCCCGCATTACCTGTTCCCTGGTTCCTCGCGTTCACTTGACCATCATTTGTGATCCTTAATTTTGGTGTGTTAATTGTCACGTCACCAGATGAACCAGTCGGTACAGGCGGTAGTCCAAAAAGTTGTCGGGCAATTTCACTCTCAATATTTGCACCAGCACTGATCAGACTGGATTTACCATCAACCTCGACATATTTGGAAGCATTAATAGTAACATTACCTGCTGAACCACTGGCAGCAGTCGAAGAATCAACTCTACCGCCATCTTGAACGATCAGTTTTGGTGTATTGATAGTCAAGTCACCACCATTACCAACGTTCAGCGTCGAAACACCAATTAAACTACCTACTGATTGACTTGGTTCTCTGCCAATCACTTGTATTGATTCTGTAGCATTGATGATACTGTTTCCACTAGAGCCACTTCCAAAAGAACCAGCGCCTACCCTCGCCCCATTGAGAACTTGCAATTTCCCAGTGGAAACATTAACATCTCCTGAGCGTCCAGAACCAAACGTCGAACTACCGATCAAACTCAGCGCGTTAGGATTGAAAGCTGCAAATCCATCGACTTGCACTAAGCCTGAGACATCCACATTGACATTACCACCTGCTACATTCGTAAAGGTAGCAGTGGAAATAGCTGTACCGTTCTTAACTATTAACTCTTGGGCTGAAATATTAATATCTCCGCCTATGTCACCTCCAACGGTGAAAGGAGAATAGAAAGTGGGTTGTCTTCCTCTGGAGCTTCCCCCCAATTCTGATGTAATGCCACCACCACGATCAAGAAAAACAGACTGAGCATTAATTTTGATGTCTCCGGAGATTCCTGAACCTTGATTACTCGTTGTCACCAACCCTCCATCTGTAACGCTCAATTTACCTGTGTTAATTGTCACATCTCCAGAGGCTCCAGAAGGATAGGGAGGTAGTCTCAATAATTGTCGCAAGCTAGGATCGACGATATTAGCAGAGGATATAATCAGACTGGGATTGACAGATCCTGGCGTTGTGCCACTCACTTGTGTTGAATCTTTGGCGTTAATTGTGATACTTCCAGCAGGGCCACTAGCCAAGGTAGAAGCATCTACTCTACCTCCATCTTTGACTACTAAGCGTTTAGTATTAATCGTCACATTACCTGCTGAACCGGGGCCTCCTGTTCCAGCAGTGATCTGACTAGGTGCAAAGACAAATGGTGTGAAGCCAACCAGTTCGACTAATTCAGATGCATTTACAACTACGTTTCCACCTGAGCCAGTTCCAGCTGTGATCGATGCAATGTTACCTCCACCTGTGACTGTGACGCGCTTGGTTGAGGCTGTGAGTGTTCCCGCATTTCCAGCACCGTAGGTTGCAGCAGAAATAACACTAAAACGATTGGGATTTACCGATGAATATCCAAGTACTTCTAAAGATTCAGCAGCATTTACACTGACATTACCACTAGAAGCCGATGTGTAAGTAGCAGCAGATATGACGGCTCCATCTTGAACTACTAAGCGCGGGGTAGTAATATTGATGTCTCCACTTTTGCCACCTCCAATGGTTTCAGTAAATATATTGGTGGAAATTTGCCCATCTGGTGTGGTACCAATTAACTTTAAAGATTCAGATGCATTGACGTTGATGTTTTCTGCTGATTGTATCCCTTGAGTTTGAATTAATACGGCTGATCCATCTTGAAGTGTGATATTTCTGCCTTGTAACTGGATAGAACCGCTACCAACTCCACTGGTATCTGCAAGCGATCGCGATCGCATGTTAATATCTTGAAAACTAGGCGCTCCTGCATAGCCCAAACTCCAAACTTGACCAGGGTTAGCAGCAAGATTAACGAAAGAATTTCCACTCACACTACCTAATTCAATCCGTCCTCCTTCGGCTGTAAGCACACCACCATCTAAGGTGATATTCCCGCCGACTAAAGCTAAAGTTTGCCCAGGTTGCACCTTCAGCCCGGTAGTATCGCCCCTCGTAAAAGGTGAGAAAATTTGACTTTCAACTGATAAATTATGACCCTGACCTTGGATATTGATTGCTGCGGGATTTTGACCAAATTGCAAACCAACTGGCACACTAATTGTTAATAATGGTGAATTTTGAATATTTGTAGCACTAAATTCTGTCCCATCAGCAAATTTAATACTATTAGCTGTACTTCCTAAAAAAGAACCACCTATATTGAGTTGAGCATTAGGGCCAAAATTAATCCCATTTGGATTGATCAAAATTAAATTTGCCCCATAATTTTCTTTTATTAATCCATCAATATTAGAAATTGAGCCACCTGTGACTCGGTTGATGATGTTAACAATACTATTAGCATTTGTACTATTTTTAAAAAAAGCTTCGCTGCCTGTAGGTACGGAAAACTCTCTAAAACTATGGAATAAGTTGCTACCAGCTTGTCTTCCTCCAGTAATTTCAAAGATGTTATTAACTTGATTGACACTGGTTGGTAGGGTTCCATCCGGAGCAATTTGGGCTTGAGCTAAATTACTAGCAAATATACAGCAAACAACAGTGCTACTAGTAAAGAAAAGACGTTGAGCAACCTGTTTCATCTTTAAAAATAAAATTAACAGATAGAAGATAATTTAAACTGATTTACGTTCTATTTTTATTTCTTACTTAAGTAAAATTAACCAAAAAATAGTATATTGAGACTAAATTTTTAATCAAATATTTCTTTAATGAACAAACGCTTATATTGGGTCACTATATTGGGAATGAGTTACATACTCACATCTCCCACCCTAGCAGTAGTTGCTCAACCGAGCAAAGTTGCATCTACCATGAAGGTGATGTGTAAGACAGATTCTGCCACGCCTACAGTGGTTGCTAGCTTTTCCGAGCAAAAAACTGCCAAAGATTTAACAATTCTCAGTTTCTTACCTGAATATTTTTCATCTCAAGTTGCGGTGCAAAACTGTGAGAAAACAGCTAAGACTTTGCAAGCACTATATCAAACAGGTCGTGCTAAATACCTCACCAACGACAAATCCAACGCTCAACCTGTGGTTTGTGCTGTAGAACGCAGGGGTATTGGTTGCAACCATTACAGCGCTCAGGTATTATTTGCCCTTGATGAAAAGGTAAATTCTTCTCAAGCCTTATACCAAATGCTTGGCTCGGATTTTAAGCAATCACAACCCCCTGATTCTAGAACAGTTGGTAAAATGTATTCTGATATCAGGCCTTGGTGGTGGCCAAAATTCTAATTAAAAAGTTAATTTGTGCATTTGGTTTTTGCTTGCTCTGCTGCTTGATAGTCTGGCTTGAGTTTGAGAGCTGTTTCAAGAGCAGCAAGCCCTTCATCAGCTTGGGAAGATCGACAGTAAGTAGTTCCCATATAGTATAAAGTTTCTGCCTTCTGAGCATCCGTGAGGCGAGATTGAGTCAAGATTTCTTGAAATTGAGCGATCGCTTGTTTGTACTGCTTTAACCTTTGGAAGGCTAAACCCCTTCCCCGCAAAGCAGTAAAATATTTTGGATCGTTGACTAAAGCCTGATCAAAAGCAGCAAGTGCTTCTTCATATTGTCTTTTTTGCCATAACACCTTACCTTTATGACTAAAAGCAATTGCTAATTCTCTGGTAATCTTTTCTTGGCGATTAGGTTTTTGCTTTTGTTGCAGCAGGTGAATTGCTTCATCAATAGTGATCAGCGCTGTATCAGATTGTTTTAATGCTAATAATGATTCAGTTTTATTAATCCAAAAGACAGGATCTTTTGTGTCAAGAGTCAAAGCTGAATCAAAAGCTGATATCGCCTCATAGTATTGTTGGAGGTTATATAGTGCTTCCCCTTGACAATTCCAAGCATAGACAGCTTTTGGTTCTATGATTGTAGCTGTAGAGCAGGACTCTAACATCTTGCTATATTCTTGTAAGCCAGCGAGTGCATAACCTCGGTTAGTCCAAGCTTGATAGTAGTTACTATCGATGTTTAGAAGTTTGTCATATTTAGCGATCGCCTTTTTATATTCTCCTTGATTAAAAAGCTCATTACCTTCTTGGAAAATAATATTTACCTCTATATTTTTATAAATATTGAAGCAAAGGGCGCTAAATCCAGCTATTGCTAGTAACAACCAAATAACTCTAATAATTATGCTTCTAGGATTAGAAATAAAATTCCTGGCTTCAAGCATAGCAAATGCTGAAAATGGTTTTTTAGCATTAATCATAGGGTTGATTGCAGGTGAAACCTCAAGCATATTTGCTAACTGTTGCTCAACCCAGCTTAAATTAAAAACAGATTGGTAAATCTGATTGGCTACTTTTAATTTCTTGTCTTGTTTAACGACTAATCCTGTATTCAATAACTCTATTTCGGCTAAGTCATCTTGAAATGATAAATTTCCCTGTTGCAAGATTTGCTGATACAATCTCAATAACCATATGGGATTACATTTTTGATTGCCTACTAAATCATCGGAAATTTTTTGCAAATGTTCGGCAGCGATCTGAGTTTCCCAATTGGTAATTAAACGATTTTGGACTAACTGCTGAACTGTGGATGTTTCTTCTCCAGCAGCGATAAAATCTGTATGTTCATACAGCAATTGACAAACTTTTTTAGTGAGAAAAGGCTGATAACCTGTCCACATCAGCACTTCTTGCACTAATCTTTCTGGATTACTAGCTTTTTCCTGTAAATTAAAAATTTTAATTGTATTTTGGATCAAAGGTTGTAATTGCTCTAATTCTTTATTGATCCAATCAACATTAAAAATAGATTTGTAAATCCGATTAGCTACTTTTAATTTACTATCTTGTTTAACTACTAAACCTATATTCAATAACTCTGTTTCCACTGGTTCGTCTTGAGGCGTTAATTCACCGTGTTGCAAAATTTGCTGATACAGCCTTAGTAGTTGTACAGGATTGCAAAATTGATTTTGCACTACACTTTGTTGAATCGCTTGCAAATGTTCAGCAGCGATCTGACTTTCCCAATTTGCAATCAAACGAGTTTGCACTAACTGTTCAACTACAGCTGCTTCTCTACCAGCAGCAATAAAATTTTCATAATCACAGAGCAATTGACAAACTTTTTGGGTTAGAAAAGACTGAGAACCTGTCCAAGACAATACTTGTTCGAGTACAATCTCTGGATGAGTTGCTTTTTCATCTAATTGAAATAATTTAGTAGTATTGAGAATTATGGGTCGCAAACTTCCTAGCTCTTGTTCAACCCAATTCAAATTAAAAATAGATAGGTAAATGCGGTTTGATAGTTTTAATTTATTGTCTTGTTTAACTACTAATCCTAAGTTTAATAACTCTGTTTGAATTGGACTATCATGAACTAGTAATTCTCCTTGCTGCAAAATTTGCTGGTACAATCGCAGCAACCATATCGAATTACATCTTGGGTTAGCAACTAAACCGTCGTGAATTGTCTGTAAATGTTCAGTAGCTACCTGAGTTTCCCAATTTGCAATCAAGTGATTTTGGATTAACTGCTCAACTACAGCTGCTTCTTCACCAGCCACAATAAAAGTTTCATAATCACACAACAATTGACAAACCTTTTGGGTTAGAAAAGGTTGAGCGCTTGTCCACGCTAACACCTCTTGTACTAAAATTTCTGGGTTACTAGCTTTTTCATCAAATTTGAATAATTTGATGGTGCTGCGAATAAAAGGTCGCAAATGTGCTAAATCTTGGTGAACCCAACTCAATTTCACAGTAGATTGATAATGAGAACTAGGTTCTTGGATGTTTTCCTGTTGCACTGCTAACCCCCGATTCAGTAACTCGGTTTGTTTTGAGAAGCGATCGCCTGTGACTTTAGTTGAGTTCAAACTTAATTGAGTAAGTTTGTTTTTAGAGTTTTCAACCTGATTTTAAAGTAACTTCACCTTTTTCTCCTTACCAAGGAGAAGGAGTCAAGTTTTTGATTAATTTTACTGTACACAGTTTGTGTAGGCTACTTTCTCATAACCATTCTATTTGAGTTCTGGCATCTATCTATATTTTGTAAATATTAAATATACTTACGTGTATTAGAAAAGCTACAAAACAATATTGACGAAACATCCATACACAGATGTGAACTGACTTTGAACTGTCATTCGCAAGCGTTATGTAGACGCTTCTGCGCCTACAGCATCACAAAAGCTCAAATTGTGATCTTGCAAAGTATATCTTGCATCAAGCCATGAACTAAAGTTCCGGCAAAAGGTTAAAGTCAATCTCAACAGTTTAAATGCTGCTTTCTAGCTAGCTTTAAGTAGGTCGGTGAGCATAAACCAAACTATATTAAGTAACGTAAAATTATTGAAATAAGTTTGTAGTAAGGACTTTAGTCCTTTCTTGAGGAATAAAGTCCTTACTACAAACCTTTAGTTATTTGCGCTGTCTTAGTTAGCTAACTTAGATCATTAGCCGAAAACTTTAATTTAGGGCTAATAATTGGATAAATATAAGTATAAATATAGTTATATTAGTTACTTTTAATTAAATTTTACTAGTCGGATCAGTACTACTCTGTCAAAATTGAATCAGCAATAATTCTTTGATGCTATGAGGCGCTGAGAGGCGCTGACAGGATAACACGGAGAAAAATAATCGCTCAAAACTAAATTGATAGGCTAGTACTCTGATTTGAAATAGGTTATATATTTGACTAAGTGAAAAATTCAAATTTTAATTTTTGAAGAAAGATAATCATGAAAATAGTTGTAAAAAATTTCCAAAATACTTTAAGATCAATATTCATGCAAAATGAAATTAATTATTAAGCTAAAGTAAAAAGCTTAAAACAAGCTAAAAAATAGCAAAGCTGGGTGTTCCTACTTTTTGATTTAGAGTGTGTTTCCCTCAAATAATATTTAAATTATTCTGACTCGGCAAAAAATCCTTTAGGCTAAACCTCGATTTGAGGGATTAGTAGGAAATTTTGTCGTCCAAATCGAAAATTTGGTACTTGTTTTCTATCCTAAAAATAGGATGTAGCTTAATTTGCTGAAATATTGTAATTAGTGTTGCATTCATTTATATTTGTTCAGTTTGATCAAAGTCATAGGAATACAATAAAACAGAGTCTGTTTATGCATTCATGAAGTGAATTACAAGAGATAAAACATGTTGTCACTGGTTAATTTTTAAAATTAGAAAACATCACATTTTAAGTTAGTGATGTATGAAAATTCTTTTCAGTGACATGAGATATTTTTAGTTTAATCGAAACACACGATCAATGATTAAAACTCATCGCAGTAATTACCACAATAATTTTAGACCTACACAAACTAAAGCAACTACTTCAAAATTACAAAAATCTCTATGGCAGAGATTTGTCAGTTTTCCAATCAGCAGCAATAATCTGACAGTTTTAATTTTGTCTCAATTAAGTCTTATTGTTGGGTTAGGTATTAGCTCGACTATAATCATTAATCGCAGTTTTCAAGCTCAATCACTTAAACAGGCAAAGTCAGAACTAAATATAGCAGATTTGAATTATCATCTTAAATTAAATCAACTCACATTTAATTTGCAGAGTCAGTCAAATAATGCTGCTATTGTTGACGCGGCTGAAGTTTACTTATCAGATCATCAGTACAAACAAAATGTATCAGAGAAATCAATACTTGCACAAGCAGCACTACGTCCAGGTGAAATTGTCGCCGGGCAAATAGACATTGTTCACCAAGCTTACACGATCGCAGCTAAAGCAATTCCTAAGATGACTATTGTCACCAATAAGGGAAATGTCTCTGTCAGTACGGTGAAGCGGTCAGCAGCTGTTTTGATGCAAGTAACTCAACCAATTGAACTGCAAAATTTACCTAGACAAAATTGGTTGCAATACACCTTAGCAGGAGTTTTTGCCTTAATTGTGATTGGAATTTGGACATATATATTGAAGCGGAATACAGTTCAATCAATCAAACAGATCAAAGACGCCATCCAAAAATTGACGAATGGCGATCGCTCTGTCAGAGTTAAGATTCGCACTAACGATGAAATTGGTAAATTAGCTGTAGCTTTTAATCAAATGGCAGAAACAATTGCCCAAAAAGCTGAACAACAGGAAAATGAAGCCAAGATCGCCAAACAAGTCAATAGCATTACCCTTCGCATTCGTGGATCACTCAACACTGCACAAATTTTGAACGTAGCAGTAACAACCATGCGAGCAGCTATTCAAGTAGATCGAGTCGTTGTTTACCGCTTTGATCAAAACTGGGTAGGAACAATTGTCGCTGAGTGTGTTGATGATCTATGGACAAGTGCCTTGGGTGCAGAAATTGCAGATCCTTGTTTTGCTCAAGACTACATACAAAAGTATCAAAGAGGCCGTGTCCAAGCTATAGAAAATATTTATGAAGCAGGTTTAACCGAATGTCACATTAGTCAACTTGCAGCCTTTGAAGTGCAAGCAAATTTAGTCGCACCGATTTTGCTCAATAATAAGCTGTATGGTTTACTGATCGCTCATCAGTGTTCTAGTCCTCGTCAATGGCAAGAATCAGAAATCGATTTGTTTAAGCAGGTTGCAATTCCTATCGGTTACGCCCTCGAACAAGCATATGTGTTGGAACAGTCCGAAAAAGCTCGTTCTCGTGCAGAATTACTCGCGATCGAGCAGAGTCAACAAAAAGAAGCATTGCAACGACAAATTGTCAAGCTGCTACGAGATATTGAAGGAGCATCTAAAGGTGATTTGACGGTATATGCAGAAGTTACCCAGGGAGAAATCGGGACAATAGCAGACTTCTTCAATACCATTGTTGAGAATCTCAGAAAAATAGTCACCAAAGTCAAAACCTCTGCAATTGAGGTGAATGCATCCCTTGGTAAAAACGAAGGTGCAATCCGCCAACTTGCGAATGAAGCCATCAAACAAGCAGTGGAAATTAACCGTACCCTCGATAGCGTCGAACGCATAACACTTTCCATTGCAGATGTTGCAATTAATGCTCAAAAAGCTGCTGAAATTGCCCACACTGCTTCTAATACTGCTCAAAAAAGCGAAACAGCAATGGATTTGACGGTACAAAAAATCTCTAACTTGCGATCGACTATCGACGACACAGCCAAAAAAGTCAAACGTCTTGGCGATTCTTCAGAACAAATTTCGCGAATAGTCTCCTTAATTAACGAGATTGCTATGCAAACCAACTTGTTAGCAGTCAATGCTGGACTGGAGGCTGCTAGAGCTGGTGAAGGAAGCCGAGGTTTTGTGGTAGTTGCAACAGAAGTTGGTGAATTAGCAGCACGCTGTTCTGACGCTACCCAAGAAATTAAACAGATTGTCGAAAATATTCAACGAGAAACCAACGAAGTTGTCAAAGCAATGGAACAAGGAACTACCCAAGTAGTCGAAGGCTCTCGCATCGTCGAAGATGCGAAATCCTCCCTCAACCAAATTCTGACAGTATCTCGTCAAATTGATGAGTTAGTGCAATCAATTTCCCAAGCTACTGTTTCTCAAGTAGAAACATCGCAAACAGTAACCAAATTAATCACAGAAATTTCCCAAGTCTCAGAAACGACTAGTCAATCATCACGTTGTATTTCTCAATCATTGCAGCAAACCGTAGGAATTTCTCAAGAATTGGAAGCAACTGTGGAGAATTTTAAGGTTCATTAATGTTAGAAGGGAATGGGGATAAGGGGCGACGGGGAATAATCATCGTTTCATAAATTCCTACACCCTCAAACCCTTATACCCTTACACCCTAAAACCAGTATTTTTTGGGCAATCAGTAGTTGAGTGTCTGGATCTAATTATGCGATCGCTTGTAAATAAACCTAAATCTACCAAACTCCCATCACATCTAAATTTACTACACTTGATAACAGTGCTAGAGAGCAGACACACAGCAAGCGAAAAAAGCTTATGAAACTACCAAACGGCCCAAAAACCCCATCCCTAGTACAGACATTCCAGTGGATCAACAGTCCCATGACCTATATGGAAGAGTGTGCTGAACGTTATGGGGATATCTTTACATTACAGTTAACAGAACCTGTAGTTTTAGTAAGCAATCCTCAAGCGCTACAGCAGATGTTGACTAGCGACACTAAAGAATTTGCAGCTCCAGGCGATCCGTTATTTGAATCTTTTGTTGGTAAGAATTCTGTAATTACTGTTAGTGGTGAAGTACATCGGCGTCAGCGTCAGTTGTTGATGCCTCCTTTTCACGGTGAGAGAATGCGAGCCTACGCTCAGGTAATTAGCAAGGTTACAGAGGAAATTATTAGCCAATGGCAAATAAACCAAAAATTTGATGTTCATTCCGCGATGCAGGCTATCACTATGCGGGTGATCATGCAAGCAGTATTTGGGCTGTATGATAGTCCCCAAGCCCAAGAACTAGAGCAACTTTTGACTTTAATGCTCAATCGCGGTGGAAGCTCGCCTTTACGAGCCTTGATGCTTTATTTTCCGGCCTTGCAAAAAGATTTAGGCCCGTTGACACCTTGGGGAACCTTCCTACGTCGGCGATCGCGAGTTTACCAACTTCTACACGCAGAAATTCAAGCACGCCGAGAACAAGCTGACTCATCACGTACCGATGTCCTGAGTTTATTGATTGCAGCACGGGATGAAGCAGGTCAACCGATGACAGATGCAGAGTTAAGTGATGAATTAATGACTTTGTTAACAGCAGGTCATGAAACTACTGCCACTGCTTTGACTTGGGTATTATACTGGATTCACAAATTCCCAGAAGTACGCGAAAAGCTATTGCAAGAACTTGATAGTATTGGCGATCGCTCTGGGTCTGCTCCTAGCTCTAATACTATTTTGAAATTGCCTTACCTAAATGCTGTATGTAACGAAAGCTTACGCATTTACCCTGTAGGAATGCTTACATTTCCACGGGTAGTACAAAAACCTCTAACTTTGTGTGGATATAAGCTAGAACCAGGTACACGAGTCTTGGGGTCTATTTATCTCACCCATCAACGTGAAGATTTATACCCAAATCCTAAGCAATTTAAGCCAGAACGGTTTTTAGAGAAGCAATTTTCACCCTACGAATTTTTACCATTTGGCGGTGGTGCAAAACGCTGTATTGGTGATGCTTTTGCTCAATTTGAAATGAAACTAGTACTAGCGACAATCCTTTCAAATTTAGAATTGGTGCTAGTAGATAACTTTGATGTCAAACCAAAGCGTCGGGGTTTGGTAACAGGACCAGATCACCCCATTCAAATGGTTGTCAACAATCGCCGTCAAGTCGAGCCTCGCACACCAGAAGTTGTTTCTAGATGAACTTTGATAGTTTAGGTTTTAGAAGCAACAAACAGTCAAGGAAAAACTTTTTATCAAAATAAGCAATTGACTCGCCCGCAATTTACTGGCGGGCGATATTGTGGCTCTTGACTCTGAAGTCTGAAGTTTGGGTAGCAGTTAGTTTATCCCAGGATTTCGTTGCTTCACATAATATTTGTGTCCTGCCAAAACAATGCCCATAAATCCCCAGAGAATCATACCGGAAATCCCTAGCATACCGCTACCAAGCGGTAGGGTAGCAAAATTGGCAAGGCCGATCGCACGCGCCGCAGCCATAAAAGGATCGAAGCGAGGCTCTGAGAATTGAAAGATTTGAAACAACAGCAGAATTAATCCACCCAGGTAAAAGATAGCACCGAACCAACCGAGTGTGAAAAACATATCCAAAATACCGCTATCAATCACAATCGGTTCTAAAACGCCCTTGTCATTCACAATGAATGTATTGCCGATGCCATTACCTAAAATGTTACTCATCGCCTTACCCAAACCATCTCGATAAATTCCTTGCCTAACTTGAGCACTATTATCATCTTCGAGATTGGTAAAAGTTTCCAAGCGGGTGGCAATAACTTCAGCGAATGGCTCCATTGTGGTCAATGGTACAACACAGATGGCCATGACCAAAACAGTTACCATCAGTCGCATTTGGATTTGTGGTTTGAGGGAAGACAGCAAGGTTAACGTTCCTACTACCCAGCATCCCCACAGAGTCCGTACCATCGTCAGCAGAAACGCCAAGTAACCAGCTGCTGCGGCTGGAATACGCACAAATTCGCTAGTAGTGAATAACAGCAACAAGCCCGTCATCATCATGCTGGCAAAAGGTCCAGGTGATGCCATCGTACTCCAAATCCGCAGTTTAAAAGGTTCAGGATCTCCAAAGCTTGTAAGTTTTATACTTTCTAGCCAGAATCTATCCCACTCTGGAGCAATCATGAATTGGATTACACCGTACAGTCCTGTCACCAAAACCCCCCAAACAAAGGTACGGATAATGGTTTGACGATATTGAGGATATTCTCGCCAATTGATAAATATGAAGAAAGCAAAACTAATCGGGGTTAACCAATCCAACATACCCCTAGCTGCGGTGAAGGGTGTAGTTTTCACAAATCCGATCATAAAGCCATAAAATACACCCAAAAAGGCTAATACAAAGGGCATCCCACCTTTGCGAGCCGATTGGGGAAGGTTTTTGAAAGCAGTATGTAAGGTGAGGAGGGTTACTAAATACTGTGATACTAATAAAGAGCGGCTGGCATCAAAACCACTACGATAATCTATGAGGCGAGTAATCAAGGGTGTAAGAAACCACATCCACCAAGTCAAGCCGATGTAAAGAAGGGGATACCGTAAATACAGAAAAATCCCTACACCTAAAGTACCTACAAGATAAATTGGGCGAGCGGCTGCACCACCAGCGAAAATAGATACCACTACAACCAGCACTAGCCCTACAATTGCTAACCAACCCAAACGAGGTGGTTGTTGTTCTGAGCTTGTTGTTGCGTAGCTAGTCAAATTACCCTGCCTATAAGTCATTCGATTTTGGATTTTGGATTTTGGATTGGTTCTTTTTCATTGGGACTACCTTTAAGAAGCTTGGTGGGCTTTCTCTGATGAGACGAAGCTTTGGTGGGACAACCAAGTCTGCCAAGCTTGGATGCGTCCTTGCATAGATGCCAACCATTTTTGCCATGCTAAGGTTTTTTCTTTTGGCAAAAATCGCAATAGTTGTAGCAAACCAAAAGCTTTGCGTGTACCAATCAGTGTAGCCCAAAGCATGAATAATAATATCCTCAGAGGCGGTAAGTATTCTAGTAGAGCCAAAGTTTCATTGTGTACAGCGTTTTTCCAGGCAAGGTGGTTAAAGTTATTGCGCTGATCTTCATCAAAACGCTGGGCTGGATAATGATCCACATTGATCAGGGGATCATAGATGAGTTTCCAACCTCGACTCCGCACTCTTAAGCTAAATGCCAGTTCAAAATGCACTTGTGCGCCTGTACCAAGCATACGTTCATCAAAGCGCAATCCTGCGATCGCACTACGACGATAGGCCATATTCACGCCTTTGAGTACATCTACTTCTCGCGCTGTACCCTTACCAGTATGATGGTTGCCAATTACACGTCCATACCACTGTAATTTCCCTACTACTTCTGACACGCCTTGGTAGATGAGTTCATCATTCACATACACCAAATCCCGTCCACCAACACCGCCAATCCGACTATCAGACAAAAAGTGGGTTTCCATCCGTGCTAACCAATCTGGGTGGGGTGCAGCATCATCATCAGTAATGGCGATGATATCTCCAGTGGTTGTATCTAAACCTACATTCATTGCCGCCACTACACCAGGGACTGTAACCGTTGCTGCTTCCAACTTGAAGGCTGCGGGATGATAATCTTTGAGAAATGCCCAGGTATCATTATCTGTATCACGCACTACTACCACAACTTGCTCAGGTTTACGAATTTGTTGTTCTAGTGCTTTGAGACACCGCGCCAAATCTTGAGGACGACGGTAGGTAGGAATCATGACGCTGATTGTGATCACGAGCTAACACCTGCACTCAGCTTAGAAGTACTCTTGAGCCGACTTAACCAGCCTTTAACTACACCTTTTAACTTTAATGTCATGTGAAGTTGCCAATCAAATATGGGAGCAAGACCACAGGAACAGGCTAAAATACGTAACCGTAATGCTGGCGAATCACCTAATTCTTTTAATAAAGTAATCAGTTCTGCTCGTTCTGCTGGGGTAAAAATCGGAGAAAAACAAGCAGCAGCATGAATCAACGCCATCTTTTGCCGACATTTGTCAATTACTTTGGTATCCCAACCTCTTCTTTGAAAGGCAGGGATGAAACTTTTGTTATAAATCCAAATATAAGCTTGTAGTTGATCGCCTTTGCGTTTGGGACGTATTTTGTTGGTGTCAGTCCAGACACGGTACTCGGCTAATATTTGATCTGAATAAACATTGCCATAACCAGCATCAGACATTCTCACTGCTAAATCATAGTCTTCGCTGTACTTGAGGCTACCGTCGCCATAAAACCCAACTTCTCGCAAAGCTTGACTTTTAAAGATAAATATGCTAGATGCCGTCCGTAAACCAGAAACTGAGGCTTGTAGTGCTTCATCTGCACTTTGAAACTCATGCTTTCTGACTACTCTGCGGATGCTGTGTTTTTGTCCCCGCTCATCAATTTCCTGAGTTGCAACGTGACCCCAACCAGCTTCAGGATATTTTTGCATGAGAGCAATTAAAGTCTCGACATAACGAGGTGCGATCGCATCATCGGAATCGAGACGGATGACATAATCGGTTTTCGGCTGACTCAAAACCCAATTACAATTAAGAGTCATGCCCAAATTTTCTGGATGGCGGTGATAGCGAATTTGAGGAAATTGCTGACATAGTTGTGCCATCACCTCTGGTGAATTGTCAGTACTGGCGTTATCAGCAACCCAAACTTCTACATTCGGATAAGTTTGAGCGCAGGCTGTACCTACTGATTCTAGTAAATACTGTGCTTGGTTATAAGTAGGAATACAGATAGCAACTGATGGTAATTCTTGCATAGGAAAATATCATAAAAGTTGGAATATGGAAGTTAAAACTAGAAAGGGTGAAAATAACTTAATTACCCTTTCACCATTTCAAAAAATCACTTATTAATCCCTGAATTTTGTATTTTTTGTGGTTTATTAAATATAGATATCTTTTTGTTAGGAAGAAATCAAGTTAATCTTCCTCTTGAGTAGTGCTATTTCCTGCTACTTCTTTTGATCTTTAAGATGATTTAACTAACTCTTCAAATACATCAACATAACTCTTCGCCATTAATTGCCAACTATGTTGTTCAGCAAGATTTCGAGCAGCCTTACCCATTTGCTTACGTAAGGTGCGATCGCTCGTTAAAGATGACAGTGCTTGTGCTAAAGCTTCGGTATCATTGGGATCTGACAGCACAACCCCCGCTTCGGGTTTTACTAACTCTGCTGCGCCTGTTGTCACCGCAGTAATTACAGGTAAACCACAAGCCATAGCCTCAATCACCACCAATCCAAAAGGGTCATAACGGGAAGGAAAGACCAAAAAGTCTACAGCTTTCATTAACTCTGGGACATCATCACAAAGTCCCAGAAAATGTACTCGCTCATTTAACCCCAAGGATGCAGCTAGTTGTAAATAGGGACTACCTTCAGTAATTCCCGCGACTGCTAAATGTAAATCTGGCACTTTCACTAAGGCATGTAAAACCGTATCCAGATTTTTGCGTGGAATTCTAATGTCCCCCGCAAACAGCGCCAGAGGTACATTTTGGGGGAGATTCCATCGTGAGCGATCGCTGACTCCAGGTGAAAACTCTTGTAGATCAACACCATTAAAAATTACTTGCAACCGTTCTGGTGGTACACCAATTTCCAATAAATCCTTTCCGACTTTATCAGATACAGCTACAACTACCTGTGCTTGCTCAAAAGCTGATTTTTCCCAACGCGCATTCATCGATGTATACAGCCATTGGTAAAAATCGTATAAAACTCCCCGTGGATTTAGTAAATTCCTCACTGACTTGGGCATAGCCCCAATAGCAGAGAATTTTAGCCAAGAACTATGAACAAAATGCACTGCATTCACATCAGCAGGGGCTGTTGTAATTGCACCATTGGCTTTGACGACATCAAACTCAGATCGGTGTTGACGCAACCAATTACCACTCCGCCAAGAGAAAATCATATTGCGAAGAATTTCTGTCGGCCAGCCTTTAACCGGAATATGAATCCATCGGACTTGGCTATGCTGCTGTAATTCTGGAGCCACTTGACTGGCTAACAAGACAACATCATAACCCCGACGAATTGCTTCCCAGGCAACTTCATAGTTTACTCGACCTTGACCATTACCTTTGACAACATTGTGGGTGACAATGCAAAGTTTCACGTTCACTATCCTCTAAAATCAATTTTCTGCTAATTTCTTAAATTCCAGATGGCAGTAATAATCTTTGAATCCGAGAACGTCGAATAATTTCTGGCCAAGCTTGGATAGCTTTATTTCTAAATAAGTATCTTGACATTTGTAAAAAGTATATGAGCAGAAAAGCTATCAATTTCAAAGGATTAGGGAACAAATCTTTATAGCGTTTGATACCAATATAAAGTCGAGCCGCTTCAATATTTAAGTCATAATAATTCAACCCACCAATATCCAGATCAGATGTGCCAGTTGCTAACACACTGTTTACTGGGTAAATATCAGCTTTTAATTCCGGGCAATATAAAATTTTGTAACCGCGCTTAATTGCTCTAAGAGCAAGTTCAGCATCTTCATAACCAAAAAAGATATTTTCATCCCATTGTTCTTGGGTTAAAAAATGTCTGGGAAACACAGTAGCGTGAATCACTACAGTTTGAGGAGTATCATCAGTAGGTGAAAAATGTCCTTGGAAAGTGAGTCTAGCTGGTACAAAGTGGGCATATTCGTTTTTGCTAGTCCCTGTGAGAATAGTCTGATTTCTTTCCTCGGTTGACATCTGCGAATATCTTTCTGTTGCCACACTAAAAAAGTCTGGCTGCACACAAATATCATCATCAACAAAAGCTACAAAATCAGTTTCCGATTCTGGAATTGCATTTACTGCATTGTTGCGGTTGGAACAAACACCACGACGAGGTCCCTGGATATAATTTGTACCTGGATATTTCTGAACAACTTGGTAATTTGCCTGCTGTACTTCAGGATCACTAGAATCATCAGAAACAACTACCCTGTGGGGTTTGACTTGAGAATTCCAAAGTGCTTTTAAGCAAATATCTAATGATTCTGTACGATTTCTTGTTGTGATGCAAGCGGAAATTCGCATTGATTTTTACCTCTGAATTGACAATAGGGAACGGGGGTCAGGGATCGGGGATCAGGGATAAACTTAGCAACAAATCCATAACCGATCTATGTTTATCTGTGTTTATATGCGTTCATATTTTATTCCCTCATTGTGGGCAAAAAGCCCGTTGAGTATAACTTCAAATATTTTAAATATTTATATAATCTTTTAAAACTTAGCGGCTATTTTTGGAGGAGTAAAACTCAACATTAAAGCAGCTATAGTTCGCAAATTAAACTGTTGACGTAAGGAACGCCAAAGATAGGGACGTGCTTGTTTAGTTTGTTCAGCTCGTATTAAACCAATTCCTAAACTTGTGCTGACTTTTACCCATTGCTTTTGAAAATAGGTTTTAAATTCTTGGAGATTTTCATCTTCCATAAATGTCTCTAAGCAAAACATATCTGCTTGAGATTTACGGATTTTTGCTTGGTAATTAAGCCTACCACTTTGTACTGTTTCCGTTTGGTCATGTCTACGGTATCTAGTTAATTTTTGAGGACAATAATAAGCTCCCATTCCTGTACGACAACACAAATAAGTTAAATAAACATCCCATGAACCACCAACTTCTGGAGGAATACTATCCCAATCTATGGCATCATTACGAATGACGGCAGCCATTGCGGAGGCTATGGCTTGATCCACCAACCCAATTTTATAAAAAGGTTGATAAATACCTTCGGGTAAATTTGCCCTTTTAAATAATTGAGAACAGTATTCTGTCAAATAATCGTCAATTGTGCCATCGGCATTAATGACGGAATGATCACAAAAAGCTAGTACTAAATTCGGGTTTGCTTCTAATGGGGGAACAAGCTTTTCTAAAAAGTTTTCTTCCCATAAGTCATCATCAAGCAAAGCCGCAACGTACTTCCCCCGTGCCATTTTAAAAGCTTTGATGGTGTTAGGGAGCATACCTAAGTTGGTTTCATTGCGTGAGAAACGAATACGTGGGTCATTAAAAGATTCCACAATTGCTTGGGGGTTTTCCGGACTACAATTGTCAGAAACAATAATTTCTATATTTTTATAGGTTTGGCGAGTAGCACTTGTCAAAGCTTGTTTTAAGTAGTCTGGACGGTTGTAAGTAGGCGTAATAATGCTGACTAAGGGAGTTTCTGATTGAGAATTTATATTCATGGCTTGGAAAGATGTATATAAATTAAGTAGTAGTTGTGGTTTTTCGTAGTAAAGATAAGGCGCTATTTAATAAGAATAAGCGAGAAGCCGATCGCACAACTCGAAAAGATTGACTGTAGGTAAGAGCGGCTTGAATTTGAGCGATTGCTCTGGATGTATCACCTATTTTTAGTAAATCTCTGGCGGTTTCCAGGGCAAAGAAAGCGCAGTTTTGTTTAGCATTTTGATAAACTTTCTTGGGTACTTTATCACCTAGATAGGATTCAAAACTTTTGATCACCTGATACAAAGATTTAGCATAATGACCATCCGCAATATTTGTAGAGGTGCTAGAAGCTAAGTGCATTCGCCATGTCGCCAAAGGTTCAGCTTCAAACCAAACTGGGTAATTGGCAAAGATTCTCACCCACATCTCCCAGTCAATACACAAACCACAGCGACTATCAAATGCCCCTAGTTTTTCGTAGACTTCCCGACGTACTGCTATTGATGGTGGTGAAATTCGACAAACATCAGCAATCTGCTCTAACCACTCACTAGGTAAAATCCCACTTTCAGGTTGTTCTAGGTCAGTAATTTTTATCCAATGACCATACTCATTCATGAAAATGGTACGACAGAAAGCCGCACCAATTTCTGGGTGTTTATGGAAAGCATGTCCAAGCCGTTCGTAAAATCCAGGTCTGACAAGATCATCAGCATGTAAGATGTGAACTAAATAACCGCGAGATAATTCTATACATGTCTGAAAGTTGTTCACCATACCCACATTTGTGGGCTGACGATGAAGTTCAATGCGATCGCTTCCTAATTCGGCAATAATTTTTGCTGGATCATCTTTAGTGGAACAATTATCAACAACAGTGATCTGCATCACCTCCCTACCTGGATCTTCTGCTAAAACGCTAGCTAATGTTTCCCGCAGATAGTTCCCACTATTATATGTTGGGATCATTACTGACCACAGAGGGCGTTCTAAATCTTTGGAAACAGGTGTAACTACGGGAAGATAGGGATTTGGTTCGTTGGTCATAAAATTATGAGGATTTAATGAAGGACGTTGTGTGTGAGCCAACTACGAACTTTTTGTGTCCCTGATAAATCTGATACTTAATGATCTGAGTGAATAATTGAGATAGTAGTTACACCTGTTTTTTGTATATGTATTTTTTTATACTAAACTGACGCTTTCTTTAGCGGTGATTTTTGACGAACTAAAAAGCTTATACTCTTGATTATAAATCTAAACAGAAAGTACACCCGCTCTTGGAGGTTGTAAAATGGATAGCGTAAAATGATACTGATAATTGCTAGCATTTCTGATGCATTCCATTTGCCTCGCCAGTAATAAATAGTACGTCGGTAGTCAAGATTCCGCATCAAATTGACTCTAGCAGGGTAATTTATACGTTCTAAAAAGGCATTCACGCCTTGGTTCGTTGTCTCCATCGCAGCTTGCCAACTCGCGTGGTCTTTGTCGGTGAATGTCTGAGTTTGCTTACTGGCATGATAATTTTTACCATGTAAGCGATAACTACCCAATACTTCTTTCAGGTATTCAATATGACCTAAAAAGGCAGTGCAATAGATCAGACAGCCATCAGCCCATAACCGCCAAGTTTTTGTATCAATTGGCATAACTTTTGTTAAGGCACTGCGGCGGTAAGCTAAGGCAGAAGTGGGAGGATAACACCAAGAATTTCCTGTATCTAGAATTAATTTGGCTAATTCTATGTTGGGAACTCGACCGCGTGTGTAATTTTTGTCTAGTAATTTATCTCCGGCATCAATACTTTCTAGTAGATGCATGACACCAACTGTATTTGAGTCTTGGAATACCTCAACAATGCGTTGCAATTTATTGGGCTTCCAAACATCATCAGCATCCAAAAAAGCTATGATGTCACCATTGGCTGCTGCAAATCCAGTGTTAAATGCAGCACCTTGTCCTTGGTTGACTTGAAAAATACCTTTGACTCGATCTGGCGATCGCTCTTGGTATTGGTTGATGACATCACGACTGTTGTCTTGAGAACCGTCATCGACAACAATGATTTCAAAGTTTTTGTAAGTCTGTGCCAAAACTGATTCTATTGCCGCAGGTAGATAGCGAGCATAGTTATAGTTAGAAATAATTACAGAGACTAACATTTTGGTTGTATAAATTTGAGAGTAGAGGGTTTATAAATTTGTTAGATTACCGCAACCTTTTCAGCAAGATTGCGGCTGATTTTAAAGAATCAACACTTAGCTTAGATTTCAAGCCTCATATATAATGAGGCAAATCAAAACTAACTAGTAGAAGTTCCCTGATTAGATTCGTACTGTGCCTGATGATATTTCCAAAGTTTGCCACGTTGTTCCAGCAAATCTTGATAATTACCTTGTTCTACAACACGACCTTGTTCTAGCACAACGACTTTATCAGCTTTAGCTATAGTAGAAAGACGGTGAGCGATCGCAATCACTGTTCGACCAACTGAAAGTTTTTCCAGAGATTCCTGAATCAACTTTTCTGTGACGGAATCCAAAGCACTTGTGGCTTCATCTAAGATGAGAATTTGGGGATTGCGTAATAAGGCTCTAGCAATAGCAATTCGTTGTCTTTGTCCTCCAGATAATCGTACACCGCGATCGCCTAATACGGTATCAAAACCTTCGGGCATTTCTTCAATGAATTCAAGTGCATTGGCTAGACGTGCAGCTTCTCGAATTTCTGCTTGAGTTACCCCCGGTGTACCGTAGGCAATATTGTTAATAATAGAGGTATTAAAAATAAATGTATCTTGACTGACTACAGCCATTTTTCGCCGCCAAGAATCAATCTCAAATTCTCGGACATCTACTCCGTCTACCAAAACCTTTCCTTCTGTGGGATCATGGAAGCGGGGGATGAGATCAGCTAGGGTTGATTTTCCAGCACCCGTCGAGCCAACCAGTGCTGTCATTTTGCCTTTCTCTATAGAAAGGGTGACGTTATGCAAAACTAAACTTTCGCGATCGTAGCCAAAATCTACAGAGACTACATCAATTGCTCTTTGTAACTCCCGAAACTCAATTTTGCCATTTTGAAAGTAAACTTTATCATCAGGTTTCAGTAAATTTTGAATATTATCTATTGCTCCTCCTTGGCTACTGATAAATGCTGTTGTGCCATTGAGATCCTGAATCATTGGGATAATCCGAAATAGCACAAAGAAGAAAGTCAACAATTCGCCAATCTGCATGAAGCCACTAGTGACAACAAAAATAATCATGCCAATCATGATCATTGTCGATGAAGCCTCCGCAGCAGGTTTAGGAATATTAGAAATTAAAAAGTTCTTTTTCCATGCTTGAACAACGCTTTCACTAGCTTGATAAAATCTCTTCCGCTCAAAGTCTTGAGTCGAAGATGCCTGGACTGTGCGGATACCGTTGAGGAATTCTAAAGCTATTGAAGTAAATTTTCCGTTAGCAATAGAAATGCCAAAACTAATTTCTCTGATTTGTTTATTGAGTGTTGAAATAATAACACCGACAAGACTAAATAATAAAAAAGAAACAATAGTTAGCTGCCATGATAAAACAAACAGCGATAAAGAATAAATAATCAGAGTTAAGATTCTAGTGGTCAGAAAAGCTAAACCGCCAAAAATTTGCCTGACCCTGATAATTTCAGTGGTGAGAACATCAATTAATTCACCAGATCGCTTTTTGGCAAAATAAACTAAGCTTTGAGCTTGTAACTGCTCAAAAATCCGTTTAGATAAACTATCTGCCAAATGAACTTCGCAAAACTGGTTGAAAACTTGGGCAGTATAGCTAAGAGATATACGTAGAAAAGTGGTGCAGATAATGAGAGCAGATATTCTATATAATCGTTCAGTAGCAGAGGTGTTAACCCCTAAAATCGAGACATCAAACCATTGAATACCTGTTCTTACAGGCTCGGCATCTGGGCTTGTTAAGCTTTGTAAAAAAGCAAGTAAAAAGCCTAAACCGAAACCTTCAAAAGTTGCCGCTAAAAACGAAAACACCAAAGCAGCAATTACCAGCCGTCGAAAGTTATTAAACTCTCTTAAAATGAAGCTGTTGTTTTTCCAAAAACTAGTAGCTTGCAGTAATCTACGAGTAAGTAGAGATATTTTTCGGGGCATAGTTATTTTCTATACAAATTCTGGAGTATTGGCAAAGTATCATAAAGCAAGTATCAAGCAATTCAAAAATAAAAAGCAGGGTCATATGATAGCTTTCATAAAACCTTAGGCTATAGAATACCAGTGACTTTAGTACTGGGTAGTTGACTGTGTTTCATATGTGAGTAATGAGTAGGATGTTTACATCCTACTCTACATAGACCAGCAAATATGTGAATATTACATCTCGAAGCTATTTGCTGAATCCAGAATCAACTGATTAGACTCTGCTTCTTCTACCTGCCATGAACCCACAACTCCAGGTATTTGATTTAGCTTTTGTTGTTCTTTTGCGCTTAACTCCAGTGCTTCTGCTAATGTCCAACAACGGGGCCCTGATAAGCTCATTTCACCTCGCACTACATTGAGTAGCAATGGCAGATTGTGCAATCCTGTTTTTCTACTCACTGGCGTGGCACTAAATTTAAATCCCCGAAATAACTTACCCCGTTCGCCAACATGCCATTCCCTCTGTAAAACAGTTTCAGAGGAAGATAAGTGCATTGACAATGCCAATATAAATGTGAGTGGACTTGTGACTACCAACAATAGTAAGGCTACAATCCAATCTGTTATTGCTCTTAAAACTTTCAGTAAAGTACTTTCTGGTGTGTGGTATTTTTTGTTGGAGTTTACACTTAAGTATATAGGCTTTGATGCTTGTTCACAGGCATTAGCCCAAAAATTTAGCTTCGCTTCGCCTAGTTTTGGATCGATACGAATTAACTTCACTGAAGAACGTTTCAAGCACTCAGCTAATGATTGCTCATTATCTAATGCAGGCAGATAGGGTTGCTTGACTTTTCCTAGAGGTTTGACTAACAACTGATCCCGCCGCCATACAAGTGTACAGTATGGGTGGCGATCGCTTTTGTGTTGCTGAGTTGCAGTGTAGTTGTTGTCTAGTGCTGAGATTATTGAGGTAGTCATATGTTTTATACTTATAATTATGGTAGATTCCTGATCTGATATCAAAGGCTTCTACACCCAAGAATCTGATCTTATTTATTTGTTTGGAACCAAATCTGAAGGAGATTTTAGTAAACAAGATAGATTGATAAATTGTCCTCTAAATATCTACACATCTTGTTTGTTAAATTCCAGTTTGAGGAGAATGATATTTTTAATAACTTAAAGATATTTGTTATCTTTTAGAGCGAATCTAACAATTTAGATTTTTATTTTTATATTTTTTCCATTTTGTACTTTGAATTTTCGAGTTAATGTGCTTCAATATCTAGGATATAAGACTCAGTAAAAATAGCGGTCATTAAAATAAATTCTTTATTCACTCTTTAAGGAGCTTGCGTTTTTCACAAAAAAATATTAAGTTCCTATGAATTTGCTCTGTTGACACACCTAAAAATGATTTTCAGTTTACATATATTCGGAAATTCACAAAAATTTAATTATTACGAGCAAATATAATTTCAGCTAAATCAAAGTAGGGTTTATTTAGCTTGAGCCAAAAAATCGTTTAAACTTTTGACTTCGGAAAAAAGGTTTTCGGGATATAGGTGAAAAATTTATGAGCTGCGCACTTTACTAGCGCGGCTCATAATCCAAATCTACTTCAAGTAAACTTTATAAATAAGCCCTTGAACCTACTTGGAGTGGATTTTGGCTATGAACCATTAAGCGATGTTGGGCTAATGAAATCTATTGAACTTACGTTAACTCAACTATGTTGCATAAAACAAAAAGTAAGCGCTAGTACCATGGTATTAGCGCTTACTTTTACCTTTTTTGATCTAGCTGGCTTATTCTTCCATTGCTCTTTGCAATGCTAGTGAGTGTTGTTTGGCATAAGGTACATAAGTGCTGCCAGAATCTGAGACTCCATTTGCCACAACACCAATGAGATTTAATCTACTAAGCATAGCTGTAGCTTGTGCCAGTTGAGTTCTGGTCACTCTACCAATGCTGGCTACCATGATCACACTGCGACAAGCTGAAGCTGTCAGTAGGGCATCAACTAGGCCGAGAACTGGAGGAGCATCTACAATTACCAAATCATAATTCTCCTCAAAGGCAGCCATCAATTCTTCCATACGGGGGGAACTCAACAAATTAGCTGGATCAGCTGGTGCGGGACCCGCAGTTAAAATATCTATGTAGGATGAGCCTGCCGAAGGAATACTAATCTGATTGGGTAGAGTAGACTCACTCACCAATAAAGTAGAAAGTCCTTGTTCGTTGGGGAGATTGAGTTGTTTGTGCAGGTTGGGAGCGCGTAGGTTAGCATCAATCAGTAATACTCGTTTGTGTAAACGAGCAGCACTCATTGCTAAACCTAAAGCTAAACCTGACTTACCTTCATCAGGTAATGCTGAAGTGACCATCAAAGATTTGAAGGTAGAAACTGAATTTAAAAGTTCAATATTCTTATAAATCAGATCCAGCGATTCCCAACGTGGAGGAGATTGCAAGACTTGAATTGTCCAAGGTGCAAGCACCTCTGGCTTACCAAAGGGTAATTTGAAGACTGATTCTCTGGTTTTAGCAGGTGGTAACTTGGGAGTGCTTCCCAATACAGGTAAAGAAGTCTGCCTTTCTAATTCAGCAGTCGTATGAACAGAATCATCAGATGCGTCACGAATGAAAGCAGCTACACCTCCTAACATCAGCCCAACAACTGCACCCAGCATCAGATTTTGCTTGAGGTCGGGACCCATAAAAATACCCTTACGAGGCGGTTCTACTACCTCCCAGTTAAAGCCTCCCTTGTCAAGTTCCTGCTGTAACTGTTGTTGTGCCTTAAGCAGTTCTTGCAATCTATCACGACCAAGTTGAATTTGTGGTTGTAGACGACTATACTCTGCTAACTTAGCGGGGAAGCTTTTTAGCTCATCGCGTACTTGTTGTTCCTTCTTAGCTAAACTTTGGTCACGAGCTGCCAAAGCTAGTAAATTTGTCTGTGTCTCTACTAACTGACCAGCAAGAGTAAGGTCAATTTGACTTTGCTGTCCTTGGTTGAGAATATTGCCTGCTGAGGGGTTGGTATTACCCTGTTGTCCTCCCAGAGTATTTCCTGCTTCTTGTTGCAATAACTCTTTCTGCTTTTGGAGTTGTTCTACTAACTTAATTACACTAGGAGCTTGATCAGTGAAACGTAAGCGTTCCTGCGCTAAAGCCAATTGCGTTTTTTGAATTTCGTTGAGTAGTGCTTGGTAACGGGTAGACTGACTCAAACGTGCTTCCACCAGAGCATTCTGTGGAGTACTCTGCAACTGTTGTTGCAAAGATGCATAACGAGCTCTAGCCTCTTCATATTGAGCGCGAGTTGTGCGTCGGTCTTGAAGAATAGCGTTTAAATTTTGTTCTAAGGACTGTGCTTGTGCTTCTGGGTCAATTAAATTTTGATTTCTGCGGAAGCGCTGCAAGTTTGCTTCTGCTTTATTTACTTCTTCTACAGTGTCTCTTAACTGTTGCTGAACAACTCTTAGACCTTTTCTTAAACGCTCGGCTTGTTGTTGTCTGTTATACTCCAAATATACTTGTCTGATTGCATTTAGAACTCTTTCTGTTTTATCGGGATCTATATCGGTATAATCCGCTTGAAAAATATTGGTAGCAAGATTGTCTTCTTTTGTTCTTAATTGATTTAATACCAAAGCTCTCTGAATCTGCTCAGCTGTTATATCTGGGTACTCAGGCTTAAGTTTATCAACTGCTTTTTGAATAAGCACCGAACTCTGCATAATATTAAGCTGAGTAGCAGTATCAACAACAACATTAGAGTCAGTAAAATTACTTCCTGTTGTTCCTCCTTGTGTATTTTGTTTGTAGTTAGGTTCTACTAACAGCTGCATTGAGCTTTTGTATGTTGGTGGTGTTCTTTTCGTGATCAAAGCTGCACCAGCAATACATGTAACAAATACTACTAAAAACCAAGGAAGTCTGCGGATGAGAACCGCAAAAATTTGCCCATAACCCGGTTCTGTTTCATTAACTGGATTTACATGGGGACTCAGACTGGATTGAATCACGTTTACTATTCCTCAGCTAACAAGTCAAACTAGTGAACTGTTTAAATTACAAGCTTGATCAACAACTTGCTCAACTTTACTAAAGAAAGCTTTTTCTGAAAAGTTTGCCACTGCATGATTACGGATATCTTCGTAATCCCAATCAATTTCCTTGGCTTCTAGTAGAGCTGCTTGAAGAGATTCAGGTGTTTGTCTCTTAAAAAATACTCCAGTTTTACCGGGTATTTGAGTATCCAAGACTCCACCTGCTCCGTAGGCTATTACTGGTGTTCCACTGGCATTAGCCTCTACTGGAACTAATCCATAATCTTCTAGAGCAGCTACTATGATAGACTTAGCTTTAGCGAATAATTGCGTACGTTGGCTATCTGTGACGTGTCCTAAAAACTCTATATTGCTAAGAGCTTTTGATTGTAATCGTTCTCGCTCTGGACCATTCCCTGATATTAATAATCGCCATCCCAGCCAATTAAAAGCTTCCACTATTATATCAAGACGTTTGTAGCTAATCATCCGAGCCGAGGCTAAATAATAATCCTCTTTAGATTTTGCAAAAACAAACTTACTAGTATCAATAGGATAATTAATAACAATAGCTTTTTTACCGTAAGTAGTTTGAATACGACGAGCTACAACACTGGAGTTTGCTATGTAAAGGTCTGGTTCTTGTGCATATGCAAGATCCACCTTTCTCATAACTTGAAAAACTTGCTCGATTAAAGGAGCAAAATATCTATAATCTCCATACTCCCGTAAATATGTTTCTGTATCCCATAAAAAACGAGTAATGTTATGACAAAAGCAAATATGCTTGGCTGAAGGATTTTTCCTTACTGCTTTAGCGAAACTGGTGCTACTGCTAATAATCAAATCATATTCCTGTAAGTCTAAAGCACGAAAGGCTGGAAAATAAAAAGGCGCCATAAGGCGGAAATATTTTGCAGCACCAGGAATATTTTGCAAAAAAGTTGTGTTGACGATCCGCTCACCCAAGTCGATAGTTTGCTGGGGGTCATACAAAGAGGTGTATATGTCTGCTTGGGGGTAGCGTTTACAAAGCAATTCAAAGACTCTTTCGGCGCCGCCTCGCTGGGTTAAGTAATCATGTACTAAAGCTACTTTCATATTTGTAAATTAACTCTATACAACGGCAGTAATCAAAAAATTCATATTCAATACCATACTCACGCTTAGTTATTTGTAGATTACGTCGTTAATACAATCTGTAAACAGGAAAATCCTGAAATATTTTTTTATTTTTCAAAAACTTCTCTGTGAATTCCGATTTTTGTAAATTTATGATGAAGTGTTGCAGATTGCACAAACAAGAAGGCATGGGTTTGTTATGAGTTTGTATGATTTAATCTCTGAATCTAAATCATCTATACCATCCTACTTGTCTACAGAATAAAGATATATGATGGTTTTTACCTGTATTGTTACCTGTTGAGCAATTCGATAAATTTTGCAATAAGTCTATTGCTAATTTGTCAAGTAACCTGAGTGGTAATTTGTGAAGACTTGGCATCAGTGATTGAATTATTAGCGTTTTTAGCGTTTTTAAATACCTCATATCAAAATTTTCCTTGAAAAAAGAGCAAAAGTTTAGTATTATATGATCTCGTTTACGAAAACTTTAATTTCTGGAAGTAAGTAATTACGAGATACCCCAATTTACACTATCCTGGATAGCGTATTCACTAAGGATACATGCGTTTATTATAAATTTTTATTATTTTTGCAGATATTTCATTAAACTGTAAATCCTAAGAAATTTCATTTAGGCATTTGAGATGTTCTAAAACGCACGCCTGGGTATTAATTTTGCGATCGCAAAGCGGCAAATAAGATCAGTCTTGATCTATTGAACCGAACCCAAAGATAACTTAAGACTTATTCATTATTTTGCCTAAAAATAGCCAAACTTGGCTAAACCAACGTTTTGAGTATCATTATTTAGATAGTGTTTTTTAGGTTGCCACTGTCTAATTTCTACTTAAGGAAGAATGGTGTAAAGAGTATAGTATACTACTTTTTTCATTCAGAATGCGAGTGTAGAAAAAAACTAGTTATAAAAATTCTAAGCAATTATGTTACAGTAAATTAATTTTTGAAAAAGGCAAAAGATAAGGGGAAAGGGATGCATATTTATCCCTTTCCCTTTTCCCTTTCACTCCTAATCAAAAAGTATTGGTGCTACCCCTATCGGGCTTTAACCTAATTACCCAACAGCTGTCAATGTTTTAGAAGCAGCGAAATAGGCGTTTTGTTCTGCTCTGAGTTGATCGCAAAGTCTACCCTCTGGTAGTTCGACATCATCATAGGTAAGAACTTGATCCTTGGAAATATCTCGTTTCAGACGGCATCCTTCAGCTAAACCCATTGGCAAGAGATTTTGCTCTTGGACTATGTTAGAGTTTTCACATTGTCCGTAGGTCATGTAATAGCCAATGCCATCCAAGGTTTCTCCTGCTTTCAAGTCAATTTTGGCAGTGGTGACAACATCAACAATGGGAGCGCCCAAGGGACTCAACACATAATCTTGGAAGAGAACAGCGCGAGCAACGGACAATGGTACTTCAAAATGGCAGAGGTGGTAAGGAGTATAAAAGCTATACAGTGGTCCTTCACCTAATTTGTACAAGTTGAGGTAATGCTGTTGCTTGGGATCGTCGTGAGTACCAAAGACAAATACTCCTGGCCCTGGTTTGGCACCAACTACATAATCAACAATACCACCGAGTTCTTTAAGCTGGTCAATGTCATACATTTTGGTCATTTCATCAACGTGACCATCAAAGTTATACCCAAGCATTCCCCGCTTGGCAACTTTCATACCTGTACCATTGGCAACGATCGCCTGCTCGAAGGAAATTTTTGTACCATCTGCAAAACTAGTCACCATATGCGCTTTTTGTCCCCAGCGCTTGGCAAATGCTTCTTGGGTGGTGGGATTGCGATACGGATCTTGTAAGCCCTTAATGTTTCCACACAATAGAGGAGTTAAACCAATACTTTTGACAAAGCGGTAGAGGTTCATTTGTACTCCTGGCTGATCACCATCGCAGGCGGAGAGAATCACACCAGCTTTGTCAGCGTACACTTTCAAAATAGAACCGATAGTACCATCAAGTTCAGCATTCATCATAATCACGTGCTTACGATGGGCGATCGCTTCCATGATCACATGAGCGCCAAACTCTACAGCGCCGGTAACTTCTATTAAGGCATCAATCCCTTCCGCACGGCAAAGCAACATCGCGTCTTCGGTGACTGCATAACCCCCACTGGCGATCGCAGCTTCTAATTCAGTCACAGTATTAGCGACTTTAAAATTCTCAATCCCTGCTTCTGAATAAGCTCGCTTTGCTGCATCAACATTGCGGTTAGAGATCGCTACTAACTCCATCCCAGGAACAGAGTTAGCAATTTGATTCGCAATTCCTCGACCCATAAAGCCTGCACCAATCATACCGACTTTTACGGGGTTCCCTGCTTCTGCACGAGCAGCTAAAGCGCGATCGACAATAATCATTTACCTACAACTCCTGTTTTTATCTTTATAAATACATACGGGAAATTTATCTGTGTGTATCTGTGTGTATCGGTGGTCGATAGATAAAAATAATTTTTCTCCCACCTTTAATCCACACCAGATATAATTTTTTCTATTTGGAACCACCAACAGTCATCATTGACATTAAAGGCCAATTCAAATCTTTTTCAGAAATTTCTGTCACTTCTAAAGGCCATTTGATGTTAAAGAAAGGATCGTCATAGCGCAGACCTCTTTCATAACCTGGAGTATAGAACTCACCAACTTGATATGTGACTTCTGCTCCATCGGTGAGTGCTTGATATCCATGAGCAAACATTTCTGGTACATATAAGGCCCGATGATTTTCGGCGCTTAGTTCTACACCAAAATGTTGTAAAAATGTGGGAGATTCAGGACGCATATCAATGATGACGTCATAGATAGCGCCTTGAGTACAACGAATTAACTTTGTTTCTGCGGCTGGGGGAATTTGATAATGCATTCCCCGCAAAGTTCCTTTTTTATGGTTGAAAGAAAGATTGCATTGAGCAACAGTTGGTTTTAAACCATGTGCTTCAAATTCTTTAGCACAAAAAGTACGGGCAAAAAAACCACGATGATCATGCTTTTCTTCTAAATCAATAATGTATGCGTCTTTCAGTTCTGTTTTTGTGAAAATCATAATTAACCTCGTTAAATCAATATTTAGGACGAGAAATAAAAATTTTTGTGTCAGAAAATTAGTTGGTATTAACTGACATACTAGTTTGTTTTTCAGCACTCATCATAATCTGTTTCCAGCGCCTGTTTATATAAATTTATGAATCTTTGGACGTATAAATATAAAGAATATTCCTCCATTGCTATTTTGCGACATTGTTGACTCATAGAACTTCGGAGATTGTCATCTTCCAATAATTGCACAATGCAATTGGTCAGTTCTTCCACATTCTCAGGTTCAGCAAGAAGTCCTGTGTTCCCAGGACGAACCAAATCAGGAACACCCCCAACATTAAAGCTGACCATTGGAGTACCACAAGCCATGCTTTCATACAAAACTAAAGGTGAATTATCAGCACGGGTTGGACAAATAAATAAATCCGCCGCAGAATAAAGAATCGCTTTAAAATTTTTGCTAGCAATAAAACCCATGTTAATAGTTTGTATGCCGATATTTTGGGATAGTCCATCACCTCCACCAATTGTGAGGAGCAAAATTTCAGATTTTAAAGATTCTGGTAGCTTCTCTAGGGCTTTTAAAAGCAAATCACCACCTTTGCGATGGTCTTTGATGCTGAGTGCGTTGAACATTAAAACTTTTTTATTGTTGGGAATTCCTAATACGGAACGACAATGTTCAGAATTGATCGGATAATAGACTTCAGTATCAATGCCATGGGGAATGTAATGAATAGGAAAGCGGTTAAGCATACTTTCCTGGGCGAGATTGCACATCCATTTACTAGGCGCTGCAATGTGGAGATTTGAATGTCTGTAAGCCCAATCTTTGAGCTTCCATTCAAAACTTGTGTTATCTCTTTTTATGTAACCTGCTACTTCGGGATAAGGGCATTTACCGCAGCCAGTTTTCCAGCGATCGCATTCATAGCTGTAGTGGCAATGTCCAGTGAATGCCCACATATCATGCATGTAATAAACTATGGGCTTTTCTTTAGTTATATCAGGAAATGATAGATAGCTGATAAACTTATCATGAATACAATGTAATGTAATAATATCTGCTTCGCGATATGCAGAATTTTTTTTCAAATCAAGAGTAGTAAATACTCTAGAAACTTCATTTAATCCAAGTTCAAATTCAATTTTCCTCAAAATACTTTCGATCATTCTCGTTGGCAAAGAACGTTCTAATTTGATGATTTCCGAACCCCCTAACTGTTTAAATAAACATAATATTTTTGAATCAAAACCACTTTTGAGCATGGCACTATGGAGTTGATACATGGAAATTCCAACTCCTCCGGTTATAGTGTAATCACTCAAGTTAATTTGTAAGATTTTCATTTTGGAAAATAAAAATAACTAACAAAAATGATTACACAACTTGAGTTAATTTTTTTCTACCTTTAGGTTTAAATCTTAATATTTAGTAATTTTTAGTTCATCAAATATGTTGTGATGCACCTGGAATTTCTCGGTAAGTAGATGTAACAATTTGATTGACAAACTCGTACAGTTTTAAAACTTTTGAGCGGATGGGATAGCCGTGGTTATTGCTAATTAAAGAACTTAGCAAGACCAAGATTCTCTATATAAATTGTCATCTAAGCAGTGGACTCATGATTTATGGTCATTACTATTAATGACTGCCATTTCTATTTCTCTAGCAGGTATAACTATTTCCCAAGCAGAGATACTGACTAAACTTAAATAGGGAAGAATGGTTGTCATTGCTAGAACTGGCCATCTTCTCAAAGCTCCAAAGAAAACTCTCCAGTTATTTTTGATAAAATGTTTTAAAACTAATTTTCGACAAAATAAATTTGAGTATCCTGCCTCCATTAATTTCACATAAAGTAAAGGTAAATCAATATATTGCATTTTCAGAAGTGTTTTTGGTTCGCGCATCCAGTAACTACTACCGAAGGCACTTTCGACATAGGTTTCTTTGGTGATTTTTACACTTCCATGGGCGGCACAGTATGCAGTCCAAAATACTTGTGCCTCCATATTTTTCACACCTGTTGACCATTTTTTGACGGCGTGTTGTACCAAATCTGTTCTATAGACTTGTGCAGTCATAAACCCGACACCAGAGTGATTTTCTTGGATACAACGCTCAAATACAGACTTGCCATCAGAACATATTTGTTCATTTTCAACTTGATAGCAACGTTCATAAATTAAATTGCCAGTAGGTTCATGACGACAAGAAAAATTAAGAATTAATAATGATAACTCTGGATACTCTTTAATGTTTTTGACTACGTAACCAAGTGTTCTTTCCTGAATAGGATCGTCATCCCCTATTGTCCAGATATATCTACTTGTTGCTGTCTCTATACAATAAGCAATATTCCTCATCACGCCAAGGTTTTCACTATTTCGATTGGCATGAAATTTAGTATTTTTAAAACTCGGCAACCATTTCTGAATAATTTCTTGGGTATTGTCTGTTGAACAGTTATCAGAAACGATTATTTCACATTCAGATTCAAAACCATTAATTGCTTTAGCTAACCAAGCTAATTGCTTATCGAGTAGGTGTCCACGGTTATAAGTAGGAATTGCAATTGTGAGTACTGTATCCATATTTGTTTTTGGAACGATGAAGTATAGACTTGAACATGGAATTATCTAAAGACACACCGAGTTTACAATTTTTACAAAAAATGATTGGTAAATTGCAGATTCATCAAAGCTGATTAATTCTGAATCTGCAAGAAGTTTATCTTACCAATCAAATTATTTAGTTAATATGTAGCCCAGAAGAAATCTTTGTCAATTTGCTGTGTACGAAGCAAATACTCTAGTTGCTTCAAGCGAGTAAAACCTCTGGATAAGAAGACTTCTTCGCTCATATCAATTTTGGTAAACAAATCAAATAATTGTTTAGCGCCTAGTTGGGCATTCCAATCACACTTAAAGCCAGGTAAGATGGTATTGATTTTCTCAAAGGAGACTCGATAACTACGGTTGTCTGCTCCTTGTTGACCAAAACTTAATTGACATCCAGGGAAAGTATCCGCAATAATTTCAGCAATTTCTTTCACTCGATAATTATTGGCGGTGTCACCGACATTAAAAATTTGATTGTGTACAATATCGCGAGGAGCTTCAAGGGTGCAAACAATAGCCTTACAAATATCTAGCGCATGAACTAATGGACGCCAAGGTGTACCATCGCTAGTCATTTTGATTTCTTTAGTAGTCCATGCTAAACCTGCTAAGTTATTTAAAACAATATCAAAGCGCATTCTCGGAGAAGCACCAAAAGCAGTAGCATTTCGCATAAAAGTAGGAGAGAAGTCATCATCAGCAAGTAGTTTGACATCTCGCTCTACTAGTGTTTTACATTCTGCGTAAGCTGTCTGAGGATTAACAGCAGATTCTTCGGTGACGTCTCCTTCAGTTGCTACACCGTAAACACTACAGGAAGACATGTAGACAAATCGACGTACCCCTGCTTCTTTGGCTAGGTTAGCAAGACGGACTGAACCTTTGTGATTAATATCATATGTAATATTAGGTGCTAGTTGTCCAGTTGGATCGTTAGAGAGTTCCGCCATATGGACTACTGCTTCGACACCTTGCAAGTCTTCTAAGGTAATGTGACGAATGTCTTTGTTGAGGGTTTTAGCTGTAAATTCAGTACCGTTATATAACCAACCTACTTTATAAAATCCAGTATCTACACCAATAACTTCATGACCTCTTTGCATCAATAAAGGAGGTAATAATGAGCCAAGATAACCTTCTGTTCCTGTGACAAGAATCTTCATTTTTAAAAGTCCTTTGTGTTGATAGATTAATTCTGATTTGGTTTACAAATATATTGGGCAAATTAGACTATTAGCACTGCTTTGCAAGTAGGGAATATGTTCGTTGATAACTGCTCCAGTATTTGTGTGTCAAAAAAGTTTATAATCAGGACTACCCTACAAGAACATTGCGCGTAGAGCCTTTCTTTTGTTCAGCACGCTTGGTATTGACTACAAACTTTCAAAACTAGCTTGACATTTCAAGCAACTAGGACAACATCTAGAACTTTGATTTCCCACTCAAATCAACAATCATTTTTGATTAGGCGACTGTGGTTTGCAGATGCTGTGGTTGGGGAATTTGAGCAACTATGGCTTTACCAATTTCAATCGAAGAAGTTGCTGCTGGAGAAGGTGCATTGCATACATGAGTGGTATTTTGACCATGAATAATCAAAAAGTCATCCACCAATTTACCATCATTCATCAATGCTTGAGCGCGAACCCCAGCATGGGTAGGAATCAAATCTTCTGATTGCACTTCTGGAATTAGTTTTTGCAAGCTTTTGGTAAAGGCTGCTTTACTAAAGGAACGAATTATTTCTTTGATTCCTTCCTCTGCGTGTTTAGCCGCTAGCTTCCAAAAACCAGGATAGGTCATGACTTCCGCAAAATCACGTAAATCAAAGTCAGTCTTTGTATAACCTTCCCGTTTCAGACTCAAAACCGCGTTTGGTCCCGCGTGGACACTACCATCGATCATCCGGGTGAAATGAACGCCTAAAAAGGGAAAGTCAGGATTGGGAACTGGATAGATCAGACCTTTGACGAGAGAACGTTTTTCTGGAACTAGCTCGTAGTATTCTCCGCGGAAAGGTACAATTTTTGCTTGGGGATCTACTTTACCTAATTTGGCAATACGATCGCTATGTAAACCAGCACAGTTAATTACATAACGAGTTTCAAAAGTCCCGTTATTTGTCTCTAATACTTGACGATTAGCATTGGGAACTATTTTTTCAACTTTTGTGTTGAGTCGTAATTCTCCGCCTTGTTTGGTAATGATCTCGGCATATTTGAGACAAACTTGCTTGTAATTAGCTATACCTGTGGAGTAGACATAAATTCCACCAACACTGGTAACGTGGGGTTCAAATTCTTTGACTTCTTCTGGAGTGATTCTCTTGACTTTGATACCGTTATCTAAACCACGCTTGTACAAATTTTCTAAGCGTGGTAATTCGCTTTCATCGGTAGCAACTATTACCTTACCACAAACTTCGTAATCGATTCCATGCTCTTGGCAAAATTCTACCATTGATTGGCAACCATCACGGCAGAATTTAGCTTTGAAACTCCCTGGCTTATAGTAGATACCAGAATGAATTACACCACTATTATTGCCAGTTTGATGAAAAGCCCATTGACTTTCTTTTTCCAGAACTAAAATCTTCGCATTGGGATAGGTTTTCCCTAAGGCCATACCGGTGGAAAGACCAACAATACCTCCACCTATAATTGCAAAATCGTACATCGGTTTTATTGCCCCTGTCACCAGTAAGTAATTATGAATTGGTTCTCATGGATTATGATTTTGAGATTCCCTACCATACTTTCCAAGGCGCTTTGTTCTTATTCCATAAATCTTCTAAATAATTTTTATCTCTGAGAGTATCCATTGGTTGCCAAAAACCGTCATGTTTAAAAGCAGATAACTGTTCCATTCCAGCCAATTTTTCTAATGGCTCTTTTTCCCAGACAGTAGAATCATCAGCAATAAAGTTGATGACTTCTGGTTCTAAAACAAAAAAGCCGCCATTGATCCAGGCGCCATCTCCTTCAGGTTTTTCATGAAAACTACTGATTTTGGTTTGTTCACCTCCCAAGATAATTGCACCAAACCGTCCGGGTGGTTGCACAGCAGTGAGTGTTCCTAAGGTTTTTTGTTCTTTGTGGAATTTAATGAGTTCGGTAACATTTACATTGCTGACACCATCTCCGTAGGTAAAGCAAAAAGTTTCATTCCCGATATGTTCTCTGACTCGCTTTAATCTACCACCTGTCATGGTGTTGTCACCTGTATTGACCAGAGTGACGCGCCAAGGTTCAGCATTACCTAAATGTACATTCATTTGGTTAAACCGCATGTCAAATGTCACATCTGACATGTGCAAGAAATAATTAGCAAAATATTCTTTGATTACGTATCCCTTATAACCACAACAAATAATAAAGTCGTTAATTCCATGGGCGGAATAAATTTTCATGATGTGCCACAATATAGGCTTACCACCTATTTCCACCATGGGCTTTGGTTTGACACTGGTCTCTTCGCTAATGCGTGTACCTAGTCCTCCAGCCAAAATCACTGCTTTCATGCAATAGCCTCTAAAAGTTTTAGGTAGATGAATTTATATAGATATGCAGATTCAAACGCTTGATACTATGACAAAACACTGTTTATTGCTATTTTTCTCAGTATACAATCTAACCGTATTTTTCTAGAACAGTGTAAAGACTAGGTAAATAAACTGCTTGTGTGTGTAAAAAAATGGAGAAGATCGCAACAATCAGAGGAATAAAATTTTGAAATAAAAAACTATCAAAGTAAAAAATACATAGCATAAAACGGTGATAATAAATATGTATTAGTATCTATTAATGTCGGTAATTAGTAATGAGTAATTGGGATATTAACTAAATTGTTGCGAGGGTCAAAGACTGCTTTTTTCTAAATTTTAGGTGACGTCAAAATAACTAGTAATTATTACGCTAGTCCTTCAGAAGTGGGCTTAAATTTGGGATAAAATTTATTTTTCATTATTAATAAATTGAGAGGATTATACCCTAACTTATTAGTTAGTTAATTAATAAAATAATTACAAATTAGTAATTATGTTGGCGCACCCTACTAAATTAATTGAATGTTTTTGATTTGCAAGTCACTCATAGCTCATAGCATAGCTGCCGTTTGCGTCGGATAATTTTACTCTTTCCAAATCAAATCGGCAGCTATTTGATAGTAAATTTTAAGTGGTTCCTAACGAGATTGTTGGGAGAAGCTAGCATTTTGGAATATAGTGTCACATTTATTTTCCACAACTATGCAAATACTGCTTAGTGCTTGTTGATAGCTTTCCTCGTCATCTTGCTCAAGAGAAATTTTAGCAGCCATTTGCAAATCTTTTACTGCTTTACTCTGATTTGTGCGAGATTCGTTACCACCATATTGAGCAAGTTCATGATAAACAATTCCTCGCTTCAGATACACTTTTGACAATCGCGGATTGATGTTTAATGCTCTGCTAAAGTCATCAACTGCTTTGCTATATTCTTGGTCAAAATTGCTGCTGTACTGAGCAATTTGATAGCGGACAAGACCTAACTGATAGTGAGCTTCTGCTCTGGATGGACTAAGATTGATTGCTTGATTAAAATCAGCGATCGCGTGTTGATAATCTACCTGAGAATCACCGCTATATTTAGCCATTTGAGCGCGGACAATACCCCTTCTGATATAAGCTTCTACTTCGTTGGGGTTTAAACGCAGGGCATTATTGAAATCAGCAAGAGCTAAATTATAGTTTTTATCTTGCTCTGTGCTATATTCAGCTTGCATGTAATAGACATTGCCACGATTGACGTATGCTTTTACTTCTTTAGGGTTGATTTTTATTGCTTGATTGTAATCAGCGATCGCGGCGTCGTAATCTTTGAGATTATAGTGAGAATTGCCTCGATTTACATAAGCTTTAGCGTTTTCAGGTTGTTGTTTAATTGCTAGGGTAAAGTTCTCTATTGCTTGCTCATAATTTTTGACTTTGTAAGCAGCATGACCTTGTTTATAGTAATCTGCAAAACTCAGTTTCAGATTATGATCACGAGATTCAATTAAACTTTGTTGAGCTAAAGGATCTTTGCGTAGATAGCCACTGGTCAGATCCTTAGTTAAATCCAGATAGAAAAACGTACCAATACCAAGTAAGGCAAAAATCACAGAATACAATCCAGACCGATTAGAACGTCTATAAAAACTAACCTGGCGTGGGGGTACGGGAGTGTAATAGCTATTTTGGTGAAAGGAAACAGTTGCGGGTTGTGGAAAACGGCGAGTTTGGGTAGAACGCTTTCTCGTGGAAATACGCGGTTTGAGGTGTTCTTTGGTAGCGATTACCTGTGGAGATGGGAAGGGGTCACGTCCTCCTAATCGAAGACTACGTTCGCACCAGGGACAAATTTCTAGGTGGCTACTGTAACGGTGTTGTGGGTTGGTGCTACAACTTACCAAAGCATCTTCAGCTTCTGCTAAGGCTAATACCCAACTTTGAGCGCTAGGACGCAACAGAGGGTTGCTATGACCATCTTCAAAACAACGTAAAAATAGTTCCTGTAAGCTGGGATGGAGAATTTTCCAAGGAGGAGCGATTGGGGTAGGTACGTAGGGTACGCTGCGGTTTTCACTGTATGTAAAATGACCAGCTGCGATCCGTGCTTCGTAGGGTGGTGGTTCACCTGCACCTTGGAAGATACCAGAAAAGGGGTGAGTCCCTTCCATCAACAGTTGGAAGATGAGTACTGCTAGACCGAATAAGTCATGGGGTACAGCGCGATCGCACTTAGCAAAGGTTTTATTCTGTAGTTCTGGCGGGGTAAATTCTGGCTTTCCAACCGGACAACGATAAACAAAATCATTATCAGGATCACGTACTTGGAATGAGTCTGTATCTACGACTGTTACTAAGGCGGTATCACTGACAAGGATATTGGACTCATTCACGTCACCTACACAATAGCCACTAGCGTGCAAAGCTGCAAAGGCTGCTGCTAAGTTGCGGGCGGTGCGAAGCAGATATTGATAGCTAAATAAAGGACAGTGTTGTCGCCGGGTTCTGGGGTTGTAAAAGTCGATAATCGGACGCATTCCCCGAATCCGAGGCATTAAAAAACCGACGATGCGATCGCTACCATCTGCTGCTCGCAAAAGTTCTGTTGGCCAGGCAATGGAAATGTGTCCTAGACTAGCTGTTGGGTTTTCTGGTGGGTGAGTGAGCATCACTTCCAGCTTTCGTGCCTGTACCTCAGATGGTTTGTGATAGACCTTGGCGACTGCACTTGCGTCAGTTGGCACTGTGTAAATACAAGCTTCACCACCACGTCCTAAACTGACAGTGAGGTTAAGATGAGAAATTTGTTGGTTGGGAAGACAACGTAGTACCTGCATGATATATTTAGTGTTGGGAAAGGTGTATGTAATTTTAAACAGCAATCCTATTGCTAATTTTGTTAATCAGTTAATGCTGCTATCACCAGCGTTAAGTCATCATCTGTACGTTGGGTAATCCTGTCTGAACGTAAAAACTTTACAAGTTGCTCTTTGGCGATGATCTTGTCCTCAGCACTGGCGACAAAATCGAATAAGGGAAAAAAGAAAGGTTTGTGAGGTGCGCTTACAGCCATGTTCATCGCCAGCAATTGTAAGCCATCAGTGAGAACACCAATGTTGACAACCGGGTGACGCCACAGCTTTACTTGTACTTTTTCCATGGCAGCGGGAGAAACCAAAAAAGTGGTTTCGTTCATGTATTCACCATTATCAGGCATAGTTAAGGCAATCAAGTTGCCCAAACTATCCTTTGCGACTGCGACACCATCGCCGATTTGAGCTACTGCTACATTTTCGGGTGTGGCGACTAGAACAATTAAGGTGCTTGCTAAATCTTGGGGTTGTTTGTTGCAAGCAGCAGCTTCTGCTTCTACTGCTTTTTTGGCGGCTAGTATGGCGTCGGTGAGGAGCGATCGCACAAAACTATCATCAATTAAAGTACGTCGGGAAACTTCCTGATGAGCAGAAATAGTAGCTACTGCTGTTTCTGCTGCAATCATTGCTCCTACTTTTCCTAAAATTGCTGAACCCGCGCCATCTGCTGCTGACACCACCAAGACATTCTCAGGCAAGATTGCAAAGTGGTGAGCGTCCTGACACAGCTGCTTGTTTTTAACATGGCTTGTGCCACATACTGATGCAGCCACTACCCGCCATTGAGGTGTCCTTGTTGAAGTTTTCATAAACTCTAAATATTTCCAACAGCTGTGTAAGTACAAAATATGCAATCTTACATCAAACAGAACCCCAACCAATCGGAGGTAGTGCCACCTGCTCATCCACTTTAGAATGAGAAACCGCTGACATACTGGCAGATAACCAGACAAACAGCTCAACAAAGTTCAATCCCGTTAGCTTTAAGGGGGTACGTACAGCTATTTGACTTAAGCGTGCCATATTAGCATTTTCCACACCTACCGTAAAAAAAGCAACACGTTTATTTACTTCATCTGCTTGCAGTCGTTTTGCGGCCTGATCTACCAAATTATCTGCTTCACCTTGCGGTTCTCCATCAGTAATCATGAACACCCAAGGACGATAGTAAGCAATACCATTAGCGCGATACTGAGCTTTGCGTTCTTGAATTAAGTCCAAAGCTTTATGGATACCAGAACCCATATTCGTTAGTCCTTGCGCTGTGAGTATGGGCGGATTGAACTGGTCGGCAGTCACGAAGTCTTGTACGATGTTGATATGACTATCAAAAGTAACTATTGCTACCTCTACTCTTCTCGAAGCCAAGGAGTTTTTTATTAATTCATCCCTAAAGCTCAGTAATCCTTCATTTAATGCATTGATTGCCATTCCTTGCATTGAGCCAGACGTATCAAGTAGTAATACGCAAGGACAACGTGGTTCTGGGTTCTCAGCAAACTCAACGACTTCATCAAGTCTTAATGTATCGGTCATAACTTTTTGTGTTATACTAAACTTAAAACTACTATTTTCCTTGCTCTCAAAAGTATATAGTTTCTAGGTTTGCAAGACTACCTAGATGTTTTTGGATTTTTAGATAGTTTACTAGTTATTAAACAATTAGCAATACCCAAATTACATAAAGGTTGTCAAAAGTATTCCTTAAGAGTTAGTGATCTAAAAGAGAAGTTACTAAGGCTTTGCATTGACTGTAGAAGCTTATTTAAAATAACTTATACATATTAATTTATAGAATACAATAACTGCGTAACTGAAGCCGGTAGGATATTTTAAAGATTTCATGTAGAAGATTCGTTTTTTAAGTAAAACTAATTAAACATAATTAGTATTCTCATCATTAGTTGTTAGTTGATGGAAACTATATCAAAAGACGGAACAAGTCAAAGCAAAAACTTCAAAAATTTGTTGCCACACCTATACAAAATTTAACAATTCTCCTGAGAGTAGCTTTTATAGCTTGTAAGATATACAAGACAAGTCAAAAAATATTTTTGCAAAGAAATTAGAAATAACAAAATGCAAAACTCGCCTAAGAATGCGAATGATCATACAAACTGCTATTTTCCCGTAAATTCTCCAAGGAAATGAATAATTACGGCACATTCACAAATCTACGTCCTCTAAGTTTGTTAAGACAATTATCCAACTGTTCTGATAGTACTCATTTACAAGTGCTGAGTAACTCAGTTACCTGGTCTATTTTTCTGGATCAAGGCAAAATTACATTTGCTACCCATTCCATCGAACCCTTCGATAGACTAGAACGTCACTTGCGTCGCCTCAGTCATCGGATTCCCACCCTTAGTAGTGAAATTCGTATTCAATTACGTCTACTATTTGAACCAGATTCTTATACTCAATCAACAGAACTGCATAGTTCAATTTCTGAAGAATCTATTATTGATCAAAGACCTTATGAATATCAGGCTATTTGCTGGTTAGTTAGTCAAAAACATCTCAACCCAACGCAAGCAGCCATACTACTTCAAGAATTGGCAAAAGAAGTAATTGAATCGTTTATCTTAATCAAACAAGGTAATTATGAATTAAAAGAAAATCCAGAACGGATGCCAATCATTTGTAGGCTTGATGTTGGAAAACTACTAGAACGTTGTCAAGGTAGGTTACAAGATTGGGAGTCTTTCGCACCGCATATTTCATCTCCGTATCAGCGTCCATATTTGCGTGTGAAAACTTTAAGTTCACAAACAGATTTACCAGAAATACAGCAGAATCTTAGTGAATGGATGAAAGGTTTTAGCCTACGTCATCTGGCCGTGATTATGAATCAAGATGAAATCCATGTGCTGAAAACGCTGTATCCATACATCATAAATGGGGCAATTTTATTACATGAACCAGATCCACCTTTTGATAAATTACCTAAAACATTTGAACAAATAACAGAACCTGATGAAATAAATTTATTAAAAAAGCAAGAATTAGCAGATATAACTTCTGTAGAAAATAGTAATACCAAAACTCAAACAATCTCTGACGAACTCTCACAGGTTACTCAAGCGAGAAGAAAAAAACTACAAGAATTTACAAACCCTATTAATATCAACCCAAATCTACAACAAGCTAATCCTGCTCCTACCAGTATCCGCAAAAAATATAAAATTGTTTCTATAGATGATAGTCCAACATTTTTGAGAGAAATTAGCCGTTTTTTAGAAGAAGAAAACTTTTCGGTAGTTACAATCAGTGATCCACTCAAAGCAGTCATGGCAGTGATTAGACATAAACCAGACTTGATTTTATTGGATCTGAATATGGAAGGAATTGATGGTTATGAATTATGTCGGATTATTCGTAATAATTCGATGTTTAAAGAGACGCCAATCGTGATGGTTACAGGTAGTAAGGGAATTGTAGATAAAGTGAGAGCCAAATTTGTCGGAGCATCGGGATATTTAACAAAACCATTTACGCGTGCAGATTTACTGAAGATGGTATTTATGCATTTAACATAAGAATTTGATTAAGAGTTAACTTTCTAGAGTCAAAATATTTAGAGTATAAATTCGTGTGCTTAATTGTTCTAATTTTATTTCATACAATTAGAAAAATAATAATGAGTTTTTAGTTATAGCTTTAGTAATGAGATGAGATAGTGAGATCGGAATTACTATTGCTCGGTTCAGAAAGATTTTAGATATATTGCACTGGAACGTCTCTACAAGCCCAAAATTATAATGAAAATCCTTAATCAAGCAGTATCGCTACAATGTTTAATTTTGACTCAATAGTATAACTTGTAGAGGATAGCTTTATAGTTGTATCGTGGCATTGCCTCTTGGTCAAACAAAATTGATTACTCTAATGGATGAGGAACTTAGGCGATTAATTCTAAAATAGTGTTTGCATTCTGAATTTCAGTTCTGATTTCGCACAAGCACACATTCCATGCGTATTTCTCTTAAATGGCTACGGGAACTAGTCGAGGTAAAACTTAACCCGGAAGAATTAGCAGAAACTCTGACAATGGCAGGGTTTGAGGTAGAAGATATTGAAGATCGCCGCACTTGGGCAAATGGTGTTGTGATTGGGAGAGTGCTGGAACGCCAACCCCATCCCAATGCTGATAAATTAAGTGTTTGTCAAGTTGATATCGGAACAGGAGAAACTCTCAATATTGTCTGCGGCGCTCCTAATGTCCGGGCAGATATATATGTGCCTATTGCAACAGTAGGTACTTATCTACCAAATATCGATTTAAAAATTAAACCTGCAAAACTGCGTGGTGTCCCATCCAATGGGATGATTTGTTCTTTGAAAGAACTAGGTTTACCAACTGATGTAGACGGAATTCATATTTTTACCCAAGAGAATCTGCAATTGGGTAGCGATGTGCGTCCTTTGTTGGGTTTAGATGATGTCATTCTCGATGTGACTGCTACTGCTAATCGTGCTGATGCTCTAAGTATGGTGGGTATAGCGCGAGAAGTTGCAGCACTGACAGGTGCAAAAATAACTATTCCAGAGCCTGGTGAAGTTTCAATTTCGCAAGGTGCAGGAAATTTGGCTATTAAGGTAGCTGATACGCAAGCTTGCCCCGCCTATATTGGTACTTTAATTGAACAGGTAAAAATTGATCACTCCCCTGATTGGTTACAACAGCGTTTACGGGCTGCGGGAGTCAGACCGATTAATAATGTAGTGGATATTACTAACTATGTATTGTTAGAATGGGGACAGCCATTACACGCATTTGATCGCGATCGCTTGGTTGCCATCGCCGGAAACCAAAAGCTCGCCATTGGTGTTCGCTTTGCTAACGCTGGCGAAACCCTCAAAACCCTAGATGGACAAACTCGTACCCTCACCACTCAAAACTTACTGATTACCGCCAACGATAAACCCGTTGCTTTGGCTGGTGTGATGGGTGGCGAAGACAGCGAAGTCCACGCAGGTACACAAAACATAGTATTAGAAGCAGCTTTATTTGATTCCGTAGCGATTCGCCGCTCTTCTCGGAGCGTGGGTTTAAGAAGTGAATCTTCAGCTCGATACGAACGGGGTATAAATAGTGCTGGCTTGGAAATAGCCACACGCCGCGCCCTGAGTCTGATTACCGAACTCGCTCAAGGAAATCTTGTGACTCAGGAAATTTCCGATACTCGCCCCGATCCATCGACTTGGACACGTTCTATCGAACTACGATTAGATCGGGTGAATCAAGTGTTGGGACCTGTTGATTCTGGTAAGCAACCAACAGAACTACAACCTGAAGATGTAGAGTGCACCCTGACTGCATTAGGATGTCAACTAACTCCTGCTGGTGAGCGCAAATGGACAGTGACAGTACCACCCTATCGTTACCGCGATTTAGAACGGGAAATTGATTTAGTAGAAGAAATTGCCCGTCTCTACGGCTACAATCGTTTCTGTGACACCTTACCAGAAAAGTCAGAAGCTGGTTATCTGCCTTTTGATGTGGAAATCCTGCGTCAATTACGCGCATGTTTGCGAGCAGAAGGCTTGACAGAATTAATGCATTACTCCTTAGTCAAGCCAGGAGAAGATAGACAAATAGCGCTGGCAAATCCTTTATTTGTAGAGTATTCAGCCCTACGCACAGATTTAATAGCTGGGTTAATAGACGCTTTTGTGTATAACTTAGAACAAGGCAACGGGACGCTCAACGGATTTGAAATTGGACGTATTTTCTGGCAAGAAGAAAGCGGATTGCAAGAAGCAGACGCCATCGCTGGGATTTTGGGAGGCGATCGCAGATCCAGCAAGTGGACAAGCAGTGGACGCGAGCAGCCCATGACTTGGTATGAAGCCAAAGGTATTTTAGATAGTGTATTTCAACGTCTGAGTTTGGACGTAGAATATCAACCAGATTGTCGTGATCAGCGTTTACATCCAGGTAGAACTGCTTCTTTATGGATTAGAGGTAACAGACTTGGTATCTTTGGACAGTTACATCCCCAACTGCGACACGAAAGAAGCTTACCAGAAGCAGTTTACGTGTTTCAACTAGATTTAGATGTGTTATTGGATGCACTAGATCAAGATGAAATTGCCATACCCACATTCAAACCTTATTCTACCTATCCAGCGACAGACAGAGATATTGCCTTCTTTGCACCAGTAAAAGTCACAGTTGCCGAAATTGAAAAAGCAATTACCAAAGCAGGTAAAGATTTACTCGAATCTGTAGAACTGTTTGATCAATATCGTGGCGAACACGTACCCCAAGGACAACGGAGTTTAGCATTCCGCCTCATTTATCGAGCAAGCGATCGCACTCTCACTGATGCTGAAGTTGAACCCGTGCATCAAAAAGTTCGTGATACATTGGTCGAAAAATTTGGTGTTGCTTTAAGAAGTTAATCATTGGTTAGTAGGGGCGAATGCCATTCGCTCCTATTATCTACTAACTGACTTCAAAAAAGGGTGTAAGGGTATAGGGGTGTAGGAAGCATATTTTTATTCACCCTGGTGTACGCACCTCAGTCAGGGCTACTTACTACTAATAAATCTTGGGAATTACAACATATGGCAAAATACATCATGTGGGGGACTTACTGTGAAAATGTCCTCGAAAAACGCGCTCCTTACCGCCAAGCCCATTTAGATGGATTAGCAAAACAAAAAGAATCTGGTGTCCTAATTACGATTGGCCCTACCAAAGATTTAACAAAAGTTTTTGGTATCTACGAAACCGAAAACGAAGATACTGTACGCCAATTAGTAGAAAATGATCCCTACTGGCAAAACGGAATTTGGACTGAATATTCTATCAAAGAGTGGATTCAGGCATTTTAAATCTCAGGCAAATGGCAGAAGGTACAAGCATGAGAAAGGGAGTAAGATTTTAATATCTTTCATTTCCTCACTTTCTTGTACGGTTATCATGAAAGATTTTTCATGCAAAAAAACTAGCAATTGCCTAGACTAAAAGTATGGTCAAAAACAACTATCTCAACTTTGACTATTTTTTAATCACTGATCTTTAGTTGAGAAGGAAAGTCGATGAACAAGATTTTTAAACGCGCATTTTTACCCGGCTTACTAGCTACAAGTTTAGTTGGTGCTAGCTTTGTGCCTGCTAAACCTGCTTCTGCTGATGAATACATACTACAAGACCTCGGTATCGGAGCAGGTGCTGGTGTAGTCACTGGTGCTGTCAGAGGACGTGGTTCTGTAGTAAACAATGCTGTGAAGGGTGCAGCAGCTGGTGCAGCTGTCAACGCCGTTCATGGTACACGACGTCAGTACCAAAATCGTCAGAAGCGTAACGTGGTTCAAGATGTGGGAGTCGGTGCAGCGGCAGGTGCCGTAACTGGTACAATCCTACGTGGTAATACCAAACATGTTGTTGGTGATGCAGTTGATGGTGCAATTACAGGTGGAGCCATTAATGTTCTCACCAATGGGAGAAGGCAGTAATTTAGAAATTACATGCTTAGAGTAGGGGCGCATGGCTGTGCGCCCTGGATAAATTGTGCAAATTTTTGTTAATCTTCTTCTGCGGCTGGTAGGGGGAATCTTTCACCAGCTAGATAAGCAGCAAAATTTTGTTGGAAGTATAGCCAAGAAGTCATGTCTTCGACATCCAAAAAGGATCTCGGAGCATTTTTGTATAGAGGGACGCGAGTATTTATTTCATCTTTGAGCAGTTCGGGTAATGCATCGAAGCCTTGGACTTTACTACCGTAGGCACTGTAGATCAGATAACCAGAGCGATCGCCCATTTTCATCCAGGGTAGCCATTGACCAATCCTATCCCAACTTAATCTCAGTTGAGAAACTGAAGGTAGTTCTAAATTAAATAAATCTGTGGTGGGAACTGTAATTTTAAATAACTCTGCTGCTTGATAAGTGGATTGAGGAGTATATTGAGCTAATTTAGCATCTTCTATTAAGGGGTTAGGATAGGTAGGAAATATATCAAATACAAAAGTAGCACTTTCACCATCTATCTGCGCTGGAAACTTGCCTTTAAAATGACCTTGTACTGGGTTATTAGCAACGTGCATGACTGGAACTGTTTCCCCCGTCCAAGGATTATCCCATTTATGTAAAATCTCTTCTGTTTCAGGGTTGAGGTAATAAGTCAGTTCCCTGGAGGTAAAATCCCAGCAATCTGCTTCTGTAGGAATGCATCGGCTCACACTCATGCCGACCATTTTAAATAAGAGTGTGCGTTTTTCACCTGGGACAAAAGCGTATATTTTACCTGTCCAGCTTAAAAAGCTTGATTCGGCAGGATCAAGGGAAGAACGAGTTTTCACCCAGTGCGAGGCTTCTAATTCTTGAATTTGGGCAACCATTTTGTGGCTCCTGACTAATAATTAAACAATACCTTTTTTAGTAAAAGTTTTGTTGCAGCCCACTTTTGGGTAAAACGGTAGTGTTGTTTGTGTATGGTCTTGTCATTGGAGATGATAGTTCATCATGCCTACTGAAAGTTAAGAGTCTATAAGAAATTATGAATTCCTAATTCGGAATCCATAAGCCCAAATCCTGGACACCATAAACTTTTGACTGCCTAAAAAGGCTATTTTTTGGGGGTGAATAATATTTCTTAGTGAGGGAATATATGTAGTAGGGGCGCACAGTCGTACATCCCTACGTTTATCTAGTAAAAAACTTTTTATGACAAACCAGAACATCAAGATGCTATTCGTCGTCTATGTTTTCGATACCTGAGCAATTTCCCTCATTTTAGGAACTTGGTATGTAAAATTAGTGTCATCAATAACACTGAGAAAATTTTAGACAATCATCTAATGAAAATGCCAAGGAAATTAATAAACATGTCATTTATCATTGCCAGTATCGCGATCGCATCGATAGTAAAAACGGTAGCATTTGCTGAGGAAACACCACCACCCATATTTGGTGATGTCAGTATTAGTCCGAAATTTCTTCCAGATCCTTTTGAGGTTCGCGGAATGAGTGGAGGTTCATTACCAGGAAATCAGGTTGTCGCTAAAAGAGAAACGTCTACAGGAGCATGTACAGGATTTGTTGATCAAAAACCAGATCATCAACTTGAGTTAGGAAAAAAATTCGATTACTTAAAGCTGCAAGTAGATAGTCCGGAGGACACAACGTTGATTATTAGTGGTCCTGGTGGTACTTGGTGTAATGATGATTTTGATGGTAAAAATCCTGGTATAGTTGGTGAGTGGCTACCTGGAACCTATCAAATTTGGATTGGTTCCTATAACAGAGATGAGTATTTTCCTTATACTCTGAAAATTACCGAAGCAAAATAAAAAACACACGATGCTATAAATCCTGAAATAATAGCCCTGTTTACAGCGATCGCCATTCCTATTTTTATTCATTCAAGCGACGTCTGTTGATTCGCTGCTACACCGTCTGCACACATAATAATATTCATAACATAACTCTCTAACAGCGATCGCTTCCAGATATAGTCCAATTTTTGATTTCTAGATTAGGAAATTTGGCAAAATTATAGAACTACAAGAAGTTACATGAGACGTAAATTGCTATTTGCTAATTGTGATTAACTACTAATTACTAATTATTTACGCAAATATGACATTAGTTGTTGCTACATTTTATAAGTTTGTTAAACTGCTAGATTACGTTGAAAAACAGCAATCTTTGTTGTCTTATTGCCAAGCACAAGGTATCAAGGGAACTATTTTAGTAGCCCCAGAAGGTATAAATGGTACGATCGCAGGTTCTCGTGAGAGTATTGATTCAGTATTATCTTTTTTGCGGTCTGATTCTCGCTTTGCTGAGTTGGAACATAAAGAGTCTACCGCCGAAGAGACGCCTTTTCAGCGTTTGAAGGTACGCCTGAAAAAAGAAATAGTCACGATTGGACTACCTAATATTGACCCCAATGAAAAAGTCGGAACTTATGTTGCTCCCAAAGATTGGAATAAAATAATTTCTGATCCCGAAGTAGTTGTAATTGATACTCGTAACGATTATGAATTCAGTATAGGCACTTTTAAAAAAGCTCAAAATCCTAGCACTGAATCATTTAGACAATTTCCAGAATATGTAAACAAGCACCTTAACCCAACCCAGTATAAGAAAGTAGCACTATTTTGTACTGGTGGTATTCGCTGTGAAAAAGCTTCTTCTTTTATGCTTTCGCAAGGTTTTCAGGAGGTTTATCACCTCGAAGGCGGTATTCTCAAGTATTTAGAGGAAGTACCTCCAGAGGAAAGTCTTTGGGAAGGGGAGTGTTTTGTCTTCGATGAACGAGTAGCTGTGACTCACGGGTTAGAACTTGGTTCCTATGAGATGTGTGTTGGTTGTGGACACCCAATTTCGGAAGCTGATAAAACTTCTCCTGATTATGAAGAAGGTATTAGTTGTCCCTACTGTTTTGATTGTCTCACTCCAGAAAAAAGAGCAGGTTTAGAGGAGAAAAAGCGACAGATCACAAGAGGAAAATAGGGGACAAAACAATTCAAAATTCGGCGTTGCAGAATCGAAACATGAATTAATGCGATCGCATGAAGCAAGAATCCCACGTGCTTATAGCCGTGGGAGTGTCAATAAACACTTAACTAACGCCAACTTGATTCCAACTTAAATACGGTAATTTCGCCGCCGTCGCCTGAATTTGATCTGCATGGGCTACTAATTGACCACAAGCATCCCAAGTACCGGAAACAAACATATTTTTCGCACCTTCTCCAATAGAGATGGAAGCAGAAAAATCACCACATTGTACCTGCATAGTTTCTAAATTTACTGTCACAGATGCTTGGGGATTGGCAACAATGATTTCTTGCAGTTGTTTGATGATAGTAGAATCAGCAGTAACGCAGGGAATACCCATCGCTACACAGTTGCCAAAAAAGATTTCGGCAAAGCTTTCACCTACTAATGCTTGAATACCCCATTTCGCGATCGCTTGGGGTGCATGTTCCCGTGAAGAACCACAACCAAAGTTACGGTTAACTACTAAAACCTTTGCGCCTTGATACTGCGGTTGGTCAAAAGCATGTTCCCCTTTGAGTGCAGTGCGATCGTCAGCAAATACATGTTCGCCCAAACCATCAAAGGTAACACAGCGCAAAAAACGGGCAGGAATGATGCGGTCAGTATCAATGTCATCACCTACCAAAGAAATACCACGTCCAGAGATTGCTTTTACTTCGCTTACCATAAGAATTTTTGGATTGAGGAGTAGAGGAAAAATCAAGCTTTGTGTCTTTGTGTCTACCCTGCGGGTAGACACGGAGTGGCTTCCGTAGGTAGCCGCTGGCGCGTCTATGTGGTTCAAAAAGATGTTTTATTAACCACCAAGACACCAAGACACTAAGAACTAATTCAACAACTCGCGCACATCGAAAACTTCACCTTTCACCGCCGCCGCTGCTACCATTGCTGGACTCATCAATAAAGTACGACCAGAAGCAGAACCCTGGCGACCTTTAAAGTTGCGGTTAGAAGAAGAGGCGCTGAGTTGCTGTCCTTGGAGTTTGTCGGGGTTCATGGCTAAACACATTGAACATCCTGGTTCGCGCCATTCAAAACCTGCGGCTTCAAAGATTTTATCTAGCCCTTCTGCTTCAGCTTGTTGTTTAACCCGTTCGGAACCAGGAACAACAAAAGCTTTGACCCCCTCAGCAACCTGACGCCCTTTAGCAACTTTGGCTGCTTCTCGCAAATCGCTAATTCTACCGTTGGTACAGCTACCAATAAAGCAGACATCGACTTTTGTGCCTTGAATGGGTTGACCAGGAGCTAGATCCATGTATATGTAAGCTTCTTGGGCAATTTGGCGGTCTTCTTCTGCTAATTGTTCGGCGGAAGGTACCAACTGGTTAACGCCGATACCTTGACCGGGTGTAATACCCCAAGTCACAGTGGGAGGAATTTCGGCGGCGTCAAATACTACAACGTCATCATACTCAGCATCAGCATCACTCTTGATTGACTCCCACCAAGCAACTGCTTTCTCCCAATCTGCGCCTTTGGGGGCAAAGTCTTTACCCTTAAGATATTGGTAAGTGACTTGATCTGGATTAATGTAACCGCAACGCGCCCCACCTTCAATGGACATATTGCAAACGGTCATCCGTTCTTCCATGTTCATTTGCTCAAAGGTAGTACCTGCGTATTCGTAGGCGTATCCCACACCACCTTTGACGCCAAGAGTACGAATGATATGGAGGATGACATCTTTGGCGTAAACACCTGGTTTGAGAATACCGTTAACTTCGATTTTGCGGACTTTGAGTTTAGATAAAGCCAGGGTTTGGGAGGCGAGAACATCGCGGACTTGGCTAGTACCAATACCAAAAGCGATCGCACCAAATGCACCATGAGTTGAAGTGTGGCTATCTCCACAGGCGATCGTCATTCCTGGCTGGGTAAGTCCTTGTTCTGGTGCAATTACATGCACAATACCCTGATTGCCAGAACCGATATTATGGAAGGTAATGCCATTTTCTTGACAGTTCTGCTCTAGCGCCTGCATCATTTCTTCTGCTAGCGTATCAGCAAAAGGACGTGCCTGATTGGTTGTTGGTACAATATGGTCTACTGTAGCGACTGTCCGCTCTGGAAACAATACCTTTAAACCCCGCTCTCTCAACATAGCAAAGGCTTGGGGACTAGTAACTTCATGAATCAGGTGTAGTCCTATTAATAGTTGTGTCTGTCCTGAAGGAAGTGTACTAACAGTATGTAATTCCCAAACTTTGTCAAAAAGTGTACCTTTGCTCATACTTGAACCTGTTTTAAGCCGTCGCATTTTTTAGATGGTATCAAAAATAGTTCATCACTCACCGATAAGCAAAATGCTTATGGCGAGAGCTTTTTATGACCTTTCTGAACTTGAAAGGTTATATTACAGTTGGATTATGTCTGTTGCCTTAATCACTACAATAGAGAAGTCAGTTAATAATGTCCAATATATTTTAGTCCTATAACTAATATGTAAAAAATATATATGAGTTGGATTTAATTTAAAAAACTCACCACACTTTCTGTTCTCCGTTTCTTGGTTCAACAAATAAGTTGATAAATTCAACCGGATTCCCAAACATATTAAATACTCCTGATAACTACTTAGATTTCGCTAATAGTTATCAGGAGGTTATTTTTTGGAGAAAGTTTTTTGATGCAACAAAAGGCAGCAATATCAACAAACTTGTCAGTCTGATGGAGCTAGAAAATTGCCCTGCAATTTACCATAATGCTCTGATATTACGATTATTTTGTCCACCTGTTGTGTTTTGACCATCTGTAGTTCCCGGTGTTGTGGTAGTACCGTTATTTATAGTTCCCGGTGTTGTGGTAGTACCGTTATTTATAGTTCCCGGTGTTGTGGTAGTACCGTTATTTTGGGAGTATAACCTGCTATTTGATGGAGGAACTTCACTAATTTCTATGCTACGAGAACTGGGATTGGGCATTGCGAATGTTGGGAGACTTAGTAAAATGCTGGTACTAGTCATTCCTAGAAAACTAACAAACATTGTGAGCAAATTTTTGTTGTTTCCGCTCATTTTCATCTCCTGCAATTCAATCTGAACAACTTATCAACTACTGAGTAATTTGCTAGATTTGTAACCAAGTATTAGATAACTTATGATACGGAATCAAATATCTTAATCAGAAGTGTCTAACTTGATTTCCAAATTTGCAAATTTATTACTAAAAACTAACCTTGTTAATTTTCTTGCTCGTCTGTCTTGAGGTAAATTTAGAATTTGTAAAAAAAATAATTTAGTAAAGTTTAAGTGTGATAATAAATACAAAAATATTGCAAATCAAGCTTACTCAAACATTGCTAAACAACAAAATCACCGACTTATTGAATAAGCCGATGATATGGAATTTAAATTTTACCAAATTAGATGGAATTGCTTTTGTGTATTTAAATTTTGATGAAAATGGCTTTTTACTATTGCAAATTTGAGTAGCTCTTTGGGTAGATATATTGTTGAGAATCAGACTATCCAGCTATGGTACTACAGTTACTGGTGTTCCTATATTGACCTGAGCAAATAATTCTTGAACATCCTTGTTATACATACGAATACAACCATGAGAAGCTGCTTTTCCAACTGATTCAGGATCAGGAGTACCATGAAAACCAATCCAATTAGTACCATCTGTCCAAAATCCAATCCAGTAGGGACCAAGAGGATTTTTACGACTTCCTCCTGGGATAGATTCGCCTGTAAAAGGATGCATCCAAGCTGGATTTTTTGTCATATTGAGTACTTGAAAATTACCAATAGGAGTTTCCCAACCTGGACGACCAACTGCAATCGGATAAGATTTGATTTGAGTTTTTCCTCGATATATAATTACTTGACGTCGGCTAATAATAATCTTTAAGTTAATAGGCTGCTTTATAGAATCTGCTGAAGATTTTGCTTCTATTTGGGAGTATGCTGTGCTAATAAATGGAACTTCTGTGACAATATTTAGCACAACACTGATACTAGCAATCACAACAACACTAGCAAGCTTTGAACACAAACTTTTATTGTTGTTTAAGCTCATTTTTTTATTCCAAATAAAAATATTCTTTGTGAAGGAGATCGCAGAATTTTTAACAAAAAATTACAAAAATGACTTAGGGAAATCCAAAAAACAGATGATTAAACTTCTGCATCTAATACAATTTCTTTTCCTTGTCTCCCTTATCCCTTGCAACGCCTATATTTCTTAATTGGAAGTCCCTTAAATGTCAGCCACAAGAATTTACTAGAGATGGAACTTTATTATTAATATTTATTTCTATTGATTAGTTGAGCGTCTGTCTCAAGGTTAATGTCAGATTACATTATGCTGTAATAAAAAAAACAGATTTAATGTTGCATATATCAATAAAATCAAAACTTGTATCATCCGATTCAAGGTAAAGTTGCTGAATATGGGGAACATCGGAATCTGCAAGTCACAGCTATGTCTTTTGTGCTTTTCTATAAATATTTCTAAAATTCATTTCCACAGGTAGTGACATAGTGTATTGATCTTGGCGTCAAATAAAATCAGAGTTAAAGTAGATGCTTATGGTGACTACAACTTTTCACGCACTCAAAGAATGGGCAATTACTGTCACTGCTTTAGAAGCAGGGAAAACAATCATGCTGCTTCGCAAAGGCGGTATTCACGAACGTAATGGACGCTTTCAAGTAGTTCATGACGAGATTTTGCTTTACCCAACTTACGAACATCAACAACCTTTTCTACTGAAGCCTGAGTATGCTAATCTTGTTTATCCCGTGACATCTGGCTGGCATCCAGAAACAATACGCATCGGTAGCTGGGCAAAAATTACCGATATTTTTCCAGTTTGTGATGCATCAATAGTCAATGCTTTGCTTCCCTTTCATATTTGGAACGAGCATTTTATTAGCGATCGCCTGAAGTGGAAAGCGCGTCAGCCATTATATATTCTGCTACTGCGGACATACAATCTACCCCAAGTTCGGGAAATCCCATATCTACCTGAGTATGGTGGTTGTAAGTCATGGATTGATTTGGATGAAACAATTAATATCGAAGATGCAAAACCAGCTTTGTCAGATTCTACTTACTATCAGTTAGTAGCAGAAATTCGTGATATTGTTGGTGACAAGTTTTATGTCCCTGCTTTGGAATAAGCTACTTATGCTAAAACACAGACACGTAGCTGATGTAAATTCTTATCTGGCAAAGTTACAGTTATTCTAAAAGTGCAACTAGAAATTTTTAAGCAGCGGCAATTTTTTATCAGCCGCGCTTATGAATTTAATTCATTTTTTTAACTAAAGCATTTTAGATAATATTAGGATTTATATTTAATTTATATTGGCGTAGCCTGCGCTCTGCGCTTAAAAAACTTAGTATATTTGATTTTTCCTGTTTACCACTCCTTGTTTCCTGTTCCCTGACTTAACTAATAAAATTGGTAAATATGTTTAAAAAATAATATTAAAGCTAAGTGATTACACTTAAAAAACTTTGATAAACAAAAAATCGTATTTGTCGATACATCAACTTTGTTTTACAGCACTTAACATTAGTGGAAAACAAGTGTTGTTTTTTGCTGTCTGACTATTTATGAAGGTGCGTAATTTTGACTCAGGCTCAAGAAAGAATTATATGAGTATATGCATCTGTAAAACTAGCCAAAAAACTACCCCAATGGGGTGATGTCAGGCTTGACAAAAGTCTGTCATTATGCATCTAAATATAAAAATACAAAGGAGTTTACTATGCAGCAAAGAATGTGCTGGCTATCTACCTCTGGTGAAAATGAGACTAAAATTTTGCATTTGCAAACTGCACCTCATCAACCATGGCGTCCTTACACAGCTTTTCCTCAATATGCAGTACCAGATTATAAAATCCCTGGGGGTTCTAGAGGTTGGGCTACTTATCAGAAACTTTTAAAAGCAGGTTGGACTTTAGTTCCTACTGCATTAGCCAACGAGTTTTCTGTCTCCAAGGCTCCCGTAGAGCTTTAATTTGTAGTTTATAGATTTATAGTTCTTTCGTATACACTTTGACTAAATAATCAATCCCCGTGATTGCAGTGCCAACGACTACAGCGTATGTTCGTATATTAATAGGCTGACACGCCATCTCAGGATTAAGAGATACCGCCTTTACAAATCACGGGAACCATTAAATTTTCTAGCATCTAAACTTGAAATTGGGTGTAGGAGGAGTGCTATTTTTATGCTTGGCGATGAGATTTTTCCATCGGACTGCTTTGTTGATTGAAAGTTTAGCTAAACAGAGTCCTATCATGTCTGCATCAACAGCAGATTTTAAACATTTGGGATACTGCCAATCCAAAATTCAAAATCTCAAATTCAAAATCTCAAATTCAAAATCTCAAATTCAAAATCTCAAATTCAAAATCTCAAATTCAAAATCTCAAATTCAAAATCTCAAATTCAAAATCTCAAATTCAAAATCCAAAATCTAAAATCTAAAATCTAAAATTGAATGGCTGGCTCTGGTTGAACTGGTATCCAAACTGTAAAAATTGAACCAACACCAACAGTAGATTCTACTTCAATTCGACCCCGATGTAGTTCTACAAGTTGTTTAGTTAATGCTAAACCGAGTCCCGTACCTTCGTAACGGCGACGGTAGGGGGTATCTAGTTGATGAAATTTTTCAAACAGCAGTGGTAACTGTTCTTGAGGAATGCCAATTCCAGTATCTTCGACTTGAAATACAGCAGTGTCATCTTCCATCCACAGGCGTAAAGTGACATTTCCACCTTCAGGCGTAAATTTGATTCCATTACTTAAAAGATTCCACAAAATTTGTTCTACTCTTCTGACATCAGCAGTAAAGCGATCGCCTTTTTGATCGACAAGTAATTCTAGTCTCAAAGTTACTTGCTGGCTGGTAGCTTTTTCCAATAACGATGCAATTATATTTTCAGCTATTTTTACCAAAGAAAATTCTGTAATATTTAAAACAGCTTTTCCTGCTTCAATCTGGGATAAATCCAGAATATCATGAATCATTTCTAATAGATGTTCGCCGCTATCATGAATAGTTTGCAGGTATTCTCGTTGGCGTTGATTTAAATCTCCAAAAGACCAACGTAGTAAAGTTGCAGACATCCCAATTACGTAAGTCAAAGGAGTCAGCAGTTCATGGCTGATGGTAGCAAGAAATTCACTGCGGAGACGACTAGCAGCTTCAGCCGCGACTAAAGCGTCATGGAGGGCTACAGTGCGTTCAACTACTCTTTGTTCTAGAGTGTGTTTTTCTTGAGTAAGCGATCGCATTAACTCGGCTTGATGAATTGCGATCGCTAATTGTTCCGCAACAGAAGTTAAAAGATTTTTTTCACTTTCATTCCAATTGTGTGGTGTATTGCACTGATGAGCAATTAATAACCCCCAAAGTTGCTCTTCAAATACAATTGGAGCAATGAACTTTGAGCGAACTTTGATAGTTCTTAAAGCATTCAATAAACACTCTTCTAAAGCATAAGTTTTTTCAACATCATCGACAGCGACAGTAAATCCCTGGCGATACTTTTCCCACCACGGGGAGTGAGGTACAAAGCAGTATTCTTCCATATAATTCAATACAGAAGGAACAGTATCGTCGATCCGGGATTCATAAATTACACAATTGGAAGATTGTCCTAAATTCAGTGAAGAGGAAAAATTTGAAGCGTGGTTTTTTTCTTCACCAAACTTTGGAATTCCGAAGCTAAAATCTCCACCGTTTAATGATGGATAATTTGGTTGTCTTGGCTTTGACTTGCTCACATCACTGAAGAACTTCTCTGAAGAAAATAGCCTAGAAGGCAAATTATTAGTATTCAAATTATCAAGACTGTTGGAAAGCTGTGCCGCTTGTGGATAAACTAACTTACAAATTACTAACCGATCTAATTCTAAAAACTTTCGCACCTGCTCAATTGCTGTTACCATAATTACCGACAAATCTAAGCTTTGGCGAGTTTGAGTTGTAATCTGATTCAATAGCCGCTCTTGAGCAAGTTGTTTGTTAAGGGCATTTTCCACTGGCTGACAAACAGAAGCAACAGGAGTTGTTGAGGCTTGTGGTTGTATTACTTCCTGATTGGGCTGTCGCAGGAAAAAATCTAACAATAACAGCGTAAACTGACTTTGGAGTTTGACCTCATTAGGAGCAAGCAGTTGACAAAAAGAATCAATTTTCTGTTGTTGGGGAGAATTATGTGTAAATAAATCTCTGATCTTTGTCAAGAAAGAGGCGATCGCTTCACAACTAAAGGTTAACTTGACATCCAACTGTTCCCAAAAATCTTCCCTTTGTTCTGGAAAACCTACCATCAAAGCACTAAAACCCTTAGAAATGACAACTGTAAATCTTTGCGTCTGCCATTCTTCAGGTATACTAATTCGCTTCAGCACAGCTTCTGTCAGAACCACAAACTCACCTTCTACTGCTTGAGCCATTTGCTCTAACAATTCGCCAAGCTGATTAAATACATCTAAAGGCAAGGTGCGAGAAAAGCTCAAATCAGGGGAGATCAGCATGTTCCAAAATTCGTAAAAATGAAGCTAGATGCAGTTATTTAATGATTTTTCGATCCCGTTCTAACAAACAGTTTAAGATCCTCAGACAGGAATATGCATCGAATTAATGCCACTCCGGGAGGTTGGAATCCTCAATCAGCAGGTGTAAGCTTCCTAGAACAAACTCCAGCCCCGCTTGTATTGCTGACGGCTGCTGACACCGACATTCAAACTTTGGCAGCTGCAATCTCCAAGTTACCTACAAATTTTCCTGAATTTAGAGTTGCTAACCTATTGAACTTGCAGCATCAAATTAGCATTGATACTTACGCCGAGCAAGTTTTGCAACCAGCCCAGGTAATTATTCTGCGCTTACTAGGAGGACGTTCCTATTGGGCTTATGGGTTAGAGGTAGTCCAGGAAATAGCACAAAGCAATGGTATAACCCTAATTGTAATGCCAGGCGATGATGCTCTTGATCCTGATCTTATGTCTCACTCTACCCTGCCTTTGGCGAATGTGAATCAAATCTGGCGTTATTTCAATGAAGGTGGTACAGAAAATATTGCTAATGCCCTAAAATATGTTGCCGATCATTGCCTTTGCACTTCCTTTAAACCATCACCACCCCAAATTGTGCCACGTGTCGGGTTGTATGAAGGGCATGGAGAAGACATGGAGAGAGGGAGACGCGATGGCGCTTATAAAGACGCGGAGACAAGGAGAGAGGGAGACGCAAAGAGAGAACAATTCCCCGTATCCCCGTGTCCCCGTGTCCCCGTGTCTTTGTCCAAAGTCGGTATCCTCTTCTACCGCGCTCATTATCTGGCTGGTAATACCAAAGTCATTGATGCTTTGTGCGGAGCTTTGGCAAAACGGAATTTAGAACCTGTACCAGTGTTTGTTTCTTCGCTGCGTGAACTTGATGTACAAGAAGAATTGAGCGAATTTTTCCAACCCAAAGATTCACAGCCAATATCTGTACTACTAAATACTACAAGCTTTTCTTTGGCACGGTTGGAAACAGAAGCACCCCAACTAGAACTATGGCAAAAATTGGATGTGCCTGTATTACAGGTAATTTTAAGCGGTGGTGGTGTGGAACAGTGGCGATCGCAGTTTCAAGGACTTTCCCCCCGTGACGTAGCCATGAATGTGGCACTACCAGAAGTAGATGGACGCATCATTAGTCGGGCTGTATCTTTTAAAACAGTGCAAACCCGCCATCCTCAATTAGAAACTGATGTGATGGTATATGAACCAGTGAGCGATCGCATTGAGTTTGTCGCTGAATTAGCGGCTAAATGGGTGCGTCTACGTTCTAAACCACCCCAAGAACGACGTATTGCTCTGATTTTGGCAAATTATCCCACCCGTGATGGTCGCATTGCCAATGGTGTAGGATTAGATACACCCGCAAGTTGCGTGGAAATTCTACAAGCTTTACAGTTAGAGGGGTACGAGGTAGATAATCTTCCTGCTACTGGTGATCAATTAATCCAACTTCTTACTGCTGGGATAACAAATGATCCAGAAGGTAGGGAATTGCGGTCGGTAAAGCAAAATGTTTCTGAACAAGAGTATCAGGAGTATTTTGCCAGTTTGCCCCAAGAAGTGCAGCAGGGTATCGGCGAACGTTGGGAAAGTATTTGTGATGACACAGAGAAATTCCCCCTCTCACCGCGTCCCCACGTCCCCGTGTCTTCTTGTTTCCCCATCCCCGGTATTCAACTTGGTAATATTTTCATAGGTATTCAGCCAGCGCGGGGCTATGATCTTGATCCTAGTTTGAATTATCATGCGCCAGATTTGGAACCAACTCATGCTTATTTGGCTTTTTATTACTGGGTAAGAGAATGTTTTGGTGCGGATGCTGTGGTGCATGTGGGTAAACATGGAAATTTGGAATGGCTACCGGGTAAGAGTGTGGCTTTGTCCAATAGTTGTTACCCAGAGGTGGCTTTGGGGGCGCTTCCCCATTTGTATCCGTTTATTGTCAATGATCCTGGTGAAGGTTCCCAGGCGAAACGTCGCGCCCAAGCGGTGATTGTGGATCACTTGACACCGCCTTTGACTCGTGCAGAATTATATGGTGGTTTACAGCAACTGGAAAATTTAATTGATGAGTATTACGAGGCGGAGAGTTTAGATCCAGGACGTTTAAGTATAGTTTGCGATCGCATCCAAGAATTAATTCTCAAAGAAAATCTTCACCTTGATTTGAAATTGGCTAATGGCAAAGAACAATTACCAATTGGCAAAATCGATGGTTATCTGTGTGAATTAAAAGAAGCACAAATTCGCGATGGTTTACACATTTTTGGGCAGTGTCCAACCGGAAGACAACTACGAGATTTAATTGTAGCGATCGCTCGTCATCCTAATCGTCATCATGATGGCTTGACTCGCGCCATAGCTGAAGATTTAGGTTTAGATTTTGATCCGTTGACAGCAGATTTCGCTACTCAACTATCACCTCACAGCCATCAAATTCTCCAAGAAAAATTTCAGCATTCCTGTCGCACCGTTGGCGATGCAGTTGAAGTTCTTGAAAACTACGCCGCCACCCTCGTAGAAAACTTAATCTCTTCCCCCACTCCCCCATTTCCACACTTAAGCGCCCTCACCTGGATACACTCCCGTCTTTTCCCTGCTTTACAAAAAACTCACCAAGAAATTACTCACTTGCTGCGGGGACTTGATGGTAGATATGTCCCTAGCGCCCCTGCTGGCGCACCGACGCGGGGGCGTCCCGAGGTTTTGCCAACTGGGAATAATTTTTATACTTTTGATATTCGGGCTTTACCTACAGAAATAGCCTGGGATATAGGTAGGAGAGCAGCTGAGACTTTAATTGAATGCTACACCCAAGAACATGGAGAGTATCCTAAAACACTAGGTTTGTCTCTGTGGGGAACAGCGACGATGCGAACTGGCGGTGATGATATTGCTGAGGCTTTGGCTTTGTTAGGTGTGCAGCCTGTTTGGGATGGTGCAGCAAGGCGGGTTGTAGATTTTGAAATTTTGCCGTTGTCAGTGTTGGGACGTCCACGTGTGGATGTAACGTTAAGAATTTCTGGATTTTTCCGGGATGCTTTTCCCAATCTGATAAACTTATTCGACCAAGCAGTTTCAGCAATAGCAATGTTGGATGAACCTCCATCATTAAACCCCCTTGCAGATCAAGTTCGCCAAGAAACAGATTTTTGGATGCAAGCAGGCTTGAGTTCAGAAGAAGCGCAGGTGCGATCGCGTTATCGGGTTTTTGGTTCTAAACCAGGTGCCTATGGTGCTGGACTCCAAGGTTTAATAGAATCACAAAATTGGACGGATGATCAAGATTTAGCGCGTGCCTACATTAATTGGAGTTGCTACGCCTACACTAGTTCACCTCAATCTCAAGAAGGATTAGGGGGTTTAGGTGGCGTTTCGGCACCTGAAGCATTTGAACAACGTCTATCACAAATGCAGATTGTCTTACATAATCAAGACAATCGTGAACACGACATACTTGATTCTGATGATTATTACCAATTTCAAGGAGGTTTAACCGCAGCAGTACGTTCCATACAAGGGACAAATCCTCAAACCTATTTTGGAGATAATTCGATTGCAGCGAAACCACGAATCCACACTCTCAAAGAAGAGATTGCGAGAGTATATCGCTCTCGTGTAGTTAATCCGAAATGGATCGCAGGAGTCATGCGCCACGGTTATAAAGGTGTATTTGAAATGGCTGCGACGGTAGATTATTTATTTGCCTATGATGCAACCACTCAATGTGTAGAAGATCATATGTATGAGGGAATTGCACAGGCGTATCTATTCGATCCTAGTGTCAGTGAATTCATCCAGAGTAAAAACCCGTACGCCTTGCGTGATATGGCTGAGAGACTTTTGGAAGCACACAAACGTGGTTTTTGGCAGGATGCAAATTTACAGATACTCGAAAATTTGAGAAACTTAATTCATCAAGCAGAAGCTGTTATAGAACAAAAATTAATTTGAAGTAAAAAATAGTGTAGGGAAATCTATGGACAATCTTGCGTATTTGCACCTAGCTTTTGCCTACGAGGAATTGCCAACTAATGAGCTAATTGCCTTGAGTTCTTGGTTGGAGAACGCAGCAGCACCAGATTGGAAACGTCTTTCTGGCAAAGCTTGGAAACATATGCTGCCCCTTGTTCTCACCTTATCTGTCCTCAGTACTGTTGGTAGTGCCTTGGCATTAGAAAGAGGTGATCAAGGGCCTTCTGTTCGTTCCTTGCAACAAAAGTTAAGCAATATAGGACTTTATCAAGCGCCCATTACACAGGTATACGACTTTGATACAGAAGCTGCCGTTCGGCGTTTTCAAAAAGCTGCTGGTATTCAAGTTAACGGTGTGGCGGGGCCAACAACTTTACAAGCATTACAAAAATGGCCAAAAGCTACTAAAAAAGTTAGCAAAAACAGTAACCAAATCTCAAAAATCCGGAATTTGAATTATCAAACTCCCCAATTCAGTACTGTGAGTTATCAAACTCAACAAGTTAGTACAGTAAATGTCACTACAGCCAACAAGCGCCGTAATCTAAATCTATTACAAAAAGGTGACGAAGGAAAAGAAGTCAAAATCTTGCAAGAGCGTTTACGAGTAGCAGGCTATTATTACGGGAAATCTACGGGTATATTTGGCCCGATTACCGAAGAGTCTGTGAAGCGGTTCCAAAAAGCTTATAACTTAAAAGTTGATGGCATTGTGGGAGCAGCAACAACGCGGAAATTACCGCCAGTTGGTGTTGGTTATGGCAATGAAACAGCCAAACCAGCCAAAAATACAGATAATCTTACCCAAGGCGATCGCGGTGAAGTTGTCAGAGTCCTACAAGCACAACTAATCAAAGCTGGATATTTACAGGGAGAACCAAATGGCTACTATGGTCCTTATACGGCTGATGCTGTGCGGCGCTTCCAGGCTGATAATTACCTCAAAGCAAGCGGAGTCGCAGGCCCAACGACTCGAGCCAAGTTGTACAGTGCGCTAAACCCTACTTCTAAATCCAAGAGCGAATTTAACGTTTTGGAAATACAAAGACGACTTCAAGAGCGTGGTTTCTACAAGGGGCCTCTTAATGGTGTGATGGGGGATGAAACAAAACGAGCTATCAAACAAGCTCAAGATTTTTACGGTATTAGTCTCAGTGACGTGAGAAGCGGAACCTATTAGCTCCGCTCAGTTGTCAGTATTAATACTTACAGCTTGCCTATCCCCACTCACATTCAGTTGAAAACTGTTCAAATGATTTCTCGTTTTTGATGTCAGCACCTTACCCAATAATTTACTCAAGTGTTACAGAGGCATTAATGCTCGTTGGCACTTGGGGCAAACAGCATGGATTGTCAATTGGCAATCAAGCAGTTGATAACCTTCTTTTTGAGCAGTTTTCGCACCTATTTTTAAAATAGAGTCATTTTTGAACTCTATCGTTGTGTTGCATCTGATACAAATGAGGTGATGATGATGGTGAGGATAAGGCTGGTTCAATTCATAATGTTTATGACCCTCTCCTAACTCCAATTCCCGTAAAATTCCCATCCGTGCCATCAACTTGAGCGTCCGGTAAATTGTTGACAGGCTGATACCTTCGCCATCGGTTTCTAGCCTGTGATACAAATCCTCAGCACTGAGATGTTGACCTTGCGGAAGATCCTGAAAAATGTGTAGAATTGTTTCTCGCTGGGGTGTTAAACGCCAGCCGCGATCATTGAGTTCTGCCTTGAGTGAAGAAGCTGTATAGACCGTCATACTAATTTTTCTCAACAAACCCTTTCAGCTGAGAATATAGCAAAACTTGAGGACAATTTGCAACAATGATATCTTATTGCGAATATTTACTAAATGTTATGCAGTTAACAATGAGAAATTAATAGGTAACACACTCTGTCGTAATCCCCGTCTGGAAAATCTCTTGACTAAATAAATCTTTTAGCTGCGGTTCGATTACTGCAAACAGTTTCCTATAACTTAGTGAGAGTTTGTGGAAACGGGGAGCAAAAGTGGTCATTGGTCAATCGTCCATTGTCCATCGTCAAAATCAATAACCATTGACCATTGACTCTTGACTTTTGACTCTTAACTAACTAAGAGACTCCATATAGTCGCGAATCAGGTTGCGTCGCTTGGGTTGGCGCAGCTTTTGTAGTGCTTTGGATTCAATTTGACGTACTCGTTCCCGTGATAGCTCAAGAGCGCGTCCAATTTCTGCTAGCGAGTAAGGATGACCGTCTGCTAGCCCAAACCGCATTAAAATAACGTCTCGCTCGCGGGTGGTTAAATCTGCCAAGAGGTGGTGTAAGTCTCTTTGTAAAGATTCTCGCATCAACATATCTTCTGGCGTGACGCTGTCGGTTTCGAGTAATTCGCCTAATTCTGTGTCTTTATCTTTACCGACTTTTGTTTCTAGAGAGACGGAGCGTGGCACTCTTAATAACACCTCCCGAACTTGGGCTGGTGTCATTTCTAACTCTTGGGCTAAGTCTTCTAGAGTTGGAGTCCGACCTTTTTCCTGAGCAATTTTACGTTGAGCTTTTTTGATTTTGTTCAGCTTTTCTGTGATGTGAACTGGCAGGCGAATTGTTCGACTAGAAGTAGCGATCGCCCGTGTGATCCCCTGACGAATCCACCAATAGGCGTACGTGCTGAAACGATAACCTTTGGTGGGGTCAAATTTTTCAACAGCTCGCTCTAAACCCAAAGTTCCTTCTTGGACTAAATCTAACAATTCCAAACCACGATTTTGATACTTTTTAGCAACAGATACAACTAGGCGGAGGTTTGCCTTGATCATGTGTTCTTTGGATTGGAGTCCATTACTTTGGATTTTCTCTAATTCTTCGACAGTCAACTTGGCAATTTCAGCCCAGCGTCGTTTCCCCTGTCCTAAAATTTGTTTGAGTTCAAAAACATCTACACCAGCAGCGCGCGCCCATCTTTCTATAGAAGGACGATGTCCTAATTCCGATGCTAAACGCTCCTGAACTTCGATCACCCGAAGATAAGGTACAAGTATTTCATCTCCTTGCTTGGCAGCATTAGACAAAACTATCCGCATCCGCAAGTAGCGCTGCACTTTCTGAGCTTCTGCAACCTCTTCATCCCGTCCTAAAAGTCTAACTCTACCAATTTCCTGAAGATACAGACGTACTAAGTCTGTGCTGCGACGGTTAGGATTAACAGCAGAGCTGGCGGGATCTTGAGAAACCATCTGCAACTCTTCGATATCTTCTACCTCTAATTCAGTTTCATCAATAGTTAAATCTGGATCAAACATCTGAGGAAGTTGTTGGGTTTCGTAGGCGGCATCTGCGTAAAAGGATGTTGCTGGCATAAGGATCGTCTCAATTGCTCCAGGTAACAATAGATTGCGGTCAGCTAAATCTAATCAACTGTTGCTATTGTTCCCGTGATTTACGAAGAACTAACACGGTTTTGAGTAATATTTGGGTTTTTTTCCCAAAAAACCATACTGGTTTTTATTCTTACATCTCCGTAATTCAGCTGTTCGCCTGGCTTTACCTATGAACCAATAGCTATCCAAAGGCAAGACCAGACTATAAATCACCAATCTTCTAGTTACAATTTCAACTGTAGTCGGGCTTGACGGTGACTGTTATGAGCAGGTATAAACATTTATCAGTGAAAAACTTATTTTTTTACAGGCATAGTCATATCTACATAGCTATGCAGATACTTTCCTGAAGATTTGATATTTTTTCGTCAGGGAATTTTGGTAATTCATGTTTAGTATTTGTTGTTGGGATTCCAAGCAACTACTAATGTAGAGACGCGAGGAACATCGCGTCTCTACCAAGCACCAACCACTCAATCGTTATATTCTGGTTTGATATTGCGTAACATTAGTTCTTCAAGGGCCTGTCGGGGAGTAACTTCAGCTTGGAGTACGCGATACACTTGTTCGGTAATAGGTATGGAAATATTTTGCTGATGCGATCGCAGCATCAAAACTTTGGTGGTATTAATCCCTTCAGCAGTCCCTTGTAAGTGGGTGAGGATTTCTGTAAGAGTTTTACCACAAGCTAGTTGATAACCGACTTGGTAATTGCGACTTAAAGGACTGTTACCAGTCGCCAGCAAGTCACCTAAACCAGATAACCCATAAAAAGTTTCCTGCTTTGCACCCCAGTGAACACCGATGCGAACCATTTCTGTTAAACCACGGGTGAGTAAAGCAGCTTTAGCATTAGTTCCTAATTGCAAACCGTCACATACACCAGCAGCGATCGCCATGACATTTTTCAGCGTTCCTCCTAGTTCCACTCCCAAGGGGTCAGCATTTGTATAAACTCGGAAACGGTTTGAAGAAAACACCAACTGTACAACCTCAGCAGCACTGACAACACTGCTAGCAACTACCGTTGCAGCGGGTAATTCCTGTTGAATTTCCTGAGATAAATTTGGTCCAGAAAGAACAACTACAGGATTGTTGGGGAAAGCTTCTTGCCAAATTTGCGACGGTGTACAAGTAGTTTGGAAATCTAAGCCTTTGGTAGCTGTGACAAAAATTATTTCTGGAGAAAGGGGTAAAGACTGAAGTTGAGCAATCACATCTCTGACACCTTTCATGGAAACAGCAGAAACAATGATATCGGCATTCTCTACGAGTTTCTCCAAAGTTTGCGAACTACGACGCGACCAAACATTTACTTTGTGGCCATTGGCTTGAACCAAAACAGCCAAAGCACTTCCCCAAGCACCCCCACCCAGAATTACTACTGATTTTGTCATTGGTCAATTGTCAATTGTCATTTGTCATTTGTCATTGGGGAAAGAGGAATAGGAAGAAACGCGGTGACGCTGTGAAGTTGTGACGCGGTGAATCAATCAAAAATATTCTCCGTGTCCCTACGTCTGAGCGTCCCCGCGTCCCCCATGTCTCCCTTGTCCCTATCGTCACCCACGTGGATATCTTTCCATCAATTCTCTTACTTGTTCAGCATGATAAGAGCTTCTTGTCAAGGGTGATGAAACTACTTGTAAAAACCCTATTTCTTCTCCGAATGCTTGCCAAGCAGCAAATTGATCTGGATGAATAAATGTGTTTACCTGCAAGTGTTTTTGAGTGGGTTGGAGATATTGCCCGATTGTCAAGATATCACAATCGACTGTACGTAAGTCTTCCATGACCTGGCGAATTTCTGTATCCGTTTCACCGAGTCCGACCATAATTCCAGATTTGGTGTAAACAGTAGGAGCAAGTTGACGCGATCGCTGCAATAATTCCAGGGTGCGATCGTAATTACCTTGGGGACGAACACGGCGATATAAACGCGGAACTGTTTCTGTATTATGATTGAGGACTTCCGGTTTAGCTTGGAGAATTAACTCTAATGCTTCCCAATTACCGCACAAATCAGGAATTAATACTTCAATAGTAGTGTGAGAGGAGATCGCGCGAATTGCTTCAATACAATGGATAAACTGTGATGCACCTCCATCGGGCAAATCATCTCGATTGACAGAAGTAATAACCACATGGTTGAGTTTCATCCGCCGGACTGCTTCTGCTAGTCGTGCGGGTTCTGTGGGGTCTAGAGGTTTGGGTTTTTTCTCAAAATCAATATCACAGTAAGGGCAAGCACGTGTACAAGCAGGCCCCATGATTAAAAACGTCGCCGTTCCAGCATTAAAACACTCACCAATATTCGGACAAGACGCTTCCTCACAAACCGTATTCAGGGCTAAATCACGTAAAATTTCTTTAACATTACCGACGCGCTCCCACTGAGGCGCTTTCACCCGCAACCAGTCTGGTTTAACAGTCACAATCCACTTTTACCACTTAAATATTAGTTATCAAAGTTAATGTTAGCAAGCTTCTGCTGTAATGATGTAGATGTCCTTTGAGCGGCTTCAAGAGAGAGTAGGTTAGTGTGAACGGATATCTTGGCTTTTTTCTTTAATTGTTATTTAACCAACCTTATGATATTATTTTATTTACATTGGCATTATAGTGCCGGGATGTAGCGCAGCTTGGTAGCGCACTTCGTTCGGGACGAAGGGGCCGCTGGTTCGAATCCAGTCATCCCGATTATTTTAGTTTCACTCTACACCCATCTCAACAGCTCCCAAGGCTTTAAGATTGGCTTTTTGGTCTTCAGTCAAGCCAATAACACCAGTGATGTTCATTCCTTCATAAGGTTTAGAAACCTTGAATGATAAAGGTAATTCTGACTCATCTTTATACATATTTCTCAGCCGAATCATTCCATCATGAATACCACTGGCTATTAATTGTCTATCAGGACTGAAAGCAATTGATAAGACTTCATCAGCATCCTCCTCAAAAGACTTGATGAGCCTATTTTCATGAATATTCCATAGGAGGATCATTCCATCTTGAGAGCCACTCATCAGTGTATGTCCATCTAGACTAAAAATTACTGAATGTACCCAATTTTTATGTTCCGTTATAGTTCGAATGCACTCACCTGTTTGGATTTCCCAAATCTTCACAGTGCAATCGTGACTACCACTGGCGATGATCTGGCCATCCGGCTTAAAGGCGATCGACCGAACTAAGTTACTATGACCCTGCAAAGTCTTGATATTCTCACCTGTCTGAACATCCCAGATTCTGATCGTGTGATCATCACTGCCACTAGCTACTAGCTTTCCATCTGGACTAAAGAGAACCGTTCGTACCCAATTTCCATGACCGCGTAATATTTTTGGAGGTGTACCTTGATGAATATCCCAGATTCTGACAGTGTTGTCGTCGCTACCACTAGCAAGTAGCTGACCATCTGGGCTGAATGCAACTGACCTCACCCAGTGATTGTGATCTTTCACAACTCGGATGCATTGTTTACTCTTACTGTGCCTGAGATCCCAGATTCTGATTGTATGATCGTCACTGCCGCTAGCAAGCAACCGACCATCTGGGCTGTATGCTACTGACCAAATGCGACTAGTATGTCCTCTGAGAGTAGTGACAATCTTGCCAGTACAGATATCCCATATCCTGACTATTTTGTCTTCACTACCACTAGCAAGGTACTTAGTATTAGGACTAAAAGCAACTGACAAAATCCAATTAGAGTATCCCCTCATTGTACTCAGACATAGACCCGTCTTAGCATCCCAAGTTTTCACAGTTTGGTCATCACTTCCACTAGCAATTTGTTGTCCATCCAAACTAAAAGCTACTGACCAAACTCGATTATCGTGTCCATACAAAATATTACGGCATTGATTAGTTTGAAGATCCCAGATCCTGACGGTGTTGTCATCACTACCACTAACAATTCGTTGTCCATCAGGGCTAAAAGCTACTGACCTTACCCAGTTTTCATGTCCTAACAATTTTGTGCTACATTTTGTTGTGCGAATATCCCAAATTCTGACGGTGCTGTCATCACCACCACTAACAATGCGTTGTCCATCGGGGCTAAAAGCTACTGACCTCACCCAATTCTCATGTCCGGTTAGGGTTTTGAGGCAATTATCTTTATCTGTGTTACTATCCCAAAGTTTGATGGTTTTATCTTCACCACCACTTGCTAGCATTCGACCTACAGGACTAAATGCTACTGACCAAATCTTACCAACATGTCCTGTCAAAGTCTTTAAGTTCTCAGCAGTATCAACATTCCATACTTTTATGGTTCCATCTTCACTGCCACTAGCAAGTAGCTTGCCATCATGACTAAAGGTTACTGAACGTACACAACTAATATGTCCTTCTAACGTGCAGAATAATTTCCCAGTTTTAGTATCCCATATCTTGACACTTTGGTCGTCGCTGCCACTAGCAAATCTTTGACCATCGGGGCTGAAGGCGATTGAGCGAACCCAGTGATTATGTCCTTTACAAATTGAACGTCTTTGTCCTTGAAACAGGCAAATTTCGCCATTAGAAGAACCGATCGCCAGAAATTGTCCACTAAATGCAACTGACAAAATGCTACCAAAAGGTTCTTTAAAAAGAGAATCATCTAAGTAAGCACCTGTAAAGTTAGTATTTTGTAGGTTGGCATGGGTTAAATCAGCTCCTTGAATGACGGTATGGCTCAAATCTTGTCCTGCTAGAGCCTCTGAATCAATTTGCAAAAGAAGTGTTACTGCATATCCAGCCACATAACCTACTTCTTTTTCTGTTTTCCCGCGTGTGGCTTTAATTATTCTCAGCAAGCGATCGCCAGCAATTTTCGAGCGGTCAAGCATATGTTCGAGCAAGTTGAGAACTGCTTTTGTTAAGTCTCTTTGTCTGTTTGTCAGTTCTCCGAATTTAAAAGCATCAAATAAACGGTTCAGTGATAAAGTCGAAAATTCTTTCAGTGGTGCAATGGGTATGATTTTACCCTGTTCATCTACTTGACGTTGAAAATAAGACAACCAAGTATACGCTTGAGGTAGAGCTTTTTTATCTATATATAACGACTCTGTTGCTAAATTGACAAAATCAGGAGCTAATACTCCCAGTTGTGCAGCTAGTTTGTAGGCGATAAAAAATTCTATAAAGGAGCGATGAGCGAGTTCGTAGTCACCATCAGCATTTCGAGTCAGCATAGACTGACCCATCATGTCATAGCTCCAGTGGTCAATCTCTTCTGGTTGTTGGACAACAGCACCAAATAATCGACGAATTCGATCTGGGAACTTGCGATAGTTCAGCTGCATTTGATCAGTAATGAACATTTCCCAAGACAGTTCACACAGAAAGTAGAGCTTATCAGCAGCAGAAGTAAAGGTGCGTTCTGCTTTGATATCCCGGGCCATTTTCTCTCGAACAGCTAATAAATAGATGTGAGACAAGTCTACTGGCTGACCTACCTCAATTTTAGGCAGTGCATCCAGTATCAAGTCAATCATCACAGGTCGTCTGGCTAAATCTAAGAGTTTATTATTTCTCGTGACCTGTTCTACGATCGCATCTCTTTCTGCTAAAGTTTTATGTTGCAGCCGGGAGCAAAGCATTTGACAAATCTGGTTGTCATTAAGTGTCTGTAATTCCAATACTTCAAATTGGGGACCGAGTTTTCTCGTAGAGTTTGGCTGCTCTGTTTCGATAGAATTTAATAAAGCTGCATTCAACAGAGAGCGACCTTTTTCTAATTTGGGTAAATGCTCTGCACGACAAGTGAGAATTACTTTAGCTCCTGTTTCGACAACTTTAGCTAGCTCCCAAAAATTATCAATCACCTTGTGGCGATCAACTTTACCCGCCATTTCATCAAAACCATCGAAAATGAGCAGGAGCTTGCCCATACTATTAAGTTGTTTGAAGACTAAATTAGTCAGAGGAATATTGTGTACGGAGAAGAAGAACCAGGCTAGAACATTCTCCACATTTAGTGCTTTCGTATAATCTCGTAGAGGAATTAATAGAGGTAATCTAGGTCTAGTTTTACCCTGGTGCTTGGCTTCCTGATACCGTTTTAAAGCAGTCCAAGCGTAGTGAAATGCAAACCAGGTTTTACCTGTACCAAACTCTCCAAGAATAGATATGTGTTTTTTGTCTGGATCATCTAGCCAGCGATCTATGTAGCCATCAATCCAGCCATCAGCCTCAGTGTAACAACTGACGATTGGTTCCCCTGTGATTGGGTTGACTCCTTCTTGTTTAATACAGGCTAAAGGAATATAGGTTTTGTCATTAATGCCTCGTTTCCTCAGTTGTTCCTCTAACCATTTAAAATATTGAGTAAAATTGACCCCTTCATCAATCAGTTCATCGAAGGTATAACAAAATAGTTCTAATTCTCTGTGTTTTCTATACTCTGCGATCGCAACACTTGCAGCATGACTAAATTTAAGTTCCTTTTTTTCCTTATACTCTTGAATCGCTTCACGTGCTGCACGACTAATCCGCAGGTCAGCTACCAACCATGCTTCATTGGGTTTGTACTCCAAGACTGCTTGACATAAACCGTCCAGGTGATTCAGGTTAACCTCTCCTTCCACACCTCGTGCCAAAATGCGATCATATCCTCCCCGTTTAGGAATATGGATGATTATGTCAAAGAAGTCATCTTGTCTTGTTCCACCAGGTATGAACTCATAGCCCAAAGCTTCAAACCAACTTCTCATTTTCTTCTCAAGATGGGAAGGTTGTTTAGAGTCAATACCTGGAGAAAAGAGGTTTTGTTCCCCTTGATTTGGGAAATTTGAATATGAAATTTGAGACGACCAACCAGCTTTGCTATCACTATCAAAGCTGGCTGATTCTATATTTGACTTGGATACGTCTGATTCACCTGATGCTTGAGGCACAAGGTTGAGATCATCCATAATTTGCGCTTGTAAAGCTGCATTGTGACTTAACAAGGCCCTTTGTAGAGCAGCGCGAAAATTTCTCTTGCTAACTTCCTCACCCAGAGCTTCTGAAAGCAATTTCCAGAACTTATGGCTGACATCTCCCTTCAGATAGTTGGGTTTATAGGGTGAGCCTTCTGCCATCTTTTCATAAGTCAAACCCTCCCAAGAACCGCGCAGTACAGCCAGTTCTGGGTCAGTCAGCTTCCTACCTTTGGCTTTGTATACTGCTGACTCTACAATCTCCATTACATCTTGAAAATTCATGAGACTGTGGAATGATTAGGATTTTTTATCATGATAAAGCATGAATGGCTCAGATGATGAAAAATAAGTGATTATACTTAAGGTCTATTATTTCTTTTTTAACAATTCTTTATGGTAACTTCATGGATTATTTGGGTTTTTTAGGAATATTATGGTTTGCTGTAAGACAAATATTTGACCTAGTTCCCCATTGTAATACCTAGTTGTAATATATTCATGGAAATTCATGGTTTGTCTCGCGATAGCAGGCATTTTATATCCGTTGTTCGTCGTGATGGGATGCTAGCGGACTTGTCAACAACACAGCATCCAACACAGTTATATGGATGGGGATATACAGGGGAAACTCTAAATTTAATCGGAAAAGGAACTTATTTTGGGTTTGTCGTTGATGGCCAAACTGATGTAATTTCCTATCATGCAGGCTTTGAACTAGCTTTTACCCTCACCAAAGGAATGTACTTTAGTGTTCCTGGTGCTGTGTCTGTTCGGGGTGGATGTGGAATTGCGATCGCCAGTCTCAACTATCGTGGAATGTTCATGATTGGAGGACCGATAGAGGAAAAGGGTAGGTTGCGTTACATGGATGGTTGCTCTGATTCTCTGTTGATCCCACCAACTATTAAAGGCGATCCCTGTCTCAATCATTTACATTTCCCACCTGGTATTAACCAGACACGACACACTCATCCTTCAATCAGAATTGGGGTAGTTACGAGCGGTGAGGGACATTGCGAAGTCCCAGAACACGAAGATGGAAGTGGAGGAATTATCAAAATTCCCTTAATTCAAGGTCAAATCTTTGTGATTCCACCTGAAGGTCATCACAGCTTTTTTACTAGAGACAGTACACTGGATATAATTGCATACCATCCAGATAGCGACATCGGACCAACTCATGATGATCATCCGATGATCAACCGGACTTATGTTGATGGCATATCGGCTAGGGAAATTGACAAAATCAGAACGAAGAGTATTGTTTGAGGAAAAATTCATGGCAGTAATATCTACCGCAAGCCTTCCTTGAAAAATTATCTAATTGCCAATGCTCTTAGAAAACGCTCACAATTTTCCATAATTTTAAGAATAACTGACTTTAGCATACTTTTACAACAAATTTAAACATGAAAAAACTTGTGATTTCATGTTGATTTTTCATGAAATTGAGTGTAAGCTAAATATCAAGTCAGGTTAAAACCCTGATTTGAACAATAGAGATAAAGTAGCCCCATGTTAGAAGGACTTTTCGGGACTCTTCAAGCATATCTACCGAATGAATATCAAGGTTCAGTACCACGCAAATTGATTGTAGAGTGCAACATGATGAGGAGTGGCAAAGTCCCGGAGTTCCTAGTTACCATCGTAGGGCATCCGAATGAAGATTTTCGATTTCAGAAAGCAGACTTAGACACCTATATTTTGAAACATCAGCTGCGACTGAAACCTTGTGGTGTGGTGTTAATGGAGAACAGAAGCACTGCGATCGATTGTTTAGAAGCAGGTTTACTAAATATTCTTCAAACCACTGGTTTTGGAGATGTAACCCTCACTTTTCATAAGGGCTTTTTTCTTTGTAAAGTAGCGTTCTCTTATCGAAGAAGTCTTGGAAACTACCTTAACAATTAAGAATTTTGTCCCTTGAAATACCAAGCAGTTATAAAACTGATGGTGGGGATTGAAAAAATAAATAAGTTTTGACTATCCAAAGAGAGTTGAATACCAACCCAGGGACTAGTTTACGTGGAGTACCACGCGACTAGTCCCTTGTTTTTTTCAAAGGAAACTTATAGGAGATTACTTCTCATGGAATGTAAATATAAAGACCATCCTTTTCCCCCTTGTCGATTTGAGCAACATCCCCGTAATCCTAATATCTATTTTTGTCCCCATTGTCGAGAATCTTATGATGTGCGGGAAGTAGGAAATACATTCCCTACCTGGCTGCTGTTGATGATTGCAATAGTCATTTTAATGATTATTGCTGGTAATCCTAAATCTCTTCAGTCTCCTGAAGAAAACATTTTCACCCCTAACCCTAGTCAACTTGAGTAAGACTCTTGTATTTGCTACTCTCCCTAACCGTAGTTGAGGGTGCATTTCATGACTGAATTGGATTTTTAAGTAAGTTTAAGTAAGGGCAAAAACCATGAAAACTAATCTACAAGACGGCTATAATTTGCTGTTTAAGTTCGCCGTTAAGGGACTCAAGTATTTTGTATTAGCATTAGTTGGCTTTGCGATCGCCTATGTTATATCTACAGTACTTAACGCTGTTCCTATAGCTCAGATGCTGCTATCGCCAATTTTATGGAAATGGATGATGCGTATAGCTGTTTTCATCTTTTGTATGTTCGCGATCGCTATAATTTTAGATTCTTGGCGTTGAATAAGTCCCCCTCCTTGTGGACGGGGACTATTGAAAGCTTGATAAGAAAAATTTGTTTTATTTCGCAGGGTATTTAGCTAAAAAATCATCACCAGGAATTACTGTGGTATGAAATAAATAGTCTTTGTTTTTCTGATAACGTATATCTTGTTTAATAATTGCCATGAATTCTCTATGACCATCGCGAGTACGCCCAACTAAACACCCTGCACTAGCACCTTTAATATTAGTACGAGGATAATCAAATCCCCAGTGCTGATCAATATCAAAGACACCTGTGTCGAGAAAGTCTCCTTTTCGCATCATGTCTTTATTTTTGTCGCGATATACAGAAATAGGTGTTTTTTGAACTAAGGCTTCATGAGGATCTGCACCACTACCATAATGAATACCTACTGCCCAAGCTTTATACTGTCCAAAAGCTATTCTGGCAGCTCCATATTCTTTTGCTCTACCTCCCATAGGATTGTTGGTGAAACTAGTACCGGGTTCTGTTGTTCCTTCCCAATTACCTCTGATGACTGGTTTAGAATCTGCATCTGGTATTTCAATTACTATACGGCGATCATTGAATTCGTTGGGAGCATCACTATTTAAAGTTCCATCTGCATTCATTCCCTCAACATAGACAATGTTGTACTTTTTGTCCCCTACAGATACGCGGTAGTTCATCTCTAGCATGTATTTAATGAGTCGAGCTGCTAGGTTATTGAGAGAATAATCGATTTTAGGTGAGGGAATGTCAATTGGCTTAGTTTCTATTAAAGCTTTAGCTGTTGCTAAACCCAAAAATCCTTTCTCTTCAGCAACTTCTGGACGAATTGCAGAAATAGCTACTTGAAATTCAACAAGTGCGTCACCAGAAATACGTCCAAATTGTCCATCCGCAGGAGGATCGAGAAAATTCAACCAAATCAGTACCTGTTGAATATGGGTTGCTAGTTCTTTATCAGCAGCGATCGCTTCAATTCCATAATCTAAAGAATCTTTATTATCTTTAGCTTGTTTACTGGCTTGATAGAAATTTTCCAAACGCATAATATTTCATCCCCTGGTCAAAAACTAAAATTAAGTTCTAGTTACTTAAATAAAACAACGCTTGTTTTAGGAATTACGCATTCGCATAAATTTAAATTGTTTGCAGAATAAAATAACGGATCAGTCAATGAATAACTTATCCTGAGCAGCTTGGCTGAGTTATGAAACAACCTAATTTAAACTAATTAATTAGCAAATTCAATAACATTAATCTTGTTCTATAACCTTTGCATATGCATCGAAAATGAAATGCCCATCTCGATTTGCTTTACTTTTATCAACCCACTTTACCCAATAGTGTTTTTCTTCGTATCTGAAATCTAAAATCGGATATTCTCCAGGCTCAATGTCTACCAGAGCTTCTTTTGGTATTTCAGATGATTGTTCTGTAGAAGGTTTCAATACTGTTTTTTGTGTTATTTTCAGAAGATATTTTTTCCCCTCAACAGGTTTTGGTTCATCTGCGTCTGATTCTCCAATTAATCCATCTTTGATGGCTTCAGCCATTTTTTCCGCATTGAAGCGATCCATATCTACTTTGGAATCACAAAAACAACACTCCACTAAAATAGCTGGCATGGAGGTATTTTTAATGACAAAAAAGGGAGTGCTTTTGACTCCCTTATTTTTAAATCCGAGCTTGACAATTTGGTTTAGAACAGACTGAGCAATAGCTTTGGATATGTTACTAATAGCAAAAACCTCTGTACCGTTCGCTTGCCCATTAAAGGCATTAAAATGTATTGACACAAAGACATCTACATTATTGCTATTAGCTTTATCGACCCGTTTTCTCAGTGATTCTCCCACAGTTGCGGCTGTTGTAGGAGTACAATTAATCACACTATGACCTGCGGCTGCTAACTTTTGCATCAAAAATGTACCAACCGCTTTGGTTAAATTATCTTCTTTTTGAATTCCGACTGCACCCGTATCTGGAGGACAGTTATGTCCCATGTCAATACCAAACTTCATTTTTAAATTCCCAGTTTTTTGCTTATCTTAAGTATTTTTTACTTAACACAATTGTATCATATTTAACTTAAGGATTATTTAAATTTCGTATGAGATGAAGCGATTGCGCGAAGCGTAGCGCCAGGGGCGATACTCCTTGGGAGTCGCTACGCGGGCTTCCCGAAGGGTAGCACCCGCCTTACAGCGATCGCACCTTTTGCAATCAAGGCTAATCTAAAAGAATGCTATCCACTCAAACTCAACTTTTGCGACTTTCCCAAGGACAACTTAACCTGCTAGAACGTTGTCCACGTCAGTTTCAACATACCTATTTAGAACAACTCTATTCTCCCACCGAGCCAGAGCGGGAAGAACACCAAACTTTAGGGAGTCGGTTTCACCTGCTAATGCAACAGCGGGAGATAGGATTACCTATTGATGGTTTTTTGGAGACAGATACACAACTACAAAGTTGGATGACAGGTTTTGCAAACGCGGCACCAGACATCTTAACGCCTATTACTAATAGTCAAACTTTTCGCGAAAGCGAACATTACCGAACCTTACAAGTTCAAAATTATTTACTAACTGTTGTTTACGATTTACTAATTGCAGATAATCAGCAAGCACAAATTTTTGACTGGAAAACTTATCCCAAACTTCCTAATAAATGCAAACTCGAACAAAATTGGCAGACACGCCTTTATTTGTACGTATTAGCAGAAACTAGCGATTATCTACCAGAAAATATTTCTATGACATACTGGTTTGTTCAATCTGAAGGTAAACCACAAAGTATTAAATTTAGCTACAATGATATCCAACACGAAAAAACTGCCAAAAAGCTCAAACAATTATTAACTAAATTAAGCCTATGGCTGGAAAATTATCAACAAAAAAAAGATTTTCCACAGGTTTCCGAAGGTAGTAAAACTTGTGAATATTGTCAATTTGCCAAGAGATGCGATCGCACTTATGCTCAGGGTTCACAAATATCAGAGGAATACTCTCAGACTCAAAATTTGGATACTAACCTCATGAATATCTCTAGTATTCAAGAAGTGTCTCTATAAGAGATTTCTAAGATAAATATTTAAATAGTTCTTAGAAAAGGAGAAAAGCAAAAGATAACAAAGAACAAGGGAGATGGGAAGATAGGGAAGATGAGAAGAATGACTATTGTACAGACGCAATTAATCGTGTCTCTACTAATGACTATTGACCAACAATCAACAATATGATTTTATGCATCCAGCAGAATTTGATGCGGTTTACGTCCGCGAATTAGAAATAGATGATATCGCCCCTGTTTATCATTTAGGAGAAGAACTATTTACCAGTGATTTGTATCCCTATTTATATCGATGTTGGGATGAATGGGAGGTAATTGGACTTTATAATACAGATCCAGAATACTGTTTAGTTGCAGAAATTGACGACCAAATCGCAGGATTTGTTTTAGGAACCATTATCACCAAAGCATCCTGGACTTACGGATATATTCTTTGGTTAGGAGTCAGCCCAAAGTTTCAGCGACGTGGTGTCGGTGACAAACTCGTTGATAGCGTCATTGCCCGTATGATTGAAGATGGGGCGCGATTTATGTTAGCAGACACAGATCCAGAAAATGTACCAGCAATAAAATTTTTCAGTCGTAAAGGTTTTGGAAATATCCGCCAGCATGTTTTTTTGTCGATGAATTTAAGCAAGCACGAACATTATGGCAGGCTAATAGATTATGAACGACAAAAAGCGGAAAGAGCAGGTTACAAGCGAATGCGTCCTATCCGCACTCGTAAAACTGAAGGTATTACTAATGAAGTTGTCCTGAATAGCCTCATTAGTGAATCTCAACAGCAAGAAGACTCTATAACTTAAATGTGTTTTGTGTCTTCGTGTCTTTGTGGTTCAAATACTTCTCTTAAATTACCACTAAGACACAAAGACACCAAGTAAAATCACAAAAAATTTTTATTATTATTATTATATATATGCCTGAATATGCCTGAACAACAGTGGATTTTAGCATCAACTGAACAATTGGCAGAGTGGTTTCTACAAGCTGTCAAGCAGTATACGCCCACATCAAGCGGACAGTTTGCAGCACAGTTATTATGGCAACGTGGTATACGAGGTGTACCACAAATAGCCACTTTTGTTAATCCTAAAAATTACTTACCTGCAAGTCCCTTTGAGTTTGGGCAAGAAATGCATCTAGCAGTGGAACGCTTGCAACAGGCATGGGAAACTGGTGAGAAAGTTGCCATTTGGGGAGACTTCGATGCTGACGGTATTACCTCCACAGCCGTGTTATGGGATGGTTTGGGGCAATTTTTTATCCAAAATTCGCAGTTAGTTTACTACATTCCAAATCGGTTAATAGAATCCCACGGACTCAACTATCAGGGCATAGATAAGTTAGCAAATCAGGGATGTAAATTAATCGTAACTTGCGATACTGGTAGTACAAGTATTGATGAAATTACTTATGCAAAACAGCTAGGTATTGATGTGATTGTTACAGATCATCACACTCTACCAGCAGAACGTCCACCAGTAACAGCCATTATTAACCCTCAGTATTTGCCTAGTGACCATAAATTGTTTCATCTTTCAGGAGTGGCTGTTGCTTACAAGTTAGTGGAAGCGTTGTTTCAAAAATTGCCAAATATTCCGCAACAACCACTAGAAGATTTATTGGATTTAGTCGCAGTAGGATTAATTGCGGACTTAGTGCAATTGAGCGGAGATTGTCGCTACTTGGCTCAGTTGGGAATTGGGCGACTACAAGCAGATTTTAAACTACCACCTGCACAACGGCGACGTCCAGGGGTGGGACGATTGTTAGAATTGTGTCAGAAAAGTGGCGATCGCCCCACAGATATTTCTTTTGGACTTGGCCCCCGCATCAATGCTGTAAGTCGGATTCAAGGTGATGCTAGTTTCTGCGTAGAATTATTGACTAGTCGCGATCAAGCACGTGTTCATCAGTTAGCAGAAGCCACAGAATTAGCCAACTCCCGTCGCAAGTCTTTACAAAAAGAGGTTACCCAACAAGTCAACCACAAGATTAACCAAATGGACTTGTCCACCACCAGCGTCATTGTTTTAGACGATCCTCAATGGGCTGTTGGCGTCCTGGGATTAGTAGCAGGACAAGTAGCACAGGAGACAGGACGACCGACTATTCTGTTAAGTACAGAAGGAGTAGAGGGACAAGGAGACGCGGGGACGCGGGGACACGGAGATGGGGACACGGAGATGGGGACACGGGGACACGGAGATATTATTAACAATTTCTCCGCGTCCCCGCGTCTTTCTTTCTCCGCGTCTTCTATGTTTGCGTCTTCTCCCCATCTCCAATCCCTAGCCCGTGGTTCTGCGCGTTCAGTTAATTCTGTCGATTTATACCAACTGGTCAAAAATCAAGCCCATCTTTTACATCGTTTTGGTGGACATCCTTATGCGGCGGGGTTGAGTTTACCGGTGGAAAATATTCCTTTATTTACACAAGCAATTAATCAACAATTACGGCAAAATTTGGGTGGTGCAACTTTAACGCCAACACTACAGGCGGATTTAGTGGTGACAGTAGGAGATTTGGGGAAAGAATTATTTTTAGAATTAAAACTTTTGGAACCCTGTGGAATGGGTAATCCTGTGCCAAAGTTGCTGATTCAAAATTGCTGGTTTGAAAATGGTTGGCATCGCAATCAGCAAGATTCCCAGGGTAAAAAGATACAGTATATTAAAACCGAGTTTGATCTTCGGGATGAGTCTACCAAAAATCCTTTCCCTGGTGTGTGGTGGGGACACTATAAAGATGAATTACCACCAGGACGCTGTGATTGCATTGTAGAGTTAGATTACAATACTTTCAAAAAACGTTACGAGATTCGTTTAATTGCCGTGCGTTCTAATGAACAATCTGCAAGAGTAACTCAGCACTCTATACAAATATTAGACTGGCGCAATCTCACTACTGCAACCACACCGAGTACATCAACTACATCTCCACTCTTGATTAAAGAATGTCCTACTAGCTGGGATGATTTACGAGCATGGTTGAGGCGATCGCTTCACAATCAGCAACCACTGGCGATCGCATGGTCTAAAGCAGAACCTCAACCTCCAGAACAAATCTGGCTGACATTGGTAGGAATTGCCAAATATCTCAGTCGCACCAATCAACTAGTCACCCGTGTTCAACTTTTGCAAAAACTCGGCATAGGTAATCAAAGTTTACACATGGGTTTTAAAGCATTGAGATATTTAGGTTTTTCCATTCAAACACAAGATCGTTATTTGCAAATCAGCCAACATTCAAACACTAAATCCACACTGACAGAGGCTGCAATTGCCAAGTTTTTAGATGCTGTTCGCGAAGAACAATTTCAGCGTCAATATTTCACCGAAGTTCCGATCTCAACTATTCAAGCGATCGCAATTCAAACAATTTAGTTGGTCAATTGTCAATTGTCAATTGTCATTGGTCATTTGTCATTAGTTATTCTTCTCATCTCCCTTGTCTCCCGTGTCTCCGTGTCCCCGCGTCCCCATGTCTCCGTGTCCGTCTTCCCTCTTTCCCACTATAAATTCCCCTGGCGTTCACATTTAAAACTGCGATGCTGCCAAGATTTCATGTCTACGTCTGTCAAGTTTGTCACTTGGGAGCATTCTGGCTGAATAATCTGGCTTAATCCTGCCCAAAATAAGCTACGGGTAACATCTAGTCCGGTTTTCGGCCAAGATTCACGATTACCGGGAATACCTTGTTCTTGTACAGCTTCTGTCTCTACCCAAATGCCATGCGCCCCTAACATGATCTGTGCTAGCCATTTTGCCCGTGGTAAGTGTGTAGGAGAGGTGATTAACATGACTTTATGCACATGCCAACGGTGTAAAATCGGAATACCATAGTAGAAATTACTGAAAGTCGAATCAGCGCACTTCTCCAACCAAACGTTGCTCATTAGAGCCAATTCCCTTTGAAAAATTAGCCAAATACAGGGATCAGGGGAACCACGAGAAATTAAAGTCTTGATTTGCGGATGTTGTTTGATCAACTTGGCAACAAAAATTTCTCGACGGATACTACCACCAAGTACAAAAAAAGCGTCTACTGGCTTGGAGGATGCGGAAACTAAAGTTATAGTAGTAAACACCAGCCAAATGCAAAGGAAAACACCCAAGCCAATTTTAATTTTTCGTAAAATTTTCCACCTTTTTAGTAAGGTATTTATACGAGGAATATTATTAAACTTTGTAACTTTATGGTTCATAGCAACTTTATATAAAATTTAAATTACCTATATTTTTTAATCATTAAAATTAATGCATCCAGGAATAACCAAATTTTAGGTAATAATGAGTGCAATTATGACACTGATGAAAGCGTCATAAGAATGCAGTAAGCTGACTGAGCAAGTTGACTAGTGCGAGAGAAAGTCCTTGATAAGTATTACGGTATTTTCAAGACAATTTAAAGGAAAACAGAATGAAGGGAGTATAGCCGGGCAGAAAAATTTATAACTTTCTACAAAGCTTCTGATTGCTAAACTGTCAACCACACAATTATTCCAGCTTAATATACATGAAACAATCTGCAAAACGTTACTCGCCACTGCAAGTAGCTTTAATTGGAGGAGCGATCGCCACCACAGCTACAGTATCTGCATTTGGGCCAGGTTGGAGTCGTTCTGTTCGTGCAGCACTACAAGATAGCCCTAAACAGGTAGTTGATCAAGTATGGCAACTGGTAAATCGCGAATATGTGGATGGTTCTTTTAATCGCCAAAACTGGCAAACAATCAGACAAAGCCTATTGAGCAGAAACTATTCTTCTCGCGAAGAAGCTTACACCGCTATCCGCGAAGCGCTGCAAAAGCTGGGAGATCCATACACGCGCTTTATGGACCCTAAACAATTTGAATCTTTGACCAACCAAACATCTGGAGAAGTTTCCGGAATCGGCATTCGGATGGAGGTGAACGAAAACAGCAAGCGGTTAGTTGTTGTAGAAGCCTTAGAAAATTCACCAGCACTCAAAGCCGGAGTCAAGGCAGGCGATCAGATTGTGGCAATTGATGGTAAGCTGACCAGCCAGATGAAAATCGAAGATGCCTCCAAGCTGATTCGTGGTAAAGCTGGCACAATGGTCACTTTGCGATTAGAAAGAGATGGGCGTAGTGCTTTTGACCTCAAACTGACACGAGCTACGATTGAAGTTCCAACAGTACGTTATGCTCTCAAACAAGAAGGCCGTCGCCGAGTTGGCTATATTCGTTTACGAGAATTCAGCGCCCACGCCGCAGATCAGATGCAACGGGCCATCCGTGATTTGAATGCCAAACAAGTCGATGGCTTTGTACTAGATTTACGGGGTAATCCTGGTGGCTTGTTACAGGCAAGTATTGAAATAGCCCGAATGTGGATGGATGATGGTGCAATTGTCCGCACTGTAGACCGTAGAGGTGGCAGCGAAGAAAACAAAGCCAATCACACAGCCCTCACAAATCGTCCTTTAGTGGTACTAGTTGATAATAACTCAGCCAGCGCGAGTGAAATTCTCACAGGCGCACTTAAGGATAATAGACGAGCAATAGTCGTTGGTAGTCAAACCTTTGGTAAAGCCCTAGTCCAATCAGTACATGAGCTTGCAGATGGCTCTGGTGTAGCAATTACCATTGCTCATTACTACACTCCCAAAGGAACAGATATTAACCATAAGGGAATAACACCAGACATTAAGCTGGAATTAACAGAGGAACAACAGCGTCAGCTCGCATCTAACCCCGATTTGTTGGGAACTAACAAAGATCCTCAGTATAACCGTGCTTTGGCAATTCTTTCAAACAATCAGTTTGCCCAACCTTTGCCAAATCAAACATCTCAAAAACCAACTAGCTTTGGTGCTAATAATTTGCGGCTTTAGTACTCAGGTTTAGAATTTGGGAATACTAAAAATTAGGTAGTTGGTTGTTGTTTGTTGTTTGTTGTTTGCAAAAAGCATCAACAAGTAACCATCAACAAATAACTACCATAAATTTTTAGTCATAAACTTGAGATTAAATATATGAATGATCAATCAATCAACCGAATGACCACTGATACTTTTTTGCCAACAGTATCGGTGGTTATTCCTATTTATAACTGTGAAACGGATTTACCGGAGTTAATTGATTGTTTATTTGCTCAAACTTACCCAAAAGAATTAGCGGAATATTTGCTAGTAGATAATAATAGTAGCGATCGCACTTTTGAATTATTACAACAAATAGCTAAAACTTCACCGATATTGATTCGTATTTTAAGTGAAAATAAAATTCAAAGTTCCTACGCAGCCCGTAACATAGGAATTCGCGCTGCTGATGGTCAAATTATTGCTTTTACTGATGCTGATTGTCGTCCCCAACCAGAGTGGCTAAAGTTATTAGTTGCACCTTTTGTTAACAATGATGTAGCAATTGTCGCTGGTGAAATAACTGCACTAGCTGGCAATAGCTTATTAGAAAAATTTGCTGAAAATCAACAGACTTTATCGCAAAAGCACACTCTCAATCATAAGTTTTGTCCCTATGGCCAAACTGCAAATTTGGCGATTCGACAACAAGCATTAGAGAAAGTAGGTTTGTTTCGTCCATATCTAACAACTGGTGGTGATGCTGATATTTGTTGGCGGATTCAACAAGAAAATATTGGACGTTTAGAATTTGCAAACAAAGCGGTAGTACAACACCGTCATCGCACCACGCTGAAAGAATTACAAAATCAATGGCGGCGTTATGGACGTTCTAATCGGTATTTGCACGAATTGTATGGTGTGGAGTTAATGCGAGACATAACACTCAAAGAATGTAGCTATCGACTAGCACGTTGGTTATTCAAGGAACTACCAAAGGAAAGTATCAAGTCTTTAACTGGTAAAACTCAGGTTGTAAATTTATTAAATACTCCCATTGGTATATTGACAGCTAGAGCGCGTACTCTTGGTCAAAGAGAAGCTAAACTATCGCAACAAGCCACAATAATTGAGATGCTATAAAAATTTGGAATTTGAGATTTGGAATTTGAATTTGTGAATAGTTAGTAGTAGGTAATGCCTAATTACAAATTATCAATTACCAATCTCAAAGTTTATTTTTTGATAATTTCATTGAAACTTTATATTTTTATAAATTCAATCGCCATACCGAAAATTTCTAAAAACGTTATAATTTTTAGCAATATTACTGTAATTTCCGAGTATTGTATTTACTGGAGTTTGATAATGTTATATTGGCAAGATAAATCTGGTTTACCAAATTTCTATAAAGGTTGGAATGTCTTTATAGGTGAAGAACAGAACGACACAGGTACTAGATTTGATACGTCGCTGCAAAAAGTACTTGAGTGGTTGAAAGAGTATATGTCTGTAGATACTGTTACTATCTTATTACCTGTTACAGATCAGCAGAATTTAGATGTATACGCCAGCATTGGACTTGAAGAAGAAATAACAAAAAATATCCGTATTCCCATTGGACATGGTATAGCTGGTCGCATTGCCGCAACGATGAAGCCAATGATATTGGATAATTTGTCGGAGGTAGAAATCGTTAGTCCAATCTTACGCCAAAAGGATCTGAAATCACTTGTTGGTATACCAGTACCCCTAAAACAAGGTCTGGTGGGAGTACTACATGTTGGCACTTTTAAGTCTCATCATTTTACTGAACGTGATGTAGAACAACTGCAACTAGCTGCACATCGTATCAGCACAATTATTCATGGAGAGGTTTTAGATTTCGAGCAGAACGAATACAACCAGAAATTGGGTTTACACAACTCCTACTTCTATCCCCACTTTGATAGTGTGTATCAAGTATTGGTATTGAGTATTTTTACTTTGAAAGAGCGAGTATTAAGATTAGCAAGTGCTGCATTAGCCTACATAAGTTCAGCTAGACAGGAAGACAAGGAATACACTCTTCCTATGTTTCAGATAGGTTAACGTCCTCCACGCTCTACCGATAATTCTGAGCAGGGTATAAGAACGCGGATAAATTCTAGGACTCAATCCGCAATCGTTCGACTGACTTGTACTGAGCCTTGTCGAAGTAGCGCTCACGACGAAGTCTAAAATCCATCCTCAAGTCGTCGGATAAATCTTGGGGTTCAATCCAAAATCCAAAATTGTTTGACCAACAGCCTGCTAAATTGGAGATAAAGTCGAGGAAAGGAAACTGTAAATGTCTGCACAATTGTTACTGGTAGATGATGAACCGGGACTGCGTGAAGCAGTAAAAGACTATTTACAGGAAAGCGGTTTCAGCGTTCAGGTTGCCAGTAATGCTCGTGAGGGCTGGGAATTAATGCAACAAAATACACCTGACCTGGTAATATCTGATATTATGATGCCTCAGGTAGATGGCTATCAATTCCTCAAACAACTACGTGAAGATCCCCGTTTTCAAGTATTGCCAGTGATTTTTTTAACCGCAAAAGGTATGACGACTGATCGCATCCAGGGTTATCAAGCTGGTGTTGATGCTTATTTACCAAAGCCCTTTGATCCTGATGAGTTAGTGGCAATAGTCGAAAACCTGCTTAAACGCCGTGCTAGCAAAATTCCAACTACAACTGAAGAAGGCGAAACACCTGATATTGCCGATTTGGCTAATCAAATCGCCCAAATTAAGGCCTTATTGACCCAAAGAAATGCGATCGCTCAGTCTCCACCACCATTTACAATCGACTTAACTCCGCGAGAACAGAGTGTTTTAAATTTGGTAGCGGAAGGTTTGATGAACAAAGAAATTGCTCGTCGTCTAGAAACCAGCGTCCGCAATGTTGAAAAATATGTCAGTCGTCTATTTAGCAAAACTGGTACCAATAGCCGAACTGAGTTAGTTCGTTTTGCTCTTGAACATGGTTTGGCAAAATAAAGATCAAGACATAAGAAAAAACAGAAAACTGGAAGTTCCTCAATCAGCATAATCCAGAAGCAGAATTCAGAATTTTGAACCCTGAGTTCTGAATTTTGCAATTTCTAGCGAATTCGATGTCTCCAGATATATCAGTAAGAGCAAGTGGGTTCTAAGAATATCCCAGAAAATAATTGCAAAACTTAAAATTTGCCAGAAACCAGGGTAAAAAATGCACTTAATAGGCACCCACTCAGTATCTGTAGTGCAAAGGATGAAGGCTACTGTAAAAGCAATAATGTCTTTACCCTAGACGCCCAGAAAAAAGCTTCTCGTAGAGTAGGGTTAGACTTCAGCTGATAACTACAGGATTGGGTTACAAAAGCGGGTCATGGAAAGAGTAAATTATCTAACAGATAAATTTAAATAAGTTCACAAATTCCCTGCCCAATACAAGACACAAAACAAAACATTACTGGTGATTGTATATCTCAAATAGACCTCAAGATTAAGTATTTTCAGTAGAGTTACGTAAACGCATTAACTGACGTCGCATTTGTGGCGATGCTTTCAGTTCTGAGATTTCCTGCGCCTTCACAGAAGCTTGCAGAGTCTCTAGAAATTCGTCAGATCCTTCGGTTAATAAAGCATCTAGCAACACCTGTAAAAGTTGGTCGCGATCGCCTAATAAACTTTTTTCCTCAATCAACCGAAATTTAAGATGTATTTCACATTCATAAACGCCTACTTCAATATTATTTATCTGGCGTGGTAATACTTTGGAGTTCATAATTTTTAGGATTCCTTTACTTTTTGGCGATAGATGTGAGGGGCTATATCTAAGAGCAAAATTTCTTTATATTTTTTTGAAATCCAAACTGTTTGATTCAATTTTTTTCTTTCCTTGAACTAAATTTGCATTTCATTTTGCTTCTCCTGCTATTGTTTCTATCTAGACTCTTAATGTCAAGACTTAGATTTTGCAGCAAATGCTGTAGTTGAACAGCCATAACTATTATTCAGTTTTTGAGATTGCATACAATAAAGTTTCTGTAAGAACTTGTTCTGGCTTTTTAAAGGTTTTTACATCAACTTTATCTTTGCGTCAATAACAGTTTGGGATTTTACTTATAAACTCGTGCTTATACGTAAGTATAAACCCGGAATTTATTTTACATAATGAAAGTCTGTCATTGTCATGGGGAAATTTACGTAAAATCACTGGTTGTACGATTTTTCTACTTGATAAAGACGTACAAGTTATTAATAGGGAAACTCATCATCTGTAACAAATTTTCTCTTGATAGAAAATATAAACTTAGTTGCAATTATTCCAGCCGAGTATACCGCTTTAAAATTCCTTTGGCTGGACATGTACGAAAAACTTGACAGTTATGCATCCAATGGGGTTCCTCATCAACTAAAGTTTTTCTTCGCCCGCGCAAAAATAAAAACAAAATCTCCAAATCAATAGAATCAGGATTGACTTTAGCTGTCCTCATTCATAAAATTGAGCATCAATCTGATGACACCTCGCATTGTCTTCTCCAAGCAGATGAACTTTTTACCTATGACAACCATAGATTTTTTCTATTAGAGGGTTGTGGCGGCCATCTTAGCTGAAGATTCATGGGGATTCAACTGGTTATTGGAGCATTGGGCATTGGTTATTCTCCCTTGTCCTCCTTGTCTGTCCATACTCCCTTGTTTCTCTTCCTTCCAGATCAAGACTAAGATAGAACTATGGCTACCCCAAAAAGTTAAGAGCCTGATAGATATTACGCTAATCGTGGTATCTTCGACAGATTGCTTGTATTCTAGTCAAACGAGAACTGCTATAACCTGAATCATCAAACCGTTATGGACGACAACCCAATGCTGCTTAAGTCCACAACCCGGCATATCCGTATTTTTGCGGCAGAAATTGACCGGGATGGCGAACTAGTTCCCAGCAATCAGGTCTTGACGTTGGATGTTGACCCAGACAACGAATTCAATTGGAATGAAGATGCTCTGCGAAAGGTTTATCACAAGTTTGATGAACAAGTGGAAGCATATAGTGGCGCAGACCTAACAGATTATAACTTGCGCCGTATTGGGTCTGTTTTAGAGCATTTTCTGCGATCGCTTCTCCAAAAAGGCGAAATCAGTTACAATCTCTCTGCTCGTGTTACTAACTACAGCATGGGACTTCCCCAGGTAGTACCTGACAACCAATAAAGCTAGGATTTGAGTTATTAGTTCTAAAAAATTATTAACTCTTAATTGGTTTAGCTAGGTCAGACTTCTGCTAATGGCTATTGGCTCTAGCTAAACCTAGCCCTACTTGAAAGTGGGTCTATCGGTGTAAGGGTATAGGGGTGTAGAAAAAAGCCAAATTTTCATGTTTGGCGGTGAGGCAGCGCTGTCTACCCGTAGGGTAGACAAGTAGACGGACGAAGTCCGGCTTCTCATAGAGTAGTGGCTTCTGTTCCCCGAAAAAGTTCCCAAAGGGTAAGTAGCCGCTAAAGTATCTATGGGAGTTTACCCTATGTAGACGCATAAGCGGCTTCAAGGTAGAGTGCGACTGAAGGACCCCGTAGACGCGTAGAAGTTTCTCCCAGAGTAGGGGTGAAATTTTTTGATTACGACTGCCTCCTAGCTTGTTCAAAACTCCAAAATAGTAACGAGTTTCAATGCTCAATATGCTCAAACTGCTGGCTGCTTGGCTAATGCCGCAGCCTGTTGTCATTTTACTGTTACTCTTCTACTCCCATGCCAAAGCAGCAGAACTTGTTGGACGTTCTGTGTTAAGCGCCGATACCTTTGCTTTCGGTTCAACAACTGCTCAATTTAAAAAGACAAATCGCACAACTCCTTTTGTTAATGCTCAACCTGTACAAGGTTTTTCTGCGGTTGTCAAAGGTCCAAAAGCAGGCACTTATCTAGTCATTTCAGATAACGGTTTTGGCAGCAAGGCTAATTCGCCTGATTACAGATTGCGTATTTATGCGGTTGAACCTGATTTTACTACAGGTAAAGTTTTTCCTGTGAATCTGCAAACCGGAGAAAGACTATCTTGGTTTGATCGTCACAGCTTTGTAGAACTAAATGATAAAAATCGTAAAGTTAGTTTTTCTATTATTGCAGACCAATCTATTTATCCAGATAGCACTATCTCCGTTAGTCCAGCAATCAGAACAAATCGTTTATTGACAGGGGGAGATTTTGATATAGAGTCTTTCCAGCGTCTTAATGACGGTAGCTACTGGTTGGGAGATGAATTTGGGCCTTTCCTAGTACATGTAGGACAAAACGGCGAACTGCTAGATCCTCCTATCCCTCTACCCAACTTTTTGGGTATCGGCAAATTAGATTTTGTGAAATCACCTGATCACCCAGAATTGATGAATTTACCTGATGAGCTAGCAAGATTAACCACCGCAAACTTAGGCGGTTCTAAAGGTTTTGAAGGTATGGCGATTAATAGTAGTGGTACAAAACTTTATGTATTGTTAGAAGGATCTTTAAAAGGTGACTTTCTCAAGCAGCGCCTGTTAATTCATGAATTTGACTTAGCCACTAAGCAATACACAGGGCAAATTTTCTCTTATCAACTAGAAGATCAAAGTCATGCGATCGGTGAACTCACAGCCATTAATGATCATGAATATATTGTGATTGAACGTGATAACCATCAAGGAGATCCTAATAACTCTGCCTTTAAATCTCCTGCTCAATTCAAGCGTCTTTATAAAATTAATATTAAACAAATTGATGCCAAAGGCTTTGTCAATAAAAAATTATTAGTAGATTTACTAAATATATCTGATCCTAAGAGGATTGGAGGAGATATCACCAAAGCAGGCATCTTCACTATCCCTTTTGTGACTATAGAAAGCGTATTACCTGTAGATAGCAGAACTTTACTTTTAATCAACGATAATAACTATGCCGATACTTCTGGTCGTATACCCAGGCAAGCTGATAACAGCGAATTTATTCTCATTCGCTTACAAAAATCTTTAAATTTATTCAATCGTTCTGAGTTATGAACTATGTAATGGTAATGCACAAATTTCCATCAAAATTATTCATCAGAGATGTAATTTCATTTATATTACTTATTTTATAAAAAAATCTCATAACAAAATAAAAAAATAAATAATTAATAATTATTGATTAATAACCCATGACTAACACCACACCAGATTCCCTCCTTGATGAGTTCGTATTTGTCTGGGAATTTCCTGAACATCTTTAAAATATGATGTAAAGCCTTTTGATTATTTGGGCTGACCTACAATAAAGTCTATCGCTATTTGGATGCTACCATTCGTAATCTCATAAGCATCTATGACAAGTTGTTTGGATTTCCCTTTCATGGTTTGTGATTCTTCAGAGATTAGATCACCCCGGTCAGCAGCGCGGTGAATTTTTTTTTCATTATGCTCTTTAATTACACTTTAACTGAGTAAATATGTTAAATTTGCAGTTAACGTAGTAGGCAAAGTAATAAACTTAATATAATCTTGGCTATAGCAAATTGCTAATAGCGAGTGAAGACTAGCTAGTAGCTGTCTTCTTTAAGTTTGTTTATAAATGCCTCTCTACCTATAAAGTAAAACTAAAGAGTAGTCTGATCTCCTCTTTCTTATGGGGTAATAAGTCTAAGTAAGTAATTGTAGTTGTGAAGGCGTTATAGTTAGATGACAAGTTGTAAATTCATGAAGTTCTGTCGTCAGAGCAGCCTACAGAGTAACTGTGGGGTAGAGTTATAACATTGTTGTTTGGGCGCACCTTTACACTTGGCTTTATTGAGCCATCGCCGTCCACGCGATGGGTTTCCACAGATACCACAAGATTTTATGATTGTTCCTAAAGTTTAAATATTTTAATTAAAAAAATATGAACGGTCTAGATATCGTCGCCAATACTAATAAAGAAATTGCCAATCGCTGACCGGTGGGAAAACTATGGAAAATGATGCGGCTAACCTATATTGCCCAAATGAAGTTTGTCAATCTCCCAACCCTCTAACCCACAACTTCTGCCAGCGATGCTCTACACCTTTACCTAAACGCTTCCTCTGGGCTGTGGTAGATGGTATGAATTTGGGTAATCCTGGAGAGATATTGGCGACTCGCTATCTAGTTATTGATAAATATATCCTTTTAGATACTCAGCCTGGTTATTTACCCCAAACGCCAGATCCAGAAAAATTACAATTAATTAGACCTTATTTAAGATTAATTCCCTACCGCCTACATGTACCGCAGGTATACGGTGTAATTTCTTTATCTGATGGTAGTCAAGGGCAAGACATATTACTTTTAGAAAAACCCCCACTCAAGATTACAGATAGTACAACTTCTTTGGATGTAAAACTATGTAGTGAGTTAACAACTGCATGGCGTGATGCTAACTCAATGCGTCAGCTGAATTGGTTGTGGCAGATAGCACAGTTGTGGCAACCTCTGGCTAGTGAAGGGGTTGCCTCTAGCTTACTCAGTCCCGAATTATTAAGGGTAGAAGGCTCGTTAATACGCTTGTTGGAATTGCATTATGAAGAGGATTCTGTACCGAGTTTGTCGCAGTTAGGGGAATTTTGGCAGCAATTGGTAAGTACAGCAAAACCAGCGATCGCAGAATTCCTCAAAGACATTTGTCATTCACTGCTCACAGAAAAAATTTATGCTGCCGAACAACTAGTGAGAGTTGTAGATAAAGGACTCTCAACATTAGGAAGTTCTCAATCTCCCGCCATTACAATTGCGACAGTCAGTGACACAGGACCGAGCCGTCAACGTAATGAAGATGCTTGTTATCCGCCCAGTGGTAGCATTATCAGCAAACCACCCAACTCTAGCGCCTTGGCGATCGTTTGTGATGGAATCGGTGGACACGAGGGTGGTAATGTAGCCTCAAATCTCGCAATTGAAACTATTCAGCAGCAGGTACAGGAACTCACTCAAGTTCCTTACGATCACCTTGCTCCGAATTCGCTCTTAGAAGATTTGCAGCAAGCAGCGGCGGCGGCTAACGACAAAATCAGCCAGCGCAACGACAGCGAGAGTCGCCAAGGACGCCAACGTATGGGAACAACCTTGGTAATGGCTTTACCTGTTGCTCATGAAATGTACATTGCTCATGTTGGTGATAGTCGTGCTTACTGGATTACACGCCATGGCTGTTATCAAGTGACTCTTGATGATGATGTCGCTTCGCGTGAAGTGCGCCTCGGCTATGCCATTTACCGAGATGCGATACAACAAGGTGCCTCTGGTTCCTTGGTGCAAGCTTTAGGAATGAGTCCTAGCACTTCCTTGCATCCCTCTGCTGAACGTTTTATTCTCGACGACGATTGTATTTTCCTACTGTGTTCCGATGGATTGAGTGACTTTGACCGTGTGGAACAGTATTGGGAAACAGAAATATTACCGTTAATTCAGGGTAAGACTGATATTGCCAACGTGGTCGAAAGATTACTAGAAGTTGCTAACACTCAAAATGGACATGATAATGTCACCATTGCCCTTGTACATTATCAATATAAGTACTCAGAACCGCAGACAAAACCACAATTAGTCTTGCCTGACATATCCGATATTTCCCGCATCAGTAATACTCAACTACCTCAAACCCTGCAATCAAGAACAGAAGGTGGTTATACTCGAAAAACTCAAGTCATTCCAGATACACAGCCAAGTAAGCGACCGAGAACTGTCCCACTACAGTTTGTCATTCTTATAGGATTAATTCTAGGTGCTGGTTTATTTGGAACTTTATGGATGCTCAATGGAGGCATCTTTGGTAAGGAAGAAAACGAGCCTCGGATTCCGACAATTAGTAACACTCCCTCTGTGAAATTTGAGCCATCTGTTGTACCATCGCAGTCAAGCGATCGCCCTGACGTCATTCAGACCACAACTAATATAGATTTATTCACAACTACCTCACCTCCGCAACAAGCGATCGCACCTGCTGGTACTGTTTTAAAAATTATTAACAGCAAAGTAACCACAACAGAAGACCAAAATCCAGACGAATTAATCCCTTTGCGGGTATGCTCCATTGGGGAGGGTATCACTTCAGCCACAACCCCACCCGTTCCCTTAACTCCTATAAATAGAAAACCTGTGGTGAAAGAGGGTAAAGTCTACACCATACAATTATCCGAATATCAAAAATTATTGAACGATATCTCTACACCCTTACCGGAAATTGTTGCTCAATGTCTGGAAAAGCCTCAGCTCACACCTGCATCTTCAAATCAAGGAGGCTCAACTCCATAACAGGCTAATCTGTGTGGCTAACACTCAATAGTCAAAAACTCGATAAACTAGTATAAACCTGAAATAATACAGGTAAAAGCTAAAAGAAAAAATCAACAGAAGCCAATTATTTTTGTCTTTTGTGGTTGTATTATTGAAAATTTTTGATTTTGATGTTTGTATGTAATGAATCCATCCCTGAACTTGGCGGTTAAGCGTCTGGTCAATGCTGGTCCCGATCACTTCGCTATTTGTGTGTTTGAAGCTCCCTACCCTGGCGCCCGTGATATACACGATTGTGTCTGGTCAGCGGAGTTAACTCAAGCTTGGCGAAAGTGGCAGGAGATGTTTGCTCCGGACAGTTGTATAGATATCTCCCCTACAGCTATACTCCCAGCATCAAAGCCACTTCCAAATGAGTTGCTTTCACCAACTTCTGGTCAAATGACAAGTTACACTAGTCGTCTGATGCAATACTTGGGAATTAGCTTGTGGCGTTGGTTATTCGACGGACCAATCTTGGGCAGTCTGGAATACAGTAGCGGTATCGCCACTGGCCAGAATACACGTTTGCGCTTTCGACTAGAGATTCGTGACCCAAATTTAACTGCTTTGCCCTGGGAAATTATGCAGCGTGAAGTTGGTCAGTCGGCAATGTCACTGTCTCCAAATATTCTATTTAGTCGTACTACCAATGAAGTTGAACCCCTACCACTACGGTTGCGAACTGATCAGACATTAAATATCCTGTTGGTTCTGGGAGAAGATGAAAATAATCTCCAGTTAGATAGAGAAGCTGATATTTTAGAGCAAACCCTTTCTAACGGCTCTATAGTGGGAAGTCATTCCCAAGGATATGCCCCTTGCATTGTCAAGACACTAGTGCAACCAACCCCACAGCAGTTGATTCAAGAACTAGAAACCAGAAATTACAATATCTTTTTTTATGCGGGTCATGGTTCGCGAGGTCCTGATGGCGGATATTTACATTTGCGTCCTGATATGCGTCTCAATGGCATGGAATTGGCACAAGTACTCAGCCATACGGGAGTGAAATTAGCGGTTTTAAATGCTTGTTGGGGAGCGCAACCTGCTGCTGTCAATGGTCAAGCAATACCTTGTAGCAGTTTAGCTGAGGTGCTGATTCGCAATGGCGTACCTGCGGTTTTAGGAATGCGCGACCAAATTGCTGACGAAGAAAGTCTGACTTTTATTCATACCTTTGTCCAAGCTTTGCGAAAACGGCAACCAATCGATTATGCTGTAGCAGAAGCTAGACAACATTTATTGGCTGTTTATAGATTTAATCAACTAGCATGGACATTACCTGTTCTCTATTTACACCCACAATTTGATGGCGAATTAATTAGGAGTTACGAAGAAGGTAATACAGAACTACCAGAAACTTCTATACCTGGTATGGCTTCATTGCTACCTATGGCTTCCTTGAAGTCTGCTGGTATAACTTATAAATTGAAAACCGGAGTTACCCGTATCGGTCGTACTACAGATAATGACATTGTGATTCCACAACCTTCTGTTTCCAGGCGCCAAGCAGAAATTTTGTGTCGGAATACTTTCACCGGCGCTACTCCAGTACGAACATATTACCTTAGAGAAAACTCTACCTACGGTACAACCTGGATTTCTAAACCTACTAAAAACGACTGGCAACAAATCCACCACCAGGAAGTTTTGCTTGAACCAGGAATGCTGTTAAAGTTCGGTAGTAGAAATAGTCACCCTTGGGAGTTTATGATTGAGAATTCCTAAATTTAAAAACACAAGGATAAAATACAAAAGCTAGTTAAGCTGATTTGATGAGTTTTATATTGCTCTTCCAGTCAGTTTATTTGTTATGTATTTTACCATTTTTTGTCAATGAAATTTTGGGCGTAATTACCCACAAACTAGGTGAGTAAAATCCTTAAATCTTTACTCTTGTTGTTAAGGTGCTAGCCTCCAGACTCCTGTCCTCGCTTTCCTATTTACAAGTTCAGCAAAAAGCTTATAAAAAAAACTCAGGATAATTAGACTTCATGTGCGGAAATTAGTTCCAAGCAGGTGTAGCTGTAAATACCATAAAATAATTCATCGGGAGACGACAAATGAACAAACAAATCAACAGTTTTGAAAATCTTCAAACCATCCCCTCTCAAATAGAACTTGAGTTTTTAGAAGCATTGCTGCAACCAGAAGATGGCACTTATCCTTGGAATCCAGGTGATGAGCAATCAGAAGAATATTTTCACCACTTGGAAGAGCATTTTATGCTGCAAGATGTATTGGAAGAAGAACTTACAACACGCTCTGAAGATTTTTACAATCAACTAGAAGTGCTATGGAGTTCTTATACTCCATCATACAATAATAATACAGACAGTAGTATTGTAACTCAACTTCAAGAAAGTTTACAAAACCGTCTGTCTACAGCGATACCAAAGCAATGTTTAAAGGCGATCGCTCAAAAAGCAGCCGATATTTTTACAACCCAACAATCAATAGCAGAGCAATTGGTGGAATGTGTTCAAGCTGTATTACCCGGTTGGGGAGCTGACGATTTATTGGTGTTGGCTCGTCCTTACGCTTTTGCTATGCGGAGTAGCGAATCACAAAAAACCGCAGAAACTGTTGTCAATCAAGTTAGTGAACAGGAATGGACAAATCTTTCTGAAATTGAACAAGCTAGAGTTAGTTTGGCGATCGCTTACTATGCTTTGCAACAACTCAACAGCTTTCAGGGTGAAGCCTAAAAAAAACCCAACTTTTTATAGTCAGCTGCAATCCTTTTGTTTGCAACTAGGTTCGTATTTAAATGGCGCTCGTCTTGCAAAGATTATGGAATGCTCTATTTCTCTCTCTCAAAATCTAGGCTTTCCACTATATCCAGAAGTTATCAAACTGCGAGACAAGCGTCATCTATCTAAAGAAATAAAAAATTTATAGTTGTTCTGAATCTCCATTCGATTTTGGATTACCCTACGGGTAGACACGGAGTAGCTACTTGTACCCCTGTCGCTAACGGGCCTACAAAGGTGGCCGCCATTGCTTCTATGAATTTTGGATTGACTCCACAGCCTACATTATCCCAAATAGGGGATTAGGTGGAGGATCTCCATACCATCAAAGATGTATGAATTAAAATCAGTTAACTATTTTAACTATTATTTATTATTTATTTACTATTTATTTACATTTCTCTTCCTAAACCCCAGCCCTCATTCCCCTGAATTGGGGGTTAGGGGAAGGGATGGTGGAGATTTTCATATTCCCTATCCCCGATCCCTGATCCCTGTTCTGTCATAATTACTTAGGTCCAAGAAAGCGGGTAGCAAAATTTTGCTCTCTTGTTGGTGATAGCGCCCTCGCTTTTAAAATAGCAGCCATCAAAAAAGCGTAAGATAATACACCGACAACTACTAACAATAAGCCGTTGATAGTTCCTGTAGCATTCCATAAAGCATGAAGACCTGCGGCAGTTAAATAGCCGACTAGTAAAATTTGCCAACTTTTTCTGGGTTTGAGAACAGCTAAACCAATGAAGTAGCCCAGATAGCCACTATAAGCCATATGTCCAGCTACAGAACCCAAGATACGGGGAATCAGCAGTTGTAATCCTGCTTGTTGACCAGCAGTAACATTCCCAGCCTGAAAAGTTACGCTTTGGACGATTTGCGGTACATATTGACCGAGTGTCTCTAATAGAGTAAAGCCTACAGCAGAAGCGGTTCCCAGAAGAATACCATCAAGAGGTTCCCAGACTCCGACACGTTCGCGCCAAGGTGATGATAAACTTCTGGCGATCGCATAAACTCCTAGTACTGGTAGGGCTTTGAGTAATTCTTCCATTAATCCAGCACCAAAAAAGTACCGGATCAGCAATTCCGTAAAAGTAATAGATTCCTGGGGATTTGCAGGCAGATTACCAGGCAGAACTTCGCGAAAGAAGAAGATCATAAAATCTGTCAGAGGACTCAGCAAGATTAACATTGTTGTTAATCCTGAAGCCATCAACACCCACCAAGGCTTACGTTTGCCACACAACTGGTAAATAAAGTAATAAGCAGCAAAAGCAATGTAAGTCCCAACCACTACTTGATTGACTTGGAGATCACCGACCGTAGCAAACATCAACACTACAAAAACAACTGTGAGAATACCAGGTATCAGGTACGCTTTACGAGTTAAATCTTTGCCAGTAGAAATAATGGGAAACAGTTGTGTAAAGCTAACCGAAGAATCCGGTATATTTTGTGTTTGGTAGCCGGCTGGTGGCAGGGATGTGACTTCCGCCATGGAAGATATTACTGTAGATTGGTGGTTAAATTCGTACTCAAACAACAATTCCGGCCCATCATAGCCAAGAGTAATGCGATCGCCACTCATCAATTGCTGACAACCCTGCAAGCGTTGTCCATTGAGATAAGTACCATTAGCACTGTTCAAATCACAAATTACCCAACCTAATTCGTTATCAGGGGAGGGAGGAAGAGGACGAACCACCGCATGACGACGAGATACCATTCGGTACATCATGGCATCTAAGACAACTTGACAGCTAGGGTCACGTCCAATGACTAATTCTTTTGTGGGAAACAGCGAATAGCGAAAATCAGACCCATAAGCTGCCCCATTACCAGACACTAGCCGCAGAAATGCATTTCGTCTTGCGTTTTTGCCTGTCATTGAGTTGCAGGGTATAAATTATTTCACAAAATAACTGGCATTAGGACTTAATCCTAACTATACCAATTAGCAGAATTGCTAAATCCACTATAGCTTTACTCTTTCCTCACGAATTAGAAATTATAAAAATCAAAATATAATTATATTTTTTAGTGCTGATATTCAAAAATATAATATCAGCTTTATGCATTGGATGAGATTAACTCTTGATTGAGTTATTCAGTTATCAGTTACTAGCTATCAATTTTGCTACTTGGGTAACTTCCTTAAGTATAGTCTTTCAGGAGTGTTTACTGTTCAGCGATAACTGTTGACTGAATTTAACCAACTTTAGCAATCTCAGCATGTTCAATTTTTGTACCAAGTACCTTCAAAAACTCTGCCAGCCAACGAGGATGAGCTGGCCAAGCAGGTGCAGTTACTAAGTTACCATCAACTATTGCCTCATCCACTGGAATATCAACATAAATTCCACCTGCACGACTTACATCTGGTCCACAAGCAGGATAAGCAGTACAACTCTTTCCTTCTAATACATCAGCTGCTGCTAATATTTGCAAACCGTGACAAATAGCAGCAATTGGTTTGTTGGTTTGAGCAAAGTAACGAGTAATTTCTAATACTTTCTGATTCAAACGAATATATTCGGGTGCGCGTCCTCCAGGGATAACTAGAGCATCATAAGTATCAAGTGTTACTTCATCAAAAGTGGCATTTAAAGTAAAATTGTGACCTGGTTTTTCACTATAAGTTTGGTCTCCTTCAAAGTCATGAACAGCAGTTCGTACCTTTTCACCCGCTTTTTTCTCAGGACAGACTGCATGAATAGTATGTCCTACCATTTGTAGCGCTTGGAAGGGAACCATAACTTCATAATCTTCTACATAGTCCCCAACAATCATTAAAATTTTTTTGGCAGGCATATTTTTATATCCTCGCTTGCATGGTAAAAAAGAATTTGGCAACACCTATATTATTTTTATGCTTTCGAGCCTTAGTATTATTAAACACTTTTGACGAAAAACTGAACTTCAGTAATCCTAACTCGACTTATCGACTCCGTAAACTCACAATTATAAAAACTTTATAACAAGTTAAATTCCCTCAAAGCTGGTAAAAAATTTTGATTTTCATGACCAGAACGACTCAGTTTTATGAGAGCAAAACGCTGTAAAGTATTGAGATTTGACCAGTCTGCAACAGTAATATTCACACCTATTTCTTGAGCTTTTTCATTCACATTCGTTGGCACAGTGTTAGTATCCAGCCAAGCTGGATGAGATTCAATTGGTAATTCAGCTACAGGTGTACCATTACGTTTTAAAATCAATTCTTGGATATAACTGCGATAAGCTCTAATCTCTGACTCTGTAGTGCAAGGTAGTTCGACAAGATGTTGACGCTCTAATTGAGTCATGTGATTCCAATCTGATAATTTTAGTTTGATCCCACTAGTGTCGAGCTTATAACGCACCTGCATAGGTATGCAACGTAGAGAATCAACAAAATCCGCCTCAAATTGAAAAAATTCTGCTGCCATAACTTAAGTAAAAAATAACTACTAACTATATACTAACTAGTTTGTAGACTTACTATGGCAGGTTTATACAATTAGCAACTACTAACTTCATCTAAGTTTTTGCATTAGTTCGACGAATAATCCAATAACTAATTGAAAGAGAAAGTAGAGCGATTCCTAACCCGATAATATCAATGCCAGAAACTTTTTCTAAATCCAAAATAATAATTTTACGTGCTACGGCAATCAAAGAAGTTACTATTACTAATTCTACTTGTAAAACGTGCTTTTTGAGATATCCTGTGATATTTTCAAGAATTTCTAAAGCAATTAAAATGTTTAAAAATAAGCCAAAAATTTTGAATAAAGTTGTATTAAATTTACCGTAGGGTGTGTCAAATAGTTCTCTCAGAAGAAAAATACCTAAATCAAACACAGCTACTAAAATTACCACCACCATCATAACAGAGAGAATTTTTGATACAAGCACCTCTATACTTTCAATTAGGTGCATAAATCCTTCATCTTTTCCTGTTTCCCGAATTCGCCGAAGTAACTTTCTCATCTGCTACACCTTCTAGTAAATAATCGGTGATAGCAATTACATAACTTGCTTATGATTCCAGGGTCAAGTCCTTAGAACAAGTAAAATTTCATCAAAATACAACTTACGCGCAATCAATAACCACTGATCTACGGTATGGCTTTTTGGTTTAGTGGCTGTATATTGGTTTGAGCGATCGCATAACCTAAATTATCATGATGTTAGGTATTGTAAAATCAAATATCTCTGGAAAATATATTGCACTCAAGTTATCTCTAACTATAGATAAAATATTATAAACTATATAATGTATAGTTATGGTTTTTACACAAGTGGTAAAAACTTGCTTTAAAAAGACTTTGGGAGTTATCAGTTAGAGCGAGAAAACTTTAAAGTCCAGCGAACCATTCGTAACCTTGGTCTTCCCAATAACCTTTTAATGGAAATAAACTACTAACCACAGTAATTCTAGTTATCCATTTACTTTGCTTGTAACCAAGTTTAATTGGCGAAGCTAAACGCAAAGGCGCACCATTATCTCTTGGTAGAGGCTCACCATTTTTTTGATAAGCTAACAATGTTTGAGGATGTAATGCAGAAGCAAGATCCCAACTAGAATAATAGCCATCTGCTGATTGAAAATAGACATATTTGACATTTTTTTGAGGCTGGGCAAATGCTAAAATTTCTCGCAAGCGCACACCACCCCATTGTATAATCGCCGCCCAACCCTCTACGCATACATGACGAATAATCATCTCAGTCATAGGTAAAGATTGAATATCACTTATGCTGAGACTTAGGGGATTGTTAACCTCACCATCAACCATCAAACGATATTTAGTTTGATCAATTACTGGAGTACCTCTAAAGCTATTGACGATCAAAGCTGTTGGTTGAATTTCACTCTGAGAAAATTCAGGTACAGGCTGTTGTGATTTAAATAATAAAGTTTCTACTCTCTGATTTAACGGTTCAGAAACTTCACCTACAACATCTTCTAATATTGGTACACCACAACCACCAAGAAGAAAACTCACACTAGATAGTCCAGATATTGTTAAAAAATGACGCTTTGATAATTTATGAATTAAAGACATAATTTATTGGTAATAGCTTAATCAATGGTTATTAGTCATTAGTCATCATATCTCCCTGCTCCCGAATCCCGTTCACCAAAACATTGAATCTGTCAATTGCGATCCACCTGCTTTTTTTCCCAACCACCAATGAACAAGAGCAAAAATAATCACGAGTGGTACTGAAGCAAAGTGAACAATTCTCAATCCTTGCCAACTCCCAAACATATCAACAATCCAGGGAAATTGAGCAGGTTTGTACATTCCTATACCTGTAAATAATGCTAAAAGGAGTATGGGAATTATACTTGTGTAAACTATACGATGCCAAGCATAAATCAAGCGTTTGGGATTTTGAGTTTTTTGTAATGCTTTGATATCATTCGCACCTACAAATCGGTGTCGCCAGCGACGGGTAATGAAAATATAAAATCCATACCACAAAAGGTTAAGTGAAAATAACCACATCGCCGCAAAATGCCAATGTCTTCCTCCTGCTAACCAACCACCCAAGGTAAATATTGGTGGAATATGCAAACCTGATCTTCCACCGAAAACAGGGTTAGCATTGTAAATTTGTAGTCCGCTAGTAAGCATGAGAAATAGGCTAATTATATTAATCCAGTGAAAAATTTTAGCCCCCCTTGCTTGGGTTGGTAACTTTTTATGCTTAGAAGTAACCTCTACGATCATAAATATTGACTCAGTATTTAATCTGGGACAAAGAATAAAAAAATAGACTTTTTAAAAATCAACTTTAACGGGTTTTAGTAATGCTGAGATACTAAAAAATACTTTGATATTATGTTTGCTTGAAGACTTGTATTATCTCCATGTTTGTAATTAGTATAATTACCTAATAGCTGCTGTAGTCAAATACGTCTCTTGTGGAGCATCGCAGTGTTCATATAAAGTGATTATCCGAACTTGATATTAAACTTTCCATTTTCTGTTTCCTGCAACTCTTGCAGAAGTTTTATTTTTACGCATATTTCTGGAGAATCCTTAACAGAGAATACCTACTGTACTGATTGTTTTCAAAAATAAAATTTGATTCATATATGTAAAAAGGCTAATTGGTCAAAACAGGGATGATCCAGTAGAAGTATAAATCTTTTCTGGTTCGATTTATAAATCATCTTTTCATCTATTTTGAAAAAATATTATTTACCTTGACTAGCGTTTTTGGTGGTACTCGATTTTTCAATTTGTTTAGCTACTGGTACGATAATAAAAATATCCTATTTCTCCTATGAAATTGTAAAATGTTTTCTAACCCTGATAATTATAGAAAAATAATTTGAGGCAATATAAGATACAGTAAGAGCCGATAACTGATGAGTATAGATGAAGTTATACTTCTACTAAAAGCAAGTTTACCCAATGCACTGACATCACTGCAAGAATTAATATTGCGTTCTTCTTGGGAAGGAAAAACTTATAATAACATAGCGCTAGAAGCACACTACGGAGATGAGCAAGTTAGGAAAGTTGCTTCTAATTTATGGCAATTGATGAGTGATTTCTGGAAAGAATCGATTAACAAATCCAACTTTCGTCAGATTCTCGAACCCCGCCAATTGAGTAGAATCCAGCACCAGTTAATTAGAGAATATCATCGTGCTGCTACAGCAGTATCCTTAGAATTCCCCTCAGGACCAGTATCCCTCGATTCTAGATTTTACATTCCTCGTCCACCTATTGAGGAATTAGCTTACAAAGAAATTGCTGAACCAGGAAGTGTTCTCTGTATCAAAGCACCTAAAAAAATGGGTAAAAGTTCCCTAATTTTAAGGATTTTGGCTCATGCAACTAATCTTGGCTATGAAACAGTGAGCTTGGACTTTCAACAAGCGGATAAAGCAGTATTTGTCAATATTGATAAATTTCTGCGCTGGTTTTGTGCCAATCTTAGTAGAGAGTTACAGCTAGAACCGAAACTCAATGAGTTTTGGGATGAGGATATGGGTAGTAAAATCAGTTGTTCTCTGTATATCCAGACATACTTGCTACAGTCAATAAAAACTCCACTCCTTCTAGTATTGAATGAGGTGGATTGGGTGTTTGAATATCCAGAAATTGCTTCAGAATTTTTGCCATTATTACGTTCGTGGTATGAACAAGCAAAACGAGTAAGGATTTTACAAAAACTCCGCATAGTCATGGCTTATTCCACGGATGTGTTTTTATCTTTAAAGGTAAATCAATCTCCATTTAATATTGGTTTACCACTACGGCTACCACCATTTACAAAAGAGCAAGTGCAGAATTTAGCCCAGTGTCATGGATTAGATTGGACAGATAATTCTGATGCTGACAAATTAATGGCGATGGTGGGTGGGCATCCTCACTTAGTAAGGTTGGCATTATATCATCTTGTCGGTAAGGGAGGCTTAGAAAAGGATTTAGAACAGATATTGCAACAAGCAGCTACAGACACAGGAATTTATAGAGACTATTTGAGTCAGTACATGCTCATGCTGCAACAGGAAACACAATTAGCAGATGCATTTTGTGAAGTAGTTACAGCTACAGAGCCTGTACAAATGGAACCAATATTGGCATATAAATTACACAGTACTGGGCTTGTGAAATTGGAGGGCGATCGCGTTAGTGTTGCATGTGAATTATTTCGCCTGTATTTTCGCGAAAAACTCAGTACTAGTAATAGTGCCAACCGTTGGCGTATAGCAGAATTAGAAAAAGAAAATCAACAATTACGTATTCTCTCTAGCTTAGATGAATTAACCCAGTTAGTTAATCGCCGTTATTTTCATACTTATTTGCAACTTGAATGGCAACGTTCAATGCGCGAATCCACTTCCTTATCAATGATTTTATGTGATATTGATTATTTCAAAATTTATAATAAGACCTATGGAAATAGCGCCGGCGATATTTGTTTACAACAAATTGCTTATACGATCCGTGACAGCCTTAAACATTTGTTATTAAATAATCATCTCTCCTAAGTAGTTACTCAAAATTAATTACATAGTTTTGTCCAAATTCTCTGAGTATTTTTTCCAGAGATTCAACAAACGTTTGCCAGCTAGAATAAGCATCGAGCTCAATCCATTGATATTTAATGGGTCAGATTGCTCTTGTATGCTTTACTCATGCCACTCTCTCGGTGCTGTTTACTATTCATTCACAGCTTATACTGAGAGAGCTTTTTTACACCCTGCCTGACTTTTCAAACAACCTCTAAACATCGTCCAAGAAATGATCCTTCCTTATATGGAGGAGAATTTCCATTTATTCAAACAGGAGAGGTTAAAGAAGCATCTTTATACATTACAAACTACAGTCAAACATATAACGAAAAAGGTTTAGCTCAAAGTAAGCTGTGGAATGCTGGAACATTATTAATTACTATAGCTGCAAACATTGCAGAGACAGCTATATTAACTTTCTCAGCTTGTTTCCCAGATAGTGTAGTTGGTTTTATAGCTGATTCTAATCAAGTAAGCGCGGAATTTATCAAGTACTCTATCGATACTATTAAAGTAAGAATGCGGAATGTTTCAACTGGTGCTGCTCAAGACAATTTAAGTTTAGAAAAAATAAGGATATTTGATTTTTTAGTTCCTGATAAAGAAACAATGCAACTTTTTACCAGAATAACTAACCCTATGTTTTTGCAGATGAAAAACTTACTTGTAACAAATGAGAATCTTCGCCAAGCCCGTGATTTACTCCTTCCTCGCCTGATGAACGGAAGCATCGCCGTGTAAAAAATCCTTTATAAGGTTAAATATTACCTTACCAAAAGCTTACCTTGACTTCTGGCTGCGGAAATCGCCCCACTGTTAGCTGTAAAAACTTTAATTCCTGGAACAGTCAAATAATCACCATCATCAGTAATTATTTGTTTTACCCCTGCTTTATCCATCGCTTCTAATATCAGCAAGTCGTAACCATCAAGCAACTGAGTTTGAAACCTAGTAAGCGCAGTATTAGTTTTTGTTTCGTCTATCAATATTTCTGTACAAGCAGCAATTGATGTAACCTGTTTCCAAGCAATTTCTACTTCCGCTACTACCTTTGCTCTTTCTGCTGGGTGGTTATGACGGTAATCTTTTGGTTTTATAGTAGAAGAAAATATTTCTCTTTCTGTCTTCTCAATCTGATGAGCTAATTCTGCAAAAGAAAGACCACAATATAGCAGCAAGGAACTAGCAGAAATAGCCTTGGCTACATAGGAAGGATATTCTGTAATCTGATAAGGGCGAGATGAAATACTGGCATTAGTATAAGTGTACCAATACCAGACATTTGTATCCACTAAAAAAATATCATCCTGCTTGGGATTATCAGACTGGATATCCACCACCTCAGCCTGAACTGTATAAATAACAGCCATTAATATGTATTTGCTTGTTCGCTGATAACTTGGTCTAACCGACTACGAAAATTAGGGTCGGAATAATACCGCTTTGAGTTTTCAATTACTAACTTAAGTATCTGCTTACCAACCGCATTAAGATTAGAAAACTTGAGCAAACGATTGAGCTTATCTGGCTCAATATCTCGGAGTAATTGTCCAATGGCAAAATTGAAGAAGGGGGAAGCAAATATTTCCACTCCTGCAAAGTCTAGCTCAACCTGATGCTCTGCTAATAATTCTGGATAAACCAAATCATACACCTTCTGACCATCGCCCGGTGTAATACAGTTTTTGCTTATTAAGGTAAGGATTTCGTGCTTCATACTTAAATCTCTCCCTTAAAACAACAGATCGTCATCGGCTTCAAAGTCCAAAGCATACAGTGACTCATCGCAAAGGAGCGTAATGTTTACCAGCGTTCCTCCAAAAAAAGTTTGTTTATTTTCGTAAACTTCTCCATTTTCATCTATTGTCGCACATCCATCATGGCTTAAAATTTGAAGTTTACCCTTATTTATATGAACAAATTGTTTTAAATAGTCAAGACCAATACCACCCGTCACCTGTCCACCTCTAGTAGTTGTCCCCTTTTGAAAAGCCCATTTTAAGGCTTCGTCGGCTGGTAAGTTAAAATTTTTCTGGAAATCACGTACATTCTGGGGAATTCCAACCCCAAAGTCAACTACAGTCAAATTAAGTTCTCTTAACCGGGGAAAATGCTGTCCGCAACTAAAAACGCCGATATCAGTTTTTCCATGTTCAAAAGCATTTGCATAGATTTCACAAGTTATCCCAACTATTACAGCCGTTAAAATATCGCTCACATGAACCCAGCCTCTACCCAGCCAATCTTCCGCTAAGTAGTGGATTAAACCATCTCTATCTTCAGATAAATCTTCTCTGTAAGGAATAGAATTACCTAGCCACGGTTTCTCACCAGCGTTAAATGCGTACATGAAGCCATTTTGCTTTAGGTTCATGCAAACGTGCTTTTTTACCGTCTCCCAGTTAAAGGTAACTTTACCGCCGCGTGACTCAATTAGTCGAGCCAAACCCCCTAAAAATGCCACGGCGTTTTGTCTTAAAAAGTGACAACGGGAAAAATCAAAAATGACTTCTTCTGTCTCTGCTTGAACTCTCTGCCATAGTTGGGATAAGCAGTCGAAATCCTTTGGTTTGTCATTAATGGTGGGAATTTCCAGAATGAGGCTCACAACACGAATTGCAAAGCTTTAGATCGCATAATAACAGGTAAATATTATTGATAAGCTGTTTTTGCTCTTAAGTAATACTAATTAAGTTTTATCAGCGAAAAACCATTTTTTTCAGACATTACAAGTGATACTTGCTACTTACCCAATCTCAAAGCTATCAATATAATACCTACTTATATAACTTATTGCCTCTATGAGTGCCGAATATTCCGAAGACCGCCTAGTACAACAAACTACCGCTAACTTCTTTGAACAAACCCTGAAATGGCACTCAGTTTACGCGTACAAAAAAGAAACATTCGGCACTAACGGTACACTAGGACGCAAAGATAAACGAGAAGTTGTTCTCACACGCTATCTTCGCCAAGCATTAGAGAAATTTAATCCTGGTCATCCACAGCAAGTATACGACGATGCGATCGCACAATTCACCACATCCAATATTTCAGACCAATTAGTTACCATCAACCAGAAAAAATACCAACTCATCCGTGAAGGTATCCTAGAGAAACCCTACAAAAATCCAGAGGGTGAAACCATCAATCCCCGCCTCAAAGTGATTGACTTTCAAAACCCCGAAAATAATCATTTCCTGGTTGTGCGGGAATTGTCTATTAAAGGGTCTCTCTATTCCAAACGACCTGATATCATCGGTTTTGTTAATGGAATTCCTTTACTATTTATTGAACTTAAAGCCACCCACCGCAACGTCAGAGTGGCTTACGAAGACAACTACACCGATTACAAAGACACTATACCCGAAATTTTCCATCACAACGCCATAGTCATGTTAAGTAATGGAATAGAGGGGAAAGTAGGTAGCATCACCAGTCGTTACAGCCACTTTCAAGAATGGAAACGTCTAGAGGAAGAAGAAAAAGGCAAAGTTGACTACCAAACAATGTTAATGGGGATGTGCCGCAAAGACAATTTCCTCGACATCATTGAAAACTTCATTCTCTTTGATGACAGTAGCGGTAAAACTATCAAAATTCTAGCTCGTAATCACCAATTTCTTGGTGTCAACCGCGCATTTACCGCCGTTCAACAACGGGAAGTTCGAGAAGGTAAACTTGGCGTTTTTTGGCATACTCAAGGTAGCGGTAAATCTTACTCAATGGCATTTCTCACTCGCAAAGCCCACCGCCAATTACCAGGTAATTTTACCTTTGTCATCGTCACAGACCGCCAAGAATTAGATAATCAAATCGTAAAAACCTTCGCTGGCGTTGGTGCTATCAAAGAGACTAATACTCAAGCGGCCAGTGGTGAACAATTAGCTGAATTACTCAAAGACAACCATCGCTACGTTTTCACGCTTATTCACAAATTCAACAAACCAGGTGAGATTTACTCCCTCCGTCCCGATATTATCGTCATTTCCGACGAAGCGCACCGTACCCAATACGGTAAACTTGCGGAAAATATGCGCCAAGCTTTACCCAATGCGTCTTTTATCGGCTTTACTGGTACACCCTTGATGGAGTCGGAAGAAGACCAACTTACCCGTCGAGTTTTCGGAGGCTACGTTTCCACCTACGATTTCCAACGTGCTGTTGAAGATGGTGCAACTGTTCCCCTCTACTACGACAATCGAGGCGAAGAATTATATTATGACGACAAAGGTAATCAACGGCAGGTTGCGGCTTCTGAGGAACTAAATCAACGCCTCGCTACTGCTATTGAACAATTTGAACTCGACGCTGAACAGGAAGAAGCTGTCCGTCGTCGCTTGGGAGGAGAATATCTCATCCTCACCGCCGAAAAACGTTTAGAGCGAATTGCCCAAGACTTAGTAGCTCACTATACCCAACGTTGGCAAACAGGAAAAGCCATGCTTGTTTGTCTAGATAAAATTACCGCCGTGCGAATGCACGGGCTTATCGATAAATACTGGAAACAAGCAATACAAGCACAGAAACAATTAGTCAAACAAGCTGCTGATGAACAAGAGGAAGTGGAACATCAGCAACATCTGCAATGGTTGGAGTCAACGGAATATTTAGTTGTGATTAGCGAAGCCCAAAACGAAGTTAAAACTTTCAAAGATTGGGGTTTAGATATAATTCCCCATCGCCAAATTATCAAAAGTCGCAATCTAGAGGAAGAATTTAAGAACGAAAAACACCCTTTCCGCTTTGCGATTGTCTGCGCCATGTGGTTAACAGGGTTTGATGTCCCCAGCCTTGCCACATTATATGTAGATAAACCCTTACAAGGACATACTCTCATGCAAGCGATCGCCCGTGCAAACCGCGTCCATGAAGGTAAAAATAACGGTTTATTAATTGATTACAACGGTATTTTAACAAGTCTCCGTACCGCCCTTGCAAGATACTCTCGTGCAGAAGTAGGAAGCGAAGATGAAAGTATAACACCTTACAACGACCTGAACCAATTACAAGAAGATTATGCGATCGCACTTCAAAGTTGTATTGACCACATCGCCAATCTAGGGTTTGACTTGCAAGAATTGGTAGAAACAGAAGGATTTGATAAAATTGCTGCCTTATCCAGTGCAGTTAATACAGTTTGTACTAACGATGAATCTCGCGCCCGCTTTGAAGTATTAGCAAGGGAAGTCTTTAAGAAGAAACAGGCACTAATTACTGAACCGAAATTAACAGCACCTTACCAAGGAAGATATAACGCCATTGAGCAAATTTACAAACACTTACACGAACAACACAAAATATCTCTAGATATCAACGCTGTTCTCCGTTCCTTACAAGGTATTGTTAGCGAATTTATCAACGTTGATACTTCTCGTCTTCCAGGCGCAGAGTCAGGCAAAACTTACAATATCAGCAATATAGACTTTGAGTTATTAAAAGCAGAATTTGCCAATTCCCCAACTAAAAATACCTCAGTTCAAACTTTGAAAGAAGCCGTCGAACGCCAACTTCAGCGAATGATACAACAAAACCCATCTCGCATTGACTACTACACGCGCTATCAACAAGTTATGCAAAACTATAACCGCGAAACCGACCGAGTAGCCATTGAGCAAACTTTTGAGGAACTGCTGAAACTTGTCAAAGACCTTTCAGAAGAAGATACTCGTGCTGTCCGCGAAGGTTTAAGTGAAGAACACCTTGCCGTTTTTGACTTACTTTGCTCATCTAAAGACAATTTGGATACCAGAATTAGAAACCGCGTCAAACAAGTTGCTCAGTCTTTAATTGAAGCCGTGAAATCACAATTACAGCAACTAGAAAACTGGCGAGATAAGGAATCTACAAGAGCTACAATTAAGAGTTTTATTTACAATTATTTATACAGCGAAGACACAGGTTTACCTGTAGATGCCTACGATGATAGCGATGTAGATAACCTTAGTAATATAGTATTTCTCCATATTTATCAGCAGTATAAAAGTGCTAATAAACATCCTTATGCAGCGTAATAGTGCTTAATATTACTCGCTAAAGCGTTTGAGATTTTGGTGTAAGACTTCGTGAATGCGATCGCACCAAAAAGGAATTACAGTCTGCCCCTGACAAAGAGCTTCTAGCGCTACTTGCTTGTCAAACTCTGCCAATTGTAAAGGTTGTTCAGGCGATAGCGTGGGTAATAACATTAGCCGCTTCATCTTTTCTTCGGGGACAGACTCATCAAATAACCAAGGTTCCCGTTCGCGCAGTGTTTCCAATGCTGCATGGCAAACCTCAAAATTTAAACCAATTGACAGCAACTGCTCCATCACTGTTAATGCCAGTAGGTCAGCTTTGGAGTAGTAAACATTACGACCTTTGCCACTACTGTTAACCGTAGGTACTATAACTCCCTTCTCTCGCCAATACTGCAACTGGCGGCGAGAGCAATTAGTAATTTCTGATGCTTCTGTGCTGGTGTAGAACTTTCCTTCCATAAGAAACATCCTATAGAAGCATCTCTTAAAACACATATTATCTTTAAATAACACTGTGTGCTTTTATGATATTTTATTTTTATGAGCCAAATCACTATTCAATGTCGCCTAATTGCCAGTAAACATACTCGCCAAAAACTCTGGAAGTTAATGGCAGAATTGAACACACCCCTAATTAACGAATTGCTTCAGCAGCTTAGTAAACATCCAGATTTCGAGAAATGGCGAAAAAATGGCAAGCTGCCATCCACTGTTGTTAGTCAACTGTGTCAACCCCTGAAAACCGAAGAGCGCTTTGCAGGTCAGCCCAGTCGTTTCTATCTATCAGCAATTCATGTTGTGGATTACATGTACAAATCTTGGCTGGCTATACAGAAACGTCTACAGCAGCAGCTAGATGGCAAGATACGCTGGTTAGAAATGCTCAACAGCGATGCTGAATTAGTAGAAATTAGCGGCTGTAGTTTAGATGCAATTCGTACCAAAGCGGCTGAGATTTTGGCAATGGCTACACCAGAATCTGACGTAGCTGCTCCTTTAACTAAAACAAGAAATACTAAAAAATATAAAAAATCATCCGCTTCTAATCCTGATCGGGGCTTATCTCATAAATTATTTGACGCTTACCAAGAAACTGACAACATACTCAACCGTAGCGCCATCAGCTATCTGCTGAAAAATGGCTGCAAGCTCAATGATAAAGAAGAAGACCTCGAAAAATTTGCTCAACGCCGCCGCAAACTAGAAATACAAATTCAAAGACTGACAGAAAAACTAACCAGTCGAATTCCTAAAGGTCGGGACTTAACCAATGCTAAATGGTTAGAAACACTGTTCACAGCTACAACAACTGTTCCAGAAGATAATGCAGAAGCTAAACGCTGGCAAAATATTCTCTTAACCCGATCTAGTTCTGTTTCTTTTCCTGTGGTTTTTGAGACTAACGAAGATTTAGTGTGGTCAAAAAACGAAAAAGGTAGGTTGTGTGTTCACTTCAATGGCTTAAGCGATTTAACTTTTGAAGTGTACTGCGATCGCCGTCAATTGCATTGGTTTAAACGCTTCTTAGAAGACCAACAGACCAAACGCAAAAGCAAAAATCAACATTCTAGCGGTTTGTTCACCCTGAGAAATGGTCATTTAGCTTGGCAACAAGGCGAAGGAAAAGATGAACCTTGGCAACTTCACCGATTGACTCTTTATTGCTGTGTTGATAATCGCCTTTGGACTGCTGAAGGAACAGAACAAGTTCGCCAGGAAAAAGCAGAGGAGATTACCAAATTCATCACCAAGATGAACGAGAAAAGTGATCTCAGCGACACACAGCTTGCTTTTATTAAACGTAAAGAATCTACACTGACCCGCATAAATAATTCCTTTGATCGTCCTAGTAAACCCCTGTACCAAGGTCAATCACACATTTTGGTTGGAGTAAGCTTGGGGCTAGAAAAACCTGCAACTGTTGCTGTAGTCGATGCGATCGCAGGCAGAGTTTTAGCTTACCGGAGTATCCGCCAGTTACTTGGTGACAATTACGAACTCCTCAATCGCCAAAGACAACAACAGCGATCGCTATCTCACGAACGTCAGAAAGCACAAAAAAGTTTCTCTCCTAATCAGTTTGGTACATCTGAGTTAGGGCAGCATATAGACAGATTATTAGCTAAAGAAATTGTAGCGATCGCACAAACCTATAAAGCAGGCAGTATAGTCCTGCCGAAGTTAGGAGATATGCGAGAGATTGTTCAAAGTGAAATTCAAGCCATAGCTGAAGCAAAATGTCCTGGCTCTGTAGAAGTTCAGCAAAAATATGCCAAACAGTATCGAGTTAACGTCCATCAATGGAGCTATGGCAGATTAATTCAAAGCATTCAAAGTAAAGCTGCTCAAACAGGAATTGTAATTGAAGAAGGTAAACAACCTGTTCGTGGCAGTCCACAAGACAAAGCCAAGGAATTAGCACTTTCTGCCTACCATAATCGCCTAGCTAGGCGAGGTTGACAAATATCTGAACCTTGAAAATAAAATAATCAATAGCGCCACATTTCATGCTGCTTGCAGCCTCTGAATTGTGTTAAATGAGGGTTAGTTTGACTGTAGCAATACAGTCTTGCTTTCTGACCCTGGTAGCTGCTCACCCTGATGCTGCTGTCAATAGACAGGATAGGTGCGCTCCCAGCAATAAGGGCGCGGATGTACTGCTGTAGTGGCTACTTAATCACCTCCGACCAAGGGGGAACCCTCCCCAATTCTTCATTTGAAGGACTAAAATCAGGGCAAAATTTCTCTGACATCCGCGCAAGTTCCAGATTGCCTATCCCGTCTTGGATTCATAGTTTTTCCAAACATTATGATTATTAAGGCTGAGGCTCAAATAGGAAATTGGACAATATCCGCGCTAAGGGCTTCTAGAAACTTTGCCTCACAATGTTTTAAAACTGGGTGGGTGACAACAACCCTCCTAGTGCAGGGTGGGTTGAAAGCTTGAAGGAGATGCTCTGGAGAGCCTAAAAACAAGTGACAACAACCCTCCTAGTGCAGGGTGGGTTGAAAGGTACGCTGGCGTCCTATTATTGATTGGGGCGAAGAGAGTGACAACAACCCTCCTAGTGCAGGGTGGGTTGAAAGCTTTGGTTGGGACATCCTAAAAAAGCTTATAACGGTGACAACAACCCTCCTAGTGCAGGGTGGGTTATCATAATTTTTTATGAGGGAGGGTTGAAAGAGAGCGCTACGTTGACATTATCACTGTAGTTTCATAGATAAATGACATTAATCTGTCACTGGCACTTCAACGACATCAATTTGTCCCGACGACAATTAATTTGTCACGATGACAACAATGTGTCACCGATGACAACTAATTAGTCACTGTACAGAACCTAAATGGACGTAACTGGATTCGAACCAGTGACCTCTACGATGTCAACGTAGCGCTCTAACCAACTGAGCTATACGTCCGCACTTTCGCGAGTATAACATAAATTTTTTACTCAAAGCAAGTTTTGCAGAAAATTTTAGATAACTCCAAAAAATAAATGATCCAATTTTTTGACTCAAGGCGATTTCTTAGGGCTTTTCCTGAAACTGAGGACTGACGCGATTCGTTACAATAAAAGTATCTATTGAAATATTTTTGTTTTGATTGTCACAATCCTCTAGTTGGGTATCAAGTGATTATGCGCCAAAAAGTCTTAGCCTGGTTAGCTGAGAACGTTCCGAAGTCGCGGATTAACCACATTCTTAGAGTCGAACAAATGTCTGTGGAGTTAGCTGAAAATTATCATCTGGATCGAGAAAAAGCTGCCACGGCTGGGCTAATGCATGACTTGGCAAAATATTTTCAACCTGAAAAACTTTTGCAGATGGCAGAAGTTGCAGGATTGGAAATAGACGAGGTTTTGGCTGCATCACCACATCTATTACATGCAGATGTGAGTGCGATCATTGCTAAAGACACTTTTAGTGTACAAGATGAAGAAATATTACAAGCGATCGCCAATCACACTTTAGGTAGACCAGGCATGGGTCAACTCTCTTGTATCGTATTTTTAGCAGATACTCTGGAACCAGGGCGGGGTGACTCTGCTCAATTAGAAGCTTTAAGAAAAACAAGTTTTGCAAATCTCGAACGGGCTGTTTGGCTAACCTGCGATTATACTTTTAAATTTTTACTGGAAAGCCCTAGTTTAATTCATCCGCGTGCGATCGCCACCCGGAACTGGTTTATGCAAAAGTCAAGGACTAAACAGGCAATTCTGTCAACAACTGTATAGACTCCCGTTTTTTTGTTAGTATTCAAAAAAACCAGCTCGTGTACAGTTGCAATTAAATGATCATTTGTCAGTAGTTGTAAAAAATTGTCAAGACACAAAGAAGCAGCTGAGGTTTAATGTCTGATTATTTCCAAGCTAATTTTCCATTCCAATCACTTACTGTTCAAAAAGGTGTAGCAAGAGCTACACATATTGATAACAACAATAGCAGTACAAATGTAGTCACAACTATTGCTGAAGCAGCATCAGATCGGAAAGCAGGTGACATTTTAGTACTCAAAGTCACAGATGTATCTTATCTAGCAGACTACTTTGCATTTATGACCGGCTATTCTAGAGTACAGGTCAGAGCGATCGCTCAAGCCATCGAAGACCAAGTACAACAAGAATGGCAAATATCTCCCTTACGAGTAGAAGGGAAATCTGAAGGAAGTTGGGTAGTGCTAGATTACGGCGATGTGATTGTCCATATCATGATGCCAAAAGAGCGTGAGTTTTATAATTTAGAAGCATTTTGGGGTCATGCAGAACGTGTCGAGTTTCCAACATCCGATGATGGTGGGGGTAAATCAACATGATCAAATCTTCAATCTCCAACTGCCCGGTTCCTACTGAGCAACAACCACTCAACGAGTATGAAGAGTTAAAATCTTCTTGGTTATTTAGCGATTGCACCTTAAACTGGCGTGACTACATCACAAAAATAGCTTGGATCTGGGGTTTATCTTGGCTAGTAGCAGCGCCAATTGCAGCAGCAAGCTTTACTCCACACAAGTACACAATTCAGTTTATTCTTTGTGGTGCGGCGGGAGGAAGTATCGGCGTAGTACTGGCACTGTTAAGGTTATACTTGGGCTGGTCTTATGTACGCGATCGCCTTGCTAGTCCAATCATTTTCTATGAAGAATCGGGCTGGTACGACGGACAAACCTGGACAAAACCACTGGAAATATTAAACCGCGATCGCTTGATTGTGAGCTATGAAATTAAACCAATCATCAAACGGTTACAAATTACCTTTGCTGCCTTGGCTGTGTCCTTCGTTGTTGGTACGATAGTTTGGCACTTAGTTTAAATAGTCATTTGTCATTTGTCCTTTGTCTTTTGTCATTTGTCCAAAGTAAATTGCCAATGACGAATGACCAATGACTAATGACAATTGTACAGACGCGATTCATCGCGTCTAATGACCTATAACAAAATCACCATAGATAACAACCCATGACGATGGGAAAACGAACCCAAGCTGCCACATTAGAAGTTAGATTACTGCGCGAAGGCATTATAGAATCAAAGCATATAGTTCAAGCTGTCGTATGCGACGAACGGGGACGAGTGCTGTCGGTTGCTGGGAATGCTGAAACTGCCACTTTTGTGCGTTCAGCCCTCAAACCATTTCAGGCTCTAGCTGTCACAACCACAGGGACATTAGAACGTTATGATTTGAGCGATCGCGACTTAGCAATTATCATTAGTTCCCATAAAGGCACGATTCAGCAAGTTAGGCAAGTATTTAATATTCTCTGGCGGGCTGATATTGACCCTTCCGCTTTACAGTGTCCAACTCCTGAAGGCAAGCGTAGCCCCTTAGAATATAACTGCTCTGGTAAACACGCCGGAATGTTAGCTGTGTGTCAGCAATGCAATTGGTCAATGAATAACTACTTGCAGCGTAAACACCCTGTACAGCAGTTAATTATTACCAAAGTAGCAGAATTGCTCAAAATGCCAGCTGATGAATTTATCAGCGCTCATGATGACTGCGGCGCTCCTACATATCTCATGCAACTCGCACAAATGGGATACTTGTATGCTCAACTAGCTTCTCGCAGCAATTTAGATATGGAGCGGATAGTCCGAGCCATGACTCACCACCCCGCAATGGTAGCAGGAGATGGAGAATTTGACACCGAACTGATGCGTTTAACTCCAGGAGAACTGGTAAGTAAATCTGGTGCTGAAGGAGTGCAATGTATTAGTAGACTTGGTGAAGGCATGGGACTAGCAATTAAAGTCATAGATGGAGGCAAGCGAGCAAAGTATGCTGCTGCAATTCATCTACTTCAACAGATGGGCTGGATTAGTCCTAGTGTTGCCCAAGCCTTATCAGAAAAATTTATGAACCTCGGTAAATACAAGCGTTTAGAAGTAATTGGAGAATTATCTTTTTTGTAGTTGCACATTTTTTAAATATAGTGTTATATTAGGGAAGACAAAGCGACGCGGGATAGAGCAGCCTGGTAGCTCGTCGGGCTCATAACCCGAAGGTCAGTGGTTCAAATCCACTTCCCGCCACCAAATCTAATTCCCTAGAACTCTTAGAGTTCTAGGGTTTTTAGTTTATGGGTTGGTAGCATATTAGTAGGGCGCATCAGATGTCAAAAATCTGTTGCTCATCACCAATTTATCAGTTCTGACGCACACTATAAGGACGCACACTATAAGATAGATTGAGTGTGACTAAATTCCAGATGTATTTTTCTTGGTGTCTTAGTGTTTTTGTGGTGAAAAAATCGACTTTTGAAACACCAAGGCACTTAGACGCAGAGCGGCTTCCGAAGGTAGACACGAAGGTGAAAAGCCCAAAATTCGGTTATTCTTTTGAGGATTTGATCCATGTTGAAAGGCGTGATTTATTCTCTCACTCCCAACTTCAAATTAATTATTTTCCAGGGTTGAATATTGAATTTTTGCTCAATAACTGTAGCTGAGAATTCAGAAGTAGACAAAGAACGCTCCAATAAATCCACAGATTCCTCTAAAATCAGTCCCAAATCATTCTGTAAAGATAACTCGGCTGTTTCTCCGTGACATTCATAACAACGCAAAATCCACTTTTGCGAATCATCTTCTGCTTGTTTAAATGCCATTAAGATTAAATTTTCTGCTGAGAAATCTAGGAAACTCGCCCCTAACCGCTCTACGTTCACGGAGTGGGAAACATTGGATGGTTGAGGATGGTTAACTGGACACACCATTACTTGCAAAGGTACATTTAATTCATACCCACGTCGGACTGTATGGGCTGATTTCCAATCACCAGTATGGGGATACAAAGCATAGGTTAATTCATGTATACCTCTATCGGCTTGAGGATCAGGCCAATTGGGACTTCTTAAAAGTGTTAGCCGTAATTGATTTGGTTGAGCATCATAACCATACTTACAATCATTCAGCAAACTCACGCCGTAGGAATTTTGGATTGAGGATTGGGGAAGACGCGGTGAAGGGGTGACGCGGTGACGTGGAGAGACTATATTGATAAACTTCTCCCCATCTCTCGATCTCCGTGTCTCCGTGTCTCCCTTGTCCCCCATCTCCCCCTTGTCCTCCTCTTTTACCGTCAAATCTGCCCAACGCAAAGCGGGAACTTCCCATTTTGCTTGTTCTGCTGGAGTTTCGGGTTTGGTGGAGCGAGCAATTGTACCACAGGGAATTTCGTAGGTAGCAAAGTCTGCTTCCAGATTCAGAGGAAAAGCTGCTTTCACTAATACATGCTCTTCTTGCCAATCTACCTTCATGGCAATTTTCAGCACGGATGAGCCTGTTGGGAGAATGTAATCACAGGAAAATTCTGATTTACCAAGTTGCTGTATCACACGCAGGCGGTATTGTACTGGCCCTTGTTCTAACCATTGAATAGATTTTAAACTTGCTGCTGGTAGAGGATGCTGGGCATAATTGGGATCGATATTCCATGCATCCCAATATTGACCACTATCTTGAAAAGCTTGTAATAGATTTCCGCCTGATTGATTGAGAACTTCTTTGTTATTAACCTTGTCAAAGACACTCGCTAAATTACCAGTTTGTTCATTAATAATTACTCGCAAAAAATCATTTTCTAAAGTCAATCTTTCTGACGAAAATTGTTCTTGCTTTTGCAAACTTAATTTGGTATCTTCAAACTGGGTTGTGTTATGTGCATTTTCTAATTGACAAGGACGCAGCCAAAAAATACGGTAGCCTACAGGTGGAATATCGCTAGCTAAAAACAGCACTGTGGAAGCTTCACCCAACTGGGAAACGAGTTGATTCCCACAATGATCGTAAATCTGCCATTCCTGATTTGGTGCAGTGGTAGAGGGCAAACCAACGCTCACAACCTCAGAACGCTGCCAATTTAGGGAATTGAAGACAACCACTGGTAAACTATCTGGTTGTGGGGGCGTTGGGAAAGAAATTTGAGATGCGATCGCTCGCAAGGATTCTTCTAATATCCCCGTACCGACCTTTTCGACTTCCTGCCACTCAACTAAAGCATCTTCGTAGACCTCAGTAATTGAGGAACCAGGCAAAATATCGTGAAACTGGTTAAATAAAACTTGCTTCCAAGCTGCTTCCAATTCTGCCTTTGGATAATTTACCCCACATTTAAGAGTGGCGATCGCAGCAAACAATTCTGCTTGATACAACAAATTTTCACAACGACGATTCCAACGTTTTTGATCACCGTGGGTAGTATAGCAACCGCGATGGAATTCCAGATAGAGTTCATCATTCCAGGTGGGGAGAGTGGTTGATGTTGATTGCAGTTGTTGGAGATACTTTTCAGCAGTCGTAAATTCTAGTTCGGGGAATAGGGGAGATTTTTGCCAGCGTTGAGCCACTTCTAACATATCACGGGTGGGGCCGCCGCCGTGGTCGCCGACACCGGGAAGCCAAAGCGAGTCTGTAAATCCAGTTTGAGTTTGCCATTCAATCGCATAATCAGCCATTTTCACCGGCTCGATACCTTCACCCACAGGCGCGGACATCAAACTCAGGATTTCACTGCCATCAGGAGAACGCCACCAAAAAGCACCGTAAGGAAACTTCGTCGTGTCATTCCACCGCAGCTTTTGCGTCACAAAATACTCAATTCCAGACTGTTGCATAAACTGTGGCAAAGTCGCACAAAAACCAAAAGTGTCAGGAACCCAAACAATACTCGCCAGCTTGCCAAACTTTGCTTTCACATAACGCTGACCATACAATAATTGCCGCACAATCGATTCACCAGCAATTAAATTTAATTCTGGTTCCACCCAAAAACCACCAACAATTTCCCAAAGTCCCGCCGCAACCTTTTCTTGAATCGCCCTAAATAAATCCGGGCGATTTTCCTCCACCCAAGCATACAAAGCTGGCGTCGAATGACAAAAAATTAACTCTGGAAAATCTGACTGTAACCTTAAAACCGATTCAAAAGTACTCTGCGCCGCTTCCCAAGTTTCACTCACCCGCCATAGCCAAGCCATATCCAAATGAGCATGACCCAACAAATATATTTTAGATTTTGGATTTTCGACTTCGTCGTGAGCGCTACTTCGACAAGGCTCAGTACAAGTCAGTCGAACGATTTTGGATTGAATCAACTTTTCTCGCAGAAAAAACAACGAACCTTCCAAATCCCTCTTGGCGTCCTTGGCGTCTTGGCGGTTCATCACCTCATCCACCACCACCGCCAAACTATCCAACCTTTCAGGCGCAAACCTTTGCAAAAAACGCTGCGTCACCGCCAACTCATCAGCCACAAAACCAGGATCAGGACATTCCTCATTAGTAGATTCATAAACTAAAAGCGATCGCACCAACGCTCCATCACAATGTCCCGGACTCACCAAACGTATAGTTATAAAAAACTCTTCCCCTGGCGTCACCGCTTGACTAACTAAAATCCGAGGCGAACAATCAAACAAATCTCCTTCACCTACCAACTTCCCATTCACGTAAATTTTGGTAGAATTCGCCCACCAAACCAACGCCAGTCGCAAAGACAAACCCTGTAGCACATAACCTTGTAAATTTTGAGGAATCACCAACTTTTGTGCCAACCACAAAACTTTTTCTCCCCCAGCCCAAGCAATATTTCCTTTAACATTAATCTCAACAGGCGTCCACTCAGACAAGGAAGATGCACTCACATCAGTCACAGCTAAATCACCTGCAAAACAGCGCCAATTTGGGAGAATATTCTCTTGACAAAAAGAGCGCAATTTCTCAATTGCAGCTGAGATAATTTTGGTATTGGATGGTGATACGGGAGAAGTCATTCGATTTTAGATTTTGGATTACTCTTTGAGAAGCCGCACTTCGTGCGTCTATAGATTTTGGATTGGCTCCACAGATAAATCTGCTTGCTCTGTACTATTAAAGATGTATTGTTCAATTACTAATTGTACAGACGCGCAGACGTTCGTAAGAGCGGCTTCTCGTAAGAGTATAATTGCGTCTCTACCCACTATCTAACAACTAACAACTAAATTCACTACTATGTCTTCTGCTTCCTCAGAACGCTATCAAAGCAGACTTTTTAACTTCGTTCACAAACAATCTCGACGTTGGAGTGAAGGAGTAGGGCGCACCTTTCGTCATCTACAGGTTGCTGCCAATTGGTCTTTAGAAGCACTGGCTTACTCCGTATTTACACTATTTCAAAAAGCGCGAGAGTCAGCTGGGAAACAACTACACGCCACTGCACAGCAAACACAGAATCCACAATTACAAGCAAATTATACCGATTTCCAGCCAGAAACACCGCCAGCAGCCGATATTCCCATTCAGCAGGTGCTAAAAGTTGTCGAGAGTCTGCAACTGAAGGAGAGAAACACAGAAACGGGGAATACTCTTGATACAGTCTCCGCGTCCCCACCTCTCCCATTCCCCGCATCTTCTGATCTCAATATCCAGGGAATCGCCTCGCAGTTGTGCGATCGCCAACTGGTACTTGTTACATTAGAAAATGAAATTTTAAATATATTAACGCCTCAGCAACAACAAAAGCTAGAAGAGCGAATTATTACAGAAATTGCTAATTATTGGCGTCAATGGCGCTTAACTCAAGCTAAAGAAGAAACAACAAACGTAATTGCTGAAATCAATCGCTTACTGACAAAGTTAACTGGTAGTCATCAGGAAAACCCAACACCAGTACTACCATCTGGGAATACAGACCAAAATACAGGAGAATTATCTTTACTAAATGCCAAGCGATCGCTAGCTTTATTAGATGCAACTATTGCTAAGTTAGAGTCAAATGCTTTAGACCCAATTTCTCATACTAGCCGTGAACTCATCCAAATCTTGCAAACTCAGTTGCAAATATTTATTTATGGAAAAGAGCAAATAGCGGCTAGTCAACAAACAACAGCCACTATTGATAATTCTCAAAATCCAGCATCAAAAATCCAAAATTTGATTTGGGCAGCAATAAACTTCTTTTTTGGAGAACGCCAGAGTCAAAAATTAGATCAGGCTAAATCAAATCATCAAATTTCACCAGGTTTACGAATCAATCATCTCAAAAAACAACTTGATAAATCACACAAGTTACTGAAAACCTCTAAAATGCAAAGTAATGAATTAGTAGATTTGTGGCTGAGTGAAAGTGATGTTTTTGGTGATATTCAAGTTATAAGTAAATCTCGTGATCATTCAAATCAAGCAAATCATCTAGTTAGCAGTTCTCCAATTTCTAACTCAGTCCTTCCTACCACTCAAACAGTAAGGTATTCTTTGCAAAGCTTGATTTATCGCCTGCAAAGTTTAACATTACAATCCAAAGGAAGACTAGTGCAAAAGCACAGTCAAGTCACTAATCTCACTTCTACTCAAACACAAACAACATCTCAAAAAATATCTGTTGCAGCACAAACAAGATTTGCTATTTCTCAGCAGCAACGCCAGCAAACTACAGAAGTAGAAGCAAAACCAGACTGGATCGAAACAAAAGCCAAAATCATTGGTTATGATAAACATCCATTAGAACAAATTCTGGCATGGTTAGATCGCATTATGTTGTGGCTAGAAGAAACAATAGTGAGAATCTTTAAGTTATTACAGCGTTTATGGTATGGGAAATGATGATTCAGATTTTCAGTACTTGTTTAAATGACAGTACTCTAACCCTAACGTAACTCCTTGCGCCCCAACTAAGAACTAACAACTTAAACCAAAATTATATTTTGTTCACGTTAATTTATATATCTATCTAAAATTTTGGTTGAGGAATATATAATTGCATCAGTCCCAGCAACAGCAAGACAAAGACAATTTGTACTAGTGAAGGAGCCAATATTAACCCCATCGTAAAAAGCATTCCTCCACTAAACACTACTGCAATGCGATAGACTTCCTCGCGTATTTTTACTCCCAGAACAATAGCACTTATACCAATTATTAATAAGAACAAATAGCTTGCCAGCATACTTATCTCCTTCAATAGAGCGTTGGCTATCCATCGCACTTACACAATAGCAGTATTTTGAGTCTTAGAAATATCGAACAATCTCGATATAAGAAACTAAAAACAAGTTAAAAGTAATTATAGCTTTTTATTTATATATCAGTTGCAACATGAGTCACAAACACAGAAAAAGCTTCTTCATTGCGACGGTAGTAAGTACACTGTCCTACCCTGGTTGAGACAACTAATCCCGTATCTTCGAGCATGGACAAGTAATGAGATATTGTAGACTGAGCCAAACCAGTTTTCTTCTGTATACTACCTACGCAGACTCCAACGGTACGAGGATCTACATCCTGACAGGGAAAATTTACCTCCGGTTCCTTTAACCAGTGTAGAATCTGTAATCTCGTCTCATTAGATAGGACTTTAAAAATATCAGTATCTTTGCTATCCATATTCCAAATTATATCGATTTTTTTCGATATATCATTTTTAGTTAACACTCATAAGTGAATAGACACTTGACCAATTTCTAATTCACCACTTGACTACCATGACTACGAGGATCATCTTGACTACCTGATGATGGTATTGATTTCACAACTTTGGAAACTTGTCCACTAGCTTGAGCATACGGCAGAGGTGAACCAACTACCAAGGCTTCTAAATTACTTGCCATAATAGTGCGGGGTTGATCTCCAATCGCTTGTGCAACTGGTTCTCCATTTTCACTTAAATACACAAAGTGGGGAATACCATCAACGCGATACTTTAACATCTCTGGTAGCCACTTGCTATTATCCACATTCAGCATCACAAAATTCACTTTTTCTGTATACTGCTTTTCCAATGTGGCGATCGCTGGTGCCATTTTCTGGCATACAGCACACCAGTCAGCATAAAATTCCACTAGCGATGGTTTACCGTTTGTCAAAGCAACTTCTAAAGGAGTAGATTCTTCTCCCAACTGAGTCAGAGAAACTGTGTTAGTTTGGGATTTCAACCCCAAAACCAATGTCACACTCAGAGCGATCGCCACTATTGCGACTAAAAAATTTCTGATCCGCGTTCCGCTTTTTAATTCTGACTTATCTGGAGATTTTCCAGAAGTATTTATACTCATAACAGATTATTAAAACTTATTAAGTAGTGTTATTTTTAGTTTACCGTTTTATTTTAAAAGACAAAGTTCAATTCGGAATTCAAAATTATTTCCCAATCCTCAATCTCCATATCCATAACTGTGAAAAAACGAGTTACCCTGACTTTTCCTAAACGTGCCATTCAAATGCCAGTTACTTACCGACTAGCAAAAGAATTTAATGTGGCTGCAAATATTATCCGCGCTCAAGTAGCACCAAATCAAATTGGCAAATTGGTAGTAGAACTTTCTGGGGATATAGATCAATTAGATGCTGCTATCGAGTGGATGCGATCGCAAAACATCAATGTATCTCACACCTTGGGAGAAATAGTCATAGACGAAGAAGTGTGTGTTCACTGTGGTTTATGTACAGGAGTTTGTCCTACCGAAGCCTTAACCCTGAACCCGCAAACCAGTAAACTGACATTTACGCGATCGCGCTGTATCGTCTGTGAACAGTGTATACCTACCTGTCCAGTGCAAGCAATTTCCACAAATATTTAGTTAGTGGTTGATGGTTAACTCAAACACATCTGCGATCACACCACCATCACCCACTAGTCTATTTTTGGCTGGGGAATCGTAAACTACCAGTAGCGAAGGTGTTCCAGTTATATCTTCAAACAAAGTAATTCCTTCTGCATGATCATCTTGCTTACCAAAGGGAATATCTTGTACATATTCAGGGTAGTGTAGGGTATCATCTGGCAAATTAACACCAGCCTGCAAACGATAAATTTGCACCGGGCCATCTAAATCCATCGTCGGCCCTGCTAAAATCAGTAAATCTTCGTTAGCCAAATGTAAGTCTCTAATTCCCAAACCATTTAAAAATACAAAATGCTTTTTGTAGCGTTCACTTTTTGCTGTTATTGGTTTGAGAGTTAATTCGCCGACTTGAGAAAGTTCTACCTCTATTTCCAAGATTACAGCCCAACCTCGCAATACCGGGCCGCGCAAACCCAGAAAAATTCGATTTTGATAAACTGCGATACCTTCTATATCAAAGCCATTTTCTTTACCAGGAATTTTAGCAGTGACAAAAAAACCGAGATGAGGATCATCTTGCAAAACTTCCATCAACACATTTTCAGACTCAGTTAATTGCAACTTAGCAGCAGTTAACTGCGCCTTTGAATTTTTTGGATGAGGACAAGATTTACATAATTCTCCGTCAACCAAAGGAATACGCGCTAAAATATATCGATTTGGTTCCGATTCAATTTTAGCTAGTCTCTCAATATTTTTAATATCTGATTTATCTGGTTTGGCTTTTTTGCGTTTCCAGCTATGGGAACCAATAATCCACAGATAACTGTCACTATACTCAATACCCTCAATATCAATTTCTTCGTCTTCAGGTGCAGGTAAATCAATATATTCTGCTACACGAAACTGTTTGTGCTTACCAAAATTCTTAGTATCAATAAAAGACAAACGTTCAATAGTTGAAGTCTCATCAGAGCCAAGCCATAAATGCTTATCAGGTGTTAACATTACTGCTGATAGGTCTTCTCGGTGTTCTTTAAAGCTATCGGTAAATGTGAGTAAAACCTTGTTTAACAAAATAAATTTTTCCTGTGATTTGTTTACGTATTGTTTATTTGATTATTCTATATCTTAAGTATTAGTTAATACTAAAAATTTTTTGTTTTTATCGAATAGCCCTTTCAAGGTGAGTAAAAATCCTCAACAAATTTCCTTAATTTTGGATTTTTCACCTTCGTGTCTAAGCGCATTGGTGGTTTAAAAGTCAATATTTTAACCACTAAGACACTAAGACATGAAAATCTCGTATGCTTTACTGAAAATTTATTTTTTGCAGCATGATCTCATCATTATTCGTATAGATGATAGTGGAGGTTATCGTATGCTTGATGACACTGCCATAACAATGTCATAAGTCAATGGACGACCTAAATTTCCAGCTGCAATCACTCATCCAAGAGGCTTGCAACTATTCAGCAGCTAGCCCACAGCATCGTAAAGCCCTAAATCATCTGCTCCGAGTTGTCCAGAAATCGGGACGTCTTTGGAAACCAGCAGCAGGGGATATTTATGAAGATGCTCTCTATGAAGAAGCTCTATACAAAACCATGTTCAAGTTAACCAAAACACTCTGTGATCAATACGATTCAAATCGAGCTTCATTCTTAACTTGGTTTAACACCTGTCTTCGCAATCAGTACAGGGATGAAATTCGCGTAGCCAAACGCCATCGCTCTCACCAGCAGCCTGTATGGCAAAGTGATGAGGTTGAAGTTGATCCCTTAGATGAAGTTGCTTCTAATATAGATGCTAGTTTGCTGCTGAAGACTTGGGAATCATTTGTCCAATGGATTAAAGATGATCCTGATAATCTTCTTAACACTTGCCATATCGAAAATAATCCAAAAGCTAACTGTCAATTGCTTGCTCACTTGCGACTAGTGATCGGCAAAGAATGGCAGGAAATTGCTGCGGAAGTTGGCTCAAAACGTGGTGCAGTTACATCCCATTGGTGCAGAAAATGTGAACATTTGATGCGAGAGTGGTTGGAATACAATCAGAGGCTGTTTGGAGAGGATAACTATGAGTGATAAACTGAACATCTTACGGCAACTGGCAATTCCATTTCCAGTGACTGCATCGTTTCGTCAACAAGCCACAGCCTATGCATCGCAGTACTTTACTCAAGATGCCAAACAAAGAATCTATCTCAATACCCTAGCTGTACTTGTTGCCGATGCGTATTTTCGTATGCTTGGTTTTGAGACAAATCTTACCAAACCAGAAAGGTGGAATGCAGCCCATCGTTTATGGAATCAAGCAAACGAGCTAGAACTGTTTGGATTAGGCAATTTGGAATGCTGCGTAATTAATACAGATAAAAAATATTTTATTTTACCGTCTGAAAGTTTTAGCGATGGCTTCGGTGTACGCATCGGCTATTTATTTATAGAAATCGCTAGTTCGGAAAAATCAGCGACATTGATCGGTTTTCTACCTGCTTTTCATCCTGAAACTACAGATGCAGAAGTGGCGATCGCTGATTTACAGTCTATGGATGACCTCATAGATTACTTGATGCTCACCCTAGAATTTGCAGAAAAAAAAATTACTTACTTAAGAGATTGGTTGAATAATGTTTATGAGGGAAACTGGGAACCTTCTATGCGGGATCTGCAAACTGCCACCTGCAAGAAAAAGTTTCAACTGGCAGGACAAGTATTTGAAATGCAACTTTCTGTTTCCAAGAGCAACGACGAATTGATTTTTATCAGAGTTAATGTAACAAGTGCAAATGGTTTTCTACCTGAAGGAATGCAGGTTAGTGTACCCGACGAATCTGATATTTATACTGAAACAGTAAATGAGGCGGCTAATCTCATTTCTATTCCTCTGGAATTATCTTCAGGTGAGGAGTTCTGGGTGGAATTGCGGTTAGGAGAAACCTTCATTAGAGAATATTTTATTGCCTGAATTTATTAATTTTGAGTTTTGAATTTTGAGTTTTCAATTCGTGTAATGGCATTTAAAATCTCCTTTAAAATTGGCGGACGAGTACAACTTAACCGTTCTGAAGTTTTACCTGTCACCCTTGCTATCTATGATCACAAAGAGCAAATAGAAGAACTTGTTTCCTTTCTCTCTCCTCTACCAAAACCTCTCGAAGATAAGTTCAAACAATGGCAGTATTATATCGGTCTCCAAGGTAATCGTAAGGTTGCCAAAAATCGTGACAACTTTGTTTCAGGGGTAATCAATCTCACAGAACTGGCAAATTCGTTGAAGGCCGAATTAAACAAATGGTTGGGTAGCGATGGCTGGATTGATGAGAATGGACTACCCGATCCACGTGTCAGTCGGGTTTTAGAAAAATTTAAGGAGAAAATTACCCAAAAAGATGAAGTTCAGATTATTGTACAGACAGAAGATCGACAACTGCGGGGACTTCCTTGGCAAGAATGGGATACTTTAGCAGGGTATACTAGCAAAGGTGTAGAAGTCGCTATCAGTGCTACAAATTTCAAGCGACTGATTCAAAAGCAAACACCACAACTGAAAGCAACTGCACGCATACTTGTAGTATTTGGTGACGAAAAGCTTGGTTTTGCAGAAGAAGAGAATTTTATCAAAAGTCTCAGACAGCATGGTGGAGAACCTCACATTCTCAGACAACCTACGCGTCAAGAATTAGAAGAAAAGTTAAAAGACTCTCAAGGTTGGCATATTTTCTTTTTTGCTGGACATAGTGAAAGCGATTCTGACGGACGGATTGGACGCATTCAAATTAACGCAGCAGATAGTAAACAAGGAATTATTGAAATTACCGAATTGAGAGAATTGCTAGAAGTCGCTATTCAAAAAAAATTGCAACTAGCAATCTTTAATTCTTGTGATGGTTTAGGACTGGCAAACCAGCTAACTGAGCTATCTCTACCCTACTGTATTGTCATGCGTGAGATGGTTGAGTCCTCTGTTGCTAGAGAATTATTAAGGCATTTTCTGACAGCTTTTGTCAAAGATCGCTCTTTATTTGCCTCAATGAATATAGCAAGGCAGCAGTTACACAAGAAATTTGAACCCGGTAAAAGTTGGCTACCTGTAATTGTTGCTAATCCTCTGGCTAATGAACTGACATGGAATCGTTTGTTTTCAGAGCGAAGGTTATCTTGGCAGTGGGAAATGTTACTGAGCATAGTGGCGATCGCTCTGTTGGTTTGTCTACCCGTAGGGATATTCAGCGAGTTTCAGGGTTGGGAAACCTTAACGCTTTATGCACAGCTCTACCCTCATCTTGTAGTGTATCCCTCGCTGTTTCTCTGGATATCTCTGTTTGCATCTTACAGAGCGCATTGCATGATTCGCATCAAGACACGCCCGTTTGTAATTATGACACTCGTAACTGTGTTTCTCACGGTTGGGGCATTGTTATTTGAGCTAAATGGCGATCGCATGTTATTAATGGAGTTCAAATACAATGCAATGACAACAATTTCTGCACAGCAACTACCGGAATACTACTTAAAATGGAAAACTTCAAAGGCTGATATCTCTAGAATTCCTCAAGAAATTTTTAATACTCGTCAGGCTTTCGATACTGAAGGAAATTTGACACTGAAAAAATCAGAGTTAGAGCCAGTCATCAAACGTCTTCACACACTCGATAACATTGCTGGATTTCAAGCACTTTTGCGGATTGCTACCGACTATGACGCTTGGCGACAAAATACTCAAGCCTTTTCAATCAGTCGATGGTTTTATGCTCTCAATTTTGTTGCCATTATTAGTTGCGGTGTTCAGATTCTGGCACTTGTGGCGACGATTCTGTTTGCACCAGATTCTGTATTTAACAAGAATAAATACTTGACTTATCTCATCATGTGTGAATTGGGTATCCTGTTGTGGGTACCCTTTCAAAGCTACAGCATAGAGCATACCAAAAGCATGTTGTTTTCACCTGAGTTTCGAGGTACTCTAGCGGGATTCAATGTTCTTCTTTACGCAATTATTCCCATACTATCTTTGACAACTGTTAGCTGCATCTACAGAAGCGCCACCAAAATATATCAGCCTATTTTGTTTTCATTCTTTTTGGGTAGTTTAATTCTAACGGTTCTAATGAGTTTTTTTGGTGTTTCTCTTGTCGATCGCATCTTTGGAATGAGTAGTACCAGTCCCCTGATTCCTTGGTTTGCAAGTAGCATTTTCTTGACTTGTTTATTTTTCCTGTTCGTCGTTCGTTGGATTGACCTTGGAGTTGGCAACGAGTGAATATGGAAGGTAAGTTAGTCGCCAAAGAACGGCAGAAAGTAATTTTGGTTGTCAGCTTGGCCTATATTTTGCCTATTTTACTAGTTTGTTTGGGATTAATTTCTTTCTCCTGGCGGTTTTATCTCCTCATCTTGGCTGCGGTGGCTATTTTTGCGATCGCTCGACTGTACCGATTCTCTCTTTTAGAACTGGGATTGACTAAACAACACCTGGGAACTTCTCTCAAAGCGATCGCTCTACCAACTTTGGCTTCTGTTTTGTTGATACTGATTCACTATATGATGCAAGGGCCACGCATCGACAACTCTGCATACAAATGGACTTTTTACCTCTTCTTTATTACTGTGTCTTCTCCTGTGCAAGAGTTTTTGTATCGCGGCTTTTTATTCGGTATTTTTTCAAGAGCAAAGTTGGCAATTTGGGTACAGATTTTACTTTCAACATCACTCTACAGTTTTGTTCATCTCATCTATCGAGATGTACCCACGCTGCTATTCACATTTATCATTGGTCTATTCTGGGGCTATCACTACGCGAAGTATCGTAATTTACATAGTATCATTGCCAGTCACTCCATACTTGGTGCGATCGCTATCCTCGTAGGACTAGTGTAAGTCTCAAGAAAAATTTCTTGAGTGTTTTGCAGCACGAGGTGAATCTAGTACGTACCTATATTGTAAAGGAGAAATCAAGAGAGCTAAATCATGAAGCAAATGATGACTATTGCTGGAGGGATACTTTTTGCTGTTGCAGTCATATCTCTCATTGTTGGAGGTGTAACTTTTGTTCAAATAATTCAATTTCAAAATCAACTGGAAAGTCGAGGTCAAGTTAATAAAAAAATTAGTGAATGGACAGGTATTGAAGAGTTCAACAAGCAAGAATTGAAAGGGAAGCAGGATGCAATGGTTGCTTCTTTTGTTATTGCTGGAATATTCGGCTCTACTGGTATAGGTCTTGCATTTGCAGGTAAAAGTAAGACAACACAATAAGAGAGTAGGTTTAATCTAAATATCTGATTCCAATTTTTAACCAACAATTATTCCTATTACCAAACACCACCTTTATGCTTGTTAATCAAAACACTAAACACTCCAAATATTTATTCATTCTTTTGATTGCTATGAGTAAAACATTTTCCAAAATCGCAATTGTATTCATTGTTCTTGCAAATATAAATTCTGCATTAGCAGCATCTAATCATCAGAATATAGAGTTATCAAAGCAAAAATTAGACTATCAAGAAAACGCGCAGAAAATTATAGTTGCAGGATTATTTGATAGTGTAATCAAGACTATTAATGACGTAAACAGAACACAAGATAATATCAACAGACGTCGCACACAGCAACAAGAGCGGGAGCAAAGATTAGAAGAAAGAAGAATAAGACTTGAGATGCAGCAAAAACGAGAGGAGCAAATATTACGAGAACGTCAAGCACGTCAGGAAGAAGTAAAAAGAAGACAAGAAGAATATGCAGCAGCTCGTAGATTAGCTACAGAAAGACAAATTCAAGAAGCAGAAAGAAGAAGACAGTATTTTAATAGTCTCTCCCCTGAACAAAAACAAGCTTATATCAAACAGCAGCAAGCACTCAGACAAAAGCAATTAGAAGCAACATTGTTTTTATTTGGCTTATTCATGGGTAGTGGTGGAAACAATACGCAACAGCAGACAACAGAATATCGCTACATATATGACACTCCAACACCAACTAATAATTCAGCTCCTGCTACTATCAAACCTATCGATCCTTTTTATGGGGACTGTCATAGTTACGACTGTCGTTAGTAAAGCCTAGCTTTTTCATAATTTGGCAGCCATTGAGTCATCTTTGTAAAGCTTTTAATGGCTGTCAAAATTATTTTTGCTCATTTTAAGCCATGTTAGCTACAAATAAATTTCTACCAGACGCGTAGCAAGATACCGCAGGCTAATTTCCTGTCTGGTACACCATTTGTATTTGTTTCAAGATTTAAGTGAAATGGTATCAGAGTGATATTATGCAATATTATATTTAATTACAAATAATCTACATGAGTTTTTCACTAATGCTATGATTGAATCAAAATATGTAATATAGAATTCCTAAATAAGTTGTGAAAATTTTTATCTATTTATATGCGGTATCTTTGCCTCATGTGCTTAGTTCTCGAAATAATTTTCACCAACCAAATAGGACTGCGATCAAAATAGCTAGAGAAGGTGTATAAATTAGTATGACGTTGGCTGCAAAACCGACAGTTGAAAATCTTGGATACTACGCTTACTCCGCAATCAAAAAACACTTCAAAAAAACCTTAAAATGGGAAACAGAAGTTAAAAAAGATAAAGATCCAGAAGCACTGCATCAAATGCGAGTAGGGATGCGTCGCTTACGTACAGTTATTAGTAGGTTTGCGATCGCCATCAATCTCCCAAAAGTTGTAAGTGATAAAAATGTTGGTAAAATAGCACGTCGTCTTGGCAATCTTCGAGACTTAGATGTATTAAAAGAAACTCTCGAAAATCTTTCTCAACCACAATTACCTAAAAAAGAACGGCAATCTCTACAAACAGCTTTGGATGCTCTAGAAAAACAACGGGAAAATGCACTTGCCGATGTGCAAACAATGTTGAAAGATGAACGTTATAAATCAATCAAGCAAGCCTTAAAAGATTGGTTAGATGAACCAAATTATCAACCACTGGCATGTTTACCTATGCAAGAAATTTTACCAGATTTACTTTTGCCAGAGGTGAGTAATTTCTTATTGCATCCAGGTTGGCTAATCGGGACTCAAATTGAAGGATCTCAACTGGTAGTATTACACGATTGGGAAGCCGAAAAAGTAGAAAAAGAATTAGCAACCAACGGCAAGACTCTTCACAGTCTACGGAAACAAGCCAAACGTATACGTTATCAAATGGAGTTATTTAGCGACTTATACGGTGAAACTTACACAGCTTATGTTGCTGAATTCAAAAATATCCAAGAGATATTGGGTGCTATGCAGGATAGTGTAGTCATGGCTGAGTGGCTAGAGAATATCTTTAAATCAGAAATTGATACTCAGATTCCCACAGTTGCTAGCTTGTTAGCAGAAAATCGTTATCAAATGTGGCAGCAATGGCAACCATTACAAGAACGGTATTTACAAGGGAAAACTAGACAGGATTTACATTTAACAATACTTTATCCTGCTTAAGTTAATTTATTTAGGACTTACGCAGATGTAACACACAATTCTCATTTGTTGTTTGTAGTAAGGACTTTAGTCCTCACTACACTTAGAAAAACAGATTTATGAATCGCAAAAATAAATTTGCGACTCGCAAAAGTTTATTTACAAAGCCTCACTCAGCAGATATTACCATTTGGTTGCTCGCCAGACGTTTCCTTCGTTCTGATCTACGCGTTCCACCAGCCATTCCATACTCATCACTATTTTTGCCATAGCGAGATGCAACACTCAACAGCATCTGCTCAGAATAAATATTTAATTCACGTTCTGCTTCTACTAATGCATTCTGTGTTTTTTCTACCATTGCTCGTGCTTGATTGTAAGCGGCTAGCTTGTCTCGTAAATCCAAAATTTTTGTGTTGTAACTAGCGATTGATAATCCATTACCAAAGTCTAATTCAGGATGAATCATCTGTATTCCTTCAATCCGTCGTTCAGCTTTGGTGAGTGATATGGAATTACGTTTGCGTTGCTTCATAAAATTTTCCTATTTGGATTTGAATATATAGAACCTGATGATAATTCATACTGTGTTCTATTAAATACTAATAAGATACGCAATAAAGAGATCCAGCAGCCTGAGTAAAGCTACAGAAATTTGAAAGTATTAGGATGAGCCAACTAGACAAATAAGAGTATATTTGCTGAAATTAGTCGCAAAAGTTAGTTTACGACTCACAAAAGTTAGTTTACAAGTCACAAAAATTAGTTTACGAGTTGCAGAAGTTAGTTTACGACTCACAAAAGTTAGTTTACGACTCACAAAAGTTAGTTTACGACTCACAAAAGTTAGTTTACGACTCACAAAAGTTAGTTTGTGAGTCGCAGAAGTGAGTTTGCGGGTTGCAAAAGTTAATTTATGAAGCGATCGCTCGCACTGTTGAAATATTAGTTTTTGCCCACAAACAGAGAATACTGCTAGAGCATGTCCGCGATCTACTGGGCAAAAACGTATTATAGAATCACAATTAAAGTAACGAAAATGTACTCTTTTAACAGAGTCTTAAAATGGTACAAACTCCTGCTAAACCCCTGACACTAGAAGAGTTTCTACAGTTACCAGAGACAGAACCCCCTAGTGAGTACATTGATGGGCTGATCATCCAGAAACCAATGCCACAAGGAGAACACAGTGTAATTCAAACTGAATTAGCGCCTGCAATTAACTTAGTCGTCAAACCCAAACAGATTGCACGGGCTTTCACAGAACTGCGCTGTACTTTTGGTGGACGCTCAACTGTACCTGATATTGCTGTGTTTCTGTGGGGTAGAATTCCACGCAAGGAAAATGGTGGAATCGCTAATGTTTTTTCAATTGCTCCAGATTGGACAATTGAAATTCTGTCACCTGATCAGAGCCAAACTAAAGTTACCAAAAATATTCTGCACTGCCTCAAGCATGGGACTCAGATGGGATGGCTGATTGATCCAGATGAACAATCTGTGTTTGTTTATCTACCGGATCAAGCGACTACTGTCTATGATGAACCAGAGACACGATTACCAGTGCCAGAATTTGCTAAAGATTTTAACCTCACAGTAGAAGGTCTGTTTAGTTGGTTGATGGAGTGAGTTTATCGCCCAATACTACTGTCCACGTCCTGGTTTGCAATCTGCAAAGCCTAATGCTTCCGTATCAAGGAAACTGGCGATCCAATACGGTTCGGTTAAGAATTTTTCATCATGATTTGGGAATGTAGAGACGTGCCATGGCACGTCTCTACAGTGTTTAGATGTCAATCGATTTGTCTTATCCGAACCGTATTGACTGGCGATCGCCATCTCAATGACTGCTTCGATTGGATATTCAATTTCAGCAGCATGAGCAATCAGAACTGCTCGAATTCGTTTAGGTAAACTTCACATAACACCCCTCACACCCTTTCTTTCGCTGGTGGCGTGATACCCCGATCGCTTAACCCTTGTGAAAGCTCATTTAAAAATTCCAAGTCTTCTCCAGGTAAACACTGAAGAGGATTTTCTATTTTCTCCAGAAAACTAAAAGCTTGCCGAAATTGACTTGGGGTTGCATCAATGGGTGAGTCGAGGTGACAAGGAATAATCCGCAAAAAATCCCAACTCGCCACCTGGTTAGCCCATTTGATAGTTGTTTGTGGATCTCGGTTCAGAATCAGAGTTTGTAAAATTGGCGCTACAAACAAACGTCCATCTTTGCGTAGAGTATGAAAAGATTGTTCCCAATTATTCCACTTAAAGGGGAACAAACCAAAATAGGCTTTCTTGGAACGATCTGGCGCCCCCAATGCATGACGCAAAACTTGTCCCGTGCCAACTACTTCTAGCGCACTTGGTCGGAAGTAAAAAGCAAATAATACAATTCTTTGCCATCCCTTACGACGGTTAGCTTCAGTGTCAAAAACTCTGTGGAAAGCGTCGTCTTTGGCATGAAATAATAAAGGATAAGGATCAAGTTGAACTATTGGCGGTGGTTCAGCTGGGATAGATAAAACTATATCTGTAACTAACAGTGTCCGCGATCGCTTGTGGAAAAATGCAACTTCCGCAAATCTTCCTGGCCCCAACTCGATAGGGCCAAGAATTGCATAGTCAAACTCATCACCAAAGGGTACATCACTACTATTAGCTGGTAGTACATGAGTACGTCCTAAAGGTAAACCCAGCCAACTCAGGGGTAAATTGAGAGGAAAACTCCACTGTTTTGGGGCTACAAACACTTGTGCTTGGGGAAAGCGTCTAGCAAAAGGCCCGACAAAAACTTTATGTTCTAAACCAGAAATAGTCGGCAGGATAATATATTTAACATCCCCGTGTTCTGCAACTAATTCTTCAACCAGGCGTATACACTCTGGAGTTGGTGCGATCGGTGCATAAACGAGAAGTCCACCTGCTTCTAGCTTCACAACAGTCATGCGAATTGGCACAACAACATAAAAAATGCCCTGTATCTGGTCAAAAGTCCAGATCATATCTTTAACTACTTCTTGACGGAGTGTGCGTCGTTTGCCAAAAGGGTAGAGTGGTAGAACAGGCCAAAAAGCCCAAGACCAATCTTTTAAATAAGTACTATCCTGTTGTGTTTGCATATTTTGCACCTTCATCGTGGTTTTGTCCACGACTCGATCCTCCCAAATCCCCAAGACTCAGAATATATTATCTCTAATCCAAATCGCCAGCCCACCTCCACGTCCACGCGCTGCGATCAAATCTTCTGTGATCAGAAAGAAGCTAAAAAAGGCAAGTTTGGCAATAGTTTGATTGTAGAAATCTTCTGTTTGACTCTTACCACCTCGAATCTGTTGTTTGTAAACAACACGACCAAACAAACTGATGTGCATTTGGGTAAAATCAAAGGCCAACAAGTTTTTCTTCCCTAAATATTTGGCTGGGCCTGTGAGTTTTAACAACAAGGGGCCAAGTTGTACCTGATTGCCAATTTCGCCTTTACCATCGGTTATATCTGTAGCAGCAAAACAAATGTGTGCTGATGCTAATTTTGGTAGATAAAAACCTCTACCTAATTCAATTCCTCCCCGCTTTTTCAGTTTACGAGTACCTGTGGTGAAATACAGTCGCCATTGACCAAGTAAAGATGTAAAAGGATACTGAATTTTTTGATATTTAGCAGCTTTTTCTGCTTGTAATAAAGCATTTACCACTGCTGTAGCTTTGGGGCGATCGCCTGCTTTTTTACGATATGCAGACACCGCTTGCTCAAGTACGGTTGCAAAATCTGCTGAAGTTGGTGACCTTAAGTCAGGCGATCGCATTAAGTCAATCCTTTTTAAATTATGTTTGCTGTTTGGGATCGTAACAACCAATAATCAACGCCAACGACCAGCACTAATTTGGCTTGGAACTAATAATAGTGCGGTGGCGAGGATCGCTGGCAACTGTCACTGGTTTGTTAAAACCCACCTCTTCTAATGCTGCTTCCATATCAAAGGAGTAGTAATTATCACTCCAAGGCTCGGTACTCTTCATTAAAGTAAATAAAACTGGTGGTAAATTTTGGATAACGGGAGATTTTGGATTATTGTCCACCAATGCGATACACCCACCAGGACGAAGTAGTCGCAACGCCTCAGTAAAAATTGCTTTGCTAGCGTAGTGTGGGAGTTCATGAGTCACAAACTGCAAACTCACTAAATCAAAAGAGTTGCTTTGCAGTCCTGTATTTTCTCCTTTACCATGAATCCACCCAGAAATTTCATTATTGACATCCAAATATTTAGCCACAGTCAGCATATGAGGCGACAAATCGAGACCAACTGTACGAACAGGGTGATTTTGCTTTTTCTGGTAAAAGCGGTGTAGCGTCAAAGTCGAAATACCTACAGAACAGCCTATATCTAAGATATCATTAACCTCTTGAGGACCATAGGTTGTCAAAACTTGGTGAAAACTTCCTCGAAGGCGATCGTGGGCAACTTCCCAAGTCAACTTTTCTTGTGGCCATACCCGCAGTGCCATAGAATAAGTAGCACTAGGAGCTTCTAAAGCAGCTTGCCAGCAAAGATTTCCTTCGGAGTATGCATGAAAGGGAACTTGGTAGTAGTCAGGATAGACAATATTGGAGTCTACAATCTCCGCTAGTTGCTGTGTTACTCCTGATGCTGCCAAACTTTCATAGTTTTTCCGCCAAGGAACACCATTTTTTTCGGCAGTTTTAATGATTACTTGCCTTGCCTGATGTTTCATCAGGTTGTAAATTGGTTTGGTCTGGATGAGTAGATTTACAAATTGAGAGAGCAGTCCTTCACCAGCCCAGTCTGGTTTGATTTTGTTTTTCATCTGAAATTATATGGAATCGAGGCAAGATAACTATTTATATTTTAAGTTTTAATGTGAAATTACAGTTAAATTACAATTTAAAACTACAATTTAGAACACCAAAGTTTCTTTGAGATTAAATTCTTCTAGTCATGAGTATTTTATTTAATCACAAACTTCGTCTGCTGGTTGGTTTTGCGACTTTATTCTCTGCTGGTTTGGTCGGTGGCTATTTACATACTCAGTCCAACACTCAACAGCAAATTTCTTTAGCCTCTGTTCCAGTAAATTCTATAACTCCTACAAATTTACCGGAAAATAATCCAGGTCAACAAAATGATTTTGCATCAAGCTCAAAATTGATATCAGCTTCTGCACCATATCAAGTTATTGATGAATTTAAAAAGTATAAATATAGCGTTAATGGTAATCAAATTATTTCTGCTGCAAAAATTCCAACTAATAAGGTTAGTTTCAATCAAAAAGATTTATTATTTGTTCTTATTAATACTAGAAAATATTACCAAGATTACGCTAATCAAGATCCAGATATTCTCCGAACAGGATTACTAGGAACTACGGGTGTTAGTGTCCAAGATACACTGAAAACCCTAGATTTTATGATTGCTGTATTACAAGAAGATATCGCTAATAATCGCATCACTCGCTTACAAGAACCAAATTTTATTAATGCTAATTTTAAAGTAATTAAATGGTCTGCTTATAAGCCACAAAACCCTCAACAAAAACGGCTCAGAATAACTAAATATGCCGTTTTCACTCATACAGGCTCTCACCAAAAAACTTCTACTTATAATATACCAATTTACAGTTTAAAAGATAATTCAAATAGCGATAAATTCTATACTAGATATACCAAGCAGGATGTTTTATCAGGTATCTATGAACCTGGTGGAAGAGAATATGGTAAAGTTGAACCTCTTGCTTATTTGACTCGCAAAGGTTTAGAAGAAGCCTTGATGCAAGGAACTATACTAATTAATTTTACAGATGGTACTAGAGAGTTTTTTAATGTCGATAGAAACAACGAAATGTCTTATGTTCGAGGTGTGAAACCAACAGCACAAAAGCGATATTGGTATTTTAAAAAAGTGAATGCGATTAAAGGATATGGATACAAGATTGATGCAAAAATTTCCATTAAACCTGGAGTAACTTTTGCGGGGGATGTATTGAATATTGGTTTAGGTCGGGTAATTGTGATTGAGTATGGTCAAGGAAAAAGTAAACAATTAAAAATGGGAGTCATAGCCGACACAGGCGGAGCATTTTTACCAAACCTTTATCAACTCGATTTCTTGGCAGGTATTTTTAAGACTAATAAAGATTTCACCAGATACATTAGTCAATTACCTGAATATGCTACGGCATATATTTTAGTTAAAAAGTGAATATTTTATTCTGCTGTGAGGGATAAGGAATTCAACCGAATCAGTTTAAAACAAATCCTCTTTAATTATCCGACCATCTTCTATGTGGATGATTTTATCTGCTATGTCTAGAACTCGATTGTCATGAGTCACCATTAAAATAGCACATTGCTGTTCCTTAGCCAGTAGCTGCATTATTTCTACAACTTCTCGACCTGATTTTCTATCTAAGGCAGCAGTAGGTTCATCAGCTAAGACTAATTTGGGCTGACTCACCAAAGCACGGGCAATAGCTACCCGTTGCTTTTGCCCTCCTGAAAGATGGGTAGGATAGTAATTAACTCGATGTCCCAATTTAACAGCGTGAAGCATCGCTTCTGATTTCAGACGAGCCTGTCGATAAGAAATATTTTTTTGTAGTTCAAGTGACATTTGAACATTCTGCCGAGCTGTTAAGAAATCAAGTAAGTTGTGAGCTTGGAAAATGTAGCCAATCTGGCGTCGTATTTGCACTAACTTCTCATCACTGGCCCCATGCAATTCCCAATCTAGAAATTTGAGACTTCCTTCTTGGACAGACCGTAAACCACCAATCAAAGTTAGTAAAGTCGTTTTTCCTGAACCAGATGGACCAGACATAATTACAATTTCTCCAGATTTTATAACCAAATTAATGTCAAATAAAATCTGGCTTCGTAATGATTTTTGACCAAAGTAGTGATTGATATTTTTAACAGAAACAACAATTTCTTGTTGAAACATGAATTTATGGTGTTATGGGATGAAACTAGAAAATGTCTGCTGGATCTACAACTCGCAATTTATTTGTTGATAAAAATGCCGAAGTTAAACACATTAAAAGTGTAGAAAATAAGATTATTAATGCCTTGTCATAACTCATGACGACTGGTAATTTAGTAGCATTTTTAGCCAAATCGTATAAACCCATAGATATCATGACCCCAGGGATATAGCCTACAATTGCTAAAATTACAGCCTGTTGAAAAACTACACCTAGCAAATAGTTATTTTTAAATCCCATTGCTTTTAATGTTGCATATTCAGCTAAGTGGTTAGATATATTACTATAAAGAATTTGATAAACAACAACTACACCAACAATAAATCCCATGATTACCATTAGATTAAATACAAATCCAATAGGTGTTCTTAGACTCCAATAGTTTTTTTCAAAATCAATAAAACCCTGACGTGTTAAAATTTTCACATCTTTGGGTAAGTGATCTGACAAACTTGCTAAAACTTTTTGGTGATCAGCACCAGGTTTGAGAGTAAGTAATCCTATATCTATGTAATCAGCAGTACGATCTCTAAATACCTTAATAAAAGTTGAGTAACTAATCATTAAATTTCCATCAACTCCAAAGGAAGGACCAAGCTTAAACAAGCCCCCAACTTTAACTTTGTAGCCGATTGTTGAATTATATCCAAATATTTCAATTCTGACAGGTTCTTGTTGCTCAAAATTTTCCGCTATTGGTCCAAACTCAGATCGAGAACCACGGTCAAATAAAACTACATTAGGACGTTTGAGAAGATTTTTATTATTCTCGACTTCTGGTAATTTAAAAACAGATTCGGCTGGATCAAAACCCAGCACATATATAGGGAATTTACGACCATTAATGGGATTTTTGAGTTTAGCAAATTGAACATATACAGGAATAACAGACTTTATATCATCAAACCCTAATGCTTGATATAAACGAATGCGTGGAAAACTTTGATTTGAGGTTAAAGATTTATATTGAGAACTAATTATAAATAAATCTCCTGCTAAGTTTTTCTGCACTTGCGTAGCACTGTCATAGAGAGCATCTTGAAAGCCAATTTGCATGAACATCAAAACAGCAACAAACGTAATACCAGCCAAAGCTACTGCAAAACGAAGTTTTTGTCGAGCTAATTGTAGCCAGGCTACAGGTATATTTTTAATCATCTTGTAAACCTCAAAAGTGAGATTAAAAATGCGATTTTTTTGGAAGAAAATCTTCAAAATATTTCTTAAGATTTTCTAAGCTCAAAAAAGTATTTATTATTGAGATTGTCCAAGATTAATAAGTACTTCTACTTGTAAGTTAGTAAGTGCTGCAACTCGTTGATTATCTTCTGGATTATTGATACGAATTTTGACATCAACTACTTTGTTATCTGTATCTGCTCCTGGATTGTTACTAAAAATATTTTGTTGGGTAACTTGTAAACCTATATCTGTTACTGTTCCTAGTAATTTGCCGGAAAACGCATCGCTAGTAATAATTGCCGACTGACCTATATGCACTTTTTGAATATCAGTTTCATAGACTTCTGCTACCACATACATCTGGTCTGTGTAACCGATCTGAGCAATTCCTTGATTACCGATAATTTCTCCAGGCCAAGTATAAATTTTGATGACTTGCCCATCTACAGGCGATCGCACTATACTCAAATCCAGATCAGCACGAGCCTGTACTACTGCTATTTTTGCCTTTTCAACCTCAGCTTGGGCTGCTTGTATATCAGTAGGACGGACTTCAGCAATACTCGCCAGCCTAGCTCTAGCTTCGCTTAACTGTTTTTGCAGAGTGTCTACTGTACGGTTTCGGTTAGCTTTTGCTTCATAGAGCTGTTGTTGGACAGTATCCATTCTCAAGCGTTTAGTATCTGCATCGGATGCTGAGATGGCTCCCTGTTGGTACAACATCTGATACCGTTGATTTTCGCTTTTGGCATTATGTAACTCTGCCTGTAAGCGAGCTATGGTTGCTTGTTGTGTAGATATTTCTCCATCTAACTCTGCTTCTAGACGAGCAATAGTCGCCTTTTGAGCAGCTATATCTCCTGCTTTCGCCCCCGCTTTTACCTGATTTAGACTAGCTTGAGCAACTAAAATTTGTTGTTTAGCGTTTTCTAAGGCTGCAAGACGAACATAATAATTGTCCAGCAGTGCAACTTCTTGCCCTTTACGCACTTTATCCCCTTTGTTCACAAGGAGTTTTGCTACTTGGACACCACCTTGAGAATTAGGAGCAGACAAATTAATCACTTCTCCTTGAGGCTCTAAACGTCCAAGAGCAGCAACACTAGTAATAGCAGGGGTATTAATTGGGGTAGCTGAAATATTATTTGCAGACTTTGGTCTAAATCTAGAAAGGCCGTAGAGAGAAATTGCACTGACACCTACAGCTATAGCAATTGCCAAAATTATAGGCAACTGATTTATAGGTATCGTAATTGGCTGCTTTTGTTTTTGCACCATGATTTATATTTTCCTAGCTAAGGATACTGCTCTCTTGCAATTATTCATGTAATTTAAGAGAGACGAATGGCAATAGCTCTGCTCTACAGTCACATAGATAGTAGAAAGTAAACTGGATCAGATTGGCTGATAATTTCGGATTTTATTGTTGCTATCAGAGGATGGATTATAGAAAAATATCCATCACTCTGTAGCAGTGAGAGCCAATCAGGAATTTATGTCTTCAAATTTGTACTTATTTATTGGTTTAGCACACCTCTTTTTTCCTTTTCATAATGTCTAAGTATTCACTGCGAGTTCCATCTATACGATAGTGATCGCAAATCTGACAAAGTTTTAAAAGGTCTAATCGACTAAATACTTTTTGATGCTCAATTCCATTATCGTTCCTCCACCGCCAAAAAGTTGTTCGATCAATACGGCGATTGTTTTCAGGCCATCGCCGTCTTGATAAAAACTCTATAAGTTCTTGTTCATAAAAACAGTAGCCTTTTGGCAATTTGAGGAGTTCTTCTCTTAAATTAGATAGTGGTATGAGTGGATCTAGCTCAGATAGTCTCATGCCAACAACTCCATTTTGTTTTGTGGAATTCTAATCAAGTAAAAACTGAATGTTACAAGGTGTTAATCATATCTAATGGTAGATGAAGAAATAGAGTTATTAAGGTATTAAATCTGTGCAATGCCATTACCTCCTGCACGGAGTTTTATCTTTATTCAATTTAATCACCAACCATAATCTTTTTGATACTTAAATGCAACTCTTGTGCAACAACTTTAAACAGAAAAAATAATGGCAAGTAAATTATTAGCATGAATAGTAATACGCATCTCTTCACAAGCAAATATATTAGTAGAATTTAGTTAAAAATATAATTAAATCATCTATCGACAAGCAGAATAGTTTGTATCATTTAGTTGTGATTGAAATAACAATATAAATTTTCTATAAAATATAGACTTATACAATATGTTTTTAAAATATCAACTTTTGATGTAGATGTCTGTACTAATTTTTTATACATTAATCTGCGTATAACAAACCCATTTCGCTCTTCTTGATTAGAATAACTTAGAATGCTCTGCTTAAACAGCAATAAATAAATAGTAATAAATAGTACATAAACCTTGAATAAAAACTCAGAAATTATATATTCTCAAAAGAAAGAATCTAAGCTGATCTTATAATCAAGGATGAAAATTAACTTATTTTCTTTGATTTTGTGGCTTATTTTCGGATTTTCATAACATTAACGTGACATGAAAAACTGGGAAAATACAATTTATATGCAATTTTGGAAGATAATCTCTTAGTAGATGAGATAGTGTTATTAAAAGCTAGATATAAGTGATGTGGCTAAAGTTGTTTGCGTCCTCAAGAGAATGAAACTACAGCGATTCATGCTCTCATTGACCAGATTTGATCACCAGCGGCTAATTTTTCATGCAGCCCGCCAGACGGCTCGTAAAGCTGAAATGGCACGTATCGCAGTGCATGAATGGCTCAATCAACACGATTCTGAACTGGAAGAATGGAAAACTAAAACCGCTTCTGAGCTTGGAATTAGTATTAGTGAACTTGAACGACGACTATTAACCGCTGCTCAAGAACAGACAGAATCTAGAAAGAAAAGTAGTGATGCTGATTCAGAATAGAATTTTGTTTCATGTGTGGCATAACTCCTCAATTATGTATCAAAGTATCAACAACGAATGAATGACCACTAATGTAGTTATAGGAATCCTATGTGTTTTATTGAATTAGTAGTTGAGCTAGAGAGAACTTAACTCTAAACATGAAACATAAACAATAACTATTTACGTTAAAGATTCAATAGGAATCCTATATATAAATTAGCAATTACCAGAAAAAACACACCTTTAGAATTTCATATCTCAAGAGTTGATTTGTTGCATATAAGTTGCTACACAGAAGTAAGCAGTCTAGAATAAGCAGCAAGAGTCATGGATGATATTACGTACGAAAATAAATTAATACAATTACCAATTAATTTATTTCTATGAAATAATCCAATATAAAACTATCTCAAGAATTATGTAGCAGCCTTAGAGATATGAATTCTTACTTGCTCTGTAAAAATAATCAATAATTATCTCTTAATGTCTACTGAAAGATTATTTTTGATGGAGCATATAAATCTTGGCTATTTCCCTACATTCTTCAAGTAAATAATGAAAATTAAGCCATGGCTGCTTCTAGAATTGAAGTTGACTTTGCACAGTTACAACAAGAAGTTAGCAATTGTGAACAGACTTTGCACAAACTGATAAAGGTTAAAAAAATGATGTCTGCAAATGCAACTGAAACTCATAATATCAATAGAAAATTGCAACAAAATCCTGTTGCTATTATTGGAATGGCTTCTATTTTCCCGCAATCTAAAAATTTACAAGAATATTGGGAAAAAATAATTCGCCAAGTTGATTGTATTACCGATGTTCCTCCGTCGCGCTGGAATATTGATGATTACTACGATCCTAATCCCAAAGCCCCTGATAAAACTTACTGCAAACGTGGTGGATTTATCCCCGAAATCGAATTCAATCCCATGGAATTTGGACTTCCTCCAAATCTTTTGGAAGTCACAGATGTTTCGCAGTTGCTAGGTTTGGTTGTTGCAAAAGCAGCGATAGAAGATGCAGGGTATGGTGAAAAAAAACAATTTAACCGAGAGCATACTGGAGTAATTTTAGGTGTAGCCCTAGCAAGACAGTTAGCAATGCCATTGGCTACTAGATTAGAGTATCCCATATGGGAAAAAGTCTTAAAAAGTAGTGGTTTGTCTGACGAAGATACGCAAAAAATTATTGAGAAAATCAAAAGTGCATATGTGCCATGGGAAGAGAACGCTTTTCCCGGTATGTTAGCAAACATAGTTTCTGGACGAATTGCCAACCGCCTAGATTTAGGAGGAATGAACTGTGTAGTCGATGCTGCCTGTGCGAGTTCATTAGGAGCATTAGCAATGTCGATCAGTGAACTAGTCGATCATCGAGCCGACATGATGCTCACTGGTGGAGTTGACACTGACAACTCAATTGTTGCCTATATGTGTTTCAGCAAAACACCTGCTGTTTCTCCAAGCCAGAATACCAAACCTTTTGATGCTCAATCGGATGGCATGATGCTAGCTGAAGGTATTGGCATGTTGGTGTTGAAACGCCTGGAAGACGCGATTAGGGACAATGACCGAATCTATGCAGTGATCAAAGGTATTGGTGCTTCCAGTGATGGTCGCTATAAAAGCATTTATGCACCTCGCCCAGAAGGGCAAGTCAGGGCTTTGCATCGTGCTTATGAAGATGCAGGATTTTCACCTGCCAGTGTCGGTTTAATTGAAGCACATGGCACAGGTACTATGGTTGGAGATCCCGCCGAATTTACGGCTCTCAAAGAAGTTTTTAGCGAAAACAATTCCCGAACACAACATATTGCACTTGGAAGTGTTAAATCACAGATTGGACATGCAAAAGCCGCTGCGGGTGCTGCAAGTCTCATAAAAACAGCCTTAGCCTTACACCACAAAGTATTACCAGCAACCATTAATATCACTCAACCACATCCTAAACTAGGTCTTGAAAACTCACCGTTGTATTTGAATACAAAAACTAGGCCTTGGATGCGCTCTCAAGGAGAACTACCAAGACGTGCAGGAGTAAGTTCCTTTGGTTTTGGTGGCACAAATTACCACATTGTGTTAGAAGAGTACTCTAGTGAACACGATCGCCCTTATCGTTTACATAATACCCCCCAATCAGTATTGTTATTTGCATTAACACCTGAACAGTTAAAATCACGCTGTCAGGAAATTTTGGGTCAGTTGCAATCTCCAGAAAAAGAACGGTATTATGCACAACTAATTGCAACATGTCAATCATCAGAAATTCCCCCCACAAATGCGAGAGTTGGATTTGTCGCCGAATCTTTGACTGAGGCTTGCAAATTATTGCAGACCAGTATTGACTTGCTCACCACTAAGCCACAAGTAGAATCTTGGGAGCATCCCCAAGGAATTTATTACCGCAAAACGAGTTTGCCAAGTGAAGGCAAAGTAGTTGCTTTGTTTTCTGGTCAAGGTTCTCAATACCTGGAAATGGGTCGAGAACTTGTCATCAACTTTCCTTGCTTGCGACAAACTTATAGTCAGATAGATAACCTTTTCTGCAAAGATGGCCTCAAACCCGTTTCCGAAATAGTTTTCCCTCCACCTGTTTTTGATCAAGCTCAAAAACAGTCACAGGTTGAAGCATTGCAAAAGACAGAATATGCACAAGCTGCAATTGCAGCTTTCAGCATTAGTTTGTATAAGCTATTACACCAGGCAGGATTCCAGCCAGATTTTCTCGTCGGACACAGCTTTGGAGAATTGACGGCTCTGTGGGCTGCGGGTGTTCTCAGTGAGGAAGATTACTTTTTCCTGGTTAAAGCCAGGGGTCAAGCGATGGCTGCACCAAGCGATCCTGAGTTTGATGCAGGAGCGATGCTTGCAGTTAAAGGTGATGTCAGTCAAGTTGAAGAAATCATCAAGAATTTTCCTTTAGTAACCATTGCTAACTTGAATTCTCCAAGTCAAGTGGTTTTGGCAGGGGCAAAAGCTGAGATCACTCAACTACAGGAGCAACTGAAAGCAAAAGCTTTTTCTACCGTCTTGCTACCTGTTTCAGCAGCTTTTCATACACCATTGGTAGCTCATGCTCAGAAACCCTTTGCCCAAGCAATTGAGGAAGTTAATTTCAAAGAGCCAACAATCCCTGTGTACACTAATGTGACAGGAGAGTGTTACCCGAAAGAACCACAAGCAATTCAAAAAGTCCTCAAACAACATCTGATTAATCAGGTACATTTTAAGCAAGAGATTGAAAACATTTATGCTCAAGGTGGCTATTGTTTCATTGAGTTTGGCCCTAAAGGCATTCTGACCAACTTAGTCAAAGATATCCTCCGTGATCAACCTCATTTAGCTGTGGCTTTGAATGGTAGTTATCAAAAAGATAGCGATCGCTGTTTTCGAGAAGCTGTTATGCAGTTACGTGTCGCTGGCTTATCTTTAAAAAATCCCGATACCTATCAACTTGAGCAGAAAACACCAGAAATCAAAAATAATAAGCAGCTGATTGTCCAGCTAAATGGTTCTAACTACGTCTCAGAAAAAACAAAACAAGCTTTTGAAAAAGCCTTGCAAAACGGGCATAAAGTTAGTCTTCTACCTACAAAAGATAAGTCCTCTGAGATAAATACCCTATCTACTCCCCCTACTCAAAAGATAGATCAGATGCCCATCTCCCAACCTGATAATACACACCGTAACCAGTCCATACCAGTTGCAAACGGTAATAATCCAGAAAAATCTTCCGATCTGAAGAAATACCCTCAAGCAACTCCTAAAGCACAAATGCAAACAAGTCCAGAACCTACTCAAAATTATCAACTAGTTTTAGATAGTTTAGAATACAGCCTGATACAATTTAATCGCAATCAACGTGACACCTTGCGTGTTCATGAACAATCTTTGAAGCATCAGACGGAATATACCAAAACCTTTTTCCAATTGATGCAACAATATAATTCTTTGCTGGTCAATGATAAATTCTCTCATCAAGATGCAGAAACTAAACAAATAGCTCTCTCCTACTCTGAGCGTAGTATCATGCGCTTTCACGAACATCATGGTGAAACACTGCGCGTCCACGATCAATATCTAAACCATCAAACAGAACAAACCAAAAAGTATTTCCAATTGCTCCAGCAGTATTACAGTCAGCTACTTGCGACGATAAACACAAAACAGCCTGCTGTATTTAGTGATGAACATACTTCTGCTGCTCCGGTTGCAGTCAATGGTAAAACTACCGCATCTGTTGCTGTACCCACTCACAGCTTTATAACTGACTTTGAGCCTGTTTTAATCAATGGCACAAGCAATGGTGTGAGTAATGGTGTGAGTAATGGTGCTAGTAATGGCACAAGCAATGGTGTGAGTAATGGTGCTAGTAATGGTGCTTACAATAGCACTAGTCATGACACAAAACCAGTTTCCATAACTACCTCTGATGCTCTTGTCATTCCATCTTCAAATGTACCTTCATTACCTATAACCATTGATGAATCGAGCTTCATTCAGACTCTACTAAATATAGTCAGTGAAAAGACGGGCTATCCACTAGGAATGCTGGAATTGTGGATGGATACAGAGGTAGACTTGGGAATTGATACCATTAAAAGAGTTGAAATTCTGGGAGCTTTACTGGAATTATACCCAGATTTGTCCAAACCCAATCTCGAAGAACTAGAAAAACAACGTAGTCTTGGTCAAATCGTAGAATATTTGCAGACTCTGATCCCAGGAAGTACTGAGGTTGAATCTGTATCTGTGAAGACAACACAAGAAGTTGCTTTGGATGAGAGTGATGCGGCGACGCACACGGATAGCAAAGATTTACACATAGCTTCTTCCTCGGTAGTTCCCGTTACTCTTGGTACTTCAGAAGAATCCACTTTGCCTGTTCCATCCGTTGACTTAACTGACCTCAGTCAAATTCTACTAAACGTAGTCAGTGACAAGACGGGCTATCCAGTTGAGATGTTGGAGCTGTCAATGGATATGGAAGCGGATTTAGGTATTGATTCCATTAAACGAGTTGAGATTTTGGGAGGGCTACTGGAGTTATGCCCAGATTTGCCTAAGCCCAATCCTGAAGAATTGGGAGAATTACGTACCCTTGGTCAAATCGTTGACTACATGAAACAACAGGCTAATGTGCTGGAAAAAAAAACACTTCTAGCCAAGCCTTACAACCAGCAATCTGAAGTCAGTCATAATATTCTCCGCAGTACAGTTCATCTCAAATTCCTTCCTGAACCAGATATATTGGATTTTTCCTTACCTGAGAAGCATATTGCTTTGCTGACTGATGATGGCACCCCCATGACTTCAGAATTAGCTCTAGCTCTTTTGCAGCGTGACTGGAAAGTAGTTGTATTGAGTTTTCCTCAAACCTTAATTGCAGATCAATTACCTTTACCAGAAGGAATCAATCGGGTGATGCTGGCAAATTTGAGTGAAGAGCATTTGCAAAATCAGTTAGAAGCGATCGCTTCTCAGTATGGTCAAATTGCTGCTTTTATCCATCTCAATCCCGATAGTCATGATGATCTAAGTAATCACGTCCTTTACTTGGAAACTGAGAAAGCACTCCTGCGTCATGTCTTTCTTATCGCCAAACACCTCAAAGTATCACTCAATCAAGCAGCATCTCAAGGGCGCAGTTGCTTCCTTACTGTTGCTCGTCTTGATGGCCAGTTTGGACTAGGCTGCAAAACCAACTTTGGTGTCATTAGTGGCGGATTATTTGGATTAACCAAAACCCTGAATCAGGAATGGGAAACTGTATTTTGCCGTGCAATTGATCTGAGTCCCGATATTGATACTCAAACATCAGTGCGGTACATCCTTAACGAACTTCATGATCCCAATCAGTTAATTGCTGAAGTTGGATATAGTTCACAAGGACGAGCAACTTTAGTCTGCAAGCCAGAGACACGGGGAGATAGGGGACACGGGGACAAGGGGAATACAAATGAAATACTCTCCGCGTCACCAGGTCTTCCACTCACCACGTCTTCTCCCCAATCTCAAGTTTTTCTCGTCAGTGGTGGTGCAAAAGGAATCACGGCTCAATGTGTGATCAAGCTAGCACAGCATTATCAATGCAAATTCATTCTGCTAGGACGTTCGCCTGTAGATCCCGAACCTGTGTGGGCTGAAGGCTGCTCGACTGAAGGGGAATTGAAAAAGCGGATTATGGATGATTTTATCGCCAGAGGAGAAAAGCCTACACCTGCAATGGTGCAGAAAAAATACAAGGCTATTTCATCCAGACGAGAAATTCAAGCAACACTACGAGCAATTGAAGAGGCTGGTGGACAAGCGGAGTATTTGAGTGTAGATATAACCGATGCAGCACAGATCCAAGAGCAAGTTACTACAGCAGTTGAGCGTTTGGGTGCAGTAACGGGAATTATTCACGGGGCTGGTAATCTAGCAGATAAGCGGATTGAAAATAAATCAGAACGGGACTTTGAAATTGTTTATACTACCAAAGTTGCAGGTTTGGAAAACCTGTTGCGTTGTGTGTCACCTAGCCAACTTAATTATTTAGTCTTGTTTTCTTCTGTAGTGGGTTTTTACGGGAATATTGGTCAGTCAGATTATGCGATCGCTAATGAAATTCTCAACAAGTCCGCTCATCTTGTTAAACGCAACTATCCAAATTGTCATGTCGTTGCGATTAATTGGGGACCTTGGGATAGTGGCATGGTAACACCAGAATTGAAAAAAGCTTTTGTTGAAAGGGGTATAGAAACTATTCCTATAGAATTTGGAACTCAGATGTTAGTTGATGAACTAGCACCATTAAATCAACAAACTACCCAAGTAGTAATAGGTAGTCCCTTAGTATACATACCTCAGTCGTCCAACCCAGATTTGAAAAAATATCGTATCCAGCGCCGATTAATTTTAGCAGCTAATCCATTTTTACAAGATCATGTCATTGCTGGTCGTCCAGTTTTACCTGCCACTTGCGCTCTCACGTGGATTGCGAATACCTGTGAACAACTCTATCCTGGCTACAAATCATTTAGTTGCTCAAACTTCAAAGTTTTGAAAGGAATTGTTTTTGATGAAACTCAGCCAACTGAATATATTTTAGATTTGCAAGAAATTTCTAAAAATGAAGTTGATGAGATAGATTTTGATGCTAAAATATGGAGTAATAATCCAGAAGGGAAAACTCGTTATCATTTCAGTAGTCAGATAAAAATTAAGCAGAAAATTACAGTTTTTCCTCATTATGAATCATATAAATTAAAACAAGAAGAAATCATTCTTGGTTCTGATGAATCACTTTACCAAAATGGGGCATTAAGCTTATTTCATGGGTCTTGTTTTCAGGGTGTAAAAACGATCTTAAATGCTAGCCCTGAAAAAATAACTATAGAATGTTCTTTGGCAAATGTTGAGGAAAGTAAACAAGGACAATTTCCTGTAAAAACTTTTAATCCCTATATTGCAGATGTTCAGGTTCATGCACTTTGGCTCTGGACGCAACATTTTCATCAACAAGGTTGTTTACCCTCAGAAATTAAAACTTTTGAACAATTCGCACCCATACCATTTGATCAACCATTTTACGTTTCTTGTGAAGTGAAGTTAAAGACAGAATCATTCGTTACTGCTGATGTGATTGCACACGATAACCAAGGGAAAATATATAATCGCATAATTGGAGCAAAAGCAACTATTTTGCCCAGAATATTTAAAGATTAAAATGATCAAAAAAGGACAAGTGGATATTTATTATTTTTTGTCTAACTTGTTTACTTACACTCCTAATTTCTCTCTAAAAAATACATATCCAGAGATTAAGTAATGGAAAAAGATGAACAAATTAAAAATCCTAAAGTAGCTATTGTTGGCATGGATTGCTTTTTAGGTGGTTGTCCAGGATTAGATGCTTTTGAACGCAGCGTTTATGAAGTAAGCCAACACTTTAGTGCTTTTCCTTCTGAGAGATGGCAAGAAGTTATCATCCAAGAGAATTGGATAAAGAATAATAATTTTGACACTAATGTTGCACCTTCAGGAGCATACATCAAAGATTTTGAAATAGATTTTTCGGATTTTAAATTAGCATTTGAGGAAGACAAATTTAAACCTCAAGAACTGTTGATGCTCAAGGTTGCTGACAATGCTATCAAAGATGTCAACCTAAACCAAGGAAGCAGGGTAGCAGTTATTATTGTTGCCGCCACAGAACTTTCTCTGCGTATTTTGAAACCGGAAGCGAAAGACACTATTTCCAATCTCTGGAATTTTGCTGGTCCTTTATTCACACTAGTTGCTGAACAACATTCTATATTCAAAGCTGTGGAGGTTGCAAAAAAGCTACTTGCAATTGGAGAAGTAGACGCTGTAGTTGTCGGTGCTGTCGAACTTGCTGAGAATAGCCTTAGTCTTTTGGTGCAAAATCAAACAGCAAAATCCAACACAGGCGTTAATACTTTCAGTTATGACCAAAATGTTAATGGTTGGATGCTAGGCGAAGGTGCCGCCGCCGTAGTATTGAAGCTCTACACAAAAGCACAGCAAGACAATGACCGCATCTATGCGGTAGTTGATGCTCTCAATATCTTGAAGCATGATTCTTGCTCTCACACATTACCTGACTCACAAGCAGTCACGCAAGTATGTCAACTTGCTTTTGATTTGGCAGGTATTAAACCCAAGGACATTGGCTATCTGGAAGTTTTTGCCAGTGGAGTTCCCCAGCAAGATGAATCAGAAATGCTAGGTTTGATGCGAGCTTATCAGACTCAGCAGTCTGAACTCAGTTGTGCGATTGGTAGTGTCAAAGCCAACATTGGTCATACTTATGCTGCATCAGGAATAGTCAGTTTAATTAAAACAGCACTCTGTTTGTATCACCGTTATATTCCTGGTGTTCCCCAATGGTCTGCTCCCAAAATGGCTCAGATCTGGCAAAATAGTCCCTTTTATGTTGCTCCTGAATCAAAGCCTTGGTTTGTAGAGAAAGGAGCTACTAAAAGAATTGCTGCTATTAACAGTATGGAGATTGATGGCAGTTACGCACATTTAATTTTGTCGGAAGAAGTAACTCAGATACAGCGTAGCAGCAGATATTTAGAACAGATGCCTTTTTATCTGTTTGCGATCGCAGCTGAGGATTGTGCAACTTTACTAGAGCAGCTCCGTTCTCTACAACAAACAATAGCCGATTGCACTTCTCTATCTACTGCTGCCAGTCTTACTTTTAGAGCTTTTCAACAACGTCAAAATTCGACTTACACACTGGCAATTCTTGGACGTAATCAACAAGAATTAATCCGAGAAATTCAGCGCGCTCTTAAGGGTGTTGTCGATGCTTTCAATACAGGTAAAGAGTGGCAAACACCTGTCGGTAGCTATTTTACGCCAAAACCGCTAGGGAAGAAAGGCAAGGTAGCTTTCGTTTATCCTGGTGCTTACAGTTCTTATCTCGGAATTGCCCGCAATCTCTTCCGCTTGTTTCCCAAAATTTACGAAGATCCGATCATCAAAAGCGTTTATACTCGTGTCAATAATATAGAGAAAATTCTCTATCCCAGAAGCCTGAGCAAATTATCAACGAAGCAACTAGAAATACTGGAGCAGCAATTTATAAATGATCCAGTTGCAATGCTCGAATCTGAGGTCGGTGTTGCTGGATTATTAACTGCTATTCTGAGAAATTATTTCCAACTACAGCCTCAATGTACCTTTGGGTATAGCCTGGGCGAAACGAGTATAATGCTTTCTCAAGGTATTTGGACACATTTTCACGAAGGTAGTGAAGGTTTAAACTCATCTGCTCTGTTTAAAACCCAATTATCCGGCCCTAAAAATGCAGTTCGCAAATATTGGGAATTACCCCAGGAACAGAATAGTGAAGGTGAAGAGTTTTGGAGTACGTACATTCTCATGTGTCCAGTTTCCCGCGTTCAAGAAGTTCTTAAACATGAGGATCGTGTTTACTTAACTCTCATCAATACCCCAGAAGAAGTAGGGATCGCTGGTGAGACAAAAGCTTGTCAAAAAGTCATCAAAATGCTCAATTGTGATGCTTTTAGCGCTCCTTTCAATCATGTGATTCATTGTGCGCCAATACGTTCTGAATATGATGAACTTGTTAAACTAAATACCTTACCTACCCAAAACATACCAAATACAGTTTTTTATTCTGCCGCAGAATACAAACCTATTACCCTCAACAGTGATTCTATTGGACACAATATTGCCAAAATGCTTGTTCAACAGCTTGATTTCCCTCGGCTAATTCAGCGCGTCTGGGAAGACGGCGCCAGAATATTTCTTGAAGTTGGTGCTGGGAGTAACTGTTCAAGATGGATTAGTAGAAATCTCACGCAAAAAGAACATATGACAGTTTCTCTCAACAAAAGAGGGATAGACGAGCATAGTTGTATTGTTAAAGGATTAGCAAAACTCCTCAGTCATAGGGTAAAAATGGACTTGTCATCACTGTATTCTCAAGTCCAAGAAAATACTAGAAAAAGCTATCCCAAGGTTAGAACGATAACTTGGAATAGCAATGACTTGAACATCACACCATTAAAGGATAAAGAAAAAAATTTTTTCCAAGATACATCTTCAAATGTTCCGATTAAAGGTGATGAAAAGCAACAGTATAAGCTACTTGATTGTAAGGACTTTGAACGATTAGATCATTATTTTAAGCAGAATTCTGTAAAAAGTGATGAATTTGTAGAAAAATCAAAAAAATCCCATGTCAGTACGATACAACATGACAATTATCAATTTGTCTCCGTTTCTAGTTCAATAAATCATAATTATGATCATCAAGAACATATGATAAATTTCCGAAATCAGTTATGTCAACATCTAATTGAAAACACTTCTCGACTCACAAAAGCTCACAGCAATTTTTTAGAAGCTCGACAAAAATCATTACTTCAAATCAGTGCAATTATTCAGCTTCAACTAGATTGTTTACAGCATATTTTTCAAACTGAATCATCAGTTTTAGAAGATGAGTGAAAGATTAATAAATAATGCCTAATTTGTTAGATTTTACTGAATACAAATAGTTTATTTTTTTCGTTTATCTAACAAAATAAAGCTAGACTTCACTACTTGGTAAGCATACAATATAGAGGGCTAATAAAGTGAGTATTTTAAACACAATAATCTCCAAAAATCAAAACAATCTAAAATTTTCCGAGTTTTTTCACAAACAAAATCAAGTTTGGCAAGGTTCTTTAGATTCTGTTGCTTTTGATCAAGAAGGTATAAAAAATAAGCTACTGAATTTAGATAAACCTTGTTACATTATTAGACTAGACAATGAAATTGGCGTAACCAACGAAGGTTATTTGTACCATTCTAATGGACAAACAGGAAAAGTGGAAATGCTGATAGCTATTCCACCACTAGCTATTCAACAGTTAGGCGATCGCAATTTCTTGGATTTTTACAATGTTAAATATGCTTATATGACTGGTGCAATGGCTCATGGTATTGCTTCTGAAGAATTAGTCATTGCTCTTGGTAAAGAAAGAATTTTAAGCTCATTTGGTGCAGGAGGACTATCTCCTTCACGTGTCGAAGAAGCCATTAAGCGCATTCAACAAGCTTTACCAGAAGGCCCTTACGTTTTTAACTTACTCCATAGTCCCAGCGAACCTGCGATTGAACGTAGTGCTGTTGATTTGTATCTCAAATATCAAGTAAGAACCATAGAAGCTTCTGCTTTCCTAGATTTAACTGACAACATAGTCTACTATCGAGCTGCTGGGCTTAATTTAAATGCAGCCAATCAAATCGAAATCAAAAATAAAGTCATTGCTAAAATTTCCCGCAGAGAAGATGCAAACAAATTTCTTCAGCCTGCTCCTATAAAAATTCTCAAGCAATTAGTTGAACAAGGTTTAATCAGCGAATTTCAGGCAAAACTAGCCGAACAAGTTCCAATGGCAGATGATATCACTGTAGAAGCAGATTCTGGTGGTCATACAGATAATCGTTCTCTAGTTTGCCTCTTACCCTCAATTTTAGAATTGAGAGATGAAATTCAAAATAAATACTGTTACGAAAAACCTGTTCGAGTCGGAGCAGCAGGAGGAATTGCAACTCCTCAATCAGCATTAGCTGCTTTGATGATGGGTGCTTCTTATGTTGTCACTGGTTCTATTAATCAGTCTTGTGTTGAAGCTGGAACATCTCAACATACAAAACAATTATTGGCTCAAGCCGAGATGACTGATGTAATGATGGCTCCAGCAGCAGATATGTTTGAAATGGGTGTCAAACTTCAAGTTTTAAAAAGAGGAACTTTCTTTCCTCTACGAGCGCAAAAATTACTAGATTTATACAAAAGATATAATTCAATTGAAGACATCCCAGCAGAAGAAAAAGATAAACTAGAAAAACAATTTTTTAGAAATAATCTAGAAGTTATTTGGAAGGAAACAGCAGCCTATTTATCTCAAAGAAATCCTGATAAATTAATAAAAGCTGCCAACAATCCTAAACTGAAGATGGCTCTAATTTTCCGTTGGTATCTTGGATTGTCATCTCGCTGGTCTAACTCTGGGGAAAAAGGTCGAGAAATTGATTATCAAATCTGGTGTGGTCCAGCAATGGGTAGTTTTAATGACTGGGTAAAAGCTACTTATCTTGCTGAACCAAATAATCGGAAAGTTGTTGATGTTGCTAACCATATTATGAGAGGAACTGCATTTTTATTCCGAATGCAGAGTTTGCAAATCCAAGGATTACAAATTCCAGCTAACTACATTCAGTATCAGCCGAAATAGAAATTATCAAAGTTATGAAACGTGTATTGGTAGTTTATTACTCGCAATCGGGGGATGTGACTAGCGCAGCTGAATCTTTTACTAAATATCTCAAGATACCAGAAGTCGAGCTTACCTGGGAATGCATTAAGCCAAGAGATAATTATCCTTATCCTTGGAACTTATATAAATTTTTTGATGTTTTTCCAGAATGTGTAAACGAGGAGCCTCCAGAAATCTCTCCACCGAAATTTAGTCAAGATAATAAATTCGATTTAATTATTCTTGCTTATCAGGTTTGGTTTTTGGCACCATCTTTACCAATTCAAGGATTTTTAAAATCTAAGTATGCAAAAGTTTTGAAAGATACAAAAGTTATCACTTTAATAATTTGTCGAAATATGTGGCACTCCGCCTCAGAAATGATGAAGAGAATGATTGCTGAAGTCGGAGGTATTCATATCGACAATGTAGTTTTGACTCACCAAGGACCACCTTTAGCTACCTTCATTACCACTCCCCGGTTACTGTTGACTGGGAAAAAAAACAGATTTTTGGGAGTATTACCTGCTGCGGGGATTAGAGATGAAGATATCTATGCACTATCAAGATTTGGCAAGCGTTTAGCCAACAATATCGAGGCGCTAGGTGATTATTCTCATCAGCCAATGCTTAAAGGACTTGGAGCTGTTGAAGTGAATCAACGTTATGTGATTCCGGAATTAATTGGGCGGGGACTATATCGCCCATGGGCAAAGATAGCTCGTTTTTTTGGTAAGCAGGGAAGCTGGGGGAGAATACCGATTATCTGTATCTTTGCGGTTCAACTTCTATTTGCTATTCCCACTCTTCTCATATTTTCTACACTCATGCAATTGCTTTTTGCTTCTTTGATTAATAAAAAAATAGCATCTTATGTTGAGCGTTTGAAATCACCAACTGGTGTGATCTAAGAGTTAACAATAACTGAATTATTTGCAAGAGATTACTGTCATTTTTTTGAGTCTTGTTAGTTTATTTGGGGGAAATTATGGCTTCAGCATACATTACGGGTTTAGGAGTTTTTCTACCAAATCAACCTGTGAATAATGACGAGATCGAAAATGTCCTTGGCTTAATCAACGAAAAGCCCTCACGCTGCAAAAATCGAATCCTAAAAAACAACGGCATAAAATCTCGATATTATGCAATAGATCCCAAGACTGGCAAGCAAACTCATACTAATGCACAATTAACAGCCGAAGCAGTGCGTACTCTTTCCAAAAACTCAAATTTTCCTTTAGAAGAAATAGAGTGTTTAGTTTGTGGAACATCTTCTCCGGATCAGATTGTTCCTAACCATGGTCTGATGGTACATGGAGAGCTTGGGTGTCCTCCTTGTGAAGTTATATCCACAAGTGGAGTCTGCTGCTCTGGAATGACCGCATTTAAGTATGGGTATATGAGTGTTTATTCCGGGTTGACAAAAAATGCTGTAACTACAGGTTCAGAACTTGTGTCAAACCAATTCAGAGCGAAGTTCTTTCAACCAGAAATAGAAGCTAAAATTCAGGAGTTGGATGCGAAACCGATCATAGCTTTTGAGAAAGATTTTTTGAGGTGGATGCTTTCCGATGCAGCAGCAGCAGTTCTAATCACGGATACACCTCGCCAAAATGGTATTTCACTTAGGGTAGACTGGGTCGATATTATCTCCTTTGCCAATGAGCTAGAGACTTGTATGTATGCCGGAGCTGTAAAGAGATCTGATGGTTCTTTACAAGGCTTGCGGGATGTTGAAAATCCAGATGAAGTCTGGAAAGAAAATTATATTGCTTTAAAACAGGATGTAAAACTGCTAGGGGAACATGTAGTTCCCTATGCAATTCAAAAAGCTTTAGCACAAGTCCGAGACAAACATAACCTAAAATCAGATGATCTCACTTGGTATTTACCTCATTACTCATCAGAACATTTCAAGCAGTCACTCTACGATGAGTTAGTAGCAATTGGATTTGAGATTCCGTTTGAGAAATGGTTTACTAACTTAACCTATAAAGGTAATACAGGCTCTGCCTCTATCTTTGTTATGTTAGAGGAATTGATGTCATCAGGAAAACTTGAACAAGGCGAGAAAATATTTTGCTTTATTCCTGAAAGTGCTAGATTTTCATATGCTTATATGCTCCTGACAGTGGTCTAATTTTTGCTGCACAGCGACTCTAGTCAGTCGTTTGTCATGTTTATTGCCACTCATTGATAATAGTGAGCTTAAGTTAAGAAATGGTGCTATTTTGACAAACGGCTCGGCTGATCATCCAAAGATTGAAGTACTGCTCCAGGTGGAATCAGATGGAAAATCTATGGACCAAATTGGAAAGCGAGATCAACGCCAATTTTGTAAGGATATTAAATGTAAATACACCTGGCAGTGACTTACTTTTCAAGAATGAGAGCAGTGAACTCATGTGGGGTCGTTCTGGGAACGATACCTTTGTTGGTTTAAACCCTGGCAGTGATCATTCCGCTCAACCACAAATTGATTTTATCTTGGGCGATGCAGACTTAATGGCGGCGCTGAAGGGTAGTCAACTTCACTGGGGCGATAGATTTGTTCTTGGTGATTGGAAACAGCCATATTATACCGACGGTAATGCAATTGACTTTGGTTTCAAGCAATTTGCTTCAATTTTAGACTTCAAACCCTACCAGGATAAAATTCAGCTACACGGCACTTCCAAGGACTACAAATTATTTAATTCTCCCGTAGGAACAGCAATATTTTGGCAGCAGGGGATTGTACCTGATTTAATTGCGCTTGTACCCGGTATTCATCATTTGGGTCTTGAGGGAGACTACTTCCAGTATGAGGGTTATACTCCACCTCCTGGACCCGCACAACCAAATATTCAGCAATTGGGGACTGCCGATGTTGACATAACCCTAAGTTCAGCTACGGATACTTTTGGCAATTTATATGTAGCAGGAGTGACTAGCGGCTCTTTGAGAGGAGTTAATGCTGGCTCTAATGATGCTTGGGTGGCCAAGTATGACAATAGTGGCAATCAGAAGTGGATTCAACAATTTGGTACTTCCAGTGCTGACTTGGCTACTAGTATTGCCACCGATAAAGAAGGTAACTTCTATCTAGCGGGAATAACTAAAGGCGATTTAGGAGGAACTAATCAGGGACAAGAAAATTATGATGTCTGGGTGGGCAAGTATGATAGCAATGGTAATCAGCAGTGGATTCAACAGTTTGGGACTGAACTTATCGATGCTTCCTTTGATATGACAGTTGATGACAATGAAAATGTCTACCTTTCAGGATTTACTATCAGGCAACAGAAACAAGGACTTTTTTTTCAACCTGATGTTTTCGCAGATGATGCCTGGATAACCAAGTATGACAGCAGTGGCAACCAGCTGTTGTTTAAAAAGTTTGGTACCTCGATGTTTGACGAAGCTTACGGTGTTGATGTCAGTAATGATGGCAGTATCTACTCTACAGGATGGACTATGGGCGATTTGGGAGGAAAGAATGCAGGACTGTATGATGTCTGGGTCGCCAAAAACAACAACAATGGTCAATTAGAGTGGATTCGACAGTTTGGCACCAAGGATAATGAATTTCCCAAGGCGATCAATACAGATGGTCAGGGTAATGTCTACATGACAGGATGGACATTAGGTAGTTTTGGGGGAAAAAATGCTGGATCTGATGACGCTTGGATAACCAAGTATGACAGCAATGGCAACCAGTTGTGGATAAAACAGTTTGGCACTTACGGTGATGATGCCTCCTCAAGTATGAAAGTAGATGACAATGGCAATATATTCCTAGTAGGATATACCGACAACAACTTGGGGGGAAAGAATGCTGGGTCTAATGATGCTTGGGTTGCTAAGTACGACAGTGATGGTAACCAGTTGTGGATTCAACAGTTTGGAACCTCTAAGTCTGATGCTGCTACCAATATTACCTTAGATAACGTTGGTAACGTATACATAACAGGAACTACTGAGGGTTCTTTTGGAGGTATCAATACTGGATCTGTGGACAGCTGGATAGCTAAACTCGATTCCCAGTCAGGAACTTTGCAAGACTTTAGTGGTACTCCAAAGCAGGTTATCTAAGAATGACATGCTCATCAACAATGATTATGCTCTAAGCTTCCGCAGTGATTGAAATAATGACATTCTCATTGAAATACAAGTGCTAATTTTTACTAATTTTTAACAATGACTATTATTGTGTAGATATCTTTGATTTTCTAGAGTTAATTTAAGAACAATATTATGATAGATAACACCAAAGAACTACAGTCACAAAAGCAATCATCGACCCAACCTGAGAGACAGATCAAGAAACATTTAAAAGTAGTCGAAATCAACTATAGACGGAACACAGAGTCTAACTATACTGAGAAAATAACAGAGTTAGCTCAAAACTTTAATTACAACAACCACAGAGATTATTATTGGAGCGATCCTGAGCTTTCAATTTTGTATGGTACTCCACTTTACGAAGTGGCTTCTCCCTCGCAAAAAATTGCTCTCAATCATCTTTTTTGGGTTGGAGGTTACAATCTTACTGCTGCTAGCGAGACTAATACAATTCTTTACAATCAGATTACAAGCAGCGTTTTTTACAATATAGGTCACTACAATACCTTGTGCCATGAGCTGGATGTTGAAACTTCTCAGGAACGCCACCACATTCATGCCTTTCGCACGATTAGTGACATGACGGAGATGACCCTGCTAGGCAAGGTCATATGTGGAAATCCTCTTGCAGGAAATGAGTCCAAGGTGATTCAAAAGGGTCTGGGAAGGCGTTTGTCACCTGGACCTCTGCGACAGTTATTCAGCTTCAACTGGGGAAGTACGCCTTTCTTGGCATCTCAATACTATGCCTTACGTTTCACCGCCAATATGATTCTTAAGCTAACAGAACACGCTCGTTCCCAATACTTCCGGCTATTGGAGAACAAAGGCGAGTTTATCCCAGCTCCTGTGGCTGTCTCTCATTACCATTTCCTGGATGAATCTTTTCACACTACAACTTCTCATCTGATCGCTCAAAATCTCTACCAAGACTTTCCAAAACCAACATCCTATGAGAAATTCATGGCTAATTTGGCAATCTACATGATGCAACTTACTATACTTAATGGGCTATCTGCTGGAGCAGTTGCAAGTTTTTCTCCAGATAAAGTGTTTGTCATGCCCTTAGTCTATAAGATACTAAGAACTCCTCTATTTGATATGTCTAGCCAAGAAGCGCTCTCTTGGATAGAGAAGTGCTTCTGTCACGAACACCAAGGTTTACATTTGAATTTGAAGTACCACCAAAATCTTTTCTCAAATCTGTGCCAATTTTTTGACAAATTAGATTACACGTGGTCTATCAATCGTGAGATGCGTGTTATGGCCGCAGGAGCTTCGATTAGCAAGACTATCAAAGATAACAGTAAATTCTTTGATAAATTCTCGAAATCTGTTGCTTGTATATAAAAGTTGAACAATCTTATGAATCATAGTGACTATGATGTCGTTGTTATCGGAGGAGGTCCTGCTGGCTCTACTTTATCTACTTTCCTGCTTCGGAAAGGATATCAGGTTTTGGTACTCGAACGCGAGAAATTTCCCCGTTTTCACGTAGGCGAGTCTCTCCTACCTGCAACCCAGCTAATCTGGGAAAAGCTAGGAATTGCTGAACCACTACAGCATCTTGGTTACACATTTAAATATGGTACGGAAATTCGGATTGGGCTGAATCCACAGCAGTCTGAATACGAGTACAGCAGACAAGAATTTTATAAATTTCCCACGCAAAGGCTTCAACAGCGCCCTTATGCATATCAAGTAGAGCGAAGTGAGTTTGATCTGTTTCTGCTTAATCATGCTCGTCAAGAGGGAGTCACAGTCTTTGAGGAGGCAGTAGTCAAGGAAATTCTTTGGGAAGGTGACAAAGCAACTGGAATCCGTTGGAAAAGTAAAGATAATATTGAATATGTTACCAAAGCCAAATGTATTGCTGATTGCTCAGGGCGGCACGCTTTGATCAGCAGAAGCCGTAAATTCCTGACTCCGAACAAAACGATCAAAACCTCAGCTGTATTCGGACACTTCAAGCATGTCACTCGTGCTTCTGATATTCAGCAAGGCTACTTTAATGGATACCTGATTGAAAACGGTTGGATCTGGTTTATTCCGCTTGCATCAGACATCATGAGTATTGGAGTGGTAATGAATGAGCCAGGAACAATTTGGTGGAAGCAGAAAAGCCCAGAAGAAATTCTACTCACTTATATTAGGCAGTATAAGTTTATCCAAGAGCGGTTTGAGCAGGCCGAACAATTTTCCAAAGTCCGAATGTTGCACAATCTATCCTACGCCTCAAAACAGTCTGTGGGTAATGGCTGGATTCTTGTGGGAGACGCTAATTTCTTTGTTGATCCTCTTTTCTCGTCTGGGGTACACCTCGCCTTTCGTTCGGCAGAAAAAGCAGCAGATGCTATTGATGGGTTTTTGAAGAACAATTGGGACAGGAAATTTTTACAGCATTACCAGAAGTGGAGTCAGAAGGAGCATTTTCATGTTTCCACAACGATGGGCCTCATGTACAAGATGCTCAAATATCGAGTTTCCATGGAGATTCTTGTTAAACTGACTGGCAAGTACAGCAACCACTGGAACAATCCACTATTGCGGCGCTTAGTTGCCTGGGGTAGTGGGTATTACGAAGAGTTTCATTTGGTACTTTATTGTTCTTGGGTGTTCTGCATTCTTCTGATTGGGATTGGTAGGGTGTGTGAAAAGTTTTTGGGCATGTCAGGTTGGAATACACATCTTGAGTTCTACTCAGAATCACCACAGGCGATCGCAAAAACTGTAGAATCCTTGAGAAATGAAAATGTTAGCAATCCAGCTTTATCAACTACTCCAGTCCATAACCTCAATCATCCAGAGCAATCGGCCGTTTCACCTGATTAGTTAGAAACTTGAACAAATTTCTATCAATTTAGTCCTATACACATTGGTGTGTAGACGCTACTACTTAAAAACCTTACCTTACAACTAACGCTATTTTCAGTATTGTTCAAATTCCTTTGATTTCATAGGTATAAATATGAATCAGTCTCTGATTAATTCAAGTGCTAAACAGTCTTACACAGCAGAAGAAATACAAGCCTGGCTAGTCTCTAACATTTCTGAGATGCTGGGAATTGAACCAGATGAAATAGATATCCGAGAACATTTAGACAGTTACGGCTTAGATTCAGCACAAGGGATGGTTATTATCAGTAGAGCAGAGAAATTGTTTGGATTTAAGATGTCTCTAATTCTGTTGTGGCATTATCCCACTATTGAAGCCTTAAGCAAGCGTTTAGCGGAAGAATTTGTAGATTCTGAATCTTTTGAGATTTGAAAATAACTCACCCTTTGGGAAGTCAATAATTTAGATTTGCGATTTTAGATGAATGTCAATTTAAACTTGCTAGTCAAAATTTAACTCCCATTGTGAATATCCAAATTCTTCAGTGTTAATTTCATTTTTCGCCAACTGTATTTGTTTACCAGTTAAATTTTCTGAAAATTTTTGTTTTTGAAGCCGTATAAACACAACCATATTGAGATAGAGAAACTATGAATGTACATAAACTTTTAGAAAACCTGACTCAAAATGGTATTGACTTGTGGGTTAACGATAATAAACTAAATCTTCGTTCTCCCAAAGGGGTAATGACACCAGAAATACAAGCAGAACTAACTGCTCATAAAACTGAAATTTTGACATTGCTACGCGATAGAGATGTTGCTCTAAAAGCTGCTTCTGTTCCATTAGATATAGGACTCAGTCTACAAACAATTGGTCGTTTGATTGGGGGATTTATTGAACAATCAAGTGTGGAATATAAGCCACCAGTGATTGATCCTAAAGTTATGGCTCAAAAGCTAACAATTACATTTAGACCATTGCCAAAAGTTTACAAGCAACCAGAAGTTATTAAATTTCAAGAAGAATTGGCAGCTAAACTCAATGATTATGGAGTAAAAATTTTACCTTGGGAAGAAGCCACAACCGAATTAAGTTATGAAATTACTTTGCCAATAAGCAAATTAAATAAAAGCTTTAAAATTAGGAGTGTAAAATCAGAAATAGATGCAGTAATTGATGTGGAAAAATCTCCTCGCTGTATCCAAAAGTTGGGTATATTAGCAGCAGAGAGTTTGTATAAAATGTATTCTCGCTTTATCTTGAAAGATCGAGAAATTTCTGTTTCTAGAATAGCAAAATTGAGTAGTTGGGCTGAAGATCATGTAGCAAAATATATTGAAGATCCCACTAATACCCAAGTAATTACCTTGACAGAAATAGATAAAGATTTTACAAATCCTTTAATTTCTTATCAAGAAAAAATTAATATTGGTTTAAACACTCTTATTAGAACATTCTCAGAGATGGTAATTGGAGTATCTCATGAAAAAATTTCAATTTTAAATATGAATCTTTCTGATTCTGTGTTTCCTAAAAATGAGATAGAAGACTTTGTTTTAAACTCATTAGTGCCTAAAGTTTTTGTGCCAATATATCCACTTTTATTGAGTCGATTTACTTTAGGACAGTATAATCCTCATGAATCTAGCTATGCTGCAAAACTGGTGAAATTAGGTAATGAACTGGCATCAACAGGTTTATTCCCACCAGGCTTTAAACTGTGTGAAGTGATTAAAAGAAAATCTCATAGAGATATTGTTAACGTCATTGTAAATGGGAGGACGGGTGTCTCTTATGGTTTTGTTGCTTATGCTGAACCTCCGCAATATGTTGGTCAGCCAGAAATTACTGAAGATGAGTGGCAAAATCTATTATCAGTTGCGGGATTTAGTAGTGATGAATTTCGTCAGAATGACCAAGGTAGATATTACATCAAAACCAAGATCAAAGGTGAATATAGATTTAAACAGATTCCAGATATTTGGCTTGTCAGTTCTCGCTCAGGCTCAAACAAAACAGATTTAAACCTTGAAAGCGATATTATTCGGATTGGTTTGAAAGAAAAGTTATTTTTGCAATTACCACAGGGTATTCACCCAGAATTAGTAGATATCAAACCTTCTTATGATATCTATGTCATGCTTGCTATTAGTTTATCTGCTGCCTTATACACACCAGAAATTATTAAAAATGGTGCGCCAATAGTTCATTTTCACGGCTACCCAGCATCTGAATGGTTTAAAGCAAATGAATATTATGTTGGAGTAAACAACCCTTCAGTTCCTTGTGGAACTTATGAATCAGGAGTACTAAATTTTCTGGGTATTTCTAGCTTGGCAAATCAAGAGGTAGAAAATACAGCTCTCGTAAGTTTGGTAGAACCAGATCATGGCACAAATTTTATAGCTCATGATTTGGAATATCTAGTAGAAAGATTGAAAACTGGGTGTACACAAGGTCAAATTGAACTTGGTGGAAAACATTTTGCTTCTCTAAAAGCAAAAGTCAGCGATCGCTGAAGCTGAATTGAATCCGACTAAGTACAAAGCATAAAATATAATACATACAACTTATGCTCTACGATAGAGAACTTTCTCCTTTGGAGCAAGTTATAGAAATTGTGAATCGTCGTGCTAGCGCTTACAATATAGTCACGATTTGTCGCATCAACGGACTCCTCGACGAAGAAACCATCAGACAAGCTTTGGAATTACTACAGCTACGTCATCCTCGGCTTAACTCTCGGATTGTTGATAAGTTAGATACTCTGCGTTTTGAAACTGGAGATATCCAAATTCCTTTACGTGTAGTTAAAAAGCTACACTCACAACAGTCACAAGAAGTTGTTTGGGAAGAACTCAATCAAAAAATTGAGAGTAACAAAAGTTTAATGCGAGTTGTGCTTGTTCATTTCAAAAATGACAGCAAAGTCAATTATGTGATTACAACAATACATCATGCGATCGCAGACGGTTTGTCATGTATACAACTGCATTCAGAACTTTTGCAATATTGCCAAAAAATCATATCTTTTGAACCAATAGAAGTCGTCAGCTTACCTGCACTACCACCGATGAGGAAACTCCTACCAGAATCAATGCAGGGATGGAAAGGTGCGTTAAATATTTTCTTGACGATATTCAGACATGTGGTAAGAGATATTCGATACCGACCAAAAACCTTAAACTTTGAAAAATTCGCCCCCATCGAATCACGCCGTACTGGTATTGTCCAAAGAAAACTGAACAAAGAGCAAACCACACAGTTAATTAATGTTTGTAGAAAGAATCAAACAACAGTACATTCTGCTTTGTGTGCAGCGATGTTGTTTGCAGCAGGTAGAAAAATCAATGCTGGCAAAAAAACAAATGTTGGTGTTAGCTGTTGGTCAAGCATCAATCTGCGTAACCGATTCAAACCAAAAGTGAGTGACGAACATTTAAGTGTGTTGGTTTCCGGTGATATTTCCTGCCATACCTTAAAGATAAATACAGGCTTTTGGGATTTAGCTCGCAACAGAAGACAACAGTTGGAAGCAAATATAGAAGGTGATCGGATCTTTTGTTCAGCTTTATTAATTGAACCGTTAACAGATTTTCTGATCACATTTCCTCGCCAAATGTTTGCCACAGTAGGTGTCACAAATATAGGAAAAGTCAACATTCCTGCGGATTATGGTGTATTTAAACTTGAAGAAATTAGCTTCGTTCCTGCATGGGGAGCATTTGGGGGTTTGTGTGTTGCGGTTCTGACTTTTGAAGAAAAAATGGTTTTGAATTTTATGTTTTCTGAGCCTGCAATTAGTCAGGAAACAGCAGAAGCTCTCGCCGATCATGTCCTTGCTTGTATTGTTGAGGCTTGCAACAACGCAAAGTTAACTTTTTCCGATCAAATTGTTGCACTTCCTCAGCATCAGCTACCCTCTACTGCTCCTACTGCTTTGAGTGTTGCTCGTCGAGGTTCTGGACGCTATCAATAGCCATATCTCATTTAATGAGTTTTTAATACAAAGGTAATTATGCTCTATGACAGGAAACTTTCTCCGTACGAGCAAGCGATGGAGATTTTGAATCGCCGTGCGACAACATACAATATAATTACGATTTGTCGAATTAATGGACTCTTCAACAAAGAAATTGTTAAACAAGCTCTTGAATTGTTACAGGCACGTCATCCTCGTCTGAAATCGCGGATTATCGGTAGATTAAATAGTTTACGCTTTGAAACTGGAAACATCCAGATTCCTTTACGTGTTGTAACAAAGCTGTATCCACAACAGTGGCGAGAAGTTGTTCAAGAAGAACTCAATCAAAAAATTGAGAGTGACAAAAGTTTAATGCGAGTTGTCTTTGTGAGTCTGAAAAATGAGAGCAACGTCAATTATTTGATCACAACAATACATCATGCGATCGCAGACGGTTTATCATGTATGCAATTGCATTCAGACCTTTTGAGATATTGCCAAAAACTCATATCTTTAGAACCAATAGAAGTTATCAGCTTGCCGGCATTACCACCGATAACAACACTCTTACCAGACTCAATGCAGGGATGGAAAGGTGGGCTAAATCTCTTTTTAGACGTATTTAGACTTTTATTAAGGGATATTCGCTACCAACCAAAAACCTTAAACTTTGAAAAATTCGCGCCCATAGAATCACGCCGTACTGGTATTGTTCACAGAAAGCTTAACGAAGAGCAAACCACAAAGTTAATAAATGTTTGTAAGAAGAACAGGACAACGGTACACGCTGCTTTGTGTGCAGCAATGTTGTTTGCAGCAGGTAAAAAAATCAGTGTTGATAAAAAAACAGATTTAAATGTCAGCTGTTGGTCTCCAATCAATTTGCGTCACCGACTCAAACCACCAGTCAGTGATGAACATTTAGGCGTGTTGGTTTCCGGTGATATTTCCTGTCATACTTTAAAATCAAATACACGGTTCTGGAATTTAGCTCGCAACAGAAGACAACAAATGCAAAAGACTTTGGAAAGCGATCGCGTCTTCTGTTTGCCCTTATTAACCAAGCTGTTGATTAAGTTTCTTCTCGCTTACCCTCATCAAGTATTTTCCACTGTTGGTGTCACAAATATAGGTAAAGTCAATATTCGTTCAGAGTATGGTGTATTTGAACTTGAAGAAATCAGCTTTGTGACTTCTAATGCAGCATTTAGAGGACTGTGTGTTGCGGTTCTCACTTTTGAAGAAAAAATGTATTTGAATTTCATGTTTTCTGAGCCTGCAATTAGTCAGGAAACAGCAGAAATTCTCGCCGATAATGTCCTTGCTTGTATTGTTGAAGCTTGTAACAATAAAAAATTCACTTTTGCTGATCAAATGATTGCCGTTCCCCGATGTCCTGCTTTGAGTATTGTTCGTCGCATCCCTAGACGCCGTCATCCATGAAGCCAAAACCTCACCGTCAAGGATGAAAATACAGACTCCTCCTACACCCCTACACCCACTTTCTTATGAACTTCTCTGGACAAACACTCCTGATTTCAGGAATTGGTGGATTTATTGGCTTGCGGACTACTGAACTAGCGATCGCACGAGGGATGAAAGTTCGAGGACTAGGACGTTCCGCAGAAAAAATCAAAAAAGCACAACAACTAGGTGCTGAGGTCATAGTTGGTAGTGTCACCGATCCGACAATTGCTCATAAAGCTTGTCAGGGAGTAGACATCGTTTTGCATACGGCTGGTATTGTTCAAGAAACTGGACAGATCCAGCATTTTCGTGATGTCAATGTAGGTGGAACCGTGAATATGGCTAAAGCTGCTAAAAATTCTGGTGTCAAAACCTTTGTTCATCTCTCCAGTGCGATGGTTTACGGTTTCAACTATCCCGATGGCGTTACAGAAGATGGGCCACTACGTGGTGAGAATAATCCTTTCTGTCAGACAAAAATAGAAGCCGAAGCAGCACTCTTAGAACTGGATACTCCACCAGGTTTTGGAATCATCATTATTAGACCAGGAGATGTTTATGGGCCAGGGAGTATTCCCTGGATAGTCCGACCAATAGTGATGATGCAGCGAAAATTATTCGCATTGATTAACGATGGACAAGGAGTTATCAACCATTTATACATTGATAATCTGATTGATGCCATCTTTCTTGCTATGGAAAAAGAAGCATACGGAGAAATTTTTAATATCACTGATGGGAAAAATACTTCTTGGAAAAAATATTTTACTAACTTAGCTGAAATAGCTGGTTTATCCGTGCCTATTTCTTTATCAAAAGATGAAGCTAAATTATTGCTTCGGGTACGCGAACAGGGACAAAAACTTTTTCGGAAAAAACCCGACCTACTACCAGAAACTATGGATTTTCTCTCTCGTCCCTATGCTTACTCTATTTCCAAAGCTCAAAAGATGTTAAGTTTTGAAGCAAAAATTGACTTAGAAGAGGGAATGCGACGCACCCAAGAATGGCTGCAAATAACAGATATTCATAAATTATTGTAAATATATGATCACTCAAAAAATTACTCTATTTAATCTGTTTTTATTGTCTAATTTTGTCATCTTGGGCTTGGCTACAGCAAATCAAAATTCTGCTATTAATCTAACTGTTGTAGTCAATGGAATCCGTCATCAAAATGGGCAAGTTTGCCTGAGAATTTATAATAATGAACAAGGATTTCCTCTGAATGATACTAGTGAAGTACAAAGTGGTTGCGTTGAGATTCAGGGAAATTCTCTCAAAAAGGAATTCTATGGATTACAGCCTGGAACTTATGCTGTCGCCGTAGTAGATGATCAAAATGGAGATTACAAACTAAACAGAGACTTGTTAGGTATTCCACAAGAGGGTTTTGGTGTTTCCAATAATCCAAGAATATCAGTCAAAACAGGTATACCAAATTTTAAAGACTCAAGTTTCCCACTGAAGAAGAATAAAACTATTAGGATTGCGATGAAATATTCGCTTGATCCATAAAAATCAAGTTTAAATGCACTGCGATCGCAGTGCATAGTAGCTTCTATACAAGCTACTGATTGATGCTGTGGTGGGTTAACCACCATAGCCAAAAGTGTATCGGAGCCGTCGCACCAAGGATAAATAGCCATAGATGTTGCATGAAAGTTGCATATACCTTTAAAAAATCATGATTTTCTGGAATTCTTAGTTATAGCTCAGCGAACCTTGTGCTCTTGGATTCATTCCCGCCAGTGCTATTTTTCACACTGGCTTTTTTTTACCTTTATTATGAAAGTGAGTTTTCTGTTAATGAAAAATCTAGTACTTAAAATTTTGTGTTATGAAAATCTATTCCCCGTTCCCCGATTTCTCACACCGTTAAACGAGATTTTTTCAACAACCAACTTGCGATCGCGACAGCTGCAATCAATAATACAAATGTCACCACTACCAGCGCCGCACCATAACCAAAATCTAAATACCGCATGATTGTTGAGTAGATATATAAAGATACAACTTCTGTAGCGCCACCAGGTCCACCACCAGTCATCACAGCAATTAAATCAAAAATCCCAAAAGCTTGGGCAAAGCGAAACAACATCGCGATCAAAATTTGTGGCATCAACAGTGGTAAGGTAATTTTATAAAAACTTTGCCAAGATGTAGCCCCATCAATTGCATGTGCTTCGTACAAATCTGAGGAAATTGACTGCAAACCAGCCAACAACAAAATACTAATAAATGGTGTAGTCTTCCATACATCTGCAAACACGACTGCAACCATTGCTAGAGTTGGTTCTCCTAGCCAATTTATACCATTTTGAATCACACCCAATCTCAGCAAGATATCATTTACCACCCCAAATTGATCATTAAAAATCCACGCCCACGCCAAACCAATCAAAGCAGTAGGTAAAGCCCAAGGTATGATCGCGATCGTTCGTACCGCACCTCGTCCAAAAAATCGTTGATTGAGAACCAAAGCAATTCCCAAACCTAAAACCAATTCAAAAATCACCGATGCAGTAGTAAATACAGATGAAATCCAGAAACTTTGCCAAAAACGGCCATCTCCAGCCATCCGCACATAATTATCCAAACCAGCAAAATTAGCCTGTAGCTGAGTTCCCAAATTCTTAGCAAACAAACTCAACCAAAAAGCCCGCAGAATCGGATAACCAAATACTAACAACAACAACAGCAGCGCAGGCAATAAGAAAAGCCACGCTGTTCTCTGTTCTCGACTACGGATTGTACTTAAATTTGTCATTTGTCAATGGAAGGAACGGGGAACTCTTAACAGGGAACAGTGAGTAATAGAATTTGATAACTGATAACTGATAACTGATAACTGAATCACACATTCCCCAACAATCGCCTTGTCTCCTGTGCTGCTGCTTTCATGGCTGCTTCCGGTGACATGCGATTTGTTAATGCTGCACTCAAATAACGTTGCAAAATATCTGATGTTTGAGCATATTGGGCGATGGGTGGACGCAAGACGGCTTGTTCTACCACTTCTAGTAATTGGGGGTAGTAGGGATAGGTGGCGACAATTTGCGGATCTGTAAATAGTGAACGTCTACTGGGTACAAAACCAGCTTTGAGGATAAATCGACGCTGTGCTTCTTCGCTAGTAAAGTATTGAATTGCTTTCCAAGCTTCTTGGGGATGCTTGGTAGTTTTAGAAATTCCCAAACCCCATCCACCTAAGCAAGCTCCTCCACTTTTACCAGAGGCACTAACCATGGTTTTGATAGCTATTTTACCTTTAATCGGAGAATCCTTGGCATTAGCTAAAGGCCAAACATAAGGCCAGCTGCGTAAAAAAGCCGCTTGTCCACTTTGAAAAATGCGCCTGGTTTCTTCTTCTTGGTATGTAGTGACACCAGGTGGAGAAATCCCTGTTTGAATTGTCTCTTTGAGAAAGGCGATCGCTTTTAAGGTTTCCGGTCTATCTAATCCTACCTCTAGGGTATTGGGATTCACCCAAAATCCACCAAAACCTTCGAGAACTTCGACAAACATCGCCGCTAAACCTTCATATTGACGTCCTTGCCAAAGATATCCCCAATTGATCTTGTCTTGTTGTTTTAAATTTTGGGAAATCTTGATTAAATCCGTAAAAGTTTCTGGTGGATTAAACCCCGCTTGTTTGAGTAAATCTTCCCGATAATAAAGCATTCCCACATCACTCCGCATGGGAATTCTATACAATCTACCTTTGTAACGTCCTCCTTCTACATCTCTGGGCGAAAATGCTGCTAATTCTGATTGTGTAACCTTATTTGTTAAATCTAACAACCACCCAGCCGCAGCAAATTTAGGTGTCCAAATTACATCCATATTGATGAGATCGTATGGAGAATCACCTAAAATAAATGCCGATGTATACAGGTCTTCAAGTAAATTAGTGGCGTTTGGCCCCTCAATAATATTAATGCGAATACCAGGATTTTTACTCTCAAAGTCTTTGATGATCCCCTCTTTCCAAGGTTGAGCATCAGGAGCTGTCATCAACAAGTTGAGAATTACTGGCTGTTGGGTTTGAGCTGAAGGAACTGATATAAACAGAACACCCAACAATACCGAAACAAAAATTACTGTTAACCACTTAAACTTTGTGAGAAACTTTACCATTAGCTTTGCTGGCTAAACAGTCAAATATCCACTTTACTCTGAAAAAGCAGGTAATTTGATTAAATGTTAAGTGATTAGTAGAGAATTAACAAAAAACGTAATCTTATTTTTTAAACTGTAAAATTATGATCGAAAACAATATAATTGCCCTTTCCTTTCCCCTTAGCGCGGTACATTGCTACATCTGCATCCCGTAATAGATTTGTCGGTTCTTCGTAACCACTGCTACTTAAAGCAATCCCGATGCTAGCTGTTGTAGATATTTCATGTCCATTGAGGTGAAGAGGTAAACATAGAGTTTCTTGAATGCGTTTAGCAATATTGATAGCATCGCTAACGTCTTTAATATCCTCTAACAACACTGCAAATTCATCACCGCCAAATCTAGCAACAGTGTCACCACTACGCAAGCATGAATCCAAACGTCGAGCGATCGCTACTAATAAATCATCACCCATTCCATGCCCAAAGCGATCGTTAATGATTTTAAAACTATCTAAATCTAAAAACAAAACGGCAAAATGATAATTTAGGCGTCTTTTGCAACGTTCTGACGCTTGTTTTAGCCTATCCAAAAATAATACTCGGTTAGGTAGTGCTGTCAGTCCATCATAGAAAGCATTGCGAACTAGTTGTGCTTCTTTTTGCTTGCGTTCAGTAATATCTTGAAAAACGATCACAGCACCTGTAATCACACCCATATCATCGCGAATCGGTGACACTGTATCCCCAATCGGAATTTTTCTTCCATCCCTAGTGATCAGAATACAGTTTTCTGGTAGTTGCAAAACTACACCTGCTTTCATTGCTTGTGTTGCAATGTGAACAATCTCTTCTCCAGTGTCTTTGTCAACTAAATTTAAAACTTCTCCCAAATATTTTCCAAATGCTGCTTTTTGCTCCCAACCAGTAAGTTTTTCTGCTACCGGATTCATCATTTGAATGCAAGCATTAATATCTGTCGTTACTACTGCACAGCCCATACTATTAATCAGCGTCAGTAGTCTTTGATTTTCACGTTGGCGCTGTTTTTGAATTTTATCTTTATAAAGAGCCATTTCAACTGCATTAGATAAATCTTTCTCAGTAAAAGGTTTAACAATATAGCGAAAAGGCTCTTGTAATTGATTTTTATTTAATGATTTATAATCTAAACAGTCTGTTAGATATAGTACTGGTGTTTTAAAAGTATTTTGAATGAAATCCACTATTTTTACACCGTCTATTGCTTCTAATAAACAAATATCAATTATTACTAAATTTGGTTTATCTTCTGCAATATTTTGTATAGCTTCTTCGATAGATTTAGCTATTTTATGAACATGATATCCTAACTTATTTAAACTATTTATAATATCTCCAGCAAGGATTTTTTTGTCCTCAATAACTAGAATTTTTGGGGCGTTCATAATAAAATTACCAGTTTTATATGAGCGAATTTATTATCGATGATAAATATGCTTGGAAGACCGCAATCCTATCATAATAAATCCCCTATCTTACTGTGTCGTAATTAACTAAAATAGTTACTATTCTTTTTTTTAGATATATAAAATTACCATTTTTTTAACTTTGAATGAACTAGAATAAAGAAGTACGTGTAGCTAATATCAATCTAATAAACTGTTATTTGATTTTTGGAAATTAACATTTACAAGTATTAGCAGTATATAGCACAATACAGTTCAGTTAAGACTAAAAACAAAACTGATGTAAGTTGGGTTTTGTTCCTCAACCCAACAGCGTCAAGACTTTGTTGGGTAAGGCTTGCGCTCAACACAACCTACTTTTACAAATCCCCCATTTCTTATAGAAATGGGGGATTTGTATTAACTTTTATATTTTGTACCTACTCCATATCTTGCCAAAAAAATAAATTTTAAGGGCTTTTAGCTAAAGTTCAGATAAATCTGACTTGGAAAGTGTTTGAGTTCATTGTCATCCGCCCTGTTTGTTCCTAACTATCTGCTTCTAGTCACACAAATGCTGATTTTGCCACCAAAATCTGGGATGGGTGCAGCAAGCTTGCTGAGGGTGACTTGGACTTGCGTGAGGCGATCGCACTCTTGCAAAATAGAATCCGCAATTACAGCTACCAATCTTTCAATCAAAGCAAACTTTGAGGTCTTAATCAGATGTTGAACCAAATTAATCACCCGACGGTAGTCTACAGTATCTGCGATCGCATCAGTTTTAGCTGCTGAGGTGAGATCCAACCATAACTTTACATCCACCTCAAACCATTGTCCTAGCACCTGTTCCTCTGCTAGATACCCAGTGTAGCCATAGGCACGAATTCCCGTAACATCAATACAGTCCATATAAAAATAAAAGAGTTAATTTTGCCTTTAGGATTGTAAAGCAAGTCATATATTATTGGTTTTTGGTCAATTGTCAATTGTCATTGGTTAGTTGTTGGTGGTTGATTGTTTACTCCCCACACTTCCCACACTTCCTATACTTCCCACACTTCCTAATCCCATCATGCTAATTGGTTTTAGAAATACAAATGAACTTTGGGCTACCGTGTTGACACAGACATTGCAGCACTTGGGGTTAACAACTGCTATTATTTGTCCTGGTTCCCGTTCCACACCATTAGCAGTCGCTTTTGCTCAAAAAGCACCAGAAATAGATGTGATTTCGATTCTCGATGAACGTTCCGCAGCTTTCTTTGCTTTAGGAAGGGCGAAAGCGACAGGATTACCCACTGCTATCGTTTGTACCTCCGGAACGGCGGGGGCGAATTTTTATCCAGCAGTCATTGAGGCGAAACAAACTCGTGTACCACTGCTAATTTTAACTGCTGATAGACCACCAGAATTGCGAGATTGTCACTCTGGACAAACAATAGACCAGTTAAAACTATATGGCAATTACCCCAACTGGCAAACAGAATTAGCTGTACCCGTCGCGGATATGGGAATGCTAGCCTATCTACGGCAAACAATGGTTTATGCTTGGGAGCGATCGCTTTATCCTGTTCCTGGCCCCGTACACCTAAATATACCGTTTCGCGACCCTCTCGCACCTATTCCTGACGCCATTGACTTAAATAATTTACAGTCAGAATTTTACCCAGAAGAATTTTTTGCTAACGTCACACAATTTTCTCCATCACTCCATTTCCCCATCATCCCATCTCTTCCCCTTGATGATTGGCAAAACTCTGAACGAGGAATAATTATAGCCGGAGTTGCCCAACCACAAAAGCAACAGGAATATTGTCAAGCGATCGCCCAAATTGCCAAAATATTACAATTTCCAGTTTTAGCCGAAGGATTATCTCCTGTTAGAAATCATGCTGATATTAATCCTCACATTATTTCTACTTATGACCTGATATTGCGGAATCAGCAACTAGCAAAACAGCTAACACCAGAGATCGTAATTCAAATTGGCGAAATGCCCACTAGTCCAGTACTGCGTAATTGGCTAAAAACTACTGCTGCTAGACATTGGGTGATAGACTCCAGTGATCAAAATCTTGATCCTCTCCACGCTCGGACAGTTCATCTACGCCTGAATGTAGAACAACTCAATAAAGTATTTCACTCATTTACTGTGTCACCACGTCCCCACATTGATGTATTTTCTTATCTCAAATTATGGACTCAACTAGAAGCAAAAGTTAGAACAACAGTTGATCATACTTTTAAAAATATAGATGATTTATTAGAAAGTAAAATTGCTTGGTTACTTTCCCAAACTTTACCGCCAGAAACACCTCTATTTATTGCCAATAGTATGCCTGTGCGAGATGTAGAATATTTCTGGCAACCTAATCACTCTGGTATACAACCCTTTTTTAACCGAGGTGCAAATGGTATAGATGGGACATTATCTACTGCTTTAGGAATTGCCCATCGTCATCAAAGCAGCGTTATGTTAACTGGCGATTTGGCATTATTACATGATACAAATGCTTTTTTAATCAGAAATAAGTTTGTTGGACATTTAACAATTATATTAGTAAACAATAACGGTGGTGGCATTTTTGAGATGTTACCTATTGCTAAATTTGAACCACCATTTGAAGAATTTTTTGCCACACCCCAAGATATTGATTTTTCTCAATTATGTGCTACCTATGGCGTGGAACATGAATTAATTACTAACTGGCAGCAATTACAAACAAAATTAAACCCCTTACCTGCCAGTGGCATTAGGGTGTTAGAGTTACGAACAAATCGCAAACTTGATGCTAAGTGGCGTCAGGAAAATTTGGGTAAGTTTGCCAAAATTTAAAATCCTTCAACATCAAAATCAGAGTAAATCTTCCTCAGTTAACTGGGCTATTTTCATCAAATGACTTAATTGCATGACGACTGTTAGCAACATCGAGCCAGCCTTCAATCGCGTCCTTTAAATTAGCCATCATCTTGTCAATCGTGTCTCCTTCAGTAATACAACCGGGAAGTGCAGGAACTTCTGCCCAATAGCCCCCTTCTTCTGCTGGATGAATGATTGCTTTGATTTTCATACACCGATCAAGTTAGTTATTGAGACTATGCTAACAACCATACTTGTTTGCTCTCAATAGGAGTTGATTAAATCACTATTAATAGCCAAGCGCGATCGCTGCATCACCTCACAACTAAAATATGTGACAAAATAATCTTGTTGTCCTACAACCAATGCGATCGACTCGACCTATGATTTCTACCATCAAGCGCCGCTACACCTTGGATGAATATCACACGCTCGAAGAAAAAGCAGAAGGACGCAGCGAATATAGAGATGGAGAAATCGTACCCAGTTGGAATTGAATTACCAATGGCGGAAATTTATCGCGGTATTGTTTTTGAGTAGTCGGTATGGTGCGTTGCGCCTTGCGACAACCCACCCTACGGTTCCCCTGTTTACTCAGCTGATACATCCGGAGAATTTACCATTGGATTTACTACCGGACGTGGTCTTCGTCGGTTTGACTTGCGTGTTCCACCAGCTGTTTCATACTCATCACTATTTTTGCCATAGCGAGAAGCAACATTCAACAGCATATGTTCAGAAAGATCATTTAACGTACGTTCTGCATTGATTAAGGCATTGTATGCCGTATCTACTACAGTTTGTGCTTTATTATAGGCGGCTAGCTTTTCTCGTACCTCATTAATCATAGTGCTGTAAGTAGTGATGGAAAATCCATGACCAAAGTCTAGGTCAGGCTTAATCATCTGTAATCCTTCAATCCGTCGTTCAGCTTTAGTTAGTGCGGTTGAATTTCGTTTGCGTGATACCATAAATTTTTCCTGTTGAGTTTCATTAAATATGGAAAATTTTGGTGTTGTTTTACACCAAGTTCGTGATATATCATCAAAATACGCAATTAGCGGATACTTTAGCTTGAGTAAAGTTACAGAACTTTTAAAGCATTAAAATTAATAAATATAAGAAAAACGAGTATGATTGCTGAAATTTGTTGCCAAAAGCAGGTTTACTACTCAGAAACTTGATTTAAAACTCAGAAACCTGATTTAAAACTCAGAAACTTGATTTAAAACTCAGAAACCTGATTTAAAACTCAGAAACTTGATTTAAAACTCAGAAACTTGATTTAAAACTCAGAAACCTGATTTAAAACTCAGAAACCTGATTTAAAACTCAGAAACCTGATTTAAAACTCAGAAACCAAATTTTGCTGGGTCAAAGGTATACTGATGATGCTTGTCGTCAAATCAGGGTTAGCATTGCGACAAAGAGAGTTCGTAGTCAGCACTTCAGTGCGTCAAATTGAGCGATAAATCGCTCACTACAAACTTTGCCACTACTAACTACTAAATATTTTTCCAATGCCAGAACTTTATCCACCCATCGAGCCTTATAACGAAGGTAAATTACAAGTATCAGACATCCATACAATTTATTTTGAAGAGTCTGGTAATCCCCAAGGTAAACCGATTGTTTTACTACATGGTGGCCCCGGTGGAGGTTGTCCACCATTTTATCGCCAATATTTTCATCCAGAAAAATGGCGATTGATTATGTTTGATCAACGCGGTTGTGGAAAAAGTACACCCCATGCTGAATTGCGAGAAAATACCACATGGGATTTAGTCAATGATATTGAAAAACTGCGAGAAAATTTAGGTATTGAAAAATGGGTTGTTTTTGGTGGTAGTTGGGGAAGTACTCTTTCATTAGCTTACAGTGAAACTCATCCAGAACGCTGTAACGGGTTAATTTTGCGGGGCATTTTTATGCTGCGGCAAAAAGAGTTGCACTGGTTCTATCAAGAAGGAGCAAGTTATATTTTTCCTGATGCTTGGGAAGAGTATCTTAAACCAATTCCTGTAGCAGAACGTAGTGATTTGTTAACAGCTTATTACCAACGCTTGACAAGTTCAGATATGCAAATTAGGCTGGAAGCCGCCCGTGCTTGGTCAATTTGGGAAGCAAGTACTAGCAGATTGTTTCCAGATCCAGAATTAATGCAAAAGTTTGGTGAAAATGAATTTGCTGATGCTTTTGCACGAATTGAATGTCATTATTTTATTAACAAAGGTTTTTTTGAACCAGAAGATTATTTACTTTTAAATGTTGAACGCATCCGTAAAATTCCAGCAGTAATTGTGCAAGGGCGTTATGATGTAGTTTGCCCAATGATATCAGCTTGGGAATTACATCGCGCTTGGCCAGAAGCAGAATTTATTGTTGTTCCTGATGCAGGACATTCAATGAGTGAGCCAGGAATTACGAGTGCTTTGATTGCTGCAACAGATAAGTTTGCTTCTTGGTAAAGAGAGGGAACACTAACAGGAAACAGGAAACGAAGTAGCTCTGCTTAACGCTCTGTGATCCTCTGCGTTTACCTTTGCTAACTGGTGCGTTTAAAAATAAACTCAAACATTTGGGATACTCCCGATCACAGGAGCGATCGCTTTGATGTAAAAACGGCATACACTTTTGATGGTGAAGTTGACATCAAGAGGTTGCCATGGCTGAATTTTTGTTTGTAACTGATTTAGATCATACTCTTGTTGGCGATGATGAAGCGCTGTTGATATTAAACGATCGCCTGGAAAAACATCGCCAAGAACATGGTACAAAGATTGTTTATGCTACAGGGCGATCGCCTGTTCTGTACCGCGAAATTCAACAAGAAAAAAATCTTCTCGAACCAGATGCCTTGATTTTATCTGTGGGAACAGAAATATACTTGGATGGTAGCGATCGCCCAGACTCAACCTGGGCAACAATACTTTCACAGGGATGGGAAAGAGAATTGGTATTATCTATAACTGCGGATTTCCCTGAGTTAAAACTACAGCCAGATTCTGAACAGCGTCCTTTTAAAGTGAGTTTTTTCTTAGAACAGGAGGCATCTGTAACTGTTTTACCAAAACTAGAGTCAGAGTTGCTCAAATCTAATTTAAATGTAAAGTTAATCTACAGCAGTGGTATAGACCTTGACATTGTGCCTTCCAAGAGCGATAAAGGTCAGGCAGTACAGTTTCTTCGCCAAAAATGGAAATTTGTAGCAGAACAAACTGTTGTCTGTGGTGATTCTGGTAATGATATTGCTTTATTCGCAGCAGGCAATGAACGAGGGATTATAGTTGGGAATGCTCGTAGTGAGTTACTCCAGTGGCACAATGAAAATCCCGCAAACCACCGCTATTTGGCACAAAATGCCTGTGCAGGTGGTATCTTAGAAGGCTTAACTTATTTTGGATTGATAAAATAAAATGATTAGTTATCTCAAAGGCATCGTTGCTGGCATTCAAAAACATAGTGGAAATCGCCATATCTTGACTCTCGAAGTTAACGGGATTGGTTACGACTTACAAATCCCAGCGCGGTTAGCACAGCAGCTACCAGAATCGGGAGGTGAAGTACAAGTATTTACCCATTACCAAATTCGCGAGGAAGTACCGTTTCTGTACGGTTTTGGTTCCCCAGCAGAACGGGATGTATTTCGTCATTTGCTGAGTGTAAGTGGAATTGGTGCAGCTTTGGCGATCGCTTTACTCGACACTCTGGAACTCCCAGAATTAGTCCAGACTATTATCACTGCTAATGTGCAATTGTTGATTCAAGCCCCTGGGATCGGCAAAAAAACCGCAGAACGAATTTGTTTGGAACTAAAAAGCAAATTAATCGAATGGCGCAAAACAGCAGGCTTTTTCGTCGCTACAGGCGGGCCAGCACCAGGAATTCTTGAAGAAGTGCAAATGACACTCCTGGCTTTGGGTTACACTCCTAACGAAGTCAGCCACGCCTTACATGTAGTCAGCGAAGATATTGGACTACCAAAAGACGCACTTCTAGAAGAATGGCTTAGACAAGCGATCGCCCATCTGAGTAATAGTGAATGTAGTTATTAGAGACGCGATTATACTCTTACGAGCAGCCGCTCTTACGAGTGTCTACGCGTCTGTACAATAGTCATTTGTTAAGAGTTATTATTATTATTTAGTTGTTATTAGTTATTGGTTATTAGTGTACAACAATAAACAAAGTTATAAAGATGGCTGGCTGAAAACCCTTGAGAAACTTCGTCCAGAACGCACCCTACCAAGAGCAATTAGCTTTGCAGCCTGAAATTAATTACTGCTAATATGATCGCACTTTCGGGAAACATTCGGGGTAATCGCTAATTGATCGGGATAGCAACATTTTTCAATATACTCATCGGCCCGTATTGTTTGAGAGCCTGCATCTGTTGCTCGTTTCGCACAAACAAAGTTCCAGCAAATCCTAGTGAATTAACTGGTATGGATGCAAAACATTCTTGCGATCGCGCTACGAGTAACATCCATTCTCGTGTTATCAAAAGATTGTAAGCTCTAGATTGTGTATTTTCTAAACCAACTGCCTGTAGCAGAGAATGGTAACATTCTAATGTTGCCTCAGCAGCTACAAATGGCGATCTCTTCCAGAGAAAATCTAGGGGTGCAAAAGCATGTACAAAATCAAATCCTGGGATGGTTGCGATTGAATTGTGAAATTGAGCCGATTTGAGGAGAGGTTCAATCGGTACTCGTACGCCAGTAGGTGTCAGTGGTAGTGGTACAAGTTGCAAGTGCTTGTGTCGCTGACTAGCACCTGCGATTTTACTCGAATTGTAGAATGTCAATCCATCAAATTGAGCCATACATGCCCACATTGCGGTAAAATCTGCTAGTGTTAGTAAACTTTCTTGTTCTTCAAAGGCACGGGTAATCAATAGCAAGTGATATTTCGCAACGTTATATTTGTTCAAAATACACACATGGGTATCAGAAATATCTGCAACAAATAAATCCTGTTCGTAGGGAAGAAAAGGATTAAAATCTTTTGCAGCAGAACCGTTTTGTGTTTCTGGTTTCTGCTTGAGTTCATCCTTACGAGCAAGGTTAGACACAATCCGCACCAAAAAGCAAACACCATCTTGTTCAACAAATTCCGAGTCTGTCGGTATTGAAACCATCGCATCGGTAGCAAGAGCATGTTCAGTCTGCTGTTTAATTCTTGTCCAGAATGTATCAGCTTGCAATAATATTTTTCCCTGTGCCATTTGTTAAGGTGTGAGTTAATACCAACCAAATTTTATATTATGTTTGGCTGAGAGTTTGGAGATTGGAGACACGGGGGACATGGGAGTGTGGGGGTGTGGAAAGACTTATTGAACAAGTCTCTTTCCGATACCAATGACTAATGACAAATGACTAACTAGCAAAAAATTGTGGTCACAATTGCGGGAAACTATAAAAGCAGAATACTTAAGAGAGAAGAATCTATGAGTTGGACGAAAGTTCTAGCAAGCGATGCACTTTCCCCTGGTGCGCGACAAGTGGTAACAGTTGGTAGCCGGAAAATCTTGTTGGTTAATCATGAAGGCCAATTTTATGCAGTAGATAATGCTTGTCCTCATCTGAAATTGTCTCTCAAAAAAGGCAAAATATTAGATGGTGCGATCGTTTGTCCTTGGCATCGTAGTGCTTTTGATCTCTCCACTGGTGATGCCAAAGAATGGATCACATGGCCACCTGTGGTGAGTAAGGCAATGGGTATGGTGTCACAAGAAAAACAGTTACCAGTTTATCCTGTGCGTGTGGAAGACGGGAGTATCTTGGTTGATGTAGGAGAATAACCAACTGCTAAAGTTTGGTTAAAGGGTAAGGAAAGGGTAAAGGGGATTCATGTAGTTTTCTGTTCCTTTTACCCTTCTTCTTTGACAAATGACAAATGACAATCCTCACGAGTAGTTTCAATGTGCTGACTTACTTAAAAAACAGCCTATTGATAGATGCGAATTAATATTTTCTGGTAGATAGTAATTAGATGTGAATAAATTTCCTAAGTAATTTCTCTGTTTTTATAGTCAGTAAATAAAGGTTTTCATACTCAGTGACAGCGTAGAATTAGATTAAAGACATTATGAATATCTCCGATCCCAACCAAATTGTAGAACCCTACGAAGACCCCAATTTAGATCCCTATACAAAACCTAATCCTGAACCTTATGCTGATCCCAACATAGAACCCTACGTAGATCCTAATCCTGAGCCTTATGTTGATCCTAACGTAGAACCCTATTTAGATCCCAATCCTGAACCTTATACCGATCCCAACGTAGAACCTTATACCAATTCTGATAAATATGAAAGCTATTTAGAAATTAGATAAACTATTCTAAATCAGGTTCCACGCCGAGCGATGTCTAACGACAAGCCGATGCAGCGTCTACGCAACTGTGCTATCAACCTTTGATCGCTACGTTAATTGGAAGGACGAAAAGTTTTGTCTAAAAGACGAGCTTGCAGTAAATGAAACTGATCAGGCAAACCAGGCAGATCGTACATGATAGGTTAGGTAGCACATCTTTTGGTGAAAGTGGGGGATCGGTTTGATACATCGTTGTTCGATTATAGATTTTCGGTTGAATCCACAGATGAATCTGGGGTATCGATGAAGCATTCCTGATGATGGGACTTTTAGTTCTATGATGACGTCGGCTTGGTTAATAAATTTTATGAATATCAGAAAATTTCATCATCAAGATACGCAAGAAATTATGCAGTTATTTTATGATACTGTCCACAATATTAATATTCGAGATTATACGCCAGAGCAAGTAAATGCATGGGCGCCTCAATATATGGATTATCGAAGATGGAATGAACATTTACATTCCAAGATGAGTTATGTCGCAGAATTAGATGGAAAAATTATTGGGTTTGCTCAACTAGAACCTGATGGACATATAGATTGTTTTTATTGCCATAAAGATTTTCAACGCATGGGGGTAGGGAGTAAACTTTTAGAAACTTTAGAAACCCAGGCAAAAGCATTAGGAATAAAAAGAGTATTTACAGAAGTAAGTATCACTGCCAAAGCTTTTTTTGAGCATAAAGGATTTCAAGTTATAAATCAACAAACAGTAGAACGCCGGGGTGTAAAGTTGATTAATTATCGTATGGATAAAGATATTAGTTTACAAGAATTTTGAGAGGTTTGTAGTAAGCACTTTAGTGCTTGAATATGTGAACAATCAAGTCTACACTACAAACATAATTTACCCATCAAAATTAATGCTGTAGGCTGCTAAAAACCGTCCCTTTGCTTGGTATTTAGCAATTTTGAATTGTGAAAGTTGAGATAACCAGCTCTGCGACTTCTACGCTCCGGGAAGCCATTCTATCAGTGTCTATAATAAGTTGGGGAGCTTGTTGTTCGCGAATGATTTAGGATTGCTATATGTAAATATGTTAAATATTTTTACTGAAGCTTTACTTTAGATTTTGCTTGATTCAATTTTAGGAGAGAATACGAATATACAAGTTTAAGAGAGTTCAGATGAGGACTAAAGTCCTTACTATAAACTCTCCAAAGTTATGGACAGGAAAGGGGGTAAAAGCTATGTATGATATTCCCATACCTGAAAACATTATTTACCTAATTGTCAAAATTGGCCTGCTAATTTTGGTGTTAAGTCTTTGGTTAGCTACCACTGCAACACCTGCATATTAGTTAGTGGTTAGTGATTTGAGAAAATTAAAAAATCACCAATGATCAATGAATAACTACCAACATATTAACTAGCATGTGACCAGTCGCTGAGTGCTTCATATTCTTGCTTTTTCTGGCGTTGGCGTACTGGTTTTAAAGGAGTACCAATATCCACGTTGCGAAAAGACTGGTTTCTTTTTGTGGATTTGGGTGCTTTTTTGTTTAATTCAGTTTGTGTAGTTGTCATTGTACTCACCATGGTTTTTTAGATAGAACAGTAATTTTAATTAAATAAATCTCAAAATCAATAGTAAATACTCTGCTTAAGTTACCGCATCTGTCTTAGCTATGGATATTGAGGCGGATTATGGTATTTCTCTGTCTAGCAATAGGATTATACCTACAGATGTGGACGAACTTAAAATCTTCATCCTTAATGTATATCATCCGTTCCTGCATGTCTGTTTCCGGAAAAACGATTAAATAAGCTTGAATTTGTAAGGATAATCACATTTTTCTGGTATATGAGATTACGGATTATTGGCGATCGCTCTTCATTTGAGAATTAACCACAGAAAAGCCTCGACGTGGGGGTTGTGTTTTAGCTAACTCCACTTGAAAAGTCACTCTGTCAGTCATATCGCCACTTTTAACTGACAAAGTCCAGCTACCGGGATGTAAACGCCAAAACAAAGACTTCGTTGAATTTGTTGTCAGTTTTTCACCATTCAACCACCACTCTACAGACTCAGCTGGAGTTCCTGCTAGCTTGAACTCTAATTTTTGTTGTCCTTCTTCACTAGGAGATAGCAAAAATAAATCGTCATTGCGAGGAAACAAAATTTTCAGTTTGTCAGAACCAAAGTTAGACTGTGGTTGTTGAGCTAACCAATCATTATACTGGCTAGATAAATTGAAATTATTTTGGTCTTTGTAAGCACTAATATCTTCTGGATAAAAATATTCCTGAACTACAGATGTGCAATCTGGTGTTGGTTTTAACCCAGAAATTGCACAAATTGGTAATTGTACTAATGCTTCTGGAATGGGAAAATTAGCGGGTTGATGGTGTTCATGTAAGTGCAACATAATCCGATTCCATAGGGGTGCAGCTCCGGTAACACCAGATACTTGCCGCATCGGTTCGCCGTTGAAATTACCTACCCAGGTAGCGACTGTGTAATCAGCAGTAAAGCCAACAGTCCAGGTGTCGCGAAAATTAGAGGAAGTGCCTGTTTTTACAGCTGTGGGGAAGGGTAAATTTAACACCGAGTCTACACCAAAAGCTGTCGCACGGGCATGGTTATCACTCAGCATATCAGTGATTAATTGCCATGTTGCTAGGAAGAGAGGGAGACGCGGTGACGCCTTTGAAGACACGGAGAAGCGGAGAGTTGGTGACGCAAAGAGGGGGAATATCTTTGTGTTTTCTTTCCCCGAGTCTCCGTGTCCGAATGTCCCCGCTTCCCCGTGTCTTTCATCTAAAATAGTCACCAACGGCTTAACTTCTCCAAATCGTGCCATTGTGAGGTAAGCTTGGGCTAGTTCCCACAAATTCACTTCGCCACTACCCAAAGTTAAACCGAGTCCATAGTATTCTGGGGTTTGATTTAAATGTGCAAATCCCAATTCATGCAAACGACTTAAAAAAGTCTCTACGCCTACTTTTTCTAACACCCTGACTGCTGGAACATTGAGAGAATTCGCTAACGCTATTCGTACCCGCACAGGGCCGAGAAAACTTTTGTTGTAATCTGTGGGATTGTAAACTTTTGCACCAGGAATGGCGTAGTATGCAGGTACATCTGCCAAGATAGTATTCGGGCGAATTACACCTTTTTCTAAAGCTAATTCATACAGAAAAGGTTTGAGGGTAGAGCCTGGTTGACGTAGCGCCTGTACTCCATCATTACGCCCCAACTTTGCTTCATCAAAATAATTTGGTGAACCGACATAAGCTAAAACTTCGCCAGTGTAGTTGTCTACTACTAAAGCAGCTGCGTGATGAACATTATTCGCTGCGAGGGAAGAAAGTACTTGCTGTACCTGTGCTTCGACAAATTGTTGTAAAGGTTTATTTATTGTTGTGCGGATAGAGTTTCTGTGATTGAGTGATGGAGTGCTTTGCTGAGTTGCTAACCAAAACAAAAAGTGTGGTGCTGCAAAAATTCCTTTTTGGCGCGACTGGAAGGAAACCTCTTCATTATATGCACGTTGAGCGATCGCACTATTAACATATCCATCCTGTACCATTCGATTCAGAACATATTTTTGGCGTTGTTTGAGGCGTTCTCGATGTTGCAGTGGGTCAAAATAAGTAGGATTATTAGGAATAGCAGCTAAAAGACTAGCTTGAGCCAGGTTTAAATCACTAGCAGGTATGGAAAAATAGGTACGAGCAGCAGCTTCCACACCATAAACATTACCGCCCATTGGTAAACGATTGATATAAGCAGGAAGAATTTCATCTTTACTCATTCCTGCTGCTAATCGCCAAGATAACCAAACTTCACGAATTTTACCTGATAGATTGCGGGGAGAGTTATCTAGCATCCGCGCTAGTTGCATGGTAATTGTGGAAGCACCGGAAACAATTCTTTTGGTTTGAATAGCATCTTTGACGGCGCGGACAACAGCTTTTAGATCGAGCGCGCCATGATGATAAAATTGGCTATCTTCAGCAGCCAATATTGCTTGGATAAATTGGGAAGAAACTTGATTGAGTGGTACTACTGCTGTATGTTCTTGATCACGGGTGAGGATTGTTCCTAATTGTAATCCATTGCGATCGCTAAATTCTAATGCCAGTTGTGTTTGTAAAATATCATTGGCACGAATTGGGGCTAAATAGGGTGTTGAGCGGATGAGAAAACAGATTAATAGTAAAGTTAGGATGATTTTGCTGGTTTTGCGGTTGAGTTGAGGCAAAATTTTCTGCTTAATGGGGATTAGCAATCTCTTTGCTTTTTTCATCAGCCAATCCTCTATCGGGGGAAAAATAATATTAATTGTTGCGTGGTAATTACAGTTTGTTCGGGAAATATTTCCAAGTTGTAATAAATATTTTTTGATTAAACCACAAAGGACACAAAGAACACAAAGGAAGAAGGAGAATCCTAATTTTTCCAAAATTCACGGGAAGACGCAAAAATCCTTTAGACTTCTCTTACCTTTGCGTCCTTTGTGTCCTTTGTGGTGCGTTTATTCATGCTCTCAGCATATCGCCGAAATTTCAAAAACTGGGATGCTCTTGATTATTTGGTAAAATTTATTAATTTTTTAAAATTTGTAGGACTTTGCTGGAACAAACAGTTATCTTAGTGTATCAATGTAAGTCATTATTATTTACTTTTAGGATGGGTATTGTCCATCAAGATTTAGCTTAGACATGGTTATAAAGAAAATTATAAAATTCTTACTATTCCTCACGTTAATCATCGGAATAGCAGGGTGTAATATATTTGGTATTAATTCTGGTAAAGAAAGATTACCGGAGGTTGCGGCTTTACCTTTACCGCAGTTACCAGAATGGATTGAACAAATTAGTCCGATTGGAGAAGCTGCTCCTTTAAATCAAGTTCGGATTCGCTTTAAGGAAGCTTTGATTCCGGTTGAGAGTTTGGATAGTCCTGAACAGCAGAATTTATTACAAAAGTTTGCGCTTGAGCCGCCTTTAACGGGACAGTTTCGTTTTTTAACGCCGCGTATGGTAGGATTTCAAGCTGATAAGGCTTTGCCAAAGGCGACAAGATTTCAAGTTACTCTCAAGGCTGGTTTGGCTGATTTAAAAAATCATCGGTTAGAGAAAGATTTGGCTTGGACTTTTAATACAGAACCGATTAAACTAACTAATTTACCTGGAAAAAATTCGGTGGAAAATTCTGAGGCTGAACCAATTGATTTACAGCCGAAGTTACAAGTTACTTCTAATGTGGAATTGGATTTGGCTTCAGCACAGGAGCATGTACAGTTAATTGCAGATGGTAAAAATAAAGCTATAGGTTTCAAAGTTGAATTAGCAAAAGAAGATAAGCCAGGAGAAAGTCCAGATCCTCTGGAAAAATTCGACCCTTCAGCACAGAATTGGATTTATAATCTCATTCCCCAACAAAATTTAGAAAAAGCTAAAAATTACCGTTTAGAATTTGCTCAGGGTATACGTCCAGCTTATGGCAATTTAGCTAGTGATAAAGCTTTTGTTAGTAAGGTGAGTACCTATGCACCTTTAGCATTTAAGGGAATTAAATTTTATGGACAACCAGATGCGGCGGGTGCTTACGGTAGATTTGTGAAAGGTAGTCCGCAGTTAGAGTTTAACAATGGCTTGGTTGCAGATACGGCTATTGGAAATATTCAAATTAATCCAGTACCGAAATCAATTCCGCGTTTGATTCAAGCTAATGATCAAGACAAGATTATTAGTATCAATCCTTATGCTTTAGAACCAACTACTAATTATACAATTACAATTGGTGGTAATCTCAAAGACCAGTTTGGACAAACTTTGGGTAAACCAGTTACAGTTAAGTATAATACTGGAGAGTTGGCAGGAGATATTTGGGTTCCTGATAGTTTAAATATTTTCCCTGCGGGTAAAGATTTACAACTCAATATTGCGACGGTGAATCTTCCCGAAGCAAAGTATAAGGCTGCTTATCGGGTAGTGGAACCAACGGATTTAGTTTATTTCAATTCTGCTTATCCTAAAGGTGATAATAATGATTTATTACCGAAAGTTTCTGATTGGCAAAGTTTTAAGGTAGCAAGTAAGAAAAATCAGCCACTTGAGATAAATGTACCTTTGCGAGAAAAGCTAAATTCTGCCACTGGAATGTTAGCTTATGGAGTGCAGGCGCGGACTAATAAATATCAGGAAAATGGTAAGGATGTGTGGCGAGAACCGACTACTTACGGATTGGTACAGTTAACGAATTTGGGTGTATTTAGTCAGTGGTTTCCTGATGCGGGTTTGATTAGAGTACATCATCTTGCTGATGGTTCACCTGTGAAAGCTGCTGAGATTCAAATTTATCCATCAAAGTTAGAAGCGAAATCTCGTCCCCAACCTGTATTTTGTGCTTCAGGTAAAACTGATGAAAATGGAACTTTGAGGTTAACAAAGGAAAATTTACAGCAATGTTTCGATAGTCAGCAAAGTTTTGTAAGTCCACCACAGTTGTTAGTAATTGCGCGAGAAAATCAAGATTGGGCGTTTGCACGAACTGAAGAATATAGTGGTGCTTACGGTTATGGAATTTATGCAGATTGGAATGATGGGAAAGCAGTATCACGGGGAGTGATATTTTCAGATAGACAACTTTATCAGCCAGGGGAAAAAGCTTGGGTGACTGGTTTTGCTGATTACTTGCAAAATGGTGTTATCCAACAAGATAAGAATTCTACCTACCAATTAACTCTGGTAAATTCAAATGGACAAAAAACAGATTTAGGTGCGAAAACGACGAATCAATTTGGTACTTTCTCTGTTGAATTACCCATCAACAAAACTCAGCCTTTGGGATACTATACAATTCAAGCTAAGGGTAAAAATGGGAAAGAAATTACCGGAGAGTTTCGTGTAGCTGAGTTTAAGCCACCAAATTTTAAAGTTGAACTCAATCTAGATCAAGAATTTGCTTTAATTAATCAGAAGGTAGAAGCGAATGCTACGAGTAATTATTTATTTGGTGCGCCCACAGAAGGAGGAAAAGCCAAATATTTTGTGACTCGTCAACAAGCTAATTTTATTCCTAAAGGTTGGGAAGAATTTAGTTTTGGTAAACAATGGTTTTGGCCGGAGGAACCTCCATCAGTACCAAGCGATGTTCTGCAAACTAATACTCAACTTGATGCTAATGGTAAAACCAGTCAAACAATCACGGTGGCGAAAGATTTACCTTACCCTATGACTTACCGGGTGGATGTAGAAGTTACAGATGTTTCTAATCTCGCTGTAGCTAATTCTAAAACTTTTACGGCACTGCCGAGCGATCGCTTAATCGGATTAAAAAGTAATTTTGTGGCGGAAGCTGGAAAAGCTTTCCCTATTGAAGTCATTGTAACTGACCCCACAGGCAAACCTCTATCTGGTCAACGGGTACGTCTGGAACTCCAACAAATGAAATACAATAGTGTTACCCAGGTAGTGGAAGGTAGCCGCACACCAAAAAATCAAGTTGAATATAAAACAGTTGGACAAACAGAAGTTACATCTGCAAACAATCCTCAATCTGTGAGTTTGACACCAACTGAGTCTGGTTCATACCGGATTCGCGTGAATTTTAGCGATTCCAAAGATGAATCCACCGCCACTGATTTGCAAATTTGGGCAACGGGAGAAAATCCGGTATACTGGGGTTCACAAGAACGCGATCGCATTGAAGTTAAACTCGACAAACAAGAATTTAAACCCGGTGAAACTGCTACCGCTTTAATTCAATCTCCCTATCCCGAAGGCGAATTATACTTTGCTGTCATCAAAGATAAACCCCTTTATCAACAAGTTATCAAAATCAAAGGCGGCGCACCACAAATTCAGTTTCCCGTTACTTCAGATATGTTACCAAATGCAGCCGTCGAAGCTGTGTTGGTGAGACAGGGTAAGCCTCTTAACCAAGTCGAACCAGGTAGTATAGATAAATTGGTGAAAATCGGCTTTGCACCTTTTAAAGTCAACTTACAAGACAAATATTTAAAAGTACAAGTTACGCCACAACTCACAACTGTCGCACCAGGTACAGAACAAACTCTCCAATTCCAACTCCAAGATAATCAAGGAAATCCCGCCAAAGGACAATTAACAGTCATGGTGGTGAATGAAGCAGTACTGCAACTTTCTGGTTATCGTCCACCGGATCTTGTAAATACAGTATATGCCGAACAGGCGATCGCGACTCGTTTTAGTGATAATCGTCCCCAAGTCGTCGTCGAACAATCAAATTTAGCTGAACCCAAAGGTTGGGGATACGGTGGTGGGTTATCTGCTGGTGCTGCAAATACGCGCATCCGTAAAGATTTTCAACCTCTTGCTTACTACAATGGTTCTGTGGTTACAGATGATGATGGGAAAGCTCAGATTACATTTAAACTACCAGATGACTTAACTACCTGGCGAGTCATGGTTGCCGCTACCGATGGAAATCTACGCTTTGGTAATGGCGAAACCACTTTTTTGACGACAAAGCCATTATTAACTAACGCTATTTTACCACAATTTGCCCGTCCCGGCGATAATTTCCAAGCTGGTTTAACCGTGACAAACAACACTGGTAAAACCGGAAATCTCAATATTAATGGTAAAGTTAGCGGTACAGTGCAGTTTACGAATAAGAACCCCCACACTGCAAATTTACAAACCAAAGCAGAATCAGCTACCCAAGCTTACCGCTTCCCCATAGTTGCAACTAATGTCGGTGAAAGTAAGATTCGCTTTACCACTCAATTAAATAATATCGCTGCCGATGCCTTTGAAGTACCTTTGGAAATTCAGCCATTAACGATTACAGAACAAGTTGTGGAAACAGGTATAACCAACAAACAAGTAAAAATTCCTCTCAATGTCGAGAAAAACACCGTTCCCCAAGAAGGCGGTTTAGATATTCAACTAGCTAGTACCCTCATACCAGAAATTAAAGCACCAGCCCAGGAAGTTTGGCAGGATAACGACTTACCATTTGCGGAACCTGCGGCGAGTCAGTTGCTAATTGCTGCTAATCTGCAAACTCTCTCGGAAGAATGGGGATCGGGGACAGGGGATCGGGGAAAGGGGATCGGGGACAGGGGAGACAAGGAGGACAATTTCTCCCTTAATCTTTATCCCAATCCCCAATACCCGATCCCTGATCCCCAATCCCCAATCCCCAATTCCCAAATCCGCCAAGCCATTGAAAAATTACAAAAACTCCAACTTAGCGATGGTGGTTTTGCAGCTTTTCCAGGACAAGAAAAATCTGATCCTTGGGTTTCTGCTTACACAGCAGAATCTTTAGCCAAAGCAAATCAAGTTTTTCCTAATTCTATAGATACCAGGATGGTGTCTCGCCTCAAAGGATATTTGCAAAAAACCCTGGCAAACCCCGGAAAATACGAGTTTTGCAAACAGCAACCCTGCAAAAGCCAAATGCAACTCAATGCTTTAATCGCTTTAGCAGAATTAGGAGACAAGAGCAACACTTTCGTTACAGATATTTATCAACAGCGCCAAGCCTTTGATACTGTCACGCAAATTAAACTAGCGCGGTATTTATCCCAGTTGAGCGAATGGCAAGACGAGTCTCAGCTACTCTTAAAGCAACTACAACAATATATATATGAAACTGGTCGCACCGCAACTGTCAGTTTGCCCCGTAGTTGGGGATGGATGAGTTCACCCACCACCGCGCAAGCGCAAGCTTTACGGCTGTTTATTTCCCAACAGGCGAAACCAGAAATCATCGATAGACTATTGCAAAGTCTACTCTCATTGCGACGGGATGGCACATGGCAGACTAGTTATGATAACGCTCAAGCGCTAACTGCTTTGGTAGAATACGTTCAACTAGAACCGACATCGCCGAATTTTGTCGCTATTGTGCAATTAGCTGGTAGAAGACTGGGAGAAGTAAAATTTACACGCGCTAGCAATCCGAGTGCAGATATCAAAGTCCCAATGGATAGACTACCCCGTGGGCGTCATGATTTGCAATTACAAAAATCCGGTCAAGGGAATTTGCATTATCTCGTCGCTTATCGCTATCGCTTGCAAGGGAATCAACCAGGTAGGTATAATGGGTTACGAGTATCGCGGTCAATTCGCGGTATTGATGATCAAAAAATCCTGCAAAAAACTAATATTTACGCTCTCGATAAACCACTGTCTTTAAAAACGGGTCAAGTTTTTGACATTAATTTGGAAGTGATTGCTGATCATTCGGTAGAGCATGTAGTGATTACAGATCCCCTCCCAGCAGGATTTGAGGCGGTAGATGAGAGTTTTCAAACAGCCAACTCTGCATTGCAAACCCCTACCGACAGTTGGGAACTTGGGTATAAAAATATTTATCGCGATCGCATTGTTGCTTATGCAGATCACTTAGAACCCGGAGTTTACAACTTACATTACTTAGTGCGTTCTGTTACTCCTGGTACTTTCAGCTATCCTGGTGCGGAAGCACACCTGCAATATGTGCCAGAAGAATTTGGACGGGTGGCGGAGTCTACGTTAGTGTTGGAGGAGAAATAGTTTAAAAGAGCGACCTTGATTGTTGAACCGCAGAGAACACAGAGAGCGATGGCGCAACATTTTTGTACTACTATTCTCTACCACGTTGCGGAAAAAATTACTAGACCTAAGTAGCAATACTAACTAAGACTAACCGTATTGAGTTATAAATAATTCATTGGATCTACTGGTGTACCATTTTTGCGGACTTCAAAGTGGAGGTGAGGCCCTGTAGATAAACCCGTGGAACCAACTGCGGCGATCGCTTGTCCGCGTTTGACTGTTTGCCCTTCGGAAATGTATAGTTCGCTGGTATGTCCGTAGAGTGTGGTTATACCATTACCGTGGTCAATAATTGCAGCTTTACCATAACCACCGTACCAACCAGCAAAAATCACTGTACCTGAATCTGCTGCTCTAATTGTACTGCCGTAGCTGGCAGCAAAATCTTGACCTGCGTGAAAACGGCGATAACCGAGAATCGGATGTACTCGCCAACCAAAAGTACTACTGGTAGGTGCATCGCTGGGATACGCAAACATACCTGTACCACGAATAATCACGCTGTTGCGACTGTTTGTCTTGGCTCTTGCTTCTGCTTGTGCTACCTTGTGTTGAATTAAAGTTGTAATCGCCTGGGAGTCTTTCTCTAACTGGGTTTGTGCTGCTTCTAATGCCAAGCGATCGCTATTGAGACGCCCGATTAATTCTTGCTGTAAGTCTGCTTGGGTTTGATAATCGGCTTTTTGGGCGAGTAATTGCTGTCTCATCAATGCTATTTCGTTTTTTTGCTGTTCTACTGCTATTTTTTGGTTATTGATCTCGTTGGCTTGGGTTGTTAGTTTCGCTAAGATTTGTTGGTCTGCTTGATAAACTAACTTCAGATGACGGCGATGACTAATAAAATCACTGAGATTTGAACTTTGCAGCAAAATTGCCCAACCTTGACTAACTGGTGAACGTTGCAGAAAGCGTAATCGAGCAATTGTCGCTGTTTGTCGTTGTCGATAAGCAAGTTCTTTGGTTGCTAATTTTGCTTGTAGCTGCTGCAAACGTTCTGTTGCTAGCTTGAGGCGTAATTCACTATCTTGAATTTGTGTATCAGTAGTTTTCAGGTTTTGCTGTAAGCCATTCAGTCGTTCTTGAGCTGCTTGTTGTAAATTGGTTAAGCGATCGCGTTCTTGTTTTACACTTTGATGCTGTTGGTTAATTAGCTGTTGCTGTTGTCGCAAATTTGTAATTGCATCAGATGTTGTTGGTACTGCTTTAGCTGGCAATGTTAGCAGTACGCATAAAATTAATAAAAATGCAAGATAAATATAATCATAAATTCTCTTTTTTCCCAGAAATATCACTCTCATGTTGTTAAATAGAGACAAGCGATCGCTCAAAACATCATGAGTAGTGTTCCCAAAAGTTGCTTAGGTGTAACGGGAGATTGGGGAATGAGTTTTTACGGTCATCCAAATTAGGAAAAAACCTATGTTTATTTGTCAGTTTGTTTACCTCACTACCACTACCACAACCATCGCGCCTGGAGGGACGTGAGGATAGATGCTGTGTGCAATCGAGACTCAATCACCCCTCTAGGTTTGACCTGGAGGGGTTTTTTATTAGCAAAAAAATATTGATTTATAGGAAATACAACCATGTCTGATCATCGAGAACTAGCAAAAGTAATGGATCTATTTCACTTTGAAGAACATAGTCCGGGGATGATTTTTTGGCATCCGATTGGGTTAAAGTTATTACGGCTGATTGAAGACTTTATGCGACAGATTTACCAAGACCATGATTTTGCAGAAGTGCGATCGCCAGTAGCATTAAATCGGTCACTTTGGGAACTTTCTGGACACTGGCAAAAGTTCCGTAAAAACATGTTTATTGTGGGTAGTTCGGATGCAGAAGAAGAACCAGATTATGCATTGAAACCAATGTCCTGTCCAGCACACATCGCGATTTACAAATCCCACAAACGCAGTTATCGAGAAATACCGATGCGATTGATGGAATTTGGTATGGCTCATCGCAACGAACCTTCGGGAACGCTATCTGGTTGTATGCGTCTGCGCCAGTTTGTCCAGGATGATGCTCATATCTTTTGTCGGGAAGCCGATATTAGAAATGAGATTGGTAATTTTCTCAGGATGGTCAAACAGGTTTATGCAGCTTTTGGATATAATAACTTTTCAATTCGGATTGCTCTGCGACCAGAACAGCGTCTTGGCTCAGATGAGCAATGGGATCGAGCTGAATCTGCTTTGATTGATGCAGTCCAAGCACTGGGTTACACGTATCAATTAGCGCCAGGTGAAGGATCTTTCTACAGTCCCAAAATTGAAATCAGTATGCAAGATCACCTGGGAAGATTGTGGCAATGTGGTACGATTCAGGTTGATTTTAACTTTCCTCAACTTTTTGATTTGTCCTTTGTCAATCAAAAAGGAGATTTAGAACAGGTGGTGATCCTGCACCAAGCAATTCTGGGTTCTCTGGAACGGTGGATTGGTATCTTGTTGGAAAATCACAATGGAGTTTTACCACTGTGGGTTGCTCCTGTGCAAATAGCCGTGGCTTCAGTTTCTGAAAAATCGGCAGATTGGGCAGAAGTGATTTTCAGAAGGCTAAAACAAATTGGGGCGAGAGTAGAATTGCATGTGAGCGATCGCACGATTGCCAAAAAGATTCGAGAACTGTCTGCACGCAAGATTCCACTGATTGCTGTGGTTGGCGAAAAAGAAGCAATGAATCAATCTCTCAACTTGCGTCGTCTGGGGATTGCTGGACAAAAGGAAATTCCGCTTGCTGAATTAGAAGTTGAATTAGCCCATCTTCATATCTAAGATCAAGTCTTCTTTGTGTCTTGGTGGATCAAAAATAAGTTTTATGAACCACTAAGACACTAAGACACCAAGTTGAATTTTGTTCGCTACACACTGAAGCAAAATTCCAGCTATGCCAGCATTAATTTAAAGATAAGTAACTAGACGCAAATAAACACAACTACTTTGACTGGGTGTATCAGGATGGGGGTAAGCTAACAAATCTGCCTCTGTACCTCACACCCAGCCTTCTTCAGTCAGCTTTATTGGAAGCTCTAGTTCTCATATCGTTATCGTTATTTATTCCCCATCTTCAAGATAGTCAATCACGGGAAAATCCCACAACCTGTGCATGAAAATATGACTTTTCCCACACCTCTACACTCTATTTTCAAGCTATCCCCTCACGGGAAAATCACACGGAGATGAAAATCTATCCCCCTATCCCCTTTCCCTGATCCCCTTTCCCCGATCCCCTTTCCCCACACCCATTTTCAAAACAGAGGATTTCTCAAGTTAATACGAGGTTTCTATGAGTATAGGCAGAGCCATTCTTTTAATTGCTCTGGTTTTTCCAGGCTTGATGGTAGTAGCAACATCGATCTACGCGTACAATGCTGATTTTGCAACGATGGAAAGAACCGAAAGGTTTGTCGAACAACTAGCAAGGCAAAGAAGAGCAGATGATAGACAATTACAATTAGCCTATCATCGGAGTATGGTTCATCGCATGAACGCTTTTACCAATGGCACCTGGGGTTTTATCGGCGCCACGATCGCAGCCATTGGTATACATGGGTTAGCAATTACCAAAGAGGAATCGATTCAAGATCAAAAAAGATCAGGTAATTAGTGTCGGTAGTTGGTGGTTGGTAGTTGCACTAACCACTAACCATTAAGCTTATGATCTATAAAACTTTTAAGATCAGACAAGGCGCGATCGCGATAACGTCCGTATCGCTCTTGTTTATTTTTGATTTTCTCACCTAATTCGGGCAAAATACCAAAGTTGGGTGGCATGGGTTGAAAATGTTTGGGTGAAGCTGAACTGATAAATTCAAACAGCGCCCCCATCATTGTTGTTGGTGGTAGGGTTAATACTTCTTTCCCTAAAGCGACACGGGCGGCGTTTGTACCAGCTAACCATCCATCAGCAGCAGCAGCAGTGTAGCCTTCAGTACCAATTAACTGTCCAGCGCCCAATAAAGTTGGACGATTTTTGAATTGTAAGGTGGATAGCATGAGCTGGGGAGCATTAATAAAGGTGTTACGGTGCATCACCCCCAACCGCACAAACTCAGCATTTTCTAAGCCGGGAATCATGCGGAAGACACGCTTTTGCTCACCCCAGCGCAGATTAGTTTGGAATCCAACCATATTCCAAAGTTGTCCGGCTTTGTCTTCTTGTCGTAGCTGCACTACAGCATAGGATCGCTCACCTGTGCGACTATCTGACAATCCTACTGGCTTTAAAGGCCCGTAGCGCATTGTATCTTCTCCTCGGTGTGCGAGTTCTTCAATGGGTAGACAAGCTTCAAAAAATTTCGCTGTTTCTCGCTCAAAGTCCTTTAATTCTGTTTGTTCGGCGTTACGCAGTTCTTGCCAAAACTGGAGATATTGCTCTTTGTTCATTGGACAGTTGAGATAAGCTGCTTCGCCTTTGTCGTAGCGAGAGGCGAGAAAAGCAATGTCATGGTTGATGGTTTCACCCACAACAATCGGACTAGCAGCATCGAAAAAGCTGAGATATTCCATCCCCGTGAAGCGGCGCAAGTCTTCGGCTAAGTCGGGACTGGTTAAAGGACCTGTTGCTAAAACAACAATTCCTTCCGGGATAGCACGTAGTTCTTCTCGCCGCAACTCAATTAAAGGATGTTGAGCAAGAGTTTGTGTTAAATTTTGACTGAATTGTCCGCGATCAACTGCTAGCGCTCCTCCGGCAGGTACTTGGTGTTCATCAGCTTTGCCAATTACTATCGATTTTAATTGCCGTAGTTCTTCATGTAACAAACCAGTGGCGCGATCGCTTGCCATTGCACCAAAAGAATTGCTACATACTAATTCCGCTAAGTGTTCTGTATGGTGAGCAGGACTAAAGCGTTGAGGACGCATTTCATAGAGAATTACTGGTATTCCCGCTTGGGCAATTTGCCAAGCTGCTTCTGTTCCCGCGAGTCCACCTCCAATCACATGAATAGGTTGTTTTTCCATAGTCTAATTTTTAAATTTTAGTTCCGTTAAAGATAATTTACTGGGGATTTTGTATATCAACAATCATAGATGATTCGCCGTCATCAGGTAGGCGTGATGGCTATAAGCACAGAGATTTACAAATTGCGATCGCACTGAGGAAGCATTCATCTAAAATATAATTTTATACAAAAATTTATGACAGCATAGAAATTGTTAGAGTATTGCATCAATCTAGAAATATTGAAAGTCAGTTTTCCTTTTTTTTCTTTAGTATTTATTCTTGACATATTTATTCTTTACTGTACATGATTTGCACGAGCCATTTCACGCTGTCTTAACTTCACCAGAACTCGCTTAAATTGTTCAAATTCTGCTTGACTCAATTCTGTTTTTTGCCATGCTGGACGTTGCATTAAGCGTTCAAACCAATCATTTAAATTAGGATAATTACGAAAATTCATTCCTAACTTAGTAAACAAAGATATATCTGTACCAACGACAATATCTGCTAAAGTTAACTGCTCACCACCAAAAAAAGAGTTATTACCTAGAGTTGTCATCAAAAATTTGAATACAGTATCGAGATGCTGCTTTGCTTGGATAAATTTGGGTGAATCTTCTGTTTCAAAAATCAAAGCAACCATTTTTGGCAATAGTTCATTTGTAGATACCATTTGCACCATTCTAACAGTTGCTAATGCTTCAGCATTTTGTGGTAATAATCTGGGTTGAGGATATTTTGTTTCTAAATAATCTAAAATAGCCAGTGATTCTAACAGCCGAAAATTATCATCAACGATGACGGGAATGTGATGAAATGGATTAAGTTCTAAATAATCTGGTTGTAATTGATCACCATCTAATTTCATTAAAATTGGCTCAAAAGTGATTTCTTTTTCTAGCAGAGTCCGCCATACACGACGTGCCATTGGCGATCGCGGATTATAGTAAAACTTGAGCATGGTAATTTCTTCCTCAGAAGAGATATAACAAACCTTTTGATCTGAAAATATATAAAAAATTTGGTGACTCTTAAAAAAGAGTTCTGAGACAACCCAATATAAGTAGTAAAGTTGCAATTAATGAGCCAATTGCACCTACCATATTCCCTGCATAGACAACTCTATTTTTCACAGATCCAGAAATTGAAAGACCACGATGTCCTACCCAAGCACCATAGGGTAAAGCAATCGAAAATCCATATCCAGAAATTACCAATGAATAAACCAAAATGAAATTAAATATGGGGTCTAATTTCAAATAAGATAAGACACCAGCAAAAGCAATCATCGTGGTTCCACCCATTGCTAGTCCAGAATGTGCTACACGCCACCCACGCACAGTATTTTCATCTTGTTTTTTGTTGATAGCATGACCATAGGGTATTCCTGTTAATAGACCAATCAGTAAAACTATAGCTCCATGAAGTGTTAATTGAATAGCGATTGGATTCATTTTTAAGCTCGTAAATTAACTGTTTCGATCACGATAAAGACGCAGCACAAATTTGCCAGCAGGTGTCTTTCTAAATTCTTTAATTTTAGATATAAGTTTTGGCGGTAGTTCTTTGTAACTTACACCCTGCATCGGGTGTTCTGGTGGTAGTACAGCAGGAGCTGCAAGCGTTGCAAAAGTGAGGTCAGCAGCAGAAAATTTATCTCCTACTAAATAAGTGCGTCCGTCTGATAATAATTTGTTGACTTGCTCAAAAATGCTTTGAATTGTATCGTAAGCTTGTGCAGCAGACTCTGGATTTATATTTAGTTTCCGTTGAGCCAATGAACGAGTAATAGGAAAAAGTATTGGGAAAAATGCCTGCTCAAAAAAAGGAACGCCATGACACCATCTGCTTTGCATAATTTTGTAGTCATTCATGATATGAAAATAACCCCAACGGCGTGTAGCAGGCCCTAGTTGCGAGTTAAATAAATCTTCTAGTTTTTCTATTTCTTGGCGCTGGTTTTGATTGGTAGGGTAAAGTTTAGCGTCGCTAGAAACTATTGAATCTAAGTATTTTAAAATATCAGATGAATCGATAAAAATTCCTGACTCTGTGACTAAAACAGGTGTTGTTTTGCCACCAACACGATTTGTTGCTAATAGATGAAATGGTGGTGTATGTCTTTTTTCAACATACGTGATTTTCAATTTATCCAGCGCCCATCTTGCTTTTTCACAATAATGACTAATCGGGATAGTAATCAGATAGAAAGGTTTTGTTGGACTTTCAATATTTTTTTTCATGGTTTGATAATGCCAATTAAGTATTTTGATTAACCTGCTGATACTCAAAATATTTCTGCTGTAATTCTTCGGGAATAGGAATAGGACGACTATTTTGTAAATCAACAAATGCACCTTTTTGAGTAGCAGTTGCGGCTAGTTCGTGATTACATATAAACTCTGCTTCCACAGTCCACTTTAAACGTCGTAAACTACTGAGCCACAAACGCCCTATAACTTGATCAGCAAGTTTAATCGAACGTTTATAATCAATTTCTGTCCCTGCTAGTATGGGAGCATAGCCTTGCTCAATTTGTTGTTCAATAGGAAAGTTTTTATCTAAGAATTTTAAACGTAAATCTTCTAACCACCTGATATACACAATATTGCTGACGATACCCATAAAATCTATGTCATATGTTCGTACAGGTATGACAAGCTCTACTTCTAATGGTCTAGACAATCTATCAGAAACAATCATGATTAATCGTGCTATTTGATTTATTAAGACCGTTCGGTCTGTAAAATTACAAAAAAATATATTTGATAAATTCAAGACAACTTAAGGCTGTAAGTTGTTGCTCATGTAATCATTTAAATGTTTGATTGCTCTATCTAAATGAATTTCATCTCCGTACAATTTACTCATCATTACGGCTCCTTCGAGCATGGCAATCATAATAGTTGCAAATTCATCAGCGTTAACAGTTGGACGAATTTCTCCTCTTTCAATTCCTTTTTCGATAATTAAACAAATCAGTTCGCGCCAAGAATTCATGGCTTGTTGAGCGCGTTCCCGTAACGCTGGATGTGTATCATCACTTTCAATTGCAGTATTCAACAATGGACATCCTCCCTTGATGGGTGAATGGTTTATGTATCTGTGAAATACACCCATGATTGCTTGTAAACGCTCGATCGCATGACGTTTACTTCGCCAAGCATCTCTGTAAAGCTTTTTTATTTGAGTGATCGCATAATCAAAAGCCTGTAGCGCTAATTCATCTTTGCTACTGAAATGATTGTATATACCTCCTTTTTGCAAACCCGTTACCCGCATGATGTCTGATATAGACGAACCAGCATATCCCTGTTGATTAAACAGTTCGGCTGCTTGTTGGAGAATTTTTGTCTTTGTTTCTTCGCCTTTAGACATCAAATATTTTCAGACCGACTAGTCTGATTAAACTTAGCATGATAAATGATTTTCGGTCAAGCATGGTTTCATCTTGACACCTGAATTGGAGTACGACAACAAGAGTAGATTTCGATTAATTGCGGGAAAACGGGAGAGTTAAAGGAATTGAAAAACACTTTTCCCTAATCCCTGCTCCCCGATCCCCGATTCCCATTTTCAAGACAGCAATTTCACCATTTCTTCGCCTACACCTTTGGCTGATGCAGGGTTTTGACCAGTCACGAGGCGATCGCCACCCAGAAAATTCATCAATCAGATATTGAGTATCAACTCTTATTTGAAGAAAGCTTTTGGTTAGTTGCACCACCTGCAACACCTGTGCCAAATTTTGAGGATCTTATAACATTGGAAAAATGGCTAAAAACCCAGCCTTGGATTGCTTATGGCGAAGACTTACCAATTATTAGGCGTTTTTGGCGAGTTGTATTTGGTCGAAGAATTGATGTTAATCCAAAACTGGTAATTCCAGATTTGAGAGGAATTCGTCAGGCTGTTTCCTATGGTTTAGGTTTCAGTGTTCTACCTGATTACTTATGTAACAATTGGATAGAAAAGCAACGCTTAACACTTGTTATCAAACCTGTAGAACCTGTTACTAATCAAATCTGGCTTGCATTTCGCAAATCTGAGAGACAAGTGCAAAAGACAAAAATATTGCTACAGCTTTTGGAGCAGAAGAGCCGTATCAGGAACAGTTGCAAAGCGACTCCTTAAAGAATAGTTAATCAATAGTTAGTTTGAATTATGGGGATTCTCTGTTCCCTTTTAAATTATCTAGATAGACTACTATAAGTAAGTTATACTAATAGTAGGTAACTCAACTATATGCCTGTAAAGATCAAACTCAAACAGCTAAGAGAAGACAAAGGCTTGTCTCAGAATGCGTTAGCACGACAGCTAGAGATGTCGCTTGCGAATATTCAAAAAATCGAATACGGCAAAGCAAAATCTATCCCGCTTGATACCTTAGAGAAACTTTGCCTAGCGCTCGATTGCGAAATAGGTGATTTATTAGTAATTGTTAAGTCACCACTTAGCCAAGACGAGTAGTAAATTTTCAATCTTTATGTCATCTTATTCTGACAATTCATTAATCGTCATACGTGAATGATGAAGATATTAAACTTCTTAAAACATATGGAGGATTTTACCTCTCGACAGAAAATCGGCATAAAATCTTCGATTTTTGTGGTAACAACCAGCTTTGCAATAAACTGATTGCTCATAGCTCAAGTACGTTAAAAGGTAATGAAATTAAAATAGAACCCTACGGGCAATCACACCCACAACCAGGGGATGAAAAATTCACCATTATGCAAGGCGATAAACAAAGATAGGATAAGGGGCAATTATATTCCCAATTCCCAATCTCTAATTTTTGATTTTTAATTTTTAATTGATTTTTCGCCCCTGTTGTCATGAAAACAGGGGTTTTTGCTAAGTATTTTTTCCTACTTTTAGCAGTGTTTTTAGTGAAACAAAGGCTCTTTTCCAAGAACAAATCCTGAAATCCATATAAATTAATGGTTTCATCTATCCACTTCTGGCTTGAACACTTTAGAATGATTCATTGAAAAGTCGAGCCTATGAGAGTTACAGGAATTTTAAGCAAAAATACTCTCACAGACGGCTTTTGTAAATCTCAAAACAGGGATTTCGGTAGAGATGTGTCAAACACATCTGTACAAAATCTCAAGTAAACCTCAAGGAGTTTGACATGAATAAAGGTGAATTAGTTGATGCAGTAGCTGAAAAGGCTAGCGTAACCAAAAAACAAGCGGATGCTGTCTTAACTGCTGCTTTGGAAACTATCATTGAAGCAGTTTCCTCTGGTGATAAAGTCACCCTAGTGGGATTTGGTTCTTTTGAATCACGGGAACGCAAAGCCCGCGAAGGACGTAACCCCAAAACTAACGAAAAGATGGAAATTCCTGCGACAAAGGTTCCTGCCTTCTCGGCAGGTAAGCTGTTTAGAGAGAAAGTTGCACCCCCAAAATCTTAGTCAATGTTTTTGTAGGGAAATCTTTTTTGATGCGGCAAATGGCACATGGGGGAAATTTAGTTTGGGCAGCAGCAATAGCTGGCTGTTCCCCCAGTGCTATTGTTGATTTTTCTGCCAGTATCAGTCCTTTGGGACCTCCAAGCAGTGCATTAGTTGCCATTGAGTCTCAACTGGTCAATCTTCGGCACTATCCAGATCCAGATTATTTTGAACTGAGACTGGCTCTAAGTGAGTTTCATCAACTGCCGCCAGAGTGGATTCTGCCGGGTAACGGCTCGGCAGAATTACTAACTCTGGCAGGGAAGGAATTGGCAGAATTAGCCGCAACAGCTTTCATAACTCCAGCCTTTGGCGATTATTACCGATCGCTAGCGGCATACAACGCTAAAGTGCTGGAATTTCCTCTTTCCTCAGTCATTGATCAAGAGTCATTTTTTGTGAGTGATTTGTCATCTATTCTTGACAGAGAACAAATCACACAGGACAAAGGACTTCTTCTCAATAACCCTCACAATCCAACAGGAAAGTTATTCGCAAAACAAGCCATTCTGCCTTATCTAGAGAAATTCGCTTTGGTAGTGGTGGATGAAGCGTTTATGGATTTTCTACCTCCAGATCAGCAACAAAGCATAATTGGAGAAGTAGAGAAATATCCCAATTTAGTCATTTTGCGATCGCTCACCAAGTTCTATAGTCTCCCAGGACTACGCTTAGGTTATGCGATCGCTCATCCTGATCGTTTGCGACGTTGGCAGTCTTGGCGCGATCCCTGGCCTGTCAACATTCTTGCTCAAGCCGCAGCAGTTGCTGTAGTGAATGATCGAGACTTTCAGGAGCAAACTTGGAGGTGGCTAGAACCAACACGAAACCAGCTGTTTGCAGGTTTAGCTCAAATTCCAAGTTTGCAACCCTTGCCTAGTGCTGCTAACTTTTTACTTGTGAAATCACAGAACTCAAGTCTGGAATTGCAGCAACAACTACTCAAGCATCACCGAATTTTGATTCGCGACTGCTTGAGTTTCCCTGAACTTGGCGATCACTATTTCCGGATTGCTGTCCGCTTATCCTCAGAAAACCAGCGTTTATTAGATGCGATCGCTTTAGTCAATAGTCAATAGTCAACAGTCCAAAGTTCAAATTTTCTGATTATTGACTTTGAGAATATTTATCTGTGGAAAGGTACTCAATGTGGCGACGCTCTTTCGCTACCCGTACCTCACCAATCCAAAATCCAAAATCCAAAATCTAAAATCGGATGACTCTTGACTACGATGTCGTAATTATTGGTGGTAGTTTTGCAGGGCGTTCTGCTGCCTTGATGGCCACTCAACTCAAAGCTAAAGTTGCTTTAGTAGAACCTAAATTAGATTATGCATTTATTCATCACCATGTTGTGAGCGAAATCGGCAGACTTTCCCAAAACTTAAGTGATGCTGCTCGATTGGGAATTGGTGTTTCCAAGGCTCCAGATATTTTTTCTCCTACAACTGTCTACAACGGAACAATCAATAGTTTAAGGGAAAAAACAGAGGAATTTTCCCAGCAAGATCCTTTCACGAATATATCTTTAGGAAAATCTCAAACACCTGTAGAATGGTCAGAAGCATTTCTCTATGCTCGTGGTATTAGTTCTAATTTAGAAGCACAAAATTCACCTGCTGTACTAGCAGCTCAAGGTGTTGATGTCATCATTGGCGAAGGGCAATTTCAAGCTTCACCTGATTTAGTATTTGTTGTTAATAATCGTTCACTACGCGCACGTACCTATTTATTAGCTAGTGGTTCAGTTCCTGTAATTCCAGAGATTGAAGGCTTGCAAAAAACTGGTTTTCTTACTCTCTCAGAAATTTGGCAATCTTTGGCGAGTTCTAAACCACCTAAGAACTGGGCAATTATTGGTGGTATTCCCCAAAGCATTGAGGTTGCACAAACTTTGGCACGCTTGGGTTGCAGTGTCACACTAGTAACTCATCATCCTTCAATTATTCGTCATGCTGATCCTGAAGTTGCTCAAATTCTGCAAGCACAATTAGAAGCGGAAGGTGTGCATGTCTTCACAAACACAACAGTTACTCAGGTGCGGTTAATTGAAGATAAAAAATGGCTACAAGCAGGAAACAAAGCCATTGAAACCGATGAGATTTTAGTAGCGATCGCACAGCAACCGAATATTGAATCCCTCAATTTAGCTGCTGTGGGTGTGAAATGGCGTCACCAGCGCTTGGTAGTCAATGAAAAACTACAAACAACTAACCATAAAATTTATGCTTGTGGTGATGTTATCGGTGGTTATGAATTTCCTCACATTGCTAATTATGAAGCAAGAATTGCCTTAAAAAATGCTTTGTTTTTACCTTTGTCTAAAGTTAATTATCATAGCGTTCCCTGGGGAGTATTTTCTCACCCAAGATTGGCACAAGTTGGTTGGACAGAGATACAAGCAAAACGCCAGTATGGTAAAAATGAAATTATCGTGTTACGCCAGTATTTTAAAACCCTGGCAGCAGCTCAAATCCAGCAAGAAATCACGGGTATTTGTAAATTAATTGTTCGACCTCACGGAGAAATTTTAGGGGCTGTGGTCTTCGGAGTAGCAGCAAATGAATTCATTAATATTATTGCTTTAGCGATCGCCCAAAAAATTAAAATCAATCAGATAGCAAATTTAGCTGCGATATTTCCCAGTTTTTCCGAAATTTTAGAACAAACCGCCAGACAATGGCATCAGCAAAGATTACAAACTAATACTAAATTGCAAGATTTATTGGAAAGTTTCTTCCACTTTCGGCGTGATTGGAAAATATAATATTCCCCGTTCCTTGTTCAGAGTTTCCTCTTAATAACAACCAGCAGACTTGTTACTTTTTATTCTTTCCTTCTGATATTGAAACACTACCAATACCTTGTAAAATACCGCGAACAATTAAACCCAAACCTCGACCAATTATTTTTGTGAGTACAAATACAACTCCACTTCCTAAGAAAGATAATAATGATTTTAAAGGAGGAGCGATCGCATCATTCAATTCTAGTCCTAATGTGACTCCTAAAGGAATACCAGAAAGTTCTTCTAATTCTTGGCGACGAGGAGCGTAAATAGATGTTTTAGCGATACCACGTGGAGCAAATACAAATAGCTCATAGCGACTCTCAAAAATTGCTTTAGGTTCGGTGACTAGATTTCTGACCCGGTATTTCCAAGATAAACTATTTCTAAAGCGTTCAATCTCTCGTGTGGAAATAAACTTACGATTATAAAAAATCAGTTTAATATCTTCTATATCTCCTAAATAATTCAGTAGAGGCTGGATTACAGCATTTCCTATTTGAATTAGCAAATTTTCTAATAACATTTCTGCATTTTGATTAGCTTCAAAACTTCCCGCAGAAAGATTGGTGTTATTAATAGTAAAATCTGTTTGAAATAGTAAATAAGAAAATAAATCAACTAACAAGGGAATTTTATTCAAAATTCCTGCTTGTACTACTCCTGAAGATTGGAAAATTACAGTAATGATTTCTACTTGATTATTACCAACTTTTACACGAGAGAATTTTCCAAAAAAATCTGTAGAGGCTTCCTTCCATAATTCATATAAAATAGCATTTTTGATTTCAGGTAATTGATGAATCCCAATCTGGGAACTACGTAATTCATCCAGAGTATCAGCAACTTTTTGCAAAATTAGATACAGTAATTCTCGTTTTTTATCTGAGCGTAAGATATCTATTTCTAAAGACTCATCTGTAATATTTTGCAAAGGAAATTGCAGTTTATTTATACAAGATGTAAATAAAGTGGCTTGCAATGCTCTGGGGCTAAGTAGAGAGGGGGTATATGGGATGATGCTGCGATCGCTTGGGAGATTTTCTAAAGATAATGGTAATTGCTCAACGCCCTGAGATTCAATTTGATCATTTATTTGCTCTGGCTGCGATGTTGATGTTGTTAATAAATGATTAATCAACCAACGAGCGGCTAATAACTCTCGTTGTTGTCCAGCTAGCACTGCTCTTTCTAATATCGGCTGTCCAGGAACCTGCAATTTTCTTGTTACTGCCGCTAAATTAGCATTTATTTGAGAATTCCCTGACAAACGCCAGTTTTCTAATAGCCGAATCAGAAAACGGTGGGGTGTGCTTGGAGTATGAGGAGATGGGGGTGGTTTTTCTATTTTTGTGTCATTTAACCCATACCAGTAAGTTTCACCATCTGCGACTGCTTGCATGATGGCAACTAGGTCAGTAACAGGTATACCTTTAGGACAGTAAGCATCTATACCAATTGCCTTGGCTGCTAATAGTAGCCCTTGGTCTTGCAAAGAACTTAACAGTAATATAGGTAAATTTGGATACTGGGATTTGAGTTGCCGACATAGTTGTAAACCCAGTTGTTGACTGTTGATTGAGCGATTATTGCCTAGTTCTAAGACGATTAAATTTATACTTGTCGGGTCTTGTTGGGCAAGCTCCGCGAGAATCTGCAAGACAGCAGTATTTGTTTGTGCCTCTGATACTACTTGTAAGTTGGAAAATTCTTCAAGAGCGACTCGTAATCCTAGCCGGAAGATGGGGTCTTGGTCAACTAGCAATAATTTCAGAGGGCGATCGCTCATAATTCAAACTATGGTGTAACGCTGTTTTTTGAAATCACAGCTTCGATACTTAAATCATTTTCTCTCTTGTTTTATCCAACTTCATACTTTGTAAACCCTTCCTTTCCAAGCGCCGCCTCGTCCTTGCCAATAACGCAGTGCTGAGTCTAAAGTCATTAAATTATAGAGCAAGGCAATTATCGGTAAACAAAAAGCTAACCAAATAGGACATCTATAAAAACGAATCATTGGTAAGTAAGCCAAACTCATTAGCAACCATGCTGATAAACCTGTGAATGTAACTAACCAATTTCCTGTCAAAGCTCCGACAATGAAACCCAAAGGTGGAACTATGTAAACCAAGATTATTCCAAATAGGGTTCCAATTAACAATAACGGTGAGTAGTTGAGTTGAGTAAAAGCTGTACGAGCAACCATATCCCAAATTGGAGACAGTGAGAAATAGGGACGTAGGCTTTGAGTTGAAGAACTTAGTCCTAGCCAGATTTTGGCGTTTTGTTGTGGTTTTGTGCGATCGCCACTATCCTGAGATTGGGTAAAGCCTGATTTGACAGCATGAGCAAGGGCGCAATCGTCAATTAATGCTTGGCGAATTGCTTGTATACCACCGATGCGTTTGAGTGTTGCTGTGCGTATGAGGATACAACCTCCCGCAGCAGCAGCAGTTGATTTTTTGGGATTATTTACCCAGCGAAAAGGGTAAAGTTTTTGAAAGAAAAACACAAAAGCTGGAATCAAAAGTTTTTCCCAAAAGTTTTCACATCTCAGTCGTACCATCAGGGAAACAAGTTCTAAATCTTCCTGTTCAGCTTTGGTAATTAGTTGATAGAGATTAGCTACGTCATGTTCAATGTCTGCATCAGTTAGCAGTAAATAATCTGGTTTGAGTGTTGCGATCGCTTTGTTAATACCTTGTTCCATCGCCCAAAGTTTACCACTCCAACCAGGAGGTAATGGTTGGGAAGTAATAACGTGTAATTGTTGATTTTTGTTTAAAGTCTGGGCAGTTTGTTGAGCAACTTCAGCAGTTCCATCTGTACTTTGGTCATCTACCAAAAAGATGGTAAATGAGCCGGGGTAATTTTGGCAAAAGAGCGATCGCAATGTTTTTGGTAACAAATCAGCTTCATTACGCGCTGGGATAACTGCACAAACCGATGGGAATTTTTCTAACTGAGTTTCTGTGACATTTAATTGCTGATCTGTACGCCAAAATTGCCCCCACAAAGTTAACAGTCCGCTCCAAATTAATAAAGATACAAGTACTACAAAGAATAGAATTTCTCTCATAAGTAAGTAATTGCTTATATCAGGGAACAGGGAAATTTTAACAGCTTGAATAATGTGTAATTAAACAAAATTATATTTGAGTTAATGAGCATTTAATCCCGATCCCCAATCCCCGATCCCCGATTAATAATGCAAGTGATTTTTATCAAATTCTATTTGACCGTATTCAAGTTTGATGATTCGATCTGCTAAATGAAAATAGCGATCATCGTGGCTAATTGCTAGGACTGTTTTACCTTGTTCTCTGAGTTTTGGTAGCAGTTCTGTGTAAAATATTTCTTTGAATGCTGGGTCTTGATCGGCTGCCCATTCGTCAAATAAATAAATTGGTCTATCTTCTATATATGCTGTCAGCAAGGCTAATCTTTTACGCTGACCTTGTGAGAGAGAAGTGGTAGAAAATTTTCCGTTTTTAACTTTAACTTTATGTTCTAACTGTAAAAGCTTGAGGTAATCTTGGACTTTATAATCTAAATCGGAATTTTCTAATCCCCACAGTTCATCAAATAAATAAAAATCAGCGAACACTACCGAAAAATGCTGACGATACCATTCGCGATTTTGTTCGCTAATTAACTCTTCATCGAGTCTGATTTCTCCAGTTTCAGGTATATAAAGTCCAGTAATCAGTTTAGCTAAAGTTGATTTACCGCTACCGTTTCCCCCGACTATAAATACAAGTTCTTTAGGATAAAGTGTTAAGTCGATGGGGCCTAAAATAAAACTGCTATCTTCTTCTGCTGTGTGATAAGTGTGAGTTAAATGCTTGAGTTGTAAGCTGTGCCAAGAAGTTTTGACAATGGCTGGTGCTGTTGATATTTCGGCTCGACTAGCAAGAGATAATCCTAAAGATTCTATTTTGTGTAATGCAATGCTGGCTTTGCTTAACTCAGGTAATTTGCTGATAATATTGTCCATTGGCAGCATCAAGTAGGTGAGGGTTAAGATGTAGCCAGAAAGAGTTTGAGGATTAAGAGTAAGTATATTAGGCAGAGCAAAGATCACAAATCCCATTGCAAAAAAGAAGACAAGTTGACCCCAGCTAGTAGTGATGGCAAAAAATGTCAGACCACCAACATTGTGAAGACGATAGGTGGTAGCAGTGGATTTGAGTTTTTTCTCCAGGAAAGCTTGCCGCCGCTTATAGTGTAGTTTTAGTTCTTTAATTCCTTCAGTTACAGTACGGAAATCTTTAAACAGTACATCTTGATCCTCACGCGCCAGGGCTAGCAATTTTTCTCCCCTGTTTAGTAGCCACTGACAACTGGCAATTGCCACTACTGCAAGTCCTGCAATCATTACAAGCACTATCCAGGATAACCAGATGATGTATACTACACAACCTAAGATGATCGCCAAATTCATAAATAGGAAAGGCATCTGGTAGACGCCATTAGCAACTGCCTGCACATCTTCTGTTAGGGTTGCTAATAGTCGGGGGCTTCCTAGCCGTTCTAAATGACTCAACTCGGAGGAGAGAATTTGACGACTCAAGCGCATCCGTAACTGCAAGACTGCATTTTGAGATAGGCGAATCAACATCACTTGAGATATAATACTGGTAACAAGTGCAACTATTGCCAGCCCGATAAAAGCCCAGATTATACTTATAAAAGATGAACTCAGGTTACGACTTGCAGTATTACTAATTAAGGCAATAAGACCAGCACTGCTACCACCACTGAGGAATCCAGTCGCGATCGCGATCGCCACCATACCCCAAGAAGAACGCAGTAGAAAATAAATTAAGTTCATAACAATTTTTACACACTTCTTCAGTTAGCGCTTCTAGGGGAGTTATTTTATTTTGTCTTTTGATTTTATACCATTTCACTTTTTCGATGATACAAAAGTATATTTAAGACATATTTTATAAACCTTATAAATATTTAATTACTATCAATAGCATATTGTTGAGCAAAATCTCGATGAATTTGATATTGTATAATTTTTTGTTGAGCTATTCCATAATTAGAACTGTTGTATGGAACAGTCTTCAAGAGTGCGATCGCTTTGTCCCAGTTTTCGACAACTATCTTCCACTCGTCTTCAGATTGTGCTAATTTTGCCAGCTTTGCTGTACGTTTGGCTTGGTTAATTGCTTTGAGATAATTATCTTTTGGTTGAGCTTCAGTGACAGTGAGTGTTGATGGATTTTGAGCAGATATGCTTGCCGATATACTTTGTTGAAATTCTGGCAATTTAGCAAACGAATATATCCATAAAGCCACTAAGGGTATCAAAACAAATGTAAATATTTTTCTTGATGTCTTACTAGATTTATGATTAAAGCTGAAGAAGCCCGATTTCTTCTTAACTATTTGTTCAGTTTTTGGCATTTCAGTAACATCAACTTCTGATTGCGGACTATTACTTGGAACTGTATCCGCAACTGGGACATTTAAGTTTTCAGTTTCTACATTAACACTCTTACCAAAAACTAAACGACACTTAAATAAATACTCGATCTGATAAAAAGCAGCAGCACTAATCAACCAAAAAATCGCGAAAATCGCTTTGATTGTGCTGTAATGCTGACCAGATTCAGCAATAACTTGACTATAGTTCAAATTGAATAAAGGCAAAAGAGGAGTACAAATCACAATAGCTGTCAGTGTAGATAAAATAAGTACCAACCAGCTGTATAAACTTTCTCTCCAACTGACTAATCCAGGGAAAAATCCTTGAGTGACATCAATCTTTTCTCCTGGGATGCTGGTAAGAAAGCGACTGAAAAAAAAGTGATGTAGAAAAGCGATCGCTGGTATAGGTAATATCAGCGTAAATATCGTCAACATTGTTGCTGACTCTGGTCTTTCTGACCATTTAGCTAAGTTGAACCATAAGTCCTGATCACGCTTGATCATGGTGATAAACCCAGCCATGACTACCGATAGAATCAAGGCGTTCAACCATGCATTCGGATGAGGGAACCATTTGAGTGATTTAAATTTTTTCATATTTGAAATAGGGGTGTAGGGTATAAACTATGTAGACTTTATATAGGCTGTTACTTTAACATCTTTATTGCCAAAATGTTCACCTGTATGGTATAAAATAATATCTTTTTCTTAGTGCCTTATACCAATTTCCTTTAAAAGTGAAACATATTTTTTTCTACCAGACGTGTCATGGCACGTCTGGTACATTATTTGTGTGTATGGCGATTAACGTGAAATGGTATTAGTGGTTAAGTTAAAAAATTGACTTTTTCACCACCAAGCCACCAAGACACGAAGCTGAAAAACTCTGGTGATAATTAACTATGCGTTACCCAACATCTTTGTAGAGACGTTGTGTTGCAACGTCTCTACATTATTTTCCCAGAGGTCTATTAGACACCTTTAATAGTTTCCAATAATTCCTTAATGGTGTAGGGCTTCGGTAAAAATGCTTGCACATGAATACCAGCAGTTTCTAAAAGCTTTTGGTTGGACGTAAGTCCGCTGATGGCAATAATTTTAACTTTTGGATTCATTCGTTGCAGAATGCGAATAGTGTTTAATCCATCTATGGACGGCATTTGTATATCCATTAACACCACGCTAATTTCATCTTTGTGTTGGATGTAGAGTGAGAACGCCTCAACACCATCACTGGCTATGAGGACTCTGTAATTTAACTCTTCTAGCGAGGTTTTGGTAACATCTCTAACAAATGCTTCGTCATCCACAACCAGAATTAATTCGCCGTTTCCCAAGTCCATCTGGAAATCGTCAACTTCTCGTGTTATCGATGTGTCAATAGCTCTCAAGTACAGCTGAAATTGGCTGCCTTTGCCTACTTCGCTATGCACATTTACAAAACCACCGTCGTTCTTGATGATACCAATAACCGTAGCAAGCCCTAATCCAGTGCCTTTACCCGATTCTTTGGTTGTGAAAAAGGGTTCAAAAATTCGCTCTATTACGTCTTGTGGTATACCGCATCCCGTATCCGAAACTGTGATCAGCACGTAGTCACCTACGTTTGCCTCTAGATTCATCCTGGCATAATTTTGATCCACGCGGAAATTCTCAGCAGAAAGAGTCAGGATTCCTCCATTAGGCATGGCATCACGAGCATTTACACACAAGTTCATCAGCACTTGATGTGTTTGTATGGGGTCTGCCAAGACAGCCCAAAGATTTGGTGTAGCTATTTTAGTGCAGATTTCAATTGATTTAGGAAATGTACTTTTAACAACCTGCTCAATTTCCTTGAGCAGGTGTTTTGGTTGTAGAGGCACGAGCTTCCTTTCCGCACCCTGTGCAAACGACAGAATTTGCTTGACCAGTTGGGTCCCGCGTTTAGAACTGTTTTCTAAGATTTCTAGTAGTTCCCGATTTTGCTGATCAAGATTGGGAAACTTCAGTGGCAGCAGTTGAGCAACTGTCAAAATAGGTGTCAGTATGTTATTCAAGTCATGGGCAATACCGCTTGCTAGGGTACCTAAACTCTCTAGCCGTTGTGCGCGATAAAACTGTTGCTCTAGTTGTTTTTTCTCGGTGATGTCGGTATCAACAACGAGAATGGATTTTGGTTGTCCCGTTTCATCACGCACCAGTGTCCAACGGCTAGAGACGATGATTTCTTGTCCCGATTTTGTGATTTTATTTAGTTCGCCGTGGCATTCTCCTTGCTCAACAACAGTTGTGAGCGCTTCTTGTACAGATGGTGATATTTCTTTGTATAAAAACTCGCGACAATCTTTATTGAGTACTTCTGCTGCTTGCCAGCCATACATACGCTCTGCGCCGGAATTCCAGTATAAGATACGACAGTCTAAATCGCGAACCAAAATGGCATCGGTAGTGACATCAAGCAGGGCAGCTTGTTCACGGATTTTCTCTTGGGATTGTCGCTGTTCTATTAAGTCAGCAGCCTGACGCGCTAGCAAATCTAGAAAACGCAGTTGGCGATCGCTCGGTCGGTGGTGATTGCGCCAGTGGGTTGAAACCATACCGATCAGTTTGCCCGACCGAGATATGAGTGGGGTTGACTGAGCATAGAGGTATCCAGCGTTGACATGCATTCGCAGATAACCATCCAGGTCGTTGCTCTTTGGAACATCGAAATCAACGAACGCTCGCTCGCCGGTTGCCAGGGCAATGCCACAGGACGTGTTTAAATGGGTGTCAACCCGGTAGAAATGCTCGATCATCGTCCGGTCAAAGTTCTGTGACGCTAGCAGCACCAGTTCTTGTGTCGTTTCATCCAGAATTTGGAAACTACCGCCATCCGCCCGCATCAGTGCGATCGCAGTTGCCACAATCTCATTGTAAAGCACCTGAATGTCGTCTTCAGAGATCAGCCGTGCGCTCAGGTCACGCAACAGTTGAGTGTCTTTCAGGTCTGCCGCTACGACAGCTTCAGCGCGGGCGCGATCGCTAATATCAAAAAGCATCCCCACCATCCGCACTGCTTGACCCGATTCGTCGTAAATTCCTCGACCCCTAGCCATCAACCAGTGATGGCTACCATCAGGATAAATCACCCGATATTCAGTTTCAAAGTCAGTTTGGATATCAAGAGCATGGTTAACGACTTGCTCAACTCGGTCGATATCTTCAGAATGAATGCGATCGCGCCACGTCTGATAGGTAGGCTCAACAGAGTTGGGTACTAGACCCAGCAAATGATAGTGGTTGTCGTTCCAGGTGATTTCATCAGTAGTGATCTGCCAGTCCCAAAAACCCGTGTGGGTCAAATCTAAAACCAACCTGCGTTGCTCTTCACTCCTGCGTAGCTCCTCTTGAGCTTGTTTACGCTCGCTGATATCTTGTCCAATGCCAATAGTAGTACCGTCTCTTAAGCGGACATTAGCCCAAGTGGTATCGAGAATTCGACCATCCCTTGTGTGAGTCTTAAATTCGCTCCATCGTCGCTCCCCAGCTGCGATGAAATCTAAAAAGTGCTGGCGATATTCCGGATCGGGATAGAATTCTGGTAGCAGGTCACGCTCTTGGATATCCTCCACACCCCAACCGAGAATTGTTTCCCACTCCGGGTTTGCCCATTGAAAATGGCCATTGGCATCGAACAGACAAATCATCACAGGGATATGATCGAAAATAGCCTGGAGCAGTTCATTTTTCTGTTGCAAAAGCGTATTGGTTCGAGCAAGTTCAGCAGTTCGTGCTTCGACTCGCTTTTCTCATTCATTATGGGCAGCTTGTAACCTTTGTTCCATCTGCTTGCGATCGCTAATATCGCGCAGCAGCCAGCGCCAGCCCAGTTGCTGACCCTGTTCGTCATCTATACTACTCACAGCTACCATCGCCGAGAACGGATCTCCTTTGCGCGGCTGTAGGTAAACTTCCCAGCCCTGCACCTGCTGCAAATTTGCTAATCGAGTCCGAAAAGCCTTGCGTTCTGACTCAACAATATACACAAGCAGTGGTTTGCCGATTAAGTGCTTTTGCTGTAAACCAAGCAAAGTAGCTGCTGCACTATTTGCCTCTCGGATATTTCCCCAGGTATCAGTTACTAAGTACCCATCTGGAGCAAACTCGAACAAATCCTGGTAATGCTGACGCTCTAATTCTATTGCTTGACGGCTTCTAGCCAATTCTTCATTTTGCTGGCGCAGTTCCTCTTCAGCGACTTGTAGTTCTTCCAGGGTAGTTTGCAATTCCTGGTTGGCTTGCTGGAGTTCGTCGGTTCGCTGTTGTACTCGTCTTTCTAAATCTGAGTGAGCTTGTTGCAGTGCTGCTTGGTTGGTATCCTGGAAACGTGTTTTGCTTTCCTCTAACTGCCTAGTCAGGTGAGTTTTTTCTAATACATTTTTAACTGCCTTTATGAAGTTCAATTGTGTTGTATTTTTTTTAACTAAATAGTCAGCAGCACCACCTTTCATCGCTTGTACTGCGATCTGTTCACTTCCCTGACCTGTTAGTATGATCACTGGAAGGTTTGTTTGACCAAACTGAGTTTTTAAATTGTCGAGAAACTCCAGCCCATTTATATCGGGCAGCAGATAATCGGTTACAATTACATCTGGAAATTGCTGCTGACATAATAAGAGTGCTTGTTCTCCAGTCGAAGCCTCTAAAATCCTGTATTTGTGTTGTTTATCTCGTAGGAGGTAGCGTCGGTAGGTTTCTCGGTCTTCCAGAAAGTCATCAATAAGCAGAATATTTGGTGTAACTATTGTCACTTCTCACCCCCTGTTTCTACCAGGAAACCTGCGAAAATAAACTAACAATCTCCGATAGCTTGGCACCCATGAAAATAGAATTTGATATCTGCTATCAGCCTCTTATACTTGTATAAATGCTTCAATTAATTTGATTTGCTTTGGTGACTTTTGGCTTTCTCTAAACTATCCTGAATGAGTATGCGAATCTTCTGAGCCAAGGATAGTTGACACCAGAATTTATCCTTTGAGTATGCTTGCTCAATTTCTTCTTTTAAGCCTTCAATATCTACGGAAATTCGCTTTTCCATAACATATTTTTTTATTTTTTCATAAATTAACAAGAAAAGTACACCTTGAGTTGAGATAATTCATTATGATTCACAGAAGTTCATTTTGCTTCAAACAAAAATACAACACAATAGAGATTATTGATGATATTCATTAGCTGTCAATATTTCCCCTGGATGATGAAAAATTTACATACTTTTATTTACGGTAGTTAAGTTGTGATTAACGCCGATAATTACCTTATCTGCATCTACAGATAATAAATATGCCAGAATTTGCCGGAGAATTACCCATCCGTGAACCAGCATGGAATGCGATCGCATCTATTAAAAATATCCAACATCAACAGCAAAGTATAGATTTTGGCTGTGGTATCGGTCGCCTGTCTCTCTCTATAGTTGCTTCTAACCTCATCCGTGTACGCTTTTCACCGACAGGAGAATTTAGATCCAGGCGTGATTGGGCTGTTGTACCCAAAGATGAAGACTGGGCTGTTGTATCTTTTGATATCCAAGAAACAGCCGATCAGGTAATTATAGAAACCGCAAAAATTCGAGTATGTGTCCAGCGTCATCCTTGTCGAGTCCAATTTTTTGACAAAGCCGGTCGTCCTTTTGCCCAAGATACAGGTTTAGGGATCGGTTGGCGACAAATGGGAACAGGTAAGTCTCAAGTTGCTTGCTGGAAAAAGATTGAGGCAGAAGAAAATTATTATGGTTTTGGGGAACGTGCAGGATTACTCAATCAAAAGGGTAAGCGTCTCACCAATTGGACAACCGATAGTTTAGATTACAATGTCCAAACCGATGCAATGTACCAAGCGATTCCGTTTTTTATGGCGTTGCGTCCGGGGATAGGCTATGGTTTGTTTTTTAACACAACTTTTTGGAGTCGCTTTGATGTCGGTGCTGATCAACCAGATATTCTACGCTTGGAAACTCTTGGTGGAGAACTGGACTATTACATTATTTACAGTCCCGAACCCGCAGAAATACTTCATATTTACACCCAATTAACAGGGCGAATGCAACTACCGCCACAGTGGGCGCTGGGTTATCATCAATGTCGTTGGAGTTACGACTCAGAAACAGAAGTTCGCCAATTAGTACAGCAATTGCGTCAGCGTCGGATTCCTTGCGATGTGATTCATTTAGATATTGACTACATGTTTGGCTACCGGGTATTTACGTGGAATCCACGTCGGTTTCCAGACCCGCAGAAATTGCTGAGTGATTTAGCAGAAGATGGTGTCAAAGTAGTCACTATCGTCGATCCGGGAGTGAAATTTGAACCCCAAGCAGATTACGCTGTCTATGATCAAGGACTAGAAAAGGATTACTTTATTCGCAGGGCTGACGGTAAAGTTTTTCATGGTTACGTTTGGCCTGGTCGGGCTGTTTTTCCAGAATTTTTGCGTCCGGAGGTGCGTCAATGGTGGGGAGATTTGCACCGTAACTTAACTGATGTTGGCGTGGCTGGAATTTGGAATGATATGAATGAACCAGCCATGAACGATCGCCCCTTTGGAGATGAGGGGGGACAAAAAATATTTTTCCCAATGGATGCACCAAGCGGACTACCAGATGAACACACTACTTACGCCGAAACTCATAATTTGTACGGCTTAATGATGGCTCGTGCGTGTCGAGAAGCAGTGGAAAAATTGCGAGAGCGATCGCGTACTTTTGTATTGACCCGTTCTGGTTACGCAGGTGTACAAAAATGGTCGGCGGTATGGACAGGAGATAATCACTCACTCTGGGAATATTTGGAAATGTCCCTACCCATGCTCTGTAATTTGGGCTTATCTGGTGTAGCCTTTGTGGGTGCAGACATTGGGGGATTTGCGGGTGATGCTACGCCAGAACTGTTTGCGCGGTGGATGCAGGTGGGAATGTTGTATCCGTTTATGCGCGCCCACTCGATGATTAACACCAAGCGCCATGAACCCTGGGAATTTGGCTCGCAAGTAGAAGAAATCTGCCGTCAATATATTGAACTGCGTTACCAATTATTACCTTATATATACACTTTGTTCTGGGAAACTGCGACCACAGGCGCACCTGTTCTGCGACCTCTGCTTTATCATTATTTTGACGACCCACAAACCTACGAGTTATACGACCAAGTACTTTTAGGTTCATCCCTAATGGCAGCACCCGTCTACCGACCAGGGGTAGAAAAGCGCCTAGTGTACTTACCCGCAGGAACTTGGTACGACTGGTGGACAGGAGAAGCTTACACTGGCTCAACTTATATTCTGGCTGATGCACCAATTGATAAAATGCCGATGTACATCCGTGCTGGTTCCATAATTCCCCTGGGTCCGGTAATGCAATATGTAGGGGAGTCGCCCGTAAATCAACTCCGGTTACGAGTTACCCCAGGTACAGGCGAGTGGACACTGTATGAAGATGACGGACATTCCTTTGCCTATCGTGATGGTGCTTGGTCAACTGCAACCTATCGGGTGTATATCGAAGACACACAAACAATAGTAGAAATTCAAGCCAGACAAGGACAATGGACTCCTCACCCGCGTCACGTCATTGTTGAGGTGGTGGGTAAAGGAGAGCAAGAATTTGCAGATGATGGTTCTGCACGTCGTCTGATTTTTGCTTAATTTGTTTGTAGTCGGCACTTCAGCGCTGTAAACGCGGAGCGGTTTCTCGCAGAGTAGCGCTTACTACGAACTATTTTTCTGAATAGTGATAAAGAGCGATCGCATTGTCGCGCAAAATAGCAGCAGCAATACCATCTACTTCATTCACACTCAGATCAGAATCTCGAATTGCTGCTTCTAAAACTTCTGCCAAAATTTGACGTCCCCACTTAGCGCCCAAATAATATAATTCTGGAATTAAATGAGCATCAGAGGAATACATTAGTTTAGTAGTAGGAGTCAACTCCAATAATTGCCTGACCACACTCCGCATTCCCGCTACACTCAAAAAAGGTACTACTAAACCAAAATCTAAATAGACTTGAGGATAAACAGAAGCCAAATATCCAGCCGCCTGCATATATGGATAAGAAGCATGAAGTAAAACAATAGGAACACGGTGATAGTGGGGTGACTCCAATAAACTACGTAAATGAAGAGGATTAGCCAATCGTAAATCTAAATCAGGATCACCATAACCAGTATGAAATTGCACAGGTAACTGATATTTATCTGCAATTAATAGTGCTTGATGCAGCAGAAAATCAATCAGATATTTATCAGCAAGACGTGGAGATTGATGCTCAAATTGTTGTTTAATATCATAAAAACTGCTAGCAGCTGCCGCAAAAGAAACAGGTTTGATATCTAAACCCGTGCGATAACAAGCAATACTCTTAAACGCCACAACTCCAGCAGGCGGTGGATCAATTTCGTTGATAAAGTTTCCTAAAAATGTTTCAAAATCATCTGTTTTGGCTATGAGTTGTTCTGCCAAAAATTCGAGTCGTAAAATTCTTTTGACTGTGAGAAATTTTTCATGCCATGAAATTGGTAAAATAGAATCAGGTTGCAATCCATCGTCTAAAAAAATTGCTTCTAAATTGCCAGCACTAAAACAGAGTTTTGTTAACTCTTCTAATCCCAAACTTTGCCGACGTGCCAATATTGCTTCTTCCTGCACCTCACAATCTAAAAAGTTAGCAATCTCTCGCAAACTACGTCGATAAAATAAGGTATGACGAGCATGATAGTTAATTATTTCTGAAGCATAGCCCTCAGTAAAAGCAGCAGCATAAGGATGACTAACAGCTACTTCTGAGCGTACCAGGTTATGGGCGTGTTGATCAATTATAGGAATATCCAAGAGATTCATCTCTAATCCTCACTGACACTTCCCGCTATTTAGACTAGCAGTTCAGCCGATAGAATGAGAGTTTTTATTTTTGTGTAGCAGTGTTAGCCTCTTTTATAGTAACTGGCTGTAATTGTTCAATATTTTGTACTGGCGATCGCCCTAATGTGAAGTAATGACTCAACCACACTAAACTACCTAAAAACACAGCAATTAACCCAATTAAAGTCCGAGTTAATAATTTTACCTGAGAACGCAAAAATTTAACCTCTCGACTCTGATCATCCAATTCTGAAATAGAACTAGCTGGAGGGAGTTTTTGCTCAATAATTGCTACGGTGTTTTGTACAAATTGATTTCTAAAAGTCACCTGTTGATGTAGCCAGTCAGTAATCAATTGTGGACAATTTTTTTTCACCCAATGCCAAGCAAATATTCTAAATGCCGGCTTGGACATCCGAGCGATAAATTTTAATACTTTCTTGACAGGGCGAGAGCGAAATTTTTTATTGATTAGGTGAAAAGAACCTATATCATAAAGACGATCAAAGATCAGCTTGACGCTAGCTTCTTCTTTAGTGGTTAAATATTCCAATATCAGAAAAACTTCTTGCATAAGTTCTTCTTCTTTGGAACTCTCTGCCAAAACATTTGTAAAATCATTTGATATTTTTACTTGATTATTCATAACCTTTGCTCTGGCAGAACATCTTATAATCTTTAAGGAAAACAATATTTTAATTATTCAAAAAAGCCAATATATCTACAAGCGTATTTAGAAAAAATTTAATATTCCCATCGCCATCTATCTCATAGGTTATGTGGCAATTTGGATACTGGAGTAAGAAAACTGTACACAATGAATGGAAATAAAAAAAGTTACAAAATTAACAAAAAACAGACAAGCTGTTTTTTAAGTAATTGTACAGATTGTAAAGATAAAATCATCTTAAAGCTTATCGTTTGCAAAAAAGAATTATCTCTAGAGAGATTTATATAGATTGATTGACCAATGATCAATGGGCATTGGGAAAAGACGCGGTGACGCTGAGAGTGGGAGACGCGGTGAATCAATCAAAAATATTCGACCTGTCCCCACCTCCCCGTGTCCCCGTGTCTCCCGTGTCCTCCCTGTCCCCGATCCCCGACTCACCAGGGTAAACGACTACCATCCCACGAAAAGAACTGGCCGCTATCCTCTATCTGTAGCTTTTCCATAACAGCAAGCAATTGGTTAACAGTACGTTCTACTGAAAATAGTTTTTCTGGCGGTACATTCTTTTGAAAAGGTTTAGAAAGACGGGTATCAGTTGTACCGGGGTGCAATGTGACAACTATGGTTTTTGGGCTAGTTCTGCCATACTCTATTGCGACGTTTCGCATCAACATATTCAGCGCGGCTTTAGAACCGCGATAGCCATACCAGCCACCGAGTTGATTATCACCAATACTTCCAACTTTGGCAGAAATACTAGCAAAAATACTGCGATCGCTATGACGAAACAAGGGTAACAAATGCTTGGCAAGCAACACTGCACCAATACTGTTAACTTGAAAATAGTGCAGCAAATTTTCTGAGTTAATATGCTTCAAGCTTTTTTCTGGTTGCAGTGTTCCTTGATGGAGAACTCCAACACAGTTAACAACCAAATGTAGTTTATCTATTTCCCCACGCAGAAATTGTACACTTTCAGCAATTTGCGTCTCATCTGTAATATCCATAGCCAGACAAGTTAGTCTCTCAGGATATAAATCTGATAAGGTAATTAATTCAGCAGCCGAGTCTTTTTGCCGATAGGTTGCATAAACCTTAGTAATACTCTGCAATTGCAGTAATTTTTTGACAAACCCTAAACCGATTCCTTGACTAGCTCCTACAATCAAGGCATTACATGAGTCGGTATGAGTAAACATAAGTTTTATTGATACTAGTTAGTGGTTAGTAGTAAAGATAAACACTATTTATTGTATGAGGGCAAAGCCTTGCGCTCATATCCACTAACTACTAACTAATATCTATTATTCAGGCAATTTGTACTGTCCCACAATACGTTTGGCGAACTCTGGAACGTGTGCTGCTAATTTTTCTGGGTGATTTCGTTTCACATAAAGATAATTGCGGGTGAAGTGAGAGTCTATCGAGAAACGGGCATATTCTAAACCTTTGGGGCCGATTTTTTCAATTACGACTCCCATAAGCTTTGCTGCCCACATTGGTAGAGTCACAGCTTTATCGTAAGCTGGTATACTTTGTTGCACTGCTGCTGTGCGATCGCCTTGAGACATGACTGGCTGAGTTTCTAGTTGCTCTTTCACCAATTCCAGCATTTCCTTACCGCGTTCATTTCTAACTACGATCCATTGCCAGCCGAAGGGTGCGCCCATATACCCAACTACTAAGTCAGCTAGGGAATTTACGTAGTCAAAGCAACTCATGCAAGAAGGGGCAAACACATCCTTGAGTTGGTTTGTTTTTAAGCCAAAGAAGGGAACTGTTTCAGTTGAACCATCTTCGTGTTTAAAATGAACTCGGAAATCTTGCATAAACTCGTAATGTACCACTGTATCAGGCGATCTACTAGTGGTTTCTAAGAATTTTTGCAGTCCGGCACGAGTTACATTGTCTACACAAGGCGTACCCAATACGTACAATTTTTCTAGACCCAATTTCTTTTCCACCGCCCGCAAAGCTTGGATTTGGCAACCAACACCAATCACCAACAGCCGCTTCATCCCTGATTTTTCTACTTGTTCCAACACCGAGAGATTTGGTGAAAGTGTTGGTTTATTTACCCGCGCTGCTAGTATTTCTTCTGGGGTACGGGCAATTACAGGCATAGGCCCAAAGCGGTCTTCTTTGGTATTCTGCACACAGACCACGCCTTCGACCATGCCCCGATTTAGCATTTCAATGGCGATCGCACTGACAATTCCTGTCCATTGCGCGCCGGGAATCGGTTGTTGTTTTCGTGCCGCCATCATGTCTTGATGAACACCAAAATAGAGTTCATCAGAGTTGTCTAAATTGCGAGAACGGCTGTGTGTCTGTGCTTCGAGTTCGTCTATTTGCTGATTAATAAAAGCACAGGCTTCCTTGACATAGTGAATATAGTATGTGTCGCACAGTCCACATTCACTGCATAGTTCCTTGGCGGGGCGACGGCTACCGGGTTTGAGGGCTTTAGCTTTTTTGTGTTTGGGAAAATCTACTGACGTCATTAAAATTTCGTCTTTAAAAACTCAGATCATTTATTTCACACTATCTCAGAGATTAGTACCAAACGAGTCCATAGGAACATCAAAATCAATAATAGATTGTGGAGACAGGGAACGGGGAGTGAGGAAAAAATTTCTGTAATTAATTCTGTTGAGGTACTTAATTGCTCGATTGGTACTTCTGTAAAATAAGGGGGAAAGGTATTTTTCTTACTTTTCCCCTTTTCCTTTTACATGCATCGCGACTTTTGCAAAAAGCTATTCACACAGCCAAATCCTGATAGTTCCGTCAGCACTACTACTAGCAAGAATTTGCCCATCTCGGCTAAAGGCTACAGAATAAACTTCATTTTCATGTCCAGCAAGAGTACAAATTTCCTCTTTTGTTTTGAGATCCCACAGTTTAATAGTTTTATCGGCGCTACCGCTCGCCAGAATTTGCCCATCTCGGCTAAAGGCTAGAGAATAAACTTCATGTCTATGTCCAGCGAGAGTACAAATTTCCTGTTTTGTCTTGAGATCCCACAGTTTAATAGTTTCATCGGCACTACCGCTCGCCAGAACTTGCCCATCTCGGCTAAAGGCTACGGTATAAACCAGGGATAAATGACCTTTGAGAGTAGCAATTGCTTCTTTGGTCTTGAGACTCCAAAGTTTGATAGTTTTATCGTGACTACCACTGGCTAAAATTCCTCCGCATCCTTCTTGGGTGGGGAAAAGAGGACTAATAGTTACAGAATTCACCCAATCTCCATGTTCCATGACTGGGAAATTTCCACAAGAGGTGCGAATTGCCTTTCCTGTTGTGAGATTCCATAGTTGAACACTTCTACCGCGATCGCCACTGGCAAGCATCTGTCCGTCTGGACTAAAGGTAACAGAATTAACACCGTAGGATTTTCCAGTGAATTGGCGAATTATTTTTCCTGTTTCTAGATCCCACAATTCGATAGTCTGACTTAAACCACAACTGGCGAGTGTTTTGCAATCAGGGCTGAAAGCAATAGACTTGAGGATACCTGTATTTCCCTTTAAGGTGCAAACTATTCGTCCTGTTTCCAGATTCCACAGTTTAATAAACGAGCTACCGCTTGCAAGCAGTTTGCTATCTGGGCTAAGGGTAATAGCTTGGGAATTACCTACAAGAGTATGTATACACCTCAAATTTTTAGATTTTAGCAATGAGGCACTTTGGAGTACAGCGCTAGTATCTGTTAGTGTTAATGCTTTCACATAATGAGGATTTTGTTGCAGAGGCGGTAATAAAGCAGAAGTATGAGAACTCCCAGCTACCTTTTCAAGTTCAGATCCCAAGCTAGAGTCAGTTGTTGTGGGTAAGGCAGAAAATACATTAGATAGATGCGAGAGTGAAGACATGGTTCTTTTCTTAAGGGATGTGAAAAAACTATGTTTTAAAGACAAATTTCCCAGCTAAAGCGAATACTTGAGCCGGAATATCAATTATTTAAGATATTAAGAGACAATAATACTTAATTTAATCTAGTTAAGAAAAATGTAATATTTTTACATTCTTATCGTAGATTTCTGGGAAAAATCTGAATATTGGTAACACACTGATAAGTATTCTTCCTCCGTTATATCAGGCTAATTGTAACATTGCAAGTAGTAATATTACTTAGAAGAATACCTAAACATGAAGTTAGCGATCGCTTCTGCAAAACCAGCAAATGAACTGTAGTTTTTGGCAACAATAGAAACATTCATACCCAGATTTTTGGCATTGGCTGCGGTGTAGGGGCCAAAACAAGCAATAATACTCTGCTGATAATCTGCTTTTGAGTTGATCATTTGCAAGAAGCCTGAAATTTCAGCAGTACTGCTAAAAGCAATCACGTCTATTTTGCCTTGACGGATTAAATTTAACTCTACATCATATAAACTCTTGTCTAAACAACGTGTCATGTAGGTTGGTACACGGGTTACAGCCATACCCAAATTTTTTAATCCAGCCAGAAAATTAGGAATAATATTCGGTTCTGCAATCCCAACTACCTCTGGAACAGGAACCAGTACAGTTTGCTTGTTGATATCTGGAATTTTAGCCAACTCAGCAATAATTCCTTTGGGGCTGGGTTCTTGGGGAAGCAAGTCTAGTTTTATACCAAAACTAGTTAATCTTTCTGCATCTTTACCAACAGCAGCAATTCGACAATTTTCCAGCGCCGAAGGTGTTATTCCCAACTGTTCTAAACGTTGAAAAAATGCATTGATACCATTTCTGCTGGTAAAAGCAATCCAATCAAACGTATTTATTTGCGTCAGTGCAGCATCTAATGCTGTAGAGTCTTCTACTACACAAGTTTCTATCGTTGGCATCAGCAGAGGTAAAGCACCTTGATCAATTAATTCTGGCAATAATCTAGCAGCGTAATTGTGGGGCGCTGTGACAAGAATACGCTTACCGTGTAGGGGTAATTGCACAGATGGAATCAGCAAATAAGTTTACCTAATTACAAATGTAGTTTAATTTTTACAAAAAATCTGGCTAATATATCTTAATATTTGCCCCTTTATTTAATATTGAGAGACGTGAAGCTAAAAACAAAGCGTCCGCAACAATGATGCTTGCTATTGTTTCTTGGTGTAAGATTAAAAGCAAACTTCAGCACCATGCCTACTCGTAATTACTTATTTTATGCTTTGACAAATAGCGTATGTTCCAAGTGTCTCACCAAAGTCGAAGCAAAAATCATTTTCCAAGACGATCGCGTTTACTTAATTAAACATTGTCCCACACATGGACGAGAAGAAGTTTTAATTGCTGATGATGTTGAATATTACAAAAAATCCCTGGAATTTATCAAGCCAGGAGATCTGCCACTCAAGTTTAATACACCAATCAAATATGGTTGTCCGTATGATTGTGGGTTATGTCCAGATCATGAACAGCATAGTTGTTTAACCTTAATAGAAGTCACAGATAAATGCAATCTTTCCTGTCCAATTTGTTATGCTGATTCCGGTACTGAAGAATTTTCTGAAATTTCTCATCAACCTAGACGTCATCGCAGTTTAGCAGAAATTGAAAGCATGATTGATGCGGTAGTGGCGAATGAGGGAGAACCGCAAATTGTGCAGTTGAGTGGTGGCGAACCGACGCTTCACCCAGAGTTTTTTGAAATTATGAATCTTGCCAAAAGCAAGCCAATTAAACATTTAATGATTAATACTAATGGCGTACGAATTGCGAAAGATAAAACTTTTTGCAGCCGCCTGAGTCAATACATGCCTGGTATAGAAGTATATCTGCAATTTGATAGCTTTGAGGCAGAAGCGCTAAAGGACTTGCGGGGTACAGATTTGCGTAGTGTCAGGGAAATGGCGATCGCTCACCTCAACGAATACAATATCTCTACTACTCTAGTAGTCACCCTCAAAAAAGGGCTGAATGATCACGAAATCGGCAAAATAATTGAGTATGCTTTGCAACAGCCTTGTGTACGCGGAGTGACGTTTCAACCAATCCAAGCCGCTGGACGTTTGCAAGGCTTTGATCCCAAGCGAGACAGGTACACACTCACCGAAGTCCGCAGGTCAATTTTCCAACAAAGTCCTTATTTTAAACCAGAAGATATTCTACCTGTTCCTTGCCATCCCGATTGTTTGGCAATGGCTTATGCACTCAAAATTGATGGTAAAGTTATACCCCTAACTGGGTTAATTAATCCGGAAAAGTTTGTGGAAATTATGCCCAACAGTGTACTTTACGAACAAAATCCAGAACTCAAACGCCACATTTTTGAGTTATTTTCTACCAGTCATTCACCCAGTTCTGCGGCTACATCATTAAAACAGCTTTTGTGTTGTTTGCCAATGCTGCCTGTACCAGAAGGAATTACCTACGCCAATATTTTTCGGGTGATGATTGTCCAGTTTCTTGATCCCTATAATTTTGATGTGCGTTCTGTGAAGCGATCATGTATTCATATCGTCCATCCGGATGGAAGAATCATTCCTTTTGATACTTTTAATATGTTTTATCGTGAAGGTAGTGCAGGGTATGATTTGGTTAATAATAAAAGATTTAATTTTGACAATTAAGGAAACTGCATGTCGAGAAGAAACGAATTTTCTTATGTAATCGGCGGAATTTTTCTAGTCCTGGGAATGCATGTTATCGCAACTTTAATTTTGGGTATTCTTGCTTATATAGAGTTAATGCTCGCTTCTCAATATAACATCAGATTTTTTCAGCCAATTTTTGGAATCTATTTTTTTGGGATTGGTATAACTCAACTTGTATATATAATTCCTGTGCTTTTGCGACTGAAAAGACAAGAAAAATTTGCCTTAATGAAGGGGGTTATTATTGGTGCGATTGTCACAGCTTTACTTAATGGTGGTTGTTGGATTTGGTTGATCAGTTTAACTTCATAAGTTTACAGCATTTTTCAACAAGCATGAGTTACAGAAGAACCCCACCCGCGCTACGCGCACCCTAAACGTAAGCGCTTAGTAGGTTTGGGTAGGGGTGTACCACAAGCGCAGAAAATGCATAAATAAAGAAGAGTTGATTTGATAAATTTGTTAACTGATAACTGCAAAAGCACCCTGAACAATGATTAATTATTCGTCAATTTGACCAATGCGACGGATATTAAGAATATCACTCATTTTTTTAATTTGAGTAAATATCTGTTCTAATTGAGGGCGATCGCGAATTTCGATCCCCAAATCAATCAACGCTGGTTGACCGAATGACGTTTTGACATTTGCATGACGAACGTTAATCCCCTGATCACTCAAACGTGACAAAATATCTTTTAAGACTCCGACTCGGTCTAGGGCTTCAATTTGCAAGTTCACCGCGTAAGTTTGGGGACGGCCAGTATATTCTAAGGCTTGGTTCCAACTTACTGGTACTAAGCGATCGCACTCTGCTTTTTCTAAGTTATGACAACCTTGGCGGTGGATAGAAATTCCCCTACCCCGTGTCACTACACCAATTATTGCTTCGCCGGGAATGGGGGTACAACACCCAGCTAAGTGATATAATAATCCCTCGACGCCGACGATAGGGGAATCAGTAGCGCGGGAGGTTGTGTTCAGACTCGCCTCTCGTAATAAGGCAGCTGCTTTGGCTGTGGTGGGTAGGTTTGTGGTATGATCTGGCTCACTAGCAGCAGGCTGTTGTGCTTTAATAATTTCTCGCCAACGGTTAAGTACTAAGTTGAGTGTGATTTCCCCATAGCCTAAACCTGCGAGTAAATCTTCTGTGGAATGGTAATTACATTTTTCTGCTACAGCTTGCATTGCTTCGGACTTCAGCACATTTTCAAAACCTGTTCTCCCAAGTTCTTTTTCTAACAATTCTCGGCCGCGAGCAACATTTTCTTCTCGGCGCGATCGCTTGTACCATTGTTTAATCCGGTTTTTGGCTGCACTCGTCCGAACAAAGTTCAACCAATCTAAGCTAGGATGACCATTTTTTTGAGTGATAATTTCGACGATATCACCATTTTGCAAGCGCGTCGAAAGCGGTACCATTCTACCATTTACTCGCACTCCCGTACAGCGATTTCCGACTTCTGTGTGGATACGATAGGCAAAATCTACTGTTGTAGAACCTGGTTTTAAAGCTATTAAATCTCCTTTAGGAGTAAATACATAAATATCTTCTTCAAATAGATTATCTTTGATGCTTTCTAAATATTCTTGAGCATCTTTTAAATCACTTTGCCATTCTAATAACTGCCGCAACCAGGTAAATTTTTCATCCGATGCAGTTAGACTAGCACTAGAACCACCAGTTTCTTTATATTTCCAGTGAGCAGCAATACCATACTCTGCTACACGGTGCATTTCTAATGTCCGAATTTGCACTTCTAAGGGTCGTCCCCAAGGGCCTATCACGCCAGTATGCAATGATTGGTAACGATTAGGCTTGGGCAATCCAATATAATCTTTAAATCTACCAGGAATTGGACGGAAAACATCGTGAACTACTGCTAAAGCACGATAGCATTCGTCATTTGTCTGGACAATAATTCGCAGTGCTGCTAAATCGTAAATTTCGTTAAATTCTTTATTTTGCCGTTGCATCTTTTGATAGATACTATAAAGATGCTTGGGACGTCCACTAATATCAAGACAGCGAATTCCTGCTTCTGCAAGTCGAGTTCTCAATGTTTCAGAAATCTTTGTTAATCTCTCTTCTCTATCGGTGCGTTTTTCTGAAACCAGCTGCTGAATCTGTCGAAAAGCTTCCGGTTCCAAATACTTAAATGTTAAATCTTCTAATTCCCATTTAAAACGCCAAATCCCCAAGCGATTTGCTAGGGGAGCAAAAATTTCTCGCGTTTCTGTAGCGGTGCGACGGCGTTTTTCATCTGGCATGTATTCTAATGTTCGCATGTTGTGTAAGCGATCCGCCAATTTCACCACAATCACGCGGATATCTTGCGCCATCGCCAAAAACATCCGCCGAAAGTTTTCGGCTTGACTTTCAGTTTTGCTTTTGAAATTGATTTTAGATAACTTTGTGACGCCTTCAACTAAGCATCTAACTTCTGAGCCAAAACGCTGTTCTATATCTTCAATTGTAACATCTGTATCTTCCACTACATCATGGAGAAATCCAGCTGCTATCATAGCTGCACTACCACCTAAATCACGCAGCATTCCAGCTACAGCAATTGGATGGCAGATATATGGTTCTCCTGATTTGCGGTACTGACCATGATGCAGCTGATAAGCAAACTCAAAGGCTCGACATATCAAACTTGTATCATAATATTTTCGGTCTTCTTCCGTTGCACCGCTGTCTGTCGGCGGTGTGCGTAAACAGGTTTCTAGCCATTCTGGAAGAGTTATATCAATAGGGTGGTTGACAATTGTGCTGCTCATCATAAAATATAGCGGGGCTGGAGATAATTCGGTGGTTTAAAGGGAGGAGTGAACACAGTTGACGATAATGTCATCGAAAAACTATATTGCTATTGACACGGCAAACTAAAAAGCGATCGCAGGATAATTGCTCAAACAAACAGCTTGTTGCAAATCATCCTGTACTAGGTGTCAAGCATAATAGTCATCAGAGTCCAATGATGCCAAACCAGACTCCAAATTTAATATTTTGGAGTCCATAACCTTAACAAAAGGTTAGAGAAGAATATTGTATAAGAAAAATTACTTGACATTAATAGTATCTCAATTAGCACTGAATGTCCGTTAATAAAGAGAGATATCACACCTTCGTAGTACTATTAGAGCAACTCCGCTCACAAACAGCAACTCACCAAACTGATGCACAGCAACTGCGACAGCATCTTTTGTCTTTACAACAATTTTTTCAGCAGGATATTTTACCTTTAGCAGAGGAAAAAACACGAGAACTATCCTATAGGACAGAGATCAGTAAGCAACTGCGACTATTAGAAATTGACATCATGTTTTTTCAAGGTGCGCGACAAGCTGCTACTGCTGTTGATCGACTCAAAACGATTAGCGATCGCCTCACAATTATCATCGAATATTGCCAAGCGATTCTGCAATCAGAAGCACCAGAAAAGTGATATGGTCAATTGTCATAGGGCATTGAGAAGAAACTAGTTAAATAATTCTCCCTTGTCTTCCCACACTCCCCACACTTGCTACACTCTCTGTCTCTCCTTGTTCCTCTTGTCCCCTTTTCCCCGCGTTCTCTTGTCTCCCTTGTCCCTGTCCCTGATCCCCAATTCCCTCTGCACCAGCTAAAACGTCGCGTTGATTAATCAGGTAAATACTAACTAAAGTCAAACCTACTCCTATCCACTGTAAGGGACTAAGGATTTCTTGCAGTAATAAATTACCGAATAAGAGAGCAAAGACAGGCGTGAGAAAAGTCAGAGAACTGAGACTAGTAAGATTCCCGCTAGAAGCAAAATAGAAAAACAATGCATAGGCGATCGCACTACCAAATACCGTAGCATACCCTAAAGCTGCCCAGTCTGATGGTACAAGATTCTGCCATTGTTGGGATTCTGTAACCGATGAAATCCCCCATAACGGTAAGCCACCTATAATCATATGCCATCCTGTAGCAGTGACGGGATCAGCATGACGGCTGACAAAGCGGATCATCACTGTACCCACCGCCATACTCAACGCTGCTAACAGCATTAACCATTCGCCACTAGCAAACAGAGAATTTAAAAGTGGGAGAGTCGGAGAAAGCAAAATTTCGGGAGTTTTGTGAGACAAAAAACCTAAAATCAGCTCATCAGGTAAGCCAATTAAACTGATCCCCGTCACACCTAATAAAAGTCCTAACCATCCCCACAAACCAATTCTTTCTTGAAATAACCATGAAGACATCAAAGCAACTGCTAATGGTTGCGAGTCGATCATCACTGATCCCAACCCAGCACCAGTTCTGACTAATCCCTCAGCCAAAAAGCCTTGAAATAAAGTCCCATCTACCAAGGCGAATAAAGCAATCCACAGCCAAGCAGTCCAGGTTTTGGGTTGGGATCTCCCCATAAAAGCGGCTGCAATTAAAATCAGTACCCCTGCTGGGATTATCCGCACCCCCGCCATAAACAGTGGTGTTGTGTGGGAAATCACTCCCTTCATCGCTACCATCGCCGTTCCCCATAAAAAGAAGGGTGCGATTAACAGTAGGGGAGTTAAGGAAAGCCGAGATGCACTGAATTTCAGCTGCATGAGATTGCTGACGCCTTTGTTTTACAACTGCATAAATTGCTTTACCTAATTTTACCTAATTATGTCTTTTTGTGAAGGAAAGAATACCTAGTTTGTAATTTAAGTTAGTAGTAAGGACTTTAGTCCTTAATTCTGAGGAAGCTGTGGAAACTGCGATCGCAACATAATTTATCAGAAAAATTACTTATTTTTTTCAAATAATTATAAAGCTACAATTAAGTATAAACTCAAAAAAATATTCAATTCCGTAAAGTTAACATTCGGTTTTTACTAAAGCATTTGTTAGGATTTTAAAGCATTCTATTCATGTATATCCAAATTCATAATTACTTGAATTTACTTTATTTCTATCCTGAGATTTTTTAGATTGGAATCATCACGACTCTGACTACAAATGCTAACTTCACCAATTCCAGAAAACTTAGACTTTAACCAAACGATAAATGCACCGATTAATCATACATTCGTATTTTTGGAAATATTTTCCTGTGAAGGTGGAATCCAATCTTATGTGAAAGATATTTTTCAAGCTTATTTGAAATTAGCTAAACCAATACATGCAGATATATTTATATTACGTGATGCTCCCAATTGCACGAATTCTTTTATATCTGAACGCTGCCAATTTCATTATTTTAAAACTTCGTCTCCCCGACTTGGACGAGTGAAAATGGCGATCGCATTATTCACTCATCTGATCCGTGAACGACCCCAGCGTGTTTTTTGCGGTCATATCAAGCTAGCGCCTTTGGTGGGGATGTTATGTCAATTTTTGGGAATTCCTTATACTGTAATCACCTATGGTAAAGAGGTTTGGGAACCATTACCAAAGTCTATGCAATCCAGTTTGCAAAAAGCAGACCAAGTTTGGACAATTAGCCGCTACACTCGTGAAGTTGCCTGTATTGTCAATCATCTTAATCCTGATCGCGTCAAAATTTTACCTTGTGCTGTGGATGGCGATCGCCTGACTCCTGGAGACAAACCAGTTAATTTAATCGAACGCTATGGTTTACAAAAAGCTAAAGTATTAATGACTGTAGCGCGGTTGTGGTCTGGTGATATTTACAAAGGCGTGGATATTACAATTCAAGCCTTACCACAAATAGCTCAAGTTTTCCCAGAAGTGAAATATTTAGTTATAGGTCGTGGTGATGATCAACCCCGTCTTGCCAAGCTAGCACAAGATTTGGGAGTTAGCGATCGCGTTGTATTTGCTGGGTTTGTACCCACAGAAGAACTAGTAGAACACTACCGTCTAGCTGATGCTTACATTATGCCTTCTCAAGAAGGGTTTGGGATTGTCTATTTAGAAGCAATGGCTTGTGGTGTACCTGTACTGTCTGGTGATGCTGATGGTTCCGCCGAGCCACTACTAGATGGTAAACTAGGATGGCGAGTCCCCCACCGCGATCCTGATGCTGTAGCTACGGCTTGTATAGAAATCCTCAAAGGCGAAGATCAACGATGTGATGGTGAGTGGTTGCGAGAAATGGCGATCGCAAATTTTGGAATCGAAGCCTTTCACAAGCGGTTACAACAGGAATTATCTTAATTTGTTTGTAGTTAACCACTAACCACTAAACCCATTCCGAAAAATCTTGCTCAAATTGAGACAATGATAATAACTGAATGCGTGGATCATTTTTGGCTGTAGTTTTTTCTAAAGGAGTATTGTAACCCCAGTCTGCGAGGAAGAGTTTTACATCTTTCAGGTCTGTTTGCTGGTCTACTAACTGTAATGTTTTTAATCGATCTTCTACAAACCAGACTGTCTCTTGTGGGACTTTGTGTAATTGAATTAATTCACGTAAAATTTCATATTTGGGACGCTTCACTTCTTTCCCAAAAATATCTTCTGAACCTAAATTTACTCCTTCTTGCTGTAATAGTTTCTGGACAAAACGTCCTTCTTTTGTAGAGATAATATATAGTTTACTGGTGCTGGCAATTGTCGATTTGAGTTTATCAATTACACCTGGATAAAATCGATGCAAACTCAACCAACCTTCTAAATCATCAGCAATCCATGCATCGCGTAATTTATCTAATTTAGTGCTAATTTCTTTAGCATTGAGATTGTCTTCAAGCAAAATTCTCTGGTTAATATTATGCCAATCTTGGAGAATTTCTACTTCTGCAATTCCCTCTAACAAAGCTTTGACTAAAACAGGCATTTCCCAACCTGTTTCAATGACTGGTCTGAGTCGATAAAATTGAGAAGCTAAACCATTTGGTGGTGTTTCGTTAGCAGGAAACCAAACTTGGCAATAAGTACGCCACGCTACCTCAAAATATTCAATTAGTCCGTCGCAAATTACACCATCAAAGTCTAAGGCGAGAATTGAGGGAATATTTGCCATTGTTTTTTTCAATGAAAGCTGCTGTCGTCGGCTTAACCTATTCATCATGGTGCTGAACCATGTACTGTGTCAAGTTTAGTGTGACAAACAGTTTTTCACTGTTCAGGATTTTACTTTTTCCTCTTCCGATCAATTGAAAATTGATAGATTACTGGCGATCGCAATTTTTGATGATACACTAGCTTACTCATACTGAACGTTGTGTTAACTTAGTATTACTAGTAAAACTAAACTCTTGAAAAACTGAGAGGAAATCATTATCGTAGTCCAAAAGCAACTAATTAACTCCCAAATCAAGTCAGCTCAAGTCTTATTGATTGACCATGAAAATAACAATCGTGGTCTGATAGACACCCGTGAAGCTCTAGAACTAGCTCAGAGTGTGGATCTTGACCTAGTTGTAGTCTCCCAAGATAAAGAGACTCCAGTGGCGAAGATTCTCAACTATGGTAAGCTTCAGTATCAAAAGAAAAAGCGTCAGACTCAGAGTGCCAGACCCACCGTCAAGGAAGTACGATTCCGTCCAAATGTGGGTGCGGCTGATTACAGTTTACGTATAAATCAAGCAACTCAGTGGTTAAGTAAAGGCGATTCAGTAAAGTTTGCCATTCGTTTACGAGGTCGAGAACATCAATATCGTGATCAAGCTGGAAAATTACTAGACCGCATTGTCGATGATCTCAATTCAGTGGGTAAAGTTCAGTCACTTGATAAGCGCTCACTGATTCTTCAAGTCATTCCTGCTTAAATTAATCTTTTACCAATTTCCTAAAAAGCTCCCTCAATGAAGAAATTGAACTAGATGAGGGTTTAATAAATTGAACGGGCGAGAACCCACTTCACCAATCAAAAATTGTTCTGGTGGAATGGGATTCTAGCCCGTTATCATTTAGCCTACCAAATTCTACTGTGGTTAAGAAAGTTGTAAATTGAATTTAGATTTCTCAGTTCTTGGGTTTGAAAGATTCCATAGAGCAAACATATACTGTGTTCGCTGTTCAGTTAATAGCATACACCAAGCCATTATTAATTCAGAACCGCTAGCAAAGACTGTACCAACCATATCCGTGGGTATAGCATTACCAACAAGAGAAACTAAAGCACCAACAAATAACCAATACCATTGCAATCTCCGCCAAATACCAATACCAATAATCATCACAAACAGGTTAACTAAAATAGTGATCATTGGTGGTTTACTAGGTGCAGCGACAACATAACGCAACATACCAGCAAAGGTTTCAGGAACTAATTGTATATCTATAAATTGAGTAGTGATATCGTATATTCCTAATCCGATCGCTAATATCCAACCAAAAATTCGTATAAACTGACTAGCAGCCCAATTTGCTCCAGCACGATGAGCAAGTTCAACTACGACAACAATAAATAAAGGAACCACTATGTAATGGGAGAGGAAACGCAACATATTTAATGATTTGAGTAATTCCCCTTCACCGATGAAGCTTCCCATGAGCAGAACTAAATTGTCATAGGTGCTAAATAACAACAGCATAGGTAAAACAATCATTGCTATACTATTTGACTTATGCCAAGTTTGAATTGATTTATTTAGCAATATTAATTGGGCAATAATATAGCCAATATGACAAAGTGGATAAATCACTGGCAACATATTCATAATTATTTTTTTATTTCCAAATATATTTAAATATTTTGTATGACAACTATAGTGATTATTGGCTTATAAATAAGGTGTCGGCTTTTTTAGATTGCTGAACTGGTTGAGATTGACGTCGGGGATTAATGTACACTAGATAGGTAAAAATTATAATTCCCATTTCTGTACCAGCTAAATCATGCAAAATGTGGAAAAGCGGATTGAGAACAGGGTTAGATTGGTGTTGAGCTAAAAGGAATACAAAGAATAAGTTGACACCGACAGAAAAAATAGGTACGAAGATAATTCGCCAATCTCGTAGAACTTTGTAAGCTCGATATGTCAAAAATCCAAAAACTATTGTCAGAGCAATATAAATGGGAATTTTGAAAGCAGAAATATCTAAACTTGCGCCTAGAGGATACAAAATTGAGATAGCTATTAAACTGCCTACAAATAACAAGTCAACTAAATGATTACGAGCAAAAGCATCTGCCCACAACGCAAAAGATGAAATTAAAAAAGCATAAAATAGGAAATTTAAGAAGGTGAAATCATTTTGGTAAAACCAATGTTGTTGAATATGCCAACCAATTTCAAAGGCAATAGCAACCATTTGAAAGGGTAATCCTAAATAAAGAGCAAAAGGAGAACTTAAGCCCTTGGATACTAAATAATCAGCTCGTTCATAAAACACTTTCATGCTGATGGGAACAATGACAAAGGGAAGCAAATGAGTAATAATTAGAGCGATTTTCCAGCCCCAAGAAATGCCTCCCATTTCGGAATATTGCCAAAATGTATAACCAAAACCGGATAAAGTCACTAAAAAATAAAGAGCAGCAATGATAAAACCTGCTCCAAAAATTGTCTTTTTAATGGCTTTACCATTTAATTCATTAATTTGGTTAGATTGTGGTGTCTGCATTGATCAATTACCCTGAAATTAAATCTTTCTCATCTTCATTGCAGAAGTCTGGCAAAGAGTTAAATCGATTGAAAAATCCTTTAACCTTTTCCCAATCCCTGCACTCATATAATTTTGCAAGTAGTCTCAGTAATAAACTTAGATACCAACAGAATGAAGTTGATTCCAGATTCTGTCCTCAGTTTTTGATCAAATTTATATTTATTGACTCTTCCTATACCCTTATACCGCCATACCCATTTTCAACCCAGGCCAATAAACTTTTTTAGCTGCGTTGATATCTCATTCCTGGTTGTTGCGAAACTAAACCCATCAATTCCAACTGCAATAACGCACTAGAAACAGCACTCGCAGCCATACCTGTTTGTTGGATAATCATATCGAAGGGTAAAGATTCTGAGGAAATTACATTTATTACTTGTTGCAGTTCTGGTGGCAAATCAGGCAAGATTAATTGTTGCGGTTCTGGGGAAATTGGAGAAGAATCTATTTTTGGTATGGCTCCCAGCATTTTTAATAGTTCATCTAATTCTTTTAAAATGGGAGCAGCACCTTGACTGAGTAATTTTAAGCATCCTTGAGATGGGTAATCATCGACTCTACCCGGTAAAACATAAACGTCTCTACCAAATTCATTTGCATAGTTAGCAGTAATTAATGCACCGGATTTTAAAGGCGCTTCCATCACCAAGACAGCGCGACTCAATCCAGCAATAATCCGATTGCGACGGGGAAATTGAGTGCGATCTGGTGGGGTTTTGGCTGGGTACTCACTCAAAACTAACCCCGCACTTAAAATTTGTTTGTACAGTTGCTGATTCTTAGCTGGATAGATAACATCCACACCTGTACCTAAAACTGCTATGGTGCGTCCTCCAGCTTTCAAAGCAGCGGTGTGACTTTCTGTATCAATTCCTTCTGCTAAACCAGAAACAACTGTAAAACCGTTTTTAGCTAAAGCTGTGCTAATCTGACGAGTCCAACGGATACCATATTCTGAGGGCTGGCGCGTACCAACGATCGCAACTAATGGAGTTTCGCCGAGATTTTCTGCAAGTTCGACTTCACCACGAAAATATAATAATGGCGGTGGACTGGGAATTTCTATTAGCAAGCGGGGATATTCTGGATCTGCTGGTGTCCAAAAATTCGGGTTTTGTTCTTGGTGTTGGATGAGTAATTGTTCAGGATGAAGATGCGATCGCTGTCTCACCACTTTTTGCAATGTCTGAAAACCAAAACCTTCCACCGCTTGTAACTGTGCTGGACTAGCTTCCCAAGCTGCCTGGAGCGTGCCAAAATGCTGTTGTAATCGTTGCAGCAATACCGGGCCAATCCCTGATATTTGTGACCAAGCTAGCCAATACGCACTTTCAACTGCCAATTCTCAACCCTCATTGAGTATCAAGTCAAGGTTACTCGCGTTGATAGTGATTTGTCATTGGTTGGTAGTTAGGAATTGGTAAACGCAAAAGAATTTAGCCTATTTTACTTAAAAATATATAAAAATTGATGGAGCGATCGCCCCATCAAATTGCTCAAACTCTGTTTTCCTTACGCAATTCCAACCAACTTGGCGCTCAAATCCCACATGCGTTCGCCTTTAGCATCATCGCGGGCTTGGGGAGAAACTCGTTGCACAAAAGACTTACCATCTTTCTTTTGGCGATTTCCCCAACTCCAGTAGGCTCCAGATTGGGCGTATTCAGGATCAGCAACAACTGCTGCAACCCGTTCACCGGACAATTCCTGAGATACGTATCCCCCAGTGATGTGCTTCTGGAATAAAGGGAAGAGTTTCTGAAACAGGGGATAATGGTTACGGAATAGAGGTGTTTCCGCAACACACCCTGGATAAAGAGAAGTGAAGATAATGCCAGTTGAATCGTGATAGCGTCGATGTAGTTCCCGCATCGTCAGTACATTGCAGACTTTGCTGTCTTTGTAGGCTTTCACAGGTTCAAATTTTTTACCGTCAATCATTGTAATCGGCTCTTTGAATCCTTGTTCAAAGCCTTTGAGATCGCCCAAGTCTGGACGTGGGGGAATCTTTCCGCCTAGTTCGTCCGGGTTGTGCGTCACAGTTCCCAAAATCACCAAGCGTTTGTCCGTAGCAGGTGAATTTTTCAGATCCTCTAGCATAAGGTTACACAAGAGGAAATGACCAAGGTGATTTGTTGCAACGCTCAACTCATAGCCTTCTGGACTTCGCAATGGCTGCTTTAACAAAGGCATATAAATTGCGGCGTTGCACACCAAAGCCTCCAAGGACTTACCACTGGCTCTGAAGTCCTTGACAAACTGTCGCACACTCTCTAATGAGGCTAAGTCGATATGCATGATTGTATAGCTGTCCTGTGGAATTCCCACACTTTGAGCAGCTTTTTCAGCCTTCGCTAAATCGCGACAAGCCATAACCACGTGCCATCCTCTTTTAGCTAGGGCTTTTGCAGAATACAAACCTACCCCAGAGGAAGCACCTGTAATTATGACTGTTGACTTCCGATTGTGTTCCATTCTCTTGAGACTACATTGACCACCGTTAATTCTCCCCATGATCTCACACTAGTGATCCACCAGTTATAATTTTGTTACTAAACTTCGGGTGGGAATTACTCACAATCGCAGATTTTTGCACCATAATAACTTCACACATACGAGTAAATTAGGGCAATAGCAAGTATAGATTCAAGTTTGATCTATGCAATCTATAATCAATAGTTAGAGTTCTCATTTGTGTAGATTGTGAACTCAAGGTATTAGCTCAGAACATAAGCTTTTTACGTGTTAAGACAGATAATGATTGTTTTTGTGATTCTAACTCTAGAAATAAGGACTATCTGACTAAAGATGGTTAGGTCGGCTTATTGAGTCTGTTAATCTGTAATCATGATAGAAAAACGCACTGGCAGAACGTTAAACCGCTCAAGTTCTTTATATGTAGTCACCATCAAAACCGATGCTAAAACTACCAACAGTGCATATATGACACAGACATAGACGGATATAGAGTGTTGCTAGCTAACTCTATTTTGTCGCAAATCACGAGAGGTAAAACCTCTGTATTCGCGGTCGGTATTTGCGAACGTCTAGGGTCTATAAAGCTCCAACTTTATTACTTTTAAAACTCTATCTTCAACTATATTCCATTTCACAACTATTAAGGAGTCAATCATGAATCTTCTTGCTTGGATTATCTTAGGTCTATTAGCTGGTGCGATCGCGAAAGCTATTTATCCTGGTTATCAAGGTGGTGGCATTCTCGCAACGATGCTGTTGGGAATTGTAGGTGCTATCATCGGAGGATCTTTACTGAATTTATTGCAAACGGGAACTTTGGCAATAACGAGTGCAAGTTTTAGTATTGCTGGTTTATTTGTAGCGGTAATTGGTGCGATTATTGCAATCTTCTTGTACTACCAATTTAGTCGCAGAGCATACTAAAGCTTAGGTGTCAAGGGTAATGGAAAAGAGTAAGGGAAAAAGTTTTTCCCTTACTTTTTTGTTTTGAGTACGCAAGCTTGGAGACAAAGTCATGAACAATACATTATTTGATAAAACCTTCCGTGATATTGATGGCAAAATTGTTTTAGCTCAGATGCCAAATCTACCAATTATTGCCTGGTTCACGGCTAGTTTACTCAAACTAGTTTTTACAACAGGCGAAATTAATACAGGTTTAGACGTACTGGCAAATGGTTCTTTGTTTACTTGGGCATGGCTGGAATTATTTCAAGGCGTTAATTATTTTCGTAGAGCGCTAGGTCTGATTGTGCTTATTGGTATTATTGCCTCAAGAACTGTAGGTATTGATGCACTTGGGAATTTCGCTCTTTGATATGGGATTCAAACACCCGAAGTTGAGCGTTTGATGCGATCGCTTGCACTCAAACTCAAAAACCCAGTCACAAGACTGGGTTTTTGTTGGGGTATATCCCCGCGCTTTCTTTATAGAGATTTAGTTATAGTTGTAAGTCTTTTGATTACTACCACAGTACGCTTGATGATTTCGGAAAAATGGAAATGATGTTGAGAATTTTTAAGAGTGTGGTAAGCGAAGCCATGCCGAAGGCTTATCGCTGTTTGTTTGAATAATTGCGATTATCACTCCCATCCCTGATAAGCCACTCTTATCAGGGGTATCAAAGTTTTTTTGTCAAGTCATGTTGACTCTTTGTAACAGTATTGTTATATTTATTTACATAAAGAAACAAATAAAGGAAACAAGCTATGTATACCACTGTTAATGAAGACGGCGTTCTAAATAACTACGCAACTGAACCCAAGATGTACTATGCCGAGTACCCTGCAATTTGGGAACAACGCAAATACGTTATCCAAGCTGTTTTTGCTTCCTTAATTGTTACGACTCTAGTTTTGGTTGGTTTTAGCGTTAGTTAAGATTTTTTATTTCTCGCGATATCTCTCAATGTCATTCGTACTTCTGTTTTACCTCGGTACTTAACACCGAGGTTTTTTGTTGCGTATGCTGATGCGATCGCTTCAAACCGATTGTTACATATCAAAACTTGCTATTACGCTTTTGGAGTTGGCTTTTGTAGTCTGATGGGAGGAACAACCTCAAACTCAAAAGTAGCAATACGGCGATCGCCAATATAAACTTCAATCTTATGCTTACCTATAGGATCACCACTTGCGATCGTCCAAGAGTTTTTAATCACACCATCTTTGATTTTATCTGTGCGTTGAATATTTGCTGCTTTACCGTCAGGTGACAATGAGAAATTTTCAGTATTACTTGTAGCCCAACTTTCAGGAGGTTTTGGTAACTGAAGGACTTCTCGCCATGTTACCTCACCTTGGTAGTCCTTGAGTTGAATCCGCCAGCCATATGCAACTCCCTCTTGAAATGGTACTTTTTTTGTAGGAATAAGGGTAGTCTTCCCGTCTTTTTCAACTCTGAGAACCCCAAATTCAGCTTTATTGACAATAATTGGTTTAGCAGTTGTAGCATTCTGTGTTTGTTTACTGGGAAGCTTGAGTGCTTCTACGCCCATAACTGGTGATATCAGGCAAGATAAAGCCAATCCAATGCCACAAGCCCAAACTCTCGGTTGCATAATTTTTTTAGTATAGAATGATATTTATTCATATATAAGCAACCTCTTTTTTTCAGATAAATTATTAACACTTTTGGTGTATCAAAAAATTTTCAGTTCAGAGTGTCAAGCCTAGAGCATGAAATTAAAGTTGTACATCGTTTGATTAAATAAAATAAAAATTGAGTGGAAAATGTGCATTTTGTAGACACAATTCCACTCATAATTGTTGCTAAGTCACTGATCTAGAAATGAGTATGACTACACGAGCTAGTTTTTAAAGATAGGGTCAATAAATTAACGAGACTCTGTTCCTTGATTGGGGCTACCTGCTACAGTATCCTCACTAGCTGATTCTGGTGTAGCACTAGTTTTGGCATTAGTTTCGTCGGAGCCACTGCTAGTTCTACGAGTTGCGGAATCAATATCGGTGATATCTTCTTCAAGAGGGTTTTCGTAACCACCAGATCCAGTTGTTTCGTATTCACCAGGTTTCATGGATGAAGACTCTCTATTTTGTTGTTGCTCAGACATAAATTTTCACTCCTTATCATTTTGTTCTGCAAACAGTTTAAAAAGAATAAGGGTACAGATTCATCTTTCTAAAATCTGGTTCACCTGAAATTTCTGTATGTCTGAAGGATTATTTTGCATTCACTCAAACGAAGTTGCGCTCATACAGCGTAACTTTTCTTCTCTCCTTTCCCTTGTCCCCCTTATCTTCCTTGGCGTTGCTGAATAAGGGGATGATTTAGGCTGACACGGAGACGGGGAGATGCGATGACACGGTGATTATTTTTTATGCAAATTCCAAAATCATCCCGCAATTATGCAACGCCTCTTCCTTTTTTGTAAAAATACAAAAATCCCACTCCCTAGAAAAAGGAGCGGGATGCTATTTGATAGCAAATAAGCGTATTTACAGTTGTGTCTTATCTGTAAATTCCGTTGTTATAACGGTCAAATCCTTCGGTGTAGACTGGTTCTACTTCTGTAACTTTGAAGTGATCTAGGTTAGCTTGCAGGATTTGTTTTTGACGTTCGCTCAATCCTTCAATCTTTAATACATCCTCTACCTCATTGTAAGGAGCATATTTGATAATTTTGCCTGCAAGGGTAGGATACAAGCCGGGATATTTCTGAAAAGCTCGCACATTGGTGTTGTTTAAATCAATTTTGGCACCATATACATCTGCAAGCTTTGCATCTGCTGGATTTTGTAAGGCTAGAACAGAAACCGACGGCAAAGCAAAACTGTTAAAATTGCTAGCTTGGGCTATCTGAGGCGTACCTAACCATGCCAAGCATCCTACCAACAAAAAACTAAAGACTGTTAATAAACGCACCAATTTTTTCACGATTTTTCCACCTCTTTCCATCAAACCGAAATAAAAAGTTTTCAGCTAGTAGCGCTTAGTGAAAGGTTGTAAAGAACTTTTGAGTAGTTTCCTGTGGAATAGATAAAGTTTTGTAACAAAGCTCGCTAACTTAGCCCAGGGGCTTATATTGTGTTTGTTCGCTTTGACTTTATCCTACTACAAGGGAAGAATGAAGGTTGAATCCTACAAATATCTACCCATTAGACATTTACTTGTCCCTTTAACTGATAGCTATTTGCTTTATCAGCACACAGCAGTCATCAGAAACTAATATACAGCGTATTAATATCCACAATATTTGCAGCTACTAGGATTGACCTAATTTTTACTAAAATTTTTTATCTGAGCAAGAATACTTAACTAAGTCGGCACAAATAAAGCTAACTAGTTCTGAGGACTAAAGTCCTCACTACAAACTAAAAAGAAGAAAGCCTGCTAAAACAGCAGGCAGAAACACAACAGAACTATGAACAACCTATGTGCATTAAACTTTATGGTTTAACTGAAATATTTCATTTCAGCCTCTAGCTGACGAATGAGGTTTTCATCGCCCTTGGCTCTAGCTACTTCCAAGCGATGCTGCAAACTTCTTCTAATGCTTTCTCTGTGAGCTTCCCGTGCTTTTTTAACTACTTCTGTTTTGCTTGTAATCATAGGAATTTCTTTGATCTGAATCATTATTTATTTATGTCTTGTGATCATAACATATCGAATTTTTAGTTGCATATGTTACAGAAAAATTAAACTTGGTCATATATATCAACTAAGATCACATGTTCGAGAAGCAACAAAATCCACAATCACTGCTGACTTTACTCACCGATTTCGGCGATCGCGATGTGTATGTAGGTGTGATGAAGGGAGCGATCGCCCAAATTAACCCCTGGCTAAAGGTGGTAGACTTAACACACCAAATTCCGCCGCAAAACATTGCTGCTGCTAGGTTTTGTCTCATGGATGCTTATCTTTACTTTCCTGTAGGAACTGTGCATGTAGCGGTAGTAGATCCGGGTGTGGGAGGACAAAGAAGAGCGATCGCTGTAGAATTTGCCCATGGATTCTTAATTGGGCCAGATAATGGCTTATTTAGTGGGGTATTGAGTCAGAGTCCTGCTATCGCTGCGGTAGAACTAACAAATCCTCATTATTGGCGTACTCCAAATCCTAGCAACACATTTCATGGTAGAGATATTTTCGCTCCTACTGGGGCGCATCTAGCTTGTGGTGTTCCTCTGAGACAGTTAGGAACAGAAATCAATCCAGAAAGCTTAGTCAAGCTAGAGATAGCCAAATGCACTCAAAGTGAGAATATGATCACAGGTTGTATTCAATATATTGATCATTTTGGTAACTTAGTTACCAATATTCCTGGAACTGACCTGCAAAACAAAAGTTGGGGTGTACTTGTGGGTGAGAAAATCATACCGGGACGTCAAACTTATGGAGATGGGGAAATTGGCGATGCGATCGCCCTCGTTGGTAGTCACGGCTGGGTAGAATTAGCTATCAATACTGGTAACGCGCGATCGCAGTTACAGATGAATTTGAGAGATACCATACAAGTAGTGATCGAGAATGATTAAAAAGGGACAAGGGAGACAAGGGAGAGTGGGAGACACGGGGACGCAGAGAAAAACCAATGACCAATGACCAATGACCACTAACTAATTTGACATATGACTACTCAAACAATATCAGCATCAGAAGTTTATCAAGGTCAATTTGGCGAATTTACGATTAATGAGAGCGATCGCAAAGGCGTGATTATTTACCGTAGTGGGTTAATGCTGGCTGCAATTTGCTTTGCTGTGGGTAGTGCTTTAGTATTGTTGAACCCTAACCCCACTATTTTTAAATTACTAACACCTTTATACGCCTGTTTCAGTTTAGGGCTTGGTATTAGTTTACTCACCATTCATATTTACATGGTGGAGTTGCACCGAGCTTTACAAGTTTTTTGGTTGATTGGTAGTATATCCGCAATGATTTTGGCAATTACAAATAGTCAGCCTTTCGCCATTACTATTTACAGTCAACCATTGACATTATTGGGTGTTGGTTTTACATTTGCAGCTTTGACTGGTATTTATTTTAAAGAAGCATTTTGTTTTAATCGTCTGGAAACAAAATTGTTAACTCCTATCGTACCTTTATTATTACTTGGACATTTAGTTGGTATATTGCCAACACAGTTAGAACAGGTATTGTTAGGAACTTGGGCAATTTTATTTGTAGTTTTTGCTATACGGAAGACAGTACAGGCAATTCCAGCAGATATTGGAGATAAGTCAGTGTTTGCCTATTTAAAATCAAAACGTTCTGCTAAAGATTAATCCAGAGAAATGTAAAGCATCGACCAAAAAATTCCCCACCATACATTTATTTAAGCATCAGCATTTGTGGATGCAAACTACTTTGAGGTGGGGAATAATCGCTTTGAACCGAAACTACACAACACAGCGATCGCAGCTAAATCTCTAAACCCATTCCCCAGGATCTACCTGATAGTAACGTTGCAATAACTTATACAATTCCGGATGCATCTTTAACAACTGCTGCGGCTTTTCAAAAAATGTCTCAGTCGCCACAGCAAAAAACTCTGCGGGATTAGTCGCACCATAACTATTCATCACATTTTTTATACCTCGTTGCACATCATTGCAGAGTTGTTGATATGCTTGTGTCATCACCCTAGACCAAATGGGATAATCTGATTTCTGTGCCAAAATCGGCACACCCTGCGTTTTACCTTCCTCTTGATCTAGCTGATGAGCAAATTCATGGAGAATCACGTTATGTCCGTCATTCCAGTTGCGAGTGTCTTGTTCGACCTGTTCCCAAGATAATACTACTTGATCGCGACTCCAGGACTCACCCAATCTTGCTACACGCCTTTCTTCCACAACATATTCACTAGTTGCAACAGTTTCATTGACAAAATAGGCGCTGGGATAAATTAAAATCGAACGTAGTTTAGGAAAATATTCGCCTCGTTCATTCAGTAATAGTAGACATGCGACAGCAGAAATAGTTAGCTTCATTTCTTCTGTCACCTGCAATCCTTGGCAACCAATAAATTGTTTTTCTGCTAAAAATACTTGCACATGTCCTTGTAGGCGTCTGCGTTCATCGGGAGAAAGACGGGTGTAAATAGGAAGATTATTTTCAATAATGGCGTTCCAAATTGGAAGAAAAATACGTTTTTTCAGACGATTTCTTCGTTGTTTAGTGATAATGGGACTGATTAAAATTCCAGTGATAATTAAGGAAATTATAATTAAAACAATAATACTTTTAATCATTATTTTTTATTTTGTTTTGTAAGCTGAGTATGTGCATCAGGAACAATTGCACCTGATGCGTTTATTATCAAACACTATCCTGCTAAATTATTCATCATAAATCTATTTTCTTGAGTGCATAACATTTCAAAAATTGTCATCGTAAAATCTACTAATTCTCTATCATCTAATTCTCGGCGCGATCGCTTGCCATATTTCTGTTGTAAATACTGTCTTCCTTGTTCTGAATTCCAGCCTAATTGTTTCAAATAAGTATCAGTTTGTGCCATAATTATCCCTCGTAATTCAGGTTGTGTAGTAATTTGTGATTTTTGTATCTGATTAATTTTATAACTAACTTTTTCTTCTAAAGATAGCAAGTCAATTTCGCTGTTTTCGTCCCAATTAATCTGGATTGTTTGATAAGTTATTGGATTATAAATTGTACAAAATACAACTTTTTTATCTCCAGGAGTAACTGCAATCGTCAATGGTTGATGCAACTGTTCACTCGTGAGAAGATCCAAAGATAGCAATAAGCTTTTAGAGAAGTAAGAATCTCTACCGGAACGGATAATATAAGGTTGTTCTGCTAAAATATGCAAATCTGTTTTCTTTGTCTTTCCAAACTTTGTCTCAACTATTTTGTTACATTCTATCTTTGTGATTACTCCAGTCAAAGCTTTGTCATAAATTGGAATATGTTTCTCTTCTTCAGAAAGCATATACCAACAGTGATCTGCCTCTCTACTCACAAAAACATACTAAGGTTTTGGTATGCTTCCAAATCCTAGTTTAATTTCCATATTGCCTCTCAATGATGTGATTTAGTTATTTACCAACGAGTTTTACAGGGAATTCTGCAAAACCAAAAGTTTGGTTAGACATATAGTTCCCTGATGTAGAGAATAATTATTTACCGAGAGCAAAATAAATTCATATCGAACTAATATATATTTTAGTACTTTTGTACTAAAAACTGCGGCTAAGAATTAATACTATTTCGCTTTTATTTGCCTACACAAATGTAGGGGTGTATAGTTTGCACACTCGTAAGGTTCTGCGATCGCAAAAATTTAGTTCAATACACCAATTACCCATTACCGACTTCAACGGTTAGAATATTGGCTTCTCATCTAAGTGTTGTATAAAAATTAAGGTGTCAAGTGGCACAGGAATATTATTCAGAAATAGCACCACCATTACTTTTGAGTGGGAGCGATCGCGATCTTGATTTAGAGTCTACTCTCCAAGAGCTACAGCGGTACAACTTCCAAGTTGAAAGCAGTTGTACTGGTACACAAGTAGCCAAAGTTCTTGAAAAAAACCCACTGCTACCAGGGCTAATCTTGGTAGAACAGGGAAAATATATTGGAATGATTTCACGGCGACGACTGCTGGAATTTTTCATCCGTCCCTACGGACAAGAGTTATTTTTTAGCCAACCTTTAAGTGTAATTTACAGTTATGCTCGTACTCCAATTTTAATCTTGCCTGAAACTACACCGATTTTAGAAGCGATGCAAGTAGCGCTGAGGCGATCGCCTGAACTTTTAACAGAACCAGTGATTGTGCAAACTATCGATGATACTTACACATTATTAGATATACAGCAATTGAGTATAGCTTCTTGGCAAATTCGTGGTATTGAAACTCAAGTACGCTACGAACGTAGCCAAGCTCAAATGATTCAAAATGATAAGATGGCAAATCTAGGACGCTTGGTAGATGGGATTGCTCATGAGATATTAGATCCAGTAGGTTTTATTTGGGGTAACTTAACTTATGTCTCCGACTACAGCCAAGATTTGCTCAAACTGATCGCAGCTTATGAAAGTAAGTTATCTTCACCTTGTGAACAAATAAATTCCCTCAAACAAGAAATAGAATTTGATTTCTTAGAACAAGATTTATTACAAGCTCTTACTAGTATTCGTACGGGAGCAGAAAGATTAAAAAAATTAGTGATCAGCTTACAGAATTTTTGTCATATCGATGAAGTTTATCCCAAACCTGCGGATTTACATGCATGTATTGATAATATTTTGTTAATCATCAATAGCAGAATTCATGGAGAAATAGAAATAATTAGAAATTATGGCCGTCTACCTCCAATATCTTGTTTCATTGGACAATTACATCAAGTATTTATGAATCTTTTCAGTCACTCTGTAGACTTATTGCTTGATGAGGCAGTACGATATCAGTTAAATCCTATCAAAACAGCTAATAAACCCCGCATAGAGATTACTACAGAAGTCATATCTCAAGAATCTACCAAAGCAGAATTGCCCGATTCACGATGGGTTGCCATTTATATTCAGGACAATGGTCCCGGAATTCCTGATAAATTAAAAGAGCAGATTATAAAATCTTTTTCTGTGGAAACGAGAGCTAATAAAGAAACGAGCCTTGCAGTAAGTTATCGCATTATTACAGCTAGGCATGGTGGTAAATTTAATTTATCTTCAGAAGTTGGTATGGGTACAAAATTTACAATTTTGTTGCCTTTGTTGTAATTTGTTAGCTTATAAATTTTCAATTAAAAAATGTCTAAATAATAGGGTGCGTTATGGCAGAATTCCTAACGCACAGCTAATAATATCAAAAGACTTATTGCAGAAAATTGGGGAAAAATTTAAAGGTATTGAAAATTAATTTTCCCTTTATCCTTTAACCTTTTCGCACTAATTTACTTAATTGACGTACGTTCAAACCACTCCTGATATTTTTTCTGATATTCTTCATTTTCGACCACAATAGTCACTCGTACTTTTTGACATCCATGATTTCGTTCTAATGCGATCGCATTTAGCAGCAAACTAGCGATTTTGGGTGAATTAAAGTCTCCACTTACACTCAAATTATGATCATTTATATCAATTAAATTAACTTCGTGTTTTTCTACTTGGCTCAGTTCAACACCCGAAATTTCTTCTTGATCGAGAGCAAATTCTGCAAGTAATTTATTTTCTGGACTGACTTGTTCAATCACCAGCTTTTCATATTGCACTGGCACTTGTACCATTCGTGTTTCGATTTCTTTACGAACAATGACATCACCAATTTTTCGTTTTTTTCTATTTACAACTAATCGCTCACTTAACAAACGAATAATTTCTTCTTCTGTTTTTGCACCAATTTCATTTTGTTCTAAATGAATATCTTGAGCAGTATTCATGACTGGCTCTATACTGGAATTTTCTAAATTATTCTTATTAGCCATTGGTGATTGAGAATATTCAGGCATATGTTTAATTTGTGATTTATCTATGTCTAATAAAACAGATTTACTAGCAATGTCAATTTTCTTGATTAATTTGCTAGGTAACAACAGGTAACTGTGATGTTTGGAAGATTGTATATTTGGTAACGGTGTAAAATTAGTGACTATTATATTAACTTTGTGATTGTAATCTATAATTAAATCTTTAACTCTGCCGATTAGCAAACCTTCCTTATCAATGACTGCAAAGCTTCTGATCTTTCTTATCAATTTGTTAAGCAAGTCGTGAACATGGATTTGATTATTAATTAATTGTTTTTTCATTTTATTAAAATAAAAGTAAAAATATTTAATTATAAGACTGTGATATTATTTTTTTATTAAGTGATTAAGTGTAGGCAAAATCAATCTAATTTACCTACACTTTTTATGGAAGTAGTGAGCAGTCTTAAGCTTGTTTATACTTCTGTATTCACATCTTGCACTTAGCTATGAACTCAAGCTTACCTCTCAAATTTGAAACCTGTGAAAACAGACTAGAATTCTGATTCACTTTTATATCTTCAAGGTTTAGCTGGTTAGCTAGTAAATAGATTTACCACCACTAAAAATTAGTGCAAGAATGAGTTTAGTCAATAATCCAACTCATGACAGACTATCAACAAACTTAAGACAATTATATTTATGATTAACGTTCATCAATTGGGAGATTAGGGCTATTTACATCCAATTCTTCCCGACGAATTGTGTCTTGAGTCTCAACAGTATCGCGCTCTACTTCTTTTCTAACTCTGACTTCTTCACGCAATACAGCTTCTTTACGAATTTCGGGAGTTTCTTCGTAGATATCCACGCGAGCAACTTCACCTTCACGGAACTTTGCTTCACCAGGAGCAACTGGTCTACCTGCTTCATCAGGAGTAATTCGTTCGACGACCACTCGCTCTTTTTCTACAGGAACTGCAACTCGTGCAGTTTCTGTTTCAACATGCTTACCAACTGTTACTTCCCCGACTTTATGACGTCGTTTATTAGCAATTAAACGTTCTTCGTATAGTCTGAGAGTTTGATGATTTTGTTCATTCAACCCAAACAAAGAAGGTTCGTGATCGTAGGTGTAGCTATCACGCTCATATACGGGAGTAGTACCAGTATAACCGCTAGTAGAAACTGGCTGATAAGGCATCTCGACACTAGTTTGATCTGTCAGAGGAGCCGATGCTTCTAGTGGTGCAGGATTACGATATACACCTCTGACTCGTTCTTCATAATCGTAATCAACTGTTTGACGTTCGTCGTATTCAGGTAAGTTATCAGCTTGCTCTCTAGTCATACCAATCACATAGACGCGATCGCTAGTATGATCTATGCGAGAACGTCCAACTGGTAATAATACTTTCTTACCAAAAATCCAGAAGCCCATGTCCACAACTAAATAGCGAAAATGACCTTCTTCATCTACTAAAACATCATGAACTGTACCAATCTTTTCATCAGTTACTTCTGCATAAACACTCATTCCTTTGATGTCACTTCCACCAAAAGTGTCGCGGTAGTTAGGATCAAAATCTGTTAGTTTATAAAGAGCCATATTGATCTCCCTAAGCTGTTTTTTATCTTTTCAGTACTACGCTATTAAGTTATTGAGTTTTATTTATCTTCCTAACGAGTGAATCAGTTTATTAGCGATGTTATCTATGGATGTATTTTGGGATCGGGGATTGGGGATCAGGGATTGGGGACACGGGGAACATGGGGGACAAAACAAGTCAAAAGTCAAAAGTCAAAATTAAGAACTTTTGACTTGTTGCCCAATGCCCAATCGTAATTTCTAGTATCACCCCACAACCCTATTGTCAATGAGTACATCTTTCATATACTGGTGAGAAGATAGAAAGATGAAGTTTTATGAAGCGAGGGTAGGGTATGTATATTGTGCAAATCGCCTCCGAATGCGCTCCTGTAATCAAAGCAGGGGGTTTAGGCGATGTAGTTTACGGACTGAGTCGGGAATTAGAAGGTCGTGGGCATTGTGTTGAAATTATATTGCCCAAGTATGATTGTATGCGCTATGACCATATTTGGGGACTGCACGACGCCTACATGAACCTGTGGGTACCTTGGTATGACGCTGCAATCCATTGTTCTGTGTATTGCGGTTGGGTACATGGACGGATGTGTTTCTTTATTGAACCCCACTGTGAAGATAATTTCTTTAACCGGGGTTGTTATTACGGTTGTGATGACGACAACATGCGCTTTGCGTTCTTTTGCAAAGCAGCTTTAGAATTCTTGCTCAAAAGCAACAAGCGACCTGATATCATCCATTGTCATGATTGGCAGACGGGCTTAATTCCAGTCATGCTTTATGAAATTTACAAATATCATGGCATGGAGTATCAGCGCGTTTGCTACACCATCCACAACTTTAAGCACCAAGGACTTGGTGGTATTGATATTCTCCGAGGAACAGGTTTAAACCGAGAGTCGTATTACTTCCAGTACGATCACCTACGCGACAACTTTAATCCCTTCGCCTTGAACTTGATGAAGGGGGGTATTGTTTACTCCAATGCTGTAACCACAGTTTCGCCTCATCATGCTTGGGAAGCGCAAGCTACAGATATTGGCTGTGGTTTAGGTCATACCTTGCATCTCCACAAAGACAAATTTACCGGAGTACTCAACGGGATTGATTATGATTTTTGGAATCCCGAAATTGACCGCTACATTCCTTATAACTACAGCCAGGCTGATTTTGAACAAAAAGCATATAACAAAAAAGCTTTGCAAGAGCGATTAATGCTTGCTCATAGTGATAAACCAATCATTGCTTATATCGGTCGATTGGATAATCAAAAGGGTGTGCATCTTGTTCATCATGCAATTTATTATGCACTTAATAAAGGAGCGCAATTTGTTTTACTAGGTTCTGCAACAGAACCTGGAATCAATGCTCATTTCCAGCACGAAAAACAGTTTTTAAATAGTAATCCTGATGTTCATTTAGAACTAGGTTTTAATGAAGAATTATCTCACCTAATTTATGCCGGGGCAGATATGATTATTGTCCCCAGCAATTATGAACCCTGTGGTTTAACTCAAATGATCGGCTTAAAGTACGGAACTGTACCCATTGTCCGTGGTGTCGGTGGACTCGTGAATACGGTATTTGACCGAGATTATGAGCAAAATTTACCTCCAAAACTACGCAATGGCTACGTCTTCTATGACACCGATGATCATGCTTTAGAGTCAGCAATGGATCGAGCGATCGCACTGTGGTATGAAAAGCCCGAAGAGTTTCGCCAATTAGCCCTTCAGGGTATGGATTATGACAACTCATGGAACCATCCAGGAGCAAATTATGTAGAGATTTACGACTGGATCAGACATAAGTGGTAATGGGTAATAGGTAATGGGTAATGAGTAATGGGAAAAATATTTTTCTCCTATTAACAATCACCTATTACTTATGACCTCTTACTTATCATCAACCACATCGTAAACTTCTGGATTCACACAATTCGGTAATCTTTCTCCTCTTAACCCAGCTATCAAATTATCAATAGCCATATTCGCCATTTTTTCTCGTGTTGGACGACTGGCGCTACCAATGTGAGGGATAATAATTAAATTATCAACAGTTAATAATGGGCTATCAGTTGGTATTGGTTCTGGTTCTGTCACATCTATCGCAGCACCTGCAATTTCACCAGTGCGTAAGGCTTGATATAAAGCATCAGGATCTACAATTGCTCCTCGTGCTGTGTTGATGAGAATCGCAGACTGTTTCATCAATGCAAATTCAGCTTCTCCAAATAAATGGTAAGTTTCTGCTGACAATGGTGTATGAATAGTGACAAAATCTGATGTCTGTAGCAAACTGACAAAATTGGCAAATTCCACACCGAGACTTTGCTCTAATTCTGGTTTGCATTTGTGTTTACTAGTATAAATAATTCGCATATTAAAACCTTTAGCACGGCGAGCAACAGCTTGGCCAATCCGCCCAAAACCAACAATTCCCAAGGTTGCACCCGCAATATCTGGCCCCAATAGCAGATCAGGTTCCCATGTTTGCCACAGGTGCGATCGCACAAACCGATCCGCCTCTACCACTCGCCGCGCCGCAGCCATCAATAAAGCCCAAGTCAAGTCCGCAGTCGCATCTGTCAACACCCCAGGAGTATTACCAACAGGAATACGTCGCGCTGTCGCAGTTAGAATATCAATATTATCGAATCCTACAGCCATTTGACTGATTACTTTTAAAGACTTGCTCACTTCTATCAACTGTTGATCAATTTGATCAGTCAGTAAACACAGCAATCCATCTATCTCTTTAGCCTTCTCTAATAAAACTTCATAGGGAGGCGCTTGGCGTTCCGGCCAAACTTCCACATTTGCAACTTCTTCTAGTCGGTGTAACTGTGTAGGTAAACGACGAGTGATAAAAACTTTAGAATAGGGCATATAAATGTTACAAGATTACAATAAATTTGAAGATCGATGGCAACATATCCAAATAATGATAAAAATGCGATCGCAACCTTTTGTTGATTAAATTCCTGATGTTCTCAACTTTCTGTCTTCACTGAAGGACGGTAATATAGATAATCGAGATCATACTTCCTCAACATCATGGGCAACACATTCGGACATCTATTTCGCATCACTACATTTGGCGAGTCCCACGGCGGTGGTGTGGGAGTTGTAATTGATGGTTGTCCTCCTCAACTAGAAATTTCCACCGAGGAAATTCAAATAGAACTTGATCGCAGACGTCCAGGACAAAGTAAAATTACCACGCCTCGCAAAGAAGAAGATAAATGCGAAATTCTCTCTGGAGTATTTGAAGGCAAAACTCTGGGAACACCGATCGCCATTTTAGTACGCAACAAAGACGCTCGTTCCCAAGATTACGATGAGATGGCAGTCAAGTATCGTCCTTCCCATGCAGATGCAACTTATGATGCTAAGTATGGCATTCGTAATTGGCAAGGTGGCGGTAGATCATCAGCACGGGAAACAATAGGTAGAGTTGCAGCTGGGGCGATCGCCAAAAAAATTCTTCGTCAAGTCGCCAATGTCGAAATCATCGGTTACGTCAAGCGCATCAAAGATTTAGAAGCTGTTATTGATCCTGACACCGTTACTTTAGAACAAGTTGAAAGCAACATCGTTCGCTGTCCTGACGCTGAATGTGGCGATCGCATGATTGAATTAATTGAAGAAGTGCGACGGCAAGGAAATTCTATTGGTGGCGTAGTAGAATGCGTAGCACGCAATGTACCCAAAGGTTTAGGTGATCCTGTTTTCGATAAATTAGAAGCAGACCTAGCTAAAGGAGTCATGTCTCTACCTGCTAGCAAAGGATTTGAAATTGGTTCTGGTTTCGCTGGAACTCTCTTAAGTGGATTTGAACATAACGATGAATTTTATATTGACGAAGCAGGTGAAATTCGTACTCGTACCAACCGTTCTGGTGGTATTCAAGGCGGAATTTCCAACGGCGAAAATATTATTATTCGTATAGCATTTAAACCAACTGCAACGATTAGAAAAGAACAGAAGACTGTAACTAATGAGGGTGAAGAGACGGTTTTAGCAGGGAAAGGACGTCACGATCCTTGTGTGTTACCACGTGCAGTTCCGATGGTTGAAGCAATGGTAGCGTTGGTTTTATGTGATCATCTATTACGACATACTGGTCAGTGTCGAGTTAATCAATCCTAGACTCAAGATGTACTTTGACAGTTAAAAGTTTTCCAATTGGTCATTGGTGGAGAAAAAGCTTGCGTGTTTGAGTGTGTTGAGTTGTATAAGTACCAGAACCACCCAATTGATGTTGGTGCGATCAGCAACGGAAGCGCTAGCGACGAGCCGCTCACTTTATGTAGACCAATACCGCGTCCCTAAGGATGAGGTATAATTTCCCTGCACATTCAAATGGAATTGGATTTCGATTCCAATTGCAGGCTACAGTTTCGAGCCATTCAATAATTTGCCGATCTAGGCAAGTGTTGTGTAAAGTAGGTGAGGAATATTTGCAACTTATTTAATTTCTAACAACTATCTATGGATAGAAAAACCAAGCGCCTTTTACTGCTCGTTGTTTCCTGTAGTATAGCTGGTGTAATTTTAGGAGGTACCACTAGCTGGGCAGAAAGCAATTCCTGTTTACAAGCAAATACAGTTACCAGTGAGTGTTTGACCAAAGACCCGATTACTAAAACTATAGAAGGAATGGGTACTGGATTAGTTGCTGGAGCAACGGCAGCTTTTGGTGTAGCATGGCAGCATCGTCATGAAGATTAGTTGTGATAAATCTTAAAATTTCAAACGTCAATTTTCTGTTTTTACAGCAATTTTCAACCAAATAATTACCAGTTAGGGGTGCAAAACTTTGCACCCCTATAAAATATTGTGGTTGACAAGAATGACAAAACAGTCAATCACGGGAAAATCCCACACCCAAAATTATGAAAATAGAACTCCTACACTCATTCTCAAGTTAGCTATCGGTTTAGAGAGTCCAATTACAGTCCATAAAATTATTATGTTCAGAGAAGAAGCTATATGGTTATCAAATATTATTTATTCTCTAGAGCCAAACAGTGTATTCCCTATGCTAAATATTGGTAGCTCAAACAAGAAATTTAGAGAGCAAGAACAACCTTGGATTGATGAATTATTATTCAAACCAGCCAGAGAAAAGGATTACTCTGTCATTCACACCGATATGAAAAATGATGTAGGTGTTGATTTAGTAGGAGATTTATGTGAACCTGTTTTTTTACAAAAACTTTCAGAAATGAACATTAAATCTGTGTTGTGTTCTAACTTACTAGAACATCTCACAAATCGAGAAGAAATTTGTAACATTATTAGCTCTATTATTCCCGAAGGTGGCTATCTTTTCGTTACAGTTCCTTATGAATATCCCTACCATCGTGATCCCATAGATACAATGTTCCGACCAAATATTGAGGAATTGAGCAACCTTTTTCCCCATTTCAAAATTATCAAAGGAGAAATTGTTGAAGGAGGTTCTTTAGTTCAATCAACTACTATTCCACCTGCACTATATGCACTTGCAATGTTTATTCGACTTATTGTACCGTTTTACCAACCCTTGAGGTGGTTCGATTCTCTTCGATATGCTTTATGGCTTTTCAGAGATATTTCTGTTAGCTGTGTTTTGTTAGAAAAAGTTAAATCGATTTAAAAGCGGATTGAAAATCTCAATATATTTTTATTTCTAAATTATCTGCTGTTAATACATTGTTATTCTCAGACAATTTTTCTGTAATATTAAAAATATAAATTTAATAGTATAATGGAAACACCGTCAAATTTATTACTAAAAATTAGTAAGCGTTTATTTAAAGATTTAGAAACTCAAGAAAATTTTGTCGAAGCTTTAATTAAAGCTAAAGCTTTTTTTCCCTGCATACTCTGGTGTCAAGAAAAACCAGAAAATTTACCTTTTGTAGTAGAAGAATCTATAAGTTGGCAACCATCTTTTATAGATCGTTTATCTTTAGGAACAAAACCCGGTCAGCATCCACTACATGAACAAGGATATTTCTACTGTTTAGATTTTTCTTCTGTATTTGCAGCTTCAATTTTATTAGAAATTAATCAACAAATTCAGGTTATTTTCGATATGTGTGCTGCACCAGGAGGGAAAAGTATTTTTGCTTGGAAACTGTTGCAACCAGAGTTAATCATTAGTAATGAAGTAATTGGTAAACGCCTGGGAATGTTAATTTCTAATTTAAAGCGTTGTCACATTAGTCCATCTATAGTTGTCAATAGAGATTCTAGTATTTTTGCAGAAAACATACCTTTATCTAGTGATTTGGTGATCGTTGATGCTCCCTGCACTGGACAATCTTTGCTAGCAAAAGGCGAAAAAGCACCAGGATGTTTTCATCCTAGTGCTATTAATAAGAGTGCCAATAGACAAAAACGCATTATTGCTAACTCTGCTCAAATTGTCGCACCACAAGGCTATCTTGCCTATATGACTTGTACTTATTCACCAGAAGAAAATGAAGAAGTTTGTGAATGGTTATTAAGAAAGTTTCCTCAATTTCAACCAGTAGAAGTTGGTCATTTAAAAGACTATCAATCGCATTTGACTACAATACCTTGTTATCGCATGTTTCCTCAAGATGGTTTGGGAGCAGGTGCATTTACAGTATTGTTTAAAAATACCAATGAAGGCGAAAAACAGAAGATAAACACAAATAAGATATCTGAAGTTTGGATGAATACTAATTGAGCAATCAAGCACTGCTAAAAAAACCTAATAAACGTAAATTCCTCCATTTTGCTGTAAATTAAGTGTGGTGTCTCCAGCACCAGTAGTTGTCCTAGCTTGCTCAACTGTAACAATCGCTGAATTACCTTGTGCAGTGACGTTATACTTTAACGGAGCTTGGTTTTGGTTATAAATTAAAACATAACTAGGAAGAGAATTAGTAGTCAAAGTAGCAATCCCTCCAACAGGAATTTGTGCATTTAATGCATCGCCAGTTGACAAACTATATTGCAAGGGTGTTTTTGTTTTATTTAATATTTGGACTCTGACAAAACCTTGAGGATTATCAAATCTTGCTACAGGTTGCCAAGGTCCGGCTTTATATGTACTAGCAGTTCCAGTAGTGCTAGCTTGGTTTTTAGTTTCAGCTTTGATAGTAGTCGTTGTGATTAAACTTAGAGTACAGGCAAGTAAACTGATTGTCAGAATTTTGCTTTTCATGTGTTTTTTCCCTTTTGATATAAAAAATGAAAAATAAATATGTTTTTGTATGGGAGCTAATCATTAATTAGCAATTTGATTGATAGTAGTTATATGTGATTTTTGAATTTTTTTTGTTAACCAAACTATAAAGAACACAAAGAAATAATTTAACTCAGGATAAATCATTTACAATTGGTATAAGCTTTTATACATATAAAAGAGAATTTTCAACCGCAGAGACGCAGAGCGCACAGAGTAAGATTCAAAAGAGTTTGATGGTTTGTATTAAATAAAATTTGAAGATATGCAATTTTGATGTGTTTTAGCTTATCCAGCTTTCTTGTTTATATGGATTAAGTTGTTTTAATCAAATCATAATCAATCGAAAATAAATTCAGTTTCTACCAAAAGAAATAAATTTATTCATGCCAGTAGAGGTATGAATAGTTCTATGCTTTGATGTTAAATAGTTAAGGCTTTGAAGTAAATTGGTTGTTTGTTAATCAAATTATAAAATAAAACCAATAACTAACAAATCTCTGATGAAACAATTATGCAACTAACAAATAAAGTAGCGCTGGTAACAGGTGCAGGTTCTGGTATTGCTAAGGCCACAGCAAAGCTATTTGCTAAAGAAGGTGCGAAGGTTGCAGCTTTAGGACATACCAAGAATGAATTAGAAGCAACTGTTGCTGAGATTAACAACAGTTATGGTGAAGCAATACCGTTAGTTGCTGATATTTCTAACCCAGAACAAATGCAACAAGCAACTCAAGCAATTATTGATAAATGGGGACGCTTGGATATTGTTTTTGCCAATGCTGGAATTAATGGTGTCTGGGCGTCTATAGAAGAATTGACGCCTGAAGATTGGAATAAAACTATTAACGTCAATCTGACAGGAACATTTTTAACAGTTAAATATGCTGTGCCTTATTTGAAGAAGCAAGGCGGTTCGGTGATAATTACATCTTCAGTTAATGGCACACGTATATTTAGCAATACGGGTGCAACTGCTTATTCTTCTACCAAAGCAGCCCAAGTTGCTTTTGCAAAAATGGTGGCGCTAGAACTAGCAAAACATCGTATCCGTGTGAATGTGATTTGTCCTGGTGCGATCGCCACTAATATTGATGAAAATACAGATAGACAAGATTTAGAAGAAATTCAAGAACCCGTTGAGTTTCCTGAAGGCGAAATTCCTCTGACTGATGGGAAACCAGGAACATCAGAACAAGTCGCACAATTAGTATTTTTCTTAGCCTCAGATGCTTCTAGTCATATTACTGGTACAGAAGTTTGGATTGATGGCGGCGAATCTTTACTGAAAGCATGACAAATGACAAATGACCAATGACGACCCCAGCTAATTAGCTTTATTTATATCGACTTACTTACTGCATTCTATCTATCGTGCGATACTGTATTGCTTCTGCAACATGATGGGCTTGTAAGTTCTCATCTCCTGCTAAATCAGCAATCGTACGTGCTACTTTGAGAATGCGATCGCTTGCTCTGGCTGATAATCCTAATTTTTTAATTGCGCTTTCTAATAAGTTACGGCTAGCATCATCTAGTTTGCACCATTTCGGTAAATGGCGACTTTGCATCTGGGCGTTACAACGTAGATGAGATTCATCTTTAAATCTTGCAGATGCGCGATCGCGTGCTTGTTGTACTCGTTCTCTGACTATTGTTGAAGATTCTCCTGTCGGTTGTTGGGTAATTTCCTCTGGCTTCAAACGATTCACCGCCACTTGTAAATCAATCCGATCCATTAACGGTCCGGAAAGCTTGGCCCAGTATTGTTCTCTTTGGCGCGGCGAACAGGTACACTGTTGAATAGTATCACCGTAATAGCCACAGGGACAGGGATTGGTACTTGCCACTAAAGTAAACTGAGCCGGAAACATTACAGATTGTTTCGTGCGTGAAATAGTTACAAAGCCATCTTCTAAAGGCTGACGCAGGAATTCCAAAACATCACGTTTAAATTCTGTTAACTCATCTAGGAAAAGTACGCCCAGATGTGATAAAGAAATTTCTCCAGGACGGGGAAAAGTACCGCCACCAACAAGAGATGGACCTGATGCAGAGTGGTGGGGGCTGCGAAAAGGGCGATCGCGTACTAAGGAGCCTCTATTTTTTAATAAACCAGCCACCGAGTGAATACGTGTCACCTCCAAAGCTTCTGCAAAACTCAATGGCGGCAAAATCCCCGGTAAGCGCCTTGCTAACATCGTTTTACCACTTCCTGGTGGCCCGACAAAAATTAAATTGTGACCACCAGACGCAGCAATTTCCAATGCTCGACGGGCGTGAGCCTGGGCTTTGACATCTTTTAAATCAGCTTGTAGAGACGCAACCTGGCGCATCTCTACATTTTCATCTAACTTTACAGGCTGGTAACGCCCTGAATTATTTAAAAAATCAGCTACATCTGCCAGATTTTGAAAAGCATAAACAGCTAATCCTTTGACTACAGCAGCTTCCTGGGCATTATCCGCAGGTATAACTAAACCTGTAATTCCCATCTTGTTGGCAGCCGCAGCAATAGGTAAGACTCCAGCTACTGGGCGTAAACTGCCATCAAGTGAAACCTCGCCCATGAAAATATAATTCTCTAATAACTCAGTCTTAACTTGTTCAGAAGCTGCCAAAATTCCCACACTAATTGGTAAATCAAAACAAGGGCCTTCTTTACGTAAATCAGCAGGTGTGAGATTAATCACGATTTTTCGCATTGGAAAGGCGAAACCGGAATTTTTGAGAGTAGCCTTTACCCTTTCCTTACTTTCTTGTACTGCTGCATCTGGCAATCCCAATACAACTATTCCTGGTAAACCACCAGAAACATCAACTTCTACGCCTACTTTAACGGCGTCTATGCCTACAATGGCTCCACTCCAGACTCTAGCAAGCATAGTCTTTATTTCCTTTGTCACTAGTGCTTTGTCCTTTGTCTTATCATTGACAATTGGCAAATGACAAATAACAAATTACACATGACAAACCAAGACACAATTTTTGGCAAAATCATTCGTCGAGAAATCCCAGCCAATATTGTCTATGAGGATGATTTAGCGTTAGCGTTCACAGATGTTAATCCCCAAGCACCTGTTCATATTCTGGTGATTCCTAAAAAACCCATCCCGAAACTAGCTGAAGCAGAACCAGAAGATCAAGCACTTTTGGGGCATCTTTTGCTAACTGCTCAAAAAGTTGCCGAACAAGCTGGACTAGCAAATGGCTATCGGGTGGTGATCAATACTGGTGACGATGGTGGTCAAACTGTTTACCATCTGCATCTACATATCCTGGGGGGAAGGCCTATGGCATGGCCTCCTGGTTGATATAGCAGTTAGCCAGAGACGCGAGGAACATCGCGTCTGTACAGTTATCAGTGAACAGTCTGATAAATGGTGACTGTTATTTTTAAGCTGAAGTGATAAATATGTAATGAGCTATCGCTCACAAACTAAAACCTTCAAATAATATAAAATCAGAACTATTTATATATTTTGTTTACATTAATAAACAAAAATTAATTAAGTATTGTTTACAAATCTAAATCTTTCTTCTAAGCTTATAAATGTAGGTAGTTCGACCTACGCAAATTATTAACGAAAGTTAAGCAATCATAAAGAACAATGACAGCAACCTTACAAAGACGCGAAAGCGCCAACGTATGGGATCGCTTCTGTAACTGGGTAACCAGCACCGACAACCGCCTATACGTAGGCTGGTTCGGCGTACTCATGATCCCAACCCTCTTAGCAGCAACCACCTGCTTCATCATCGCCTTCATCGCCGCACCCCCCGTAGACATCGATGGAATCCGTGAACCCGTAGCAGGTTCCTTAATGTACGGAAACAACATCATCTCCGGTGCAGTAGTACCTTCTTCCAACGCGAGTCAGATTGCTCTTGTATGCTTTACTCATGCCACTCTCTCGGTGCTGTTTACTATTCATTCACAGCTTATACTGAGAGAGCTTTTTTACACCCTGCCTGACTTTTCAAACAACCTCTTAGAAGATATTTGAAAAGACTCTTTGAGTGTCATGTTATGGGCGTAAGCCTTCGGTGTAGGGTACGCAGCGTTAGACGCCCTACCCTAACGGAAAGACGCACATAGACGCAAGGCGTCTCAATATTTCTCGGTTAAGGATTTTTTGTCATAATTTGGGCCATGTAGAGACTCACCATGGCGCGTCTCTGGTGGGTTTAAATGTCAATCGATTTGTCTTATCCGAGCAGTATTGCCTTGTGGCTTCCCCTACTCCTTCGGAGAAGCCGCTATCGTGTCTACGCTTCACACCCTGTACCGTAGGGCGTAGCCCTTCTCGTAGAGTAGCCGCAGAGCGTCTACAAAATTAAGAATTTTTGACTTGTTGCCCAATGACAAATGACTATTGACCATTGACCAACAATCTTAAAAGAGAAGTTCGTTTATTTCTGTAATTTTTAATGATACTTTTAATTTTTGGTGCCAAAATGCTTAAGAATCAAATTATATAATATTTCTATATTTTTAATGTTCGTCCAATGTATATTTACTTAGTAATATTTTCTTGAAATTCTGACTTTTTGATTACTACAATTTTGCACAATTTTCAATAGTTTGAGGATGAGTACTAGCCATCAAAATTCAATTCATACTTTTGGCTTTTGATTTTTGACTCTTGAGCTTTGATTTCGATAAATAGTGATTGAGTACATCAATTCCAGCACCTTAGCTAAAAAATGCGAGTCCCTATATCTCAAAATGCTAGTACCCATACCCCAAAAAATTTTTTGAATACTGCTGCGATGGGAATTCTCAGCTTTGAGTACAAACTTAATTAATTTAATAATCTTGATCCGCCTGCAAACAACTGTTCTCGACTAAGCCAGCTGCTATAAAAACTATAGGATTTACGCAGAGATTCCCCTCTACCCCCCCCTGCAAAGGGGGGGACTTCTTAAGCCCTCACATTTATAAGCAAGATGAACTAAAATTTGAGCGGCTTTGAATGTGTAAGTTCTCTGACAAATATTTAGCTTTGTCCAACAATAGTTACTATAGTTACTATTTAGTTGCTGATGATTATCAGTTTTCACATTTGTATGTTCATTGATAACTGATAGGGCTTAACTTTTGGGTGTTCATACCTTAATTATTATACAGGGTAAATCAAGACAAAAAGGTACCGTCTCACCGGGTGCATACTACCTAGCAAGAGAGAGCCAAAATGAGACTACAAATTTCTAAGTTTCTCATTGTTTGTTTACTGACTTTAATAGTGCTTTCACCTGAGCTAGTAGTCTTGAGTGTGGTTTGGGAGCAGCATATGCAGCTAGTCGAAATACAGCATTTAAGTTGTAAAGTAGAGCAAATACAAGCAGGTGTATTTAGTATTATTGGCAACAAAAGTACTAATTTATTAACTCTTGATCAAGAATGTCAAAATTTTGTTCAAGATGCAGCTACCATTAAAGTTTTTGATGCCAATTTTCTGCATATCTTGCTCACTCCTACTCGACTATATAAAGTAGTTTATTGCTTGAAATGGTTCTTTTTATTATTTCCTATCACTTTGGGAATATTCTTTTTTTTATATGACAGGTATCTTGTTTATCGCGCTACAGTTTTTCAACAACAAGTAGATAAGCTAGAAAGGTTATGGCAAGAAAGTATCGAACAATAAGGAACGCGCAATAAAATATGACAATTACAGAAGAACGTCAAAATCTATATTTTGATTTGATTGATCAGTTACTTAGTTGTCCTAATGGTCAGGAACCAGAAGTTTTAGAAACTCATCCAGAATTACTTGATGCTGGTTTTATACAAACAATACTACAAGTTGCTGCTGTATTTGCACATCAAGGTAATGATGAAGGAGCAAAGTTTTTAATTCATGTTGCGCGTGAATTATCGAAACAACTAGGATTCTATCCTGAAATTCCTGAAGTACCAGCTAAGGAGTAAAGATGTTATTGACTGCAACTGACGCAGGACAAATCGCTTTAGAATTTCTGATGGCTGAGTGGAATGTTCTAGAAGCAGATAGAGAGTGGTTTGTCATTGTAAATTCTCGTCTGATTGGCATGAGTTGGTACGTTGTAGAAATAGCCATAGAGGGATTTCCTGATCGATGGTATATACAAGTTTATGACACTGGAGAATGTGATCCAGACTATACATTTATTTCTCCAATTCGCGGTTCAGAAGGATATGCTGATCTGACAGATATACCAAGATTGGTAGCTGAGGTATTAGTGTCAGAACGTCATTTTCGCTAATCAGTAGGAAGAAAAAATCAAATTTTTTATATATTGCTTGTGTGTTGTTCTGTTTGTGACGAAATTTTTTATTTCTCACAAACTTTTCTTTTTTTTGTGTTTATTTAATTAATAAAATCTGTGATTTTAATGTTATAAAATTCAAAAAATTTAGCATTTTTTATATGATTTAGTCATGTAAATATGACAAAGTCATGCTATATTAATATTGTGATAAAGCTTACAAAAATAGTGCATGGTGGCTAAAAAACTATTGATTCAAAAAAGGATTAAATATGAAAACTGAAGTGTTGCTTTTTCCCTTCATTCTTTCGACTTAATCCTATATTTTGCACTCTTGCAATAGGTTTTGTCATGATTAGAGAAGATATATTATCCAAAGAATATCTGAGAATTGTCAAAAAATACTACCCCAAAATTGGAGAATTGTTAGATGACTGTTATGTGAAAGTCATCACTAATTATTGGGGAAGGCCTCCAAAACGCTTGCGCTACATTGGGATTTATTGTTCTGATGAAATGATGCCCCTTGTGCAAGTCCACAAAGAAATACTCCGAGATTTAGCAGAGAACATGGGGTTAGTTCAAGTAGTTTTTCTAAATGCTTCACGACTATTACGCGATCCAATGTCGAAAATCAAGCAAGCAGATCCGCGCTTGTGGTTAGATTTGCATTGGGTAACAATGTCTGAACAATAGCGATCGCAATGAAAAATGAAAACTGGAATTTATCTTAAATCAAGAGCTAGCATAATGAAAAAACCCTTCTTACCTCCAGATGACATGCCACCCAATGAGGTGACGCCACAGGATAGAATGTTGTATCTGGAACTAGAACAATCAATTGGTGCGTGCTTTTTTCAAGCGTGCGATCGCATCACACAAATGTTATTGTCTACTTGTCAGTGGTATCTCACAACCAAAGACGGTACTCTCAAGTTAATCATTGACAGCCCAGACATAGTAACTTACTGGCATATCGTCAACAATATTCCTCAGATAGGAAGTAAGTTAGAAAAATATCGCAGTGACGCCAAAATCCGCGTTTATCCTCCTATGGGTAAAGGAACACCATTTGAAATTAGCGTCAATGAAATTTCGGCTTATCGAGATTGGCTTTAATTTCTATTGTCCAGATCCCCAACTTTTAAAAAAAGTCGGGGATCTAACTTGTCAAGGGAATGGCGAACAGAAAAAATCTGTTTTATTAATTGTGTCTGATTACTTAATTAAAGCCGGATTTTGAGCTAAAAAACTGTTTGACGACTTGTGAAGCTAATTTATAAATCGCACGCAAAAGTTAGTTTACGAGTTGCAAAAGTTAGTTTACGAGTCGTAAAAGTTAGTTTACGAGTTGCAGAAGTTAGTTTACGAGTTGCAAAAGTTAGTTTACGAGTCGCAAAAGTTAGTTTACGAGTCGCAGAAGTTAGTTTACGAGTTGCAAAAGTTAGTTTGTGAGTCTTAAAAGTTAGTTTACGAGTTGCAGAAGTTAGTTTACGAGTCGCAGAAGTTAGTTTGTGAGTTGCAAAAGTTAGTTTACGAGTCGCAAAACTGCAAAACTTGATTCACTTACTCTGATTTTTTATGCCAGTTGCCATCTTCACCTTTTTCATAATCTCGCTTCACAGCTGCCCAAGCGACACGAAAAGCCGTTTCCTCTTCTTTATATTCTTTTTCAGCATTATTGAAGGTTGCAAGAAATATCTCAGCTGCATGTTTAGGCAGATGGTTTTTCACAGAGTCCGGTAAATCGGCTATTTCTTGATAAGGCATACAATCACACTTCTTTAAATAATTAATACAGATATTTAGTTACACATAATTATTTCTTCGTTCCCCGTTCCCCATTAATTAATATTGATTATTTTGCTGTGCTGCTTGGTCGGTTAAGCTTGTTAAAACAGATGATGAGATAGGAGATTTACTGTCTTTACCTTGAACGCGATCGCTGCCAATACCATCTGCATCTGGCAAGAATCTGTTTACCCAACTCAGAAGTACAGAGGTGAAACCCGGAAATAGGGCGTGAAATTTATCGCCTATCTGCGCTGGAATTGAGAGTATGACTTCTGCATCTCCTCGCCTGAAAGCAGCAATAATTTGTTTAGCTGCACTTTCAGCACTGATAGAGAGTATGGGTAAAGAATCACTAATGCTAAACCAAGCGTATTCCTCGCGATGCTTACCTTTGAAGAAAGCATTATATGGGCTACCCGTACGCATCAAACCGGGACAAACGGTAGTTACAACAATTCCATCCTTTGCCAATTCTGAGTGCATTCCTTCCGAAAGCCCAACTAAAGCAAACTTGCTCGCACTGTAAGGCAATAGATGTGGTACGCTCACCTTACCGCCAATAGAAGAAATATTTACGATCCGTCCCTCATGTCGCTGGCGCATGTGGGGTAGAACAGCCAGAGTAGTATATAGTGGCGCCCAGAAATGAATTTTGATGGCTTCTTCGTAATCATCAAGAGTCATCTCTTGTATTGGCCCAACTTGGATAGTACCTGCATTATTGATTAGCACATCAATCTGGCCAAAGCGATCGCTCACAAGTCGAATCATCTGCTTAACTTCAAGTTCATCTGTGAGATCACAAGGTACAGCTAATACTTCTCCACCACGTTGTTGTAAATCGATACGCGCTCTTTCTAATTCTGCGGGATCACGCGCACAAATTGCCACATTTGCTCCTTGCTGTACTAAATGACGTGCCATTACCAAACCCAATCCTCGTGATCCACCCGTAACCAGCACCGTTTTTCCTTTCAGACTATATTGCTGTTCTCGCCACCATTGCACAATCAATTGGATGGCAAATAATGCAGCTATAACAATTACAGCCACAATTATAAAATTTTGATAGTTTTGATAATTAATATTCATCTCTACTTTGCTTTATAATTTTTATGTGTAATCTATTTGACAGATTTTGAATAACTGTAATAACTGTAAATGCTTACTTTCTTTGAATAGTTATCTCTATTTGCAGTAGCTTTTAAACCAATTCTTCGTGAAGCTGCATAGAATTTTACCCCTCCCCAACCCTCCCCTTGCCAAGGGGAGGGCAGGGTGGTTTCATACGACAGAATAAAAATCACCAATCCCTACCAACTTCTTAAACTCTTTGCGTCCTTTGCGTTCTTTGTGGTTTGCTAAATAAAAAATTTGCATATTCAAACTCAGCCCTACAATAGATTTAGAGCTAATCTGGCTATTAACAAACACAAATATACTATTCAGTATTTAAATATTCTTTATAAATAGTTGCTCTTATAAAACTATATTAAAAATCTAAAAATCTAATATCCTCTTTCTATGGTTATGTTGCTTTGAGGAGCAGCCTACCAAAAGGATGAAATCATAAATCGAAAGTCCGAACTTGAAAGGATGACTGAAACACTAGCAAAATCGATTAATTTCACAAACACAAGCTATTTTCAAACAATATCTAGCAATTTATAAGTAGTCAGTCAAAGATTTAAACATCCAACTATTTTGAAGAAATTTACAGAGTAAAGGGGAAAATGTACCAAATTTTCTTGATTTGATAAACTTGCTCTTTGGGCGATGTGAAACGATAACGTGGACTCAGCGTCTTTTCATCTTTAGCCCATTTAGATGACTCCATATAAATTCCTGTACTAGCATTAATTTTTACTGGCTGTTTTTTTATTAGTTGATCATCTACGTCTGATTTATCTCCAAGAGGCTTAAAAAATTCAGATTTCTGGGTTTTTATGGTCATTGATTTTTTCCTGTAAATTTTCTGGTTTTATCTTCTATAACATGGACTGATCTAAGAATTAACTATGTAGTTGGCAGCTAATTAAGTGTCACAGCCAATAATATCCTCCTTCCCAGGATGGATATTAGGAAATCGACCACGGGGGCGATCGCACAGATGAATCAAAGTGATGAGGTAGTTCAGGGATCGGAGCGATAGTCAATGGAATAACAGCAAAATAAGCTTGAAAATAGATTTAGCCTATATTTTCAAAAAATTTAGGTCTTTTGATGAGATTTACTGCATAATTCCCTGTTTATAATTCCCATACATAAATAGCAACATCTTGGATACTTTGAGAATTAGGTTGACTCGTTATAAAGTTAACCTCAGCAAAAAGCAGAGGACACTTCATGAAAAAACGTGAAGATATCATTGAAAAGTTCTCAACGTTTCTCAGTTTTGGTAATCCCGGTAGTGATGGAAATCCTATTTGGCGAACAGATCCAGAACTAGAGCGTTGTATGAGAATTTTAGTGGAGTCAGAAATAGGTGCTAACGAAGAATTTTGGGCGCAATACTTTCTAAAACTGATCAGAGAAAAATCAACACAAGAGGACACGGAGACACAAGAACAAGGGGGACAAGGAGGACACGGGAGACAAGGGGACACGGGGAATTTCACCGCGTCACCGCGTCACCGCGTCACCGCCTCTTCCTCTGTTCCCCTCTCCACGTCTTCTTTCCTCGCTGGGAGGCATTTATCTGCATATTTGCAAGAAGCTTGCTTGTGGGCTTCTCAAAAATCTTATCAAAGATTTAAATACCTTCAGCATAAATATCCATTAGAAGAGTTTTTTCAAATTGCTAACGCAGCTGCTAATCCAGCAAGTAAACTTCTCAAAAATTTTAATTTTGAACATCCACTGACGAATATAGAAGGATATGCTAAAACAGCAATTATCAGACTGATCAGCAATACCATTTATCAACATGACTTAGAAGCAAAGAGAGGAAAATTTTCTGACTATGGTTTACTAAAAGATTTAAATGCTAAAGAATTACGTGAAGCATTACTTTATCAAGGGATAAATCACAAAAAACTTGATTCCTACTGCTTAGTTTGGCAATATTTAGATAAAATTTATCAGCCAGCACGCTCTCAAGGAGGGCGTAGCTTAGAACCTCCAAATCAACAGCATCTGCAACAAATTGCCTATTACTATAATCAGAAAATTAAGACACTAGATTTTCCTACAGCACCAATTTCTAGTGAAAAAGTTCAACATATATTATCAATATGTGTGCGGGCAGCTCGTGATTATCGCACCAAACGTTTTTTACCCTTAGAAGAATATGAAAATAGTTTTGAACCCATACCTACACCTTGGGATAACCTCATACAACAAGAGGCATGGGAGCAAGTTCAGTCAATTGTTTCAGATTTATTTGCATCTCTGCCAGAAGCTGGTCAAACCATGTTAAAACTTTGGCAGGGACTAAATTTAACTCAAACGGAAATAGCAAGTATTTTAAAAAACAAGTATCCAGAATTACAAAAACAATATCAAGTAGCTCGTCAATCATCTAGATATATTAGAAATATATTAAAGGATTTAGCTATTGAATTGAATAAGTTTGATCCAGATATTCGCTTTAAAAATGAAACAGAGCTTGAAAATATCAAAGACACTATGAATGAATGTTTGCGCTTTCATTGCCAAAAAATATTTTATTCGACATTAGATAGGATTGGTGAACAGTTTCCAGAGCAAGAAAAACTATCAATGCTTATGAATCAAATTCATCTTTTAGGACAAACAAATTATCAGCAAATAACAGTCTTTGTATCCGACGCATCCAAGATAATTTCACATCTGAAAAAAAATATAGTCATATGCTTCAAAAATGAGTTAGAACAGAGTATGAAAATAGAAAAAAAATCCCTAGAAATAGTCAATCATAAAATAGCTGATTTCGTTGAAGAATGGTTAAAAAGTAAATTTTCTCTTGCCAATCAGGGATGAAATATATGAAATTAGAAATGAATGACTTGACAACAATTTATCCGGATAAATTATGGTTAGAGATATCATCTCAAGAACAACAATCTGCATGGCAAATATCTGCTCAAAACTATTACTCTAATCCTGCTGCTCGTTGGAATGCCTACCTAAATTTATTATGTTTGAATTCTTTTTTTAATATGTTGGAACAAGACCCAGATTTGGATGAAACTCCAAATGTGTGGCCCAGTGATCATCAGTTACCTAGTATTTGGGAATTTGTAAATGGTACTTGCATAACTTTGGGTGATTTGCGGCTAGTGTTAATCCCCACCGATAAAAGTAATTTGACAGAATTTTGCATTCCTCAAGAATGGGTTGACATTCCCAACTGGGTAGCAAATTATTATGTAGCTGTGCAGATCAATCTAGAAGAAAACTGGTTAGGAGTGTGGGGATACACAACTCACCAACAAATTCGCGAGAAAGCTAATTATGACCTAATAGATCGAGCTTACTTATTAGATGAAGAGGATTTAATTGCAGATATAAATGTCATGTGGGTAGCACGAGAAATATGTTCGGTACAAAAACCAGAGGTCAAAACTTTGCCAACATTGTCAAGCATCCAAGTAGACAAATTACTTAAGCAACTGGATCACTGGACTCCTGATTTACCTGAAAATGTCAGTCATGAAGAATGGATGGCATTACTAGCATTAGATGACGAGAGACAAGATTTGTACCAAAAAAGGCTTTTAAAGCATAAAGGGAATATTGTTGAATACAATTACTCTTTGGTAAATAACTTAAGTAAATGGTTTCAAAATGTTTTTGAAGCAGGTTGGCAGTCTTTTGACATTTTCTGTAGCTCACAACAACATACTTTAGCTGTACAATTCCGACATGATGCTACCTTGAATGAAGTTCGGGTTAAGGGAGCTAAGTTAATTGATTTAGGGATGCAATTAAGGGATACTGCTGTTGTACTGCTGATTGGTCTAACATCAGAGATCGATGAAAAAGTCAGTATCCGTGTGCAGCTACATCCAGCCAATGAAGAAATGTATTTACCACCTGAGCTGAAATTATTTTTGCTTTCGGGGTCAGGAAACATTATTCAGGAAGTACAATCTAGAAGTCACGACCATTTTATTCAACTCAAAAAGTTTAAATCTCCCCCAGGAAAAAGTTTTAGTTTACAGGTAGCTTTAGGTGATATCAGTATTAAAGAAGACTTTATGCTTGAGAAGCTTGTTGGCTAAGAGCCATGAGTAAACTGGTTGTATTGAATTTGGGAAAGGGTAATTTAAAGCAAGGCTTTCCCTCTGTTACTGCTGCACTATGGGAAGATGGTAATCCGATCGCTATGCAATTTACGGGTAGCCTACCAGCTGCACCAGAGCTTTGGTCACTCTACAAACGTTGGCAACTGCTTTATCAATTACTTTATGAAGCTCTCTATCCCGGCTCAGATTGGCGTAATTACACAGATGATCTAGAGGATATGGATATCGAGATAGATGAAGAAGATGTCACAAATGTTTCCTCTATTGATTTTAGTAATTTATGCGACAATTTACAGAAACAAATTAATTCTTGGTTGAAATCTGAGCCATTTCGGCACATTGATCAAAAATTACGTACAAAATTAAATCCAGATGATGAAATACGCTTAATTTTAGCAACAGAAGATAACCAAGTTAGGCGTCTACCTTGGCATCTGTGGAATTTTTTTGAAGATTACCAAAAGGCGATCGCATGTTCAAGCATTTTAGAAGTTGAGCAAGTTAAGCCTTTACGCAAAAATTCTGGGCGAAAAATCAGGATATTGGCAGTTTTGGGTAATAGTCAAGGAATCGATGTCCAGCAAGATCGGGCAATTTTGGAGCGATTACCAGGGGCGGAAATAATTTTTTTAGTCGAACCACAACGCCGAGAATTGGATCGGTGGCTTTGGGATAAACGAGGCTGGGATATGCTGTTTTTCGCAGGCCATGGTTCAACCGATGCTGAAGGAGAAAGTGGTCGAATTCATATTAATCAAACAGATACTTTGACGATCGCTCAATTAAAAAATGCTCTCAAAGCAGCGATCGCACGGGGTTTAAATTTAGTCGTTTTTAACTCCTGCGAAGGTTTAGAATTAGCGCGGGAATTAGGTTCTCTGCAAATTCCGCAAATGATTGTCATGCGAGAACCAGTCCCCGATTTTGTCGCCCAGGAATTTTTAAAGCACTTTCTAGAAGCTTTTGCTCACGGAGAATCTTTCTATCTAGCAGTGCGGGAAGCACAGGATAAATTACAGGGTTTGGAAAATGAATTTCCCTGTGCTAGTTGGCTTCCAGTAATTTGCCAGAATCCCGCCGCAGAACCGTTAGTTTGGCCAAAACAGTCTGTGAGCGATCGCCGCCCCATTTTGCCCAGCCGACGCATTCTCCCACTGATCTTGAAAGTCAGTCTAGTAGTAACAACCGTAGCTATTGGTATCAGATCGCTAGGAATATTGCAGTTGGGGGAACTCGCAGCCTTTGATTTATTGATGCGATCGCGCCCACCTGAAAAAGCTGATCCCCGTATACTTGTAGTAGAAGTGACAGAAACTGATGTTAGCGCTCAACCTGCCACAGAAAGAGCAGGAGCATCACTATCAGACAAAGCATTGGCTGAAGCGATGAAAAAAATTGAACGCTTCAACCCGCGTGTGATTGGTTTGGATATCTATCGTGAAAATCCCACTAGACCAGAATATGCAGATTTAGCCAAGACAATGCAAACAAGCGATCGCTTTATTGCGATATGCAAAGCCAGTGAAGACAAAACTAATCCTGGTGTTCCCCCACCCCCAGAAGTTTCTAGCCAAATCCAACGTCAAGGTTTTAGTGATGTCGTTGCTGATCCTGATAACGTCATCCGTCGCCAAATTTTGGCTATGTCTGGTGCGCCTCCCTGTGCGACTGATAAATCTTTTAGCTTTCGCCTTGCTAGCCGTTACTTAAAAAACCAAGGTATTCAACCTCAACTACTGACACCTGAAAATAATTGGCAGTTTGGCAACGTGGTCTTTAAGACTATAGAACAAAACATTGGTGGTTACAGTGGGATAGATAATCTCGGTTATCAAGTTTTGTTAAATTGGCGTGCTGCCAATCCAGTTGCTCAAACAGTTACTCTCAAAGAGGTTCTTAATAATCAACTGACTGCCGATTTAGTCCGCGATCGCATAGTGATTATTGGTACAACCGCCGAAAGTTTTCACGATTACTGGTCTACTCCCTACAGTACCCAAATGTGGCCCCACAAGCAAATGCCAGGAGTCGTCATCCAAGCACATATGGTTAGTCAGATACTCAGTGCTGTGTTGGATAATCGACCGCTATTATGGGTTTTACCAAAATGGGGTGAAAACTTGTGGATTTGGGTTTGGTGTGTGGCGGGAGGTGTACTGGCTTGGCAGTTGCGATCGCGCTTCCGCCTGATCATTACCTTAATCGGTGCGATCGGCATTTTATATCTGGCTTGTTTGTTCTTATTAATACAAGGATTATGGATACCACTGCTTCCATCAGCATTAGTTTTATTAACAGGTGGAGCAACAGTGGCTACCTTGACTTCATCTCAAAGTGAAGAGTAGAGAGTCCACACGTTGAGAATGCTAGCGAGGGTCGTCATTGTTTATATTCGTAACTCGCGTTTTGATGATTTTCGCCAATTTAAACAAGCATATTTTTAACTAAATTTTGCAAAAATTTATCATTGGTTAGCATAAACAGATTTTATGTTTTTAAACTACTCCTGAAGTGCATAATCTTAATTTAATTACACCAATAAAAATAATACAAAGGATAGTATCACTACGCGAAAATAACGCATTCACGCATTCAAAAGTCAGAGTTACGTATTTTATAGCTTTAAGTAAGTTAGCGGCAATAAATATAATGCGACTTACAAAAAGTGAAGATACCTCAAACTATTACCAATGACAAATGACAAATGACTAAATCAAAATGGGCATTGGCGATCGCTTGTATGTTGCTTGTGTGGATGAGCTATTTTTTACCAGAAATAGCCCAATCCAATCAACTAGAAAATCAAAATTATAATAATAATTCTCAGAATATAGAGATTCACTTTCAAGACAAAGAGCCAGATGGATCAAGGCGAGGTAGACCGAATAATAGGGTAGGAACTGGAAGCCGTGGTGATTGTCCATCGCTAGATTTGCTCACAACTGCATTGATACCAGAAAAAAATGTAGGTTTAACAATTGATGAGCATCCTAGTTTTTGGTTTTTTGTACCGTATAGACAAAAAGAGACACCCATTGGAGAATTTGTATTACAAAATGAAGCAGATAATCCGATCTATAAAACTAATTTTACTCTGCCCAATACACCAGGTGTTGTGAAATTAACCGTGCCACCTACAGTAACTTTAGAACTGAACCAAAATTATCAATGGTACTTTAAACTTTATTGTTCTCAACAAAAACTACCAAACCCAATATTTGTGCGTGGATGGGTGCAAAAGATAGCAATCCAACCAAACTTAAAAGGTCTTTTGAAATCAGCGACTAAACCACGACAGCGCGTTGCAATTTATGCTGAAAATGGAATTTGGTATTCAGCTTTGTCTGAATTGGCTCAACTGCGCCTTGATGATCCAAAAAATCCCATGCTGATCAAAGATTGGGCTAACTTGTTGCAGGATGTTGGTTTAGCAGATTTAGCATCAAAACCCATTGTGGGAGAAGTGAAAAAAGTAAGTAGTAGTTTGTCAATTTTGAATTGAGTGTTTGTAGTAAGCACTTTAGTGGTTACTACAAAACCTCAACAGTAAATTAGCTCCCACAACAGTCGATTGAATTTTATTTAGCAAACTTGGTGTGACGGAGTACTAGTATGACCACTTCCAATTGACAATTTCGGGCTTATCTATTCCGTGTTCGTAGGCGTAGTTACGGCAAGAAATTTGTTCATCTTTAAGCATTTCTTTGACGTGAGCGCCTGCGACTTTGAGTTTAGGTATCCGATCAATAACATCGATCGCAATACTAAAACGATCAATTTGATTTTGGATTGCCAGTTCCAATGGTGTGTTAATATTACCTTTTTCTTTATAACCACGTACGTGCATGTTGTTGTGGTTATGACGGCGGTAAGCTAGGCGGTGAATTAACCAGGGATAGCCATGGAAGTTAAAGATCACTGGTTTATCGAGAGTAAATATACTATCAAAATCGCGATCGCTCAAACCGTGGGGATGTTCTGTATCCGGTTGTAACCTAAACAAGTCAATCACATTCACAAACCGGATTTTTAAGTCAGGGAAATTATCCCTCAACAACACCGATGCTGCTAATGCTTCTAAAGTAGGAATGTCACCTGCACAAGCCAGCACTACATCTGGTTCTTCACCCGCATCTGTACTTGCCCACTCCCAAATATCTATACCTTTGGTGCAATTACGAATCGCAGTTTCCATGTCATGGTACTGCAAATGTAGTTGTTTGTCAGACACAATCACGTTGACATAGTTTTCGCTCCGCAAACAGTGATCAGCAACTGACAGCAGTGAGTTAACATCAGGCGGAAGATAGATCCGAACCACGTCTGGAGTCTTGTTGAGTATCACATCCAAAAAGCCCGGATCTTGGTGAGTGAAGCCATTGTGGTCTTGTCGCCAAACCGTAGAGGTAATCAGGATGTTGAGCGAAGAAACTTTTGCTCGCCAGCTAACATGATTGGAAATCTCTAGCCATTTGGCGTGCTGACCCACCATTGAGTCAATGATATGAGCAAAGGCTTCGTAGGTAGAGAAGAAGCCATGACGACCAGTAAGCAAATAGCCTTCTAGCCAACCTTCCAACGTGTGTTCACTCAGCATCTCCATGACGCGACCATCAGGAGAAAGTTCACCACCATCAGCATCTTCTGGTAAATATCCCGCAATCCAAAACTTTTTGCTGGCTTCGTAAATCGCACTCAGCTTGTTAGAGGTGTTTTCGTCAGGCCCAAATACTCGGAAATTGGTCATATTGGCCTTCATGACATCACGCAAGAAAACACCCAGAGGTTTAGTATTTTCCACCTGAATTTGTCCAGGTTTTTCCAGCTCAACGCCATATTTGCGGTAGTCGGGTAATTTTAGAGAGCGGCGTAACACACCACCATTAGCATAGGGAGTTGACCCCAAACGTTTTGAACTAGTGGGTGCAGTATCTCTTATTTCTGCTATTAGCGTACCATTAGCATCAAAGAGTTCTTCCGGCTTGTAGCTGTGCATCCATTCTTCCAACAGTCTCAGATGCTCTGGGTTGTTATGCATTCCTCCCATCGGTACTTGATGAGCGCGCCAGAAACCTTCTACTTTATGTCCGTCTACTTCTTGAGGACCAGTCCAACCTTTAGGAGTACGCATCACAATCATTGGCCAGCGAGGACGGCTAGGAACACTACTACTACGAGCTTCCTGCTGAATTTTGTGAATTTCAGAGATGCAATGATCGAGTGTTGCAGCCATTGCTTGATGCATACTTTCTGGATCAGATCCTTCCACAAAGTAGGGAGTGTAGCCATAGCCATTAAACAAGTCTTCTAGTTCTTTGTGGCTGACACGAGACAAAATGGTAGGATTATTAATCTTGTAACCATTCAGGTGCAAAATCGGTAATACTGCACCGTCGCGAATAGGATTGATGAATTTGTTGGAATGCCAAGAAGTTGCTAAAGGTCCAGTCTCGGCTTCTCCGTCTCCAACTAGTGCTGCAACAATCAAATTGGGGTTATCAAATGCAGCACCATGAGCATGGGATAGACTGTAACCGAGTTCGCCCCCTTCATGAATAGAGCCAGGAGTTTCAGGAGTACAATGGCTACCAACTCCACCAGGGAAAGAAAATTGCTTGAAAAATCGCTTCATTCCCTCTTCGTCTTCGCTACAGTCGGAGAAGTAGTTGGAATAGCTACCCTCTAAGTAGCATGGGCCAAGGAATCCAGGCGCACCGTGACCAGGCCCTACGATGTATAACATGTCCTGATCAAATTTCTTGATCACACGGTTAAGGTGGGTGTAAAGAAAACTGATCCCCGGACTAGAACCCCAATGTCCTAGCAAGCGGTGTTTGATATGTTCAGGCTTGAGAGGCTCTTTTAGCAATGGGTTGTCCCGCAGATAAATCATCCCCACAGCTAAATAGTTGGCTGCACGCCAGAAAGCGTGCATCTTGCGGAGTTCATCAGAACTGAGGGGCGCACCCTCAACTGTAGACCGTGCTTGACCGTAACTGGTAATAGAGCTAATTTCTTCAGAGGTTGGTTTTTGGGGTGTTCTTACCATTATTTTTGCACCTTTGTAATTTAATTTAGAATTCGCAATTAAATCTGTAAGTAAGTCGGTACAAATCAAGCTAACTAGTTGGAGTCGTCATTTGTCATTGGTCATTGGTCAGAGTTTGGTGCATGTTTACTTTTCGTAACTAGCGTTATGTTTATTCAAGCCGACTTACCTAGCATTGCAATTTAGAATGCTTTTGTAGTGATTGCACTCTCAAAAAGAAAATCTTAACTATCGTTAGATAGAAATAATGCAGAACAGAGAAAATTTTTACATAATTAAATAGTTAAATATGCCTCACTCAAATGCTTTATTTAATTCTTTGTTCCTGATCTAGGTTAATTACAAGTAAACGCTCCTATTTTATCAAGCACAATCCTATATGATTTATGAGAATCACAAAGCACATATCCTCAAATTCTTGAAGAATTTGAGAATCTTATCTCTAATTTATTTTTTAAGTTTGCCCAAGGTAGATAAATTACTAAATATTTAAATATTGCCAAGAAGTTGTGTAATTTTTATTAAATTATTTTAATTAGGCTAATGATAATTATCAATAAATCTTATGTGATAAGCTTTTTTTAACCAAAGATTTTCTATTTGTTAATAAATTTTTAATTAAAATATTTGCCACAAACAATTCTCACCTTTTGTTTGTAGTAAAGACTTTAGTCCTTATACTGAGGACTAAAGTCCTCACTACGAACTTAAAATAATACATATAGTCATGGCAGTAGCAAATTACCAATTTTATTATTCTTGCGATGGCGATCGCACTCAGCCTGTAATTCTTTTTCTCCACGGATTTATGGGTGACAGCCATGAATTTGAGCAAGCCATACAATTGTTAAAAAATGATTTTTATTGTCTAAAAGTAGATTTACCAGGACATGGAAATACAAAAGTTTTAGGAAGTGAAGATTCTTACACAATGGCAAACACTGCTAAAGCTTTAATTGAATTATTAGATTATTTACAAATTCATCAGTGCTTTTTAGTTGGTTATTCTATGGGTGGTAGATTAGCTTTATATCTCACTTTATTCTTTCCCCATAGATTTCCTAAAGTTGTTCTAGAATCAGCGTCTCCTGGTTTACGAACAGCAGCAGAACGTCAAGAAAGAATAAAACGGGATGGACAAATTGCGAGAAAACTAGAAAGAAGTATTGAAAAAAATGATTTTATTGCCTTTTTAACAAATTGGTATCAACAGCCAATTTTTGGCAATATCAAAAATCATCCACATTTTCAAAATTTGCTAGAAATTAGAACAAAAAATAACCCTGTAGAATTAGCGAAATCCCTACGGTTAATGGGTACTGGCTGTCAACCTTCTTTATGGGAAAAACTCAAAGATAATCCCAATTCTTTACTATTATTAGTTGGTGAAAGTGATGAAAAATTTGTAGAGATAAATCAAGAAATGGCAGAGATGTGTCAATATTGTCAACTAAAAATAATTAGTAATACAAGTCATAATATTCATTTTGAAAAGCCAAAGGATTTTGTAGAGAATATTCAAATTTTTTTGAATGCATAGTTAGTATTTCACCCTAGACTTTTATCGCTTCACAGTTTTTAATTCTTCCTGTAGCATTTTCTGATAAATCTTAGGTAAAAGAGGACTCACAGAATTAGTTTCAATACCATATCCTAAACTTGTCCAAGTGGGAGATAGTCGCCGCAAAACATCATTTAATTTTCCCTGACGTAGTAACTGGGAAATATTCACTCCCCAAAATTGAGAATCACTCAACCAACTATGCACTACTGTATCTTGATATTCTGGTTCAAAACTGTAATTAACCCAAAACATCATTCGCATTGGTTTTGGATGATATTTGGGTGCGATCGCAAACCAAGTTGTGTTAATAATTTGATATCTTCCGGCGGCTGTCGAACAATTACCTTTGTTGGGGCCGACAACAATTGTCACACACTTTTGTGGATGGCGACTGAGATCATTAACATGTTCTCCACCATACAAAAGCGAGTAGGGACGATAACCGCTAGCTTCACTGGCTGAGATAGTTCGCATTAAGGCGCGGATATAGGGATCACCACCTTTCATCACTAAGGGTGGTTGTCTGGTACTGAATACAGGATCAGGACGCGATCGCAAATCACCGATAATATACCACTGGAATAAATACACAAATATTAGTACAGCAGCCAATGGGCCAATGAATTTTTCAACGCCTTTAAATTGCAAGCCTTTCAGAGTTAAACTCCTTCACAAATTGGTCAATTGTCAAGAGTCAATGGTAAAAAATTTTGGACTCTGGACTCTTGACAATTGATTCTTGACTCTTGACGATTAAATTTTGTTTCAAACCACACCTGCAAATAACTCGCCAAAGCTTTTCGATGCAGCTTCTGGTTTTGCTACAATCTCTACAATTTTATTTCGTGCTGCTGGTTCAAATAAAGCTTCTACGCAAACTTGAGCGACTTTTTGTCGAGGAATGCTACCGTCAAACAAGGTATCCGCATTTTGCATAACGATGGAATCGGTGTTATCTTCATTCTTAAGACCACCTGGTCTGACTATTGTGTAAGTCAAACCACTTTTTTGCAGATATTCCTCAGCTTGTTTTTTCCAAACCAAAATTAGCCAGAACAAGTTGAGAGGATGGAAAAATTGCGAAGCAGCTAAAGAAGAAACCATGACAAAATGTTCTATTCCCTTAGCTTTGGCAGCATCAACTAAATTTTTATTCCCTTCATAATCTACTTTATATGGACCTGTAGGATCAAAGCTAGGTTTTGCTCCTGTGGCAGATAAAACAACTGTACTATCTCCCAAAGCAGTAGCTAGACTTTGTTGATCTAACACATCACCTTCTACTAACTCTACTTCACTAGGCAAAATATTCCTTGCTTTCTCGACATCGCGCACCAAAGCGCGAACTGGAATATTTCGCGCCGTCAGTTCTTGTACGATGCGACGACCTGTTTCTCCTGTTGCTCCTGCGACAAAGGCTTTCATTTTCTACGTTATCCTGGGAAACTAGTATGTCTTCTTTCTGTCTCTATTGTAGAGATTCGATGAAATTTATGATTTATTTTTAAGTTTTCGGTCAAAATGTACATCCAGTACGAAATTTTGCACTTAGTTTGGGAAATATTAATCTTAGACAAATAAAAAAAATATACAAAAATCTTATGCTTTCAAGAAACAAAGAATATCAGTCTATAGAATCATTTGAGTCCTTGGAATCAGCAGAAGTTGTTTTGTCTGTGGCATCATCGATCGCAGAAAATGAAGTAGTACATATAGAGAAATCTGTAGGCACACCTACGATGTTTTGTGGTCGTTATCAAGACAAGATGGAAATGTATGCTTCTGCTGACACAGTTGCTGAGTATTTAAATAATCATGGTAGTTGGTTTTCCCGTTGTGCCGAACCGATGAGAGTAGAACCACTGGGAGAAAATGGTTATGCTTTGGTAGTTGGTCGCTTTGGATCTTTTGGTTATGAAGTGGAACCAAAAATCGGTCTAGAACTGCTTCCTCCTGAAGATCGTGTTTACCGCATTCGTACAATTCCGATTCCCGATTATCAAGCTCCTGGTTATGAAGTAGACTATAATTCTTCGCTACAGCTAATAGAAATTCAAGAGTCTTCAATTCCTACAATTTCCAGTGAAATCACAACAGTAGAGTGGGAATTGGATTTAAAAGTTTACATCAACTTTCCTAAATTTATTCAGCGACTACCCAAATCTTTAGTTCAATCTACAGGCGATCGCTTACTTAATCAAATTGTTCGCCAAGTCTCCCGTCGCTTAACTCGCAAAGTTCAAGAAGATTTTCATCAGTCTTTGGGTATAGAATTACCAGTCAATGTCAAGAAAAATAAATAAAGTCATGAGTCATTAGTCATTAGTCATTGGCAAGGATTTTAAAAATCCTGTTCTATTTATTCAGACCGACTTACTTAATCTCTAATGACAAATGACCAATGACCAATGACAAATGACTATTGACTAAGCACTAGTCAGAATTTTTTGCACAATTTGCATACCTGTGATAGCTTGCCAAGTAAACAGACCCAAAAGGGTAAAGTTCAGCAAAATATGAGTAACACGGGCCCAATTTGCCCCTTTTTGCATATAGGGAGATAAAGCAGCAGAAAAGGCAATAGCACCAGTCATGCCCAGCCCCGCTAGTAGGTGTGGCCCCACGAACAACTTACCATTATTAATGTAGGTAACAGCCATCCCACCAATAGAGCCTGCCACCATAAGTGCCAATAATATAGAACCAATTTGGTAGTGTCTGATGTTGTATCTACCTTTAATCAATTCTTTCTTTTGTTCACCTTGGGAATTTCTGGTACGCTGAACTTGCAGCCCTAAATAGGCAGCATATACAGATACCAGTAGTAACGCCCACATCATGATTGGGTGGAAGAACTGCGCCCAATATTTGACCGATGGTGATAGTTCCAGATTCATTGCCTTTGCCCCTATTCTTAAATCTTCATAAAAATTAGCATAACCTTTATTAGGGATCGGGGATTGGGGATCGGGGATTAGGGATCGGGGATTGGGGATCGGGGATTAGGGATCGGGGATTGGGGATCGGGGAGGGCAAGCAGGACAAGGAAGAATTATTTAACAAGTCTCTTCCCGATCCCCGATCCCCGATCCCCGATCCCCATTGACTCTTGACCCTTGACGATGGACTATTGACTAGTGACCAATGACTAATGACCAATGACCAATGATGCTTTACTGCTAAAGGCTGTTAAAACTGGTGATATTAAGCAAGTGCAGGCGCTACTGGCTGCGGGTGCAACACCTGATGTTAGCGATCGCGAAGGTACAACGGCGTTGATGTTTGCTGCTAATTTTGGCTATACGGAAATTGCGCGATCGCTTCTAAATTATGGTGCTAATGCTAATTTACACAGAAAACGCTACGGTTTAACAGCTTTGATGTTGGCTGCGAGTGCTAAGAGTCTTGACATTGTGCGACTTTTAGTATCTAGGGGTGCAGATGTTAATGCTACTAATGAAGATGGTAGTACGGCTTTGATGGCAGCAGCACTAAAAGGGTATGCGGAGGTGGTACAAGTCTTACTGGCGGCGGGTGCAGATGTCAATGTCAAAGATAATGATGATGATACTGCTTTGAAATTAGCACTCAAGCAAGGACATGTTGCTGTTGTGCAAGCAATTGCATCAGTCAGCGCAGATATTAATGCCCAGGATGAAGAAGGTGAAACCCCGTTGATGCTAGCAGCAGATTTGGGACATTTGCCAATTGTACAAGCATTATTGGCCGCGGGGGCAGATGTGAAACTGCAAAATCGCGATCGCACTACGGCACTATCAGCAGCAGTGGCAGCTGGACATAGTGCGATCGCTGCCTGTTTACTAGATGCAGGCGCTGATGTGAATTTCCCAGATCAAGATGGTGAAACTGCTTTGCACCTAGCGGTTGTTGAAGGTTATACCGATGTGGTGGAAGTATTACTCAGCCGAGGTGCGAATGTGCAAATTAGAAATAACCTCGGCGATACACCGTTGCTTGTTGCAGCATTACAGGGACATAGTCAAATAGTCGAAATGCTACTGCGGTATGGAGCAGATGCAAATGTGAGAAACTTTGGTGAACTACCTCTAACGTTGGCAGTTACCCAAGGACACACTGAAATAGTACAGACATTATTAGAGTTTGGTGCTAATCCCAATATTGCCGCAGATGACGGTAAAACACCGTTAATCAAAGCCGCGGAACGCGATCGCACCAGCATTATCCAGCAGCTATTAGTCAAAGGTGCAGATGTTAATTTCCAAGATTCAGCCGGGGCGACAGCCTTAATGTGGGCAACTTCACGGGGTTACAGAGAAGCTGTGCAACTATTATTACAAGCAGGTGCAAACGTAAATTTAAAAAATCAAGGCGGCTATACAGCTTTGATGTTAGCAGAGTTTAATGGTTATCAAGATGTGGCGCGGCAGTTGCGATCAGCTGGGGCTGTAGAGTGAAACTGCCACAGGCGTGGAAGCACAAAGGGAATATTTTCCCTTTCTTGAGAGTCATTAATAAGGAATAAATGTGAATTTTGTAGAGACGCGATATGTCGCGTCTCATATTCTGAATGTGTTGCAAACATTTTTTGAATCGGTCTAACCTGTAATTCTTATAGGGTGTATTGGGACAACGAACGTAATACACCTACAAGATTTAAAAATTTGCTGAATATTTTTTTACAAAATAACCATGACAAATATAATGGTCTGGAAATGACATTTATTACATGTCAAGCAAGATATCTTAGTCATATATTGAGAGTCAAGAATACAAAAGCATAACCCAAAAGGTTAAAAATTCCTACTCTCAAGCTGAATTCAAATCAGCTTTTAACGTAGGGCTTCATGTAAATGAACAAACTTTCGTAAATGCCTAAGTTTTATTAACAATAAACTCAGTATAAACTTTATGAGCCAAACTAATTCTTTAGTAGAAAACAATGATCGTTTGCCTTTGCGATCGCCAGAAGAAGTAGATTTAAATTATTTCAATGCTTTTAGAGGCCCAGATGATCAGGGAGGCTCACCGCTCAAGGATATGAAGCGGTTATTCTACAAGATTGTAATTGTAGATGATCAGAGTTTTGTGGATGCGGAAACTATTAAAGTTCCAGGATTTATTGGTATTTCCGATCAACCACAATTGTCAGATCCTCAAGGTAATATGGTTTCTGGCTACGAAGATGTTCTCAAGTTTCTAGATAAATATGGTCTTTTAGTTTGTACTTTTCAATACAATAAAGACAGGTATGGTAAGGTTATTGATTTGCGCTGGCCTCCCAATGTTCAGGAACAGTATGAATTGATGGAGATTTTCATCAAAAACGAGGGACACCACTCTGGCGCGATCGTACCAGCTCAGAACTTTTCAGGAGAACGAGCATTTGCCAGCTTCAACGAACCTGATACGTATCACAATGGGATGTATGGTAACGATGGCTTTGTGGCTGTTGCCCAGCGTTTGGTGTTTCCTGAGTTTGTCACGCCAGAACAATCTCGTGGTTATACCGACAGTATCATTTGTTGGATGGCATTAATTAATCCATTTGTGCAATTTGCGGCTAATGATTTTAATGGCGGTGATCCTACCCGTGTTTGCGATCGCCCCACACTTAAAGAATTTTTGCAAAACTGCGCCCTTGCTAGCCTTGGTGATCCACAAGCACTAGAATTTTTTAACCGCCCAGAAAATACAGCCTACTGTGCAGAGTTTATTTATATCAGCCTGAATACACCTGTTTATCCTTTTAACAAGCAAGGTTTGACTTTGCTATTAGATGGCAATGAAACAAAAGCATTAGAGATACTTAAACTTCAAGAACATCAAAATAATAGACGAGAAAACATTCTCAGCTTCAAAAGCGGTAATCCGCAATTTAAAGCTTTTAATATTCAAATGCCATTAGTACCAGCAGATTTACCACCTTTAGATGTACTAATGTCTAAGCATGGACAAAATATTGATCCCAACAGTATTCCCCTTCCACCTTTTAAATTATCTCAAGTACTGCGTCGTGCTTTCCGTACATTGCTTCCCCGCAGCAATGCCAAGAACAATCCGAAAATAGTGCAAGCACAAGTTAAACTCTTGGAATATATAGAGCCTTTAATTATGAAGCAATTGGGTATTAGTGTTTCTAATCCCCAACCTATACCTGCACCCGTACCACCAATAGTAGTACCTGCACCAGTACCCCCAAATCCTCCCACTTCTAGCAAGAAGTCTGCAAATAATACTCCTAACACTTCTCCTCAACCGACTCCCCCACCTATTTCTCAACCTGAACCCCAACCCCAGGAAGATTCCAGAATACCGGCGGTTCGCGAATTTATAGAATTTGTGAAAGCAAAATTACAACAGCATTACGACAGCGATGCAGAGTTCGATAGTACTTTCGACGCAATTATGGAAAAAGCAGATAGTCTGGTAGTAAATAACGACTTAAAGTACTTTGTACCACCGCGTATTTACATAGATTTGGGACAAAATGATGGTGATGATAACTTACCAAAAGGTTGGGGTTTTGGGCTGGAAACTGTAGGTGCATTGATTTATCGGGGAGCAATTAAAGGCACTCCCCAACCTGCGACTGAGACTCCTCAGCAGCTTTCACAACTAGTAGCGAATCAAAATTCTCAACCTAGTACTACGCAACAACCAAACAAGTCAAAAGTTTGAAATAATTTGATATAGCATTCTTAAATTTTTCATAACAAACGAGATCCCCGACTTTTCTAAAGATACAGCTGGCGAATAGGGGGTAAGACCCCTCAAGAGAAAACAGATTGAGAAAAACTTCACGTGGGATAGGCTAGCTCAAAAAGTGCAGTACTCTACTGCACTTTTTAAGCATAAAA
>JANBVI010000063.1 GCA_024239075.1 Fischerella sp. CENA71 | reverse complement strand
TTCAAAGAAAGAGGGTTTATTTCTCTGATGAAGAACATCTAAAACCTTAATTTTTATGCAAATTTAACTTTGATTATATTCTATCAGTTGTTTGTGTAATTAATTCTGCTTAGTTACTTATACGGGGGTGAAGACGGCGGTGCTGGTAATTCGTAATCCTTTAGAGTCTGCGGTGCGTCAGGTTAATCAAGTTTGGTTCTATGAAGTTAAAAATGACGGTTACGATCCTGATAAGATTTCAGGGGGCGGTAGACCGGAAACGCCAGAACTTAACGATATTCCCAATTTATTAAAGCAGTGGAAGGTTTATCGGGAATCGGGTTTTATGCAACCTCCAGGTTTTGAAAAAGGGGAGTTGCTGAAGCCGGGAAGTGATGAACCCCGATGCTGGTGGGCATCATTGGAGACTATTGCCGGAAATGATTACAATTTAGCTGCTGGGCGTTATAAGCCACAGATATCTGAAGCTGTTTCTGATGATGATCCGGTTGAGTTGATTCGAGAAGTTTTGGAAATTGAGAAGGGTATTGCATCTGGTTTAGAAAAGCTGCTTCATGATGTGGAGGCAGTGTCATGAAATGGTTAATTTTACCCCTTGAGCAAATAGCAGAAATTTCTGGTGGTAGCACTCCAAGCCGTATTAAGTCTGAGTTTTGGAATGGTGATATTGCCTGGGTTACACCAACAGATTTACCCATGCCCGGTCAAGGAATTGCAGAAATAAATGCAACAACAGATTACATCACAGAATTAGGTTTATCCTCATGTTCTGCCAATTTACTTCCAGTTGGTACAGTGATTTTTTCTTCTCGTGCAACAATTGGAAAAATAGGCATTTCTCAAATTCCTTTAGCAACTAATCAAGGATTTACAAACTTTATCCCTAAACCTTTTATTTACAATCGTTTTCTAGCTTATTCTTTACAATATTACACACCTGAAATTATAAAACTTGCAGGAAGCACAACATTTAAAGAAGTTAGTAAAAGCTCTATTAAAAAATTTAAAATTCCTTTTCCACCACCCTCTGAACAACGCCGTATAGTCGAAATTCTAGATCAAGCTGATGCACTGCGAAAAATGCGGGCTGAGGCTGATGCAAAAGCAGAGCGCATTTTACCTGCGCTATTCATCAAAATGTTTGGTGAACCGTCAACTTGGACAGATGCTAATACTCAACCTTTAGGGAGTTTAGTAAATATTCAGAGTGGGGGAACACCATCGAAAAAAAATCCAGATTATTGGGATGGTGATATTCCTTGGGTATCTCCCAAAGATATGAAGCAAGATATAATTTTTGATTCAATTGAGCATATATCTCAAAAAGCAATAGCAGAAACGAATATAAAATATGTAGAGCCAGGTGCAATCTTAATTGTAGTTAGGGGAATGATTCTAGCGCATACTATTCCTATTGCTTTAGCAGCGACTAGATTAACAATTAATCAAGATATGAAGGCAATTTATCCTAATAGCAATGATATTGATTCAACATATCTACATGCTGCATTAAAAGCATCTAGCCGTAAAATATTGTCCCAAGTTGGTACAGCAGCACATGGCACAAGAAAATTTGATACTGATGAATTACTCAAACTGCCTATTTTAATTCCTTCTGAGGAAAAGTTAAAAAAATTCCAGCAAGCCGTTACAGACTGTAGAGCAAGTTTGGCTGGTATCAGTAAAACAAAAGAAAAACTAGAAAAATTGTTTGAGATTCTTCTACGCCGCGCTTTTTCTGGTGAACTCACAGCCAAATGGCGGGAAGCACACATGAAAGAACTGCTTGCAGAAATGGAAGAACAAGTAAAAGCCTTGAATTTGAGAGATAACGCAGATCCTCAGCAGCTTTCTCTGTTATAAAAATACTGATCTTAGAATACACGGATGACACTTATAGAATAAATGTCTAAAATATGCCATTAATATACGAATATGCCTAAAAAAAATTCCCCTCCCCAAAAAACAGATTCATCAGCTAAAAACAAAGCCAATTCACCAATAACTGGTTTCCGTATCAGTAATTTCAAAGCCTTTGCTGGTTCTCAATACATCCCTATACGTCCACTTACCTTGATTTACGGCGCTAATAGTTCCGGTAAATCAAGCATACTTCATAGCCTGTTGCTGGCACATCACGCCATCACAAACGAAGGTGAGCTAGATGTTTATCGCACAAAAGCAGGGGGTGATTCAGTTGATTTGGGAGGTTTTGGGCAATATGTTCATAAACGCGATCGCACTCGCCTTGTAGAGTGGGCGATAGACCTTGACCCCAGCAACATTAACTTATCAGATAAGGGACTCGGTAGTTTATTAGAACCAATCAAAAAACTAACTGTGGGCGTTGGTATCGGGATGCACTCTTCAGAAAATGGAGGTATAAAAGTGCGATCATTCTTTTTAGAGGCTGATGGCGAAAGAGTGCTGGATATGAGTTCCCGCCCCAAGGGTAGGCTTCAGTTAGATCGCCTTGACCACAAGCATCGAATAATTAGTCCGTTGATTGAAGCGATTATAGAGGCAAAGACATTTAAATTAAAGGTAACTCCGCAAGAGGAGGAAGAAATTGAGCAGGTAATCAAGATTCTTGTCCCAAAGATTACAGCACAAGTTTATAGCTTCTTACCATCAACCATCCAAGTTAAAAATTCGCATCAAGCAAATATTGATAGCATCACACCTGTAAACCCTCAAAATCGGCAGAATACTTTAGCCGATGTTATACGCTTGTTTATTCCCTACCGACTAAATGATATAGTCAGCGCGATTACCCAAACAGTAGAGAGTGAGTTAGAAAAATTACGATACCTGGGGCCATTTCGCGCTTATCCACCCCGGCATTTTGCCTTTTCTCGACAGCAAGATGCTAATTGGCACGCTGGTGGTGGTTATTCTTGGGACATTCTGTTGAATAATGCTGAAGTTCGCAACAAGGTAAATGCTTGGTTAGGGGATACTGACAGAATGAAAACCCCTTATGAGTTAAGGGAGCGTACTTTATTACCAGATTCACATTTAGAGCATAAACTTGACTCCCTTCTTACCAAAAGCTTACACGATTTCACCGTTGAGTTGGTTTTTCACGCAGCAGGATTTGGTGAAAATATTCAAGAAGAAATTGAACGAATAATAACTGATTTAGAAGATACAGGTGTCGCGAACAGTCAATTTTGGCAAATATGTTGTTTGAAGTCAGCAGTAGATTCAAACTCATACAGCTTAATGAGGTATTTTTTTCCGGTTTGTATTATAACCGTACTCTCCCGGAAATAGAAGATATTGTTTCGATGATGACTGATATCGAGAATCTATCAAAAATCTGGGTAGATGATATGGCTTCAGAAGGCGATCGCATTTCAGATTTAGTCTTTTTTGATAAGAGAACTAAAACACAAGTCAGCCATCGTGATGTGGGAATTGGTATTAGTCAAGTAATTCCAATTCTCGTATCTTGTTATAGTCTATCTGATTCCTTAATTGCTATTGAACAACCAGAAATCCATTTACATCCCAAACTGCAAGCAGAACTTGGAGATGTCTTGATTGAGTCAGCTTTGGGAGCCAACAAAAATACATTAATTGTAGAAACTCATAGTGAAAATTTGCTTCTTCGCATTATGCGGAGGATGCGAGAAACTTTTAATGAAGAACTCCCTAATGGAATTCCACCAGTAACGCCTGAAGATATTTCTGTACTCTATATAGAGCCTATTGGAGAACAGACTGTAGTGAGAGAGATCCCATTAAATGAATGCGGAGAGCTTCTAGAGTTATGGCCAGAGGGTTTCTTTGAAGAGAGATTAAAGGAGATATTTCCCTAACTATGCTTACTGAATACTCGCTAGGATCATGTATTTTTGATATTGAATGCTATATTGGCGATGATCAAGAGCGTCGCCGGTTATGCTATTCAAAATTGAAAGAACTCAAAGAAATCATTTTAGAAGAAGAAGCCCTAATTCGTGATTTAAGAGAGGGGGCATGGAGTAAATATGTTTTAAACCATCCTTCTAAACATCCAGATACAAAATACATTATTGAAAAGCTGCGGTTGCGTAAAGTTAAAGCAGCTAAAGCTACAGCATTACCCTCTAGTCATGATGAGTGGTGTCAAGAAGCAGTTGATTCTCACAAAAATGAGTTTTTAAACGCTATTTTAACTTCTCAGAAAACAGCAGCAAACTTTACTAGCATAGCAGAAATCTGTTCGATTGAGAAACTCACTATTGCTAAATGGTTACAAACCCATAGTTGTTCTGTTCGTCTTCAAAGAAATATTAATGAATATCTAAAGTATTTAGGAGTGGTTCTAAATCAAGCTAAAATGATTAAATTTATAGATCCATATTTCGATCCTGATCCAATGCGAAGAGGTTACACTGATTTTCACCATCTTATCACCGCAGCAAGAAGAGACATAAAAGAACCCAACAAGACTATTGAAATTCACTTACGTAAACAATTTTCAAAAGCAGATGCAAAAACACAATTTGAAAATCTTTCTCCTGCTTTAAAGAACGCAAATCTAACTGCTCAAGTTTTTTTCTGGGATGATTTTCATGATCGTTATCTAATTACCGATATCATTGGTATTAACCTTAATAATGGGTTTAACACTGATAACAAACTGACTACATGGACAAAATTAAGCAAGTCAAATCGGAATAATATAAATGACGAGTTTAAACCAGATTCTTTGCGTAAAAAATCTTTAGTAGGTAATCACCTGTTGTGTTACGAGTTCAGTTTGCCGTGAATATGTTACTATATCTTGCATTTCAGAACTAAACAAAATCGAGAATACAGTGCAAGAATTGCCAGATTTGTAATAGTTAGGATATCAATATCATTGATAAATATCTAGGTACTATGAGCCTAAATTGTTAATTAATTCTTCTATTGCTAAATTCTTTGTATCTTCAGGTAGATAATCAAAGACTTTTTTTAAAAGTTCTGGGGACGCATTTTGAGCAAACCAGTCCTCACTAGGATTCTCTTGAATATTCAAAAAATACTTTAACCGTTCTTCTATAGCCTCTTTATCTGGTTTATCTAATTGTCCAATTCTATCTAACCAATTGGCTGATGAATCTTTGAAGCAATTAGCATCAACAGTACAGATTTGATGAACTAAAGCGTAGGAATTTTTATCAAGACCATTTCTACTTGTAGAGTTAATTGGATATATGGTTGGTAAACCGTTAAATGTTGTTTGTGAAGTCAGAGGGATCGCGGAAAAGGTTGCTATATATCCAGATTTATCTTGAAATTCATCACCTGTCCAAATGATATAAGGATGTAGTCCTCTGAAAACCCTGCTTGAATTAATATTCTCAGTGCAAGTTTGACACTCTACTTCACCTGGCTCATCTAAATTATAAATATGGACATGACCCAGTTTGCAACGAAGAGATACCCTATAGGGATTTATGGAATAGATCCAACCTTGTCTAGGTCTTTGTCCAGCCACTTTACAATCCTAATTCACTGACTAATTTTTCTCTTTCTGCTTGTAAGTTAAGTCTAGCTTTATCTTCTGGTCGATGGGTATTTTTTGCTTCCACCATTGGAGCAGTGCTATATACATAATCTAGTAACTCATTCAGTTTATCTGAGCCAGCCCACTCTCTGCGAATATTATCCAGCACAAACTTAATACTGAGAGGTATTTCCAAATCATCTGCCTGAGCAGCTTGATTGACAGGTCTAATATATGTTGCATTATACTGAGATTCTTGAATAATCTCTTTCCCATTCATTTGATTTAAAGCAACATCTATACCCTCATTCCAAGGGCCAAATTGATAATAACACCAATCTAGATCAGTCAGCTGCTTTCCTGTCCACTTAACAGAGTAAAGATCAGCTAAATACAAAAATTTGATCAGCTGTGTTTTTGTAATATACCCTTTTGTCGCGTAGACAAAATATTTTATGAGTTTATCCAACATAACCCTTCTCTCTGCTGACAATCATAAAATACTTGTATGAACTAACACATATATATGGATACAGGTATTTAAAAGTATTTTTATTCAAAGCTTTATAGAGAGTTTTAATAAGTTTAGATCGCTTAATTATAGTTGTTTTGATCAAACTCCTGACACTTTTTTTGCTTACAGCTAGCTAAAACTAGTTTATATGTACTAGTATATAGTATGGAATTGATGTGAATACATAATTTTTGACTAAAATTTAATGTGTTGTTATCTCATGGGGGTGTCGCGTTTGGCTGAATAACCTTTTGCCACTTTACCATTTCCGTGAACGTCATAAAACACCTTTGACACCAACCATCTACCCACAACGCTGGAATCTTAAACCTCGCTCCGCAATTCGGACATTCTGACAAGAGGGTTAATTTGTGGCTTTTACACCCTTGCGTTACCTTAAACTGCCATTCCATCTTGTGACACGGCGACTGGGCATAACAAGCAGCACATAACCGAATTGGCTCAATTTTCATCACCACTCCAGCAGGTGGCAACATTTGGGCTAACCTATCGGCATCAACCCCGACAACCTTAGCCAAATCTTCCAACTGCTGAGGAGACGGTGGGGGATTAAATCGAAACTTTTCCCAACGAGCGATCGCACCTCCAAGTCCTGCTGCTTTACCTAAACCCGTAGGCGTTAGATCATTTGCTCGTCGAAAGCGTCCCAAAAAGTGACTCAGACTTTCTCCCTGATATGGTTCCACCTGAAACAACCAAGGGTTAATATCCCCAGCTTCCATCACTTATACTCCGCCGTTACTTCCTTCAGGGTTTCCAAATCAATCTTTGGTAATCCTTTCTTTAATGCCCGGATTGCTGACTCCCTGAGAATCATATCCAGCAACCCAATGTAACCTCCTGTTGCCTCACCCAAGGTCTTCAGCATAGTCTTACTCGAAAGATTAGAAGCAACTGGCAGTTTTAAAACTTGTTTTTCCCAAATCTCCACAGTTCGCTTAAAATCTTCCCCAGAAAACTTACCAAACCGATGACAGGCACGAAAACGGTTGTAAACTTGCTCATCTCGCTTGATTACAGCGTCTAATCTGTCAGTACCCACCAAAATCACCGCAATTTCCAACTTGTCAAAAATATCGCGCACTTCAGCAAAAGTTTTGGGTTTTAAGCGGTCAGCCTCATCAATAATCAGCATTTCCACCCCACATCCTTTGAGAACCCGTAGTGTTCTGTCTCGAATCTCTGCTACCGTTCCCTTAGTCATTTGATACTTCAAATGCTCAATAATTGCTGCAAATAACTCCTTAGCACTACACTCTTGAGGTATTTGGATATAAGCAACAGGCACAGTTGGGACTTTTCCTGCTTCTTGTTTGGGTTTATGCCGCAGTCTATAAGCATCACACCCCATTGTTTTACCCGTTCTTGACTCTCCCAAAACACGGCCAGACTGTTTTGATTGCCGCTTTCCGTCCAACCAATCATGAAGAATTTGCACTTGTTCGAGGGGAATAAAACTCTTCCGGTTCAATCGTTGAATTTCTGCTTGTATTTTTTCGTCATTTACCGGAATGTCACCTAATTGTTGGGCAACCGTTTGAGCTTGTTTTGAAGTCATTTTCTACCACCCGTAATCTTCACGCATTTCTTCGTAATCAAATACCTCTGGCATTTGGTATTCTGGTTCACTATCAACAGATGCCACTTCTGTTTCTTCTGGTTCAACTGGCAAAGGCTGTTTGGCTTTTTGAATTACGACCTGTTCTGCCTTTTGGCGCTCTTTTTTGGTTTTCTTTTGGGTTAAGAAAGTTTCGCGATCGCGCACCTCTGCCAAAATAGAACGATTACTAATAGCCTTACCTGCTTGCCGAATCCGGCGACTCATAGCTTTTGCTTCATCTAGAGACAATTCCTCAGTCTCCAAATCTTGAGCATAAGCACGAGCTAGAAATTCTTCTTTATTACCCTTCTGGCTATAAACCAAAACAGTTGTGATATCTCTGGGGTCATATCGTAGTACAACCCTTTCGCCTGCGTAACCTGCTAAATGTTCACCCTTGTACATCAAATTTTCAAATTGTAAGTAGCCCCCTCTTTGAATCATCCTCCGTGTTTGCTTCATTAAGCAGATATCCAAATCTCTTTCTGAGACGGCATCAGGTGCTACTATCAAGCCAGATTCCCAACGCTGAAATCTAGTTTGCTCACCCATGCGAGCATCAATTCTTTGGTTATAGTTATTGACGATGTAAGCTACTAGCCTTTTCTCTAGTTGGCGTAAAGTCAAACAAGCTTCCTTTTCTGCATCTTCTGGACGTTCTTGTACATTTGACCCTGTATATCCTGGCAAAGTAGAGAATAATTCAGTATTAAATGTCTTGAAAGGACGCTCAACAATACCGCCTTCACTGGGGCGATCGCGTAAATGACATACCATACCCAACTGCACACCTATTTGTTGCAAATGGTTGGAACGAAAATCTTTACCGCCATCAGTGTAAAAATGTTGTGGTTTACCGTAGGTTCCCCAATCTTCATGAAGTCCATATTCTTCTCCATATTGCTTTGGCAAAATTGCATGACGTAACGCCAAAGCTACTACCTGAGAACTTGGAGCATCATAACCGAGATTAATACCCACAATGCAGCGAGAATAACTATCTATGACTGTGGTTAACCAAGGGCGACCTAAGATTTCCCCATGTTGATCTACTAACAACACATCCACACGGGTATGGTCACATTGCCAAACTTGATTACTGTACTCTACTGTTAAATCCTTTCCGTCACGGGTTTTAACTGATAAACGAGAACCTCGCCAACCTGGAGAGCGAATACTTTTTGCCTTCTCCTGTTTTTCAATCACAGGTTGAAGAATACGGTACACAGTCATGTGAGAAGGGGGCTTGACACCTAGCTCATCTGCTCTAGCTTTCACTCTGACGGCTACTTGCTGGCGAGTCATGCGTTTACTTCCTTTATTGCCTTCCTTATACGTCTTTAAAATAAATTCTTGCCAGTTTTCATCAACTCGGTGCTTACCCTTATCAGCACGTTCGTTTTGCTCCAGCCCAACTAATCCCTCTTTTTCCCATTTATCTATTAGTCGCCGTACTGTTCGGACTGACTTACCTAGTTTTTCTGCGGCTTCCTTCAGCCTTTGAGCATAGGTAGCGCGATCGCCTGCTTCTAGCAGACTTTGAATTATCTGCACTTTTAACTTTGCTTCATCCGAAAGCTCAGACAAGATGACATTTGCTTCAGTGATATTTTTGTTTGTGTCTGAGGCAGTTTCTTGTGTTGCAGGTAGTTTAAGAGAGTTGGAATCCTGCATATCAGTGTTTTATTGGAACATAGTTGTATTATACTATCTAGGTTGACAATTAATTTGTTAAATTTTTCTACAGACATTTGTTTTACTTGTTTAGGTAAAGTGACAAGTAATTTGTTAAAAATCTGCTTTTTGACATTTTATTTGTTAAATAATTTTAGTGGTGGTTGAATGAGAGTTAATGACAAAAAACCTGCCATAATAGTTGATATGACAGGCTTTTAAAGATTTAAATTTGTTGTGACAATTATTTGTTAAATTGTCAAATAATTAGTTAATGTACATTTTTAATTTTTTGGTGTATTCATAGCAAGAGTGCGTATTCCGTTACATAAAACTTACCCAAAGCTACCCATAACTAGACTAATTATTTAGTTACAGTTTCATTCCCCGTTCCCCGATCCCCTTTCCCCGATCCCCTTTCCCCGATCCCCGTTCCCCGTTCCCTATTACCTCTTACCTATTGCCTTTTAAATGTAATAGCGGCATAGTAAACAATCCCCACGCCAAACCCGTCACCAAGCCAAACAAAGTTACAACATAATTATTAAAACTCCACCACCCTAACACCTCTGCGGCTAACTCCAACGGATAAGCCATCATCAACACACTTGCAACAGCTGCACCACTCCAACCATATTGATGCAGCCAGTAAAAACCTCTACCACCAGTTACCGCACACAGCAACCGAGTCAACAGCAAACCCGTAACTGTTCCGTAACAACGCATACATACAGCCATGAGAAACGGTGACGCCAAACTGACTCCCATCTCTGGCTGCGGACAAACATGACGACCCATAAAATAAATAATTTCCGCAATTCCAGGTAAAATAAACAACCCAGAAGCAGCCAAAAAAGGAGCAACAAGTGGTCCTACCACCATTCCTGTTAACAGAAAATCAGCAACAAAACTTACCCAATTAACTCTTAACCTTCTAGCAAAAGCAACTCCTTGCATCTGTTTTCCCTTTGTGTCCTACTCTACCTTGAAGCCGCGAGGGCGTCTATGTGATTTGTTACTATCATAAAACTTAACAAAGCCCAAAAAATAAAGGTGGGTCATGCCCACCTCATATTGAAAAAAGAAAATTGAGCCAATCGGTTTTTAACTAACTTTAGCTTTCCAGCCCAAATTTTAATTTCGGGCTAGGTGGAAGATATAATCTACCCCATCTTTGCAGTATAGGGACTTGTCAACTTATCCAACTGCTGGGTCAATAAACTCAGGAATAATCCCACATCTGTCACTACACCCACTGATTCAATCGAACCCCTATCACTTAACTTTGTGACTACTGCTGGGTTAATATCTACACAAACCATCTTCACACCCGCAGGGGTCATATTACCTACACCAATAGAATGCAACATTGATGACAACATCAAAATCATATCTGCACCTTTGAGTAGTTCGGCATATTTTTCTTGGGCTTTGATTAAATCCATCTGGGTATCAGGTAAGGGGCCATCATCCCGAATTGAACCAGCAAGACAGAAAGGTACGTTATTTTTTACACATTCATACATGACACCATTTTTAATTACCCCAGCTTCTACAGCTTTAGCAATGGTACCGTAACGCCGGATGGTGTTGATGATTTTCAAGTGGTGACGGTGTCCGCCGCGTACTGCTACACCCCGCTTCATATCGACACCGAGGGAAGTACCCATGATCGATTGTTCGATGTCGTGAACTGCGATCGCATTTCCTCCCAACAGCGCTTGTACGTATCCTTCGCGAATCAATCGTGATAAATGTTCACCACCACCAGTGTGAATTACCACTGGCCCAGCAGTGACAACAACTTTACCACCAGCATCACGAATTTTACGTAATTCCCAAGCCACCTGCTCAACGACTAATTCTACGCGCCGTTCGCTGGAAACCCCAGCGGACATAAAGCTGAATTCTTCAGAATTGCGTTTTTCCCGCGATTCGGTTTTGCGAATGGTGCGGATACCTTGGACATCCACAACCACCTGTTCGCCAACTTCCAAATCACGTAGTATTTTACACTGCGCTATCAAACCTTGGGGAGTTTGGGAAATGGCGATCGCTCCATCCATGCGTTGATTTTGTACCGTCACCCACTCACCATTAATTCGGATCTCGGTGGGATAAATCGTGCTGACATAGAAATCATCGGGAGCAACACCAGACATCGTTACTGGTTCTAGCTTGACATCTCGCTCATCTTGCGGTAGGTCAACCGCACCTAAATCAATGAGTTGCGAGATGATTTCTTCCATCACCTCATGAGAAGGAGCCGATACCTTCACCTCTGCGGCTGAGGTACTTTGTCGTTGTTCTCCCAAATTAAAGTTGAGAACCTGGAAGCTACCGCCGTTATCTACAATCAAATCCAAAGCGCGGTTAATCAAGCCAGCATCAAGCAAGTGTCCTTCCATGCGGAGGATGCGGCTTTCTACCGACACATTAGCATGAAGTTCTTCTCTGACTGGTTCTGTTGCCCGCAGAGTCAAACATTTGGCTGCACCTCCCGCTTTGAGAAATTCTGTGAGTGGTGTTTCAATAATTTGGAAACCCACATTTACCAGACGTTCCTTGAGGGGATCGCTAGCTTTGTTCATAATCACGATGCGATCCACATTCACCGCATTACAGGCGAAATTTACCGCATCAGCCTCAGCGATCGCTATCCGCTTTTCTGGTACTACTCGCATTTCAATTACACGATTGGAGTAGGAATCAAAAGCCGCCGGATAGTAAAGTAAATAACCATCTGTTAATGGACAAAAACAAGTATCCAAGTGATAGAAGCGATCGTCTATCAACCGCAGGGATAACACCTCAATATCTAGCCATTTTGCGAGATAGGGATGAGAATCTAATTCTGAACGGAAGCCGTATCCCGCCCATAGCCAGCGTCCTTCCCGATCCAAAAGTGCGTCACCTGCTCCCTCAAACGGCAAATCTTTGGGTAATTCATAGACTTTGTAGCCGTTTTCTTCAAACCATTGCTTAAAATACGGTTCTTCTCCTTGACGCTCTTTATGTAAAAAGCGACTTAAAACTACTGTCTCTCCCAACACCAGACCAGCATTAGCCGTGAACACCATATCCGGCCAGCCCTGTTGAGGTGGCACTAAATCTACAATCGCGTGTTCTTTGAGGATGTGATGAAGTTGATACCACTGCTGCACGGCGCGATCGCGTGATGACTTATGAATATTCCCCTCCATCCAGGGATTAATTACATAGTCCACATCGTAGTGGTCAGGCGGACACATCAAATAGCGAATCTGGGAAGTCATAAAAAATGTCACAAGCGTATAGATGCGGTAGTCTCTCTTGAATACTAATTGTTGCTGAACCGATTCTGCAAAAATTGATAGTAATTTATACCTTCCGATAGTTGAACAATATCAAAAAGCTTTTTTCTATTTTATATACTCGTAGACACAGAAGATAAATTTTTAATACCTAAAAAATAAGTAACTTGGTATAAATAAAAGTCGTCATTTGTCATTTGTCATTTGTCATTGGTTATTTGTCAATAGTCAATAGGCAAGAGTTAAACCTCAACGTTCAAGCTTCAAGGCAATTTCTTCTCCCTTCCCGTGTTTCTTTCCCCCGTTCCCTGTTTCCTCTCCCTACAACCAATTCCCAACTAATACATAGGGCGCCCAAAAGTAGGGAATCTTATTATTGCTCTATCAAATCCAATTGAGCGTGCTGGAGAGCTTCAGCTTTGGTAAGTTTAGGGTCTTCTAACTGTTTATAAAATTTAATCATGAGGTCAGCTGTAGACTTATCATCAACAGACCACAAAGTTGCTAATGTACTGCGTGCGCCTGCTCGGACTGCGATCCCAGCGAGTCCCAATGCGGCTCGCTTGTCTCCCATAGCAGTTTGACAAGCACTTAGTACAAGTAATTCAATAGCACGAGATTTACTAGAGTTACCTAAACGCAATAATTGGTCAAAATCCTTGACTTTTAAAAGTTGATCCCAAGTCAGAATAAAAGTTTTTTCAGCATTAGAACTAAATTCACCATGAGTTGCAATGTGAACAACATTATATGATGTTTTTTTGATTTGATAACGCACATTGTCTTCTGTAAAATTCTGATTGATAAGTCGTTTATGTCTAGGTATTACTGACTGAATTTTATCTAATTCATCTTTCACATTTTTGAGAGGAGAAAAGGAGCGCTTTTCAAATTCGCGTTTTTGACTCACTCCAGCAGTTAAAGCATAAATTTTTCTTCTTTGTAAAGGCTTAGGATCAACTAGCTGTAAACCCGGAGCCAGAGCAACAGCATATTTTTTGATTAAAAAATTTTTCTCTTTGCTATCATAAAGAACTGCCATTGGAATATTTCGCAAGGAACCATCTAAAACGAATACCAATGTTTTGATATTCATTTCTACCAATTTATTTTCTTGTGGTTTAATCAACCAGTTATATACTTGTCCTGACAATTTTTTCACATTATTAATTTCGTCGGGTTCTCTGAGCGCTTGCTGTAGTTCCTCTAGATTTTTTTCAATTTCATTCGCTTGTTTATTAATCGTGTAGTGTTCAAGTTCCTTATTATTTGGCAACTTGAGAATGATTTCTAGACGGTCTTTTAAAATTATTGGATAAATGACTGCGGTTTTAGAATCAGTTTTATCAACCACCTCATCAATATTTTTGGTTGAAGGTTGCAAACACGCTTGTCGAAAAAAGTTTTCGAGTTCTGTGAACTGTAAAGCTTCAATGACATCACGAGCTTTTTGTAAATTTTTTTGACTTACTTTCCCACTCTGATCTTGCGGTTGCAAAAGTAAATCTACAAATTGGCGATAGACAGGTTCGACATTATCTCGAAAAGAAAACTGCACATCTGGGTTGAGGGCAACTAAATCATTACGAAGAGATTTAAGGGTATTATATGCTTGCTCGTAGGATGCGATCGCACTTGGAATCTTACCTCTGATTTTAAATATGTATCCTAGTTGCCATTGCCACAAATAAGCAATATCCCCCATTTGCATACTTTGAGCTATTTTTAATCCTTGCTCAGTCAGCTTTTGAGCATTGGCAAAATCTTTTGTTTCTAGGTACACTCCCCCCAATACACCCAAAGCATAAGCTTCTGAACGTTGATCACCAATATTCCTAGCTTGTTTAATTGCTGTTGCTAAATCTTCAGCAATTTCTTGCCATCCAGGTATATTTACGTTTGTAGCCTGTTTTAAATGTACTAAACTCTGAGCTAAGTTAATCCGAGCAAAAATTGCTGTTTGGTTAATCGGAATTTGACTTAATCGAGGTTTGATCTCAGTATATAATTGCTGTGCTTGTAACCAATTGTGCATTTCTAGCAATACACTTAATTGATTAAGTTTGGCTTGAACTTGCACAACTGGTGAGTTAGATACAGTGGCCGCCTGCTCATAAAGTTGGACAGCTTGTTGATAATATTTAGAAGCCTCATCAGAGATGGGATGATTGGGATCAGAAGTGACGTAGCGTAAAGGTGTGGATCGTTCTCCATTAATAGCATTTTGTTGATTGTTAGTACTCTTACCGAAACCACGTTGAATGTTACCTAAACTGAGCAATGTTTCTGCTAATTGATTAGGCGATCGCAATTTTTCAGCCAAATCACGACTTTGCTGCAAAGATTTTTCCGAATCAGGTAACTCACCGACTAATTGCAGAACATCACCAAGACTGCGGAGGAGAGTTATTTTCATTTCAGAATCTGGTTGTTTCTCCACAGATTTCACCAGTTCCTGTAAATTTGTGCGTGCTTGACGGTAAAGCCCTAAAGTTTGTTCAGCTTGAGCAAGATTAATGAAGCTACGAATTTTACCAACTTCATCACCCAATTGCGTGTAAATTTTAGCTGCTTGTTGCCAACTATCTAAAGCTTCTTGGGTTTTACCCAATTCCAATAGCAGATTTCCCTGAATTTCTAAAGTTTGGGCTAGGAGTTGGGGATTTTTATTAGTTTTAAGAATTTCTAGACTTTTTAGTATATAACTATACGAATCTTGTACTTGTCCGAGTTGCTTCACAACTAAAGCAAGATTGCTCAACGCCATAGCTTCCCCTAGCTGATCTCCACTAGCTTGAAAAGCTTCTATTGCTTGTTCTAAAATCTCGATTGCTAGAGTGTAATTTCCATCTTGATAGAGTTTTTGAGCTTGTTCAACTAAAGATTGGGGATTTGACTGATGAGAATTACTTTTTGCTTGCGCGAAAGGAACAGCAAGTTGGATACCGGGGTTGAGATTAAACTCAAAAATCACCAAAAATGCAGTCATCAAAGCAAGAAAGCATCTTTTTAACCACCTGCGAATGTAAAGATAACGTCTATTCATCGGTGTGTCGCCTTGCGCGGTGTTTGATTTCTAAAACATAAATCTTGTTGCGTCCCTAATTCAATCAGGCATAATTTTTTTTAGCGATGAGGACAACTTGGGGGAGTAAGTGAAAAATTAACAGATTGGCAACACCCGTAAACCAGTTGCATTACTATTCTTACTAAAAATTATATGCAGAAATACTCTGCGTCTCTCCGCGCTGACTTTGCGTCCCTCTGCGTTTAAAAACGCTACGATTTTATGCAAAACTGTACTTAGGGCGTTGGGCAAGCTGCGGGATTTGACCAAAGACTTACAGGCGTGGTATTTGCTGCTACCAACACCACTTCCCCAGATTTATCAATTACCCAACCTGTAGCCTCGACTATTTGATTTGGGATGGGGGACTTGGGTAATAATTCGCCTCCTGTTGCAACTTGCCGATGATCAAGACGAACCCAAGGCATCTCTACAGTATTTTGAGGACGAAATGCTTCGTTTGGTAAAATTGGCAAACCACCACGTCCAGTGACGACAAACCTATTGTCTGTGTCTGTGGGACAAGTCTGGGCAATTTGTTTTGTAGCATCAACGGGAATATTTGGTAGTTCTATTAAACCAGAACTAGGATCAACATCCGGGATGTTGATTTGGACATTGCCATTTAACTGAGAATTTGCCCCAGTGGCAGTGATATCACTTAAGGATGTAGGTTCTGGGCGGAACTGCGTACCAAAAATAGCTTGAGCATTGATGGTGACATTACCACCTCGAAAGTCTCTAGAGTTGGCAGTAATGTCACTATTTTCTTGGGGAATTGCGACTAAATTGTCTGTATCAATATTGATATTGCCACCAGTGACATTGCTTCCTATAGCATTGGTGGTGATGGCACTGCCACGACGTAAGATTAAAGTCCCAGAATGCAGGTTGATATTTCCTTGTCCGCCTGTAGTTGTCGCGGTGAGTTTGCCTTGGTTGTCCAGCAGTAGGTCATCAACTGTAATATTAAGGTTACCTCCCTTACCTGAACCTAAACTGTTGGCATTAATTTCTGCTCCATTATCGACAGTCAACTTTCCTGTGTTAATTCTCAAGTCGCCAGCACTACCAGGCCCTTCACTTCTAGCGAGTAAGGTGCTGGGAAGAATTTGTTGATTTCGACCAATGGCAGAACCAGTCACTGTTACAGATTTTGAGGCATTGATATCTAATCTTCCTGCCTGTCCTCGACTACCGTTAAGAGCAGCAACTGAGATGCTAGCGCCGTCTTTGACGACTAAGCGCTGGGTGTTAATGATTAAGTCCCCTCCCTTACCTGTGGGTGGTGCGAAAAATGGTTGCGAATTTCTAGTCTCAGAAAGTAAGCCACTGGGGAAATTAATATTATCTGTCACTCTTTGCCCATTTGCATCAAATCTGGTAAGAGGTATGAGTATTAGACCACTGGCTTCTACTGATTCAGAGGCATCTACTATCAAAGTCCCCCCATTGCCTGCACCAAGGGTAGAAGTTGAGATTTGTCCACCATCACGGAGAATTAAGTTTTTGGTGGAAATCTTCACTGTTCCCGCACTTCCAGCATTTTTTTCGGTACTAAGAGTCCGAACACTTAAGCTAGAAAAACGTCTACTGTTTCCTAGTACTTGTACAGATTCAGAGGCATCTATAGTTAAATTTCCTCCTGAGCCAGAGGTAAAAGTAGACGTCTCTATAAGTCCACCATCACGGATAATCAATCGCTTTGTTGCAATTGTAATGTCGCCTGCGGCTCCAGTTGCTCTAGTAAAAGTACTTAATTGGCTAGGGGAATTCCGGTTGAAACCACTTACTTCTACAGATTCAGAAGCTGTGATTGTAAGAGGTTGACCTGGTTTATCTCCTATAGTAGTTCCTCCGATCTGTGACGCATCAGTAATTGCAATATTTCTGCCACGCAACTGTATAGCTCCATTGCCTTTACCAGTTGTAAAAATATTAGACGCTTGTGATATTTGCATATCTTGGAAATTCTGCACGCCATTGTATCCCAAAGCCCAACCTTCAGTAACGGGAGTCAGGTTGACAAAACTGTTAGGGGCGACACTTCCTATATCAATACCTCCTGCGGGTGCTAATAGTGTGCCACCTTTAACTGATACATCACCACCCAACATTGCTAAAGTTTGATTAGGAAGAACTTGTAAATTCGACCCTGCTATTTGGATTGGTTGAGCTGTTTGCCCAAATTGCAAACCGATGGGGAGGTTGACAGTTAGTAACGGTGGTGACTGGGAATTAGTAGCACTGAATTGAGTACCATCGGCAAAGTTGATACTATGGGCTGTACTGGCGAGAAAAGAGCCGTTGATGTTTAATGAGGCATTAGGGCCAAAGACAATACCATTAGGATTAATAAGAAAGAGGTTGGCAGAACCGTTGGTTTTAATCAATCCGTCGATGTTTGAAATTGAGCCTCCCGTCACGCGGTTAATGATATTTTTAACATCTAAGTCATTGGCGAAAGCAGCTGAACCACCTGTTGGTACGGAAAATTCTTTAAAGCTATGAAAAAGGTTGCTACCAACTTTATTGCCGTTGGTAATATTAAAGTCTCGGTTATTGGTAGTTGTAACCTGGGTTGATAAAGTTCCGTCTGAGGAAACTTGTGCCTGAATCAAATCGGTTTTAAGCAGAAAGCATAGGGAAACTAAACTGGCTATGCAAAAATGTTGATTCCGCTTTTTCATAAACAAATTATGAATTAGGAATGATTTGATTTAGCATAAACAAATTATTGGTTAATAGTCAGTAAGCAGAAACATTGTGAAAATGCTACTTATATGCTTGTGCCTGAGAGGATATCTTTTGAAGTATTTTTTGAAACTGCAAAAGTTGTGAAACCCTTTAAAAATCCTACCCGCTCCACACTTGTGTTCAAGTATCACACACAGCAAATATTCCGCCCAGAACTAAAGTTCCGGGCTAATAGTGAAAGTCCACTTAAGTGGACTTTCGCTATGAGACTCGAAATTCATTCCGAAGCGGGATAGTAAGACAAAGTGGTGCGTTAGGCTAAAGCCATAACGCACCTTACATTAATGTTTATTAATTTATTCGCTAATTTATGTCAGTTTTAACATGGAAAACAAAATGATCCCGACATATATCCAATGGCACCACCTGGACACTGGACGTTGCATTCAGGCCCTAAATTGATAGACTTGAGTATCTGTCCTTTTGCCTCTTGTGCAACTTCATCGTTAACCGTTGTCCGAGTTAGGGAAGAAACCGCCTTGCTTGCATTTACAGGTCGGACTTTAACTATTTCTACGTCACTCTGTTCTGATGTGATTACCGGAGTTTGAGCTTGAACTTGAGTTTTTCCAGCCCAAGAAATGGCAAACATCATTAGGAATGATAAAGCAAAAGCTATGAGCAGAGATATCTTGCGTTTCATAATGTATCTCTTGATTTCATACACTTTCTAAAATTATCACTAATTCATGTGAGTTTTAACATGCTATGCAAATACTTTACAGCAGATATCCAGCAGTAGCTGGACACAGGATGTTATATGGCAAGCCTATTTTGTATTCTCACTGCGATCGCAATGATAGAGCATACAGATGGAGTGTTCCTACAGTAAATCTGATATGTATGAGGATTTTTGCGAAACGGTATTACATTCAGGTATTAATTTAAACGGGTTTAGTTTAAGCATATATTTTGAGATGATTTGTGATGAGAAACATCACGGTTTAGCGTTTAACACACCTTTAGATAAAGTGGTGCGTTAGGCTAAAGCCATAACACACCCTACCTTAATATTTATTAATTTATCGCTAATTTATGCTAGTTCTAACATGGTACGCAAAAGCCTTGTGAAATATATCCAGCAGCACCACCCGGACACGGGACGTTGCATTCAGGCTTTAATTTGAAAGGATTCAATTTCCCTTTGTCTAGAAAGTCGCTAGCTTTTGGTTGTGATATTGAGGGTTGACTCTTTTCTGTTGGTGTGACTTTAACTACTTTTGATGTAGTTACTTCTGATGTGGTTACTGGTGTTGCAACTTTGATTTCATCAGCCATTGCAACAGAGCTAAACATCATCAAAAATGAGATAAAGATACCAGTTACCAATGATATTGTGCGTTTCATTATTTTATTTTTAGTTGAGATACACAGTTTTGGGTTGCCCCTTAAATAACACCAATATCAATTGGTATATTTTCTGAAAAGTTGTTAAAAATAATCTAATTTGTTGGATTTTGTTCTATGATGTGCGTTTTAAATGTTTAGTTAGCAGTTATATAGCGCCGAGTTGCTGTTATTAGATCACAAGTTAGTGTCGTTAGATCACAAGTTAGTGTCGTTAGATCACGAGTTAGTGTCGTTAGATCACGAGTTAGTGTCGTTAGATCACAAGTTAGTGTCGTTAGATCACGAGTTAGTGTCGTTAGATCACGAGTTAGTGTCGTTAGATCACGAGTTTGGACTCCAACTGGACGTTTGAACTCTCGAAACGGTCTAATTATTGATATAAGTGCTGAAAATAAATTCCGTATTCTGCAACTGTCATCTGTGTTGTTGCAAAAAATCTTTTACAGTTTGGTTAAAGGCTTCAGGTTGGGTCAAAAATGGCCAATGATTACCAGGAACTTGGCATATTTGTAAATTTTTGAGGTATGTTTTATAAGGTTTGAGTTGCCATTCTTGGCGGTTAACACCTTTTTCTGGCTGGACAAATAAGGCGGGAGTATGAATAGGGACTGTTAAACCAGGAACCTGCATGACTTCCTCAAAAATGCGATCGCGCGCAGCAATTGTAAATTTGCTACCCCAACTACCATCAGGTTTTTGTTCTATCCCTGTTTGGAAAACTTTTTGTTGTAAGGGACTCCAGTCTTTGTATGCTGTTAACTGACGGGCTTGTGTTTCGGCTGCTTCATAGCTAGCGAATGGCCCCATTGCTTTGAGAAACGACAAGAAGCGATACAATATCGGAAATGTCACCTTCAAGAAACTGGGCATTTGCCAGATAAAAATCGGATCGACTAAAATCATACTCCGCAATCGTTCTGGATTTTGTCTAGCCCAGATGCAAGCTAATTTACCACTCCACGAGTGAGCAACAACATGAGTACTTGCCCATCCTAATTTATTCATCAATGCTTCTACATCTGCGATCGCACTCTCAAAGCTATAGTCTTTTTCTGGTTTACTACTCTCACCATGACCCCGTAGATCAGGTGCAACTATATGATACTGTGGCGCTAGGTAATCTCCCAAACTAGACCAAACCAAAGCATGATCAGCTAAACCATGGAGTAATAATAAAGGTTCTTGACCTTGATTTTGGTTCCACTCCAAATAAGAAAGTTGGATATCAGGCTTGGCTAAAGTTTGACGTACAGGGGTCATTGCAGATTATTGGTGAAGAGATTGCTTCCGGTTTCAATGGTACAGGATTGATGCCAAATCTTTGACCAAAAAAAAGAGCGCTCCCAAAGAAGCGCTTTTGTTAAGCAATCATAGAACAATAAACTTAAGTTTAATATTAAAGGCTGTATTTTTAGGTTACAGAAGTTATAGCAACAAAATTATAAAGAGAATTTATCAAGCTTGTGTTTGTGCATCTATCTATATCCAGTAATTATTACAAGTCCTTGAGAGCTAATTACGAACAGATTCACAAAAAGTAATTAATATACTTGTTGTGAAAATGGGGAACAGGGATTGGGGTTTGGGAATTAAGTAAAAGATTTTTATGCCCTCGTTAAAATATAACTCCTCCTACACCCCAATACGGTTCGGATAAGACAAACCGATTAGACATATAAATCCACTAGAGACGTGCCATGGCACGTCTCTACATCCCAAAGCATGACGAAAAATTCTTATCCGAACCGTATTGCCCTACACCTTTTTTCCAGTCAGACTCAACTAAATCCCCAAGCGTTGATACACTTGATCTAAGTGCTGCAAGTGGTGCTGTGGATCAAAACACGCTGCAATTTCTGCTGGTGATAATTTTGCAGTCACACGCGGATCTTTGCTAATCAAATCGCGGAAATTGCCTTCCGGTTTGTTCCAAGCGGTATGAGCATTTTCTTGGACGATTTTATAGGCTTCTTCACGGGTGATTCCCTTTTCTACCAAGGTGAGTAAGACTCTTTGGCTAAAGACAACACCGCCATAAACGTTCATATTCCGCGCCATATTTTCTGGATAAACCAGTAGGTTCTGGATTAAGTCAGTTGTCTCTACCAGCATAAAATGTGTCAAAATACAAGCATCTGGTAAAATTACTCGTTCTACAGAACTGTGGGAAATATCCCGTTCATGCCAAAGGGCAACATTTTCCAAAGCTGCAACAGCATGACTTCTGATGATTCTAGCCATACCTGTGAGACGTTCGGAACGAATGGGGTTGCGCTTGTGAGGCATGGCAGAAGAGCCTTTTTGCCCTTTGGCAAAGAATTCTTCGACTTCCAAAACATCGGTTTTTTGGAGATTGCGAATTTCCACAGCAAAACGTTCGATGGAAGCTGCAAGTAAAGCCAACTGTTGCACGAAGTCAGCGTGGCGATCGCGTGAGATTACCTGTGTTGAGGCTGCATCAGGTTGGAGTCCGAGTTTTTGGCAAGCGATCGCTTCTACACGTGGTTCAATATTGGCATAGGTTCCCACTGCACCAGAAATTTTACCCACAGCGATCGTTTTCCGTAGAATTTGCAGGCGTTCTTGATGGCGCAACACCTCTGCTAACCACCCAGCTAATTTAAAACCAAAGGTGATCGGTTCGGCGTGAATCCCGTGGGAACGTCCGATCATCACTGTGTAGCGATGTTCTTTGGTCTTTTGACGAATGACATCAATTAATGCTTGCAGATGTTGCAATAACAAATCCAAACTAGCAACCAATTGCAATGCTAAAGCTGTATCCAACACATCGGAACTAGTTAAACCCAAATGAATGTAGCGTCCAGCATCACCTACATATTCATTGACATTTGTCAAGAAAGCAATGACATCGTGACGGACTTCCGCTTCAATTTCTAACACTCGTTTGGGATCGAAATTCGCCTTGGCTTTAATTTCTGCAACCGCCTGGGCTGGAATATAACCTAATTCCGCCTGTGCTTCACAAACAGCGATTTCTACTTGCAACCAGGTTTTAAACTTATATGCATCTGTCCATAAATTGCCCATCTCAGGCAAGGTATAACGCTCAATCACAGTCCGTCACAGAGTACAACCGTCATATTGTACAGTGGTCTGTGGGCAAAAGGTTAGAGGATTGGGCATGAATCAGTTAACAGTTACCAGTTACCAGTTACCAGTTTAATTTGATAACTGATAACTGATAACTGATAAGTTGTCTCCCTTATCCCCCGCGTCTCGGTGACTCCTTGTCTATTTCATTTAGAGAAACTGCATAATCAGCAGGGATAATCCGAGAACCATATCTGCGGGCGTAAACTTGGGTAAATTCTGCCCCAAAAAACAAGATTTGAGCAGTATAGTAAACCCAGACTAAAATGACTACTATTGAGCCAGCAGCCCCATAGGTAGAGCCAAAAGTATTGTTACCTAGATATTGTCCGAGTGCATACCTACCAAAGGAGAACAAAAGGGAAGTTAAAGCAGCTCCTATTAAAACATCCTTCCACACAATTTTGGCGTCTGGCAAAACTTTAAAAATTAGCCCAAATAATAAAGTGGTAATAATAAAACCAAGAGTGAAGTTCACAATTTGCCAGAGAAAATCAACGCCTGGTAATAAATGTTGAAAGTAGTTAATCAGGGCTGCTAATGCTGTAGTAATTACCAAAGAAACTAGCAGTAAAAAACCAATGGCTAATACCATCGCAAAAGATAAAAAGCGTTGGCGAACCATGTTTTTTACGACTTTTCCTGGTTTTGGTTTCACTTCCCAAATTGTATTGAGAGAATCTTGTAATTCTGTAAATAAACCAGTTGCACCAAAAATCAAAACAACGATACTAATCAGTGAGGCGATAGTTCCTGCTCGTGGTTGGCTAGCGCTTTCAATAGCATTTTGAATAACTTCTGCACCCGCAGGGCCGATTAATCCTTGAAGTTGGGTAAAAATTGCGTTTCTGGCTGCTGCTTCTCCAAACACTGCACCTGCGATCGCAATCACAATAATTAATAATGGAGCAATAGAAAAAATTGTGTAATAAGCTAATGCGGCTGCTAACCGCGATGCTTTATCTTCCTGCCATTCGTGAAATGTTTCTTTGAATAAATCCCAAGTTGCTTTTAAGTTCATTCACTAATTCTCCTTTGTCAGGATGGTTTATTTTACCTCCCGCTTTGATAGATACTAGATTTTTGGAAAGTTGCACATCTTCCTCAAGATGTTTATAGAGAATCCTAGAGACAGAATTGCATATTTCAATTTGCTTTATTATTCATCTACCTGCTTCAGCATTAAGCACACCAATTGCACAGCCAAAGTTTTATATCCGGCTTTGTCGAACAAAATCACCATCTTGTCACCTTCGTAACACAGCACCCATCCTTTACTGTGCTAGAGCGTAGTACTTTCTTTAGACTTAGACCAATGTTGATATTTTATTGTGGAATAATTTCTAATTCTTGATAACCTGTTTGTTCATCAAAAGTTCTCAGAAATTTAAATTCTTCTGTGCATCCAATCACTATTTCCGCAGTAGTATAAATAATACATCCATTATCAAGATGTCCGCCAATGGTTTTGCCTTCTTTGTTAGCAATGGCAATATGAAGATGCAGACCTGTGCTAGCAATTGTACCATCAAGAGAAAGAATTTCAAATTTGTTTGTTAAAACTGTACTTTTTTCTTGATTAGCAAAACGAATTGTTGCTTGTTTGAGACTGCCAATAGCAGTTAAGATAAATCCAGCATTAATATTTTGATTGATAGCAAAGTTCTTTAGACTCTGTTTTAAATCTTCATTAGGTTTGAGTCTGATAGCAAATACTTTCATAGATTTTCATCACACTTCTAGTTTATAACAGTGATTTTACTTAAAGTTGAATTACAAATGATGATACCATCTAATTAAAAATTAGTTATTAAAGCAAATAAAAAATCAAGACTATCATTAGTAAGATTACCGAAGCTTAACAGCAGTTTCTGTTAATAAAATATACGTGTAAATTTTAAGAGTATATTTTTTAAAGATCCTCTCTATGGTAGCTTTACCGCCTCAATGCCAAAATTTAAAAGAACAAGTAGAGTTGTTATTGCAACTTTTGCAGCAAGAACCTGCTTTGCGATCGCATGACATTACACCTGTGCAAACATCGCTGGATAAGGCGATTTCTCCGAAGTTTGAAATCGTGTTTGCGGGTGCGTTTAGTGCAGGTAAATCTATGTTGATTGGAGTTGAAACTATTAGAAAATGTAGTTTCTCAAGCTTTGGTAAATGAAGCGCGGGTGGAGTGCGATCGCTTTGTCCGAGAAAGTCCGAGATTTTACGATGAAGGAACTTTTTCTATCTATCAATTTCGCCAAACACTACAGCAAACTTCTCAAGGTTATGACTGCGAAAGTATGGTGGAAGCTGAACCTGCTATTAAGCAGTTGTTAAAATTGGATTTTGAACCCAAGGTTTTACAAACTATCCGCAAAACTTTCCGTCAAACTATTAACCAAACTCTCAAAAGAAATTTGTTACCGATGGCAGATAAACAAGCAGACGAAATTTTGCAGCAGTATTCTCAAGCACGTGCCTATTTAGAAAAAACTTTAGCACAAGAAGCTGAGGAAAAAATTATCAGTAATCGGCAGCTATTAAGTACTGTTGAGCAAAAAATTTCTGCATACAATCAGGCCGTTAAGGCTATTAATGGATGTATACAAGCAATAGGTTTGTATGAACATTTACTTCCTGTAATTAGTAAAAGTGATGTGGTTACAAGTAATGAAAATTATGAGGAAGTTTCTGATCATGTATTTCTTGAATCTTCGGAATCACTATATGTTGGATAGTCGATTTTTTCTTAGTATTTATACCAAGTTTTATCTAGATTGATCTTGGCTCAACCTAACAATATAAAATCTTGAAAAATATGCACAAAAACCCCCGTATACGTATTCCTGTGGAAGTGAGAAAATACGTATATCAACGAGATAATTATCAATGTAAAAATTGTGGTCAAACACATCATGATACTCAGTTAAGTATTGATCATATTATCCCCTTGGCGCGTAGTGGCACAAATGATATCAGTAATCTACAAACACTTTGTTTAACCTGTAATCAGCAGAAAAAAGACAAAATTGTTCACGGTTTACGGCGTTATTTTGACTCTGAGTCTAAGATTGATTGTTAGTTTCTCACCAATGTACAGAATGCCGAAAAAAATCAATCAAAAATCACGAAATTGGACTCAATCTTTCTTCAAACTCCTTCCAATTTCCTTAATTTTTATTGTTGTTTTTATAGCATTGTTTCCGTGGTTGTATGAAGTAAAAACCAAAGCAGGAATTAACATCTCATCCAAGTATCACGCTGGGCCTTTTTTTGAAAAGCACACCCACGGACTTTTTAAATGTGAGTGGCTTTATCCTTACCATTGCGATCGCCCACTCAGAGATTAGGAGCGGGGATCAGGAGAAGACGCACAGAGGGGTAGACGCGGTGACAAGGGAGAGTCTTTCCTTTATCTTCCCGTGTCTCCGTGTCCTCCTTGTCACCCCATCTGATTCAACCAGTAACTAACGTCAACGGCTAATTTTTGCCCTAACTTTAATAACTGTCGATACTTTGTGATGTCTTCACCACTAGCGATCGCGATTTGACATTGAGGGACAATCTTGTTGTACAAACAGCTAAAGTATAGCTCTTGAGGGCGATCCAAGCAGATCCCGACATTTAGCTGATAGCCAACATCTATCAACCTTTCCAAGCGCTGAATATCTGCATCAAATGTACGATTGGGATCGTGCAATAATTGCCAAAGCAACCGCAAAATCAACTGTTCTAACATCTGCTTACCTTCGGGAATATTTAACCGACAGCGCAGTTGTTTAGCTTCACTAGCGATCGCTTTTAATTCCAGAATATAATTTATACTCAATTGTGGTTCACTGATATCTTGCTCTAAGGCTCGCAGTGTGGTAGTACACCGATAGGTCAAAGCTATTTCTGCTGCGACTTGCAATTCTTGTGGTGCTACCAATTCATCCCGATGGAATGCCATTAGTACACCGTAATTATCACGGTATGTTTGTGTATAAAGTTGATCTAATCGCGTCAAAGTTTCCTGACTCAACAATTGCATCAGACGATGGCGTTCTTCTGCAAAGAGATTTTCTAAGCTAAATGCTTGATCCCCAAATAATTGCATCATTACTAGGATAGTGTTTGCTGCACTAGCTTTTTGCAGTGATGCCAATAATTTCTCTTTGATTTGACTGTAATTACGCCTTCCTTCAAATGATTGTATGCAACAGTGGAAATCCCAACCTCCTAAATGCAGCACTGCAAAGACTAAATGTTCGGTTTCCCAGGTTATTTCTGAGATTAACTTTAAGTGTCCGACTGCTAGTGTTAAGCTTCCCAGACGTTGCAAATGGTAATCTAATTCATGAACTTTATAGCAATAAACACGTTTCTCGTAGGGATGGGAATATTTGACAGTACAGTTATTGGGTGAAGTACCATTTCCATTGCCATTGCGAGTTTCGCCTTTGTGATTGTTAAACAAAGAAGCGATCGCGTGATGAGCTGCAACTTGCTTAAAGGTGATTTGTGAAGTCACCACCAGTTGGCGGTAAACTTCTCCACCATGTCCGAAAATATCAACATTACTCGGAGCAATGGCAAGGCGTTTGAGGAATTCTTTTTCTAGTTGCACACCTGCGACATCTGCCGCCAATTCTAAAGCACGGGCGGCGTAGCGCAGGATCTGCGTTCCTTCTGGGCGGGATATTTCCTCAAAAAACCAACCGCAACTTGTAAACATCAACAAAGCATGACGCTGCATTTCCAGCAAGCGCAAAGCGTCTATTTGTTCTGTATCCTTGAGTTCGCTTTTTTGATGGCGGGTAAGGAAGCGGTGAATATTGTTTGGCGAGCGATCCAGAATTACCTTAATATATTCATCTCTTGCTTGCCAGGGATCAAGGAAAAACTGTCTACCGTGTTCTTCATACACTTGCGTCAAGCGATCGCGTAACCAGTTTAAGGCATGTCGCAACGGGCGACGCCATTTTTGATGCCATTCACCACCACCACCACAACCGCAATTATCTTGCCATCTATCAACACCGTGGGCGCAACTCCAAGCGGTAACAGGCTTTAACTCTACTTCCCAACTAGGAGGATTCAAGCTGAGATAATGAGCAAAGTTGGTGACAGTCCAACCCCGGTGGGAAAATTCTTTGGTAAAGGCGTATGCCAGAGTTTTCTCTGTTCCTCCCTTATGATGTCCAAAGGTTTCCCCATCTGTGGCTACAGAAATTAACTGTGCAGGACGATGATCCCCGCGTACCGCTGAACCAACGCGCCCTGCTAAATGCCCGGAATTGTAGAGAACATCACTAAAACCCATATCCCGCGAAATTGGGCCATCGTAGAAAAAGATATCGATATAAGGAAGGGATTGGTGATCAGGGATTGGTGATTGGGAAGTGGAGTTTTCTATCTCTCGATCCTTGCTCCCTGATCCCTGATCCCCGATCCCCGATCCCCGATCACCATCCCTCGGAGATAAAGAAACCGTACTCAGAGGAGAAGAGGCTGTGCTGAGTGTGGGTTTGAGATAGCAACGATAGGGACGGGTGGGATCAATCTGACTACCACCGACTTCGTGCCATTCTGGATGGGGATTGTCTTTGGTAGGTAGGGGACGACAACGTTGTGCTTGCGAGGGTGCTAGGACAATAAAGCGAATTCCTTCTTTGATCAAAGCTTCGAGGGTGGCGTAGTCTACAGCAGTTTCCGCCAACCACATACCTTCGGGATCGCGTTTAAAGCGGGATTGGAAATCTGCTTTACCCCAACGAATCTGCGTATATTTATCGCGCTCGTTGGCTAGAGGCATGATGATATGGTTGTATACTTGCGCGATCGCATTGCCATGTCCATGCAAACGTTCACAAGATTTGCGATCGGCCTCTAATATTCGCTGATAAACTTCTAGGTCGTGGCGTTCTAGCCAGGACATTAGGGTTGGCCCAATATTAAAGCTCAAATACTCGTAATTATTAACGATCCCCACCAATTCGCCCCGATCATTTAGCACCCTAGCAAAGGCATTCGGGCGATAGCATTCATGATGAATGCGTTCATTCCAATCATGAAATGGTGCTGCACCCGGTTGGCGTTCGATCGCATCCAAATATGGATTTTCCCGTGGTGGTTGGTAAAAATGACCGTGTACAGTCACGTAAACACCCGTAGCCGTCGTCAAGGGATTAGGCGATTTGGCGTTAGGAGAATTTTCTTGTGATGTCAAATTGATACCAGTTTGACCTGGCAGTTCAGCAGCAGAAGTCATGTAGTGTATCCAAAATCAAAAATACTTGCAATTGTGCCGACAAATATATGCGTTCACCTTGTATAGCGGCATTTCTGGTAAATATTAGCGCAGGTAGATAACAACGACCAGATGAATGCACTTCAGAGTATAGCTCATAAAATTACGGGCAATCTGCATCATCAAGCAGTTGTTTCCCGAAATTCAGGAATAAAACAGCCAATTGAAAAAGCTTGATGAAAGCTTTTTCCACTGGCAATATTAAAAATTTAATTGTCTTTTAATATATTAAACATCATTTTTGGTGTAAGATTTACAGTCTAATAAAAACTTTTGCAAAGAAAATTTATTAATACTCCGTAAAACTCCAATATATTTTACAAATTTTGCTATCTGTGTGTAAATAGCACAATTTTGGAACAATTTAAAAGGTAGAGAAAAAAGACAAGGGAAGAGAGACTAAGAGGACAAGGAGGACAAGGGAGAAAGCAGAAAACCAACCACTAACGCTTGACGATTGACCGATAACTCCAGATTTATCCGTGGAATTAATTCGTTTTCTAAAATCCAAAATCCAAAATCCAAAATCTAAAATCGGATGACTCTTGACGATTGACCATTGACGATTGACCATTGACAATTGACCATTAACTACTAACAAATGTCAGGTAAAAACATTCTCTTTTTAGTTCTATTGCTGTTTATTCCAGTTTCTGTGGCGGCTCACTTTTTACAGTGGGGAGATTTAATAGTCTTCATTACAGCTGGATTGGCAATTTTGCCTCTAGCTGCTTGGATGGGAACAGCAACAGAAGAAATCGCTGTGGTAGTAGGCCCTACTTTAGGAGGATTATTAAATGCTACTTTTGGTAACGCCACAGAATTAATTATTGCGATCATTGCTCTCAAAGCAGGATTAGTAGACGTAGTCAAAGCCAGTATTACCGGCTCAATAATTGGCAATTTACTATTGGTGATGGGTTTGGCGATGTTATTAGGCGGACTACGCCATAAAGAACAGACATTTCAACCGATAGTAGCGCGGATGAACTCAGCTGCGATGAATTTAGCGGTGATTGCTATTTTATTGCCAACAGCAATGAACTTTACCTCGCCAGCAATTGGTGAAAAAACCCTACAAAATCTTTCTTTAGCAGTAGCTGTTGTCTTAATCCTGGTTTATGCGTTGACACTGCTATTTTCGATGAAAACTCACTCCTATCTTTACGATGTGGGTATAGCAGAAACAGAAGCTTTGGAAGCGAATGATCACAAACCTAATATTTGGTTGTGGAGCGGGGTGTTGTTGGTATGTACCCTTTTAGTAGCAATAGAATCAGAACTATTGGTGGATTCTCTAGAAGCAGCCACATCACAGTTAGGTTTGACAGCATTATTTACAGGGGTGATCCTTGTTCCTATTATTGGCAATGCTGCTGAACATGCTACAGCCGTAACTGTGGCTATGAAAAACAAAATGGATCTTTCCCTTTCCGTAGCAGTGGGATCAAGTATGCAGATTGCTTTGTTTGTCGCTCCCGTGTTAGTGATTGTAGGGAAGTTTTTCGGTCAACCAATGGATCTAGATTTTAGTCCTTTTGAATTGGTGGCCGTAGCTGTATCAGTATTAATTGCAAATTCCATTAGTTCTGATGGTAAATCAAATTGGTTAGAAGGCACGTTACTTTTAGCGGCTTACATACTTTTGGGATTTGCTTTTTACTTCTACCCAGTAGTTGATGCTATGAGCTAGAGACAGGACTAAGGCAAGTAATAACCAAAACTATAATTTTCACAGTAGGGGCAATTGATGAATTACCTCTACTGTGTATAGTTTTGCATAAGTTTTCAGAGAATCGTGGGTAATCGGTGATCAGTAATAAAAATGCGAATTATCTATCACTAATTACCAAAAAAGTCTAGGTGAATAAATGAAGGGTCAGACCCCCCAACCCCCTGATAATTTTGCTCAACAAGGAGATTAAGCCACCTAGCAGCCAATAACAATTGCACAGGCTTAAATCTTACCTTAACAGTATTAAATTTAAAATTTAAGTGTAGGAATAATAAAGTATACTATGGTTTACGTCTTTTTGTTTTTTTGTTTGAAAAGGACTTGATATTACACATATATTCACTCTATCTGCAATTTTACTCAGATTTTGATTTGCCATCTATCACAAGGAGGCTACTCTGAATATCGCACCGATTTTTTGAATAAAATAACTAAATTTTTTAGTTATAAATACGCACTATTCCGGAGGATTAACTGTTTGGTGTGTGAAAGAAAATATGGGCGTTAGTAAAATGAAATACAATGAGTGATATGGGTTTACTGATAACGGGCGTGTTAACAACAGGACAACCTTCTTTACCTAATACTCAGGTGAATTCACCGATTCAGCTAGACAATGACATAAACAAGTCAGAAGAAAATCAGTTATCTGAAGTTGTTCCTGCAAATCAAATCACACCACCTGAATTCATCGCAGAGGATAAGCAAGTTTCTGTGATATCGTTTGCGATCGCACCACCTGTAATGGATGACAATCATCAAGTTGAAACTATCAAACAAAAACTACAAGACTTTGATCAATCCAAAAACTCCCCAGTTGTAACAGAAGATACCACTACAGACAGTATTGATGGCTCAAATGTACAACCAGAGTTCACTTCAATTTATGAAGGGACAACAACTGACGATATTTTTTTGCTTGCTTTTACTTCCACACATCAAGCCCAAGATATAAATCAATATACTACCACTGCCGTTCTCCCAAAATCTGTTCACCACCAACCTCAATATTTTGCAGGGGGACTTAGACAATCACCTCGTGTCAGAAATAAACAACCCACAAACAATACACAGGTAACAAAATTTGCCCAGGCTAGTCCGGCTTTACCAATTCTTGGTTTTGGTAATAGGGGTGATGCTGTGAGAGTGTTGCAACGGGTATTAAGATTTAACGGTTACACTGTGCAAGTAGATGGAATTTTTGGTGCTTTAACAGAATCTGCTGTCAAAGCTTTTCAAAATCGGCGAAATTTAGTTTCGGACGGAATCGTCGGACAAAAAACCTGGCAGGAGTTAACAAGATAGTCTGTTGTCAAATGTTTATTGTTAAGAGTAGAGAGAATTTGAAATTGACGATTGACCATTGACCATTGACCTTAATTGCAACAAAAGTTCAATTATTTGATATTGAAATTATTCTCAATTTGAACATCAGTGAACATAAATCAAGTTTTTGACGATACGACAGATTTACCCAGTTCACTTATTTATAATTACAGCATGAGAATTGAAATTTGGGTGGGTCATTATGAGTGAACAAACACACCAATCAACACAAGATCATAGTGTAGGCAACATCATGATCATCTCTTTGCTTGCTTTGTGCGGGCTAACTGTCATATTTCTACTAGGAATTTTTTAGTTGAATTAGGATTCAAAAATCTTGGATTTGTTAAAATTTATCTTAAAACAGCAGCCTAGAAATCATCAATGTTGGGCTGCTGTTTTGCATTATAAACAATTAATAATAAAAAACTTTAAAAAACAAAAAGCGCTTGGGAGTGTTGCCGTGTTTCCACCCCAGGCGCTTTTCGTTTTACACTTGCTCCTCACACACAATTAAAAGATATCACTACTTTTTGATGATGACAAGTACTTAAATAAAAAATTTTTCTCTTCAATAATTTGCCATGAAAAAAGCGCTTGGAGTGTTACCATGTTGCCACTCCAAACGCTTTTTACTTCAAACTTACTCCTCACACACAATTAAAGATTAACATTGTGTTTATCTATCTACCAGCATAATATAGACACTTTGGCAAGTGTAACATCCTACTTGAGATAGATTAATGTAAAAAGTGACGTACGCCAGTGAAAACCATCACTAAACCAAGCTCATTTGCAGCTTGAATCGAATCTTGATCTCGCAAACTTCCACCTGGTTGCACGATCGCCATAATTCCCGCCGCCGCCGCAGTTTTGACAGAATCATCAAAGGGGAAAAATCCATCACTAGCAAGAACTGCACCTTGAGCTTTTTCACCAGCTTGTTCAAGGGCTATTTTCACTGAACCAACCCGGTTCATTTGTCCTGCACCAACACCTAAAGTTGTGCGATCGCTACTGATAACAATGGCGTTAGATTTAACATGTTTGCAAACTTTCCATGCAAACAGTAATTCTGCTAATTCTGTGGGTGTGGGTTGGCGTTCAGTGACGATTTGCCATTGATTAGTATCGGCGACAATATCATCTGAAGCTTGGACAAGGAAACCACCTGCGATCGCTTTGACTGTTTCTTTAGGGCCACTACTTAAATCCGCTAAAGTCAAAACCCTTACTTTCGATTTTGCAGCCAGAATTGTTTTTGCGTCCTCTTCACATCCTGGTGCGACTACACATTCTAAAAATGTTTTTGTTAACTCAGTTGCTGTTGCAGCATCAATTGGACGGTTGAGGGCAACGATACCACCAAAAGCAGACACAGGATCAGCATTGAAGGCTTTTTGGTAAGCTGCGGCGATCGTGCTGCCTTGAGCTGTACCACAGGGGTTAGTATGTTTGATAATCGTGGCAGCAGGACTGTCAGTGAATTCGGCGATGATGCGGCGTGCTGCTTCTAAATCAACTAAATTATTGTAACTGAGTTCTTTTCCTTGTAGTTTAGTAGCAGCAGCCCAACCTGTGGAGTTTGCACTCCTTTGATACCAAGCTGCACTTTGATAGGGGTTTTCGCCGTAGCGTAAAGATTGTAGTTGTTTTCCCGAAAGAGTAAATGTTTCTGGTAGTTCTGTTTGTTGTGTTTTGAGCAGATAAGATGCGATCGCTTGATCATAACTAGAAGTATGCAAAAATCCTTTCAAAGCACACTTTTGGCGAAATTCTAACGATGGTTCTGTGTGTTGGCGTAATTCCTGCAAATACTCGTCATATTGGCAGGGATCGCACAACACCGTCAAATGAGCAAAGTTTTTTGATGCTGCCCTCAGCATAGCAGGGCCACCAATATCAATTTGCTCAATTGCTTCTGCTAATGTGACATCGGGTTTAGCGATGGTTTCCTCAAAAGGATAGAGATTTACCACAACTAAATCTATTGGACGAATTTGGTTATCTGCCAAATCCGTCATATCTTGCGGAATATCCCGACGCGCGAGAATTCCTCCGTGAATGCGCGGATGTAGAGTTTTCACACGACCACCTAAGATTTCTGGTGAGCCTGTGTAATCTGCGACTTTTTTAACTGGTAATCCCGCATTTTTGAGAGTTTGAGCAGTACCACCACTGCTAATTAACTCAAAATCAAATTCTTCTACTAAACTACGAGCAAGTTCAATTAGTCCAGTTTTATTGGATACACTCAAAAGTGCTAGACGCGCCATAATTCCCCAGTTTTCTTTGATTGATACAATTGAGAGTAATTAGCGTGACATACTTCCGACGCTCAGGCGATCGCGTAGAGCGCGGGACTGCTGCTGCTAAAGCTCAGACAACAAATTTCCAGTCGTCTTTTGAATGTGATTCACCACCTTCTCGTAAGACTCCAAGAAAGTTAGGAAACTGGAACAGGGGTTTGTCTGTCTTCGTAGGATTGAGAACGAGCGATCGCAGCTTCAATAAAGCCTTGAAATAGAGGATGGGGCGCACTAGGGCGAGATTGAAACTCCGGATGGAATTGACAAGCTAAAAAGAAAGGATGATTAGGTAATTCTATCATTTCCACTAAACGTCCATCGGGAGAAGTGCCACTAATGACATAACCAGAGTCTAAAAACAAGTTGCGGTAAGCGTTATTAAATTCGTAACGATGGCGATGTCGTTCGTAAATCACTTCTTCTTGATAAAGACTAAAAGCTAAGGTATTCGGCACAACACGACAAGGATACAAGCCCAAGCGCATTGTTCCGCCTAAGTCTATTACATCTTGCTGTTCTGGTAATAGATTAATGACTGGATTTTCTGTATGGGGTTCAAATTCAGCACTGTGAGCATCCGTAAATGCCGCAATATTCCTTGCCCATTCAATCACAGAACACTGCATTCCTAAACATAAACCCAAGAAAGGAATTTGATGAATGCGAGCATATTTGATGGCTTCAATTTTGCCATCGACTCCACGTACACCAAAACCTCCGGGTACAATTACACCATTAACACCAGCTAAATGATCCTCTGCTCCTTCTACTTCGAGTTTTTCTGAGTCTACCCAACGTAAACGCAGTTCACCACTCATGGCGATCGCAGCATGACGCAACGCCTCGACTACAGAAAGATAAGCATCACTTAATTGTACGTATTTACCGACGATGGCAATTTCGATGCGATGTTTCGGACTATACAGCCTTTCTACCAGAGTTTGCCATTGAGTTAAATCAGGTTGGTGTTGCTCCATATTCAGCAACTCTAGTGTTTGCTGTGCTAGTCCTTCCCGTTCTAAAATTAACGGTACTTCATAAATACTCTTAGCATCGATCGCTGGAATCACACATGCTGCGGGGACATCGCAAAACTCGGATAATTTATATTTAAGTCCGGTTGGTAAAGAGCGATCGCATCGACAAATTAAAATATCTGGTTGGATACCAATTGACCGTAACTCTTTGACAGAATGCTGCGTTGGCTTAGTTTTCATTTCACCCGCCGAAGCAATCCAGGGAATCAAAGTAACATGCATATATAACACGTTTTGTCGTCCTACATCCTTGCGGAATTGACGAATTGCTTCTAAAAACGGCAGTGATTCGATATCTCCGACTGTGCCGCCAATTTCCGTAATTACTACATCAGGATTCGTATCTTTAGCAACTCTTTCTATTCTTTCTTTGATTTCATTGGTGATGTGGGGAATCACCTGCACAGTGCCACCATTGTAGTCACCGCGACGTTCTCGATTAATGACTGCTTGGTAGATTGAGCCAGTAGTGACACTGTTGAGACGCGACATCGAAGTATCAGTAAAGCGCTCATAATGCCCTAAATCTAAGTCTGTTTCCGCACCATCTTGGGTAACAAACACTTCTCCATGTTGAAAAGGACTCATTGTTCCTGGGTCAACATTAATATATGGATCGAGCTTGAGAATCGATACCGAATAATTTCGAGATTTGAGCAAACGTCCCAGGCTTGCTGCTACAATGCCCTTGCCGATACTGGAAACTACACCGCCGGTAACAAATACAAACTTAGTCATAACTCTTGTTTTCTAGTAACTTTAAACAGTTAACAGTTATCAGTGAACAGTTACCAACTGATAACTGGTTACTGACAACTGATAACTGATATGTGAATCTTAATGAAATTTGGCGTGAAATCACTTATAGGATCTGTAATATTAGGCGTAATCGTCGCTTCCTCCGTAGTTGTCTTGGCAAAAGAGCCATCTTTCCAAGTTGTTTATCCCCCTTCAAAGCACCAAACAAGTGCCGATCGCATCTTTTTTCTTGGTACAGCCCCCACTTCCGGACAGGTTTTGATCAATGGTAAGGCAATTAGGCGCAGTCAGTCTGGCCATTTTGCCCCTAGTTTACCTTTGCAGCCGGGAGAAAACACCTTTAGGATCAACTACCAAAATCAAACTATCGAGATCCAGGTGACAAGGCTTTCCACTCAACCAGAAGTACCACAAGATTTAGCTTTTGCCAAAGATTCTTTGACTCCAGCAGTTGACATTGCCAGACTTCCGGGTGAACTCATTTGTTTTAGCGCGATCGCTACTCCTAAAGCTAGTGTCTCTGTGAAATTAGGTAATCAAACCATTTCCCTGTCGCCCCAACCCCAGCAAGCACAACTTCCTGCTAACTCAGCAGCACTGACAGGACGAAATCAACCTGCTGTTAACAATGGTGCTAGCAAATATGAGGGTTGCACTACAGTATTAGCTGATCACACCACTGCTGGTGCAGCCGTTGCAGACAACACCAAAGAAATAGATTTGGGTAAACCTCTGTTTCAACTGACACAGAATGGTAAAACCATCAATCACGAAGGAACAGGAAAAATTACTATCCTCTCAAGAGCAAAATTGCCAGTTGTGGAAGTTACAGCCGATGCTGGTGTTGCTCGTACTGGCCCGAGTACAGATTATTCTCGACTGACGCCGTTACCAAAAGGTACACGTGCAGCAGTCACAGCTAGGGAAGGAGAATGGTTACGCTTGGACTATGGCAGCTGGATCAACAGTAAAGAAACAACCATTATACCAGGGGCTATAGCTCCACACTCAATCATTCGCAGTGTTGGTTATCGTCCACTACCTAACATGACCGAGATGGTTTTTCCTTTGCAAGTTCCCGTTCCCCTGAGTGTACAACAGAGCAATAAAACTTTCACCCTCAATCTCTACAATACCACCGCTCAAACCGATATTATTCGTCTAGATGATAACCCTCTAATTTCTCGCCTAGATTGGCAGCAAATCAAGCCAGAGCAAGTGCAATACACCTTTAACCTCAAAAAAAATCAACAATGGGGATACAAGCTCAGGTACGAAGGCACAACCTTAGTATTGAGTTTGCGTCACTCTCCTATTTTAAGTAGTAAACAAAAATCTTTATCGGGAATCAAGATATTACTAGATCCGGGACACGGGGGGAAAGAATCGGGTGCAAGTGGGCCGAATGGATATTTAGAAAAAGATGTGAATTTAAAAGTATCGAAATTAGTGCGAGATGAATTAGTGAAGCGAGGCGCAACAGTAGTGATGACGCGGGAAGATGACAAAGAAGTTTCACTGAGCGATCGCCAAGCAATTATTGACAAAGAACAACCCGCCATTTCTATTTCGATCCATCACAACTCTCTTCCCGACGATGGCGATGCTGAAAACACCAAGGGAGTCGCAGCTTTTTGGTATCATCCCCAAGCGCACGATTTAGCAATATTTATGCAGAATTATCTAGTTAAAACCAGAAAACGCCCTTCTTACGGCGTGTTTTGGGATAACTTAGCTTTGACACGTCCGGCGAGTGCGCCATCTATATTATTAGAGTTGGGTTTTATGAGTAACCCCGCTGAATTTGAGTGGGTGACGAATGAGAAAGAACAGAAAAAGACAGCACGAGCGATCGCACAGGGTATTGTCGAGTGGTTTAAGAGTGTTGATTAAATCTGGTTTAGGTTAGTTGTAAATAGCATCAGCGTCAGCTTTACGCCAATTTGATGCGTTTTCATCTGTTAACCATCAGTGATTTTTTATCCAACATTTACAAGAGTAGCTACTATTTAAATTAGGCATTAGATGTTGTTAAATCTTTGGTATCCGCCAAATTCTTCCTAACTTTGCAACGGCATCTTTAATTCCAGCAACATACGACTGATGAGGTCTAAAAATATGTTGAACAAATCCTTCGCCTTTGGTCTAGTAGCTGCTACGATGCTTATCGCTCCGACTGCTGCTCTCGCTGGCGATCAAGAGCAATACAATCGGCAAACAACCTATCAAAATGGTGCTGCTATCAATGGCGGTACTAATGTTCAAACTTCGGAAACTCGCAGCTACCAAGAGCAAATTCAAATAAACGACGACGACGATTATGATAACGACGACTACTACCGTCGTGGCCGTGACGACTACTATCGCCGTGATCGCAATGATGATGACTACTACCATCGCGATCGGGATGATGACTACTACTACTATGGTCGTTAATCAATTTCTAATTGTCGGATCTATTTAGCCAATCCTAAACAGCCTCAGTGAGTATTCACTGAGGTTTGTGTATGAAAATATGGCAATGACAGGTGTCGCGATGGGTGCAATTAGCGGCAATGTCACTAATACTATTAATCAATTACCTGATTCGCCCGAACCAGACAAACCAGGAATTAAATAATTACTAACAGAACTGCAAACTGCGATTGAGGCTGACACAAATTTGAATGATGACGATAAAGCAGAAGCTCTAGAAGAAGTTAAAACGATTGCGGAAGCAGGTCAAAAACCTGAAGATGGAGCTATGCAGAAAATGGCAAAAACGGCAATCAAGATTTTAAAAGGAACGCTCGCTGGTTTACCTTCAACCACTAGTTTTGTTGAAGCCTGTGCCAAGCTTTTGCCTTTAATTACTAAGTTTTTTGGCTTGCCATAAGTAGCAAAATATGCGTTAACTGCTTGCTCCAATTTTCCAAAGTGCGATCGCTTGTTCATGAAAATTCATTAATAAACGGCGATATTGCTTTCACAAATTCAGCCGTGGATTCGTAGGGTAAAACATTGCGACCAGGAATTTTGATTCCCCGACCTTGAGGTAAAGCTGCAAGATAATCAGATAACCATGCATCTGGTTTGAGTTTTTTACCTTCTTTAGCAATACTCGATATATTTTCACCCAAAACTACTAATGTAGGTTGATTGATCGCTGCGATCGCACTACTATAGTCATTTAACCAGAATCCCGCTAAAAATGAAAAAACAGCATAGCGACTAGTAGTATTTTCTGCACCAAAATGCAAAGTATTTAACCATTCTGAATCAACATCTTCTGGTGAATCAAAAAGTTGTTTTATTGAGAAATCACGCAAAAATTTTTCTCTGCGGGCGTAGCGATAAAAAACATTACCTAAAGGCGAATCTAACAGATTCCAAATCAATTTTGCCTGCCCTTTTGGTAATTCTTTTGTAATCAATGGCCAAGCTGGAGGGGATGCTAATACTAATCTCGCGACTAAATTTGGTTCTTTGCTAACTAATTCAATTGCAACTGCAAATAAAGCTCCTTGGACTACAACAATTACAGGTTTTTGTACAACTGTTTGCAAAAAGTATTGCAATTGTTCTGCCCAATCACTAGGATGATAAGCAATATGAGGCTGATCACTTTCACCACAACCTAGTAAATCAGGATTATAAATTATATTACGCTGTTGTTGATATTCCCATTGCTGACAAAATCTTTGCCAAAATTGCCGAGATAAACCTACACCAATAGGATGAATTAATAGCAAGGGTATACCACTCGGTGTGGAATTATTCGGTTGATGAACTGTGTAAGCACAACGGTAATTTTGCCAAGTGTAAAACTGTGTAGTCAATTCTGTTTGCTGTTGATTAATCATGAGATTTTATTACTTGAATAATCAGCTAAAAATCATCTGGGGATGGATAAACTCGTATCCTGCTGCTTTGATTTTTTTATTTGATATCTTGGCATTATATGGACGCTTGCTACTTAAGGAAGAATCCCATGAAACTTTAGGTAGATTATGTATTTCACACACACGATCAGATATTTCTCTAGTTGTCAGATCGTCATGATCAACAAGATTGTAAATCCCTTGCAAACGATGACGACGGGCAAACTCTATAGCAGCAGCAATATCATCAACATGAATCCAATTTGCTGGTTCTTCACCATTTCCAGGACGAGTTGTACCAGCAATTCGGCTATATATTTTGACTAGTTCTCGACCAGGCCCATAAATTCCTCCTAAGCGTAAAACACACACGCGCAGATGCTCACTAGATGCTGAAAGTAATTCTTGCTCAGTTTTATAGAGAATTTCACCACCAGGAGTTGTGGGTGCAACCTGTGTTTCTTCATCTACTAATGCACCATTTTGTTCTCCATATACAGAACAACTACTGGTATATATTAGTTGTTGAATACTAGGAGTTTGCTTGAGAATTGAAACTAAAGTTTGAGCTGTTTCTAAATAACTTTCTTCATAAGTATTAGGGGCTTTTGCTCCAACACTCAAAAGGACAACATCTTGATTTTTTAAAACTGATTTCAGCTTCTCAGCATTGTTACCGTTTACTACTACAACTCGTTGAGCAATAGTTTCTAGTTCTGCAACTCGTTCAGGAGTAGTTGTGGTTGCAGTGACAATAAAACCCCGTTCTTGCTGCCAAAATCTAGCAACTTTAGAACCTACATAACCACAACCAATGATTGTTATATTCATATTTTTATTAGAGTAAGTCGGCAGAAATTTAGAGACGCGCCTTAACGAAGCCATGCGCGACAGCGCTATTGGCTCGTCTCTACGAGTTGGGGTCGTCATTTGTCATTTGTCATTGGTTATTGCTTGGGATTTTAGGCTTGTTTAGCCATTAGCCTTTAAAACTAACAATCAACAACCAACAATTAACTATATATCAGTCGTGAATATTGCCATCGGGCATGATCGCACCACTGAGGTTAGCACCAATCAATTTTACAAGTAAGCGATCGCCAGAACGAACACGCGCCCCTGTCAAGTCAGCACCCCGCAAATCAGCACCACTCAAGTCAGCACCAATCAAGTTAGCATTCCGGAGATTGGCTTCTCGCAAATCTGCCAAAAGTAAGTTAGCTCTAAACAAATTTGCTTCAGATAAATCTGCACCTCTGAGGATGACTTTATGCATAAAAGTATCACTGAGATTAGCACGACTTAAGTTGGCGTAACTCATGTTTCTGCTAGATAAGTCTTTATTGCTTAAATTGGCGCTGCTGAAATCTTGGCCACTCAAATCTGGGTTTTGCTTAGGTGGTTCATAGTTTGGTGATTGAGGGTTTGTTGAAGTATACGTAGTTTTTGTTTCTGTCTTTTTCGGTGGTGGTGATTGATGGGGTTGATTAGGTTCATGAGATTGATGAGATTGATGAGATTGATGAGATTGATGAGATTGATGAGATTGATGAGATTGATGAGGTTGATGGGTTTGATGAGATTGATGGGATTGATTAGGTTGACGAGATTGACGAGGTTGATGAGATTGACGAGGTTGATAGTAGTGATGAGAATGATGGGGAACTTGATGCTTAGTTTTGAGAGAGCGTAATTGTTCTCTAGCCTCGTTAATTTCTTGTAACTTTTTTAGCGCCTTTTCTCTCAGACGCTGGTTATCTAAGGGGATGCGATCGGGGTGCCAAATAAAAGCTAAATCTTTGTAAGCCTGATTTACTTCCTCTAAAGTTGCTCCAGGCTCCAACTCTAATACCCGATAATACCGCTCCAGCTCTCTCATAAGACGTATTGGTGATAATCAACTTAATTATGAGTTATGCAACCAACTATCAGCTAAATTCTTTATCTATTGTTTCTACTATTGGGAATATTTCAGCCAAAGTTCGCAGTTTTTCCGTTGCTTTTGCTACGGTTATAGCAATAAATTTTTGCTGTGCTCTGATAGGATTGTCTAAAAATTGTAACAATTGTTTTAGCTGCTCAACTTGATAATAAATTTTTTGTAATGGCTGATCTACCTGCTTCACATGCTCGACAATTGGATGTTTACGCAATATTACTTATTGAAAATAGAAAGTAGTAATTTCCGATACAATTGCTCAAGCTGTCACTTTTTTGTTAGTTGGTTATAGATCCCCGAGTTTTTAAAGAAGTCGGGGATCTGAACAAAATCAATGTGGTGAAGTACCAGTTACAGTATCGGCAGGGAAAATTTCCAAGCCCTCGTTACCGGGTTGAACCTGGTAACGAGAATAAGAGCCAGAAGCCTTGTTGAGAATGACAAATCTATGATTTAACGACCGATTAAACGTTGTCGAATAGCTCGTAAATATGCCCTAACTGGAATTTGATAAATTTCAATTAAAAGCCAAACAATAATTGTGAAATGTGAGATAAAAGTTAATACTGTCCAGATGTATGGAACCCAAGATAAAGGAGCATATGGATGTGGCGGAAAAATGTAAGCAACTGTCCCAATTAAAGCAGTCGGCAACAGTATAAACGCGATTGCTGCCACTACATAACTCCAACCAAATTCTACCCCTTCTAAATGAGCTTCTGTCCAGTTAAAGCCATTCCAACGCCAAATTAAAGGAGGTTGTCTAGAAGGTAAAATTAATTGCTGTTGTTCTAAATTAACAGTGAAAATCTGATGGCAAAAATCACAAGACATTGCTTCCATCAATGGCATATTACTAATCTTACCAACATGACAAACAGGGCATGAATAAACTCCTTTATAGTCAAATGATGTGGCTAGAATGTTGGTTTTGGAGCTAGGCATAATACAATCACTAGAATTCAGCCGAAAATAAATCAAAACTGTTAGTTATTGGTAATTGTTGGTTGTTGGGTATTAATGATTTTGTTTTACTAGCTACTGTATAAACGAAAGGCTTTGAAATCTTACCCATTATTAAATACTAACCATTAACTACTAATTATTCACCATTTAATATAGCTACTTCCTGTTAAATTATGTTGGCACACTAACACAGCCATCTTAATTTATCAAAGGGATATGTATAACAACAATTTGGTTGACATGTACATAAAGGTATAGTCTGAAACCCCAGCTTTGTAATGAGTTTATCGTTTTTTTGAGAATTGTGGGGTCTGCTACTTTATTCTCTACATTTGACTTACGTAGCTAAAGAAATAGATATTCTATACTTCTCTATTCTCACTCTCACTCTCGATATTTGCATTTTCCTATCCTTCTTAACTTTCTCCGGAAAAGTATTGACTATGCTCACATCGTCTGTTATTGTTCTTGGATATAGGTCTAGATAAATTTTTTCAATAAAGCACCTCGCGTTATGTTTAGCAGTAACTTCTACTTTTACTATTGGTTTAGGGTGGTTCACCGGGAGTGAATTAAGTTTCCTAATGGAAACCGCCCGGTGAACCGCAGAGCGAACTCTGCGGTTTTTGTTTTTTAAGGAGAATTCCATCGTCATGATTTACTTCGGTAGCTGGTTTTACTTTTATTTTTGGCCCAGAATAAGTTCCGGGTAAAGTGTCATGTCGATGAAACGCCAGCACCCGGAACCTTGATTAAGTTCCGGGTTTTTTGTTTTCTGTTGTTTCTTTTTTAGAACAACTAACAACTATTAACTACCATCATTATTCTATTTTTAAGGAGAACAAGAAGATGATCAACGCCAAATTAGCCGTCAAACCTCATCCCCACCACCAAAGCATTGTGAAAATTTCCGAAACAGTTGCTTTTGGTGGGCAAGAAATAGTGGTGATTGCGGGGCCTTGCACGGTTGAAAGTACTGAACAAATGGAGATTGTTGCCCACAAGCTATCTACTGCGTCTGTTCAAGCATTGCGTGGCGGTGTCTACAAACCCCGCACTTCTCCCTATGCTTTTCAAGGAATGGGAGAAGAGGGATTAAAGATTTTAGCAGGAGTACGATCGCGTTACAATCTTCCTGTTGTCACTGAAGTCATGTCAATTTCTCAAATCGAAGCGATCGCCACCCACGCTGATATGCTACAAGTAGGTAGCCGCAATATGCAAAACTTCGATTTACTCAAAGCTTTAGGAAAAGCAGGTAAACCCATTCTCCTCAAACGTGGTTTAGCAGCAACAATTGAAGAATTTGTCATGGCAGCCGAATATATTTTAAGCCACGGCAACCCAGATGTTGTGCTGTGTGAACGGGGTATCCGCAGTTTCGATAACTATACCCGCAACGTCTTGGATTTAGCAGCAGTAGCAGCACTCAAGCAAATCACCCACTTACCCGTGATTGTAGATCCTTCCCATGCAGTCGGTAAACGGGAATTAGTAGCACCCGTCGCTAGAGCTGCTGTTGCTTGTGGTGCAGATGGTTTAATTATTGAATGTCACCCAGAACCAGAAAAATCTGTTTCCGACGCCCGTCAAGCTTTGTCTTTAGAAGATATGGCAGATTTAGTTGAAAGTTTAAAACCAGTAGCAGCAGCAGTTGGCAGAAAAATACCTGAAGAATTGGGGGTAGGTTCTAAACCTACCCCTCTTTGTTTGTCTGCGGCTTAGATTCAGCTAATTTTGATTTAGATTCCTCACTTCTGAAAGGATACACTGCTGGCGAATGATGAGTATTATTCCTACTCACAACGATTTTATTGGTTTTTCGAGACAAAATTGATCATGCGATCGCTTGTTTGTGTATCCATATATAAGGTTAAGGACGCGATTGATCGCGTCCTAGAATCACCTTAAAATAATTGATTTATCGTTGATGAAAAATGTCACCCTTGATTCGCGAGCTGCATCCGCATGAATTGTGGCGGAACTAATTTTGCCAGTTTTTGCTCCCTATTTATCAGGATTTGTGAGAAATCTGGTTTAAACTCTTTATCATAATATACGTACTGAACAGTCGTAATTATGGACTATGAACATGACATATTTATAAGTCACGCCAGTGAAGATAAAGATTTTGTTAGACCACTAGCTGAGAAATTGCAAAACAAAGGGTATCGTGTTTGGTATGATGAATTTTCTTTGACAGTAGGAGACAACTTAAGTGAGTCAATTAATAAAGGACTCTCAGAATCCAGGTTTGGAATAATTGTCATCAGCCCTAATTTTATGAGCAAGTCATGGCCAAAATCTGAGTTAGAAGGGCTTGTGCAGAAGGAAATAAACTTTGGAAAAGTCATACTGCCAATTTGGCGTAATGTTTCACATCAGGAAGTTTTGAAGTTTTCTCCGATTATTGCTGGCAAACTTGCATCCAATACTTCCAAAGGACTTGATAAAGTTGTTGATGATATTATTGCAGCACTTATAAAAGCAGGCGTAAACAGTAATTATATAAATAAACCAAAAGAAAATCCTTCCTTAAAATTGCAAACATTTGATTTCCAAACAGTGAAATTATCTGTAGAAAGGGATTCTTCTGGAAAATCTATAATTAAAAGTAATTTTTACGAGCATCAAGCCAATTATTTTGTAGAGGATTTGGGGTTTGGTGTCAAGCTAGAGATGGTTGAAATTCCTGGTGGTACATTTTTGATGGGCGCTTATGAGAGTGAGAAAGAAAGCAAGGATTCTGAACGCCCCGTACATCACGTAACAGTCCCAACCTTCTTTATGGGGAAATATGCCATCACTCAAGAACAATGGGATAGAGTTGTCAATTCTTGTCCTCCAGTCAATAGACAGTTAAAACCAAGACCGTCTTACTTCATGGGTAATGACCGTCTTCCTGTAGAGAATATTTCTTGGTACGATGCAGTAGAATTCTGTGCTAGACTTTCCCAAAAAACAAGTCGTAATTATCGACTACCCAGCGAAGCAGAATGGGAATATGCATGTCGTGCAGGTACGACGACTCCTTTTTACTTTGGCGATACAATCACAGATGAGGTAGCAAATTATGATGCTACCTATGTTTATGGTAATGGTTCCAAGGGAAATTATAGAGAGCAAACAACCCCAATAGGAAGCTTTCCGCCCAATTATTTTGGACTTTACGATATGCACGGAAACCTATGGGAATGGTGTCTCGACGATTGGCATGAGAACTATGAAGGTGCGCCTACAGATGGTACTCCTTGGTTTGATAATAATGATGATCTTTTTCAAAAACAAGGATATGCCGTGCTGCGGGGCGGTTCCTGGAACTACTATCCTGTACACTGCCGTTCTGCGTATCGCACCTACTACGTTAGGGCGGGGCGCGACAACATCTACTACCGCAACGGTTTTCGTGTTGTCTGTGCTGTCGGGAGGTCTCTTCAGTAGCCCTTTATCCTTTATTCCTCTTGCCCTTTACACTTGTTTTTTTCTCTTTTCCGCCTGACGGCGGATCGAATTTTTTGAGAAAATATTAAGATTGGTTAAATGAAATGAAATAATTGTTGGTAACCTAGAAGACTTATGATTGTATTTAATGGTACGTTCTAATTATTAAAATATTGCCGGAAATTCATCAAAGATATCTGGCGAAATATTGGGTGATCAAGCCAGAACCAACCACCAACCACCCAATACGGTTCAGTTAAGAATATTCTCGTCACAATTTGGGTATGTAGAGACGTGCCAATAGGGCTATAGCGCATGGCTTCGCTAAGGCACGTCTCTGGTGGGATTAAATGTTAATCGATTTGTCTTATCCAAATCGTATTGACCAACAACCAACCAACAAACAAAAAAAAGGGATAGGCGGAGCGCCTACCCCAAGGCAATAGCCTTAGAAAACCTAGCTATAGCTTAAGCTTTTCTTTAGTGGCTTTTGGTAAATTCTCGGTAAAGATTAGGTTCCAGAAGTCCAAGAATTGATGTACTCGATTTGTTCCGGCGTGAGGGTGTCTATTTTTATTCCCATTGCCTGTAATTTCAGTCGGGCAATTTCTTGGTCTACTTCGGTAGGAATGGAGTGGATACCTGGTTCTAGCTTGCCTTGATTCTTCACGAGGTATTCGCAACCTAGAGCTTGGTTAGCAAAACTCATATCCATAACCGCGCTGGGGTGTCCTTCAGCAGCGGCGAGGTTAATCAAGCGTCCTTCACCCAAAACTACAACTGACTTACCGTTTTGCAGACGATATTCTTCGGTGAAAGGACGGACTGTCTTAACTTCTTTAGCTTTTGCGCCCAAGGCTTTCAGGTCAATTTCAATATCAAAGTGACCAGAATTACAAACGATCGCACCATCTTTCATGACGTCGAAATGTTCGCCACGAATCACGTGCTTGTTACCAGTCACGGTAATAAACAAGTCGCCTTGGGGTGCAGCTTCTGCCATTGGCAGAACGCGGAAACCATCCATGATGGCTTCGATCGCTCTGATAGGATCAATTTCAGTAACAATTACGTTCGCACCAAGTCCACGGGCGCGCAGGGCTGTACCTTTACCACACCAGCCGTAACCAACAACAACAATGGTTTTACCAGCTAGCAGGACGTTTGTAGCGCGGATAATCCCATCCAGGGTTGATTGTCCAGTACCATAGCGGTTGTCAAAGAAGTGCTTGGTGTCGGCGTCGTTGACATTCACAGCAGGGAAACTGAGAACGCCATCTCTAAACATGGCACGCAACCGCACAATTCCGGTGGTGGTTTCTTCTGTTGTACCAATAATGTCTGCCAGTTGTTCTTGGCGTTCTTGCACCAAGGTGGCAACCACATCACAACCGTCATCAATAATAATGTTGGGACGGTGGTCTAAAGCAATTTGGACGTGGCGATTATAAGTTTCGTTATCTTCGCCCTTAATCGCGAAGACAGGAATTTCGTAGTCGGTGACGAGACAAGCAGCTACGTCATCTTGGGTGGAGAGGGGATTGCTGGCAATCAATACAGCATCTGCACCACCAGCTTTCAGGGCAATTGCCAGATTTGCTGTCTCAGTTGTGACATGGCAGCAAGCTACAAGGCGAATACCTGCAAAAGGTTTTTCTTGAGCAAAGCGATCGCGAATCTGCCGTAGAACTGGCATTTCACGTCCTGCCCATTCAATGCGCTGTCTTCCCAAGGGAGCGAGGCCGAGGTCCTTAACCTCGTGCTTTAATCGGGGAGATGTTGCGGTCATCAAATAGTTCCTCTAGACAAAGTAAAACGTTACGTAAATTCTTACGCACTCTACTAGAGTATTCCAAGACGGGCAAATTCAACCACCATTTTGTGAAAATAGGGAACGGGAATCAATCCAAAATCGTTCGACTGACTTGTACTGAGCCTTGTCGAAGTAGCGCTCACGACGAAGTCTAAAATCCAAAATTGCCTAAATGTGTTGAGTTTAGGTAGAACAAAAATAAATTTGAAAAAATAATAAAATTCTCATAAAGTAAATAGGGTTAAATACTCAATCTATAGACAAGTAGAATTACTGAAACTGATGTGCCAGTATGGATAAAATCAGTAATCAGTTATCAAATTAAATTACTTACTGATAACTGTTCACTGATAACTGTTCACTGAAAAAGGAGGTATCCATTGCGCTCTCGATTTGTAGCGATCGCTTTCTCTTCAATAGTCGTCACTGTTGGAGTAATGCCACAAGCTACAGCGCAGATTCCTTTTATACCGAACCTGCAACCCCCAAATCTGCGGAGTAGTGACTCTGACAACAGAACAGTTACAGGTTGGGTTTATTTGGATGGTAGGCGTTTATTTCAGATCACCGCACCAAGGGCGAACATTACGGAGCGTCTAGAGAATATCCAGCAAAATGTTAATCAAATTAGCCAAAATTACTTTCAAAATCCTGATGCCAATTTGGATGTGCAGGTTAAGACTGAAAACGGATTGCCAGTAATTTATGTCAACAACCAACAGGTAATGACGATTACTGACCAAGATGCCAGATTGCGACAGGTAGATGCTTTAACATTAGCAAAGCAAATTTCCGATAGCTTACGAGAACAATTACAACAAGCAAAACAAGAGCGAGAACCAGAGTTTTTAGTCCGTCAGGGTGCAATTGCTGTTGGATGTGGACTTACTATCCTTGCTATCAGTTGGGGACTGACTCAGTGGAAAAACCGCTCACAAAGGAACTCAATCCAACAACAGCTAGCTTCTGCTACCGCTTCACCAACAGCTAGACCAATTACACTGCAATTAAATAAACAGCAACAAAGTCATATCCAAGAAGTCCAGAAACGACTGCATCAGATCGCCCAAGTAGGGATTTGGGGAGGTGGAGGTTTGTTTATTCTGGGCTTATTTCCCTACACGCGATCGCTCCAGTTAGGAATTTTTTTGGGTTTGCAAATTCCTGTGAAACTAGGCGCTGTAGCAATTGGCACTTATGTAGCGGTGCGTCTGAGCTATGTCCTCATTGATCGTTTCACTTCTGCTCTTGTCAGTAGTAGCGCTTTACTAACTCCAGAAACTTCTGAACGTCTCCAACTACGAGTTTCTACGATTTCTGGTGTCACAAAAAGTATTGTCACCATTGTTTGGTTAGGTGTAGGGATTCTATTTGCCCTGGTGTCCTTAGGTATAGATGTCGTTCCTTTGCTAGCAGGTGCAGGTTTAGTTGGTGTCGCTGTATCTCTGGCTTCCCAAAACTTGATCAAAGATGCAATTAACGGCTTTTTGATCATCCTAGAAGACCAATACGCTTTAGGTGATGTGATCTCTGTGGGAACTGTGGGAGGTTTGGTAGAAAATCTGAATCTGCGGATGACGCAAGTTCGAGATGCAGAAGGGCGCTTAATCACCATTCCCAACAGTGAAATTAAAATTGTCGCCAATCTTTCTAGTCGTTGGTCACGTGCTGATTTAACCATTCCAGTTGACTACCAAACTGATATTGACGAGGCTTTGAATTTAATTAAGAAAGTTGCCATAGAAATGGATGAAGATCCAGAATGGCAACACAAAATTGTCGAAACACCCCAAGTTTTGGGAATCGATAACTTTGGCGATCGCGGTTTATTAATTCGTGTCTGGATCAAAACTCAACCCCTCAAGCAATGGGATGTAGCGCGCGAGTTTCGCCGCCGTCTCAAAATCGCTCTCGATCATGCCGGAATTTCTATTCCCGTCCCCCAACAAGCCATCTGGGTAAATGATGGTCAAATGTTAGTTAGTTCAGAGTCCAAAGTCAAGGAGAAACACTCAACGGTCAATGGTCATTAATTGTTGGTGGTTAATCTATTAGTCAACTACCCATCTCCTCACTTTTTGTTTTTAGTACTTATGTACTATAATAAAAGAGGATTCACGATGTGAAATGTGGAAAGGATAAAGGGGTAACGATTTTATCATCCCTTTACCTTTTCCCTTTCACGTTTTCTCAGACTAGACAGACTTTTGGAGATGGATCAAGGTTTGCCACTATGATTAAGCACTACATCCTCAGCCTCAATCCAACTGCTAAACATGACTGGGATCGGTGTATTCTACGCGATCCACTAACAGCCAAACGTCCTGATCTTGCCAAACTAGTGACTGAGGCTGTTGGTGCTGACACAGGTAGCTATTTGGTAAGTGTGAATATCGAAGTCAAAATTTTAGAACAAGCAGCTGTACCTTACGCCGAACAACTATCTTTGAATGTTACCGATGTCAACGAAAAAGCACAACTAAGAGATGCGGCATAGTAAGAATTGAAAGGCACAAAGTTTTTTCGTAGTCAGCGGCTTTAGCCCTGATGCATAATTTTACGAGGATTTATAGCCTCATAAAATTATGCATTTGATTCACAAAAAATTTTGGGAGGTAGTCAATACTGTAGTCTTCAACTAACTAATATTGGTAATCAAAATCTGTTTTTTATTAACAGAAAATATCTTAAATTCATCCCAACATTGATAGTTTTCTCCTTACCTGCCACTGCCACGCCCATCACTATCGATGTTAGTAAGATGCTGCCCAAAAGCTTGAAATTTCATAAGATGCTCCCTAATGATCTATCCAATTCCATCTACAAAAAACAGTGAGAATAACAGGATAAATTCGCTAAGATATGGCATTTTGGCAGAAAACAAACTTATAGGCTTTTTTTTAGCTATATATTAACTATTATTCCAATACACTATTTTTGATCAGTTTGTAGTAAGGGCTTTAGCCCTTATTTAATAGATTGAAAATGGGTGTGGAGGTATAGGGGTATAGCGGTTTTAAAACTTGTAGAGACGTTGCAGTGCAACGTCTCTATTAACTAAAGTTATACCGTGGGTAACTGTTCCTTCCCTGTTCCCTTTGAACTCAAGTCGTATACTCAGCGTTTATCTTCACGTAGTCGTAACTTAAATCACAACCCCAAGCTTTACTGGAAGCATGACCATTGCCTATACTTACAGAAATTAATACGGTATCTTCTTTAAGATAAGCACCCGCAGCAGCTTTTTGTAGATATTCACTTGCTGCTTTCCTGTCAAAAGCTAGGGGTTGGCCATTTTCCATCATTAAAAAATCCCCTAACTGAATTCTCAAATTTTCTTGTTCAAAAGGTACGCCAGCACGTCCCGCAGCCGCTGCAATCCTTCCCCAGTTAGGATCGCGTCCAAAAATTGCAGATTTGACTAAAGAAGAACCAGCAATAGTTTTGGCAATTTGACGTGCTGCTTGTTCATCTTGTGCGCCACTTACTTGCACTTCCACCAGACAAGTTGCACCTTCGCCATCACGGGCGATCGCTTTTGCTAAATGCTGACACACTGCTGTTAACATCGCTTCTAATTTTTCAGCTTCGTGTCCCATTTCCGTAATTGCTGGGGTGCGGGATTCACCATTGGCAAGAGCGATTAAGCTATCGTTGGTACTAGTATCACCATCAACGGTAATCGAATTAAAGCTTCTATCAGCAGCCCTACTCAACATCTGCTGCCAAAGATGAGGGGAAACGGCTGCATCACACGTGACAAATGCCAGCATAGTAGCCATATTCGGATGAATCATCCCCGAACCTTTGGCGATACCACCAATTCTGACTGGGCGATCGCTTATGGTTGTTTCTAGGGCAATTGATTTTGGTACTAAGTCTGTAGTAATGATTGCACCTGCGGCAGCATCGGAACCAGTTTCAGATAGTGCTGCTACTAGTTGGGGAATTCCAGCTTTGAGTTTATCCATTGGTAGACGCTGTCCAATTACCCCAGTCGAAGCCAGTAGGATCGAATCACTGCGGAGATGTAAGGCTTGAGCGATCGCCATCGCCGATTCTAGCGCATCCAACCAACCTTGCTCACCTGTCGCAGCATTTGCCTGTCCGGCGTTGCAGAGAATAGCACGGGCGTTATGCTTTGCTTGCAGATGTTGGCGACAATAATCTACACATGCTGCCCTCACTTGAGAGGTTGTAAATACCCCAGCAGCGATCGCTTCTACATCTGATACTATCAACGCCAAATCTGGCAATCCTGAAGGTTTCAATCCCGCCTTAATTCCAGATGCCCGATACCCTCTGGGTGCAGTCACACCACCAGTAATCTCATGCCAGTCTGCCATGATTTCCCCCTTGCAACTATTACTCGGATGACTGGCGATTATACCAAGTATTAGTCCTTTGTCATTTGTTATTTGTCATTTGTCATTTGTAATAACTGTTAACTAATAACTAATGACCAATGACCAATGACCAAAAAAAATAGAGAGCCACTTGGGCAGCTCTCCAGATCATCAGGGTGCATCTACATAACACAATATACCATTTACGGGGTGTGGGGCAATACACCTTAATTAACTTCTTTTGTTTTTGGTTAGATAACTGTATGTAGCAAAGGTGATAAGAGAAAACCAGGAAAAATATTTTTTGTTGCTAGTTGCTTAATCATAGTGCGATCGCAACACATAAAAAAAAAGAGAGCCTTTTGGGCAGCTCTCCAGATCATCAGGGTGCATCTACATAACAGAGTATATCATTTTTGGGGTGTGGGGCAATACCCCTTATTTAGTTTTTTATCAAGGTTTCCTGAAAAATCTCCGTAAATGCACTATTGGGGAGAACAACAGTTTGTTTTGCCATTTTAATTCTTCAAAGATACGCAGTAAATAACCTGAGTAAAAATTCATCAAAGAAAAATTAAACAAAAAAAGAGAGAGCCACTTGGGTAGCTCTCCAGATCATCAGGGTGCATCTAACTAGCACAGTATAGCATTATCGGCATGAGGGGCAACACCCCTTTTTGAAAAAATTTTTTGGAAAGGGGATTGGGGATCAGGGATTGGGGAAAGGGAAATAGGATGATAAGGCAAGGCAGACAAGGCAAGGAAGAGAAGGAGAAATTTGTTTTTTTGTCTCTCCCCTTTCTCCGATCCCCTTTCCCCGATCCCTTACTTACCCATTCAACTTCTTCTCTACCAATTGGTTAGTGAGCTTGGGATCGGCGCGTTTGTTGGTCTTTTTCAGGACTTGTCCGACAAAGAAGCCTTTGAGATTGACGTTTCCGTTGCGGTACTTCTCTAATTCTTTGGGATTTGCAGCAATCACTTCATCAATGATTGGTTCGAGGACAGCGGGGTCACTGATTAACTCTTGACCTGCAAAGGCTTTTTCCGGAGAGACACCACTCAGCAAATCGGGCAATTTTTCTTTAGCTTGGGCGTTGCTAATTTTACCCTTTTCAATCCGACTAATGACGTCAGCGAGATTGGCGGGAGTGAGGGCGATTTCGGTGATACTGAGTTTATTTTTGTTGAGGTAAGCAGCGATATCTTGAGTGATCCAGTTAGCAGCAGCTTTGGGGTTAGCACCGAGAGCGATCGCACTTTCAAAATACTCAGCAGTGGCGCGTTCCTCAGTCAGAACTCGCGCATCGTAGGTTGAAAGACCCAACTCATCTTCGTAGCGATGGCGTTTTTGGGCGGGGAGTTCTGGTAATTCAGATCGCCATGTGAGTAATTGTTCGTCTGATACTTCAATTGGTGCTAAATCTGGTTCTGGGAAATAGCGATAATCGCTAGAACCTTCTTTAGTCCGCATACTAATTGTGCGTTGAGCGCCTTCTTCCCACAAACGGGTTTCTTGGATAATGCGTTCACCCGCTTCTATAGCTGCAATTTGGCGTTCAATTTCGTATTCAATCGCCTTTTGGATGGCGTTGAACGAGTTCATATTTTTAATTTCTACTTTCGTGCCAAATTTTTCTTGACCGACGGGACGCACAGAAATATTTACATCACAGCGCAGTGAACCTTCTTGCATATTGCCATCACTGACACCGAGATAACGCATGATCCGGCGTAACTCTTGGGCGTATTCCGCAGCTTCTTGTCCAGAGCGCAAATCTGGTTCCGAGACAATTTCTACCAACGGCACACCAGCACGGTTGTAGTCTACCAAAGAATAGGATGAACCAGACAGGCGATCGCTACCTGCATGTACTAATTTTCCTGCATCTTCTTCCATGTGCAGACGAGTAATCCCAATTTTTTTACGCACAGGATTACCATCTGCATCTACCAATTCAATTTCTAACCAACCGTGTTCGGCAATGGGTAGATCATATTGAGAAATTTGATAATTTTTAGGAAGATCAGGATAAAAATATTGTTTGCGATCAAATTTGCTATATTCAGCGATTTGACAATTTAGTGCCAAACCCGCTTTGACGGCGTATTCAAGGACTTTTTCGTTAAGTACAGGCAATACACCCGGCAAACCCATACAAACGGGGTCAATATTAGTATTAGGATCAGCCCCGAATTCTGTAGAACTGGAAGAGAAAATTTTAGTTTTGGTACTCAGCTGACAATGGGTTTCTAGACCAATAATCGCTTCATACTCTGTTTTTACAGTCGTAGCAGCAGTCATAAAAACACAAATTATTGTTAATTCTTGTTCAGGCTACTATTTTAGACTGGGATGGACTTTGGCTGAAGACGGTTTTTCGGTAGGGCAAAGCGTACTAGTTTTCTGATGTTAAGTACAGCTTTGCCCAAAATCGTAGAGTTTTTTAACGCAGAGGGACGCAAAGTTAACGCGGAGGAACGCAGAGTCCTTGCTAGAGAGAGTTCGCTACGAATTAATGAAGGGCTGTACTAAGTTTTAGAAGCTTGAATTTTGTCAAAAATTCCACCTTCATCAAAGAATTTCTTTTGAATGGTGTCCCATCCTCCTAAATCTTGAGCTTTAAACAGGGTTTTAATTTTGGGGAAATTAGCTGCTACTTCTTTTGCAACTGTGGAATTGACGGGACGAAATCCTAATTTGGCAAACTCTCGCTGTGCTACAGGGGTGTAAAGAAAGTTGACAAATGCTTCTGCAATTGGTCGAGTGCTGTGTTTATCAACATTTTTGTCTACAACAGCAACAGGATTGTCTATGGAAATATTGACATCAGGGACAACATAGGAAATTTTTTTACCATTTTGGGTGGAAAAAATCATTTCGTTTTCATAGTTGAGTAAAGCATCGCCCTGATTTTCTTTGAAGAATACATCGGTAGCACTCCGAGCAGTTTTAGGTAGCACAGGTACGTTTTTATAGACTTTAGAGACAAAGTCGAATGCTTGATTTTCATTCCCGCCAGTTTTGATCACAGAACCCCAAAGACTCAAGAAGTTCCAGCGAGCGCCACCAGAAGTTTTAGGATTAGCTGTAACTATATTTATGCCATTCTTTGTCAGGTCTGCCCAAGCTTTGATATTTTTGGGATTACCATCATGAGTAGCGATCGCACCTACAGATTTTGTCACAATTGCATTATTTGGTGCTTGTTTTTCCCAATCTGGTTGAATAAAACCTGCCTGAACAAGTTTGTTAACATCAGGAGCGAGTGACAGGTGTACTATATCTGCTTCTAAGCCATCAATCACAGCAAGAGTTTGCGAACCAGATGCACCGTAGTTTTGATTAAAAGTAACGGTTTGATTATGTTCTTTTTTCCACTGTTCTACAAACTTGGGAATGATCTGCTCGTAAGCTGCACTGGTCACTGAGTAGGATACAAGCGTGAGATTTATATTATCTGTGGAAGTTGCACTTGCATGATCAGTTTTACTAACATTAGGTGTAGAACAAGCACTAATTGCTACACTTAAGCTCACTCCAACTAAAAATAAAGATATAAAGTTCCACGCAGAACGCTTGTATAAGCAATTTCGTATTGGTTTGAAGTAGGACTTTCTTATATCCTGCCAAGCTTGAACTATATAAGTATGAGCTTGCTGAGTTAAATCTTTTCCTAATTTATGAGAATGCTGCCCCTTAACCATCAAAGTTCTCCTAAAAATCTGCGGTAAATTGAGCAAGATACTGTAGTTGAGGGGTATTATAAAGCCGCATTTAAATATACATAACCTGAAGTTAACCTAAATTTAAATAAGCCACTGATTCCCTTTACCCATTAATTGAATGAAAATTTACAGACTGGACTACTAAGTTAATTCTCAATGCGATAACGTATTAGCTGTTTAACTGTGGGTAAGGGTAATCCTAAAGCTTGAGCGATCGCTGCATCGATTTGAGCATATTCAGTTACCGGAAATTCAAATTCCATCTGCTTTAATACTGAATCAGCAGTGTAAATCTTGACTTCAGTTAACTTGGCTCGGCGCTCAATTAGAGCTTCAATAGACATGACAGCTACCGAGACTGAGAACTGAATTTGATGTTTGGAGTCGGCGTTTAATTGTGCGGTTGTGTCATAGGTATAGCTTAATACTTGATGCGTGAGCCATCCTGTACTTAACCAAAAAAACAGTGCGATTAAGGGTAATGGCAGCCAGAACTCTACTTTTAAGTTAATCAGAAATTGCAACCAACGAGACCAACGAGGTCGAGCCATAATACACAGAAGGCTTGATTATTAATTCATCATAGGAAAATAAAGATAAAGTATAGCAACCTAGTCAATGAGAATCTTACTTGTGGAGGATGATGTCACTCAGTTACAGCCACTACAAGGCGCACTTTCTAAAGTTGGACATGTCGTGGATGGGGTTGAAGATGGTGAAATTGCTCAATGGTTAATCAGTGAGAGAGACTACGACTTATTGATTTTAGATTGGATGTTGCCCAAAATTAGTGGTGTTAGTCTTTGTCAACAGTATCGTCAAGCGGGGAAAACCTCTCCGGTGCTGATTCTCACAGCCAAGGATGCAATTTTGGATAAAGTGTCTGCTTTGGATGTTGGCGCAGATGACTATTTGGTAAAACCCTTTAGTTTGCTGGAATTGTTAGCACGAGTGCGGGCATTGGGACGTAGAGCGCCACTATGGCAAGGTGATACCCTAGAGTTAGCAGATTTACAACTTGATTTAAATACTCTCATACTCAAGCGTCAAGAAATTACAGTCCAGTTGTCGGGTCGAGAGTTTCAATTGCTAGAATATTTTCTGCGCCATCCTCGACAAGTACTAACTCATGACCAAATAGAACAAGCACTTTGGGAATGGAATACACATCCAGAAAGTAAAGCAATCAAAATGTTAGTGCATCGACTGCGACAGCGCCTCCAGATAGTAAAAGCAGAAGATTGGCTACAGACAGTATATGGTGTGGGATATAGATTGGTTGCTCCCGAATCATGCGATCGCTAGTTTTGACGATATTCAACCGCAGTCGCCGTAACTTAGCTCGCTGGTTTACGCTGTCAATGGGAAGTATTTTGGTAACTTTTGCCGTCATACTTTATTTTTTAGAAGTCAAAGACCAATTAGGAATATTTGACCAAGAACTTTACAATACAAGTCGGTTGATGGCCGCTGGTGTTGAAGATGGACTTTACCAAGAACAACAGCGCATAAGTCTTGAAGATGTTCCCATCTTGGGTGGTGAGGCTTTGCCTTTTGATAATCGAATTGTTTATGCTCGTTGGTATACTCCGAAAAAGCAACTACTAGAGTTTTTTGGTATTACTCCATCAGAGCGGTTGAACAATAAATTAGGATTTCAAACCATTGAGTTAAGCGATCGCCCAAATCAACAGCTGCGTCAGTTAACACTTCCTGTTTTTCAGAATGGACAATTAATCGGTTATTTAGAAATCGCCGCTTCTTTAGCACCTGTGGAAGAAACTTTGTGGTCGCTGAGACTATTTTTAATAGTAGGCGTACCGATGGCTTTGAGCGTAATTAGTTTAACGGGTTGGTTTTTGGGTGGAATTGCAATGCAACCAATTCGTCAATCTTACGAACAATTACAACGGTTCACGGCGGATGCTTCCCACGAGTTACGGACACCCTTAACAGCAATTCGCAACAATGCTCAATTTGGCTTAATCGAACCAATTGATCCTTGTCAACAGCAGATTTCTTTGGAAAATATCGACCGAATTGCTGAATCAATGGGAATGCTAGTTAGTGATTTATTATTCTTAGCTCGAAATGAAGGAAAATTAGAACTGGAAACAATAAACCTTGTCAATTTGGTTAATTGGCTTCAGCCATTAGCAGCAGAATACAGCCATCAAGCCAAGGAAAAAGGCTTAGAATTTACAAGTGAATTTCCCCAAGAATCAGTGATGTTACGAGTAAACCCCGATTTAATGCGGCAAGCAGTAGCAAATCTTCTCAGTAATGCTTGTCGCTACACACCATCTGGAGGAAGAGTTTGCTTACGAGTCTTTTTGCAATCTCGTTGGGTAGTAATTGCGGTACAAGATAGCGGTATTGGAATTCCAGAAACAGATTTACCCCATATATTTGAGCGATTTTATCGAGTAGATAATGTGCGATCGCGCCAGACAGGAGGCTTTGGTTTAGGACTTGCGATCGCTCAACAAATTGTCCAAGCACATGGGGGAGAAATTATAGCAACAAGCCGTTTGGGTGAAGGCTCCACCTTGCAAATCAAGCTACCTTTTACGTCCAATTTTTCTGTATAAGGTTTTCAGATAAGGCAAAGTATAAAAAATAATGGGTTAATTTCTGCAAGTCGATGCAATTGTATTGCAGCTAAATGCAATCGTATTGCAGCTTGTTACTTTCTCGTTACTTTTATCCGCCAATCTAAAAACAGAGGTAAGTTACGCATTAGATTGGAGGCTTTAACAAATGAATTTCAATCCTACACCCAGCATCGTCCTAACTGTCTTGGCTGCGTTGCTCATTCCCTTTCAAGTAGGAGCGCAGAAAGCACAAACCCCAGTGGAGAATTTGTCAAATGCTCGTGTTGTCACTATCTCCGGTAAAGTCACGCAGTTATTAGAAGACGAGTTCATACTTAACAATGGTACGCAACAAATCATCGTTGAGGCAGAACCTAGTTTAGGACAACCCGTTAGCCTCTCTGTAGGAGAACAAGTTACTGTAGTCGGCAACTATGATGATAATGAGTTTCATGCCCTTAGTATTACTCGTGCCAACGGTCAAAAGATTCAAATTAATGACGATTAAATCTAGTAAATAAGGGAACAGGGAACAGCAGGTAGAAAGAAAGGAGGTGAAAATATGAAACTTTACTATCGTGGTCAAAGCTACGAATATGACCCAAGCAAAGTTAAAACCCAGAAAACACAGTTACCATTTCAGGCAGTTCCTAAATTAGGAAGAGCCTATAACTTGATGTATCGTGGGGTTACTTATCACGTTAATGGCTGTGCTAAATCTGCTAAAGTTCCTCAACCACCAACAGCCTATAAATTGATCTATAGAGGAATTATTCATTTTGTGCATAGAACTGCACAGGGGAAATTTACCGTAATTACCCAACCAGCAAGCACTTAAAAAGTAGTCCCTGCTTCTTGTGTTATCAAAAATTGTTTGCGTTCTATACCCCAGCGATAACCACCCAAGCTACCATCAGAACGAACGACGCGATGACAAGGGATAACTAACGACACAGGATTTGTCGCACAAGCACGCGCCACAGCCCTAACTGCACTGGGTTGACCAATAGATTGAGCAACTTCACTATATGTTTGTGTGCTACCACTGGGAATTTGACGCAAAGCTTGCCAAACTTTGGCTTGAAAAGCTGTAGCTTGCAAATCAAGGGGTAATGCTGAGAGATGGGAACTCGGTTGTTCACCATTGAGGTATTGTAAGAGAGCGATCGCCCACTTGCTCAAGTTATCTTCATGTAGCTCACAACGGTAAATCTTAGCAGTCGCAAATTCTTTGAACAAAGCAGTTTCTAATTCTGTATCAGAATTACCCAGGCTCACCATGCAAATTCCATATTCAGTACCAGCAACCAGCAAGTAGCCCAAAGCAGAATCTACAATCATGTAGTTGATTACCATACCATTTCCGCCGCGTTTATACGTACCAGGAGTCATACCTAATTGTGTTTTTGCACACTCGTAAGGACGACTACTTGAGCCATAGCCTGCATTATAAATGCTATCTGTGACACTACTTGCGCTTTTAAGTTCTAACTTCAAACTTTGCATACGTTGTGCTTGTATATACTGCTTAGGTGTCACACTCATAACTCGCTTAAAGGTTCGCTGCAAGTGGAAAGGGCTAACATTCACCTGAGCGCTGAGTGTTGCTAAAGTTAGTGACTCTGTCGGTTTGGCTTCGATAATAGCGCACACACGCCGCACCATTTCTGTTTGCGGGTCTATTGGGTTTTGAGGATCACAGCGCCGACACGGACGAAAACCCTCATCCTCAGCTATTGGGGACGAAGGAAAGAAAACAACTTGCTCTCTTCGCGGCTTGCGTGTAGGACACGATGGACGACAATATATACTGGTAGAGCGCACTGCATACACAAATACACCATCAAAGCGAGTATCTCTGTTTAATACAGCTTGCCAAAACTCTGCTTCATGCATGGATTTATCACAATTTCACATGGAGAATTTGTATCACTCACCCACACCCCCAATCATAAGCAAAGCAAACAAACTCAATCTATCTGAATCTTGCGGTCAAACTTTGCGATTAAGATAATAGTGCCACAACAACCGCGTTGCTACTGCTCTCCAAGGACGCCAATTCTCAGCAATAATTTCGATTTCTTGTGGTGTAGGTCGTTGTGCTAATTTCTTCACTTTTTGGATTGCTAGTATTAACCCTAAATCTCCCTTTGGTAAAGCATCTGGTCGTCGCAATGCCATTAATAAATATATGTCTACTGTCCAATCTCCAATTCCTTTCAGTTGTTTGAGGACACTACGGACTTGTTCATCGCTCATCGTGTTGAGAATATCTAAATCAAGTTGTCCAGCAATAATTGATTCTGCTAACAAGCGTCCATAAATAGCTTTTTGGCGACTAAAGCCAATAGTTTTTAATTCTGTATGATCAAGTTGAAAAAAGTTTTCAGGAGTAATTGGTGAGATTTTTGCTTGCAATCTTTCAAAAACTGCTTTTGCTGAAGCGAGAGAAACTTGTTGTTCGAGAATGATTTGAATTAGAGTAGCAAAACCTGGTTCTCGTAACCATAATGGGGGTAAGCCAAAAGTATTGAGAATGTAGTCAAGGTCTGGATCTTTTGCTGCGAGTACATTTAATGCGTGAGTAAAATTATCCTCACTTAGTGTTTCTAAATCATTCATTATTCACGCCTGTCTTGAAGATGGGTGTAGGAAGAATAATATTTGCATCCACTGATTATGAAGTAAAGTTGTGGCAAAAATTATCCTCTTGCACCTGTTACATAAGCGGCTGTCAGCGGATGTTGGGGATGATCAAAAATCTGCTCTACTGAACCTGATTCAATTAATTTTCCCACACCCTCCTGCACCCAAAACAAGGCAACTTTATTCGCAATGCGTTTGGCTTGCGCTAAGTTATGGGTGACAATTAACAATGTATAACGTTGACGCAAACTAGTAATTAAATCTTCGACAACTCCACTGGAAATCGGATCAAGAGCGCTACATGGTTCATCCAATAGTAAAACTTCTGGTTGCAAACCCAAGGCTCTAGCTATACACAAACGCTGTTGCTGTCCGCCAGAAAGTGCCAAAGCTGAGGTTTGCAGTCTATCTTTGACTTCATCCCACAGTCCTACATCCTTGAGACTTGTCTCAATAATTTCATCAATTTGGTGGCGATCGCGAATACCATGTTCTCGTAGTGGTAATTCTAAATTCCTCCAAATTGATAAAGGAAAAGGATTAGGCTTTTGAAAAATCATCCCGACTTGACGCCGGAGGGCGATCGTATTTATTTTGGCGTTTAGTACTTCTAAATTACCAATCCGAATTCGCCCCTTCACGCGACACTGGGGAACCATATCTGTCAACCGATTTAGGCAACTGAGAAAGCTAGTTTTTCCACAACCGGAAGGGCCAACCAATGCCAAAATTTCCCCCGCATTTACACTTAGGTTGACATTAGCAAACGCAGTTTTTTGACCATATTGTAAGGTGAGATTTTCTGTTTGAATAAATGCTTCCTCTAGTTTCATAGAGAAATAATTCTCCTGTGCAACCAACGTTCCGCAATCCATGCTGCTGTACCATTAATCAGCAGTAGTAAGAGCAGCAAAACCAATGCTGAAGCGTAAGCATTAGCATCTCCGCCAGAGATATTCATTGATAAATCAAAAATATGAATCGAAAGCGCACGTCCCGAATCTAGTAGTGATTCTGGCATTCGATCAACATAGCCACTGGTAAAAATTAACGCCGCAGTCTCAGCAATAGCTCGACCAATACCCAACACTAACCCCACCATCAAACCGGGAACAGCAGCAGGTAACAATAATTGAAATAGCGTTGTTGTGCGGGAGAAACCCAGGGCTGCGGCTCCCAATCTATACTCATTGGGAACAGCACGAAATCCTTCTTCTGTGGAACGAATCAAGATTGGTAGCACCATACACGCCAAAGTCAATCCTCCCGACAGAATCGAAAACCCCAATCCTAAAACTTTACAAAAGAAAACATTGCCAAACAACCCAAAGACAATTGAGGGAACGCCAGCCAAAACGTCTAAACTACGCCGCACTAATCCACCAAACCAGTTGTCTACAGGGGTAAATTCTGCCAACAAGACAGCTGTACCAACACCAACAGGAATGGAAACAGCCATACACACTCCCATAATCAGCAAAGTGGAAATCAGAATCGGAGCGATTCCCCCTTCTCTACCAGCATTTTCTGGTTCAGTCGTGAAAAATTCCCAGGATAAGTTTCCCATACCGTGCCATAGGATATCACCAAGTATCCAAAGGAAGATACCAGTAACTAAAGCAGCAGTTGTCCAAACAATAATTGTTGGTAGCCTCATATCGAGCTTGAAAATTAGGGATTGGGGAGACAAGGGAAGGCACAGACATCTTCACTCATAGATTTTCCTTTGACTAATAACTTCTGCGATCGCAACCAATAGCACAATCATTCCCATCAACACCAAACCACTAACAAACAGTGCTGAACGGTGATCTCCTGTGGCATAAGCCATTTCTAGGGCAATATTCGCCGTCAGCGTGCGGATGGGATCAAATATGGTTCTGGGAATCTGTACCACATTGCCACACACCATCAAAATTGCCATTGTTTCACCAATCGCTCGCCCTGTTTCCAGAATTAAGCCTGTGAACAATCCCGATTTAGCAGCCGGAAACACTACTTTATAAATAGTTGCCCAACGAGATAATCCTAAAGCTGCTGCTCCTTGAAGGTAAGATGTAGGGACTTTCGCTAAACTCGCATCAGCTACAAGCGCAATTGTCGGTAAAATCATCACTGTCAAAATAGCAACACCAGCTAAAAGACTTGGCCCTGGTGGATGCATCCTACCAATGAGGGGAACTAATACTACCAATCCCCAGAAACCATAGACTACAGAAGGAATTCCCGCTAAGAGTTCAATTAAACTGCGGTAGAACCTTGCTACTACAGAGGGTGCGTAGAATTGGCAAAAAACAGCAGATAGAATCCCGATGGGTGTAGCTATTAGTACTGAGCCAATCATTGCTAAGAGTGTCCCCAATAACATAGGGAAGAGATTATATAGCCCTGCGGTTGGGTTCCAAGAGGAATCAGTAAAAAAGCGTTTTATTCCTACATGATTGAGGACTGGTAGGGATTCTAAAATCAGAAAGACGATAATTAAGAGTGCGATCGCCCCTGCAATTACTGCCATAAAGCGTAGTATCCAAACTAACCACAGATCATTTGGAGACGACAACAAAGTTTTGTTTTTTAACAATGTCATTTACCTGCTGCGATCGCGCGAAGTCTAGAAATTCTTTTGTCAGTCCCTGGGGTTCGGTTTTTGTTACCAGGTTAAGTGGGCGGGAAATCGGAAAAGTACCGTTTTGAACATTAGCTGTTGTTGCAGCTACACCATTTACAGGTAGCAGTTTGATGGCTACTTTATTGGCTACACTATTTTCTGCCGAACCGATTGAGACATAACCAATTGCATTGAGGTTTCCTGCTACTGTCTTAATCCCCTGCTCATTGTCACCTATAACTACTTGCGCTTTAATATCGGTGTTTTTCAATTTGAAGTAGTGGGTAAATAATTCCAAAGTGGAACGTCCTTCAGCTTTGTTAACCACGGTAATTGCCACATCCTTGCCTCCTAATTGCTTCCAGTTCGTTACTTTGCCTATGTAAATATTTACAATCTGCTTGTCGCTCAAAGATACCACTGGGTTGTCTTTGTGGAGAATTACTGTTACTCCATCACGGGCGATGGAAAATGCTTTTAAATCCTTTTCTTCTGGCTTCAAGGCACGAGAAACCATACCAATATCAGCTACGCCTTGACGAGCATCAGCAATACCACGAGAAGATCCTCCTGATTGCACATCAATTCGCACACCAGGATGCTGAGATTCAAAGCGCTTGCCGATTTCAGTAGCTAAGGGTGCTATTGTACTAGAGCCAGTAAGTACTAGTTTTCCCTGAAGCTGATTTGTATTATTTGCAGCTTGATTTGCCGAAGAACAGCCTTGCAAATAAACACAGGCTGCTAGCCCCACTGCAATGGAGGCTATAATTTCTGAACTTTTGCTCATTACTTAATTAACCCAAATCAGGGCTTTGATTCAAAACGGAGGACACAACAGCCAAGGTTTAAAGCTTTGCCTGTAGTTACTTCTACTTCGGGAGCAAGGCGATAGAGAACAGATTTACCATCACGCTCTCCCACGACAAAATTTGCCCGACGCAGAACTTGTAAATGATGGGAGAGTAGGCTTTGTTCTAAGCCTAAGATTGCGTTGATCTCCCCCACATGCTTAGGATTGTTGATAAGAAGTCTTAATACTGCTAGACGGGTCTCATCTGCCAGTACCTTGAGCTTTTCTGCACAGTCAAGCTGATTGTTGGCACTATATTTCATTTTTTACGAATAAATATTCATATGAAATTTAATTCATGTTTAGTGTAAAAAATACCACGCTTTCCAATAACTCTTAATCTTATGTTAAACAAAGCTTAATATATGTATTTTTGGACAGTCTGAAGATACTCTTAAGGCACGGCAATGCCGTGCCTATGCCTTCCATCTTCATTACACCAATCAAACTAGGTAAGAATCTAATACGAATTCTCTAAAATCCAGCTACACATCAATCACTGCGTCTGGTGTATCCCCATGTCTTTGCCCTACATCCCCGCATCATCAATCAACTGTAGCCATCTTTCAGAGAAAAGTATAATTTATGGTAAGGCTGGTGCGGGACTTAAATCCAGGAGACTGAGCAAACGAGCAATATCAAAATGTTCAGCCATGAGATTGCGAATACAGTGAACTTTAATCGGTTCGTGAACGCGTACTTGACCAAAAGTCCGATCAACAATTTCCACAGTAGTCAGGGTATCCAAATCTACTGATAAAATGGGGATTTCTAGTTCTTCTGCACGGGTGAGAATAAAATGAGGTGGTGGTAGTTGTCCAGTCAGAATCAGACACTGAGTGGAAGTTTCCAATGCTGCTTGCTGAATTTCGACGCGATCGCCTCCTGTGACAACCGCCATATTCCGACGTTTGCGAAAATACTTAACGGCGGCGTTCACATTCATAGCCCCAATCGCTAAACTTTCCACCATTAAATCTAAGCGATCGCTGCGACAAAGAACTTCCGCATTCAATTGATGTACCAGTTCACGGACACTGACACTACGTAACAAGTCGCTTTTTGGCAAGATTCCCAACACAGCTATATCTTGCTGTTCCAAAAATGGACGGATAGTACTATCCAACGCTGGTATTTGTTGTGCAGGAACATCGTTAATCACAACACCAATTAGGCGTTTTCCTAATCGCTGTTTAGCAGACACTAAAGACTCAACCGAAAGCAGCGATTGATAGCGGCTGACTAACACCACAGCAGCATCAATAATTTCAGCCACTTGTGGTAAAGACAAGTTAAACAAACTGCCTTCTTCTAGATTACCTGGCCCTTCTAGCAACACCAAATTACCAGCTGATATTGGTAGATATTGTTGTGCTAAAGATTGACGATAATCGGTTTTGTCTTCCCCGCGCAGACGTTTTTGAATTGTGGCTTCATTTAAAGCCAGTATGGATGGTACGATGCGGTTTTCAGGAAGATTGAGGCTAGTCGCAATAAATTGGACATCATCCTCAATCATGCTACCAGCAGACTCACTCAAACAGGTGCCTATTGGTTTGCCATAGGCAATATCTAATCCTTTTTGCTGTAGCAGATGAGACAAACCGATAACAGTTGCAGATTTGCCACAGTAAGCCTCCGTCGAACCAATTAGCAAATGTTTAGCAGATTTTGGCACACATGCACTCCTAAATTCAAAAGTCGGCACAACCTTTGCTTGGTGTTTCCCCATTTTAGGACTAACCAATGCGATCGCGTTGTCGCAAGAGAAGACATTAGGGGGATTGGGGATCGGGGAATAGGGAAAGGGGATAGGGACAAGGGAAGGGAGCAGGATGCAGGGTGCAGGGAGAATAACCAATGCCTAATTCCCACTCCCTTGGGGGAGTGGGAGGGGACCCCGCCTTCCCCAATTCCCAATTTCCAATATCATTCGTCTATTCGTAAGAGTTTACGGTAAAAAGCCTGAGAAAAATCAGTGAGACGATAGCGTTTGTAATATTCCATCATCTCAATTAAAAAATTTATAAACTCGAAGCTAGCCATCATCACTTCATAGCTTAGGTCTGCGTTGCCTTCAAACTGAACTCGACAACGGGTCAGGTCTGAGGGTAAGGTAGCAATATTCCAAGTCGCCACAAAAGGAATATTCTCACTGCCTTCTATTTTGCGCTGTCCTTCTAAAATACCTTTGTGATAGAGACTGATGGCATAGGGTAAAAAATTACGCTTGCTGCTTTGAATGTATGGCAGGTAGACATTAGCCTGTTGCGGCGTAGCAGGTTGAAGTTGCTCAAAAGACATACTAAATATTCCTTACGTTACTTGACAAACAAGCATATTAGTGGCTTCACATAGTATTCCCAAAAAAGTATTTTGCTACACAGGGGAAAGGGGATCGGGGACAAGGGAGACAAGAAGGACACGGGGACACGGAGAATATTTTTGATAGATTCTCCGCGTCTTTGTACTCTCCGCATCACCGCGTCTCTTCCCAATGACAAATGACAAATAACTAAATACTTGTTGACTGTGTGTAAACTACGTTTCAAGATGTCTTAAGGAAAACTTTAGTGGTGTAACACTATAAGATTTTATGGCTCCACTGGTTGCAAACTATTACTTGACTTATCGCTGTAATGCTAGATGTCATTTTTGTAACATCTGGGCGTTAGAACCTGGTAAAGAAGCTGATTTTGAGACAATTAAACATAATTTGAATGATTTACGCCGTCTGGGAGTCAAATATGTGGACTTTACAGGTGGTGAACCGTTGCTGCGGCAAGATGTGGGTCAGATTTATACTGAGGCGAAGCGCCAAGGTTTTTATACCAGCATAACCACAAATACAATTTTGTATCCGCAGAAAGCAAAAGAAATTCAGGGGTTAGTGGACTTTTTGAATTTCTCTTTGGATGGGGCGGATGCAGAAACTCACGATCACTCACGGGGAGTAAAGATTTTTGACAACTTGGTCGAGTCGGTAAAAATTGCTAAGTCTTTAGGAGAATTTCCAGTCCTCAATCATACCGTTACTGCCCAAAATTACGAACGTATTGATGAAGTGGCTGAATTGGGTAAAAATTTGGGTGTGCGCGTCTGGCTGAATCCTGCTTTCACAGCCCATGAACACTACAACTCAAATAAAAATCCTACGCCTCAAATGGTGGCAGCAATCGAAGCTACTGCCAAGAAATATAAGAATGTCGGGTACAATAGGGCTGCATTGGCTTTTATTGAAGCTGGAGGCAATGACACTAAAAATCCTCGCTGTAAGGCGGTAGATGCAGTCATTGCAATTTCTCCTAATGACGAGCTGTTGCTACCTTGTTACCATTTTGCCCAAACCGGAGTTCCCATCCAGGGAAGGCTTTACGAACTTTATCGTGAGTCCGAGGAGGTAGAAAGTTACCGCCAATCTCAAGGTAAGTTAAAAGTGTGTGAAGGTTGTACAGTTTGGTGTTACCTGATACCCAGCTTCTTTATGGGTGTTGACAAATACTGGTGGTTGAATCAAGTGACCTATGCCAGCGAATTTCTGGCCCGAAAACGATTCTTACAAAGAGCTTGATCCGCTCGACTCTTTGCTTTCTGATTTATCAATGGAAGAGGAGTTAGAAGAAGAGACATCGCCTTGTGTGTCTCTTCCATCCCGGTTTCAAGGTCGCAGACGCAAAGCTGCTCTAGTTCTGACAATGGTCTGGAGTGGCACGATCGCTTTGCATCTTGTTTCCTGGGGTTATTTATTCGTACTAGGACTGACTACTATCATCGGGCTTCATGTATTTGTGCTGGTGTTTGCTAGACCCCGCCACAGTCATGAAGCAATAGAGGGTGATTATCCTTATGTTTCGGTGTTAGTAGCTGCAAAAAACGAGGAAGCTGTGATTGGCAAACTCGTGAAAAACCTTTGCAATCTGGAATATCCAGAAGGAAAGTACGAAGTTTGGATTATTGATGATAATAGCAGCGATCGCACGCCGCAGTTTTTAGCAGAACTGGCTCAGAAATACGAGCAATTAAAAATTCTGCAAAGATCGCCAGGATCTGGTGGTGGCAAGTCTGGAGCTTTGAATCAGGTTTTGCCACTCACTAAAGGTGAGATTTTGGCAGTGTTTGATGCTGATGCTCAAGTATCACCCGATATCCTGCTACAAGTCGTACCTTTGTTTGAACGTCAAAAAGTGGGCGCGGTGCAAGTGCGAAAAGCTATAGCCAACGCCAAAGAAAACTTTTGGACAAAGGGACAAATGGCAGAAATGGCAATAGATGCCTGTTTACAACAGGGACGGACTGTCATTGGTGGTTTGGGTGAACTACGGGGTAACGGTCAATTTGTCCGGCGAGCAGCATTGAAACGTTGCGGTGGCTGGAATGAAGAGACAATCACCGATGATTTGGATCTAACATTCCGCCTCCACCTAGATAACTGGGATATTGAAAATGTCTTCAGCACCGCAGTTGAAGAAGAGGGCGTAACAAATGCGATCGCTCTTTGGCATCAGCGTAACCGTTGGGCGGAAGGCGGTTATCAACGCTACCTGGATTATTGGGATTTAATTCTCAAAAATCGCATGGGTAGCCGCAAAACTTGGGATATGCTGGTTTTCCTGCTCAGTCAGTATATTTTGCCCTCAGCAGCAGTACCAGATTTATTGATGGCGATCGCTCGGCATCGTCCACCAATTCTCAGTCCCGTGACGAGCTTGACCATTACAATGTCTATGGCAGGCATGTTTGCTGGTCTGGCAAGGATCAGAAAACAAAAAGGGCTGAATTTGTCTAGTTATTTTGTGTTGTTGCTTCAGACTTTGCGTGGTACTTTGTATATGCTTCACTGGTTAATAGTAATCAGTAGCACCACCGCTCGCATGTCTGTGCGTCCTAAGCGTTTGAAATGGGTGAAAACCGTACATACAGGAAATAAGTAAACTAGGCAGCGCTCACGCTTGGCGTAGGGCGCGGGTCTTCTTATTCCATTTTTAATTTGCCCAAAGCTCAAGACTGCTATGACTTTCTTGAGCAATTTGTTATGGGTGTAAAAAGTGCGATCGCTACTTTGATTCACTAAATTTGACTTTGATTATTTCGCCGCAATTATTCTTCATTAAAATTTGCGATTCTCACAAATCATATGGGATTGCTATATCATTCTGATTTTTATATAGTAATCATAAGAACTATAAATCTTAACTAGTGTTAATTAGTTATAAAAATAGTATTTACTATAATTTAATACTGCTAATAAATGTTTAAATATCACTAACAATACGTTTAGAATCAGCATACTCTTATCTAAGAGGGCTGCTTTCTAAAAGGTAAAAAGGCAAGATTTAAGGAATAGAAAAATTTCTTTTTTACTTACCTTTCCGCCTTAATCAAACCGTATTTACCTCATTCAGGAAATTCACAAAACAAATTCCTGATTCAAGTAAAGCAGATAGCATTTAAGTTGCAACATCTGTTTTACGTCTATGCTTTGATTACTGTTCAATATCGTTCTGTGAGGAGTTGTCATGTCTAAATATCTGCTAGCCTCTGCTGGTGGAGCTGGTTTATTGTACTTAATTTTGGGATTGTTACCAGTACAAGCCGTAACTAATTCTGAGGTTACAGATAACAAGCGAGTACAAAAAGCTCCTGAAAAATTAGTGATTACTAAGAGTGAGAATACGCGTGCAATAATAACAAATTATGGCAGTATTTTACCTCATAAACTTAAAACTGAGCTAATTATTGCTAATGATAATAAACAAGATGCATCGGTTTTAACCCAGAAGCAAAAAAACAGAAATCTAGAATTACATTCTGCTCCTAATTCTTCTTTACAAATTTCTCCGACATCTGGAAATTCATCTCAGACATCAGACAAAATTGCCCAAGTCACGTCTGTCTCACAATTGTCTGATGTCCAACCAACAGACTGGGCTTTTCAAGCATTACAATCTTTAGTTGAGCGCTACGGTTGTATTGCCGGGTATCCTAATGGTACCTATCGGGGTAATCGCCCGATGACTCGCTACGAATTTGCTGCTGGTTTAAATGCTTGTCTTGATCGAGTCAATGAAATCATTGCTACAGCAACTACTGATTTGGTCACAAAAGAAGATTTAGGCACTTTACAGAGATTGCAAGAAGAATTTGCTGCGGAATTGACAGCACTACGGGGCCGAGTAGATACACTGGAAGCTCGCACAGCAGAACTAGAAGCAAATCAGTTTTCCACAACTACCAAACTCAATGGTGAGGTAATTGTTGCAGCGATTGGTGCTACAGGAGGTTCTCCAGGTACGGATGACCCTAATATCATCCTGACAAATAGAGTGCGCTTGAATCTCAACACCAGTTTTACAGGTAAAGATTTACTAATTACTGGTTTGCAATCTTATAACTTTTTGGGCGGTTTGGATGGTCGTGGTAGCTTGCAAGAGTCTTTGGGATTAGCTTCGCCCATACTTAGCGCCAGTAGCGCCCGTACTAGTTTTGAGCCTCAGTTTCCTGGTATTGACGTTAAAACTTTATCGGATGTCGGTGCTAATGATGTTGAGCTTTACAAATTGCTTTATATCTTTCCGGTTGCTGATAAATTAACTTTGTTTGCTGGAACTGCGGCGGAAGTTTCAGATGCTTTTCCTACCATTACACCTTTCTATGGTGAAGGACAAGAGTCAATTTCTCGCTTTGGAAACTTGAATCCTGTAGTACGTGTCTCCGGTGGTACTTCTGGTTCTGGTTTGGCTTCTGCTGTAGGATTTATTTTTAATATTTCCAAGCAGTTGGACTTAAGAGCTTTATATGGTAGCGTCAATGCTAACATTCCTCAAAATGCTCCAGACATCCTACCAGGAGTTTCTGGAACACCTTTAGGCTCTGGTTTTTTTGGTGGAAGTAGCGTCATCGCCACACAATTAACCTTTAGACCAACTAGTTCTATAGATATTGGTCTCAACTATGCCAATAGTTATCACGAAATCAATATCTTGGGTACAGGATTAACTAGTAGTGACATTGGGGCTTTGGGTGGTGTTTCACTGGGAACACCCGTCAAACTTAATTCTTTTGGTGGCACAGTAACTTGGCGATTTTCCCCTAAAATTGCTTTATCTGGTTACGGTGCAGCAATATTTGTAGATGATTCTGCTCGTAATGTCGATGCTTCTAGTACCTTCACTAGTTGGATGGTAGGGCTTCACTTCAATGATTTATTCCACCAAGGAAATAACGCAGGTATTTTGTTTGGACAACCACTGTATCGGACTTCTGCTGATGGCGATGCTGAACTTGCCTCTACAGGTGTTGATCGGGCTACTCCTTACCATTTAGAAGCGTATTATCGCTTGAAAGTAAGTGATAATATTAGCATTACTCCTGGGGCATTTGTGTTATTTAACCCCGAAGGTGACAGCAGAAACGATACAACAACTGTTGGTGTACTCCGTACTACCTTCACTTTTTAAAATTCATCATCTTCTTGTGCTTCGTTTTCCCACTCTGAGGTAGCGTTAGAGTCGGTAACTTCTACTACATCATCTGCAAAGCGAATAATTTCCCCATCAAAAAATTGTGCCAGACGTTGAGCTGCGATCGCTCCTTCATCACTTTCCCAATTAGGTGGTGACATCTGAGGTTGTGGTGTGGGCAAAGTTGACGCCGCAGGTGTAGTATTTGTTACCGATTCTGTTTTTGTGATTAGTGGTTTTTTTGGTTGATGATTTTCAGTTACAGGTGATTGTGGTTGTTGATTGTAACTACGTGGAGAAGGCTGATTAGCTTGAGGGGTTTTATTTTGAGGAATATCTTTTTTATCATTGTTAGGTGAAGCTTTTGCCTGATTTGCAACCAAGCTCACCTTATATTTTTGCTGAAAAACTTTTACAAAAGCGGCTTCTATATCAGCTAATTTACCTTGAGCAAGTTTGATTAGTTTTGGTGGTACACCTACAACAGCAACACCATCACCAATACTTAATAAGCGTCCGTGCTGATTCAAGAGTGCTTTGGCAGGTATTGGTAAAGATTCGACTATTTTTTGCCAAGTTGCTTCCAATGATTCTTCACTGGAAGACTGGGAGGTGTTGGAAGTGCTTGGAGTTGGGGAAGAAGACGCGGGGAGTGGGAGATGTGGGGACGTGGAGAGTGTTTTATCTAAATTCTCCGCGTCACTATGTCCCCGCGTCCCCGCGTCACTATGTCCCCGCATCCCCGCGTCACCGTGTCCCCGCGTCACTATGTCCCTGTGTCCCTGTGTCCCCGCGTCACTATGTCCCCGCGTCCCCGCGTCACTGTGTCCCTGTGTCCCCGCGTCATTATGTCCCCGCGTCCCCGCGTCACCGTGTCCCTGTGTCACCTTACCGTTAGAAACTGGAGAAGGTGGGGTGATAGAAGGAGTTGGTAGTGATACTGCGGGTACTACACGGCTTGTTGTTGCTGGCTGAATGTTAATAATAGTTGCTGAAGGTAGCAATCCCAGTAATGTGACTTCTAACCACAAGCGTGGTTGGGTGGTGTTTTTCAGTTGTACCTCAGCAGTTCTTAGGTGTTGTTGTCCTTGTAATATCGTGCTGATATCTAACTGTTGAGCAGAATTAACCAGTTCTTGCCAAGTTTGGGGAGTGCAAGCAACCAAGTTTTGACGGTTGGGTGCTGTTTTGGCTATGAGTAAATCGCGATAAAAAGCAGCGAGGTTTTGGAGAATAATCAGAGGTTCTCGACCACGATCCAGAATTTGACGAGTACAATCTAGAACTGCTTCAGCGTTATCTTTGGCGATCGCACTCAAAAGTGTGAGCAAGTCTTTTTCACTGACTGAACCTACCAAATCCCAAACTCGATCCGGCGTCACTTCCCCTGATAATAAACTTAGTTGATCGAGTAAACTTTCAGCATCCCGCAATCCTCCCTGAGCAATTTGAGCCACAAGGGTAATCGCTTCCGAATTAATATTAATATTTTCTTTGGTAGCAATAGTACTTAAATGCTGCACCATTGCCTCTAGGGGTATGCGACGAAAATCAAACCGTTGACACCGGGAAATAATTGTAGGTAGTACTCTTTGCGGGTCTGTTGTTGCGAGGACAAAGACTACATGTTTAGGTGGTTCTTCGAGGGTTTTGAGTAGCGCATTGAATGCTGCGGTACTGAGCATATGACACTCATCGACCACATACACTTTATAACGACATTGAACAGGGGCAAATTGCGCCCTTTCGATCATCTCTCGGATGTTGTCTACGCCTGTGTTGCTGGCAGCGTCTATTTCAATTACATCTAAAGAGTAACCCTTAGTGATTCCCTGACAAACATCACACACACCACAGGGTTCAGCTGTGGGTTTGTCACTTTTAAGACAATTGAGTGATTTAGCTAAAATGCGGGCGCTAGAGGTTTTACCTGTACCTCTTGGCCCTGTGAATAAATAGGCTGGTGCAATTTTGGACGCACAAATAGCATTAGTGAGAGTTGTCGCGATCGCTTCTTGTCCCACTAATTCAGCAAAACTCTTTGGGCGGTACTTATGGTGCAGAGGTTCGTAAAACATGGATGGCAATGCCTTTTCTGTTTTGGGAGTCGCACCCAGTCGAGTTTGGGATTCAATCATTTTAGCTAAAGAGGGGATCGGGGATTGGGGAAAGGGGGGAGGGGGGAGACAAGGGAGTGTGGGGAGTGTGGGGAGAATAACCAATCCCCAATCCCCGATCCCCGATCCCTAATCCCCAATGCCCATCAAAATGCGTAGCGACTGGTCGTAGACATCGCTACAATCTTAAGGTAAACAAAACTCAGGGGGTGCCGGAGATGCTCAAACGGCTCATTCAATGGTTAAAAAGGTTTTTTCAACGCTTATTGGGCAGCCAAAAGGCTCCAGCAGCATTTGGGCGTGATTATCAAAAAGAACCACCTCCACCCCTAAGCGATACAGATTTAGAATTTTTGTTCACCGAACTGTTAGAAGGAGTACATCAAGCTAGAGGACAACACTGGGCGCTGAAATGGCTACATAATATTGAGCATCGGGTCTCAACAGAACGTTGGATAGAGTGGTTGCATCGCTTTGGTGAAAAACTGCTAGCATCACCCACTCCTAATACTGAATTAGCCGCTCGGATGGTGCAATTAGGCGAATTAGAAGTTGGAGAAGTGGGAGATGTTGCTCGTAATATAGGGATGCAATTATTGGAACGTAATCAAGGAGAACCAGTGTGGGAATATGAAGGCCCAGACGCTCAAATTGAAACCTTTACCTCAGCAGCAGATACTGGTGTAGAAAATTTCCCAACCGAGCAAATCTTCCAAGCAACAAATGAAGTACAAAATCTCCCTGAAGGAGAATTTCAAACCGTAACTTTGGATGAATTGTTGATTCTGATGCAGCAGGATGATAATTTACGTCTGATGATTGCTCAACAATTGGGAATTGAAAGTGAAGATCCCCAAATGATTATCCAAGCTTTGATCGATCAATTTGATGCTGCCAATCAATCAACTACAGAACATGGATAAACTATTGCGCTCCTGGTGGGCGCAGTTCAAATACTGTAGTAGAAAGCAAGAGGCTGTAAGATTTATTTCAAACATCTTGTGTACGTAGTTCATAATCATCGCTCAATAGCTAGATTGATATTTTTAGTTAAATTTAATAGTACATAAATACTAAGTCATTCCAAGAGAAATTGTCAAAGTTTTTGAAAAATACTTATATTTTGTAAATTTTTGTAATGTTTTTCAAAAATGACTTATTTAAGTATCTCAGTGAGAATAAATCCAACTATATTAAGCAACGTAAAATTATTGAAAACATTTCGTAGTAAGGACTTTAGTCCTTTCTTGAGGACTAAAGTCCTTACTACAAACCTTTTGTTATTTGCGTTATCTTAGTTATATTTGCGATAGTCTTGTGAAATAAAATTTAAATCAAGAAATCAAAGTGGTACGTTAAAGCAACAAAAGAAACAGACAAATTATTGGATTCGCTTCACTCGGGCAAAAAGTCCAAAATAATTGTGTTTTTTGTTGCTAAGTTTTGTTGGAGCCACTGTGAAAATACCTGTATACTATCTAGACAAAATTCGTGCTGCATATCCCAATATTGAGTTTGAACATCTGGATTTTAATCAAGATGGGATGGTTAATGATGTGGTAGTGGTCAATCACGAGCTTGTTAGTCGCTTGGCTAGAGAAGATTGGGGAAGCCATACTGTGCGATCGCGTATTATTTCACAACTCCCTACATTTCACTATCAGTTACACACTATCCCGACAGAAATTTTACTAGAAGCTGAGATATCTAACTCTAGTAGTGTGCGATCGCGCCAAGATTGGTTACAACTCTATGAACAAGTTCAACAAAATCTCTTTCTCTATCTTTGGCGTCATCAGAAAAGTCGAAATGATTTTTGGGTTCGCTGAAATGATTCTCACTAACAATTTATGTATACTATGGACTTGACCTTCACTGAGAGAATAGCTATAAATTTTAGACCAGTATCTTACTGTAAAATTAGTTAGATATTTTGGTTACATTTTTACAAATTTTTCTCTGGAAAAATCTAACGTTTTTACGTAATTGATGAGTTTTTTTAAACATCGATCGCTAAAATCTATATGAAAATCACCTAAGAGATTCCGAAATGCTCAAGTGGCTAGTACAGTGGCTTAAAAAGTTGTGGAAGTCCCCCTATGGCAGAAAGCAGACTGCTGGTAGTAAAGCTATAGCAGGATATCAGGTGGTACAGCAGCTACCAGAACTGACAAACGCGGATCTGGAATTTTTGTTTACCCAACTGCTCGAAGGTGTGTCTCAAGCGCGAGGACAGTACTGGGCGATCAAATATCTGCAACGGATGGAACACCGCATCAGTACAGAGCGCTGGATAGAGTGGCTGTTAAATTTTGGCGAAAAATTACTCACCTCACCCGCACCAAATAATCATCTAGCAGAACGGATGGTGCAACTAGGTGAGTTGAGGATTGGAATGATCGGAGACCTTGCCTATGATATAGGTATACGCCTGTTAACACGCAATCTAGGCGGACAATATTGGCAAACTGATGCAGAAGAATTGGAAATCGCAGCCCCCGTACCTACGCCTGTTTCCTTACCACAACTAGAATTGACCTCAAATTTATCAAATCAAGATTCAAATCAAGATGAGGAAAACACTGTACCTACACTTACTCCGGAGACTCCAGGGATAGATTTGATACGCAATTTTGGAGAACTGTTGTGGGATTATCAAGAAGATCATGTAGCAAGTAAAACACTGGCTAATTTTGTCCCGCCCTTGGATATAGTAAAAGAGGATACTGATTGGCAAGACTATGAGGAGGAAACTTGGGTCAGAGAAAGTCTCACAGTCACAGCAGTTGATGAATCTTGGAAAAATTCACCGCCATTAGTAGACACTTCACTAGATGATTTGTTGGTGAGGTTAGAGCAGAGTACTAATTTAGTACAACAGTTAGCTGTGGGATTGGGAATTCAAACCAGCGACACTCATGCGATTATTGAGGCACTCAGCGATGAAACAAATGGAAATAATGTCCAAGCAGAAGCATGGTTTTACGAAGGTCTGCAACAAGCTAAAATAGGCGACTTGACAGGAGCGTTGAAATACTATAATAAAAGCTTAGAATTAAATCCCGATGCTTATGAATATTGGTTTAACCGGGGTTTAACACTATTTTATTTAGGAAATTTTACTGAAGCGATCGCCTCTTATGATCAAGCTATTCAGATAAAAGCTGATTTTTACAAAGGCTGGTACAACAGAGGTGCAGCTTTAAGTGAGTTAGGAAATTTTACCGAAGCGATCGCCTCCTTTGATGAAGCTTTAAAAATGAAAGGTGACTACCAAGAAGCTTGGTCTGCACGAGGCTTGGTACAGTTAAAGCTAGGAAATTTACACGAAGCAATTACTAGTTTTGATGCTTCATTACAAATACAACCCGAAGATCCAGAAAGCTGGTATTTCCGGGGAACTGCATTAGCAGAAGTTGGACAAAATTACGACGCGATCGCCTGCTATAATCAAGCCCTTGAATATTATCCTGAATTTGATTTGGCTTGGTATAAGCGAGGCGTAGCACTATTTAACATTGGTAACTGGGAAGAGGCGATCGCCAATTATCATCAAGCCATTCAAATCAACCCGGAATGTTACCAAGCTTGGTATGGGTTGGCTGGTGTCAAGGAAAAATTAGGCAAGATTGAAGAAGCGATCGCAGCCTATGATCGATGTACACAAATTCAACCCAACTTCCATGAAGCTTGGATTGATAGAGGCGTAATCTTAGCCAGTTTGGAAAAATGGGAAGAAGCGATCGCCTCCTGGGATAAAGCCATAGCGATTAATCCTGATTTTTATTTAACCTGGTTTAACCGGGGTGTAGCCTTAGATAATTTAGGACGTCGTCAAGAAGCAATTTCATCCTACGACAAAGCCATAGAAATACAAAGCGATTTTTACCTTGCTTGGTACAACCGGGGTTTAGCCCAATTTTATTTAGGACAATTTGAAGAGGCGATAGTTTCCTATGATAGCGCTTTACAAATTCAACCAGACTACTGGGAAGCTTGGCTAGGTCGAGGTAATGCTGCTGGAAATGCAATTATGCTGGAATGGCAGTCGAATGTCTATAGTAGCATCGCCGCCAATAATCATGCCCTCAACGAACGTGGCTATGAGGGAAAATTGGCCAGTTATCAGGAAGGGTTGAGATATCTTAGCCCAAATACTCATCCTGAAGGCTGGGGTAGATTACATCTGGCGATCGGTAATGCTCACTATGATCGGGGTAAAAGACATCCTGTACCCCGTCATTATTGGTTAGAAGCTGCTGCTGCTTACGAAAATGCACTGATTACCCTCACAGAAGAAGTTTTTCCTTTGTTGCATTTGGAGAGTCTGCAAAATCTCATCAAAACTCTAGTTGTTTTGGGAGAAACAAAACAAGCACACCAATACCAACAACATGGTATTTATTTATTGCAAAGTTTGTTAAATGAACCGACTCGCAGCGATGCAGACAAAAAACAACTGGCTTTAAAATTTGCGGGTTTAGGACAATTAGCAGTTGATATTGCCATACAATTTGGGGAATTAGCACAAGGTTGGGAAATTGCCGAATATGGGAAAAATGCTTGTTTTACCTGGCAACTTTCTGATTTATCTCAGCAAATTAACTCACCCAGTTACACTGAAATTCACCAATTACTTAATCCCAAAACCGCAATCATTTATTGGCATATTAGCCCGTGTACATTACGCACTTTTGTAATTAAATATAAATCGCCTGAACCAATTCCAATTTTTACACCTGTACTCAATTTTGCTTCAATTAATGATTTACCTGTACCTGAATCAGTCGCACGTTTGAGTGCATTTGAAGATTGGATGGAACAATGGTATCAACAATATCAAGAATATTTCAGTCTCAGTGAAGAAGAACAAAGTCGAAACAAGTATTCTTGGGACTTAGACATTGAACGTAAACTACTGCAACTTAAAAAAATACTTAATATTTCTGCAATTGTCCAAGAACTAGAAGACATCAATAAATTAATTTTGATTCCTCACCGTGACTTGCACAAATTACCTCTTCATGCACTTTTTGATCTAGATTATCTTGGTGAAGAAGAATCACAAAACGTGTCATCTCATTTCACAATCACTTACCTGTCAAGCGCACAAATGGGTTTATCTCTGAATGCAAACTCTATAGACAAAACAGTTCAAAAGTCGATGTTATGTGTTGAACAAGCTACAAGTTACTCAAAACAAAAATTTACTAAGTTTCAAACTGAAGTAATTAGTCAAATATTTGCTAATTTTCAATGTATCTCAGAAGCACGAGCGACTAAAGAATATGTAAAAAATTGCCTACTTAAGGATTATAATATCTTTCATTTTATGGGGCAAATAATTGAAAATAATAATCAACCATATGCATCAGAATTATTATTAGCCAATCAAGTAAAAGTCACTCTTGCAGAACTTGATATCAATCAATTAGCAAACTACAAATTAGTTACATTATGTAATTGTAATATTGAAACTACTTCTGTTGGTTTCCAAACTATTACTACTGAATATACTGGTTTAGCTACTAGTTTGCTAAATTTGGGAATTCCTCATATAGTCACTAATCTCTGGAACGTAGAATCTGTGGCTAACACTTTGGTGATCATAGGATTCTATCAACGAATCAAGCAAAATAAATCACCTGCGATCGCTTTGGCAGAAGCAATACTATGGCTGAAACAATTAACTGCTTCTGAACTAACACGATGGTATGAACAATTATTAGAACAAATGCCTTCCGAGGGATTAAAAATCAAAACCCATCTAGCATCGGAACTATACAGAATTAGTCAAATGGCACCAGAAACCAAAATTTATCATCATCCCTATTATTGGGCAGGATTTAAGATTACAGGTCAATTGGACTAGTCATTGGTTATTTGTCATTTGTTATGTAGATAGGGAACAGGGAGACACCGGAGACAAGGAGGACAATCATAGGAAACATTTTTACTCCCTACACTTCCCACACTTCCCACACTTGCTAATCCCCAATCCCCAATCCCCGATCCCCGATCCCCATTCCCCAATCCCCAATCCCCTAAAACAACATATAACTTAAAGCAGCTTTGTGTTTCCTCTGAGTCTGATAGAATATCTAGGTTGTTTAATTCTGATTCCGTCCGTCTTTGAGCCAGTCAATAGACCTTATTAACGTCGATACATTAGCCCAAGAACTGGCGACCATCCAGCAAACTGGTTCTAAACGAATCGCCTTATTGGGTTCACGTCATGTCCCGATTACGCATCAAAATCTTATTGAGATGATGGCTTTTGCCCTGGTTTTATCAGGGAACCAGATCATCACCTCTGGTGCAACGGGAACTAATTCAGCTGCGATCAAGGGAGCTATGCGGGGCGATCCCAAATTGTTAACTGTGATTCTGCCCCAAAGCTTGGAACGCCAGCCCTATGAATCCCGCCTGCAACTAGAACAAGTTATGCATTTGGTGGAAAATCCCAGCAATGATCATCTGTCTCTCGCAGAGGCTAGTTACCTGTGCAATAAGGAGATTGTCTCCCGTTGCCAGCAATTAATTTGCTTTGCGTTTCATGACAGTGGTATTCTGTTGCAAACTTGTCAAGAAGCAGAAGAACAAAGAAAATTGGTGACGCTGTTTTACTTTGATTAGTCATTAGTCATGATGCCAGCGGTACACTCCCTTCCCCAACCTATAGGAAGTGAGTGTTTTCAACTGTAAGACTAGTGACTTTCGAGTAATGATTAAGCGTAAACACTATGGACACGTGTGAGTCAGAAAAACTGATCTTGCAAGTGTCCTTGAGTTTGTCTTGCTGCTAATAGGCGATGATCTCCTACTAACCACTAACAATCAATACATTTATTTCAACTAGGTTACGGAATAAATTTTTCGGTCAAATTTGGAATAACATAAGCTGAGTGGTCAATTCCTCCGCTAGGAAAACGTTTTTATGACAAAAGTCACAGCGCAAGAAATAGCACAGTTTCGCTCTCAACTAGCAGAAGTTCCGACAGTGATGGAAGCACTGGATGTAATTGAGGATTGTGATGGCGATCTGGAAGATGCAGCAATGACATTAGCTATTCGAGCTGGACAACAACCAGAAACAGATAATTCAGAGTGGTTAGATGCTTTGGCGAAAAAGTGGCGCACTTTGATTTGTGAACAAGAATTCCGCGAGGATTTACTCCAAGGTTCAGTTCAAAGCTTGATGGCACAAATAAAAACAATATCTACATTTCCGCAAATTTTAGCAACACCAGTTTTGATGTATGTCTTCAAACAAGGTGTAAACTCTTTTTGTGAACCACTAGATGAAGTTTTGGAATGAATTACCTTATTGCCGTATTAGCAGATCGTATTCAAGCCGAAGCAGCTTACTTAGCCTTAGAGAAAGAAGGCATAAAAGGTACAATTCTTGGTAAGGGCTACAAAAGTGCCGATGAGTTTGGCTTAATTGATCCCAAAGAAGTAGCTCAAAAGCAAGCAAGACTCATGGCTTTCTGGCTAATACCCTTTGGATTTTTTGCAGGAGCAACTTTCAGCCTGATCACCGGGTTAGACACCTTTGCTTGGGCAGGTGAAATTGGTAATCATGTAGTAGGGGGATTGCTGGGAGCAGCGAGTGGTGCTTTGGGTAGCCTATTTGTTGGTGGTGGAGTAGGATTAATTTCTGGTAGTGGCGATGCTTTACCCTACCGTAACCGCTTGAATGAAGGTAAATACTTAATAGTGGTGCAAGGTACTGATAGTGTTCACCGTCAAGCAACTCGGATTTTACGTCAGTTTGAGCCAGAAAATATTCAAGGTTATAAAGAGTAGGTTTAGTTGTTTGTTGTTTGGAAAAACTACCAACAATTAACCGCCAAAAACCAACCATCAATAACATGAAATAATGCTACCAAGAGAAGAACTTTTAAAAGGTGTTGAAAATAGAGATACTGTTGCTCGTGTCATTGATCAAGCGGAACAGGCGATTAAAACTTGGGAAGTTGTCTTCACAGATTTTGTATCTCCCCCAGAATTAGTGGAAATTCAACGGGTATTTAGTCGGTTAACTGAAGTGCAATTACAGGTGTGGGGAGGATATCCGCAAGCAGAACGTCAAAGAATTGCGATCGCACGTTCGGAACTTCCTTTAGATGTATCTCAAGTGGCGATCGCAGCACTAGATATTGCGGGAAATTTTCTGTTTGATACGGCGACTCACCGTGATTTTTTAGGCGCGATGTTAGGAACTGGTATTATCCGCGAAAAGACTGGGGATATTATTGTACTAGGCGAGCGGGGAGCGCAGGCGATCGTCGTACCGGAATTGGTAGAATTTTTAGAAATGAACTTGAAGCAAGTGCGTTCAGTTCCAGTGAAAACTCAACGCATTGACTTAAGTGAATTAAAAATCCGAGAACCCAAGAAAAAAGAATTAACTACTGTTGAAGCTTCCTTAAGATTGGATGCGATCGCCTCAGCCGGATTTGGCATGTCCCGCAGTAAAATGGTGGAATTAATTGATGGCGGTGATGTGCGCGTCAATTGGAAAGAAATCACTCAAGCTAGTTCTCAAGTCAAAACAGGTGATTTAATTGCTATTCGTGGTAAAGGGCGTTTAGAAGTTGGGGAAATTGCGATTACCAAAAAAGACAGATATCGTGTGCAACTAACTCGTTATATGTAGTTGTTGGTTTTTTGGTTGCTAGTTGGTTATTTTTTGGAACAATCAACAATCAACCATTAACACCCAACAATCAATAGTTTTAAGCTTTAAACTGTTTTTCCAAAATATTCAGCAATGTTTCCCGTGGAACTAAACCAGCTACTTTGGTAATGAAGTGAGTAGAAAGGCCACCAATAACAACGGTAGAATCTCCTCTTTCCAATGCTTTAAGGGTTTCTTGTACTACTTCTTGTGAAGTTGATATTTGATTGGTTTTATTTGCGAGCGTTGGCGGAAATTTTGCTTCTGTAAAAAAATCAGTTTCCGTTGGTCCTGGACAAGAAACTAAAACGCGGATACCATATTGACGATTCTCTGCCCACAATGCTTGACTGAAATTACGAACAAAAGCTTTGCTAGCAGAATAAACAGATAAATATGGCATTGGTTGAAATGCAGCGATCGAAGATACATTAATTATGCTGCCAGAACGGCGTTGTCGCATCAAAGGTAAATATTTATGCGTTAAATCTACTAATGCCAAAATATTAAGTTGGATCATTTTAGTTTGCCGTTCTTCATCAGTTTCGGCAAAATCTCCGTAGTCTCCAAAACCAGCATTATTAATTAATAAATCAATCGTCAATTCTTTTTGTTTGGTAAATTCAAATACCGAATTAGTCGCACCTATTTCTGTTAAATCTTTAGCTATTATATAAACTTTAACTTGAAATTTTTTGGATAGTTGCTCTGCTAATTCATTTAATTTATTCTCTGAACGAGCAACAAGAACAAGATGATAATTTTGTGCAGCTAGCTCTTCAGCAAAGGCTTTCCCAATACCACCAGAGGCTCCTGTAATTAAAGCAGTTGGCATTTTAAATAATTAGAATAAACTTTAGTCACGTTATATATATTAACAATACTTGCTTCATATTTTACCTGCCCAGAGTTATAAGCCAAAAAGCCCAAAAACATCATGAAGCACTCTATGTAATTTTTCCACTGCTGATGGGAAGAATAAAATCAGTAGTCAATATGTACATTTGCAAATTTTGCGGAACCGCTTTTGGTGTTGTTGAAGTACACAATAACTTAGCAATCTCAAATCAGCGTTTCACAGATTTTTGGCTTCCTTATATCTTTGTTGGGGCTGATGTAGTAAATTTCGCTGTGCCAGGGGAATACATAGCATGACTCGTTTATCAAGTCCTATTGAAAATATCAAAAATCACTACACAGTAGTAGTAATTGGTTCTGGATATGGGGGTGGAATTGCGGCTTCACGCCTCGCCCGTGCGGGACAACAGGTGTGTGTCCTTGAAAGAGGTAAAGAGTTTCAACCTGGGGAATATCCTAATGAACCAAAAGAAGCAGTCAAAGAAATGCAAGTAGATTTACTTAGTGGTAAACACATTGGTTCACCCACAGGTTTATATGATTTTCATATTAATAAAGATATTAATGTTTTCGTAGGTTGTGGTCTAGGTGGCACATCATTAGTTAATGCTAACGTCTCTTTGAAAGCCGAACCTCGTGTTTTTGCAGATACCCGTTGGCCGAAAGGATTGCGTGATGATGTAGATACTTTATTGGCAGAAGGATATCGGCGTGCCGAAGAAATGCTCAAACCAACTCCATATCCACAAAATTTCCCACATATACACAAATTACAAGCCTTAGAGAAATCTGCTAAATACTTGAATGAGAAGTTTTATAGACCACCGATTAACGTTACTTTTAAAGATGGGGTGAATCATGTAGGTGTTGAACAAAAGGCTTGTAATCTCTGTGGTGATTGCGTCTCTGGTTGTAATCATAAAGCTAAAAATACTGTACTCATGAATTATCTGCCCGATGCTAAGAATCATGGTGCAGAGATATATACACAAGTATCAGTACGTTATTTAGAACGGCAAGAAAATCGTTGGTTGGTTCACTACCAATTAATGAATACAGGACAGGATAAATTCAACGCGCCGACAATGTTTATCAGTGCCGATATGGTAATTCTGGCGGCGGGTACACTGGGGTCTACAGAAATTTTATTGCGTTCTCAAGCCAAGGGTTTGTCTGTATCTGATCAGCTAGGACACTACTTTACAGGTAACGGTGATGTCTTGGCTTTTGGATACAACACCGAACAAGTAATTAATGGTGTTGGCTTTGGCGATCGCCTCCCTAACGAACAGGAACCTGTAGGGCCTTGCATTACTGGTATTGTGGATATGCGCCAACAGCCCGTCTTAGACAATGGTATGGTGATCGAAGAAGGTTCTATTCCTGGCGCACTTGCTCCGATCCTGCCGAGTAGCTTTGCTGCTGCTGGTAAAATCTTGGGTGAAGATACCGATCAAGGTATAGGCGATCGCTTGCAAGAAAAACTCCGAGAAGGAGAAAGTTTAACTCACGGCGCTTACACAGGTGCAGTCCGCAACACCCAGACTTACTTAGTCATGACTCATGATGATGCAGCCGGACGGATGTACTTAGAAAATGATCGTCTCAGTATCGAATGGGAAGGCGTAGGTAAACAACCCATATTTCAAAGAGTCAATGATCGCTTAGAAGAAGCAACCCGTCCTTTAGGTGGTACGCAAATTCCTAACCCAATTTGGAGTAATGTTTTTGGTCACGACTTGATTAGTGTTCATCCTTTAGGTGGCTGTATCTTAGCAGAAGATGCTGAACATGGTGTAGTTAACCACAAAGGACAAGTATTTTCTAGCCAACAGGGTGCAGATGTCTATGAAAATTTGTATGTTGCTGATGGTTCAGTAATCCCTCGTACACTAGGAGTTAATCCGCTACTAACTATTTCGGCTGTTGCTGAACGTTGCTGCGCTTTAATTGCCAAAGATCGAGGTTGGACAATTAACTATGATCTATCTTCTGCACCAGCACCAACCAACGCCACACCCACAGCCAAAGTTGGAATTCAGTTCACAGAAAAGATGCGTGGTTTCTTCTCTACCAAAGTCAAAGATGACTATCAAAAAGCAGCACAACAAGGTCAAAAAGATGCCTCACCTCTAGAATTTACCGTGACAGTCATTGCTGATGATATAGATTTACTGCTAAACGATCCTCAGCACCCTGGCAAAATCATTGGTACAGTCACAGCCCCGGTAATTTCTTCAGATCCATTGACAGTAACCAAGGGTGATTTTAATTTATTCATTGAAGCAGAAGATCAGCCGCAAACCCGTAAAATGTGCTATGGCATGTACATGACAGCAGAAAACGGGCAAAGCTACTATTTTGAAGGCTTTAAGCAAATTCACGATGATCCAGGTTTCGATGTCTGGGCTGACACCACCACTCTCTACGTCACTGTTTATGCAGGTGACAGCAACAAAAATCCTGTGATTGGTAAAGGTATTCTCAAAATTCAACCGGTAGATTTCATTAAGCAAATGACCACTTTAAAAGTCATTAATGCCAAAACCCGTTGGGAACAACTGCAAGCAATAGATCGCTTTAGTCGCTTTTTTGCTGGTACCTTAACTAAAATTTACGTTTAAGAAAAAGTGAGCGGTTAGTAGATAGTGGTTAGTAGTGTTGGACAATTCACTACTTGTTAAATTACTAACCATTAACAACTAACTATATATGCAAATCGACTTTCATCATGGTGTTACTTACGTAGTCGCACGACTAGCTGGATTTGAACATCAAGCCGCTAGTATCATTGCATATTGCGCTCAATACGTAGATGATGCCACCAATGCCGGACTGATCCGCTTTGATAACGGTGCGCTGTTTAGTCGCATGAGTTCGGCACATAAAATGCTTGACTACCGTAACTTTAAGGAATTAGCAAATCATCGCGTTTGGATTCCCTTTCATTTTCTACCTGGAAATGGCGGCAAAAAAGCAGAAGAAAATATTACAGGTAGTTTTATTGACAAGCTCATTTGTCGTCCCAATAGTTATGTAGCTCAGGATATGGTCAGCGAATGCATTCTTCGCCGCGATTCTATCTATGGACTACATCGTCTGGGAATTACAATGCATGTATATGTAGATACTTGGGCGCACCAAGGTTTTGCGGGTGTCAATCATCGAGTTAATGAAGCGAAAAAGCTGGTTGATGAACATGGTAATCCCGATCGCAGTCTGATGGATCGTCTCAAAAACTATTGTGTCAGTGAAGCTCTACCCCTGGGACACGGCGCAGTTCTGAGTCATCCAGACAAACCTTACTTACGTTGGGGTTACACCAATGGACGAGGCGAGAAAATTACCAGAGACAATCCTAAAGATTTTCTGGAAGCAGCAGAGCATATGTGTAAAGCCATGCAACGTTATGTGGCAGGTAATCCAGATGCAGATGTACCAGGGCTGCCAGAATCTGATCGGGATACAATAGCTTCTATGCTCAAAAATATTACGACTAACAAAGGTAAATTTAGACACAAACAATGGCTGCAAGCGATCGCTGAAGGTAAATTTAGTTTTGGTAAAGAATATGTCACCTATATCCCCAAAGGAAAAAATTCTTGGAAATACCAAGCCCTTGGTACAGAAGCAGATATAGACCAAGATAACGAGATTTTTTCCTACCACAGCACCTTTTTAGCCAGTGATTGGAAACTATTTCACGATGCTTTACAAGCACATCACTTTTACATAATTCACGAATTATTACCTATGTATAGTATTTGTGTTGCTTAATACCTTAAAATTATAAAGATGTGGAGATTGGGCATGGTTAATCAACATCCAACAACAATGAAAAACCACTAACCACTGACCATTTCTGGAAATCACTACCTATGAATTGTAGGTAGAAGGGCGTATAGCAGTGACATATTTCTAATCGAGGTGCTTGATGAATATTTTTGTCACAGGCGGTTCAGGCTTTCTTGGTAAGAGATTAATCAAACGTTTAGTTAGTGATCATAACAATGTTACGGCTTTGGCTAGGTCTAATTCTGCACAGAAAACAATTGAGCAGTTAGGCGCAAAAGTTATTAAAGGTAATTTAGACAATATTAACGAATGGGAAGCGCTACTTTTAGGGCAAGATATTGTAATTCATTGTGCTGCACCAGTTGAATTTTGGGGTCCCTGGGAAAAGTTTTATCGAGAAATTACTCTGGCGACAAAAAACTTATTAATTAGTGCTAGTAAGATGAATGTGAAAAAATTCATCTATATTAGTTCCGAATCAGTTTTACAGGATGTTTCTCCTTTAATTGATATAGATGAAACATATCCTTATCCAGCAGAACCGAATTCCTACTATGGCAAAGCTAAAAAATTAGCAGAAGCAGAAATTTTAAATTTTTCTACAGATATGACATGTATTATCCTGCGTCCTACTTATATTTGGGGTAAAGGTGATAAAACTCCCCAAACCTTAGCTGAGAAAGTTAAGTCTGGACAATTTTTATGGATAGATAACGGTGAATGCGTAATTGAAACAGTTCACGTTGATAATCTAGTAGAAGCAATATCTTTAGCTTGTGTCAAAGGAGAAAATAAAGAAATATATATAGTTACCGATGATGAGCCAATAACTGTGAAAGATTACTTTACTAAACTTTTCAAAATCAGTGGGATTAATCCTCCAAATACTAATTTACCAAGTTTTATTGTTAATCCTCTGGCAAGTATTGTAGAAGCAATCTGGAAATTATTCAATATTAAAACTGTGCCTCCTCTTTCTCGATTTGAAATTTCTTTTGTGGCTATGCCGAGAAAATACAATATTTCTAAAGTGAAACGGGAGTTGGGTTATAAACCTATTGTGACAAAAGAAATGGGGTTGCAGGAGATGATGAATGGTTAGTGGTTATAACGACAATAAATATTAAAAAACGCAACATAATTTTGAGAATTTTGGAGGGCTTAAGCCCTTACTACAAAATCATATTGAGGTAAATTTATGAAACGTGACATACCACTTTATACTTTAGAAGGTGTGAAGAATGCAGAAATTTCTACACATCACTTTTCTACAGAAGATATGTTGGGACTGAGTATGTTACGCTTCCAACGTGCAACTTCTGATGATGTAGTTTTGATTATTCACGGTTTGACTACATCAACTGATATGTTTATCATGCCTGAACATTACAATTTCGTGCAGTATTTGTTGGACAACGGGTTTGGTGATGTTTGGACTTTAGATTATCGCATGAGTAATAGACATTCGTATAACTTGCAGATGCATCGCTACAACATGGATGATATTGCACTGTTTGATCATCCGGCGGCGATCGCGAAGATGCGTGAACACATAGGCGATCGCCGTATCCATGTGATCTGTCATTGTTTAGGTTCTGTATCCTTTGTCATGAGCCTATTTGCCAAAGCTGTCACGGGTATTTCCAGCGTGATTGCTAATAGTGTGGCATTAACTCCACGTGTGCCTAACTGGTCACAAGTTAAATTAACTTTTGCACCTTTCTTAGTCGAATATGTTTTGGGAATTCCTTATATAAATCCACGCTGGAGTGAAGATCCAGGTTTAACAAAAGGCAAAATCTTCTCTAAAGCTGTTTCAGCATTTCATCATGAATGTGATGTCCCAGCTTGCCATATGCTGAGTTTAATGTGGGGAACAGGTTGGCCTGCTTTGTACAGCCATGAAAATCTTCATGATGTTACCCATCGTCGAGGCGGCGATTTGTACGGCGGAAACGGGTTACATTACTATCGCCATGTCCGCAAAATGGTTAAAAACAATAATACAGCAGTCAAGTTTGAGCCAAATAATCCTAAATACGATCGCCTACCGAATAACTATTTTGAGTATGCAGGAGAAATCGAAACTCCTGTTTTATTCATGACAGGCGATCGCAATCATGTATTTACCGATTCTAATATTGTCTGTCACCAAAGACTTGAACAAATTGTACCAGGCAGACATGAACTTCATGTATTTCCTGGTTATGGACATCAAGACGTATTCATGGGTAAAAACGTCCACATCGATATCTTTCCTAGACTGCTGCAATTTTTAAACAAGCAACAATCCAAATATATAAACCAAAGCACAGTAAAAGTTAGCTAAATACAATATTTCACAAATTCGTAGCGAATAAAATTCGGAAAAACTCTGCGCCCCTCTGCGCTGACTCCGCGTCCCTCTGCGTTTCAAAAACTAAAAAAAGGAGATTTTATAATGAGCGATGGCCTTACACCATTTCCAGAATCATTTATGTTTGGTGTTGCTTCTGCTGACCACCAATGCGAAGCTTATGATGCTAACTTTGAGGACATTCGCGATGTTTGGGAACGTCGTCGTGCGATGACGCTACGGGGTCAGGCTACAGACTTTTGGAACCGCTATCCTGAAGATATTGCGCTCGCTAAATCTCTTGGTTGTAAGATGTTCCGCTTTTCTATTGCTTGGTCGCGGGTAGAACCGCAACCAGGACAGTTTAGTGATTCAGCTTTTGACCACTACCGCCAAGTCATTGAAACCATCCGTTCCTATGGCATGGAACCCATTGTCACCCTACACCACTTTACTCATCCGTTACATGTAGAACAACGAGGTGGTCTGATTGCCAAAGATTTTCCTACGATTTATGCCAGTTATGCAACAGAAGTTGCTAGACGTTTAGGTAATTTAGCCCGCTACTGGATTACTTTTAATGAACCTAGTCAATTAATTTACGGCTATGTCAAACCTTGGTGGGAACGGTCTTATTTTATGCCTCCTGGGCTACCTCGTGGCGCTTCCATGTCAGAACAAATGTCAGCAGTGGGTGATTTGATGCGGAATTTGTTCATTGCTCATACTAGAGGTAGAGCTGCTCTCAAGCAATTTAACCCAGATGCTCAAGTCGGAGTCAATCCGATGTTACTAGGTTTACCTCTGTGGTTGCAAAAAATTGCGGATTCCAACATCACTCGTCTTCGCAGCAAAAAAGATTTGATTGCTCAGGGTAAACGCTTCACCGAACGGGCTTTACTAGAAAAAGGACAAGTAGATGTAGTGATTGCTACGCTCACCGTGAACCAAGAACGGGAAGAACAAGTGGCATTTTCCGAGGTTTACTATCTAGCAGGTGAAGTTTTATTGGTTAAGTTCCGCAGTCCAATTCAAGAACTAAGTGATTTCGCGGGGAAAAAAGTCGCAGTTGTCAAAAGCACGACTGCTGAAACTAATATCTACGCAATGTTACCTAACACCGATGTAGAGGTGTTCCCAGATTACGAAGATGCCCTGCGAGCCTTGGACTATGATCAAGTCAGTGCAATCTTGGCTGACGATGCCATTTTGTTAGGAATTATCCAACAGCATCCAGAAGAGTATCGAATTGTTAATCATAGGTTGACAACAGAACCCTATGCTGCTGCTGTGGTCAAAGGCGATCGCTTTTTACTCAATGCTGTAGATCAAGCAGTACGACGCTTCAAAGAATCCGGGGCTTGGTCACAAAGCCTTCACAATCATTTCCCTGGTCAACCGATCCCAGAACCACCGAAAATGGGTAGACGTTCGACTTTGGGGGATATTAGTGGTAAAGATACGCTAGAAGACGCGGGAAATTCCCTTGCTAAACCAGGAACGGCGTTACGTCGCATTCAAGATCGGGGTTATTTAATTGTTGCAGTCAAAGATAATATCCCCGGTTTTGGCTATCGTGACCCAAAAACAGGTGAATTTAGCGGTTTGGAAATAGATTTGGCGCGGACAGTCGCAGAGCAAATTTTTGGCGATCGCACCAAAGTCCAGTTTCGCCCGGTCAAGTCTGAACAACGTTTACCCCTATTGCGTTCTCTTGTTAGCATCTTTGACCCAGTGCAGAAGATTTTCAGCATCTTGTCAACATCCTTGACTAGTAACTGGTGGCACCTTGGTATGGCAGGAAAATTACCAGAATTCCTCTGTCCCAAAGAATGCGTCGGTCAACAGGATTTTGTCGGATTTGACTATTACTGGGGTACTAGCAATTTACAAATTCACCGCGTTAAACAATTGATGGACGCTGCTTTTGGACGGTATAACAATGCACCCGTTTGGTCTGGTGTACTCTACGATATGCTCAAATTCCACGCCAAGCTATTCCCAGACAAAGAGATTATGATTGTTGAGAATGGTTGCGTTGATGTCGCTGATGGTGTGAAGCGCGAAGAGTACCTGCGTCAGCACATCCAGCAAGTGCAACGCGCTTGTAACGAGGGTGTCAAAGTGCTAGGTTATGTCTGCTGGAGTCTAACCTCTAATCGTGAGTGGGGTTTGAAGTTCAACTCAGCCAGCGACTTTGGACTATACCACATAGACCTAGACAAAGACTTGCATTTAAAGCGCATACCAACTCAAGCGGTGGCTACGTATCGAGAAATAATTGAGAAACGCAGTGTATAACTCTGTTATGTCACTTTAGGAGAAGCCAATACCTGGAAGCCTTTGAGAGCTTTATTTTTCAGTTTTTGGCTATAAATTTTAGTTTCTGTTAGTAAAGAAAAGCTCAAAGCTTTATTAAATCAAAGTTTCAGAGTTTCGCTCCGATTATTGTTTTCCGCAAGTGACACAAGAGGGATAAATTCATGAGTCGTCACCGCTATACCGCTAGGTTAGCGGTCAATACGGTTCGGTTAAGAATTTTTCGTCATACTTTGGGATGTAGAGACGTGCCATGGCACGTCTCTACAGGGTATTAGATGTCTAATCGATTTGTCTTATCTGAACCGTATTGGGTTAGCGGTGAGAGGATGTCATTTTCATGAGCCGTTAGGATCAGCATTGCCACCAATAATCACTTGGAACAAGTTTCCTACTAAAAAGAAAAACGCCGCAACTAACAACACAAGCATTAAGCTAGCAAGGGCAGCAAAGGGAGAGGTGATGAATAACAGTAAAAATCCAAACATCAAAATCGTTAATAGTGTCCTATTCATGCTTTTTCACCTTTAATGGTCGCTAGTCTCAAGCTAACTAATTAAGTCATCAATTGATATATATCTAACTGAGGGAGTTAGTCTAATTCTCCAGTAGCATTTGGAAGCTAATTTTGGGTCAATACTAAAATTAGAGCCAAACCTATGAATCACCAAAGGCGATCGCACACTTCTACATGTGTGAAAAAAGCCTAATTTGAACTTGAGCTTAACTCTTCAAGTAGAGTCAATAATTAATTAAAAATGCATATACTGCAATTACTAAGCAAGAATTGTATCAGTCCCTAGTCTTAGACCTACTAGGGACTTTTTCTAATTTATGATCCATTGACAATCAGGCGTATATCCAAAGAAATGGTAGGAATTTAATTATTACTTAGGGTTAATGAATAATTAGTACTGTTGATAGATTGGATATCAATTTGCGACTGTTAATGTGTATTTGTTACTGAAAAACCTTTACCAAATACAGAACAATGAATATTCTTGCTTGGATTGTTTTAGGTCTAATTGCTGGTGCTATTGCCAAAGCTATCTACCCCGGTCATCAAGGCGGCGGAATTTTAGGAACAATTCTTTTAGGAATTATTGGTGCATTTATTGGTGGTAGCTTGGGCGTATTTTTCGCGACAGGACGCTTTGCCCTAGCAGCTTCAACTCTGAGCATTCCCGGTATTATAGTAGCAGTTCTTGGTGCAATTATTGCCGTTTTCGTGTGGAATGCATTAAGTCGTCGTGCTGTGTAAGCAATGAAATTACACTCAATTTATAATAAACCTCAGGGAATTCATTTCACTATATTTTATCCCTGAATTTAAATGAAGCAGTAGCGCCTGCCTATATTGAGGTTGGCGCTATGATTATTTTTAATAAATAAAATATTAGGTGCGATCGCACAATTGAAGTGATGATGGATTAAGGGCGATCGCTTGATTGAATTCATCTACATAGATAATTAGTATAACAAAAAATTAGTAGCATTTACAACAGCTTGCGCGGCTGATGTAAAAAACGAACGTTCAATATTAGAGGGAAGATCACTTGCTTGATGGTAGTGGGAACTACGGAGATTAGCTGTATCTGTCACTAAGACAGCACCCACCCCTTGCAACCAGAAAGGAGCATGATCGCTGCGTAGGGTGTCTGGAGTGAGTAAGCCTTTGAGAGGAACTGGCAAAGTCAATATAGGTGGTGGAAGAGTTGACGCGGCGACGTTGAGACGCAAAGACGCGGAGAGATTGGTGGAGGAAATCGCCGCGTCACCGTTTCCCCGTGTCTTCGTGTCTGAATTAGAACGTTCAAAAGCCTGCAACAACGGTAAATTTTCTGTATCGCCCACTACCGCCAGAAAATCCCCTTTGTTGCTGGGTGGGGTAATTGGTAAATTCGCAGGGTATTTTTGACAACCAGCAGTGTAGCAAGCATAACCAACCATATCTAAGATAATTACACCATCCAAGTTTTTCAGATTGGCTGCTTTTGCTGTAAAAGCTTGACTTCCTAGTAATCCGGCTTCTTCTTTATCAAAGAATGCTAGTTGCAAAGTCCGGGGTGTGGAGCGAGAACCAAGTAACCGAGCAATTTCCAGCACCACAGCCACACCACTAGCATTGTCATCAGCACCAGGGGAAACAGCAACCGTGTCGTAATGCGCCCCTATTAAAATTGCTCCTACTGTTTTGTCACTTCCTTGACGTTGGGCGAAGACGTTAATACCTTCAGAGAAATTTTGTAGTTGGGGTTTCCAGCCAAATTTTTTCAGTTGAGAAATTATATAAGTGCGGCTACGCGATCGCTCTGCATTAGTGTAGCGTTTAAAATTCAAATTTTGAACATGGGTAAATAGCTTTTGTCTTGACACTTGTGGGGGAGAAGAGGCGGAGACATTAAGAGGCGGGGAGACGGTGAGCTTTTCAGTATCTTGATTCGCTGGCTCTAAATTGTTTGCTTTTACCGTTTCCATCACAGCTGATTGTTGCTGCTGCCAAAACTCGCTACTACCTACTACCGCAAAGGCTACTATTACCGCCAACAGCAACCAAATCCATTTTTTCATGTGATGCAGCCCTGCTTTTTTGATTTAACACTTTTCAAGTCTAAAGGATGAAGTTTCTTCTTCAAGCTTCAACGTTCTCGCTTCAAACTAAAACATTCTCGTTTAAAACCCCAAACTTCAAGCTTAAATTTGACAGCTCGTCTTTTGACAGACGTACAAACTTAGCTTAAAGTCTCTCAAGAAACACAGCTAAGTTAACATGCTCGATTTGTGGCTACTCATAACTTTAGGATTTTTGGGAAGTTTTGGACATTGCTTAGGAATGTGTGGCCCTTTGGCTGTGGCTTTTTCTCTATCTCATCAACAAGAAACTCGTAACTGGCGACAGCAAATCAAATTTCACATACTGCTAAATTTAGGGCGGATGCTGAGTTATACCCTAGTTGGCGGAGGAATTGGGGTATTGGGTTCTGTATTACTTGCGAGTAGTCAAATGGCGGGTGTTGGGAGTCAATTACGCCAGTGGGTTGCTATCTTGACTGGTGTCATGTTGATTTGGTTTGGGTTAGGACACATCAAACCCGACTTACTACCGCGCATACCAGTATTACACCCTCTATTACAAAAAAATTTGCACAACCGCTTAAGTAGTGCAATGGTCAAACTTTCCCTAGAAAATAGATGGTGGACACCAGCAGTTTTGGGTATGACTTGGGGTTTAATGCCGTGTGGTTTTTTGTATGTTGCCCAAATTAAAGCTGTAGAAACTGGTAATTTGTGGATGGGTGCAGCAACAATGCTGGCTTTTGGTTTGGGAACTTTCCCGATGATGTTGGGTGTAGGTGTGTCCACATCTGTATTGAGTAAAGACAGACGCAGTCAATTGTTTCGTTTAGGTGGCTGGGTAACTCTCACTATTGGTGTGCTGACACTGCTGCGGACTGGTGACACAATGGCAGATTATACCGGACATGCGGCATTGATATTGTTGATGCTAGCATTGGTTGCTCGTCCGATCAGTGAATTGTGGGCAACACCTTTGCGTTACCGTCGTGCTTTGGGGGTAGGCGCTTTTGTACTTGCTGTTGTTCACGGCGTCCACATGATGGAACACTCGCTGCAATGGAATATTGATGCTTTCTGGTTCTTACCGCCTGATTTTCAGTGGGGGATGATTGCGGGGGCTGTGGCGTTAATCTTGATGACTCCTGCTGCTTTAACGAGTTTTGATTCACTGCAAAAGTCTTTAGGTAAACGCTGGCGACAGATTCATTTATTAAGTTTACCAGCTTTATTATTGAGTGCCATTCATACCGTCATGATTGGTTCTCATTACCTGGAAAATAAATTTACAACAATACTGTTGGGAATAATTACTTTGAGTGTATTGCTAGTTAGAACCAAATTATTTTGGTCAGTGTTATCGTTAGAAAAGTTTTATATACCTCCGAGCAAATCAAACCAAATAAAAAAGACAGAAGAGAAAAGCCATATATAAGTACTCAAGCAGAATTACACACATTATTTCCCGTTCCCCGTTCCTTGTGAGAGTTCGCTTAATTTGGATTGTTTGTTCTAACGAGCGATCGCGTTTAGCTTGTTCTATTTCTACTATTCCGCGAATTGAGGAGATTACTTGCTCTAATAATCCTGTACCGTTTAAAATAACCCAAACCAAAATTAGTGTGGTGAAGTACTAGTTTGTAATTATTAGGTTATCTCAATTGCTGTTATCAGAATTTTCTCTCGAATTCAGAAATCTGTGGGTGGGAATTGGTTGTCAAAGAGGTACTTCACGAGAATTCATAGAAGCAGCGATTACACATGTGTTTAGAGAAAATCAACTTTCCCAAAATGCGATCGCAGGTATTGCGACGATTGATCATAAAGCTAATGAAGTTAGTTTGGTGGAACTTTGTAGAGAAAACAATTGGCTTTTCAAAACCTTTGCTGCTGAAATTCTGTGTACAGTTTCTGTTCCCAACCCTTCCCCATTGATTCACAAACACATAAAAACTCCTAGTGTTGCTGAAGCTGCTGCTTTATGTGCCGCTGAGTCTACACATCTGTTAGTTACTAAACAAATTTTCCGGTGTGCGATCAACAATCAAAAGGGTACGGTAACAGTAGCTATTGCTCAATTCAAATAAATGTGTGAGGAGGGTGCAAGAAAAACCTATTTTAACGATTAACCGATACTTATTTGATTGTACAAGAAAGTGGATTTATCTATGGAATCAATTCCAAAATCTATAGACGCTTCTGCGGCTACTTTGGTAAGCGCAGAAGCGAGTTCTGCAAGTAGCCACTACTCTATGATAAGCCGGACTTCGTCCGTCTACGTGTCGAAGCGCAGGGTAATCCAAAATCGAATTACCAATAATAATTAATCAACAACTCTTAAAAGATAATTAATTATACTAGAAACAATTGATAGTACAATTGAACCTAATAAAGCTGCTATCGGGCCTTGAATTTCAAAACCATAGCTGGGAGTTAAGAAACTGGCTAACCATAAAGCAAATGCATTGATGACAAAGGAAAATAAACCAAAGGTAAGCAGGGTTATGGGAAAAGCTAATATTCTTAGTATTGGACGAATAAAACCATTGACAATCCCAATGAATATAGCAGCAATCAAGGCTGTAACAAAACTATCTACTTCAAAGCCAATATCGAAATATTGAAGAATATTAGCTGTTATTAGCAACGCAACGGCTGTTCCAAGCCAAGTTAATAAAAAGTTTTTCATACCCTGTTTAATGATGATTTGTTTGTTTTTCTAGGATTTCCCTAAAATCAGTAGATGAGCATATATAAATAATAATGTGCAGCAGGCGATTGTTATTGCTTTAAAATTTAATAATAAGCGCTAAAGCTCATCTTACAAAGATTTTTATATTTTTTTAGGTATAAAAATTTAGTTTTCGGTCTGAATATTGATGATGAATTATATATCTATTAATGACACATAACCCCGATTTATAAGAGAAATCGGGGTTCTTGTTTTTTCATATTTGCAGAATAGAAAAAAATCGATTATCCTGCTGTACGACCGATAATTCCGATTTGGCGATCAACAATGTTTTCATCTTGATGATCGTTGAAAGGCTCAGGAATCGCGACGTCAGAATTTTCAAATTCGTGACTAGAATCATTTAAATCTGGTTGTTGCAGTTGAGAATTATCAGAATTATCTGGCCCTGCATCGATATTAATTTCTCTACTACCATGAGTTGAAGAGCCTGGTGTATTAGGGTCATAATATTGCTCAGGATTCATTTTTGCCTCCAATCTTAGTAACAACAGCAAACCAATAGCTGCTTATTCCTACAAAATTTTTTGTAGGTTTGTTACAATTTTTCAAGTTGAATTGAGGCTATGACATCAGTCGTGAGTGAGAGACTGAGGTTATAAAAACTAACGCCGTCGTAGTAAAACATCCCAAGTTGCACCACCAACTACACCATCAGGTTCAATGTCATGGCGCTCTTGGAAAGCTTTAACTGCTGCTTCCGTTTCTTCGCCAAAGTCTCCATCAGCATCAGTTTTGAGATAACCAAGTTTTCGCAACCTCAGTTGCAATCTTCTGACTTCGGCGTTATTCATTCCTGAGCGCAAAATCGGATATCCTTTGGAAGTGTATTGAACACCAGGAATTTGCTCAAAACGCAGTGTTGGTTGAGTAGGTTTAGTTGATTGAGAACGTGTTGAACGTGTACTTTGTTGGGTGCGTTTAGTTGGCTGGGGACTTGTGCTTCGCTGAGTGCGTGTGCTTTGTTGAGAACGATTAGATGATGATTGAGTAGCAGTTTTCTTTTGAGAATTAGTAGATGTAGTTTGTTGAGGTGGTGTTGCTGGTTTTGGTTCAGGAGGTGTAGTCAGTGTTGTGGAATTATTCGCAGTCTGAGTTGTATTTACTGTGGAATTATTTGCTGTCTGGGTTGTAGTCGTTGTAGAGTTATTGACAATCTGAGTCGGAACCGGAAAGTTACTGGCTGAATTGCTGACAGCAGTGGTAGAACTAGAGGAAGGAGATGATGCGATCGCTTCATCAGGAAAAAGTTTTTGCCAAGTAATAGCATCAACAATACCATTGGCATTTAAGCCAGCAGCTTGTTGAAACCGAGAAACTGCTTTGGCTGTTGCTTCGTTATAAATTCCGTCTACAGCACCTGTGTAGAAGCCTAAAAGTTTCAGCGCAGCTTGCAATTCTGATACCGACTGTCCTTGGCTACCTAGTTGTAAGCTAGGGCGAGTGATGCTAACTTGGGCTATCTGAGCGATCTGCGGTGATGGTGCTGCAAATACCGAGACACCAGAAACAGCCAACAACAGAGGTGCAGAGGAAAATAGCAGCAATTTCATTCCTAATAAGGATCTATCCCCCTGCTTCTGTCTGAATAAACAGTATTTTACAAATATGTTTAGCGAACTTAAATAGCCAAAGAAACTGGCTGTCATGAAACTCTGTCCTCGCTAAAGTTGATGGTAATACTCTATACGGCAAAAGGTAATAAAACGCAAGAAGAAAAAACTGATACTTGCTACTAAAAAACTGTATTTTTAACAGTTACTTAGTTATCAATCTCAGGATAACCATAATATTTTTTCTTTGCAAAGCCGTATAGTTATACACCCGATAACTATTCGTTGTTCCCTGTTCCCTGTTCACTGTTCACTGATTTAACTGCTTCTTCTGGACCCACTAAAGATACATAAGGCTTCTGTAAATAACGAAAAGCTGTTGTCATCGCATCATCAGCATTAACATTAGCAATTAGTTCCTGAAATTCCTGGTCGAAATCGATTCCCAATCCCAAAATTTCATACCAGCCATATATTTGAGCAAGTTGTCCATTAGTTTGCTTACCCAAGGCGTATTGTCCTAAAATTTTATTCTTTGCTGCTTGTAAGTCTACTTCTGTAAGTGGCTTAGTATACAGTAAATCTACTTCTGTGTGCAGCCCAGATAGAGCAATTTGAGTATTTTCGGGAGCCGTACCCATATATACTACGAATGTAGCAGGAAACAACCGTGTGGGGTACAATGCGGATACTTCGTAAGCTAATCCCCGCTTTTCTCGCAGTTCCACAAATAAGCGGCTGGAAAGTCCATTGCCTAAGTAGGTAGATAATAACTTCAAAGCAGCGTAATCTGGAGAATTGACTGCTGCGGCAATGTAACCCAGCATGACGATTGATTGTTGTGTCTGTTGGGTTACTATAACCTGTTGTGGCTGGACGGTAATATTTGGTAAATTTAGTTTAGGCAGTGGCGTATCAGCAGGTGCTTGCCAATCGCCAAAAACTTCTTTGACTACTGCAACAGCATCATCTAGAGTAATGCGACCGGCAATACTAATCACCAAATTATCTGGACGAAAATAAGTTTTGTGAAACTGCACTAAATCTGCACGGGTAATACTACTCATAGTTGATTCATTTCCCAGTGCTGATATAGCATAGGGATGATCTTGGTACATCACCTGGCGTAGTTGATCAAAGGCGATACTAAAAGGATGCTCTTTTTGAGAACGAATATCTTGCAGAGCGATGCGTCGTTCTAATTCCACTTCTACTTCTGGAAAAGTAGGCGATCGCAATATCTTTCCTGCTAATGCCAAAATATCAGCAAAATCTGCTGTCACCGTCTTTAAAGACACCTGGAAATAATCAGCAGCAGTATCTGTGCTTAAATGTGCGCCGATAGACTCCACCTGTTCGGCGATTTGCAAGCTGGAAAGTCCCTCACACCCTTTTGTTAATACCGCAGACAGCAAATGTGCTAATCCAGCATGTTCCCGATTTTCGTAACAGCTACCAGCACGAATAAAAATCCGCCCTGCAATGATATCTGCTGTGGGATTTTCTGTCAGAAGTAATACTATGCCATTATCTAAGACAGTGCGGTGAATATGGGATTTTTGTAGGGAAGTAGTCATTTGTTAATTGTCCTTGGTCATTTGTCCTTGGTCATTTGTTAATTGTCCTTGGTCATTTGTCTTTCATTTATTAAGGAGTAACAAATGACAAATGACTAATAACAAATGACTAACAAGGCTTCAATACCGTAACTACGTAGTGATTGGGTGAAAGAAGCTCTTGTGCTAATTGTTGCAGTTGTTGTGTATCAAAGGACTGGATTTTTTCGGGATATGTCGTCGCTAATTCTGCTTCGGCGATGGTGTTGTAGTATCCATATAGTCCTGCTAGTTGATTGGGTGTTTCTGTGGAGAAGGCAAAATCATTACATAACAGGCGTTGAGAACGGGTGAGTTCTTGAGGGGAAATACCATGACTCAGTAAATCCTCTAAGTGGAGACGAATTAAGGACTCGACAAGTTCCAGGTTTTCTGGTTCTAACCAAGCAGTAATAGTAAATAAACTCGAATCTCTTTGCAGGGAAAAATTACTGCATATACCCTGAACTAATTGCTGTTCTTCTCGCAAGTCTCTAACTAGGCGTGATGTCCGTCCTTCTGCTAGTAAAACTGAGAGTAAATCTAATCCGTAGGCGCTGCGGAGCTGTTCGACTCCAGGTCCCGTCCACGCCATCATCAATCGTGCTTGTTCCAGGCGGGGTAAATCTAGCTGTTGGCGGCGAATTCCTGCGATGATTGGTCTTGCTACTTCTTCTGTTGGTGGACAATCACAACAGCGATCGCCAAAATTATTAAACGTACGGTTCACTAATTCTAAAGCTACTTCTTGGGCTATTCCTCCAACAATCACCACCGTCATGTTTTCGGGTTGGTAATAAGTGCGGTGAAAGCAGCGCATTTTTTCTGGTGAGTGCTGCATGAGTTCTTGTTCTGTGCCCAACACCGAACGTCCATAGGGATGGCGCTGATAAACACTCTGGAGTAATGTTTGAAATCCTATCCAATCAGGATCATCTTGGCAAAAACGAATTTCTTCTAACACCACATCTCGTTCACGGCTAAATTCATCTTCTGGAATCGCCGCATTTTGCAATAGTTCTGCTAAATAAGGGAGAGTCTCTTCAATAAAACTGGCAGCTGTAGTAATAGAGTAATGGGCATAATCATAGCTAGTAACCGCATTAGCTACCCCACCTCTGTTTTCAATTTTTTGATCAAATACTCCTGGTAGCAGGTTTGGAGTTCCTTTGAAGATCATATGTTCTAGAAAGTGAGCCATACCAAACCAAGAACTGGGTTCAATCCTAGCACCGGCACGCACCCAAACATCCGCTACAACCACAGGAGTGTCAGCAATTTCTTGATGGATAAACGTTAAACCATTATTGAGTGTAAGAACCGAGGTTGAAAACACGGTGTTGATGGGTTTTGGTAACAATAAGTTTAAAAGAGGTAATCACAATTTATCGCAATCTAGCAATCCTAACTCTTGTGTCAACACAAATTAGCATCAATTGATACATTTTTTGACCTCTCTTCAGATCAAAGAGACGGGTATGCTAAACTGTGATCACAAAATAAGCTAAAGCCTTACCCATCAAGCTTTTTAGTTTTAGTTGTTATAACTTATGAAAATTTATATGGGTCGCCTGGGATTCGAACCCAGAACTAATCGGTTAAAAGCCGAGTACTCTACCATTGAGTTAGCGACCCGTTGCCAGCGATTTGCAACTTTATTAATATATCATAAGAAGTCCCAATTTTGTAAAGGGGTTTAGAAAAATTTTGCCAAAATTCTCACACTCGCTGCACAAGTGGCTCCTGGTTGCAAAATTGTCAGATGTTCACCAGTGTTAATGGCGTTACGAGGCCCACTCCACGGTTCCAGACAATAGAAGTCTTTGCCCTTGAGTGTCCAAAACACGAGAGTAGAAAATATATTGTCATATTCCAGCGTGAGTTTTAACTTGCGGCTATTGTCATTTACACTGGCAGATTGACTACTTAGTTGTTTAAATGCCACATCAATTTCATCTTGATTGAAATTAAATTTACCATCAAAAGAATGAATTTCTTTGCTTCTTTGATCTTGGTACTCTGGAGCAGGAATTTCAAACTCTAATTGGGTTTTATCCTGTGTAAAAAAGTAAGGATGAAACCCAAAAGAAAAAGGCATTACTTCCAAGGAGAGATTGGTATACTTTTGCTGGATTTCTAAGGAATTGCCTTGGATTTTATAACTGAAACTTACCTGAAAATCAAAAGGATATACTGCTCGTGTTTGCTCATTGCTATTAAGGGTAAGAGTAAAACTTGTTGCATTTTGAGTAACTTGGTCAGTTACTTGCCAAGGTAAATCACGGGCAAAACCGTGTTGTTTTAAAGTATATTGCTTACCGTTGTAATTGTAACTATTTTCCGGTAAATTGCCGCAAATCGGAAACAAAATCGGGATACCACCCCTAACACTCAATTCTGGATTAGCAAACCGTTCTGTATCTAAATAGAGAATTTCTTGCCCTTGAACACGCCAGCGAGTGATGATACCGCCCCGTTCTGGAACAACCTCTAGCTGAGAGTTGGCGGTTTCATCCGTGAGAATGTAGGTTTTATATTGTTGTTGTTGAATATATATAGAAAACACGGCTTTGGAATGATGAATTATAAATGATGAATTATGAAATTATGAAAATTTTCAGCATTCATAATTCATAACTTTTAATAGTGCGTCTATCGCATTAATTTTGATAAGTTGCGGGTGTTCAGATCCCCGACTTCTTAAAGAAGTTGGGGATCTGTAACGCCTGATCATGAATGCGATGAACCACTAGTCTTCCGCAAAAATGTAGCGATAAAGTTCGCTGGGGTCTGGTTCCGGGCTATTTTCAGCGAATTTCACTGCTTCTTCTATTTCTTGCTGGATTTTGCGATCAATCTCTTTTAATTCTTCCGCTGTTGCCAGGTTTCTTTCTGTAAGATAAGCAGCAAATTTCTTGATTGGGTCGCGGCTAAACCAAAATTCTTTTTCATCTTTGGTTCGCAGTTCGTCCGGATCTGCCAAAGAGTGGCCCCGGAAACGGTAAGTCAGTGCTTCAATCAAGGTCGGGCCTTCACCGGCGCGGGCGCGGGCTACAGCTTCTTGTGCGACTGCACGCACTGCCATAATATCCATACCGTCTACTTCCACACCCACCATGTTGAAGACGCTGGCTTTTTTATAAATTTCTGGGTCGGAAGTTGCTCGTTCATGGGCCATACCAATAGCCCATTTGTTATTTTCGACGACGAAAAGGATTGGCAATTTCCACAGTGCAGCCATATTTAAGGTCTCGAAAAACTGACCATTGTTGCAAGCACCGTCACCAAAAAAGCAAGCTGTCACTTGATCCGCACTGGCATCACCCAGTACTTCCCGGCGGTATTTACTTTGAAAAGCTGCCCCAGCAGCTACAGGAATGCCTTCGGCAACAAAAGCATAACCACCCAGCAAACCATGTTCAGCAGAGAACATGTGCATGGAACCGCCACGTCCTTTACTGCAACCTGTAGCTTTGCCAAATAATTCTGCCATCACCTCTTTTGCTGGTACTCCGGCACTCAAAGCATGAACGTGGTCACGGTAAGTACTAGAAACAAAATCTTCTCCCGGTCGCATTGCCCCTTGAATTACACCCGTGGAGACTGCCTCTTGACCATTGTACAGATGGACAAAACCAAACATTTTGCCTCTGTAATACATTTCCGCACATTTGTCTTCAAAGGTGCGCCCTAGTACCATATCTTGATACAACCGTAGCCCTTCTTCTTTATCAATCTGGGCATTAGCAACGTCAAATGTCGGTAAAGTGCGTTCTTGAACCATTATTTTTTAGTATCCCTGTAGTAACACTTAAAGTTACCATGCTAAAAAGAATTGAATAATTTTGAACCCAAAAAAAAGAGTTAAAAATTAAACAGTCATTGGCTATTGCTGTTTTATGTTTTTTCTGGGAAAGGTTAAGATAACAACCTTAGACCCAAGACTACCAACCAGGATAGCTTGCTTTCTGCATATTCATTAACAAATTCAAAAATTCTATCTTCTATGTTTTTACTTCTCTAGCTAATTGCCATAAATATCCAACTATGTTATACTTCGGGTCGCTTGCAAGCAGAAGCAAAACTACGGAACAGTGTCTGTCTGATGGGATGTTGGGAAACTTCCCTCAGCGCCAGCCGCAGGAATGCTTAAAAAATACATTCCAAATAGAGGAAAATAATAAATATCTGCCAACAGAATATGACTGGCCCTGCCGTCAAAGAGATTGGAGAGGCAGAAGTAAACTTGTTGCAAAACACACTTGTTGTGTGAAAACAACGAGTTATTATTATGGCACGCTTTTACACTCTTGGAATACTTTCTTAAAATTATGTCGATCGCGCTGCAGGGGAAGTAGGCTGTGCGAATTCCGCTAGATTACTACCGAATTTTAGGACTGCCTTTGGCGGCAAGTGAGGAGCAATTGCGGCAGGCGTATAGCGATCGCCGACAGCAATTGCCACGACGCGAGTATTCCCAGATAGCGATTAACTCTCGCAAACAACTGATTGAAGAAGCTTACGTGGTTTTATCAGATCCCAAAGAACGCAGAGCCTACGATCAAAGTTATCTTGCTCATGCCTATGGTCCCGATAGGGAACACAATGCTGGCGTGACAGTGGAAAACCGTTCTGCTGACAATAGCTTGATTGAGTCTCAAGGTCTGAGCATTGAAATTAACTCAGAGGAATTAGCAGGTGCTTTGCTGATTCTGCAAGATTTAGGGGAATACGAACTAGTACTGAAGTTAGGTCATCCATACCTAACGACAAATAATAGTAATGGTTTGCAAGCAAGCAACACTTTAGAAATAGGCGAATATAGTGATCTTGATCCGCAAAGACCAGATGTTGTTCTCACGGTTGCTCTGGCGTGCCTAGAGTTAGGTCGAGAAGAATGGCAACAAGGTCATTACGAAAATGCTGCTGCTTCTCTAGAAACAGGCGATGAATTATTAGCACATTTTGGACTATTCCCTAATGTTCAGGCTGAAATTCAAGCGGATCTTTACAGACTGCGACCATATAGAATTTTAGAGTTACTTGCCCTGCCACTAGAAAAAACTGCCGAACGCAATCAAGGATTGAAGTTATTACAAGAAATTTTAAGCGATCGCGGCGGTATTGATGGCGCGGGGAATGACTACTCTGGTTTAAACATTGATGATTTTTTACGCTTTATCCAGCAACTGCGTAACCACTTGACAGTAGCAGAACAACACCAACTATTTGAAGCGGAAAGTAAACGTCCTTCTGGCGTAGCCATATACTTAGCTGTTTATGCATTGATAGCACGCGGATTTACCCAACGTCAACCAGCTTTGATTTACCAAGCCAAACAGATGCTGATGCGTCTAGGGAAGCGCCAAGATGTGCATTTAGAACAGTCGTTATGCGCTTTGATGTTGGGTCAAACAGAAGAAGCTACCCGTGCTTTAGAACTGAGTCAGGAATACGAAGCCCTAGTTTTTATTCGGGAAAATTCTCAAAACTCTCCCGATTTACTTCCAGGCTTGTGTTTATACGGTGAACATTGGTTACAAAACGATGTTTTTCCCAACTTTCGAGATTTAGCCAAGCAGCAAGCTTCCCTGAAAGATTATTTTGCTAATCAGCATGTACAAGCCTATCTCGAACAGCTACCGACACAAGTAGAAACCAATTATGAAGGGTCAATAACAAACCAGCCATTATATCCTCAAACTCGGATAAATCGCCAGAATGCCCGCAGCGATACTAATATAGTCTACGGTCAATTTCCAGGTAACAGAAGCAATTCTGCAAATTCTCCCCAAACTCAATCATCCTCGTTCTTTCAAGTTTCATCTTCTCAGTCAGACGGTGAAGACACAAGAGTAGACATGCCCTTTACACAAGTTTCGGGCGTGGAACGTGCTAGCAGAAGCAATGACTATCAGATGAATGGTTCTGCTAGAGCTAATGTACCCTCTCAACCACCAACCTCAAGAAGGCGCAAACCCAGCCCATCTGCTTATGCTAGAGAACGTCACTGGGAACAGCGGCCACCTGCTGCACGGCGACGGCGCTCTGCTACTCGCGACGTCAATACCAACAAGCGGTTATTGTGGGTAGTTTTGACTAGTATTGGAAGTATATTAGTTTTATGGTTAGCGATTTCAACGACTGTAAAATTCGTCCATAATGCCTTGAGACCAGCACCTGCTTTACAAGGTAAACAGTTATTAATACAAATAAATGAACCACCACTACCTATCCCTGACCGTAATAGTAAACCCCTGTTTCCCACAGGGTTATTAACAGAAGCGACAGCAGAAGAAGTGATTCAGACTTGGTTAGCAACTAAATCTGCTGCCTTGGGGCCAAATCATGAAATTGATAGTTTAGAAAATATTTTAATAGACTCAGCCCTAACTCAGTGGCAACTCGTTGCTAAGGAAGATAAGGCTGATAACCGTTATCGCAAATATCAACACACTGTTAAAGTAGAATCTTTAGAGATCAATCCTAAGGATCAGGAACATGCTGCGGTGCAAGCTTCCATAACTGAAGCAACCAGTTTTTATGAAAACGGTCAACTGAACGAGAAAAATTCCTCGACTGAAACAGTCAGAGTTAGATATAACTTGGTTCGTAAAACTGATGGATGGCGTATCCGAGAAATATCTGTTTTAAATAAAGTCTAAATATACTTTGTTAGTCGATTGTCATTAGTCATTCGTCATTAGTCATTGGTCATTGGTTATTGGGAAGATACAACGGAGAACTGAGAGTGGGAGACGCGGTGAATTAATCAAAAATATTCTGCCTTGTCTCCCTTGTCTCCCTCATTCCCGATTTCCAACTGAGGTAGTGCATTCCCTGAATGAATAAATTTACACACCTGATGATTTTTCATATCTTGAAGTAGTCAAACTATATACACTACTTAAATTGGGGCAAAAGCTTCTGGCGGAATTGGTATCAGTTCAGGAGTTGCTAAGGAAGTTCCTTGTCTGTACCAGATCCCATCAACCTCAAAACTCTCAAATTGGGTTGTGAGGATTGCCCAAGTTTGCTCGTTGAGTCCAGCAGAGTAAGTCATAGTGAATCGACTCTCTTGACGTAGACGTCGTTCCAGTTCTGCCAAATCTTTTGGTAACCAAAATCGATTCATTACTCTTTGAGTGGCAACCTCTGGAGGAGTTTGTAACATATCAGACATTAACTGGTTAACAATTATTTGTTTTTGGTTATCTTGTCTGACAATACTAATCGGGCGTTCACTTTCAGCAGCATTAACCATGCGTTTCAATAACTCTACTGGTAAGTACAGTTGACTGCAAAAGACTTCTCCTCCCAGAGGTAACATGCGTTCAGCAGTTTCGGCGGGTGTAGGTAACTGCTGGGTTGCCATCCAACTGTAAAACTCAATTGGCCGCTTGCAGTGTCTCCACCCAATCCGCACCTTGCCATTGATTTTTGCTGCGGTTTCGCTCAAAGCATATCCGTAGCATTGGGCAAGGTGGGTAGCATCCTTTTTTGTTGGGGCAAAAATAGAAACCCCATCATAGGATAATTTATAATTCCAGCCCGGTTGGTTTAGGACTTTCAGAACGCTCGCACTCATTCACTCCACCAAAATCACTATGTAGGGAACTAAAAGTTCTTTGCCAAATCATTTTTTGTTCTTCCTCAGGGATAGCCAAACTAGACATGATGATGGCGAAGTCCCCTGGTGTAGGTAGTACTTCCCCTTTGGCAAGCGCTTGTAGGTTTTTGACTCCACAGCGCTTAAGCTTTGCCATATTGGCTCGAACTACATCAGCAATTGTGATCAGGCGGTTTGGTTGTTCGGGATTTGAAGAGTTGGAGGCTGTTTTTTTGCCTAGCCACTCACGGATAATCTCTTCCAATGCGTCGCTTTGAGAAAGACCCTCACGAGCGCAAATGCTTTTGAATTCCCGCGCCAAATCTACCGGCACATAACCGCTGACCTGTTTGTAATCATCACAACGCCTTCTGTCGGTCATTTTATTGACTGTTTGATATCATGTTTGCTTTCTATTCTCTCTCATGATATCTAAATTGTTTGACATGATTTTTTGTCATTTTCACATGAATGATTGACATGAAAAAATGACAAGTGTTAGCATGGCAGTACTGACACAATGAATAAGTCAGATACTGCTACAAATAAGTCAAATTAAGGATGGTAGGTGCCTGTAAAAAAGGTAGATACCCTGGTAAATATTTGGCTACCCTGATAACTAGCTTGCGGGTGAAAAACTAGGGGCATCGAATGCCCCTATTGGGAGTAATTATACAACCATTAGCTTTGATTATGTATATTTTTTTATAAATTCTCTGATTAAATATTTGTATTTAATTACATACAAAAAAATTAAAAAAAGTAATACAATATCTGCCTGCATCAAGAGTCTTCAAATGTTTTTTGAATGCTTTTTATGATGTCATTTACATTCGCTGTACTGTTTTGGTTAGTAACAATCAACACTCAAAAAATAAAAATGACTCGTAATTGCCAGTGTTGATGTTGACGAAGAATTTCTACTTGACGAATAAATTCGCGAAAATAAAATCGTCGTTCTGATTCTGATAAATCCAACCAAAATTGAGGGATAGAAACCGCAACAGCTACAGAGCGTAAGTTCACTGGTGGTAGGGTTGCTAACTTTGCTTGTAGCGTAGATATTTCAGTGCGGAGTTTGTATGCTCTGATTTTGGCTGTTTCTGGATCTAGCACCCCAGTTTCGACTAAAGCAGGTAATTGTGTGAGTATTTCTTGCTGATGAGCGATCGCATCCCCTAAGCTATTCTTAACTGCATCCAATTGCGGAGAATTCATCTTATCCACCGCCACAGGTAAGTCACGACAAACAGCTTGAATAGTATGATCTAAGACTTCTTGGTAAGGAATAGCCCGACATTTAGGTTTTTTTATACAGCTAATTGGACGTAAATAAAGATACTCTTTATCTTGGTTGCGAATAGTAACGCGAGCAACACCCATATGTGATTGACATTCACCACAGACAACTAACCCCGCCAGAGAACGCGGCGCACTTGCAGTTCGTGATGGTAAACGACTGTTGCGGCGTAAAAGCCTGTCAACTTGCGCTGCTTCTTCCTGAGAAATGATGGCGACGTGGGTATTAGCAAGAATTTCTCCATTTTGATAAGCAGTGTTGCCACGATAAACTGGATTAGTCAACCAACGACGTCCTGTGGTGACAGAAATTTTCTTAGCATATTTTTTCGCCAGGTAACGTACTGCTCCCCGCAGCGAACCATAGAGGAGAAAGTGTTCAAAAAAATCTTTAACTACAGGAGAAGTACTACGGTCAACAATGTACTTATCTTTACCTCTTCGATAACCATAGGGCGCTTTTCCCGGAGGAGGAGCAGCCTCTAAACGGTTGCGGGCATGACCTTGACGAATACGACGACTGTGTTGCTGTCGTTGAATTTGGTGTAGTAATTGCAACAATTGAGCATGAAGATGAGGAGATTGATCCGCAGAGTTGTAACCTTGCTCAACTGCAACCAGGGTTATCCCCATAGCTTCGATCTCAGAAAGGCGATCGCTCACTTCCTCGACATTGTCCCCCAATTCTTCTAAACGACGAACAACTAAATAATCAGGTGGATCAGTTTGGCAGTCAATTAGTAATTGTTGTAACTCCGTGCGCTGTCCTAAATCTTGATACACCTTATTTACATCCCATCCCCAAGTCTGAGGATCACAAGCAGTTTCTAGTAAAGGATTACTGTAGGTGTAAGCAAGAATTTTCATTGCTGGCTCAACTCAATCACATTTCCATCCGGATCTTGGGTAAAAACAGCAGGGCGACCAGAAGCGCTGGGTTGTATTAGACAGTTATAATTTAGTAGCTGCTGTTTAGCGGCATCTAAGTCGGAAACTAAAAAAGCAATGTGGGGATTGCGTCCCCATTTTTCATTTTTGGTTTCACCATGAACGCTAAGTGCTACAATCAAGTGAATTTGATACTCGCCGACTTGATACCAACTACCAGGAAATTTCATCGGGCGTTCTACTTTAGATAATCCCAATACAGTGCCATAAAAATGTTCGGAGCGTTCTAAGTCAGTTACAAGAATGGCTGTATGAACACACTGATTAATTTGCATATGGGGGAGCGGGGGTTGGGGATTGGAAATTGGGAATTGGGAATTGGGAATTGGAAGGAGGACAAGGGGGACAAGGGGGACAAGGTATATTGTATTTTCCTGCTCCCCGATCCCTGATCGCCGATTCCCGATCCTTTCTACGCAGGAACTATAAATTTCTCGCTACCTGCTAATCCAAATGCTGCGTGAATCACTTGTAGTGCTTTGACACCTTCTTCTTGGGCTACTACACAACTTATTTTAATTTCTGAGGTAGCAATCATTTGAATGTTGATATGATGCTGCGCTAGGGCTTCAAACATTTTCGCTGCAACGCCTGGTTGTCCTACCATACCAGCACCAACGATACTGACTTTAGCGATCGCCTGATCTAAGGCTACTTCACCCCAACCATATTCTGCTGCTTTTGCTTGCAACATTTTCTGTGCTGCTTCTGCATCTATCCGTGCCACTGTGAAAGCAATATCACGCATCGGCACACCATTGACTATACGGCAGCGTTGGGACTGAATGATCATATCTACGCTGATATTGTGATCTGCTAAAAGTCCAAACAGTTTTCCCGCCGTTCCTGGACGATCTTGAACTTGGCGAATGGCTAGACGTGCTTGGTTCATATCGAGGGCGACACCGCGTACAGGGGAAGAAGACACGGGGACACGGGGATACTCTGACGCGGCGAATTCATCAAAAGGATTCTCCGCATCACCGCGTCTTCCCTTCTCCTTGTCCCCCTTATCTTCTCCTTCAATTTCAAATGCTTGCCGCAGGGCGGCGACGGCGCGATCGCATTCTTGGGCAGCAATTACGCAGCTGACTTTTATTTCACTGGTAGAAATCATTTGGATGTTTACGCCTGCTGCTGCTAGGGTGGCAAACATCTTGGCGGCGACTCCAGGACGACCGATCATTCCTGCGCCGGCGATACTGACTTTAGCAATATTTTGCTGCACCATGACTTCAGCTTCTTCAGCTTGGTTAGTCTTGTGACTGCGGAGAACAGGAGCAATAGCAGCCGCTACGGCTTCGGCTTTTGGTAAGATTGGTGTAAATACTGTAAAAGCAATGTCGTTTGTATTACCTTCATGGATTGATTGAATAATCAAATCTACATCTACATCCTGACGGGCAATTTCACCAAATAGGCTAGCTGCGACACCTGGTCTATCTGGAACACGTAACAAGGCTACCTTGGCTTGATCAGTATCATATGTAACGCTATCTACTGGACGCGCAATTTCTAAATTGATCAGCGATCGCTCTTTAATCTGGGATGAAGTTACCCAAGTACCGGGATCATCTGTCCAGCTAGAGCGTACCACTAAGGGCATTCCGTAGTTACGGGCAATTTCGACGGCGCGAGGATGCAAGACTTTTGCGCCGAGACTGGCGAGTTCTAGCATTTCATCGCAGGTGATTTCACTCATTAACTGCGCTTCTGGAACTAGACGGGGATCTGTAGTGAGAATCCCTGGCACGTCGGTATAAATTTCACAAAAATCTGCCTGTAAAGCAGCTGCGATCGCCACCGCAGAAGTATCCGAACCGCCTCGTCCCAAGGTCGTGATTTCCAATGCATTAGTACTGCTAATACCTTGAAATCCTGCAACGACAACAACTTTACCTTCTTCTAAGTGCTTTTTAATCCGTTCTGTTTGAATATGTAAAATTCGGGCGCGGGTATGTTCAGCTTCGGTGACAATTCCTACCTGAGCGCCAGTCAAAGAAATTGCTGGTTGTCCTAATTCTTGCAACGCCATACTCACCAGCGCAATAGATACCTGCTCACCCGTAGAAAGCAACATATCCATTTCTCGACGGCAAGGATTTTTAGAGATTTCCGCAGCTAATTTCACAAGTCCATCAGTTGTTTTACCCATTGCAGAAACTACCACCACTATGGAATTTCCTGCTTTTGCGGCTTGAGAAACACGTTGCGCGACAGAGACAATGCGCTCAACGGAACCGACAGATGTACCACCGTATTTCTGAACTATGAGCATGAACTCTTTAAAATCAAGGCTTTGAGTGAATTGGTCTAGTATTTATAGTAAACAACTAGTCTTTTATTCAGTTTTGGTGTCTAAATATATGAAAAAATAGTATTTTTATACTATTTTACCTAGTTTTTTATCTACTGCTTAACCAGTATTTTACCTGACACTGGCGAATTAATTTTTCTTGGTGCTTGCTATCAGGTTAAAATTGAGCGCATTAGCAGCAAAATGCCAATCAAGACTACAATGTTTTTTGCTTGATGATGGTGCAGACCAATAGGTGTAGAAAAAAAGCAGTCAATTTTTACGGCTGAAACTCTTGTTCTGTCTATGTTAGAGGCTGATTTGATGGGAAATGAGGTCTGCACCTTTTCTGTAAATCTTGCCCTGACTAGGTTTGAGCGATTTTATACTCATTTACTCTTGACAGTGCGATCGCTAAAACGTTATATTTGCTCTAGGTCTGCACCACTGAACCTTGAAAACCAAATACAGCAAGGCTTCTGAATCGAGCGGTTGCAACTAACATTAATCCCTATTAGGGATTGAAACATCGGAACACTTGACAAACGACACATTGTAGGGTTGCAACTAACATTAATCCCTATTAGGGATTGAAACTGCAATTGAGGTAATTGTCAGCTTAATTATTTGGGTAGGTTGCAACTAACATTAATCCCTATTAGGGATTGAAACTTACTTCAACTTTGTCGGTGATTAAAGAGAGTTTGTTGCAACTAACATTAATCCCTATTAGGGATTGAAACGCGAGATTTTGACGATGGACGCCATAGGGGCAAATCCTGAAGTTGCAACTAACATTAATCCCTATTAGGGATTGAAACATGTTGTTTTTCTTCATCAACTTGTAGGCTACAAAGTTGCAACTAACATTAATCCCTATTAGGGATTGAAACGAATATTTAGGATGGAATTAATGGGTAGACCATCCAGGTTGCAACTAACATTAATCCCTATTAGGGATTGAAACACTGAAATCACTAGACAAAAAATAATTTATTCCTGTTGCAACTAACATTAATCCCTATTAAGGATTGAAACGGGAAGTAGAGGTAGGCGGTAGTGGTGGTAAATTAAGTTTGTTCTTGGAATCTGGGATAACGAGGGCGGCATGGTGTTCCCCAACACACTTGTGCAGGTGGTATATCAGTAAAAACACTGCTACGAGCGCCAATAACTGCATTTGCGCCAATTTTAACCCCAGCGCCAACAAAGCAATCTGCTGCTAACCATACTCCATTACCGATGCAGATACTCGCTGTCTTTAACCCGAAGGCTGGATCATACATATCATGACTACCAGTACATAGATAGCTTTCCTGAGAAATTACGCAATGTTCACCTATATGTATGTAATCCAGACTGTATAAAACTACGTCATCCCCAATCCAGCTATAGTCACCGATTGTGATTTTCCAAGGATAGGTGAAGCGAGCAGTCGGTCTAATGAAGACGCCTTTACCAACACGAGCGCCAAACAGACGTAATAAAGCACAACGCAGACCATTTAACGGGTGAGGAGTCAGAGGAAAAGTGATCGCCTGCACAAACCACCACAACAAAACATACCAACTGGGACGCCCACGGTCAAACCAAGATTGGTCATATTTGCGTAAATCTATAAATGCTTGGTTATTGGTCATTTGTCAATAGTCAATAGTCATTGGTTATTCTCCGCGTTCCCGATCCCAATTAGATAGATTTAATATTGAGTTTGCCGCCACAGTGGCATAATTCGTGGAGTTTAACCCCTATTTGATATTCGTATTGGCTCAATAGTCTTGCGTAAATATATCCAGCCTTACCATCCAAAAAACCACGCTGGATAAAATAGAACAACACAAATCGCAAAAATGGTTTAAATGGTAGTCGCACCCAAATTCTTTTTAAAAAGCGTTTACGCTGTACGGCGTCACCAAATAATTTCGCGCCAATAGTACCGTGATCATGATTTCCTGTAAGCAAATTATAGTAAACGCGGGCTTCCCAGTTTGAATAGCGATTGTGGCGTTCTAACCAATGGAAAAGATCACGAAAATCTTCGTGAATCATATCGTTTTTGAGATATCCGACTTTTCCATCTAAGATGACATGTTCGTGAACTTCATTATCACCTGTATTAGGAATATCTTCTGTATGCAGATTTTCGTAACGCCCTTTTTGATGCTTAAATAAACGCAAATTCCAATCTGGATATTTACCACCGTGGCGAATCCATTTACCTAAGAAAAATACACGGCGATTCAAGTAGTAGCCATTATATTCTGGATTTTGAATTGCTTGAGCAATTTCTTCCCAGAGATCAGGGGTGATACGCTCATCGCAATCTAAGATTAAAACCCATTCATTGCGAAAATTGAGGTTTTCTAAAGACCAATTTTTCTTTTTAGGCCAGTGTCCATTGAAATAAAATTGCACGACATTTGCACCATAATTTTTTGCAACTTCGGCGCTTTGATCACTACTTTGTGAATCTACGATAAAAACTTCATCTGCTCTTTGCACACTAGCAAGGCAAGCGGGCAAGTTTGCTTCTTCATTTTTAGCTGGAATTAGTACAGAAATTGGTATTTTAGAAGATGACATAAATATTTTTTAGTTGTTAGTAATTAGTAGTTAGTTGTTAGTAGGGGCGTACAAATGTGCGCCTGTATAGTAGTTAATCGCTAATGACAAATGACAAATGACTATTGACTATTGACTCTTTTTGATAACAAGCCTGCGATCGCAGCATTTAAATAACCAATCTGACCATAGGCGTAGACAAGTTTGTCGAATCGTTCTGCTGGATCAGCAAAATATTTAATTGCTTTATATAAACCACGTGAAAAACGTTCGCTACCACGTTGTAACTGACCTAAACCTGCGGTACCTGCTAGTTGTTCTCGATAACACTCGCTGATACCTTGCCACCAACCACGATTTAAAAACCAAGAACGTTTCAGACGTTCGGGGGCTACATTGTGAAATACGTGGGCTTGCGGTAAATACATAACTTGCCAACCTCTTTGCAGGGCAAGTTCGGTCATTTGCAATTCTTCGTTGGATAGTAAATTTTTACCTATGCGCCCAAGATGAGGATCAAAGCCGCCTATTTCTTCTAAAAAACTGCGACGGATTGAGTAATTTAAACCTCTGGGAGTTAAACCAGGCTTGTCTAAGTAAACTGTGTTGTCACCTAGATCGTATGCTCCTAAATTAGCGGCTAATCCTTGAGATAACCACCGTGGTGCTTGCATTCCCTCTGACCATAACAAGCTGACTTTACCACCAGCGATCGCTAATTTTGGGTTATTTTTATAGGCATTATATAAAACTTGCAACCAACCTTGGCTTGCTACAGCATCATCATCAAGGTAAGCTAGAATTTCACCGCTTGCAACCTGAGCGCCTGTATTCCGAGCTACAGACAGACCAACAACAGGTTCAAAAACGTATTTCAGGTGGGGATGATTTGCTCTTTGTTCTACAACAGAACTGGTGCGATCGCTAGAACCATTATCCACCACTATCACTTCAAAGCCATCTGCAAAATCCTGTGCTAAGAGGCTATCTATAGCAGTGCCTAAATAATTATCTCGATTGTGAGTACAGATAATGGCAGAGATTGGCGTATCTGGCATAGGAAGTTTTTGGTTTTGGAATTGGATGTTGAATTTTTGTTGGTTGTTTTAATAACTACTAACCATAAAAAAATTCAATCTTGCCTGTTCTGGAGCTAATCTATACCAAAAAATCCTGACTCACCAACCGAGTTTTTTCGGAAATCACCCTGATATCTTCTCGTAAGATGCTCATAATTAAATTTGCTATCACCGCAAATTAAAAGTTTTGAGGCTTTATTCTTAATTACCTGTTACTTGCTTTACTGACATTGAATATGACCATGTAATACCACAAGCGTTTCAGCTAGTTGTGCTAGACGAGTTTCTAAGTATTGCTTGCGTCCTAATAACTGGCGTAACTTTTGGTAACGAGCGATCGCCATACTCACACTTGCAACCTGATCGGGGGGACACGGACGCGTCCACACTGTACCAGAAGCATCTAAACCACACAAACGATAGCCAGCAGAGGATGATTGAGAAGAAATTTTAGCTTGTTGAGCGCAAATTTCTTCTACGTAGTCCATCAAGCGATTGATTTCTGCATGACGTAGTGTTGCGCTTCCTTTGGGTTCGTTGTCTGTGTGTGACTCTAACCAACCATTAACTATTGGCCCTTCCAGATATACGTCTTGGATTTGCCGCACGATTTTGTGCAGTTCTGTCTGCCAAGCACCAACAATTTCTTGTATTTCTTGCAACAGATTCATTGCCAATGCTGGGTTTGCTGCATTGCGATGGTTGGTAAAGCTAGGAGTTTTGAATTTAGGTAGGCTTGGTGTTTTGTAACCGTTTTCTTCTACTGGGAATGTTTGGACAGAGTCGTGATGAAACTGGGAGTACTCTTGTGATTGTTCATCATATTCATCTTCGGATTCGGTCTCACCATTTTCTGATTTTTCTATTTCACCAACACTGATCCGAAATGATAAAGACTGCTTATTAACTTCTGATGGCTCAGTAGTGCTGGTGTCGCGATTTCCTAAATCGTGTAGAGTAGCCTCAATACGCTTTAAGCTTGCTTTCATAATGGGTATCTCTAACTTTTCTGTGACTTGTGATTGTGGATGGTGCTGAATTGATAGTTGGGATTTTTGAGTATTCCCAATAGTTACATCAATAGGATGCTGAGTGTTAATTTTATCTCTTAAAAGTTATTTGGGGTCAACAATCTCATCCCCAAAGGGAAAAATTATGGTAAAGGTTTAAATTCCTGGTTTCTTCAAGATATTCAGTCAAGGGCTGCGAATAAAGGCAATAATTAGGAGTATTGGCAAGCTAGTGTTTTGCAGGTTTCCCTCCTTGTAATAGCTGGGACTATTGAGTCTTAAAGATTGGGGATCACTTATGAGGCAAGGGTAATGGTTATTTTTCTGTTTTAATTTATGATTCCCCTTTTCTTATTTTATTTTTAACTTTGTGTTATGAGATTTTTATAATTGGGTTTATTGAGCTAAAAATGAATCAAATCATCCTGGTGACTGGGCCAGCGCGTTCTGGTAAAAGTGAGTGGGCAGAAACTTTAGCAATCCAATCAGACAAACCAGTAGTTTACATAGCAACAGCTAGTCGCGATCCTGCTGATCAAGAGTGGCTGCAACGTATTCAAAAGCATCAGCAACGACGCCCTGAGGATTGGGTGACATTGGAAGTACCAGGACAATTGTCTGATACTCTTGCCCACATACCAGCGAACACCTGCGTTTTAGTTGATTCTTTGGGAACTTGGGTAGCTAATCTACTTTCTCAGGAAGAAGCAATTTGGGAAAAGACTGTGGAAGAGTTTTTAGAGACAGTGGAACTAGTAGCAGCCGATATGATTTTTGTCGCTGAAGAAACAGGATGGGGTGTGGTACCGGCTTATCCCATGGGTAGAACTTTTCGCGATCGCTTAGGTGGATTAGTACGACACTTAGGCACAATCTGTGAACCTGTTTATCTAGTTACTGGTGGACATGTTCTCAACCTCAGTTTGCTTGGCTCTCCTTTATCTGTTGGGGATCGGGGATCGGGGACGCGGAGAATAACCAATGACCAATGACAAATAACTCTTCTTAAGAATTTATTCCAAATTGAGTATTAAAAATTTCAATAAAATTGAAGTATGGCATCTAAAAATGAAGTTAAAAAATACCTAGCTTACTGGCTTCAGTTGGGCAAGAAAGTCATCATCAATAATGGTGCAGAAGTTTTGTCGCCCAAGTCTGTTGTTGCAGGCGATCGCTATAGTGACGAGTTTGAAGAATGCTGGCAGAAAATTATTGCTGAACAAGCAGGTGACTGCCATCTTGAAGGTACAAGCGAAACTATCGGAGAACTGCTGACATCCGCTTGGGAAATGTATCCCTGTTCGCGCTGTACAATGCCTATACCTGTGCGAAATATGGGAATGCCTGCGGATTCTTGTCCATGCAATGATCTCTCTGGCTGGCCAAATACAGAAGTTCCTCTTCCTAAAGATCCAGTGAACAGTCAAAAACAATTACAATTGATTCGCGATCGTATTACAAAAATGAATGAACTTTCTCATCATTCTAATAGTTGATTTTTGAATGAATTGATTTGGTTTAAATATTTTCTTATTTATTTTATGTTTTTAATTTTAATGAACCCGGTTTATGGAAAAACCGGGTTTTTGCTTTGATTGGCGTGTACTTTTCAGAAATAACACTCGTATAATTCTGCTATTCATGCTTCTCAAGCAGGTAAATAAGTTTACAGAAAGTGTAAGTGACTGACATATTAGCAAGAGTATATCGTAATAAGCAAGCAAGAAGTTGAACTAATAAATAAAGCTGTCCAACTTCAAATATTGCACTCAACAACAACAAGACAGGCAAGGAGTTGTACTAATATGTCTAACGAAAATTTTACATCTAATTTATTTAGTGAAGTAGCAGAAGAACAACAGCAGCTAGTTGCTGGTGGTAAGAGTATTTACGATAATCTCAGCACTTACTTTAATGCAGATACAACTGCTTTTAAGTTTGCAGCAGCATCTGGTCCTGGCGGTAGTGTAGTAACTCAAGAATTTGCTGAACAAGAAATTAATACCAGTGCTTACAAAACTTTTGAACTCAATCCCTACTACTATACATGGTAAGTAATTGAAATTTTCAAAAGCAAAATAAGGGAGTTTTAATCATGTCTAAGGAAGTTTTTGCATCTAATTTGTTTAGTGAAGTAGCAGAAGAACAACAGCAGCTAGTTGCTGGTGGTAAGAGTATTAATGATTATCTCAGCACTTACTTTAATGCAGATACAACTGCTTTTGCTTTCAGTGCAGCATCTGGTCCTGGCGGTAGTGTGGTAACTCAAGAATTTGCTGAACAAGAAATCAATACCAGCGCTAATAAGAGTTTCCAACTCAATCCCTACTACTACTATCCATGGTAAGTAATTGAAATTTTTAAAAGCAAAATAAGGGAGCTTTAATCATGTCTAAGGAAGTTTTTGCATCTAATTTGTTTAGTGAAGTAGCAGAAGAACAACAGCAGCTAGTTGCTGGTGGTAAGAGCATTAATGATTATCTCAGCACTTACTTCAATGCAGATACAACTGCTTTTGCTTTCAGTGCAGCATCTGGTCCTAAAGGTAGTGTGGTAACTCAAGAATTTGCTGAACAAGAAATTAATACCAGCGCTAATAAGAGTTTCCAACTCAATCCCTACTACTATGTCTATCCATACTAAGTAATTGAAAAGTTGAGTAGCTCATTTGGCTCGGTTACTCAACTTTCAACACAACTATATAAATCTGAACAAGGAGTCTTTAATAATGTCTAATGAATTGTTTAGTGAAGTGTGCGAAGAACAACAGCAATTGGTCGCTGGTGGTAAGAGTATTTACGACTACATTAACACTAACTACTATCAAGATTTAACTGCTTTTAACTTTTCAATTGGTTCTGGTCCGAATGGTAGTTATGTGAACCAACAATTTGCTGAATTAGAGATAGATACCAGTGCTTACAAGGATTTCTATCTCGATTCTTATGATCCATACATAGCATATTAATGTAGTTGGATCAGACAATTAATTGGTTCAACTAATTAAAAACCGTGATATTGAGTCAGAATTAATCATCCTTTCAATTCTGCTTATATCCAACCTCACCTCTCTCCTAACTAAGAAGAGGGCGTGAGGTTCAACAGGAATTATAAGTGATCATGTGAACTTGAGATGATAGCTGACTATTGATGAAAACCAAAAAATTGCGTGATACTTATACTTTTTTCAACTGTCTATGCACATATAGCAAAGAGGTGAAAAGGTGTCTACAGATAGAGAACTAACCAAGTCCGAACTTTTTGTAGATTTGTCTGAACAGGAGCAGGAAATTGCAACAGGAGGTCGTTCATCATCACTATTTGATTTTTTTGTCAAAAGGACAAACATTGTGACTTTTGCAAATTATGAAAATAATTTTTCAGATGGTGTACACAACATTACATCTAAGCAACAAACTGGCTATTCATTATCAGAGCTTACCTTTGGCTTTAGTTTTGGTAAAAGTGGACGTAAGTATGGTTTAAGTGGCTTGGAAGTCTTACGAAGATTGATTTTTTATCTGTTCACTTAATTAGTTATTTGTCGTAATTATTAACTAATTTAATTAACACTAATAATAACAAATAAGCAGATTGACTAAACCTTTAGGTTCTCAATCTTTTGGGTGAATTTCAGATGAAATACAAGTTTGTTAAACAGCATAGTGAAGAAGATTGTGGAGCGGCTTGTCTCGCTACCATTTCTAAGCATTATGGACGTAATTTTACTCTCAATCACATCCGTGAAGCTGTTGGTACTGGACAGTTTGGAACTACTTTATTAGGATTAAAGCGGGGTGCAGAAGCACTTGGTTTTAATGCTCGTCCAGTTAAAACTTCGCCAGAACTTTTAAACCGAATGAAAGAAGCACCTCTACCAGCAATTATTCACTGGCAGGGAAATCATTGGGTTGTTTTGTATGGCAAGCAAGGTCAAAAATGTGTAATTGCTGATCCAGCAGTAGGCATTCGTTATGTGTCTAAAAAGGATGTCGCAGATAATTGGACAGATTGGCTGATGTTATTATTGCAGCCAGATCAAACTCGCTTTTTTTCCCAAGAAGACGATAAAATTAGTGGTTTTTGGCGTTTTTTAAGGCGTGTTTGGGCTTTTCGTGGCATACTGGCGCAAGCATTACCTTTAAACTTAATTTTGGGATTGCTATCTTTAGCCTCACCATTTTTGCTCCAAATTTTGACTGATGATGTGTTGGTGAGAGGAGATACAAAATTGCTCACGACTGTTGCTATTGCTGTGGTTGTGATGCATTTTGTTTCTACTAGTCTTTCATTTGTTCAGTCTAATTTAATTGCTCATTTTGCCCAGCGTTTGCAATTAGGTTTAGTGTTAGAATTTGGACGACAAATTTTGCGCTTACCTCTTTCTTACTATGAAGCTCGTAGAAGTGGAGAAATTATTAGCCGTTTACGAGATATAGATCAGATTAATCAATTAGTAGCTCAAGTTATTGTTGGTTTACCTAGCCAATTTTTTATTGCTATAATTTCTTTTGGCTTCATGCTATTTTATAGCTGGAAGCTAACGACGGTAGCTGTAGTTATTGCTCTAGCCATGAGTATTTCGACTGTTGTATTTCAGCCGACTTTACGAAATAAAACTCGTGAGCTATTAGTTCAAGAAGCAGAAAATCAAGGCGTTTTAGTAGAAACTTTTAAAGGCGCGCTCACCCTCAAGACAACTACTGCTTCACCACAATTTTGGGATGAATTTCAAAGCCGATTTAGTCGTCTGACAACCCTGACTTTAAATACAATTCAAATTGCCATTATTAATAGTACATTCTCAGGCTTTGTCGCTGCTATTGGCGGTGTGATTTTGTTGTGGTTTGGTGGTAATTTGGTGATTCAACCGCAGGAACATCTTAGTATTGGGCAATTATTAGCTTTTAATGCGATGAATGCTAATTTCCTGGGTTTAATTGGTAGTGTCATTGGTTTTGTAGATGAATATACTCGCGCAAAAACTGCTATTCAACGTCTGACGGAAGTTATTGATGCAACTCCAGAAGATGATAAAGATACGAAAAAGCAGTTTGTTAGGATACCTGGAGATGCTGACATTACTTGTACTAATGTCAACTTTCACTATGCTGGTAGGATGGATTTATTAGAAGATTTTTCATTAACAATTCCAGGTGGTAAAGTAATTGCTTTTATTGGTAAATCTGGATGTGGTAAAAGTACTCTTGCTAAATTAATTGCAGGTTTATATCAATTACAATCTGGAAACATTCGTATTGGATTATATAACTTAAATGACCTTGCTCTTGATTGTCTGCGTCATCAGATAGTTTTAGTTCCTCAAGATGCCCATTTTTGGAGTCGTTCTATTGTTGAAAATTTCCGTTTAGGATCACCTCATGCTACATTTGAGCAGATTGTTAGATGCTGTCAAATAGCAGAAGCGGATGAATTTATTAGCAAACTTCCTGAGACATATCAAACTGTTTTAGGAGAATTTGGCGCAAATATTTCTGGTGGTCAACGGCAAAGATTAGCAATAGCACGTGCTATAGTTAATGAGCCACCAATATTAATTTTGGATGAGTCTACTGCTGGGCTAGATCCTGTCAGTGAAGCACAAGTTTTAGATAAATTATTTCAGCATCGCCGAGGAAAAACAACTATTTTGATTAGCCATCGTCCGCGAGTTATTAATCGTGCTGATTGGATTGTGTTTTTAGAACAAGGTAGGTTAAAACTACAAGGTTCTGTAGAAGAATTAAATTCTATCCCTGGAGAACATTTAGATTTTTTAATTCCTTGAATTGGTTATTGGTTAGTAGGGGCGAAGCATTTGGGCGATCATTTATTAGTTTTATGAAATAGATAACTTACCAAATGCTACTCTGCCTTTAAGCTGCTTGCGCGTCTACACCCGTAAAGTGGTTAGTGGTTGATGGTTAATCACTAAAAAATAAAAATTTTTAATAACTATCTACAACTAAACACTAAGTAAGATAACTATCAAAAATTATGCTCTACACTCATAATCAAAAATTTCTTCCTTCAGTTAATACCGATGAGTTTCTACCGCCGATTAGTCGTTGGACAACTTTGGCGGGGATATTTTTGGTTGTTAATTTTGGTACAGCGATCGCTCTGGCTTCATATATTAAATACAATGTCAGTGTCAAGACTTCTGCAACTGTACGTCCTACAGGAGATGTGCGGATCGTACAACCAGAAATAGAAGGAACAGTAAAAGGTATTTTTGTTAAGGAAAATCAGATAGTTAAACAAGGAGATATCATTACGAAACTTGATGATATGGAACTACATATCAAAAATAGTCAGTTACAAAACAGTATTGAAGAAGGTAAATTACAACTAGCTCAAACTCAAGCTCAAATTCAAGCTTTAAATATTCAAATTGATGCTGAAGAAGAAGTTATCGCTAGAAAAATTATTTCTGCTAAAGCAGATTTAGAACATAATAAACGAGATTACCGAAATGAGCAAGTTAAAACTCAAAGCGAATTACTATCAGCACAAGCAAACCTACAAAAAGCTGAAGCAAGTTTAAAAAAAGCCAATGCTGATTTGAAATTTGCTAAACAGGATCGAGAGCGATATAAAGAATTATCACAGTATGGAGCAATTGGAAAACGTGATTATGAGCAGAGAAAATTAGCTGTTGAGCAAGCAGAATTAGAAGTAGAAGCTGAAAAAAGAGCTATAGATATAGCTAAAGCAACGCTGCAAACAGCAAAAGCTGCTCTTAATCCTAGTGAAGCAACTGTAGAAATTGCTCAGGAACGTATCGCACAAGAAAAGGCGAAAGGTCAATCTAGTATTGCTGGTTTAATCAGAGAAAAAAACAATTTAATTCAACGACAAATTGAACTTGTAAATCAAACTAAACAATATCAACAGGAACTACAAAAAAATATAATTCAAATGCAAAGTAGCGTCATTCGCGCTACTAGCGATGGTGTGATTCTCAAGCTGAATTTACGTAATCCTGGTCAGGTTGTACGTCCGTCAGAACCTATTGCAGAAATTGTCCCACATCATGCACCTTTAATTGTAAAAGCTATAATTCCTGCGGCTGAAATTAAAAAGGTGGAAATCGGTCAAAAAGTGCAGATGCGAGTTGATGCTTGTCCATATCCTGATTATGGTACTCTCCAAGGTGTTGTGACTGCTATTTCTCCAGATACGATCGCACCTGCAAATAATTCAGATGCGATCGCAGCAACTACTACAAGTCCTGCTGCTGGATCTTTTGAAGCAATGATTGAACCTGAAAGTTACAGTTTTGGAAATCAGGAACATACCTGTAATCTACAAGTTGGAATGAATGCTTCTGCTGATATTATTTCTAAACAAGAAACGGCTCTCCAATTCTTATTAAGAAAGACTAGGTTAATCACTGATTTATAAGTTTCATGATATCGTAAATGACAAGAACCCCGACTTTTGATAGACACCCGTAGGGTAGAAGTCGGGGTTCTGCTCTCTCGTTATTGCTTACTTACTATTGAGTAATAACTTTTGAATTATTTCAATATTGAATTATTTATGAAATGCACTTTTAGGTAATAATTACAGCGCTTTTGGGAAAAAATATTGTCTAATTTAAGCAATTTATTTATGTAAAAAATAGCATATGCTATTTAATATCCCTAGATGTAGTTCCTAAAACTCTAATAACCTTATGTGCTGTGAATTATCAATTTACTGTACAAATTTTAATTCTGATTTTCTACATGACGACACTAATTATTTTAGTGAAAAATTATTATAAAACTCAACAAGCATTGCAGTGGTGGTCTTGTAGACAATCGCTAAAAATGTTTTTAGAAGCAGAGAAAATTCGCGATGGTCTATTACAGGAATCTTTTACTATTCGTCGCAGTCTAGAACTATTACCAGAAGGTAATTTAGAGTTATCGGCAAATCAAATTCAAGAACTTTTAAAAAAATTTGATAATTTCCATCAATCTCTAGCGCAATTGAGCGATCGCTTGTTTCCAATATATATTCAAGATAATTTGCCTTTAGCTATTCAGTATCTATTAGAAACATGGTTTCGATCTCATTCTCATATATATTTTCATCTTGATATGCCTAATACTTGGCGACATGAATCAGTAGATCGCAGCCTAATTATCTTAAAGACTATAGAAGAGTTGCTTAGAATTAGTTTACCTGATGTTTTGACACAAACTTCTATTTATATATGTCTACAACAACAGGCTAATGTCAGCAAGCTAATAATAAAAATTACTTATCCTGATATTTCTACTGTTATATTTTACAAAAATTTACCGGAGCGAGAATTTATTTGTAAAACTTTTGGATTTTTAACATCAGGCAAATGTTTTTGTTCTAGTAATAACCTCAGTGTGGTTTGCTACTTATATTGGTAAATAAATAAATATTACTTGGTTTCGTTTATACTAGTATTAGACATATTTAAATGAATTAAAATTTACTACTCTTTAATATTTAATGAATATATGATATAAATTCTTTTCTTCCGTAGGCTACAAATAATACGTATATAAAAATACGGTAAAATTATACATTTTAGTTAATCAGTATAAAACTTTTTACTCTTCGTATAGACGCGATAAACATCCCATCTCTACTTATTTCTAACTTCTCGGTTAGCCGTAATAGTTATTTTCTCAATTGTTGAGGTGTGAATTATGAAACAAGCGTTAACAAAACAAGAATTACTAAAAATTTTAGTAATAGATGACCATGAATCAGTATTGGGTGGAACTATAGAAGTACTACGAAAAAAATATGTAGATGCTGAGTTTTTGACAGCTGTCACCGCTCAAGAAGCACTTTCTCAAGTAGCAAATCTGCAACCTGATCTTGTAGTTATGGATCTTTCTTTACCAGAGAGTCCAGGAAAAATGGCGCGACCAGATACAGGTGTAAAATTACTCAGAAACTTAATGAAAAACCATATTAATTTAAATATCGTAGTCCAAAGCGCTCATGTAAGAACATTAGTGCGAATCAGACCTGATATTGATGTTCATAAAGGAGGTTTTACAGTCGCAGATAAAAGTCTTTCTAGCCAAGAAATGTTGACTAGAGTAGATTGGGCGTTACAGGGATTAACTCATACAAAAGATATTAAAGGTGTTCATTACGGATTAGAAGTAAAACCAGAATGGTTAAGGGTGCTAACTCTCGCATTTGAAGAAGGATTAACAGATAAAGCGATCGCAGAGCGAATGTGTGTTGGCGAACGCATGGTACGTCATTATTGGAGCAAGCTGCAAGATGCTTTAGATGTTTATCCTGAAGATGGAAAAAATATGCGAATTCAAACAGAAATGCGAGCGAGAGAAGAAGGATTAATTGATTGATTAGGGATTGGATTTTAACAACAAATCATAAACAATAAAAAAATAAATAAATAAATGCAGGCTGAACTTTGGAGAATCATTAAAGAGCAAATAATCATTTGGCGTGTAGGTCTATTACCAGGAATGACAGTCATAGCACTGGTAATAATTACTCGTTTTAGTGGTCATATGCAGTCTCTAGAGTGGTTAGCCTATGATAATTTTTTACGTATACGTCCTACTGAACCGATTGACGAACGTATTGTGATTGTTGGAATTAATGAAGAAGATATCCAGAGTGTTGGAACATATCCCATACCAGACAAAGAAATAGCAGCACTACTGAGAAAACTAAATTCTCTTGCGCCTAGAGTCATCGGTCTTGATATAGTCAAAGATTTACCTGTTGAACCTGGACATGCTGAACTGATTAGTGCATTTAGAGATATTAAAAATTTATTTGCTATTGAAAAAGTCTTACCCGAAAAAATTGCTCCTCCGCCAATATTACCGTCAGAACAAGTTTGTTTTGCAGACCAAATTATTGATGCTGATGGGAAATTACGACGTAGTTTATTAGGAACACCAACAGATAAAGAATACAAGTTTTCTTTGTCTGTTTGTTTAGCAAAAACTTACTTAGCAAAGGAAGGTTATAGTCTAGAGAATGGTATTCGTGATCCTGAAGCTATGAGGTTCGGAAATATTGAATTACCCCGGTTTTTGCCTAATTCTGGGGGATATGTCAGAACTGATGCTGGTGGAGTACAGATACTACTCAATTTTCGCAGTGGTTCCAAAAGATTTAGAATTTTATCTCTGAATGATATTAAAAACGGAAGATATCAGCCGCAGTGGATACGCGATCGCATCGCAATTATTGGTGTAACTGCTCCTAGTGTCAAAGACTTCATCACTACTTCTGCTGTCACATCCATACAACCTGCTGAGGGACGCATTTATGGAGTGGAACTTCAAGCACATACAAGTTCTGCAATCATTAGTGCCGTGTTAAATTCTAGACCACTTTTGAATACTTGGACAGACTACTGGGAATATGCATGGATCATCAGCTGGGGGATTTTAGGAATTGCTTTTGCTAGACTTACCAAGTCCCCATGGCGAAATCTTGTCGCTGTTGTGATTGCTAGCATCATTTTAACAATTGTTAGTTATTTACTTTTGTTGCTTTGGGGTTTGTGGGTTCCACTAATACCAGCAATTCTCGTTTTCAATTTGAATGGTTTTACAATGACGGCTTTATATCAATATGATCAAGCATTGCGTTCTCGAATCGAAGCCCGTCAAGCACTAATAGAACGTACTTTTGAAACAATTCATAATGGTCCATTGCAAACCCTAGCTAAAGCATTGAAAAGAATTCGCGAACATGATTTATCGCCAGAAGAATTACTACCAGTACTTGAAAAAGATTTAGAAAAATTAAACTATGAATTACGGGGAATATATGAATTTTTACAAAGAGAACCTCTAACTCAAGATAGAAGTCTTTATTTAGGAAAAGGTTTACTGCTAAATTTACAAGAGCCTATTCATACGGTTCTTTATCAAGTTTATGACCATACATTACAGCGCGAATTTTCCTGTTTTAATACACTTAGGATTAAAATAGTAACATTTGATCCTATTGATGATTATCACTTAAGTATTGACCAAAAACGTGGACTTTGTAGATTTTTAGAAGAAGCTTTGTGTAATGTTGGTAAACACGCCACAGGTGTAACTCGCTTAGAGGTAAGTTGTACCCAAAACGAAGGGTGGTACACTTTGAAAATAGTCGATGATGGCTTAGGTAGCATTTCTGCTAAAGAAGGTCGGGGAACACAACAATTTAGAGATTTAGCTAGACAACTCAGAGGAAAATTTACGCGATCGCCTCTTTCTCCTCGCGGTACTCTTTGTGAATTATCTTGGCCTGTACCAAAATTAGGTTTTTGGTAAATGTTTTTATTAAGAATCAAAACATTTTTTATGTATTTTTCTGCAATAGAAATGGCTAAAATCTGAAATGAATTTAGCCATTTACTAGTAATAGAATGAAAGTATATTCTGTAGCGTGGTTAACAAAAAATACTTTCTTGTCAGTAACGGTAATAAGCAATCAGGTATAACCAATTGCTAATTGTCTATGGTTAATGGCAATAAAAAATAAATACCAATTACTAACTACCTACATCTACCAATAAGTATATTTTTTTTAGTGCAATGCCAAGAGGGAAAATAATGACTCACACACAGTGGCTCTTGCACAAAGTTTTTAATCTAAAGATATTAACAATTTGTGCTTTGACCATTCCCTTCTCATTTAACCAGGTAACTTTAGCTGCATATAAACCCCCCCCAGATCAAAAACCACCAAGTGGTTATACAGAATCATCGGGAACTAGGGGAACATGCAAAGCTAGTGATGCTGATTCTATAACCCTGCTTGCTCCTGTTACACACATTGGACAAACCACTTCAACCCATCCTACTTTCGCTTGGTTTGTACCTCATCACCCACAAATCCCGCTAGAATTTTCTATTTATGAGTTAAGCAGTAACGAACAACCGAAACTAACTTATAAATCTCGATTACAAAGTTCTCCAGGGATTATGAAACTATCTGTCCCAGAAAATTTGCCTGGTTTAGTCTTAGGTAAAAATTATATATGGCAGGTAGAAATTTTATGTGATTTTAACCATCCTTCACACAATTTACTTGCGACAGCAGACATTGCTATTGTACCCATACCAGCCAGTTTGCAAAATGCACTCCATCGAAAATACGATCGCACCCAAAGAGCTAGCCTCTATGCTGAAGCTGGGATGTGGTACGATGCCTTGGCTGAAGCTTTAGCGAATACTCGTGATGGCCAATTGGGAAAACTAGCAATAAATTTATTAAAAGACCTAGCTAACTTAGAAAAGTCACCACAAATTAAGGATGTATATCTAATTGCTCTAGAAAAATATGATTTTTAAGCTGATGTAAGAATGTGTATTGTTAATGCAGTGACTTGGATTATTAATGCATCGGCTTGCATAATACATAGGCTTACGATAATTGCCAACAGTCTTCATGAACTGCGTACACCAGGGGAGCGCTTTGGAAACAATCGAACCACTGCTAAATTATACCAATTCAAAAAAGTTTGCCACACTTCAGAATATGAGACGCGATAATACTCTTACGAACGAGCGTCTACGCGTCTCTACGGAATTCATCTGTCGCATTCTTTTTTCAAATTGGTATTACAAACTCAACTTATCGGTGATTTATTACATGTTTCCCGCATTCTACAAGGCAAATTAACACTGAACATTTCTTCAGTTGATTTAGCTGCAACTATTGCAGCTGCAAAAGAACAAGGCGGACAGATAACAGCGATCGCACTTACAGCTTGTGTTGGAGAATCTAATCAAAAACAAGCTCTAGCAACAGGTTTTCAAAAACACTTATCTAAACCAGTAGATCCAGAAAAATTCATAGTAGCGTTCGCTACTTTCATATAAGTTATTACTATTTTAAATTCCTAAATCAGCCCAGCCCGCCGCAGGTATCGCAACTTATCATCCATACTTAGCTATAAACGGTTTACATAACTTTATATAACGGTTTTTGCAACTATCCTGTGATCATTGCTGGTTATGTCATACTATATAGATGAGAGTTAATTCGGCGACCGCGTTTGTTTTTAGTATTGACGGGCTTTTTCCTTTTGGTATTTACAGACTTTTCTCCGAAACTTAAATCTCTGCACCCTTACAATTTCGGAGACAATTTATGTCAGTTTATGTAGGCAATCTTTCTTACGAAGTTACAGAAGATAGTCTGAATGCAGTTTTTGCAGAATATGGTTCTGTGAAGCGGGTTCAGCTACCTACTGATCGTGAAACAGGTCGTTTACGCGGTTTTGGTTTCGTGGAAATGGGTACAGATGCAGAAGAAACAGCTGCAATTGAAGCGCTTGATGGTGCTGAGTGGATGGGACGTGGTCTTAAAGTTAATAAGGCTAAACCTAGAGAAGATAGAAGTTCATTTAATGATGGTCGCCGAAGCTACGGCGGACGTAACCGCTACTAAGCTTTATCGATTGAGCTTTTGAAGCTAATCGATTAATCTAGCACATTAATTGCATTCAGTACTGGCTTAGGCAGAAATGCTTGAGCCTTTTGAATACAGAATCTGGACTGGACAGCGAAAATTTAAGCTCTTTCAGCCAAAACCTAATCTCTGGAGTTCTCCATGTCAGACTCAGACACTTCCCTAGAACCTGCTGTTTTACTCACCATCATTGGTGAAACGGTGCTTAAAGACCGTATTGTTAAGCTCCTAAAAAAACATAATGTCAGCGGCTACACCATTAGTCAAGTGCAGGGTGAAGGCGGTCACGGAAGACGCTTGTCAGACTTAGCAGGCTACAACACTAATATTGAAATTAAGACAATAGTTTCATTAGAAGTATCTGATGCGATCCTTTGTGGGCTAAAAGAGGAGCAGGGGAAGCACGCCTTAATCGCTTTTCGACACAACATAGAAGCTTTTTATTGATTAACTGGCTTAACACTAACTAGTAAGAAAATAGAATGACCCAAATAATAGTAGGTTAAGAGTTCCCTATCTCCGCGGATGAATTTAATTTTATTTAAGGTACTGATAGCGTCTTTTTCACTACAACCAGTTACCTAGAAGAATAAAAGGCGCCCAATAATAAGGATGAGCATATTTTTTCCCTAAAGCAATCAGGTCTTGCTGGGCTTTTTGCAAAGCTTCTGCTTTACTAAAACCGTAATGATGCCAGTATTGATAAAATTTTGTGACTAAAATCTCTGTAGCTGCATCATCGATTGACCATAGAGAAGCAAAAGTACTTCTCACACCTGCGGAAACTGCCATACTAGCTAGACCCAAGTTAGTATTATCATTTCCACGGGCAGTTTCACAAGCAGTTAATAACAATAAATCGACTGTATTTAGACCTTGTGAGACAGCTTGAATGATACCATACAAGTCTCTAATGGTAAGCTTTTCGTTGTTACCCATGAGCAGAAATGTATCTTCGGGAGCAATACCAAATTCAGCATGAGTAGCAATATGAACTATTGAATAAACACTGCGCTGGAGTTCTGCTTGCAAGCGATCGCGTGTGAAATTCTCATCTAATAACTGTTTGCTACCCGGTATCAACATCAAAACCTGTTTGATTTCTTGTTTGATATTACTCAAAGCTTTATATATGCGGCCATCCATCTTTGCATCTTGAGTCAACCCCACAGCTAATGCTCTGAATTTTTCAGATTTGAGTTTGAATGGATCTGTCAAACTCAAACTAGGGGTAGATGCGATCGCATATTTTTGAATGAGAAAATCATTTCCGTCATGTAGTGCTGCCATTGGTACACTACGGAGAAAACTGTCTGGAATAAAAACTAGTGTTTTTACTTGTAGTGACTCTAAATCAACAGCAAAAGGACGAATAATCAAATCATATAGCTTTTGTGCTTGGCTGCGATGATAAATGATATCACTACGTCTCTCTAGCCCAAGGCGAAATTTGTTGATTTCATCTTTGAAGCTTTGACGATCAAGTTTAATCCATTCTAATTTGGTCTCACCATTAGGAAGATAAACTACAATTGCACTACGGTCTTCTAATACAATTGACCAAAATACAGCCGTAATTGTCTTACTACTTAGTAAATCGGCTTTGGCTTGATGAAGTGTGATAGAAACATCATCATTGCGGAAATAATTTCGGATTTCTGCTAGTTTAAGAGCATCAAGGCTAGTGATTGCAGAATAAAGATGACTTGATTCACCCTCATTATCTTCTAGAGTTAACTTGAGTGCGATCAACTCGTGATAAATCCATTCCAAAGTATCATAAGGATCTAGCTGTAAATCTGGATTAGTAACAACTATCTGAGTGGAGATATTTTCAAGAGTAGACACAGCTTTTTCATAAGCTGCGATCGCTTCCATTGGTCGATTTTGTGATTTTAAAATTCTTCCTGCTTGCCAATACCATAAATACAAACTATCTTGAGCATTCGGTTTTATTTGTGCAGCTTGTTGTGCTTGTTGCGTTAATTTTAGTGCTTGCTCATAGTTGTGTTTACACTCATAGATATGACCGAGATGACCAAAAGCAAAAGATAAAGCACGATAGTTTGACAAAATTTGAGAAATTGATACAGCTTCATTGAGTAAATCAATCGCTTGTGATTCTCGGTAATTAGCTGGACATTTGGCAAAATCCAAATTTTGTTCAGATGCTAAATATTGCAATACTTCAGATACATTAATAGCTGCATCAGCTTTAGCATCGGAAATTGGTAAACTTTTTAATAACAATAAAACTAGTTGTAATTTTGCCGTGACTAATTGTGATTTCCCAAGCCGACTGGCAGGTGGAATCGAATCTATTAATAAGTTAATTTCGTTAATCTTATCTTTGTATTGTCGAGAAATAGTTGAACTATCCTGGAAAATTGCTAAAGCTTTTAAATCAAATATCTGTGCTTGCTTTTGAAAATATTGAGCTTGATTATTATCATCTGCATTCAAAGCTGTTTTGGCATATTTATAATTTGTTTGAGCCAAATTTATATAAGTAATTCCTAATTGATTTAAAGCAGCAGTTTGATATTCTAAATTATGAGTATCCTGAGCAAGGTTAATGCTAAAAGTTAAATCATTAATCGCTTTGTAATAGTTACCTGCGATTCGATGAGCTTCACCTCTAACACGAAAGGCAGCAGACTCTAAACCATCATCATTGTAAGTATGAGCAATTTGTAAAGCAATTTCAGAAAGCATCCTCCCATAATTTGGTTTACCCAGCTTATTGTATGCTTGTGCTTGCTCGATGATAATTAGTCCTACCTTTGACCAGTTGTTAATTTGACGATAGTAGGCGATCGCTTTTTTCGACTCACCTATTTCGTGATATACACTTACCAAATTCTCGACAATGGTTGTATTTGAAGCTATTTGTGGATGTGCGATCGCATCTTGCATATTTCTAGCTTCATATTTTTTCCAAGCTTGTTCTAGTAGTTGACTAAAATCACTAGCTGGAGCGAGAAAGTCCTGATTGTACTCATTTTTAACTATTGTTTGTGTTTGTACCGGAATTGCTTCGCTAAATATTCTGACCCATGACGGAAAATATTTTATGCATAAGCCACAGGCAAAAATGCATATAAATAAAAACTGCAATAAGCGTCGGATATTCGATACCCGATGTCTGCTTAACATAAGGCAATTTTAGTCGTAAATCTTAACAAGTTACTTTAACTAACGTGGCAATTAATTTACTTATTGCTCCAAAACGACTATTTTTTAAATCTAACGTCTGTTTCCAGAGAAAAATCACTGATTTATAAATATTATGTAAATAAACTACTATGCAAATGTAAATTATTTGTATGTATTTATCATGGCTCTTAGATTGAGTCATCTCAATATTTCAAGTTGTCTGTTACCACCAATTAAGGAAGCAAGTAGACAATACACCAAAAAACTAAAAGCCCAATCTCATCGGGAATGGGCTAGGAAGAACCTAGTACGCAAGCATGAGGATATTTCTCATCAAATGCGTGATTGGTTCTGGAAGCTTGTAATTGCTGTTTGAGCCTAGAATCACCGCCCTTCAGGTCTGGGGAGTTGCCATCCGCCCAAAAATGCTACAATGCCTAATGCAGCTAATGCTACTACTCCCCACTTCAATGGGGGATTCATATCTAACCAATCCAAGAAAGAGGGTATTGCTAGCTGATTAAAGTCTCCTTCCACGCGATCATAGCCTGAGATTGGTGCAAAAACATTATTTGGATCGTCTTCTGACTTTGGTTCAGCCGTATGCTGTCCTGCAAAAGCAATCGTTGTCAGTAGTGTATCTGCAAAAGCAGGCGAAATTTTTTGTAAAATATCTAACGCCTTGCCAGCATCGCCGACGATAAAATCACGCATAGGATGTTCGGCAGCGTAAAGGATAGCATCAGCAACAATCTCAGGTTGATAGTAGGGTGGTATACCAGTTGGCTTTACCCCTAGTTTAGTGCCGACTTTGTTGTAGAAAGGTGTATTTATTGTTGCAGGCAAGATTGATGTCACATTGATGGGCCATTTTTCGTACTGTAACTCGACCCTTAAAGCATCTAAAAAACCTTCTAAACCATGTTTAGCAGTCGAGTAGGGACTTTGCAATGGCAAACTTCGCCTACCTTCCATTGAGGATATATGAATTAACGCCCCACGTCCCTCTTTTTTCAGATGGGGTAATGCTGCCATTGCACCATATACCTGTCCCATCAAAGTCACATCAACAACTCGTTCAAATTCCTCTGGTGTGATTTTCTCAAAAGGTGCAATTATACCTGTAGCAGCAAGATGAACCCAAGTATCTAACCGTCCATATTCGGCTACCGTTTTGTCTGCGATCGCTTTGACTTGTTGGGCATCACTCACATCTGCAACTACATATGTAGCCTCACCACCAAAACCTTGAATCTCATCTCCTAAAGACTTTAGCCCCGCTTCGCTACGAGCAGCAATTACTACTTTGGCACCACGTTTGGCAAACTTCAGTGCTGTTAACCGTCCGATACCACTGGAAGCACCAACCACCGAGACTACTTGCTGATTAATGGGCTTTAATTGCATGATTGATCATCTCTATGTTTCTCCTTCCCTGTATTAACTTTGATTAAGCGACGATACATCTTTCGTAAGGGTGACACCGAGGGCATACCATTAACTGAAGAAGACGCGGAGATAATGAGACGCGGTGACGCGGGGAAATTATTATAAACTCTCGCCGTGTCCCCGTGTCTCCTTGATGTTAGATTTAGCAGTTTGCGATCGCTGTGGAGAAATTGATGAAGAGATTTTTGCTTTCGATGATGCTTGGAGCAACAGCACTCACACTTACTAGTTGCAGCACTCTCACTACTAACCAGTACGAAGCCACAGCGTTAACTACTTATACGTGGCAAGTTAAATATGCATATGAGCTTGCGAATGAACCATCACCACGCTTGGAAACCTTTGCTACAGCTTCTGTGCTAAATCGTAATGGAATCAAGCCTGCTGGAGCAGTGATCGGCCCTGATGACAAAGGTTTATGGTGGCCGACTTTACCACCACGACCTTCAGTGTCGCAAGTAGAAGAGCGAAAAAAACCTCAAGAACAAGCAAGTACACCCGAAATCTTAAAATCTGTAGAGTATAAGCTCACGTATACAGCAGATTCTCAACAAAAAACTTTATCCACAAACTACGAAGTTTATCGGCAAGTAGTTAAAGCATATCCATCAAATATTCCTCTCCAGCTAACTTTGGGTGTAGATAATAACTCTGTCGAGAAAGCGGAAGTCGCTAAGTAAAATTTCTAGTTTTCTCCCTTTCCATGTCCGCCTTGTCTTTCTTACCAATTTTTAATTTACGCTTGATGTAAATTAAATTAGGTTGGGACTGAAAAGTGAGAACACAGAGGTCACAATCACGATAAATTAATGGTTTGAGTCGCCTATTCAACGTAATGGCTCAAACGTTAACCGCTCCCCACTTGTCGGTAACGAGTACAAATACTACTGCTACTTGAGGGGTAGAAATATGTCGGTGATAGCCTCATACTCAGGCACATCAGGAAAAAAACTGACTCTCTGGAGATACAGTGGAAAGTCTCGCGGTTCTTCTCCGCTCAACGGGAGCCATATAGAGTACAAATAAGTTATGCTCTGACTGATATTGCTGTCAGAACCTATGTGCCGCAATACAGCACATCTTCCACCAGGAATGATTTTTCCTACAACCCCAAATGGGTTGTCAACCACATCACGCTCCGTTGATGCACATATATCAAGGCGATAGTCGTCGGGTGCGGTCTCGGACGGATTATCATAGAGGATGTTGAAAGTGTCACTGACCGTAGGCGGCAGACAGTTCTGCTTTCGCCATTCGATAAATTTGCACACGGAGTTCCCTATGAGATTTGGGTTGCCACGGTACTCAAGGACTGCAACTTTGGTGTTTTTAAAGGAAATTAGCTTGACTTGCGCGGGCTGGTTTTCTAGTTTCATATAATTGATCCTTATGTCAGTTAATGGTTGGTAAGTCAAGTGCCAAAGACCCCACTGCGGCTGCTTTCTGAACTCAGAAGGGGTCTGCCCTATGCTCTTTTTGAATGCGCGAGAAAACGATTCATGATTTTCGTAGCCACTCGCCAGCGCGATATCGATGATCTGCTTTTTGTGACGAAAGGCGAGTTGATAAGTAACTAAGCAGAATTAATTACACAAACAACTGATAGAATATAATCAAAGTTAAATTTGCATAAAAATTAAGGTTTTAGATGTTCTTCATCAGAGAAATAAACCCTCTTTCTTTGAA
>JANBVI010000062.1 GCA_024239075.1 Fischerella sp. CENA71 | reverse complement strand
CCGCCACGTAACGTCTGAAAGCCTTGCTACGTAAGCATTACAAAAATAAAATTGCTCTCCGATCCAAAAATCGCCGAAAAACGTTATTTTTACCGTCCCAATTGAGGCTTAAGTTATTTGGTACTGCATTTGTTAACGTAGCCATAAGGGTTTCAGGCTATAAAATTCAGTAGGGTTTAAATGGTACAGGGTTTAATGTTTACCCAGTTGATCAAAATCTCATTTTTAGGGTAAGAGTTAAAAAATTTTTCTGGAACTCCCTGTGGACATATGTTTCAGCCGTTGCATGGCGGCTCGTGTCACGCTCGCTACTTTTGCCCCGGGTGGGATGGCCAACAATGCTCAGATTATCAGACTTCAAAAACTATGAAACACGACGATTCGATATCCAATGTTCAATTGGATTTATTCGTCCTTTACTTCAAGTTCTTCAGTAACAAATTCGTTTTGTTTTTGGGTAGAGCGAAGTCTACGCTGTTCAATTTCGTCGAGATTTCTATTAATGTTTTCAATAGCTTCTGCTGTTGCGGCATTGTTAAGTCTAATGCGTTCGAGGCTAGTACGAGCCAAATGCTTACTTGCGTTAAGAGCTGAATCAATTTTGCTGTCATCTTCAGTCACTCGTTTTACTCCTGTGTTTAATTTCTATTTTTCTGACGAGTACTTCTGCTCATATTTCTTTCTTAATTATCTTTATCACTTTTTTAGTGAAATGGTATAACAACATTTTTTCTCCACCCAACAGATTTGCACCTCTTTTTACCAAACTACAAATCTGCCCATCACACAACACCTTGAAAGGGCTAGTCCTAAGCTTGTTCAATTACAGACTCTGGTAAAAGTTCTTGAAAAGGTAATCCTAAGCTTTGCGTAAATTTCTCCTTGAGGATTTTGACACGATTCGGCACAGTAGTAGTAGTCATATCAGCTTCCAAGCATCAAATTCTTTTTTACAAGACTTAGAAGCTTTTTCTCCCTACAGAACTATAGTAAAGAAACAAAGAACATGTAAAATATAATCTGTTGCACTAATTAAAAAAAGAAGTAAAAAGTTAAAAGCAATCAGATGTTAATTTCTTTTTACTTTTAACTTTTTAACTTTTAACTCAATAAATGTGCAAGTGTTTCCATTAATTCGACTTCTTGTGAAGTCAGTCAACTCAAAGTATGAGCATCGGGTGTTTTCCGCAGTCCTTGCACTTCAAAAATCAGCAAAAATTTTGCAGTTTTGGCAGAGTTATGCAGGACTTGTAAATAAGCAGTAGCTTCGTTTTGACGGCGAAACCGTGCAACTATCTGATGTGGGTTATCAGGAAGAACACGAATAATACACCACGGATGCAATTGCTCAGAATAAGTCACTACAACCTTCTCAGACATTGGAATCACCCTTTGAATACACTTTGAAATTGCCTACAATCACACTAATTGAGATGTATTTGCTAAGACAGGTCTGACTGCTATTGACAGCAACAACATTTTGTGGATGATTAAATCATTGCTTAGAAGTAAGAAAACATAGTAGGCACAAAATCTGTTCAGGAATCTCCTCAAAATGTTCAAGTAAGAAATCCATCAATGCTAAATGCAGTAAATCATTACGTGTAGGGTTACGTCGATTGCGACCAGTTCTAAACCAACCCCTGACAGTGGAATCAGAACGGGAACAGATTAGGGCAATTTGTTCGTAACTGACAGCCCATTTAGCATAAAATTGTGTTGGTGTCATAGCGAATTCCCAATTGCTGTAGAGTGAAATTAGCCGTAATTCTCGCGTTTCTAATGGACGAGGTTTGGGCATATATCTTGAGTAAAAGTAAAAGGATAAAACGCAAAAGAAAGAGAAAGGTAAAAAGCCAAAAGTTATTTAGATAAAGAATGTTATTTTTACTTTTGACTTTTTACTTGATTAGTGCGAGTCAATATTTGTCACCTCGATACTTTGTGACGAACTGTAACGCCAGTAAAATCGTTTCGCCATAGATGCAGAAGAAGTCCAAATATCACCATCTTTGCAGCGATATCGATGGGTTCTCAAACTGCGATAAGATGGGCCATTATTGACGAAACATTCAAAAGCTTTGTCGTATTGCTTGCGGTCTTTTGAGGATAAATCATCAAGTTGTTTTTGAACCTTATCAGTAAAAACCAAACGGAACTTGATAGTTTGAATTTGCATCCAGTAGTTTCCGAATATCCAAACTTGACCGAAAGCGTAGAGATGTTTGCACAGCAAGCGGTGGAGCGCGTGCTTTTTTCCAGGCGTTCATTTGGTTATGATTAGTGTGGTAAAACTTTGTTAAATTGCGGTAACTAGACGATAAACGCCGCGTCGTCTACTACAAATTCAGGTTGCGTACCCAAAACTGCGATTTTGCAACGGTTGTGTGCAGACATGGGATAGAATCTAACTTGGTCTTCGCGTTTGTTGACGAGTCGCATCAGGTATTTGGATAGAGTTTGGTACTGCTTCTCATCTAGTACGCACTCAAAGACAGACTTTTGCACTCGCAACCCATAAGCTTCCAGAAGTTTCGACACTTTGTTGCGACGGGTGTCGCTAACAATGTCGTAGCAAACTAGATAGAACATCATCGCTTCACCAACGTTAACGGTACTTGCTGGGGTGCAATAACGTCAGCAAATTCTGGACGTGCTGGATTGAATTTCAACGCTAGGGGGCGATAATATTCGACATCGCCTAGCAAACAGGCGAGATACTCGCGTACCTGCAAGTCGATACACTGGCGGTAACTTACTTCCCCAGCGTAGGGATGCATTACAAAGGTTCGTAGTTTTGCTTCCCAATACTGGAGGAAACGTTGGAGCAGGGTTCGCGGCTGACTTTTACCGTTACCATTAGAGTGAGAATTAGAAAAATGACGCGCAAAATTTAACACCAAGTCATCAACGATAGGCGCGTGAAATTCTGCCATGAAATCCCACACCAAGGGAAGTTCGTGATCTGTGTCATGGTGTAAGATTGCGTAGTCAGAGTGTAGTCCGACGGTATTCACAAGGGTGTAAATATATTGATGTAGCAGCTGATTTCCCAGGTTTAAAAATCTGCGAATTCGCTTTGCTGTTGTCTGTGGACATCCGTTGTAGAAGTTGAGTAGGGAACCAATGGCGCAATAGTAAACATTATCAGCTTCTTCACTGTATTGGCGTAGTTCATCAAGGGATGTTGCTAATGCTAAGTTATCTATCAACAGCATCAAGTAATTTGATGCACGTTGGGTTGCAGGACTAGTGTAATGACGAGTCCAACTTTGCAAAAAGGTATTTTGATTGTGCAGTTTTGCCCAAATAATACTTTCTGCTGTAGCGCGATTAAATTCTACATCTCGTGCGCGTCGGCGTTGGTGGATTAGATATTTAGCTGGTTGTTGGGATGTATTTTCTAACCGACCTATATATTCGCTATCTTGAGTTAAATATAAGACAGGAATTTGATGAGCAAGCACGGTTTTAATGACTTCCCTTGGTAGAGGTATGTTACCAAAGATGATGATTTGACTGACATTATTAATCCGAATACAAATGCATTGTTTTTGTTGATGAAACACCTTTAAATAATGGTGTTGGATTTTGAGCATTGCATCTTGCTCGGTGATGTAGATTGTGGACATAATTCAGTAAAAAGTTAAAAGGTAAAAGGCAAAAGAAAAATTGATGTTTTATATTTAAACTTTTGCCTTATTTATATCTTCTCAAAGGGGTATATAGCCTCGTGTATAAATAAGAAATCTGTATATATAAGTTTGTATATAATTTTTGCTGAGTATATAACTTAAAAAATAAAAAAGTCGGAGTTGTATTCTCCGACTCAATTAACTCAATATTCTTTGTTATTACAACTTTGAAAAGTATTTTTCAAAATTTATATTAATTCAACTTTCCAAGAAGTTTAAAGCTCAAACTACGGTTGCCGATCAAAATAATGCAATCAGTTTCCATTAATTCAACTTCCGAAGAAGTTTAAAGGACAAAACATTTAAGGGGTATAATGCAAGAGGTGAGGCAAGTTTCCATTAATTCAACTTCCGAAGAAGTTTAAAGTCTTGTGATCACGGGAGTGGGAACAAGACACATGAGTTTCCATTAATTCAACTTCCGAAGAAGTTTAAAGAGTTCTGGTTGGTTAGCTATGCGCCAGCTTGATGAGCGTTTCCATTAATTCAACTTCCGAAGAAGTTTAAAGCCATTTATGGTGTATGCCAACGTTACGGCTGGATTCCTGTTTCCATTAATTCAACTTCCGAAGAAGTTTAAAGTACCTGTTTTTATTAGTTGGAGTATGTGCAATTAGGTTTCCATTAATTCAACTTCCGAAGAAGTTTAAAGTCGTCTACAGCTCCTGTTACCAATACTATTAGAACAGTTTCCATTAATTCAACTTCCGAAGAAGTTTAAAGGCTAGGCTGATGAAAGCCTTGCGCCAAGGAAATTATACACCCACTTATCTGAGGGGGGTGATTTTTATCTCTCAAAAAATAACAAATCTTCTGAATAAGCACCAAACTCAACCATTTCAAACCCTTATCTAACAAGCTATCTGAGGGGGTCAACGAAAGAATACGGGTTTCAGGCATCATCAGACCCCCTCAGATGCTTATCAATTGAAAGCGAACTTATAACTTTATCCAATGATTGAGAAAAAAAGAAATATGAAAGATCATACTTCTTATTTGCCTCTTTCTTTTTTGCCTCTTTCTTTTAACTAGTTCACAGTTTCCAAATCATTGGTCGATACACCTCAACCTCTGCCATTAGACAAGCAATATACTCTCGTACCTGTAACTCAATAGCGCGGCGGAAAGCAACTTTCTGTTCAGTATGTGGATGGGTTATTTCTGATTGTAATTTTTCCTCCCAGTGTTTGAGAAACTTTTTGAGTGCATGAGGTTGAAAATACACCCCACCACGTTCATCAGGATTAGTAAAATCCTCAATGGTAAAAATGTTAGAATTTACCAAATAAGCTATTAGTGAATCTACCAGTTGGGCGCGAAATTGCTCAACTAAGTCGCTGACTAGGGCTGGATGATTGTCTCTAGGGACGTGTAAATTTCCAAAGTGGGTATGTAACCCCATTGCCTGGATAAAAGAGTAAACATTTTGACTTAACAGTGTATAACCTAAACTCAGCATACTGTTAATTGGGTCAGTGGGTGGACGCCTAGTGCGCTTATCAAACGCAAATACTCCCGTAAATAACGAACCCAAAGCTTGAAAATAGAGAGTAGCTGCTTTTCCTTCATATCCCCGTAACGCATCCATTGATTCAGCCTGGGGTAAATCATCCATTAAATCAGCAATTAGATTAATCGCAGAAAGTGCAATTTTGGATGGACGGCGACGATTTAACTTTAATAATAAAGCGCGGGAGTTATGCAACTTCGCCCAGACGATCGCTTCTGCTTGTTGTCTGGTAAACTTATGATCGCGCGAACACTCTACTTGACGTGCTAAATATTCTACTTTCGCTTGTCCTTCGGTCTCTAAGCGTCCAAAATATCTTCCCTTTTGTGACAAATACATGATTGGAATGCGTCGCCGTAGCGCCATACTTACCGCACCATGCGATACATTACAACAGCCAAACAAGACAATATTTGTGACTCGTACGATGGGAACTTTTACCCGTAATTGGCCTTGATAAAAGACTTGAAATTGTTGATTTTTGAGACTTAAATAAGCACCTTGATCAGTTACGTATAATGTTGTCATAAATTCCTGCCAAAGATGAGATATGGGTGCGCGAGGAAAATTAATCGGCTTGCTAATGTCACAAGCTTTTGGTGGACGGGAAACAAATTTGACTGGACGTTGTTTGGGACGAAAGTAAGGTGTACCCGAAGCATCAACTAACCATTCCCCCTCACGTCTGGGTTCTGGAGTCGGAGGTGCGTAAACTTTTCCATTCACAAAGCGGTAGCCAAGAAACGTAAACTCTTCATGGGGTGCAAAAATTTGGGTTTTTTCAGGTTGTAAGGTGAGATAAAGTCCCCCTAACCAAGTTTTGATTTTGTCGAGAATACGGTTTGCTTCTGACCAACTGCTACAAGCAACAGCAAAATCATCACCGTATCGAACTAAATTAATCCCGTGACTGAGGCACTTTTTGTCAAAAGCAGTCAAGTATAAATTTGCTAAAGCTCCCGATAGTATTCCTCCTTGCAACACACCTTTACCAAAATTGATGTACTTACCGCCAAGCACAATTCCAGACTTGATTTGTTGTTCGAGCAATTCCAGTACTATTGCTTCCAGGTGCAATGTTTCTAACCCGGTGAATAATAAAGCCCAAGACAAATTGTCAAAAAACTGGGCGATATCAGCTTTGATGATCCAAGTTGAACGATACTGGTAGTAAGAAAATAAACGTTGGACTGCTTGTTGAATGTTGCATCCAGGACGATATGCATAGCTACAATCAACAAATGTGTCCTCCAGAGGTAAGTACAATTCCTCTAGTAGTAAGCGCTGGACGATTCGATCGCGTACCGTCGAAATACCAATGAGGCGCTTACCACCACTTTTCTTAGTCAAATAAAAGCCTTTTGCAGGACTAGCGCGGTAAGATTTTTGTTGTAGCTGGCGTAGAATGAACCGTAACTGTTGATCAGCAGAAGCTGCAAACAAGTCAACAGTAATTCCATCAACACCAGCACTGCGACTTCCCGCACGAACTTGAACCCATGCAAAAAGCAGTTGTTCGAGGGTGAACATGGTATAAAGTAAAAAGTTAAAAGTTAAAAGGCAAAAGATTAAGTTAAAAGAGAAATTTATTTCTTTTAACTTTTGACTTTTGGCTTAATTTGATTGTCGCAAGGTGGTATATAAGTACCTATATAAGTTCTCGTAGAGGGTATATAACTTTGTATATAACTTAAACCAAGAATTATTTACCTTTTGATTTTTCTTTTACCTTTTAACTTTTGACTATGCCAAAGCGGACGCTAGTTGCATCACTTAAAGGTATCGAAAGGGCTAAAAATGCCTTGATGCGTAAGAATCTGACTCAACAAGCCCTAGCTGATGATGTTGGTGTTGCGTCTTGGGCAACTATTAGTAAATTCTTCAACGGTATACCCATTAGTTATAATATTTTTACCGAAATCTGTACTATTCTTGATTTAGACTGGCAAGATATAGCTGCATCATCTAATTCAGATATTCCAGAAGAAAAGGAAACTCAAAAAACACTTCTTACATTTGTTGAAGAACTTTGGCAGCAACTTAAAACACTAGGTTCCCCTACTGAACAAATGGGATTAGTTTTGGTACAAGAAGAAACACTCGGTTGGCGTTGGCAGACTCCAAACCGTTATGCAAAATCTGTATCTTTAGGTAGTCACATTCGTTTTGAAATCAATCTTGAAAGTTCCGGATATTTATTACTTATACAAAAAGATACATCTGGACAAGTGTGGTGTTTTTGTCCTTCCTGTTTCGCTTCCCAACCACAACTAGATACTGGTAAAACTATTGTGCCTCAAGAGGGTTCACCGATGACATCTTTCCCAATTGAAGGCAATCCTGGTAAGGAACAAATTTTAGCAGTAATTACTAAAGATGCACCTACCCTTGATTGGCTACCCCAAGGAAGTGATGAACCTTTGCAATTAGAAGAAAGTCATTTGGGGCAATTACTAGAATTTGTAAATGAAAGTGAAGAATGTCAGGTTTTATATACAGATTATATGATTACTGCAAATTAAAAAATAAAAAGTTAAAAGGCAAAAGTAAAAAGTAAGAAATATAATTAGATATTGCTAGGGTGCGTTAGGCTAAAGCCGTAACACACCCTATAAGAATTTTATTTTATTTATAAATTATCTTACCTATAAAAAGTAAAAATTAAAAAAGATAGAAGTATCTGGAATCAACAGATGAAAGAAATTCTAGAAAAAATAGATCAACTTAATCGAGAAGTAGTGCAACTTGCTGGACAAGGCAAATTTGAACAAGCAATAATCGTTGCACGAAAAGCTGTAGAAATAGGACGCAAAAATCTATGTAAGCATCAAATTTTTGCAGACAGTTTAAATAATCTTGCAGAATTATATCGAATGTTAGGATATTTTTCGCAAGCGAAACCCTTATATATCGAAGCCTTAAATTTGCGAAAAGAATTATTAGGAGATTTACACCCAGATATTGCCCAAGCTTTGAATAATCTTGCTGCATTTTATGTTGCTCAAGGACTATATTCTCAAGCAGAAACTTACTTGTTTGCAGCTTTAGATATTTTTAAACTTAATTTAGGTGATGAACACGAGCAAATTGCCAATTATTTAAATAACATTGGCGAAGTTTATCGAGAACAAGGACGCTTTGAAGATGCGGAAAAAATGCATCTAGAAGCACTAAATATGCGAAAGCGATTGTTGGGAGAATCCCATGCTGATATCGCTCAAAGCTTGGATAATCTCGCAGCCCTTTACGAAAATCAAGCACGTTATGCTGATGCTGAGAAAATGCACTTGTCAGCATTAGCAATGCGAAAAGATTTGCTGGGCGATGAGCATTGGTATATTGCTGTCAGCTTAAATAATTTAGCAGCGTTGTATCACTCCCAAGGACTTTACTCTCAAGCTGAAGAAAATTATTCCCAAGCATTGGAACTATCTAAAAAATGTCTTGGTGAGCAACACCCTTATGTAGCAATTACCTTAAATAATCTTGCTAATACCTATAATGATCAAGGGCGTTATGCGGATGCAGAAAACATGCATTTAACAGCCTTGGCAATGCGAAAGAAATTATTTGGAGACGAGAATTTAGAAGTTGCACAGAGTTTGAGTAATTTGGGAGATATCTATCTTTTACAAGGACGTTATGTGTTAGCGGAGCAAGTGTATGTAGAAGCGTATTCTATCAGAAAAAGCTCCTTAACTCCTAAACATCCCGATATTGCCCTCAGTTTACATAATCTCGCAGTTCTCTACGCCTATCAAGGACGCTACCAAGCAGCCGAAGAAAAGTATTTGTCAGCATTATTGCTTTACAAAAATATATACGGTAAAAATCATCCTAGTGTTGCTGATAATTTAAATCATTTGGGTGGACTTTATAAAGAGCAAGGGCGTTTTTCGGATGCTGAACAAAAATATTTAGAAGCGTATTCTATCAGAAAAAATTTATTTGGACAAGAACATCCTGATATTGCAGACAGTTTCAATAGAATCGCAGAAATTTATCGTTTACAAGGGCGGTATTCCCAAGCCGAAGAGATTTACCGTGAAGCGTATTTGTTGAGTAAACGCTTACTAGGAGAAATGCATCCTGATGTGGCAGCGTATCTCAATAACTTAGGAGTATTATACGATGCTCAATTCAAATATTCGCAAGCAGAGCAGTTATTTTTAAAAGTATTGTTAATTGTCAAAAATCAGTTTGGCAATAAACATCCGCAAGTAGCTAGTACGATGAATAATTTGGCTACAATTTATGGCAGTCTGGGGCGCTACGACCAAGCGGAACAAATGCATTTGGAAGTACTAGATATCAGAAGGTCTTTATTAGGTCAAGAACATCCAGATATTGCTAACACTTTAAATAACTTAGCAGAGATATACTTGTCTGGTGGACGCTACCTTGAAGCCGAACAATATTATACAGCAGCCTTATTGATGAGGAAGTCTCTGTTGGGAAATCATCATCCAGATGTGGCATTTAGTTTAAATAATTTAGCAACTTTATTAGCTGCTACTCAACGTCCTGATGATGCTTTGTCATGTCGCCTTCAAGCTAGCGAAATCAATGATAAGTTAATGAGTAATGTATTTGCTTTTAGTTCTGAAAATGACCGGATAGCTTGGATTGAGAAAATTAGAGGTAATTTCGATTTATTTCTCTCTCTGATTTACAAACATCTTCCTCATTCAAAATATGCTTTGCAACAAGCGTTAGATTTTGTCCTCAAACGCAAAGCTTTAACAGCTGCGTCATTGTCTGCTCAAAATGAAGCTTTAGCGAGCGATCGCTATCCTCATCTGCAAGAACAGTTTCGTCAACTGAGTGATTTGAATGCACAGTTGGTAAAGTTGACTTTTTCTACTCCTCAAATCAGTGATTTCACTACCTATCAGAAGGAGTTAGCAGAACTGGAGGCTAGATATAATCACTTACAAAAACAACTAGCATCCCAAGTACCAGAAATTCAATTAACAAAGAAACTTCCTGACCGCTTTGCAGTGGCTGAGGCATTACCAACTAACTCGATTTTAGTAGAATTTGTCCGCTTCGATGTCTACGATTTTCATGCAGTCCCAGCTAGAGAACAAACACAATGGCATCCTGCTCGTTATTTGGCATTTATTTTACCAGCCCAGCAGCCTGATGCAGTGCAGATGATCGATTTAGGAGAAGCCGAAGTTATTGATGAGCTAATTTCAGGATTGCGATCGCTTGCTTGTGACCCAACGAAGCAAACCTTAGCTTGGGGAAAAGCTTCTAATACGCCTAAATTAAAAATTAAACAATATGATCCAACACTAGCTATTCAACTAAGTCAAACACTTTTTGCTCCAATCCGTGAACTAGTACAAGGTTACAAACATCTGATACTTGCACCGGATGGGAACCTGAACTTGTTGCCATTTCAGATATTACCAACTGATGAGACGGGTATACATCTGCTCATGGATGAATATACTATTTCATATTTAGGGGTTGGGCGGGATATTCTCCGTTCAAGAGTGCAGACAGTACGTGCTGCGGATGCACCTATAATTGTGGCTGATCCAGATTTTGATTTGGTTAGTGAGCAGAGGATTGGGGAAGTCGGGTTAGGGGGACAAGAAGGAGAAGAATTTATCGATACTCTTGGTGGTGAGGCTTTATCTCGTGCAACTGGTACAAGGTTTCTTGGTGAAAGTGTTGCTAAAAAGCTACCAGATGCGCGGTTATATGTGGGAGCAGAAGCACTCTCAACTCGCCTAATCAGTAGTAAGTGTCCCAAAGTTATGCTCATCGCCACTCACGGTTTGTTCTTACCCGACTCGCCGCAGCAACCACCCACCCAACATTCTATTAATCCAAAATCCATCATCCAAAATCTAAAATCGACTAACCCCATGATGCGTTCTGGACTTGCTCTTGCGGGTGCTAATACTTGGTTAAAGAATGGTACTCTACCTCAAAAAGCAGGTAAAGGCTTTGTTTTTGCTCAGGAGATCGCCAGCTTGGACTTGTGGGCGAACGAACTGACTGTATTGTCTGCCTGCGATACTGCCAGAGGAGATATTAAAATTGGCGAAGGAGTGTTTGGATTGCGCCGAGCTTTTACGGTGGCTGGTGCAAAAACGCTCGTAATGAGTCTGTGGAAAGTGCCTGATAGAGCAACGGCGCTATTGATGGATCGGTTTTTTGATCATTTACAGAGTGGAATAGGGTATACTGAAGCATTACAGAATGCTCAGAATTTTGTACGTAAAATTACGGTAAAGGAATTAAGGGAATCTGCCTTGGGTATAGAAGTTTTGAAGGAACTTTTGGGAGTAAAGGAATTATTGCCAGAAACAAAAATTGATTGTCAACAAGAAGATACACCGCTTGAGCATCCCTTTTATTGGGGTGCGTGGATTTGTCAGACAAGTGAAAAGTAAAAAGTGAAATATAGATGGGATAATTATTTTAGACTGTTATTTTCAGTTGGCGATCGCGCTTAAGTTTTTTTCTTGGAGTACCCTTGGCTTTTTAGTTTTCTCAATGATTGGATAAACTTATAAATTATTGAGCCATTGATAAGCATCTGAAGGGGTTATGCAATGGTTGAAAGCCTGATTTCTTCGTAGACCCCCTCAGATAGATTGTTGGGTAAGGCTTTGAGAGGTCTAAAAGATGGAACTGTTGAGAGCTATTCTCAATTCTAAGAGAGAAAAATTGACCCCCTCAGATCAAGGAGGTTATAATCCTTGCAGTGTAAGCTTTCTATAAGTCTACCCTTTAAACTTCTTCGGAAGTTGAATTAATGGAAACCATAAAGAAGGGAATGTTCACGATCATCCAACTGTACTTTAAACTTCTTCGGAAGTTGAATTAATGGAAACCTTAACAGTTTGGTTAAGTGTGCCTGTCGGATTGATTGCCCGACTTTAAACTTCTTCGGAAGTTGAATTAATGGAAACACTCTCGTTCATATACATTACATGTCGTTCCAGTTTGAACGCTTTAAACTTCTTCGGAAGTTGAATTAATGGAAACGAAAAGCTGTTTGTCTTTCTCTATCGTCAAAGTCTTCATCTTTAAACTTCTTCGGAAGTTGAATTAATGGAAACTAAAATACAATTCTGGCTTAAATAGCGACAGAACAACTCTTTAAACTTCTTCGGAAGTTGAATTAATGGAAACTCTACTTTTGCATAACCGTCCAAGCGGAGGATAGCGGTTCTTTAAACTTCTTCGGAAGTTGAATTAATGGAAACCTCGATCAGAAAGATCGAACTTTTCTTTTAAAATCAACTTTAAACTTCTTCGGAAGTTGAATTAATGGAAACGTGCTTCTTTCTTCTGCGAAAAATGTAGGAGCAAAACTTTAAACTTCTTCGGAAGTTGAATTAATGGAAACTATCTGGTATCAGGCTCATGCCTGATTTAATTTCAACTTTAAACTTCTTCGGAAGTTGAATTAATGGAAACCTCCTGACCTTGCCCTTGGCGTTGGTCTTGGCACTGGTTTTGGCTTTAAACTTCTTCGGAAGTTGAATTAATGGAAACTTTTGCAAGATCACTCTAGGGTGATCTTTTTCTAAATCTTTAAACTTCTTCGGAAGTTGAATTAATGGAAACACTACAAACCATCTAACAATGATGAAAGGGAATAGACCTTTAAACTTCTTCGGAAGTTGAATTAATGGAAACTACTGCATCCCAACTGGGGGCACTTAAGTTGACGGAAATCTTTAAACTTCTTCGGAAGTTGAATTAATGGAAACAATCTAAAACCAATAACTTCTGTGGGAAGTCAAATTTAACGACTTTAAACTTCTTCGGAAGTTGAATTAATGGAAACAAAATCCTTTTTCCTCTATTTCTTTGTTCATTTTTTGCTTTAAACTTCTTCGGAAGTTGAATTAATGGAAACTTGATCTTTTTGGCTTAGAGAGTGGATTGCATTTTTTAACTTTAAACTTCTTCGGAAGTTGAATTAATGAAAACAATTAAAGTAATTCGTGGAATAGTTTTAAACTTGTCCGAAGCTAACTACTGACAATTCAAAAGTGTGATCACATGTCCAAAAAACTTCATACCTATCATTCAGTAAACAGAATAAAATATGTATCAGAGTGCTAGTTTGTCACTAGACACCAAATTTTTTCGCGAACCCCTAGCTGTTTTTATCGAACGCTTGTTATATATGGCTTAAAAGCTTATCTGTACTAGCTTTGAGCGATTTTATCTCCAAAAGAGATTTGCGAAAATGCTGAAATCCTTGCCCCGGAAGATTTATGGGCAATTTTATACCTCAAGGAATTTGACAAGCGATGGCTGAAACGGTACTTTTGGGTCTGGTTCGCGAAAATGAATGCTGTAAGTCTTCTATTTCAAGGCTTTCAAACCCCAGCAGTCTCCACTAACAATGTGGAGGCGAATTAATGGAAACTAAAGCGATCGCCTACTTAATTACATCAACCAAGTCTCCACTAACAATGTGGAGGCGAATTAATGGAAACACCCAAATCACCTACGAATATATCAAAGCTAAAGGTGAGTCTCCACTAACAATGTGGAGGCGAATTAATGGAAACTAAATGCTTGTCTTCGTTCCTTGTGGTGTAAGTCTCAAGTCTCCACTAACAATGTGGAGGCGAATTAATGGAAACGCATTAACTCCTTATTCGATAATCTGTATAAAGAAGGTCTCCACTAACAATGTGGAGGCGAATTAATGGAAACAAAACCAAGATACGAAAAGGAGATGACACACGTTGGTCTCCACTAACAATGTGGAGGCGAATTAATGGAAACGACTATGACATCAAATACGGAATACAGCCCATTGTCTCCACTAACAATGTGGAGGCGAATTAATGGAAACACCAAGTACACTTTTGAGGTTTCTAACAAGGATGGGTCTCCACTAACAATGTGGAGGCGAATTAATGGAAACCTAACGCTGGAGTACCTGAGCCAGAGGGGGACTGAGTCTCCACTAACAATGTGGAGGCGAATTAATGGAAACTTCTTTTCAAACTCTGGATCTTGTTCTGACTCTGGAGTCTCCACTAACAATGTGGAGGCGAATTAATAGACCTCTGGTGAAAAAGAATGTAGAGACGTGAAATTTCGCGTCTCTACAATTGAGTAACGTATGATTAAATTCAGTCGATGTCTATTAGCTGAAAAATTTAAGGAGAAACACCGAATAAATGTACTTTTCCTTCTATCCCGTTCAAATCTTCAAGAAATTGTGCGCGGATATGATTTGACTGAGGTGATTTTCCCCCCATAAATAAGCAAACAATTTCTTGACAATCCACTTCTATTTCTTGACTAGGTGTATTAATTCGCTTAATACTTGCCCATGAACAATGAGGATTTTTATTAGCAGCATTGCCTCCAATATCTGGATTACGTTTGTAATTGCGTGGGGGAGTTTGTTGGTAAATCAGGTGCATACCTTCTCCACGAGTTTCTACCGCATCGGTTTCCAGCCACTCAAAATCATTCTCATCAATTGGATTAGCTTCGGGGCCGGGAACGGCATAAACAGCGCAAGTACGGGGTGAAAAGACTTCAGCCTCTAATGATTGATTTGCATCAATGTTGATTCTGTCAGACCACCGTGATCGCACAGCCGTCAACCAATTATCATAGGCAGAAGTCCAATTTTCTGGGTTGTGTCGGAATCTGTAAGGTTGTGTTTCTCGATTTTTAGTTTTTGGATTAGTAACTTGGTGCGTCATGATTAAATGACTTCCCCGCGTTGCAGCTCTGTTATTATTTTCCATATGAAAAATATGCAATGGTCGTCGCCAACCTCTACCAACGCCGCCTGTGCTAACTGCAAATCGAATAATTGGCAGAATAATTTTGTTGAGAATTTCGCTTGGTGCAGTAACTTGTAATTTCCCCCCCCAAACATAAAAGTAGGGTTCGTTAATTGAGCGATCGCCCCAAATTTCTGGGTCTGGAATCATGCGGATTTTTACGCAACCTTTGCGAGTATGTGGTTCTATGGTTCCCATTAGTTCCCATAAGGTTTTTTGTGCGTTATCTTTGGACATGACACCTAACAGGAACCGTAATATCCAAGAACGTAACCAACCACGCCAATGGGAAGGACGAAACTCTTGTTGTTGGCGGTCAGCACCAGAACAACCTTGGCTATAGAGTTTAAATTCAAAGGTTTTAGTGGTGGAACCATTTTCAGCTTGACGCAATTCTGGTGATGCTCGAAAACCGCTAGGTGGTTTAATCTGACCATATCCCGCAGAAGTACGACTGCCAACTCCATAAACACTAAGTGCTTGTTGCACCCATTCCCAAACTGTTTGTACTTCTTGGGGGCTAGCTAACCCTGGAATCCCTCGAATTGCGACTATTACCGGAATAGTATCTTCACTATTTCCCAAAGTATAAACAGAAAGTGGTTTACCTTGCCCCTCATGGTAGACTTGAAAGCTTTCCTGTGGATTAACTATATCTAGAACAAGTTTGGTTGCTGTCTGGGGCCAAGCATCTAAAAATTCAATTTTGCCCCCTTGAATCACATTTCCTTGTTGACATCCCAGCAAATCCAACATTTGGTTACGAATACTGGGACGTTCCATTGCCCACGCACGTACGATTCCCCGAATTGAAGAACCAGGAATATAGCCATTGAGGGGAACTTCTGACATTTGATCCAAATTTTCGTCTAATTGGCGTTTATCTTCTGGTCGCCCATTAGTAACGTACCAAGCACCACAAGGTTCTCCCGCAGAAACCATTGTTTCTACATCAGGATGGGGAAATGAACCAACTTTACTTCTCCATTGCAGGGTAAAAGTATCTTTCTTGAATAAATTTGATGTTCCTCGACGTTGATGTTGCTTTTCCAGTAAATCAACCAATTGCAGTCCAGTGTACATATAAGTAAGTAAAAAGGTAAAAGTAGAGACGCGATGTTCCTCGCGTCTGCACAAAAGTCAAAAGAAGAATTATGCACAATAGGCTCTTGCCCAAAAGTTCCAATAATTGGATAAAATCATAGCCTTGCGCCAAGTCACCATATATTTTGCTGGTTCATCCTTTGCCATTTGGACAATCATCTCGCGTAATTCTTCTGGTGAAGGTGGTGTTTCTGAATTGATCAGTTGACCAAGCAGCGATTTCCACACGGGAAGAATACGCGATCGCACTATTCCTTCTTGGACATTTTTTTGGTTGACATAGGCTGCGGCTGAGAGTAAACCAAAAACTCGCAAATGCTGAGATAGCCTTAAAATCGCGTTTAACTCTTCTTTACTAATTACAGTGTTGGAACTGCTTTCAAGATATTTTTGAATATGTTGATGAGCACTCAGGCTCATTTGTTCTGGTTTAATCATGACTACGCCTCCACATGCATAGGTTGATTTGTGTCTAATACAGGCAAAGTATGATTTGTAACCCAGCCTTGTACCCAACCTCGCCCGACATTGGCTTGTCCACCAATTTGAAATACTCCTGTAACAACATCCATCAAACAATCATGTTCGCGTTGGGCTACTGGATTATTTTTGTTTAATTTGTAACCCCAAGGATAGTAGAGAATGGTATCTCTAGGAATGCAAACATCAGTCCAAAATATTTCTGCACCACCTTCAGAATCATCTTCATCATCATCTTCACCACCAACTTTGTTAATTTTGTTGCGAATCTGCGTCCACAGTGAATGCTCCATTAAAGTTTGAAAATCGCTATCAGCAAGGACGATGCGGTTATTATTCCAGGTTGACTTAACTGCATCAGCAAGCGATCGCTGCCAATCTCCGGCTAGTGCGATCGCTTCTTTTTGTTCGTTCGTCAGTGCAGAAACTTGTAATTGAGCGTCAGCAACGTAATAAGTACCCGTTTGAGTACCTACAGGATGATTGGGAAAATCACTGATTGGTAGTCTAGATAGTAATGCATGGTCGCGGATCAAGGAATGACAGCTTACCCAGGTAAACACATTACGATTGCCGTTCATTGCCATTGTCCGCATCGGTACCCAAAGTAGTCTAGCATCACCAAACCAAACTTGATGAACCCCCATTTGTCCATCTGCACTTAATTCTTTACCAAATAATTTATCTGTGGTGGCTGGATCAATAGAGTTTACATCCCAGCGTAGGCTACCTCGCAAAGAAGAACCTGGGATGTAAGGAAAATCGGTGTGTACTTCGCGGACAATATCTAAAATATTTCCTAAATCGCCTTCGCCACCACAATGAATTGGCGCAAGTGTGTAAAGATATCCAGTACGAAAATCACTCATTGATTAAGTTCCTTTTCCCCATAAAAGTTTTCCGTAATTGAGCTGTTTAAAAGTCTCTAACCAGCGCCCACCTTGTTCGGGTAATAACTGCGGATTTGTAGGTATTTCACCATTAAAAATGTATACCGTTCCTGGCGGGACAAAGGCCCGTTGCGGTAACAGTGCAAACTCCTCCCTTGTTTTGTTGTCGTCTGTGTGTTTACGCATTGTCGATACACCACCCCACAGCAAAGCTTTATCTGTCGCGCAGCCTTTTAGCTGTTGCTTCCAAGCTTGGGGATAGCTGCTGTAGCGTGTTTCTGCAAATAGTGCGAGTCCAGGGGTGAGCAGATAGGCAAAGTTTGGTACTGTTGATGAGCGATCGCTGTTGACTAAAAAATCAAGTTGTGTTTTCAATGTGTCATCTGCTTCCATTTTTAGTGGTGATACCAAAGCCCGATGTCCCTCACCTCCTAACCGCACAACACTTTCTGCAATCTCGCTGCTAAACGCTGCTACAAAACACCATCCATCTTCAAGGCGAACTGCAACTTCGGTAAAGTAGCCATCAGCATCTTTAACTTGTCGCTTGTCGGGTTGCATTTGGATGTGGGGTAATACCTGCGTTTTCCAAGGATTGCGGTGAAAGTCTTGTTTACACCAATGATTGCTATTTTTTTGACCTTCAAGGTAATCAAATAGTACTTCAGCTTTGATCCAAGGTTTGGGTGGGCTGATAGTCCCATCCCATTTTTGATTTAGAACCAGTGGATCGATTTGCTCTCCATCAAACACCAAGTGCTTCCACGCCCCATATTGGCGGTCAACGGGTTGTAGACGTTGAATTTCGCTCCAGTTATCTGTGGCAGTTTTGCGGTTTTCACCAGGGGGATATAAACAAACTAAATCTTTGGGTGTGGGTAACCAAAGGGTATGGTTGCTATCTAATAAAAAGGGGCCAAGAAAACTTAAATGGCGCTGAGTCCGTTCGGCTTGATTGCTGCTTTTGGGTAGAAGCGATCGCAAAGCCTGAAATACTGTAATTGGCATTGGTGGAAACAATCCCTTCGCCCACGAACCTTCACCAGGGCTAAAAGGTTTGCAATCTCGAAATAGTAAAACATCCAGTGGAGTAATTGTATACCAGTGCATACTTCATAAGTAAAAAGTGAAAAATAAAAAGAAAGATAAAAGGCTTAATCTTATTCTTTGGCGTTTTGGCTTTTATCTTTTTCATTCCATTTGAACCGTTCCACCCGCTTATCGACCCAAAAAGCGGTAAATCTCAAAAGTCTGGCTAAATCTTCTGGTTTAGTACCAATGGGTTCTGAGTTACTTTTTTGGGCTTCCTTAGCCCATTGTTCTGGAGTTTGTTGCTCCCAACCTTTGAGGTGTTGTTTTGCCCATTCTTTGAGAGCTAGTTTCGCCCATTCTTCCCATTTGTCTAACCATTGCTCAATTTTGCTAAATACCTCATCAAGTTGTTTACTCTTGTCGCGGCTTTCCATAATGACTTTCGCGGCTTTAGAAAACAGATGGAAATGATCTGTAATGTCAGCACGATTAGGGAGTTCTTCGGCTAACCGATATAGTAGTGGGCTAAGTTTGTCTTCGTATAATTCATAATCCTTGACCCAATCCCACCATGTCTCTAGTAATTCGCCTTTCATTAATGCTTCTAACTGATTACCACCACCATAAATTACTCTCAAGCAAATACCATCTTTACCAGACATTTGTTTAGCTCTGTCGCTTTCTGCTTTCCAAAGACTTTCCAGTACAGTGGGTAGGGGAATGCTTTTGTGAGCAATTACCACACCAGCACTCATAGTTGCGTTCTTTCCCATTGTGAAGTGGGGGCGTTGAGGTAATCCATTTACTCGTTCTGTGGGATACCAGTAGCCTGTAGTTCTATCTGCTCCATCTGTTTGGTTATTTGACTGAGAAACAACTCCATTACGTTGATTTTCAAACTCTTGTTTGGGATCTTTTGCACCACTCCAAGCAGCACGCAGTGATAATAGATATTCTGGTAAATCTTCTAAGGGTAGCACCACCATAACATCATCGCCACCACTGTAAATGACGCGGCCGCAGAAACGCTCTTCTGTTAAGTAGGGAACTAAGCGATTGGAGAAGTCTAATAATGCGCGGTTTAAGCCTACGTGGGTAGCTGGCCCCATGCGTTTATCAGTTTCATCGAGGAATTGATGAAATAGATTGTCGTCAAAATCTGCGATGCTTTTATTGATAGCATCTTCTTCAACATAAGACCTGTATGTTTTGAGTTTTTTTCCAGAAACATAGTCACCCATATCATCACCATCAGCAAGGATAATTACCCACCAATCGGTGGGGCTGCTGTCACCAAAGCCAGTATCCTGATGGGCTTGTTGGACAATTTCTCTTAAAATCTCAACTTGTTTGCGATTGTTTTGACTTTGAGATGAATCTGGGCTAGTGCTGGTAGTGATACGTTCCTTTTCTTGCAAACCCATGTCATCGATGAGCCATTTACTAGAAAACATCACACCGTTGTAACTACCTTTGAGGTTAGGGAATGCCTGCTTAATTGCTTTATCTGTATTTGGGATGTGGAACGGACGACTAGTTTTGGCGTAAAAAGTGCGTTGCTGTAAACGTGAAAACTTATTTTTATGTTGTTTGAAAAGTCGATATAAATTTCTTCTATAAGCTTGCATCAAGTATGGATGTTCCCGTGCAAAAGCAGCAGCGGCGATGGAACTGAGGTTAGGAAACCTAATTAACTGTTCGTAATCAATGATTTTGGTTGTTTGTTCGACGTTTTGGTTGCTAGCTTCTGGCTCCAATTCGGTAGCAACTTCATCAGGTAGTGGGTCTTCGATTAATTCGATAGGAACTCCCAAAGATTTTGCTACACCTCCATAAACCCAAGCCATTCGTTTAGTGAGTTCCAGTGCATTAAGTTTCTCAGAACCGTTAAATAAACCAGGATAAGCCTCAGACATGATAAACCAAAATAAGCGCAGCGAACCTGCGGCTACACCACCACCTTGACGTAAGTCTCGTGTTTGCCCTCCAAGAGTTTTTGTTACTTGATAATTAAGCCGTGGGTGAAGGGCGCTAAATTGACCTGATATTGTAGAACGTTCACCAGGAGCAGTAGCAATTTGCCAATTACGGGTATATTTAACATCATTTAAGCAATGTCGCAAGCGTTGCTGGATACTACCCCACCATGTCCCTACATTTAAATATGTATAAAACTGTTTTTCAAATTTATCGGGTAAATCTACAAGTGGTTGAGCAATTTCGGTTTGGCAATCAATCCAAGGTTGCTCAAAAATACCATTAATTTTATCAATGGCTAATGCTTGTTCTGGGTTTCCTAGTGGTATGGCTGTCCAGTATGGTTCCCAGGTGTAATTCAGTTGAGCTTCCCAAAGTTTATTCCATTCCCAACAGCATTGGCGCTTGAGAAGTTGCAGTTCTCTGCGGTAAGGTTCGAGAGCAGCAGGTGTATTTTCAAATTCGGGGAATACTTCTTTTAAGATGTTCTCTAATTCTTTTGGAGTTTGTTTATCTAAAAATTCTATAACTTGGGTTCTAATATGGCTTTTGACTTCTGTACCGATTTTCACCCATTCTTCGGTTAAAGTCTCCTTGAGATACTTTCCCCATTGTTGAGCTTCTGCTTTTCCTGAAACTAATACAGTAATTGCATTCGGGAAACCGGCTGTGCTTAAACTTGTAGATATTTTATCTGTAAATCGCTCTACAGGATTTTTACTATCTTCTTGGAGATGTGCAAAATTAGATGCAAATTCAGGATATTTTTGCATAATTAATGCATCAATAATTTCCTGATTCCACAGGGAAGGTATAATTACTGCATCAGGACCAAGATGTTGGGCGATATGCCAGCACAACCGACTGCTGAGATAATGAAGCAGATATGAACCTGCCCAAAAATCTAGGAATTTACGGGAAGATTTGATAAATTCCTGTACTGGGGAGAAGGTAAATACTAATAGATAAGGTGTTTGATGCGGTTCTCCTGTTTGCCAAGTTTCCGGGAACATTGCACCAGTTAAAGCCGAAACTGTACTTTGGTGGCTGTGTAGCGGACAGTCAGGGATGACTTGATGTGCGGGGAATAGTAATGCATCGTGTTGTTTGTCTGCTAACAGTTCTGAGTAAAATCGCCAAAACCACCAAAAAACTTTTTGAGTATCTGTTTCGCTTTTTATCTGGCTAATATCTGGTGCGTTATCGTTTAGTTGTAATGCTCTAATCTCCTGTTTTTGACCACTGATCGGATGATGAACGGTTACAGGTTGTGTATTGTCTTTGTGTTCTATATAAGATAGATTAACGCGATCGCACGACGAACCAATATCTTGTGCTTGTTTACCTCTTTTGATACTATCTTGCTCATTACTTGCTCCCCACCATTCTCGAAGCTGTGGTAAGTCAGGGAGTAAACATTCTAATTGGGTGGTGAGGTTTCCCCAGTTTGGTAAGCTTGGTGCTTGTAGTAGTGCATATAACTTACGTTGGTAGAAATTCATGGACTAGGATGTATGGCTATAAGTTTGAAAACAGCTATTTTAGTGAGATTTTAGGCTGTGGTTGATTTTCTGGTTTTACCCAGATGAGTTTTTTAAACACTAAATACATACTTCATTAAGTGAACAACTAATTACGCAAAAATACGGTTAATTAATATATTTCTTTTGTAAAAAATCTAAATTTTATTAAGTAGTATCAATGTATTTAAAAGTAGTGTTTTGTCTGAGACACATCGCCAGGCATTTGTTAAGGCAATATTAATATCGTTTCTATCTGCCTATAGTCATGTTTTTATTTAAACTTGAATATCTTTTCCTCCTGTTATTTGTCTGCATCAATATCAACCTATGACCACCCATCTCTTAAAACGCATCCTTATTCTTACCGCTAACCCCAGGCAAACTAACCGTCTGCGCCTAGATGAAGAAGTTCGAGAAATCGATGATGCTCTGCGCCGTGCCCGCCATCGTGATCAACTAGAATTAGTACAACGTTGGGCAGTTACTCCCAGAGAAATGCAACGGGCAATATTAGAGGTTAGTCCCCAAATAGTTCACTTTTCTGGGCATGGTGTCGGAGATCAAGGACTAGCACTCGAAGATGAAACTGGTCAGGTCAAATTTGTCAATGCTACGGCGCTGGCTGGATTGTTCCAACTATTTGCAGACCAAGTAGAATGTGTGTTGCTCAATGCCTGTTACTCAGAAGTACAAGCAGAAGCTATTAGAAAACATATTAAATATGTGATTGGGATGAATCAACCCATTGGTGATCGTGCTGCTATCGAATTTGCTGTTGGCTTTTATGATGCGCTAGGTATGGGTAGAGATTATGATTTTGCCTATGATTTCGGTTGTAGTGGCATCCGCATGATAGGAGTTAACCAAGCTAATATTCCAGTTTTAATTAAAAAGAAATCTCAGGATAACATATTAAATAATACAACTGTAACTTTATGTGTACATGGGTGGTTAAAACAGGAATACGAAAATTCTTCCACTTTAGAACTAGACTGGACTCAGTATTTTGATATTGATGCAAAGCCCCGACGCATTGCTGACCAAGAAACCTGGGACAATGTTTTATTACCAAGTTTAGTAAAAGCACGAGAACAATTGTCTCAGGGGCGTGCTTCATTAACAGTCGATGTACGTGGGAAGTTCCCTTTAACAACAGCAGTTGCGATCGGTGCAGTCTTCCCAGATACCAGAGGGTATACCCTCCAAATAAAACAACGAACTTTAGGACAAGACTACTTGTGGCGCTCAGATGCTAGCCTTTCGGATGCAAAGTTTAAGATTGTAAAAGAAGATGGCAAAACAGGAGAACACCTTTTATTTGCTTTGGGAATTACAGGTGATGCATTAAGAGATTTAGAACGGCTGCGTCAAAATTCACCTGTACCATTCAGTTCTTTCGTTTATGCAGAACCAGAATCTGGTACTGGAGAAGGGGCTATTAGTTCTGATGCAGATACCATTGCATTGGCAATTCATGCTAAGGAACTGATTCGCTACTATCGTCAAAAGTATGATGCCAATAATACACACCTAGTTTTATACGCACCTGTTGGTTTTTGTTTATTTCTGGGTCAGAGGTTAAGAGTTGTTGGTGATGTAGTTACTTACGAGCGCGTTGCAGATAACAACTACCAACCTTCTGTAGAATTACATACTGGGTAAAATTTTTGCTCTCTTATTTGATTGTTGATTTTCCATCAGATGTGCAACATAATAAGTAGGTAAATAAAGGTTAAGAGAGTAAAAATGACGAACCTATCCCACTAATAAAAATTTGTTAATCCAGATATGGATTGTGGCAAGGGAGAGAAAAGCATTGAAACAAGCTCTAATTCGTTCCCATCGCACAACAAGACGGCGATATTTTCTTTGATACCAGGCGAAACAACGTTCTTGCTGAAAGCGCGGAACAGAAATTTTAATTGGTCTACCCCGATTTTTTCGATTCTTCCAAACACGCTTGGGCAATTGAGGTCTGATTCCACGTTTACGCAAGGCAGCACGTTTGTCCTTGGAATCATAGCCTTTGTCAGCAGCAAGGACTTTAACCCGTTTACGAGGCCTACCGGGTCTATTCGTTTTGACTTTGACACTATCTAACAGTGGTATCACTTGATCTGTTTCATTACCGTTGGCTGGGGTTGTGCGATTAGCCAAGGGCATACCATTACCATCAGTCAAGGTGTGTATTAAAATTCCCTTACCTTTATGACCTTCGATTCAATTCTTTATCTCCAGCCACATATTGCTGTAAACGTTGGTTTATTTCTTGACGGTCAAAATGGTCAACCATTAACCATTGGCGTAGTTCGTACATTTCTTCAATATTGCCAGGGATATCACCTTCTTGGAGAATTTCACTGTACCGAGATGCTATGTATCTTACCGAGTATTCCTGCTTTTGTGCCATGAACTCCCACGGGCCACCACAGTCTTCTGGAGGGCAAGCGCGTTTACCATCAATACATAGTGGATAAAAGCAATTTGATTCTGGAGTGAGAATTGCTTCGACTCGAATTTGATGTTGCCAGTTATCACCGAAATCATATTCGTATAAAAAACGCTCTCGCATTCGCCAGCCAAAATCTGATAGTTTGACAACTTTAGGATCGTCAGAAAACCACATTCCCCCAATTTGAGCAATCCCGTAATGCTTACCATGGATTATGAAACGATGTAAGTGGGAATCCGTCCACCCCATTACTATCTGGATGATGTAGTGCAAATCGGCGATTGTACTGTCGCTCTTGGTTTTGACTCTACGCCAAATCATTGGACTAATGCCCAGGATAAAAATATGAAGCTGATAGATTACAAGTTGCTCAGAATCGCTCATTGGGTCATCTTACCGCATTGCCAGTCCCTCCTCCCCCGAAAAAAATCGCTCTCGTTTACACAGCGTTATCCCATCATGGGGAGTAAATCATTGGATGCCTTTGGAGGATTTATTTGTAGATGTAAATATCCTGGAATCACTTAGCAGCAGCCGTAGGTTAGAATTGGATGATTTGTGGCAGGATTTTGCAAGAGGTAATTCCAGCTACCGCAGTGTCTATGATGAGTAATAGTAATCATCCATAAAAAACGCACAGGATGCTCTGCCATGAACGGAATGTTGCAATGATCATAACCCCAGAACAGGTAATTAACGCAATTACTGCGATCGCCAATCCTTTGATTAAGGACAAAATTCAGCGTAATGAGACTGTAATTAAGTTACTCAAGCAGTTTAATCTTGACCCAGAGCATCCACCAGCTGACTTTAGTGGCGTTTATGCTTACGCCTTGGTCGAGTATGGTGTAAGTAATTTGGATAAACGACCTTTTTTAGAACTTTTTCGGCAAGAAGAAATCAAACAAGCCTTCCGCAAAGCTTTTGACCACAACAACCCCTCAATTTTGCTTTCTGAAGTAGACGCTTTTATTGAAGCTTATGCCTTGGGCGATGAAATTAAAAGTTTAAGAATTGACATTAGACGGGAAGTAGCAGCGTTTTACATCGTTTTTGCAGAGGTTGCCAAACGCACTCGTAACCCAGCAGATACACTGATGAGCCAACAAGTTGGCGACCTACACAAACGTATTGCCAGTATCCAAGAACAACTGGATAGGTTGCCGACGCTGGAAGGCATTCGTACAGAAATGGCACGTTTAGCTACACAAAATTATCCCGCGCTACCCGCAAATTTAGAGACGCGATATATCGCATCTCCTGAATGGCGAGCGATGTCTGACGACAAGCCGCTTCGCGTCTACGCCTTAGCCCAACAAATGCGTGGCTGGTTTGAAACCTTGGGCTATCGGTTTGAAAAATATGAAATTTGGGGTGATTCCTTTTTCGAGTGGATAATCAACGTCCCCACACGGCGTAACCGATATGACCGTATCCTGATCCGGGGAATTGAGGGAGAAGTTGGACTCAAAGATGTAGCACTTTTACGTTCCTCAGTCGAACAACAGAGAACAGATGAAGGTTGGTTAGTAACAGCAAGACGGATTGCACGGGCGGCGCGAGATGAAGTAGAAAAAGAAGAGAATCGCCACTTAGGTTGTTACACTTTTGACGAACTCATTGACCAAGATGCTGATTTTGGCGATTATCTCGATTGGTTAGAGGCAGAAATTATCCACCGCAAAATAGATACAAAATACGTTCCCTTAGCTTGCACAAAAGAAGAAATTGATCCCGATAGCAAGCAACGCATCGGTATCAGTCGCTACGATGAACGCGATGGTTGGATTGATGGTTACATTGATGTGTGGTTGGATGACCCAGCGAAGGAGCATATTTCGATACTAGGGGAATTCGGTACGGGCAAAACTTGGTTTGCTTTTCATTACGCTTGGGTAGCATTACAGAGATATAGAGATGCCCAAAAACGCGGTGTGGAACGTCCCCGTTTGCCTCTGGTAATTACCCTGCGGGACTTTGCCAAAGCTATAAATGTGGAGAATGTTTTAGCTGGGTTCTTTTTTACACAACATAATATCCGTTTAAATAGCGAAGTCTTTGACCAACTCAACCGCATGGGTAAATTGCTGCTGATTTTCGACGGTTTTGACGAAATGGCAGCAAAAGTTGACCGTCAGCAGATGATTAATAATTTCTGGGAATTGGCGAAAGTGGTGGTTCCTGGTGCAAAAGTAATTTTGACTTGTCGCACGGAACATTTTCCCGAAGCAAAGGAAGGACGCGCTTTACTCAACGCTGAGTTACAAGCTTCTACCAAGCAGTTGACGGGTGAAACACCGCAGTTTGAAGTGTTGGAACTGGAGAAATTTAACGACGAGCAAATTCGGCAAGTTTTGTCGCACCAAGCGGAAGCTGCAACGGTTGAACAAGTCATGGGCAATCCGCAATTATTAGATTTAGCCCGTCGTCCGGTGATGACGGAGTTAATTTTAGAAGCATTGCCAGATATCGAAGTGGGGAAACCTGTGGATATGTCGCGGGTGTATTTGTATGCAGTGCGGCGGAAAATGGAGAGGGATATTAAGAGCGATCGCACGTTTACTTCCCTGGCTGATAAGCTGTATTTCCTGTGCGAATTGTCTTGGGAAATGCTGTCTACCGATCAAATGAGCCTCAATTATCGGCTGTTCCCAGATAGGATTCGGCGGTTGTTTGGTGCAATGGTTCAGGAAGAGAAGGATTTGGATCATTGGCATTACGACATGATGGCGCAGACTATGCTGATTCGTAATGCTGATGGGGATTACACTCCGGCGCATCGGTCTTTGTTAGAGTTTTTTGTGGCGTATAAGTTTGCGGCTGAGTTGGGGGCTTTGGCTGGTGATTTCACGGAATTAGCACAAGCACAGTCTTGTTTGGATGGCAGTGCTGCCCCTGTTGATTATACTTGGTCGGGTTATTTTTCGCGGCAGTTGGATGATGCAGGGGATTGTGTGGCGATACCTGCGTTAAGGGGATTTGTGAGTGAATCGTTGGAGAAATTGAGGGGGACATTTGGGAAAGCGCCTCTCACAAAAGCGGTGATGGAGCTACTTTTGCCGATGATTGATGTTAATACCTCCATCAGATCACCCCATTACCCAATGATCAAAATTCTTGAAGCGACACGCGGCAAAACAGAAGCTGAAGTCGGTTACACTGGGGGAAATGTAGCAACACTGTTGGTGAACGTTGACAAAGCGGTTTTGGAAGGGAAAAACCTCAGCTGTGTAGTGATTAAAGGTGCTGACTTTAGTAATGCTAGCCTGCGCCGTGTCAATTTTGCTGAGACAAATTTGGCTGACTCTGTTTTTACTAAAGCATTAGGTAGCGTTCGATCAGTGGCATTTAGCATAGATGGCAGACTGTTAGCTACAGGTGATTATAATGGTGTAGTTCGCTTGTGGGAAGCTGCTAGTGGGAGAGAACTTTTGACCTGTAAGAGGCATACTTATGGGGTAAATTCAGTCGCCTTCAGCCCAGATGGGAAAACGCTTGCTAGTGGTAGTGATGACCAAACAGTTCGGCTGTGGGATATCAACACTGGGGAATGTCGCAACACTTTGCATGGGCACACCAGTGTGGTTTATTCAATCGCCTTCAGCCCAGATGGGAAAACACTTGCCAGTGGCAGTGATGACCAAACAGTTCGGCTATGGGATATTAACACTGGGGAATGTCGCAACACTTTGCACGGGCACAGCAGGTGGATAAATTCAGTCGTCTTCAGTCCAGATGGGAAAATACTTGCCAGTGGTAGTGCTGACCAAACAGTTCGGTTGTGGGATATTAACACTGGGGAATGTCGCAACACTTTGCACGGGCACAGCGATTTGGTTCGTTCAGTCGCCTTCAGCTCAGATGGAAAAATACTTGCCAGTGGTAGTGCTGACCAAACAGTTCGGTTGTGGGATATCAACAGTGGTGAATGTTTCAACACTTTGCACGGGCATAGCAGGTGGGTTTGTTCAGTTGCCTTCAGCCCAGATGGGAAAACACTCAGCGGTAGTGATGACCAAACGATTCGGTTATGGGATATTAACAGTGGTAAATGCCTCAACACTTTGCACGGGCACAGCATTACGATTCATTCAGTTGCTTTCAGCCCAGATGGGAAAACGCTTGCCAGTGGCAGTGATGACCAAACAGTTCGGTTGTGGGATATCAACAGTGGTGAATGTCGTAACACTTTGCACGGGCACAGCGTTACGATTCGTTCAGTCGCCTTCAGCCCAGATGGGAAAATGATTGCCAGTGGCAGTGAAGACCAAACAGTTCGGCTATGGGATATTAACAGTGGTGAATGTCGTAACACTTTGCACGGACACAGCAGTTGGGTTCATTCAGTCGCCTTCAGCCCAGATGGGAAAACGCTTGCCAGTGGCAGTACTGACCAAACAGTTCGGTTGTGGGATATCAACAGTGGTGAATGCCTCAACGTTTTGAACGGGCACAGCAGTTGGGTTTGTTCAGTCGCCTTCAGCCCAGATGGGAAAACACTCAGTGGTAGTGAGCACCAAACAGTTCGGCTATGGGATGTCAACAGTGGGGAATGCCTCAACACTTTGCACGGGCACAGCGATTTGGTTCGTTCAGTCGCCTTCAGCCCAGATGGGAAAACGCTTGCTAGTGGTAGTGATCACCAAACAGTTTGGCTGTGGGATATCAACAGTGGTGAATGCCTCAACGTTTTGAACGGGCACAGCAATTGGGTTCGTTCAGTCGCCTTCAGCCCAGATGGGAAAACGCTTGCTAGTGGCTGTCTCTTGATCACATCTACGCACAGCTCCACCGGTAGAGGAATATCGTTTGCCCTAATTTTTTAAATTATTCGACAAGCCCCTTGATTTATCTAGGTGGTGGCACGGGCAAAGCTTTGCCCGTGCTAGGCTTCGCTCTTTTTTAAAAGGAGAAAACTGTGACAGAGGTTTTTATCATTTTCAGTTTTTTCAACAACTTATTGACCGAGAAGTTCATTTTATTACCCGTTTAAAAGCTAAAGCTGCTATTAAATACTTAAAGATTTTTAGCTATGACAACTTGCTGAAAGACCGATTAATTCAACTTGGTACTGTTCGTCGTGGCGCACCAGTTCTCACTTTACGTTTAATCGAAATCAAAGTTGGTAAAACTAGCTATTCTTATATTACTTCTGTCCTTGACCCACAGATTTTACCTCCCTACGCAGTGGCAGATTTATATCGTCGAAGATGGAGAATCGAAGAGGCTTTTTACACTGTTAAACGCTTATTGGGACTGTCTTGTTTGTAGACTGCCTCTATTAATGGTGTCAAATTACAAGTCTGGGCTACTTGGTTATTTTATGCTGTTTTAGTTGACTTAGGTGATGCTGTTGCCAATGAATTATCTTTACCATTTGACCGCATTTCTTTGGAAATGATTTATTGAGGTTTATATCATTTCAGCGTTGCTTACGATAAAGGTAATGCCGATGACCCTGTTAAGTATTTTGCTGCCAAAGAGAATCAAGATTTAGGAGTAGTCAAAGCTCTGCGAAAGCCAGTCACCAAGCTGGATTTATCCTCTTTTTTCGCACCCCCTTGACAAATGTGCAATTCTCTTAATCTCTCACGGGTGACAGATGGGTATTTGCGATCACACTCTTGCAAAACGGGTATTTGATCACAAAACCAGTCTAGCTGGAGAGCGATTTTTTTCGGGGGAGATAGGCGACAATTCAGCAGGGGTTTTCAACATTAATCATCCCAAAGTCCTTGAAACCTTACAGATGCAAGTTCGGTATAACGCACTGTGTGCTGAATATTTTTATGCCCCAAGTAACTTTGAATTGTCCGAGTGTCAATACCTCGATTAGCCAAATAATAACCTGTTCCATGCCGTAGCATATGAGCATGAATAGGGAAAGGCAAACCAGCTAACTCACCAGCCTGTTCAACAATGCCAGCGATCGTAGCATGTGCCAACGGGCCACGTCGAGAAGACTGGAAAACATAGGGACTAGCAGGATAATCTCTTTGAAGCTTGCGGAGAGAACGAATCTCCTCAGAGTAAAGAGGATGAGTAGACGGAGTAACTTTTTTAACCCGTTTCACGTAAATTGTGCCACCATTCCAATCTATTTGCTCCCATCGCAAAGATGCCACCTCTGCCACTCGCAATCCGTGACGGTAGATCAACAGAATTAGGGTTGAGTCTCGGTGAGCATGGTGGCCCTTCGATTTTTTGATAGCTGACCGCATCAACTCAACTTCTTCTGGTAACAAATATTCCCTAGTCCTGATCTCGGAGTACTTGTGAGAATTAGGCGATTGACGTTCTTGTTTTTTGGTTTTACCAACTTTCGATGGTTGGACGGTTTGCGGTGTCATGACTCAACCCCCTGAAAACCTTGGGGTGTATGAGCTGATTTTACCAACTTACGCTCCAAAGTTGGTAAGCACTAAGACATAAAAAACAGTCCAGCTTTTTACGGAGAATTGTCACTTGAAAGTAATTTCAATTACTTGAAATACTGAGCATTTAAGCGACATAAGGTACTTATTGGGAAGGCTGGCTATCTACTCTAAAACCAGGATACCATTGCTGGAATTTGCTCTCTAACTCTTCATTGAGAATCAACATTCTCACCTGAAGCAGAAGATGAACACCTTTAGGAGTCCAGCGCATTTGCTGTTTTTTGACAAATCGCTTGCTAATGACTTGATTAACCGTTGATTCTACGAACCCAGTGGCAATGGCTTCGCCATTTCGCCAACGTTCTCCATAATTGGGGATATAAGACCCATTGTTGGAAATATAGGTTTCAAACTCCCGCAGCATTTTAAACAGCTTTTTTAGCTCTATTCGGCTATTACCATCAAAAATCACGATTTCTAGATCGTCCACAAGGTCTTTTAGCAGTTGCAATGCTCTGAACACGTTTTCATGCCACAGATACCACTTAATTCGTTCCAACTCTTTGGGTATGTCTGTATCTATTTCGGTATCTTTTTTGCTAAGTCCTTTTGCCAACTGACTCATCACTGTCAATCGCATGGTGATGTGAAACCAATCCAGTAGATATTCTGCGTTGGGATTGAGATAAAGCTGTAGTTCGCGTATTTTTTCATCACCGTCTGAGAGGAAAGTTACTTGTTGATTCATCTGCATTCCAAGAGAAGTCAACACCTCAAAGATCCGGCGCTGGGGTTTGGTATCGTAGCAATGCACTCCCCCAAATCGCTTGGATGTACCGTCGGCTTTTATGCTTTTACCAACGATAACTTCAAAGTTACCTTTGGAGCGCGATTTAAAATCGTAGGAACGAACATATCCGCCATTCATTCCCAGTACCAAGGGTAAATCAGGTCGGGGCAATTCCTCCCAATCTCTTGGACAGCCTTCAATGTATACTCCTTTTTCTTCCCCTAACTCGTCTTCTAGGCGTTGACCAATTGTGTGTAAGTTATTCCGTATAGCTGTAGTATTTATTTCACCTTCTATTGGTAATACTTCCTGCAATAGTTTCACAGATAATCCGTAAGACATCAAAGACCCAAACTAGGATTCCAGATACAATAGTTCTCTGGAAGTGCGTTCTGGTAGTAAATTGGCTACTGGGTTAAAGCTACGGGTTGGTTGTTCTTGGCACGGGCAGTGAAATAGTCGAGGGCATTGGAGATGCAACTTGCCAAAGAATGTACGGTATACAATTGTACGCTTGTCTTTATGCAACAGTTTCTGGCTACAGTGTAAACATAATTCCTGTTGTTGAGAATACTCTGCTACTTGTTGCTCGGCTAGGGTGTGTTGGAGGTTTTGTAATAATGTTTTGGCTTGCGCTAGTTTTAGTCCCAAGTTTTCTGGCTGTAAAGCACCGCGTTCAATCTGCATAATTTCTTGAACAACTTGGGAATCTCCATTATCTGATTCCACAACTATTTGAATTTTGACTTTCACACTATCCCCTGTTCAAATAACATCTCTTTATTCCCAGCCGCATATCGCTGTAACCGTTGGTTGACTTTTTGGCGGTCAAAATGGTCAACCATTAAACATTGACGTAGTTCGTATATTTCTTCAATATTGCCAGGGATATCACCTTCGTCCACAATTTCACTTAACCGAGAAACTATATATCTTACTGAGTATTCCTGCTTTTGTGCCATGAACTCCCACGACCCACCACTGTCTTCTGGAGGGCAAGCACGTTGACCACTAATGCACACTGGATAAACGCAATTTGATTTTGGCGCGAGAATTGCTTCAACTCGAATTTGATGTTGCCAGTTATCACCGAAGTCATATTCGTATAAAAAACGCTCTCGCATTCGCAAACCAAAATCTGATAATTTCACTTCTTTTGGATCGTCAGAAAACTCCATTCCACCAATTTTTGCAATCCCGTAATGCTTACCGTGAATTATGAAACGATGTAAATGGGAATCTGTCCACCCCATTGCTATCTGGATGATGTAGTGCAAATCGGCGATTGTGCTGTCGCTCTTGGTTTTGATCCTACGCCAAATCATGGGACTGATGCCCAGGATAAAAATATGAAGCTGGTAGATAACAAGTTCGTCAGAATCGCTCATTGGATCATCTTACCGCATTGCCAGTCCCATCTCCCCCGAAAAAAATCGCTCTCGATTTCTAAGCCACCAACAACCTCCCTCCCTTGACATCCCAGGGCTGTTTCATTCTAAAAAGGAAAATAGTAACTGTATATTATGAGAACAATATCGTATTGCTTTAGTCAGGGAATCAAAACCATTGTGACGGAAGAGGTTAATGACAAAACTGCGGAGAATTGAGAAGTTAGCAGCAGCATAACCATCCACCATTTGCGAGGAGTCTTCAAGGAAGACAACATCTTTAACCCAATGCAATCGATTCTCAATACCCCAGTGACCACGAATACCTTGAGCAAAATCGGCGGCATCCAGCGCTATGGAACTTATGTAGTATGCGGTCTCCTCATAAGGTTGATGGGCACGAGTGCCAAAACGTTCGACACGGATGATACGCTTTAAGCCAACCCATTCACTCGAAATGTTATCCAAGTGATCAAATACTGAGATCCGACGCTCAGTCACGCGATCGCTTCGCTGCTCAAAACTTGGATCGACGCTCATAGGTTGGGATAGCTTCATGTTGTGCTGCATTTGATTGTATAACTTTGGCTGATTAGCTTTGACAGCAATTACGTAATCATTTCCTGTGTCGATAATTTGTTTGACAGTTTTTTTTGACAATGAAGTGCATCAAAACTCAACACGACATTCTTCAAATCCAATGTGGCTACTAAATTCTGGACTGTTGCAATTTCACTTGTCTGCTTGTTGTTCATAGTTTGTAACCCGACAATCAGACCCTGCAAGAAGACTGAACATTGATACAACGCTGATAAATGATTGGTAGGCACTGCTGTAGTCTAAAACTGTGGCTTTGATACTTTTGCCGTCAGTTGACAGCCATTGAGATTCGCTTAACTGCACATATTGGCTTGCCCAGCAATTAAACACTTGTGTCAAGTTATCAAAATTTACACGCATCATCACACGTCGAATCGTTGAATAAGACGGCACTCGCTCTTTTGGTATGTCTAATGTTGCAATTAAATCTTGTTTATGTCGTTTGACAAAATCCCCTAAGCTTCTGTAACCAAGACAACCACTCATTGTTCCCATGATTACTAGTAACAATACAAACCATAGTGGATGTCTTTGTCCCTTCTTGGTGCGGAAATCCCGAACTTTTTTGAGTTCTTCAATTAAACCTGCCGTCATCGATACCCCCCAGACACCCACGCTTAAATTTCTGACTTCAGTCTTGATTGAACCATTTTTCTTTTTAGAATAAAACAGCCCTGCCCTTGACAGAGGGCTCGGAAATTTTCTGAACCAAGGCATTGGGAATAAGATGACCAGTCCTGACCAGCCTTATCACAGGTTTGGAAGAGAATGGCCCCTAGCTGATGGCTGGTTTCGGTGTTGAATAATGGATTTATGTATCTCAATTCTTCTTGCATTCAGCACACCTTTAATAATATTGAAAAACCTGAAGCATGGCTAAAACGAGCTAAAAAGGCTGGAAACCTAACGGTTAAATTCAAATTAAACCTGATTTAGAGCTATTTAACGAATTGTATCCAAAAGTTAAATAGAAAAAATTAATCCAAGCTAGTCAAACTACCAAAGAGAGTATCCTAATTTACACTAATGATGAAAATAGGATACCTTTCTCAGAAATATTGGTTAGGTATCCCCTTGAAACATTTTAGAAAATGAAAACAACGTAAAACCTCACTATATATGCGTTGTAGACGCTATAGACGACATAACTCAAGGGGCAAGATTATTATATTCCTGCTACCCAACCATGATGACCATGGTAATTTCGATTCTACTTGTGTATTTCTCGGCTCCAGTAGTCCCAGGCTGCCCGTGTCACCCTTGCTATCACTTTCTCGCGTGCAGAATCGTCAGCCTTTGAATCTGAAACAAAGACCGCCACAGCCAAATGCCGCCCATTAGGCAGCGTAACAAGTCCCACATCATTCGTCGCCCGCGTTATCCCGTTCACAGTACGCGAAGTGCCAGTCTTATGTGCCACAACCGTCCCGACAGGCAACAGTCCTTTGATACGCCGTGGACCTGTAGGCGTATGGGTCATCAATCGCAGCAACAACGCCCGACTGGGTTCTCTTAGACCACGCCCAAAGTGCAGTGCGCGCAACAGGACTACTACCTCCTCAGGCGTTGCCCAGTTACGATACTGCGCTAATTCATTTTGCCCCAGCTCCTTCTCGGTGTTAGCCACAACGATGCCATTTACGCCAAGGTCACGCAAATACTTGGTAACGAATTGTGGTCCGCCAACAAGTCGCAACAGCACGTCGCAAGCCGTACCATCGCTTTCAGACACCATAAATCGCAGCAAGTCACTCACGCTTAATTCCACTCCCTGCGGATGGTTGTCCCGAATTGGACTATGCTGACGTGCTGTAACAAAATCGTTTCTCGTAACGCGAACCTTCTGCCCCAACTTCAGCGCTTTTCGATCCACTTGATGGAGCACAGCCATCCCAATGGGCAGTTTATAAACGCTTTGCATAGGAAACTGCTGGTTCCCGTGGAGAGCAACCGATTCTCCGGTTTCCAGCACAGTGATTGCAACTCCCACACGCCCTTGGGCAGCACGAGATATCTGCTCGATTTGGTTGTGTAGTCTGCCTGTTACGGCGTAGGTGCCTGATTGGCTATTGCCGGTGCTACTTTCAGAGTAAAACGAGCCATCGGTTTTGAGTTCTATAAACTCTTTAGGCAAGTCTTTCCGGCTGTATTTCTCAACTGAACTGCTGTTGGGGTTACTGCTTGAGCAACCGACTGTTAACAAAGATAAGCATAAGCTGTAAAGCCACGTCTTTTTCATCATTTATTCCCTGATAGTCTTACCAATCTAGTGATTAGCCTTTAAGCCAAAAGGGTTCTCCCGTTCAGCAGGCCAGATATAATATTGCTCTTCGTGATTCACCCCAACTTTAGTTGTAAGTTGTAGTATTTCCTTTGACATCACGATTTATTGTTACCTTTTAATTAGTTTATTACTTAAACCCACTCCATGTGCAACGCCTTAAGTAAAAAAAGATTAAAAGAGTAAAAAAAGGGACTATTCTCCAAAAAGAATACGGATAATGAGTCAAAAGTGGGTTGGTCGAGGAAGAGGCAATACGGTTCGGTTAAGCTCAAAAGCAGGTAGACTGAGGGTTGTCACCCAAGTGTACTGATGTTGAATGCAACTCAAAGAATTCTCACTGATCTCACCAACAATTGAGTCGGGTACAGTACTCAAAGCTTTAGAAACAGCTATCCCAACAGAGGCAATCATGCAAGCGATTGCAGACACACACAGTAATGAAGAACGGAAGCGGGCTTTACCAACTCATTTGGTAGTTTGCCTAGTGATAGCAATGAGCTTGTGGTCAAAAGCATCAATGAGAACAGTACTAAAAAATTTGGTAGATGGGTTGAGTGAAGTATTGATCAGAGTTGGACAATATTGGCGCGTACCTAGCAAGTCGTCAATAACCGAAGCTAGACAGCGTGTAGGGTGTAGAGTGATAAGCCGCTTATTTCATTTGATAGTGCATCCTTGTGCCACAGTCCAAACCCCAGGGGCTTTTTTAGGAGAGCTACGGTTGATGGCACTAGACGGAACAGTATTTGATGTTCCAGATAAGTACTTATGCAAAATTAATTGTATATTCTTTGCCAAATTCTCGAATTACTTTTTCGACATAGGCAACTAAATTATGCCAACTAGAGTATGCATCTATTTCTATCCATTCATATTTCATAAATCGCCAGAGCATTTCTATAAGATTTAATTGCGGAGAATAAGATGGTAACCAAAATATTTCTAATTTTTTCTCTCTCCATTCGTTGATTTTCATCTGAATCTTTTTGCTTCGATGAAATGAGGCTTTATCCATAACTACAACCGTTTTACAAAGGATATTTTCGGCAAATTTATCCAGACAAGAGATCACTACCTCACTGGTAATTCTCCCTTCAAATATATAAGCATCTAAATCTTGATGACGATTCATTAATCCCAGTACATTTAACCGACGACTTCGGTGGCTTTTGATGGGAATATTCTCTCCCTTTTCTTGCCATCCATAAGGTATATAAGGCGTTAAGCAAAATCCAGTTTCATCTAAATATCTTAAATCAATTTCTCCACGTTGTTCTTTTTGCATTAGGTGAGTAAGTTCTTCTTTTTTTTCTTTATATTCTAAAGGGTCTGGCTCTCCTGCTAACCCTCTTTTAAATCTTCTCCACGTCATGATTAAGCTTTTTAATACTCGTTTGACTGTGTCCTTGCTCACTGTAATTCCCCATTCCTCTTTGATGCGAACTAGCACTTTTTTTAAATCTTTTGGTGCTGATTTTACCCAAGCTTTAATTTGTTGTTTTTGTGCCTCGTTAAATATCGGTTTTCTCCCTTGTCCTGTCCGATTATATAATCCTATTAATCTGTTATCCTCCCAATCATTCATCCAGTTATATATTGTATTTCTACTCACTTGAAAAATGCTGATTAACTCAGGAATTGTTTTGCCTTCATAGCTCAATAAAATACAATGCGCTTTCTGTCTTACTTGAGGATGCACACTGTGTTTGTATATTCTATGCAAGTAATTTGGCTGTATCTACATTCAAATCTCTAATAAATCGCATTTTTATTCTGTTTAATGTTATTCACAATTTTACTTGTTTAATTATTGTAGCAATATACAATTTATTTTGCTTAACTACTTA